>NZ_JBPCHX010000001.1:0-1189283 GCF_051011775.1 Chryseobacterium amylolyticum
ATTTTGGTGTGTTTCGGCCGCAAAGGGCGCCCGAAACTATTCTTCCCGTTCCATCAGGCAAGCAAGCTTGCCTATTCTTAGCTCCCTAAAATAAAGCATCTCAACTATAAAAACTTTGCGTTGAAAAAATAATAACCGTAAATCGTATTATTAAAAAAATTTAAACAGATTTAATTTCAAAATTCATATTATCTCAATACAATATGAATTAAAAAAAATTATATTTGTCTTAAACAATTTAACATAATAACGAAATGTCAACAGTTCTTAAAACATTTGTAGCTTATCTTAAAAGACCTGCTCTTTATCCTGAACTGGGCAGAAAGATTATTAAGAATACATTCAACCGGAGAAGTCCGTTTAGAGGAAAATTAAAAACCAATGCCTGGGCCGCATCAATAGCAGTTTCTCAAAAAGAGGCCGTGTCCAGATTGTTTTCTATGGATACTGACGGTTTCAGACAAATATATGCTGATATTCTGGAAAAAGCCGATTCAAAAGAAAAAGAATGCCCTATTAAAATGGGGGGTCCCGGTGCATTAGAGCTTATATATTATGCATGTGAATTTACCAAAGCACAAAACGTTCTTGAAACAGGTGTAGCCTATGGATGGTCTTCTTTAGCAATACTGCTTTCGCTTCAAAAAAGAAACGGCACATTGTACAGTTCAGATATGCCTTATCTTGCCCAGGATGGCGACCAGTATGTAGGATATGTTGTCCCGGAAAACCTTAAAAAATATTGGAAGCTGTTCCGTTTTGCAGACAGAGAATCTTTACCTAAAATTTTCAAAGAGGTTTCCTTTTTTGATGTCTTCCACTATGATTCTGATAAAAGCTACTACGGAAGAATGTGGGCTTATCATCAGATCTATAAAAAACTGAGACCTGGCGGAGTGTTTATTAGTGACGATATCGGAGACAATTCCGCGTATCAGGATTTTTGTAATAAAATGAATATCTCCACTACTGTTGTGGAATACAGCGGAAAATACATCGGCGTCTTTATAAAACAATAGTCATCACAGATCTAAAACTTACATCAAAAAGCAAAATATTTTTTAAACCATTAAGAAGTTATTTAGAAATTAAGAATAGTAAGAGAATATCTAAAGACATTCATTCAGCGTATCTGCATTTAGATTTACTTGAACCCTAATAGTTCTTAAAAGCTTAAGCCTCCTTAATGGTTTGAAAAAATACACTCACTCATAATTCATCTCCCTTTCTAAAATAATCTGGTTTCTGCTTACGGTAACCAATATTTTATCTCCCGCCTGAAAACCACATTGCTCTACCCACTTCCCTGCTATTCTTATTTCCGGGAAGTATACTATTTTACCATACGCCCTTGAAAACGATTTGAGGAAAACCGTAAGGTTACGGCTGTGCAGCTCATTATATTTGCTGCTGTTCATTCTTCTTTTTCTTTTCATCTTTGTTATTTTTTTACAAATCAAGGTATAATAAGAAAGATAAACCATCCGGATAAAGGATATTTTATTCATAAAGAAGGATATTTTAGAATAGTATTTATTTTAAAACAGAGCATTATTTTTTTGTTCTAAAGCTTTATATTTGTTATTATGAGTTACACAGATATGCAAAATAAAAAAATACATCAGGGTAGAAATATAAAGCGTTTCCGCGAAATGCTGGGCATCAAACAGGAAGCCTTAGCTTTTGAACTGGGTGACGACTGGAACCAGAAGAAAATCTCCCTTCTGGAACAAAAAGAAACCGTAGATTCTGATATTCTGGCACAGGTAGCGAAGATTTTGAAAGTGCCTGCGGAAGCGATTGAAAATTTTGATGAAGAACAAGCGGTAAATATTATTTCTAATACTTTCAACGATCAATCGAATGGTTATAACTATTATCCTAATTTCAATTTCAATCCTCTTGATAAAATGGTGGAGCTTTATGAGCGTATGCTTCAGCAGCAGAAAGAAATGATTGAGAAATTGGAGAGGTTGATTGAGAAAAATTAAATAAAACTATTTTACAGAAACTATATAATCAAGCATTATTTAAATAGAATGGAGAATTTTAAGTTCTCCATTTTTCTTTTAATAGGCAGGTTTTAATTATTTAATCAAAATTTTTCAATAAAAAACTTGTGTAGCTAAATAACTACACATATATTTGTAGTCAAATAACTACACGATGAATTTAAGAAGAGATGTATTTCAGGCGATAGCAGATCCTACGAGACGGTCTATATTGATGTTGGTGGCGGCACAGTCGATGACGGCGGGAGCCATTGCTTCCAATTTTGATACGGCAAGACCTACCGTTTCAAAGCATCTCCAGATCCTTACAGAATGCGAACTGCTGAGATCTGAACAAAACGGCAGAGAAATTATCTATCACCTTAATCCCAATAAAATGAAAGAAATAGCCGATTTTATAGAACCTTTCCGCAAAATGTGGGATGAGAAATTCAACAAGCTGGAAAGTGTAATGAAAGCGTATCAGAATAGAGAGGTGTAATGAGAGGTGCGAGATACGGGGTGCAAAGTTCCGAGATAGATTGGATAAATGAATTGCAATTTAAAATCTAAAATACCCGAATTTTTTACCCTGAACCTCGTAAACACAAAAACCCGGATCCAGCACCCGAACCCTCAAACCCTCAAACTTAAACACCAAACTTAAAATATGGAACTTAAAACAAAAATTCACGCAGAAGACGGAAAACAGGAAATCTTCATCACCAGAGAATTTGACCTTCCTGTAGAACTGCTTTTCAAAGCATATACAGAAGCTGAACTTTTCGAGCAATGGATGGGAACGAAAGTAACCAAATTCGAAAACAAGCAGCACGGAGGTTACCGTTTTGAAACCTTAAATCCTCAGGGCGATGTGGTTTTCAGTGCGAACGGAACCATTCATGACCTTGTTCAGAATGAGAAAATTATAAGAACTTTTCAGATGGAAAACACTCCTTTTCCCGTTCAGATCGAGTTTTTAACATTTGAAAAATTAACAGATACCACCAGTACAATTACCATCCAAACCATTTATAAATCTGTAGATTTCAGAGACCAGCACCTGAAAATGCCGTTTGCCCAGGGAATTAATATGGCGCATAACCGTTTGCAGGAGATATTAGGCAGCAGGTAGCAGATTACACGAGGCAGATAATGTACGAAGAGATGAAAGACGATACGAGATACGGGGTCCGAGGTTTATATTACTACCCTGAATAACTCAAAAATCTCCCACTCTAATACCCTCAAACCCTCAAACATACCACACAATGAATCCAAAAGTGAATTTTTTCTTCGAAAAAGCCACACAGTGGAAAGAAGAATTTGAAAAGTTAAGAACAATCGCCCTAAGCACCGAACTGGTAGAAGATTTAAAATGGGGCTGCCCCTGCTATACCTATGAAGGGAAAAACATTTTCCTGATCCACGGTTTTAAGGAATATTGTGCGCTGCTCTTCTTTAAAGGTGCCTTGATGAAAGATCCGGACCATATCCTGATTCAGCAGACTGAAAATGTGCAGGCTGCAAGACAGATCCGCTTTACCGATGTGGAACAAATTAATGATCTGGAAGACATTCTTCGCCAGTATATGTTTGAAGCTGTTGAAATAGAAGAATCAGGCGCTAAAGTGGAAATGAAGAAAACAAAAGAGTTTGAAATGGCTGAAGAGTTTCAGGAGAAGCTGGATCAAGATCCTGCATTACAGGAAGCTTTCAAAGCATTAACTCCCGGAAGGCAAAGAGCTTACCTGCTCTACTTCTCCTCTGCCAAACAGTCCAAAACCCGTGAAGCCCGCATTGAAAAATGCATCCCACAAATCATGGACGGAATAGGATTAAATGACTAACTATAAAAAAACAGATCATGAACACACCACAACCCTCAACAAAAAGAACAAAAATCATCTATTGGATATTCACCCTCTGGATGGCTCTGGGAATGGTTTCAACGGCCATTGTCCAGCTAATAAAAAACAAAGATGAACTGGCCAATTTTACCAATCTCGGCTATCCTTCTTATCTGATGACCATCATTGGGGTATGGAAAATACTTGGTGTTATTGCGATTTTAATTCCTAAACGCCTGCTCTTAAAAGAATGGGCTTATGCAGGATTTTTCTTCGTGATGTCCGGCGCTGTCATTTCCCATCTTATCGTTGGTGATACAGCCGGCAGAACTTTTCCGGCAGTGTTATTATTAGCACTGGTCATTATTTCCTGGTACTTCAGACCTGCAGAAAGGAAAATCACTATCATTGAGTAATCATACTTAAGATGAAAAAGAAAGAAATTTTATCGAAGATAAAATCTTTGCGCCTTCAACAGTCCTCATTAACAAAACTTGTGTCTTTGCGATTTCCAACAACACTACAAAACAAAATTTGACATGAAAAAGAAACTAACCCCGGAACACATCAACGAGCTGTTAAAAACATTAAAAACCCGTTTTGAAAAAAATATGAACCGTCATAAAGACCTGAAATGGGATAACATCCAGCAAAAATTGGAAGCCAGTCCCGAAAAAATCAGGTCTTTATACGAAATGGAAATTACTGAAGGCGAACCGGACGTTGTAGATTACAATAAAAAAACAGATGAATATTCTTTCGTAGACTGTTCCCCGGAAAGCCCAAAACGCAGAAGCCTGTGCTATGATTATCAGGCCTGGAACGCCAGAAAAGCCAATAAACCGGAAAGCAATGCCGTAGACACCGCTAAAGAAATGGGTATTGAGATTTTGACAGAGGAACAATACCGTCATCTTCAGGAATTGGGAAAATTTGACCAAAAGACTTCAAGCTGGATCAAAACACCGCCACAAATCCGTGAACTTGGAGGGGCTGTTTTCTGCGACAGACGGTACAATACCGTGTTTATGTATCACAATGGTGCAGATTCTTATTATGCTGCGAGAGGATTCAGAGGCATATTAAAAGTATAGGCAGAGAATTGGCCCAGCTTTTCATCAGAACAATCAGGAATCTCTCAGCCAGGGAGATTCCACACTCCAGAATATAATTTTTACGCCCAAATAGTTTTCAGCATATTCTGTAAATTCTTCTTTGGTAAAAGGTTTTTGGGTTTTCGGGTTTGTATACGTTAAGGTCGGCTCCTGAACTGCCATAGCTACCAAAGAAAGCTTTCCTTTGTATTGATTGAAAAAAGGATAAGAATTTTTCATCTGTGCTTTTTTATCCGGAACAATATCAGGTCCGCCCAATCCTATATTATTTTGGTAAGCAAAATCGAACAGCCTGGACATATATTGATGGTCATTTTCCCATTCACAGGGAAAGAAATTAACATACTGCAAAACATGGGATTGACGGAAAGCGCTTCTCGCCAATTTCAGATTTTCCAGTTCAGCCTGAAAATAACGGTCACAGCTGAAACCTGTTTTATCCTTTTTCATTTCTATATCGATGGAGGTCTCCGGAAGATTAATTCCCTGGATCTTTCCGTCAAACTTCTTCGCCAGTTCTGTGATCAGCTTCTGAAACCTTTCCCGCACAGCTGGATTCCATTGCTGGGTTACCCAGCCACTTCCTGCAGGTTTATTTTCCCCGGGATTGTCATATTGAGGTACCAATCCCCCGTTATATTCTTTATCCTTCAATATATAATCAGGAACATATCGTGCCTGTGGCTCAAAAAACCGGTCCTGAAGCTGGATAAATAATTTTTTATTGAGGCTCGTCAGATAATTGAGATCTTTTTCAATAACAGAAAAATCATATACATCTTTCGAGGTTTCCAGTGCTTTCCAGTTATAAACAATCTGGACTCCGCCAATATCTTTACGGGTAATCATCTTTTCAATTCCATGCAGGTCTCCCGAAGAAGTGTAAATATAATTCTGAGGGGTCTGTCCTGTCACAAAATATAAGTTTAAAATAAACAGTCCCAGACCCAACACTTTAGTCAGTTTTTTCATTAAATCAATTTAAAAAAAGTAAATCATTTTCCGTGCCTAAAAAAATGCATCATGTTCAAGCCCATTGAAAATTATTCTTATTTATCAACAATATTCTTTAATATATAAATACTATTGCTATTTTTGGAAGACAAAAATTGGATTTTAACAATTGAGGATATGAAAAAATTAATCTTATTGGGCGCTGTGTCAGCTTTTTTAATCAACTGTAATAAAAAAACTGAAGCACCGGCTCCCAAAGCAGCAGCAGATACAATTGCTGCAGAAGAACCTGTAATAGATACGCTTGGTCCAAAATCATTCTGTTATATCGGGGTTACGGGAAAAGACAGTGTTTTTGCTTCTATTGATGATAATTTAGGAACGATCACCGGGAAATTATCTTATAAAAACAGTGAAAAAGACAGTTCAAAAGGAGATGTTACCGGCTTTAAATCAGGAGATACCCTGAAGCTTACTTATGAATTCGATTCTGAAGGCAAGAAAAGCAAAAGAGATATTTACTTCATCCAGAAAGACAATACTTTAACGGAAGGAATTGGTGACCATAAAGAAGAAGACGGGCAATCCAAATATGCTGACGAAAAGAAAATCAGCTATAAAGACGGACAGAAACTCACTACGGCAGACTGCAAAACAGTCAGCAAAGCTTTAAAATAACAAGTGATTATAAATAAAAACAGCCTTCTTTCAAGGCTGTTTTTTTATTTTAATTCTGTTTCTATAACTTCAATAAAACGATTTACCGCTTCATCCCCTGTACTCCAGGAAGTAATAAGACGAACCGCAGAAAAATTTTCATCTATTTTTTTCCAGACATAGAATTCAAAATTCTCAGACAATACCTCAATAAGATGATGGTGTAAGATGGGAAAAATCTGGTTGGTATAGGTATCCGCAAGAAAAGCAGCTCCCTTTTTCTGTAATGCTTTCTTGATTTTCATAGCCTGCTGATTGGCGTGCTGAGCCAGATCAAAATACAGGTTATCTTTCATCAGTTCCAGGAACTGGATTCCCAAAAGTCTTCCTTTTGCCAGCAATGCGCCCTTTTGCTTGATATTAAAAGCAAAATCTTCCTGCAGAACGGGATTATTAATCACAATCGCTTCACCAATCAAAGCTCCGTTTTTAGTCCCTCCAAGATAAAAAACATCAGTAAAGGCTGCTACTTTTTCCAATGTAAGATCACTGATTTCAGATGTCAGGCCGTGACCCAATCTTGCTCCATCCATAAACAGGAATAAATTATTCTGCCTGCAGAAAGCAGAAAGTTCTTCCAGTTCTTTCGCAAGGTAAATTGTTCCCAGCTCTGTAGAATTGGAAATATAAACCAGTTTAGGCATCACCTGATGCGGCACATTCCTATGATTTTCCAGCACAGGAATAATATCCGACGGTCTCAGCTTCCCATCTGCTGTTTCAATGCTCAGCACTTTGTGCCCCGTGGCTTCAATAGCTCCGGTTTCATTATTCAATATATGCCCGGAAGAAGCTGAAATCACGCACTGATAAGGTTTTAAAATTGAAGAAATAACAATTAAATTAGCCTGCGTACCTCCGGAAACAAAATAAATATCCGAATGCTGATTATTGATTATCTCCCTGATTAAAGCTTTGGCCCTCATTGAATATTCATCTTCGCCATATCCGGCCTGCTGGTCAAGATTATACTGTAAAAGGGCTTGTAAAATAGCGGGATGGCATCCCTCAGAATAGTCGTTTTTAAATGAAAATTTCATAGAGTAAAATTAAATAGAAAATCCTTCCTATGAAACAACTGGCTATTAAAAAAACACACTATCTGCAAATATCACATTTACCTGATAACATCATCAGGCTGCCCTACCTGAAATCCCTTTTCAGGACTTGCATATATTCTGTATTTCTTTTTGCAGTCTTTTTCCAGCGGTTCAATAAAATAAGATAATCCGTTCTCCATATAAGCTCCTGTCAGTTTTCCTGAGGCAATGGTTAAGGTAATAAGCTTTTTACCATCCTCAGATTTCCCTTTAAAACTGTATACCTGCTCTTTCCTTAATGCTTCTGTTGTTCTGTCTGCTGTTATAAATTTTGTTTCCTTTCCGTTTATATCATATAAATTAAAAAAAATTTCTTTTTTCCCGCCTTCAGTGAGCTTATTTTCCTTTATAAATTTCTTAGGATTAAAGTTAAATGTAAAGCTTCGGGATTGGCCGGATGTATTGCAGAACAGTGTAAAAAGCAGAAATATTAAAATGTTTTTCATCTTCCTGATACTATATTATTGTACTTATACAAATACTATACAAAAAGAGAGCTATATTGCTATAGCCCCCCTTAAATATATAATGATCTGTTATTCTTTGATAACTTTTGACTGATGGATCAATGTTTTATTATTTAATAATTTTAACATATAAACACCGCTCTTGAATTTAGTAAAGCTGATGACTGAATTATCCATCGTATTTTTTTCCATTAACCTTCCTGAAATATCATAAATTTCATAATGTGTTATTTTCTCATCACTATATACCTTAAGAAAGTCTTTTACCGGATTCGGAACCAGGCCAACAGCCTTTCTGGAAAACTCTTTGGTACTTAATGCAGATGTAATATTTAAAGTAATATTGTTTCTGCTTAACTGGTAACAAACCTTGGTTTGATTAAGATCAGCAATAGACTTGTTTAGTAAGGCACTTTCTGCTCCGGTAAATGAAATCCCCTGTACAATATAGGTGCCTATCGGTAAAGTCGTAAAATTGGCTGTTGGACTTGTGGCAGCGATTGTATTGGTAGCCGTATTGATAGCTACATAGGTAAAGCTAACGCCGACAGGTGCATTTACAGTATCATAAAACTGTCCTGGCCCATTAATGCTAAGTACAACACTTGATCCTATAGGAGTATTGCTCAGGTTTCTTGCAGTCATAAAATACTCCACTCCTTTTTCAAGGTTTACAGTGAATGTTCTGTAGTAGGTAAAGCTGGTACCGGTTCCGGAATGCACTGCATTGGAAGTCATGAAATTAGCCGTTCCTGTCTGATTTCCTTTGTATAGAGTGACAGCCACTCCATTTGGAGAAGGATAGCTTAATGTATAACTTCCGGTTTCTGTTGCCTTGAATTTTAAAGGAAGCATACTTGAGCTTGAATTAAGCAGATAGGGAGCTGTCTGGGTCTGATTAAATATATACCAGCTGTTTGGGCTCATATTTGCAGCGTCGAAAGTCAGTGTTTTAGCGGTATAGATGTCATTAGACGGTGTCTGAGGTACCAGATTGAGATTTGATTCCGGACTACCCTGTATTGCTGTTATCACCTTCGGATTTTCCACCATAATGGTTTGGAAAGCATTACAGTTTGAACTGATAATAAAATTAGTATCAGAAACATCAAAAAATTCAGCATAATCATTGATCACTGCAACCACCTTGATTCTGGCTTTATTTGTATAGGGAACAAACGGTAAAGTTACAGCAGCGGTCCCATTATTAGGAACATTTGATGCAAGTACATATGGGAAAGTATCTCCGCCGTCAGTAGAAAGAAGGATATTTACAGTATTTTTCAGAACATTGGTCTGGTTGACATCCCATGTTACATTTATGCTTGTTTCAGCATTCACTGTTATACTTGAATTAGGATAGGTCACCGCTAAAGGTCCCTGATCGGTTACGGTTACCACCACCTGATCGGAATCTGCTCCGCCTGAAACCACACTGTTATCCCTTACAGTAAATCTCATTTTCATTGTTCTTGCTACCAAAGGAAGCGCTTCCGCTTCATTAACGGGGGGGTTATTCTGATTGTTCAGAACAAATTTCATTTTTGGAAAATAACGTTCTGTGGTAATTGTACTCTGTTCAGATCTGAATAGCGGAGCTGTAGTACTGTTTACGGCTGTATATCCGCCGCTACCGTTAATAGTACTGCCAAAAGCACCTTTATCATTAGCAGTGGCAACGTCTACCTGATCCCAGGTATATGAAAGGTTTATATCTTCAGCATCACTGCCTATCCCCTTCAGTTTAAAAGGGGTATTTTTTGGAATGCTGACAGCAGTATTCCCTGCATTGGCAGAAGGCGGTGTATTATTAACCACTACAGAAGTATAACAGGTAGAGGACACTGTAAGGGTATTCAAGATCTGATCAATACTTTTGGCATGAAAATAATTCAACCCGTTATTCCCTGTATTGGTTTGATCATTAGGAGTTGTACAGTTATTTTTATAAGCCATTATAGTAGATCCTGAGCCAGGTTCTGTAGCTGCCGCTGAATTCCATCCGAAAGTACAGAATGTAGGGCTTGAAGGTGTCCCTCCAACAGCATTATACGTATGCCCTGCCCCAAACTGATGTCCCATTTCGTGAACGATCAGGTTGGCAGATAAAGATTTCGGCATAGAAAGTGTCCACTGGCTCCAGGCTCTTGCTTTAAGTGAGGCTGTACAAGGACGTGGCCCGGCTTGCCCCTGAGCACTTCCTCCGGCTCCCGGCATAATATTAAAGGTATGGCCGATATCGTAATCTGCATAAGGCAGCGTTCCGTTCGTGTTCATCAAGTCAAATCCTGATTGTGAATTTGCCGCCGAAGCAAAAGATGGGTCTATTGTAAAAGGATCTGTGGCTCCATCAGTAAAAATCAGGGTTTTATTGGTTGTTTTATCAATTAATGTAAAAGAAATAGATAATTCCGACTCATATATCTGGTTGATAAGGTTCATCATTGCAACCAGTTCTCCAAGAGCTGCATCCTGATTCCCTAAAGCAGTTGTAAATTCACCGGTTGTTGCCACTGCCATCCTGAAAGTTTTCAATGAGCTGCCATAAGGAAATCCTGTTACTGACTTCTGAACATTCAAACCTTTGGCTACAGCCTCCAGACTTTCTTTAAAATCATTTTCATCAGTTCCGCACGTAAATTTTTCACCAAACATTTCAAAAGAGTTGTAAATACGATATTCTCCCTTTTTAGTTTTATAAGGTTCAATAATATAATATCCTGTTCCTGATTTTATCATTGCAGATATTTCATTTCCAACAAGGGTAAGCTTTATCTTATCCTGTCTGTCCTTTGAATATCCGTCAAAAGTGACTATATTATCAAGTTTTCTGTTTAAAAGATTATTCTCAGATAGAATAAACTCCTTTTTCTTACCATCAATAAGTGGTAAAACAATAGATTGACCGCTAATCTTTTCAGAGTTTTTTCTGTTAATATTTACTTTTCTTTTAAAATTATCAATATCGAGTTTAAAGGTGGCCCCCGGAAGATCATCACTGCTTAAACCATTGGGGCTCAATATCTGTGCATTTATAAAAAAAGAGGCACAGATTGAAAGAAAAGTAATTTTTAATTTCATTGCTATAATTTTTGTGAGTTAAGATAGGTAATTATCCAATAAATCACATAAAAATGAAAAAAAAAACATACATATATTATATATTCATTAAAAACAAATATGCATAATCACAATTATCAAAATAATATTCACAAAAAACACAAAAAGTAAAAATATCAAAACCTTCCATTGTTTGTGTAGAAATCTCATTTATAACTACTTTTAAATATTATTCTTATTAAATTGTCACAATAATATATTTTTCTTAAAAAAATGTATTGATCAGTTCAAATAAACTTTTGGTTTATAAGCACAATGGATTAATATTATTTTGTTAGATTTGTAATGAAAATCATCTAACATTTTGAGAACAACCCTAACAGAAGAGAATTACCTGAAAGCTTTGTTTCATTTAGTTGACAATGAAGGAAAGGTTACAATTAATGAGCTCAGCAAATTTTTGAATGTAAAAATGCCGAGTGTCAATAACATGATGAAGAAATTTGCCGAGAAAAAATGGGTGATTTACGAAACATACAAACCATTAATCGTTACAGAAAAAGGAAGACGGGAAGCTGCCCTTGTTGTGCGTAAGCACAGGCTTACTGAAATGTTCCTGGTTAAAAAAATGAATTTCGGATGGGAAAATGTTCATGAGATTGCGGAACAGCTTGAGCACGTGCATTCCCAGATTTTCTTTGATAAAATGGATGAAATTCTGGATCATCCTAAATTCGACCCTCATGGAGAACCTATTCCTGACAAAGATGGTAATATCATTGCTCAGGATCTGCAGAAATTAAGCAGCTGTGAACCGGGAGAAAATGTAACTTTTGCATCTGTTACTCTTTCCGATGATGCTTTCCTGACGTACCTGAATGACAGGAAACTTCTCCTCAACAGTAAGGTAAAAATTATTAAAATCGAAAGTTTTGATATGTCAATGACAATAGAAATTGATGGTAAGACTGAAATTTTAAGTAAAAAAGCAACTGAGAAGATACTCGTTAAAAAATAATCGTTAAAACTGAAAAAATAAACCTAACAGATTTTAAAACCTGTTAGGTTTGATGTTTATGTAAATCTGCATTTACCGTATTCCTTAAACTGTTAAAAAACGGTTAAACTCCTTCTCTTTAAAGTCGAAAGCTTTATTTTTAGTTAGGTTTGCAAAACAATCTACAGACTTTGTCTTTTCTGACAAATACAAACATTAATTATTACCCAAAAAATTATGAAAAAAAGCATTCCGTTGTTTATTATTTCGATGTTGCTGAGTCCATTGGCAAACGCTCAGGACACTCAGGTACGGGATTTTGTGATTGAACCACAGATTAAACCCAACTTTTATATTTACAAGACTTTCGGGGTATTCGGTGGAAAAGAATATTCTACCAATGCCGTTTATCTGGTGACTAAAAAAGGAGTTGTCCTGTTTGATGTTCCATGGCAGAAAACACAATACCAAAGCCTGATGGATACTATTCAGAAACGCCATAACCTTCCTGTGATTGCGGTATTTGCTACCCATTCGCATGAAGACAGAGCCGGAGATTTAAGCTTTTATAATAACAAAGGAATCAAAACCTACGCTACGGCAAAAACCAATGAACTGTTAAAAAAAGAGGGAAAAGCTACCTCTACCGAACTTATCAAAACAGGAAAACCTTACCGTATCGGTGGTGAAGAATTTATAGTAGACTTTCTTGGTGAAGGACATACAGCCGACAATGTAGTGGTATGGTTCCCGAAATATAAAATTCTGGACGGAGGCTGTCTTGTAAAAAGTAAAGCAGCAGCTGATCTTGGCTACACCGGAGAAGCCAATGTTGCAGAATGGCCGAAAACCATAACAAAACTGAAAAACAAATATTCACAGGCAACCCTGATTATTCCGGGCCATGATGAATGGAAAGGCGGCGGCCATGTAGAGCACACGCTTGACCTTTTAAATAAAAAATAAATATTGCGGGCCCCGGCATTTGCCGGGGCCCGCAATATTTAAAACAGAATGCTACTGAGTGATACTCTTTAAAAGCTCTGATACGATTTCAATTTCTTCCATCGTATTGAAATAATGAGGTGATAAACGGATCGCATGGTCCACCTTTTTAGAAGTAAAATCGATTAATGCATCTCCTCTCCGGTTTTCCTTAAAAAATACATTGTTATCACTCAGAATTTTGTGAATTTTTTCCACCTTTCCGTCCGGCTGGCAGAAGGCAATAATACTGCTTAATCTATTCCCTTTATCCAAAACTCTGAAACCACTATTCTGAAGATGAGCCCTTAAAGTACCTGACAATGTACGATTGTAACGCTCAATCTTATCCATACCAATCGTATTCGCATAACGCAAAGCTTCTGCAAATCCCAGCAACGCTGAATACGGTCTTTCAAAAAGTTCAAACCTTCTGGCGGTATCATTAAGCTGAAAATCATCAAAGGAAGACCATCTGGCTCCGATACTATCTAAAAATAAAGGGTACATATTTTTATCTAAAGCTTTATCGGAAACATACAGAAAGCCTGTTCCTCTTGGTCCGCGCATAAATTTCCTTCCGGTTGCTGTCAGAAAATCACAATGGATTTTTTCAACATCTACCACGATCTGCCCTACAGACTGGCAGGCATCTACAAGATAAAGAATATCATATTGCTTACACAACTTCCCTACTCCTTCTATATTCTGGATTAATCCGGAATTGGTAGGAATATGCGTGACTGCAATTAATTTAGGATTATGCTTTCTGATTAAGTTTTCAAAATCCTCCAGATCAAGCTCATGGTCAGAAAGATTGGCGGCCCTGATGATTTCGATATGGTATCTTTTCTGCAGAGAAATAAAAGCAATCTGATTGGATATATAATCATCATTGGTCGTCATGATACAATCTCCTTCTTTAAAATCAATACTGGACAACGCTTTGGCATAGCCATCGGTAGAACTGCTTACAAATGCAATATTGGAAGGTTTTGTATTGATCAGCTTTGCAGCCTCTTCATAAAACCTGCTGATCTGATCTGAGTTCCGCGTGAAAGCAGCGTATCCTCCAAACTCCTGCTCTTCATATAAAAACTTAACGGTAGTATCTGTAACGGTCTTAGGCATTAATGACGCCCCTGCACTGTTTAAAAATATTTTATCCGAACACCCCGGAGTCTCCTGTCTGATAATCTCTAAATTCATTTCTATCAATCCTTATAACAAATTTACTTTTAATTTTTTCTATACAGGACATAAAAAATCCCGGATTTTCACCCGGGACTCTATTTTTGATAAGTGATTTAATCTAAAACACTCCAGCCTCTCTTAGGATTGGTGTTGGTAGAAACTTCCTGTTCATTAACAATGATATTTTCTTTTCTCTGACCGATGTAATCAAGCTCGCTCAGCTTAGAGAAAATGGTTTCAAGGCTTCTCAGCATCTGTTGAATGTAAAGCAACGGCTCACCACAGTTATGGTGGTCATAATTGGTCTCCGCTACAATAGAAAGCTGGTTCAGTAAAGTATGAGGGGCAATTTCGCTCCATTCTAAACTGTAGTTCAGCATTTCTTCAAGTTCAGCAGGAACAAGAAGCTGGGTTGAGTTGTATAAATGAAGCGCCAGTCTTGCAAAAGACTCAATCAAAAATACAGGCGGCTGCCAAGGGGTAATATTTCTGAACTGGAAATACATATCTCCAAAAGTATTGATCATGGTTGTACACAGGAACTTGACGTTTTGTGCCAAAGCTGTATTCTGATTCTTATGGGACGCTTTCTGAATGATTTTAAAGGCATACTGCTGAAGGTTTCCGATAGACTTTGCATAGCTGCTGTAATAATCTACCAAAGCCGGATGACTTTGTACAGAAGTACATGGCGGAATAAAGTTGGAATCCACCTGGGCAATATTCCCCTTTAAATCTACCTTTCCGATAATAAGGTAATTTCCTCCTGAATAACTGCTGTTCAAAGATGTTACGGGAAGCAGCTCAATATGATGATTCGGCTGTGCACTTGGATGGCGCGGCGGAATTTCCTCAGGGTCAATATCCCCGAAAGGTACTTTATCAAAAGGATTTACAGAGATCAGAATATAATACTCACCATCTGCCTGCTCTTCATTCATTGATTTTGCCAGAGACTTCACACTGATTCTCCTGTCTGTCAGCTCAATACGGTAGCCGGCCATGGTAACTGCACTGCATCGCTTGATTACCAGTTGTACATCATTGGTTGCCGTATTATGGACATCAAAAATGGTACGGTCTGTAAATTCGTTGGAAATAGGCAAAAGCCCGTAATTATATGTAGTAATTCCAAGGGAATTGGAATCTCTGATGGTATCAATTAAGAAGTTATCCTGATCATTAAGGTGTCTCTGGGAAACTTTCATCCCGTCCACCCAATTGATAGCAAAATGTTTAATAGGCTGTATCATGTTTAATACTTTTTAATTTTTTTGTGTTTATGATTTTCTTGCAATTCCTTCCTCTTCATGCTGAATAACCCGCTTACAAATCACCACTTCATTTTCAGAAATGTTGTTTGTGGTAATATCGTGGTCGAAATCTATATACTTTCTAAAGCTGAAAAACGATTTTTTGGTGTAAAAGATCCAGTAATACGGCTCATTTCCTTCGTCTGAAAGATGAATGACAGACCCAGGATTCTTATGGTTGTAATCATCTACCACCCTGTAGAACCAATCTCCGAAAGTTACTCCTGTCGGAAGTGTTTTAGCTTTAATTCTGAAGCGGTTGGTATCCTCTAATTTTTTGCTCAGCTCCACATTCAATACCATTAATCTGTCAAAATCTGCTCCTTCAAAATCAGGCAGTTTCTGCTCCGGAGAATACCTCCATGTCTTGTAAATATCAAAAGGAATGCTGATAAACTGGATATAACAGTAGTAAAATACCATCGGAACGACAAAAATCAGCATACTTGTTGCTGCCATTACTCCATTTCCCAATCCGTTACTCATCCACTTAAAGATCAGGGTAAAAAGATACCCTCCCAAAGCAATACATGTCAGAGACAGTATAGACTCAAACAAAATGCTCATCGCAAGGGAATCAATATGTTTTTTGAAATATTTATGTAAAAGGTTCACGTGAATAATCCCCAAAATAAGGTAGATAACCTGTGCAATAAGATACCAGTACGGATTAAAAAGGTTTCCGGCAAATCCGAAAAAGCCAGGAACAGCCAGACATAAGCTGCACAGCAATACGTATACAATAATTACTTTAATTTTTATCGCAGGTTTATTTCTCCTGATTACACCGAGTATAACCATCATAATAATAGCGATTAAAGGCATTAAGATATACCTTAAAAAAATACCTTTTACTGAAGAAATTTCCATTTTTTTCTTTTCGAATTTATACTTTGTTGGTAGTTGTAAATATAGTAAAATAATTTAGAGGAATGTAGAGTATCCTAGGCGGCTGGCATTTCTTTCATCGTCTTCAAGACTGAAGGAATATTCTTCCTTTTCTGTGACAAAATTCTCTTCCACATCCACAGTTACCGGAAGAAAATAATCATAAAGAGCCTGAAGTACATTTCTGAAAGGACTTCCCGGGATATACCTTTTCATATCTCTATAAGGAATAGGACCAATGTTCACTACCCAGTTCCGCTGTCCGTCCATGTGAGGACCGCTGGGAATATAGGTAACTCCCAATCGTGAATTTCCTAATAGCATGGAGTCGTCATTTTTCTCGATTTCATCAATAATATTGGGAGAAAAAGTTACTTTTACCGGTACCTGCAGAAAAGCGGTCATACATCTTTCAAACCATCTTTTGTCCCCTCTGATCTGATGAAAAAAAGGTAAAATATGCATAAAGATATATGCATTCTGTTTATCCAGCATCTTTATCAGAGGCCAAAGCTCACTTATCGTTTCCAGTAAAGAATCTGTATTGCTTGTAATATCAAACTCAGATTCCTTTAGCAGGGCACTGATTTCCGTAAAGAAAACCTCCAGTTCAAAAGGACGGAAAAATTTGCGCGCATCATCTTCCACTCTTTTCTGCCTGCGGATTTCCCTTACCACAGAATCTACATTTTTTCTGGAAGCTCCAAGAGACGGCGGATGGAACAAACCTTCCGGAAGGTAGTCATAAATGCCCTCCCTGTAAGTCTCTATGGTAAATACTTCTTCATCAAATCCTAAATAACTGCTTGAAATACTTTTGATATCCTTCAGGTACGCACGGTCATTTACGCCGACACGCTCTATGAATATATTGCTTACCGCACGGTGGTATTTCAAGAGATTAACCGCCACAGCTTCAGCCTTAAAGTCTGTCTGCAGCTTATTGTAATGCATATCTACAATATTATTCTCATACATAGTGTTTCCTCTGATTATGACTTGTAAAGATAATATATCTCATAAGTTTGAAAAAATATTTTGGCAATAATTTTATTTTAAAAATACTAATTTATTGACATTAAAAGGAATAATTTCCGGCAAATTCCGTAAAAATACGGTAATTAAAGAGTTTATTTGCTTTTTAAATTTAAAATTATCCTTTCAGGATCAGACGATTAAGGTTCAATGTTTAAATTTAAAGCTGGGAGGAGTTTTATTTTAATCTCTAAAAAAACTTTACAGTCTATCTCTATCAGTCCTGTCATTTATACTTTTTCTGGATTTTTAAGCCTTCAAACCTACCATAATTACCACTTTTATTTACATTAAATTTTATTAACATCATCTTTATGGAATAAATTCAGGATAATGCATGCTCATTCCGAAAGCGGGCCGTATCTTTGCAGACTGAAAATTGTTATTTAAAATGAAAAGTATTTATTCTAAAATTCTGATTTTAGCATTCATGGCCTCTTCACTTTATTCTTATGCGTGGGGATTAACGGGACACAGAGTGATTGCAGACATTGCACAAAACCACCTTTCCCGTAAAGCAAGAAGAGAGATTAAAAAAATCATGGGGAAAGAGCGCCTGGCTTACTGGGCGAACTGGCCGGATTTTATCAAATCTGATACAACAGGCGCATGGAAGCAGGCTTCATCATGGCACTATGTAAACATTGATCCAATGACTGATTTTAAGGCTTTTGAACAAAACTTAAAAGCACAGGCCGGACCAAGCCTTTATACTCAGGTAAACACCCTGTCCAGCCAGATCAAAGATAAAAACACTTCTGAAAAAGACAGAAAAATTGCTTTGATTTTCCTTATTCATATCATGGGAGACCTTGCACAGCCGCTCCACGTAGGAAGAGCAGAGGATTTAGGCGGAAACAAAATCAATGTTACTTATTTCGGGGAAAAAACAAATTTACACTCCGTATGGGACGGAAAATTAGTAGATTCTCAAAAATACAGCTATACTGAATATTCCAAGCTTCTAGATATCAAATCCAAAGAAGAAGTAGCACAGATTCAGTCCGGAACCCTGGAGGACTGGTTGTACGATTCTCATAAAATTGCCAATAAGATCTATGCACAGACTCCTAACGATTCTAAGTTATCTTACGACTACCAGTACAAGTTTAATGAAACGATGGAAAGACAGTTACTGTACGGAGGATTGAGACTGGCGAAAGTGCTGAACGAGCTTTTCTAGTTGCGGGTTACGAATTGCGAGTTTTGGGTTTGCGGGTAACCTAATATAACCTGAAATAGTACTTTTAGATATAAAAACGGGACTTCGGTTTCGTTTTTTTTTGTTTAAAGTTTAAAGTTTAGAGTTCAAGGTTTAGGGTTTAGGGTTTAGGGTTTAGGGTTTAGGGTTTAGGGTTTAGGGAAATTATAAAGTTTGTAAACGAATTTACCTCTTTTATAATTGATATATATTTTTAATCATAAGTAAAAACACATAATAAATTAATTATCAATAATATAGCCTGTTATTAAAAATCATTAATACTTTTTTACATTGTACATTGTACAAAAAAAACTAAATCCTGTGTAACCTTTTTACTTTTTCATACGTATATATTATAGTAACTCTTTTTTGAGGATAAAATAAATGAGACAATTAAAAATCACTAAGCAGGTTACCAACAGGGAAACTGCTTCATTAGACAAGTATTTGCAGGAAATTGGTAAAGTGGAACTGATTACTGCGGACGAGGAAGTAGAATTGGCACAAAGAATACGTGCCGGCGACAGAGCCGCACTTGAGAAATTAATCAAAGCCAACCTTCGTTTCGTAGTATCCGTATCTAAGCAATACCAAAACCAGGGTCTTTCTTTACCTGATTTGATCAATGAAGGTAACTTAGGATTAATGAAAGCGGCAAAAAGGTACGATGAAACTAGAGGTTTCAAATTTATCTCTTATGCAGTATGGTGGATCCGTCAATCAATTTTACAGGCATTGGCTGAGCAGTCAAGAATTGTAAGATTACCATTGAACAAGATTGGATCTATCAACAAAATCAATAAAGCATACGCTCACCTTGAACAGGAAAATGAAAGACCACCTTCTCCGGAAGAATTGGCTGAAGTTCTTGACATGAGCGAGGAAGATATTAAAGAATCTATGAAAAACTCCGGAAGACACCTGTCTATGGATGCGCCTTTGGTAGAAGGTGAAGATTCTAATCTTTATGATGTATTACGTTCAGGAGAATCTCCAAGTCCTGATAAAGATCTGATGCTTGAATCTCTGCAAATTGAGATTGAAAGAGCATTGAATACTTTGACGCCAAGAGAGGCTGATTTGGTAAGATTGTACTTCGGACTGAACGGAAAACACCCAATGACTTTAGAGGAAATTGGTGAGACTTTCGATCTTACAAGAGAGAGAGTTCGTCAGATCAAAGAAAAAGCAATTAAGAGACTAAAACACAATACCAGAAGCAAGATCCTTAAATCTTACCTGGGTAAATAATTTTAGCGTAAAAATTTTATAGGCGGAGTCTGGTTTCAGGCTCCGTTTTTTATTGGTGTAACATTTTTCAAAGTTTGTTCAACTAATTAGAATCCTTTCATCACTGATGATAAATCTAAATGATTTATTTAGTAGAAGGGATATGACGTTGATTATACACCAAAATAAAACAGACTATGAAAAAAATACTTTTCGCTTCTGCTCTAGCCTTATCTACTCTTTCCTGCAGAGAAAATAAATCGCAAAACAATAATATTGTAGAAAAAGCAGCTGAGAACACAGAATCCGGTATTCCTATAAAACGGCTAAGTAAAACCCAGAATATATTTGATGGCATCTACTATGAAAAAATCAAAAATGATCAGGCACTCAGGAAAATAGATGAGAAAATATCTTTAATGCAAGAAGATGCTCATAAAATGCAAAGTATATATAACAGTATTATTTCTAATTCAGAAGATTATTATTTGATTGCGAAAAATGAGGCAAAAGCCATTAACGATTCGGTTTTAAAAAAGGAAATGACTGAACTTATCAAAGAGAGTTCAGAAAACTATGATCTGAAGGTTCAAAAAATAAAAGAACTTAAACATCAGATCAACAGGAATAAGCAAAGCATTTACAGTATTTACTCCGCATTCAAAATAAGAAAAACGCTTCCTGAAATTGAAAAATACCAAAAGGCGCATCCTCTGAAAACAGACAGTCTCAATCAATTTATCAACAAGCAGAATAAACTGCTGGAAGAATTGAAAAAATTAAAATAAACACATTATTACCTCATGAAATATACTACCCAATGGCTTACCGATAAAAGCCGCGTGAAAGAACTCGTCGACTTTTTTATTACCCACAAAACAGATGCTTATATTTCTCATGGCGAAATGATGTCCGGCAGAGCGATAGATCCACACCATTGGAATCCTGATCTTGAGCTGATTCTGACAGAGCAGCTGATCACCGATTTTAATTCCGATGGCAGTTCCAAACTGAATATTCTGATTGCGGAAAATGAAAACCGGGAAATTGTCGGCATGATGGTTTTTAACGTGATCAACAGTCCTTTTAAAAAATATGCCATTCTGGAAGATATGCTCCTAGATCAGTCTGTGAGAGGACAATCCCTTGGAAGCAAACTGCTGGAGAAAGCCATTCATGAATCTAAAAGCTGGAATATCAGTTTTATCTTATTAGAAAGTGGAGTCAACAATCATGGGGCCCACAACTTTTTCAGTAGATACGGTTTCAAAAAGGTGTCGGAGAGTTATATTTTATCATTTTAAATTAAACCCAGCTTCAACCTTAAATTTTTATCTCTATAAACAAAGCCACCCGGTCAACGGATGGCTTTTTATTTTTTTAGTTCTTATTTGCTTTATTATTTTCAGTCTGCACCAACTCTATCCAGCGAACCATTTCTTTTATCTGACTTTCAGAAAGGGCAGCTTCCGGATGAAGATAAGTATAAGAGGTAAGCGGCATTTTTTTCTGCTGTACCTGATTCGCAACAGATTCTAATTTATGAGCCTGTTTACGACGGCTGTAACTACTCCATTCATTAAAATTCAATTCTTCTTTTCCCTTTTTTATATGCTTTTCAATAAAATATCCTAAAGGCTGTATATAAGAATAGAAGGGATAATGAGTAGAATTACTGTGACAGTCATAACAGGAATTTCTCAAAACAGACTGCACATTCTGAGGAAGCTTGTAAACCTTTGAAATATCTGTTGAAGGTACCTGCCCGTAATCAGTATTACGGACAGGCTGAATGAACTGAATAAGCAAAAAAATGAGAACAAACCCCAAAAATATATTTCTAATGTTCCGGCTCATCCCTATTTATGTTTTAAAATACTTTTTTTACAGAACCACAGTTAATCATTTTCTGACCTTCATACGGATTGATAATCTCTTCTGATTCACTGATCCAGGTTCCTCCTTTTCCGTTATTATACATAGGACAGAAATCCTGGTATAACTTTAGCCCTCCTGTTCCCTGCTCTTTTATTAAATCGGTAATGTCATTACTGAGGGAAAGCAGATGCTCTCTCTGGTGTGCTATATCATCAGCGTTTTCTCCGATATGCGCTGCATTTTCCGATGCACTTTCTACAATATCACGCAACTCAGAATTGCTTTTTGCATCGGTTTTACTGATATCTATTTTCTTTAATACAGAAAACAGACTTTTAGCCGCATGGGAAGCTTTTTCAGAATCATCCTGAGCCAAGGCATTTTTTAGAGGAAGGTAGCTTTTGATAATTTGCCGGATTGGAAAAGCTGAGAGCTGGCCTGTTTCTTTTTTACTTCCTTCCGGGCTTTCTTTTACCTCCCGATCTGAACTTTCAGCAGGTTCAGTTTTATCCGTCCTTTTAATTTCCGGTTCTGCTTTCTTTTCAGATATTGTACTGTCGGGTTTATTACAAGAGTATAATGTGGCTCCCACAAGCAGTACGGTTATTATATTTTTCATTGTTTCTTCAATAATATGGTTTTAAAAAAATTAATACGTTAAAGTGACACCTGCTCCCCAGCCCATTTCATTATCATAATTTCCGGAAACGGATAACCACTTTTGAAGAATATATCTCACTCCGGTTGTAAACTCTCCGTCTGAATTGACACTGAAATTTCCTCTCAGCCTTCTGGAAAGCGGTATATCTTCACGGCTCAACTCCAGTAATACTTTTCCGTTCTGGTCCACACTTGCGTCAGCAGTAATCAGCATTGGCAGCACATACTGCATACCCACTATAAATGCAAACTTGTTTTTGGAAGCTTTCTGCTGTCCGAACCAGGTCTTTTTGCCATGAAAATCCATCCCTATATCTTCTGCCATCTGTCTTTCCATAATCTCATGATTCTTCTGGACCCTGATCCCTGCATAAGGAAGTGCCCATTGGAATTTTCCTAAAAACCGTCCTACTTTCGCACTTCCTTCGAAATGATCAAAATTCCAGTTGGAGTGAAACTCGTTAAGGTTAGCCCATCTTGGTCCGAACATCGTCATGGTTTCTGCATGGACCTTATTGCTTGCCACATCCAGCATTGCCATAGAACTCGTCATTTTATTATCCTGTAAAAAGTTTTTCCAGGCCAGCTTTCTGTTCGGAAGCTGCGGATTGGGTTTTGAATTTTCATAGCTGAAGATTCTTCCCATTCCTGCCATCATGTGGTATAAAATATGACAGTGGAAAAACCAGTCTCCATCCTGATTCGCTGCAAATTCTATCGTTACGGTTTCCATCGGCATGATATCCACTACATTCTTCAGTGGAGAGTATTCCCCTTTTGAGTTGATCAGCCTGAAATCATGACCGTGAAGGTGCATCGGGTGACGCATCATTGAATTATTATACATCTTGATTCTGAGAACCTCTCCCTTTTTGATCTGAATTTTATCCGTCTCTGTTACGGTTTTATTATCCAGAGTCCACAGGTAATGGTTCATATTTCCTTCCAGCGTAAATTTCATTTCACGGATGCTGTCTGCAGGAAGGATGGTTTTTTCAGGGGATTTTAAAATATTGTAAGACAATCTCCTGATGGTTTTTTCTTCCTTCATATCCATGCCTGAATGTTGGGAATGATCCTCTTTCTTATCTTCTTTTGTTTTCACTCCCATCATCTCATTAATGTGTTTTGCTGTAGTTTTTCTTTGGTTTTCAGATAATTCCGGATACATTACTTCGTTAATATCCATCATCTGATTCCCCATCGTCATATTCATCGGTTTCATGTTGCCGCTCATCTCCATCATTCCGTTCATCATTTTCATTCCCTCAAAAAGCATGAGTCTTGGAAGATTGGGAGCCTCTATCTTTTCACCGGAACCCAGCCAAAGAGAAGCGTGTCCTATCCTATCTTCTGAGGTTGCCCGGAACTCAAAGCTTTTATTTTCAGGGATGGTAACTTCAATATCATAGGTTTCGGAAACTCCTACAATCAGACGGTCAACCTCTACAGGTACTACGTCATTCCCGTCATTTCCCACTACTTTTATCTTTCCCCCTCCATAATTCAGCCAGAAATAGGTGGAAGAGCCTCCGTTGGCCACTCTGAGCCTTACTTTGTCACCAGCTTTTAATTGGGAATAATCTGAACTTGGAGTACCGTTAATCAGAAATTTATCGTAATAAACATCACTTACGTCCATCGCTTCCATCCTTTTCCATTCATTCAGTGCTTTTGTTCCTAAATTTCCGGACTTAATGGCTTCCCAGTAACTCTGTACTGCATTTTTCTTTACAGCATACCAGTCTGTATTCGCCATATGAAGCCTTCTTGCAATCTGCATCGGATCATCATCACTCCAATCTCCCAATAGTACAGGAATTTCAGCATTGTACTCCGTTTTCGGTTCGCCTTCTCTTTTTTTGAAGACCAGAATGCCGTTCATTCCTATCTGCTCCTGAAGGGCTTCATGGGAATGGTACCAATAGGTTCCGTTTTGTGAGATTCTGAATTTATACAGATGGGTTTCTCCCGGTTTCACAGGTTTAGTGGTAAGATATGGAACTCCGTCATGTTCATTGGGAAGAATTACTCCATGCCAGTGCAATCCGGTATTTTCCTTAAGCATATTGTGCAGGTAAATTTCAGCAGTATCTCCTTCTGTAAAATACAGGGTCGGAGCCTGAAGTTTCCCGTTGATTGCGATGGCCCTTCTGTTTTTTCCTGTAAAATTGACAATAGTATCTTTTACATACAGGTCATAACGAACTGTTTTTCCTCCAAAAGTAATTCTCCCGTTTTCTGAATTACGTTTTAAAACAGACTTTTCTTCTTTTGGACTTTCAGCGTCTGCATGATGGGAATGATCTTCTTTTTCTACCAGGTCCATTTCACATTTGGGACATTTCCCAGGCTTGTCTGAAGTCACCTCGGGGTGCATCGGACAGGTGTAAAAAGTTTGAGCTTGAGTTAAGACTTTTTTCTCTGGCTGAACAGAAGGCTTTATTACTTTTGCTTTCTCAACCTTAGTTGCTTCCTTTACTTTATTTATTTTTGTTTCTAAAGATTTTCTTTTAATCTCTGTTGCAGGGATAGCTTTTGTTTCTGCTTTTGCTGTTACTTTGGATTTTATAACTGCTGTTTTTTTCACCAGAGTCATTCCGCATTTAGGGCAGTCTCCGGGTTTTGATAACACCACTTCCGGGTGCATCAGGCAGGTATAGTACGTTTTTGTAGTTTGTGCGAAAGTAAAAACAGAGAATAAAAGCATCAGAAACATTATTAATTTTTTCATAATATTTCGAACTTTTAGAAGCTGCACAGCTTAAATTTAATTATAACTTAAGCTATACAACTTATTGTTTTTAAGAAAAATACAATAATTAATTAATTTCTGACTTTACACTTCCGCAGGAAAGCATAGATTTCCCATAGTAAGGATTAGCGATCTGTTTTTCATCGCTCAGCCAGCTGCCATCTGCCATTGGGCAATACTGTACATATACCGGCTTTTCAGAAAGCTTAAACTCTTTGGTCAAAGCAATCATATTGTCCGAAAGGTTGAAAAAAGTTTCTCTTTGTGCTGCAACGGTTCTTGCTTCAGATATAGCAGAGGCATCTTTTCTGAGAATATTAAGATTTCCTTCAGATACTACTTTATAGTCAATGGCAGAAGCTGTCTTAATAAATTCTGTTGCTGCTTTTGATGTTTTATCAGCGTCATCTGAAGCCAAAGCTGATTTGATAGCGATATAGTTCTGATACAGCTTAGAAACCTGAGCATCCTTTTTAGATTGTGCTGATAGTGAAATGATTGAGAATATAGATAAGGCTGCTGTGATGATATATTTTTTCATTGTTTTACATTTTAGAATTAATTTTAATAAAGAATAATGGTAACGCATCAGTAAGTGCGTCAGAACATGTCGCCCGTAACGGTATGCAATTCATGATACCGGAAACGACGGACGGATTCTAAATTCTAAAATTACAATGATTGATGTAGATAGGTACCGGCCGGTATTCAGGCGGTGCATTAATCCGGATCTGAGTAAATTTGGTGGCTGAAAAAGACTTATCAATAACAGCAAACTGATGTTTCACCGGAATTTCTGAAATCTGGCCTAAAAAGTCAATTTTAAGCAGATCTGATTTCTGGGAATCATCTACTTTTACTACTTTGATTTCTGTTTTGCAGCATCCTTTTTTGTCTTTAACACCGCATTTTGCACAGATACCATCTGTTTTCTGGCTTACAGAAACAAATTCCTTCATGCAATAATGAATACTAAAAGCTGCTCCGGAAGAAAACCCGAAGTAGAAAATAGAAAACAATATGGCAAGAATCTTTTTCATTGGTAGGACAAAGATAAAAATATCTCTGAGACCGTTGTTATAAAATTTGGTAATGTTGTTACAAAATTCGGGTAAAATAAAAAGCTTCCGAATTTCTCCGAAAGCTTTTATTTATTTTTTGAGAGATTAACATCAACCTCATCTTTAATTTTTTACAGTTTAAATTCTAACTTCACATTGAAGAAACGTCCTGTAAGACGTACCGGAACTGGATACATATAATTGCTGTTATAATCAGTGATCCATTGGTTCGCTACCGTGTTATTGATGTTGAATGCATTGAAAACCTGAACTCCTAATGTCAGCTCCTCGAAATTACCCCAGAATCCTGATCTCTTATTTTTCTCTTTCGGATCAATAAATACCTTTGTCAATCCTAAGTCTACCCTTTTATAGGAAGGAAGGGTCTGCTGATAATTATACGCTGAACCAAAGTCCGGCTGTCCGTTGCTGTTGAACATTACGGGAGCTCCTGTAGGTAATCCCATAGCATATACCAAGGTAAGATTGACACGCATTGACGGGAAGCTCGGCATATAATCCTGATAGAACATGGCAAACCTCAACCTCTGGTCTGTAGGTCTCGGAATATCTCCTCTTCCATCTATATTTTCATACACCCTCGCATAACTCGCGGATAACCACGAATCTACACCCGGCACAAATTCCCCGAATAATCTCGTATCAATACCATACGCATATCCTTTGGAATTATTCTGCCCGGAATACCGGATTCTTACATTATCCATATAATACGGGATCAGGTTATCCATTTTCTTGTAATAAAGTTCCGTAGTCAGTTTAAATGGTCTGTCATACATCTGGAACTCATAATCATTGGCAAGAATAACCTGGATAGAACGCTGCGATTTTATATTAGCGTTAAAATTACCATCTAAATCCTTGATCTCTTTGTAGAAAGGAGCCTGATAGTAAATTCCTCCCGAAATTTTAAACAGCATATCACTGTCCCAATCAGGCTTTATCGCAAACTGGGCTCTTGGAGAGAATATTGTTTCTTTATTGAAACTCCAGTTGGCAACACGTACTCCGGCATTCACAAATACCTTACTGGCTCCCCAGTAGAACTTCTGTGAATACTGTGCGTATGCTGAAAGTCTTGTAGGCTCAATATTGTTTTGCCCGGCAATATAATAAGCAAGCTTAAGATCTCCTGTCATTCCTGTTCTCGGATCAATAATTTCAGGTCTTGGCAGGCTGTAACCTGCAGAATCTACAACCTTCCATTCATTGGTAAGATCTTTGAGATTTTCTTTCTCATATTTAAATCCAACCTCAAAGTCGGTATTTACATTGGGAGAAAATTTGGCTCTGAACTGGGTTCCGTAGGTTCTTACAAACAAATCATTTCTTGCGTGTTCTATCTGTCCGCCCACATCAAATGATGTTACAGGCTGCTGCGTCACAGGATCAAAGGTCTGCAATTCATATCCTGAATTGATCGTATAATATTCTCTTTCTCTGTTCTGATAAGCAAAAGCATCCAATGTAAGTTTCCATTTATCGGCAGGCTTATAGTTCATGGAAAATGTACCCATCATATTTTTGTACTGGTCATTTTCTTTACCCGCATATCCTATATTCACGGTTATAGGCTGCTGAAGGCTTCCGAATGTAACACTTTTTGCTCTGGGAATCATCTCATAATCATTCTTGGAATAATATCCGATGAATGACATGGAAAACTTATCACTGACATGATAGTTCAGATAAGACTGGAAATCCCAATAGGTCGGGTTAAAGTCTGTATCTTCCTTCAGAGTGTTAAGAACAAGATTGGTATTTCTGTACCTTCCTGAAAATAAGGCTGTAAATTTTTTATTCTTGGAAGCCAAACCTGTTGTCAGTCTTCCTCCAATTAAACTGGCCTCCCCTGAAACTTCAAATTTTTCAGGTTCCCGGTAATAGATATTTAAAGCCGAAGACATTTTATCCCCATATTTAGCTTCAAATCCTCCTGCAGAGAAATTCACTGTAGAAACCATATCGGGATTGATGATACTCATCCCTTCCTGTTGAGAGTTTCTGATCAGGAAAGGTCTGTAAATCTCAATGTCATTAATGTAGATAAGGTTTTCATCATAGTTTCCGCCACGAACCATATATTGGGAAGACAGCTCGGTATTGGAGTTTACAGAAGGTAAGGTTTTAAGCAGTCCTTCAATTCCACCATTAATAGAAGCTACGGATTTTGCTTCTTTCGCTGAAATTCTTACATTGGTAAGGTCATTGGTTCTTCCTGTTGCTTTTTTCTGGAAGACAACTTCCTCTATATCGGTCACTTTAGTGGTCGCTGTATCTTTTTTTCTTTGCTGGGAGAAAATCAGAAACGGGACCATAAGGCTTAGCGGTAAAACTAGTTTTTTCAAAAGAAATGTTTTAGAATTTCTAAAATTAATGTTTTTTTAACAATTACAAAATCGATTCTCTAATTCTTGTTAATTTTTGTAACAAATCTTCTAATAAATCTAATCTTAACATGTTGGCGCCATCAGATAATGCGGTTTCCGGTGTAGGATGTGTTTCGATGAAAATTCCATCTGCTCCTACTGCAATTCCCGCTTTGGCAACCGTTTCAATAAGATCCGGTCTTCCACCTGTAACCCCTGAGTTCTGATTAGGCTGCTGTAAAGAATGGGTAACATCCAAAATAACAGGAGCATATTCTCTCATGGTAGGAATTCCTCTGTAATCCACGATAAGGTCTGTATACCCGAAAGAATTCCCTCTTTCAATAATGGCTACTTTCTGGTTATCGGAATCTGTCACCTTCTGAACGGCAAACTTCATCGCTTCCGGTGAAAGAAACTGTCCTTTTTTCAGGGTAACACATTTTCCTGTTTTTGCCGCAGCGATCAATAAATCGGTCTGACGAACAAGGAATGCAGGAATCTGCAGAACATCTACATATTGTGCTGCCAATGCCGCGTGTTCATTCTCATGGATATCTGTTGTAGTAGGAATATTAAAGGTCTCACCTACTTTTTTAAGGATTTCAAGAGATTTCTCTTCCCCAATGGTTGTGAAAGAATCTACACGGCTTCTGTTTGCTTTTTTAAAACTTCCCTTGAAAATGTATGGAATATTATATTTATCCGTAATGCTGATCACTTTTTCAGCGATTCTTAGTGCCATATCTTCCCCTTCAATAATACAAGGTCCGGCAATAAGGAAAAAGTTTTTTGAATCTTTGTGCGAAATATTATCTAAATACTGAATCATTTTTGTTGTCATTAAAAAGTTCAGTAAAAATACTGAGAAAGTTTCAGATTTGGAAATTATTTACGGATGGGTTTAGGCTTTAACCAAAAACCGGAAAACGAATGTCTATTTTTGTCTAGAAACTCTTACCCCGGCAGTATCTTGTCATTCCGAAGGAATTTTTTATACTATGTCGGGATTCCTCCGGGAATGACAAACTCTATGTTTTTATTCTAACATTTCTATAACAAGGAATAATGTAATTTTTGAGGACAACCCTACTGTTTGCAGATTAAAAAAAACAATAGGAACGGGCTTTAGCCCGTTTACAAATAAAACAAACAGCCATCGGCATCAGCCAAAACCTAAAAATAATCAGAAAATATAAAATCCGCCTGTGAAATATTTTACCCCATCTTCTTCAAAACCTTCTCAAACGTATTTACATTTCTGCTGGTAAGCTGATCTTTAAGGCTCTTTTTACCCAGTACTTTCCCAAAGGTAGAATCCAGGGTATTTCCTTTCGGAACCTGCCAGTAAAATATATCATTAACAATCGCTGCTTTTTCATTTTCCGCCTGAGCTGCTTTCTGAAACTCATCCATCAGAACCTTTTCCACACCCGGAATTCCTACAAAGCCATACATGTGAAATGTATCATTCTTTTCAAAAGGAACACTGTTCCATAAAACTTCTGTTTCCTCCTGAGATTTCACAAACAAAAATGCTTCATAAGAGAAATGCCCTGACATTGCTTTTTCCAGAATTGCCTTTAATTCCTCACTCTTTTTATCGGAAGAAAACACAATATTTCCGGACGCCAGTACTGAGCTTACCTCATTCATGCCGGCATCTTTAAAAACCTGGCAGACATCCGCCATTTTCATATTAGTTCCTTTTACGTTGACGCCGCGGAGAAAAGCACAGTATTTCATTTTTCTTTAGGGATTAGGGATTAAATAATAGGTTGCAGGTTTTAAGTTTGAGAGTTTGAAAGTAAAGAGTTCTCGGACTTCTTTTAGTTTTTCTTTGCTATTTTTACTTTTTAAATGCTTAAATATTTAAATATTTTAATCAACTCTAATGTACAAATTATAGTCTGTACCGGAAGGTTTCAGATGGTAAATTTTTTCTAAAATCTTATTATCGCTTTTCAGGTGATCTTTCACCCTGAATTCTTTTAAAAGTTTATAATGGGTCTGATAATAGACTGAATTGGCATCATTCCCTTCATACAGGTTTTTATAGGAAAGAAGGTATTTCGGTTTTCTTGTTCTGACTGTATTGATCCAGTAATTTACTTTATCTTTTTTAATTTCCTCCTGAATCTGTTTATCAACCAATCCAACCTCATCTATCGTTTTTAATCCTGAAAAATAAGGAACATACCCCGCCGGCTCAAGCAGGATCCACTGGTTTTTATCTTTTTCATATTGATTTAGAAAAGTACCAATGGTTCTTCGGTAATTCCATTCCCCGTTTCCTGTTGCAATAGAATGAACGGTTTGAAAGGCAAGCATCGGGAAAATGTAGAATATAATCAATAATGACAGCCAAAGATTTCTTCTCTCTTTCTGTTCCAGTACAAAAATAAGAACGGGAACGAAAAGTAAAATCTGCGGAACCCAGTAATACCAGTCAAATAAACTTTTTTGAGAAATAAAGATGATTTGTTTTACCCATCCGAAAATAAAGATCATCCACAAAAAGTAGTTTCTTTTCTCTCTCTGTCTGATCAGATAAATAAAGCAAAGCAGTTCAAAGATCAATACAACGATGGTGATAGGATTAAAATCTCCGGGAACTTTCAGCATTCCCCAGAAGTTTCCGAAACTCTTAAAAAAGTAACCGATATGCTGTTGGATCGTAAGGTCTTCACTGTAAAGAAGCTTTTTTGCAGTAATGGTATTGTTCACCAGCTCACCAAAGTAAAACCAGTTAAAAGCTACTGTTGATAAAACGCCCAGAATTCCACCAAAAATATAATTCCATCTGACCTTTCTGTTCCAGAATACATCTACCAGAAATACAATTCCCAGGAATATTACCGTATCGATTCTTGTAAACATAATTAAAACCGGAAGGAGTGTCAACACCCATTTTTTTCCTTTGTGGAAGCCATAATATAACAATGACATTTCCAGGAAAAACAGGATTCCGTACTCCATTCCGAGAATTGAAATTTTAATAGCCGGGGGTAAAATACCGATCAGAAATATGAAAATCGCTTTATGCCATGGATTTTTAAGAACCAGATGAGAAAGCAATAAAGTTCCTATGGTAAACAATATGGAGTTAAAAATCAAAAGGGGTTCAATAAAATTCTCTTTCCCGAGAACAAGATTGAAAAGATAAGATACAAAAACATACAGATGTGTTGTAGATGCAGAGATTTTAGTATCTCCATTGAAGCCGATTACTCCATAATCCAATAGATTCTGGGCAACTCTCCAGGTGATAAACGCATCTTCCTGGATATAGTGCGTTAATAAAAAAAGAAGTTTAAAAAGAACCGTAGCAATGACGGCATACATTGGGAATTTGCTATTTTGTGTTTCGGACATTATGTATTTTTACTTTCACAAATATAACCTTTAAATTCAGGATTCCCAATAATAAAAAAAACGGAACCGAAGTTCCGTTTTAAAGTATTTTATTTTGTTGCTTTGATAATCGCGTTCGTAATCTGACTTTCTTTTTCTTTTGAATACGTAGAATCATAAGGCTCCATCACATCAAATAAATATTGATAGAATGGCGTGATCTGCTGTACATTTTCAGATTCTTTCATCGCCTTATCTCTGCCCATCTCCTGAAGATCTTTGATAAACACATTGAATTTCTTGTCAATCGGCTCTATGGATTTTACAAGATAAGCATATGCTTTTTCTTTCTGTCCTATCTTCGTATAAGCATCTGTTACTGCAGAAACAACAAGAGAATATTCCATAGGTTTTGTTCTCATCTGTCTTCTCAGGTAGCTTTGGTCTGCTTTGGAAAGGCTTAAATAGTAATCATACTCTTCAAAGATTCCTTTTTTAAGCACTTCAGCAATCTGAAGACCTTTCTGCTCCTGCCCTGCAATGATGTATCCTGATACAATTGAACTTAATGAACGTGGATCATTATATTTCTCTGCCGGAATTTCTTTTGCTGCAAGATCCAGAATTTCCAATGCCTTAGCTTTCTGTCCGCTTAATGCAAGGGCTGCTGCTGCTCTGCTCGCTGACATTCTGTAGCTGATGATATTGGAAGTAGCCGTTTCATCAAAGTGAGCATTTAAATTTTTGAAGTTACCCCATCTGAAATTTTTCACTACATTATAAAGAGAATTGGCATCTACTCTTCCCATATCTCCATCAGCCGTCGGAGGCGTTTGGATAGGAATCAATCTGTAACTGAATCCGTCAAACTGAAGATAATCGTTCAGATAGAAAATATTCTCACTGTCATAGATACCTCCTGATGAGAAGTTGATAGGACGCTTCCAGTCGAAGTTTGCTAAAAGATCCATCAGGATCAGGTTATTCTTATAAAGCGTGTTTCCTTTGTAAGTAATCATAATCTGATTGGCAACATTCGGAAGATCTTCTTTGTTAATGATTCCTGCTTTTAAAGCATTTTCTTTATTGACCGGAAGGATGAATTTGTTTACCGGAAGGATATTGTATTTTTCAAATTTCTCTTCCCCGAAATACATTTTCAACAATTCATCTTTTTCAGGAGATTTAAATTTAATGAATTCAATCGCCTGTTTCAGTGTTAAAGAATCCTGGGTAAGGTATTTTCTGAAAGACTGGAATTCTGTTTCCGGAGCTCCCTGTTCTTTCAGCATAGAGAATACACCTTCCCAATCTTCTTTCTTCATCATATAGATCTGGTCGTTTACCCCATCTCTGTAATCTTCGTGTGTCAGTTGGCTGGGAATTCCCATAGCATTGTAAGTTCTCCTTTTGATCTGGTCAAGGTTCCATGGAGTTGAAGCAAGGGTAAAGTTAACCACCTTCACATCATCTCTGAATCTTTCTGTTTCCTGGATTGCCCAAACCGGGTAAGTATCGTTATCACCGTACACGAAAAGGATATCGTTTTTCGGTAATGATTTTAAAACGGAATACGCATAATCATATGCTGTGTATCGGTTGCTTCTGTCATGAACGTTGTAGTTCTGGAAGCCCATCATGAAAGGTACTCCTAATAAAACCACTCCCAGAGTAATATTAGCTCCGTTTGATTTTACTTTAGACTGCAGGAACCATAAAATTGCTCCGGCACCCATACCGATCCAGATGGCAAATGCGTAGAATGAACCTACCATTGCATAGTCTCTTTCTCTCGGCTCGAAAGGCTTTACTCCTGTATAGAAGATAATTCCTACACTTGTTAAAATGAATAAAGATAATAGCGCATAGAATCTTCCGAAGTCTCTGTTTAATTGGAAGAAGAATCCGATCAAACCTAAAATTAATGGAAGGAAGAAGAATTTCACTGTACTTTCATTCTTGAATTTGGCAGGCATTTTATCCTGATTTCCTACCACTGCATTATCGATAAAAGGAATTCCGGAAATCCAGTTTCCTTTTGTACTTTCCATGTTTCCTTCAAGGTCGTTCTGTCTTCCTACAAAGTTCCACATCAGATATCTTACAAAGTAATATCCGTTCTGGAAAGTGATGAAATAATCCATATTCTGAAGGAACGAAGGCTTCTGAACATTGATCAGGTTATAAGGTTTTACTTTCAGATAATCTGAAGCAGTAATCGATTTATCTTCATATTTTGCTCTCAGCTCGTCAAAGATCTGCTTAGCCTGCGGATTGTCTGCCACATCTTCGTTAGCATAATTGAATGTAAAATCAGGAGCACCATACATAGAAATATAGTTTGCCATTACATCCTTATCTTCGTTGAACATTCTCGGCATTAAGCTTACCTGAGATTTGCTGAATACATAATTGAAACGGTCTCCGGTTTTTCTGTACGTTCCGGTTTTTTCATCTTTTTCGTAGATTTCACCGGTTTTTTGTGTCTTGAAGCTTCCATCTTCATTTTTCTCAATTCCGTTAGCATCAAGGAATGCAGTATAATTCTGCCCGTAGATTGTTGGCCAGTCACCGTACTGCTCTCTGTTATAATAATCCAGCATACCAATTGCAGTGTCAGGATCATTAAGGTTCATCGGCGGGTTAGCATTTGCTCTGATTGGAATAACCATCCAGCAAGAGAACCCGATCATCATAAAAACTACAGATAGTGCAGCCGTCTGATAAATCTTTCTTTTTGCTTTTCTTGCATACTTGATTAAGAAATAGCAGATTGCTACCATCAAAACAAAAGCCGCAATTGTTCCGGAGTGGAAAGGAAGTCCAAGACCATTCACGAAGAAAATCTCAAGTCTTCCAAACATCGTCATAATCAGAGGGAAAATAATTTTGAAAACAATAATCAAAATTCCCAGTGTGATAAGGTTTGCCCAGATAAAGTTTTTCCAGGTAAACTTATAATTTCTTGCATAATATACCAGACATACTGCAGGGATCGCCAGCATACACATCATATGCACTCCCACAGAAAGTCCTAAAACGAAGAAAATAAGAATAATCCATCTTTCACTGTCTCCCGCTTTATACTCATTTTCCCATTTGGTGATCAACCAGACCAAAAGCGCGATAAACATAGAAGCCATAGAATAAACCTCTCCCTCTACTGCTGAGAACCAGAATGTATCTGAGAACGTAAAGCACAGGGCTCCTACTGCTCCGGCAAATAAAATAGAGATTTCCTGATGTTTCGTAATTTCTTCAAAATCTTTGTTCAAAAGTCTTCGCACAAAATGTGTGATCGTCCAGAACAAAAATAAAATAGTCAGCGCACTGAACAATGCAGACATCGCGTTGATCACGATGGAGTAATTTTCGCCTTTCCCTAATGCAAAAATGGCTGCCACGGCACCCACTATCTGGAATAAAGCAGCTCCGGGAGCATGCGTTACTTCAAGTTTTACTGCAGAAGAAATGTACTCGCCACAATCCCAGAAACTGAAATTGGGTTCTATGGTGGACAAGTACGTGAAAAACGCAATGACGAAAATCACCCATCCTGAGACGGTGTTCCATTGCCTAAAAGTCCAATTTTTCATAGTATTAAATCAATTATGCGAAAATAAGGCTTTTATCTTATTTTATGCGGGTTTTAACAAAATTTAAAAATTTTGGCGTAGTATTTGCGATTATACTCGTGTCAAAACTGAAAATACGAAAATAATTTTTTACAAACTATGCCCTAGAAATCAAACAAAAGTTTAGTAATTATTTATTTTTTTGTATTTTTGCAGTCAGATTTTTATTGAAAATAACAAATAATGAGTAATGTTTACGATAATATCCTTGGCCTGATAGGACATACTCCTATGGTGAAGCTAAATACTGTTACAAAAGATATTCCAGCAACCGTATATGCCAAGTTAGAATCATATAATCCTGGACATTCCACCAAAGACCGAATCGCACTTCATATTATAGAGAACGCAGAGAAAAAAGGCCTTTTAAAAGAAGATTCTGTAGTTGTAGAAACTACTTCCGGTAATACCGGGTTTTCTATTGCGATGGTATGTATCATTAAGGGATATAAATGTATTCTTGCAGTAAGTGATAAAACAAAACCCGAAAAAATTGCTTACCTGAAAGCATTGGGAGCCACGGTGTATATATGTCCGGCCAATGTACCGGCAGATGATCCGAGATCATATTATGAAGTAGCTAAAAGAATCGCTAAGGAAACTCCTAATTCTATTTACATCAATCAATATTTTAACGAACTTAATATTGATGCACATTACCAGACGACAGGTCCTGAGATCTGGGAACAGACACAAGGTAAGATCACTCACCTTTTTGCCTGCACTGGAACTGGTGGAACATTATCAGGTTCAGCGAAGTTTCTGAAGGAAAAAAATCCGGACATCAAGATCATCGGAGTAGATGCGGATGGTTCTATTCTGAAGAGCTATCACGAAACAGGAGAAATTCACAAAGAAGATGTACATCCTTATCAGATCGAGGGAATGGGTAAAAACCTGATCCCTTCTGCCCTGCTTTTCGACAAGGTGGATGAATTTGTAAGGGTAAATGATGAAATGTCCGCGTACAGAACCCGCGAAATTGCTTTGAAAGAAGCGATCATGGGTGGCTACACTACCGGAGCCGTAACACAGGGACTGATGCAGTATGCCCAATCTCATGAACTTACAGAAAACGACCTGGTTGTTTTAATATATCCTGACCATGGCTCAAGATATATCACTAAAGTTTACAGTGATAAATGGATGGCTGAACAGGGATTTGTCAACAACTGTGTTCACAACTATGACGAAGTTTTCAAAACTGAGTTTATCAAATAAGAACGAATAAAATCACGATACAATAAAGCCTTTTGCGTGTTCTGACAAAAAAGGCTTTTTTACTTAAAAATTACGATACAATGTTGGATATTTTTGAAAGAATAAAAGAAAATCCAGGACCACTTGGACAATTTGCAGATTATGGTGAAGGCTATTTTATTTTCCCAAGATTAGAGGGACCTATCGGCCCTAGAATGCAGTTTCAGGGTAGAGAAGTAATTTTCTGGAGTGCCAATGACTACTTAGGGCTGTGTAATCATCCTGAAGTAATTGAAGCGGATGCAAAAGCTGCTGCTGAGTATGGGATGTTCTACCCGATGGGAGCAAGAGCAATGTCCGGAGAAACAGACCAGCACCTTCAGCTGGAAAGGGAATTGGCAGACTTCGTAAAAAAAGAATCAGCATATTTATTGAATTTCGGTTATCAGGGAATGGTTTCTACTATTGATGCCCTGGTAAGCAGAAATGATGTAATTGTTTATGATATGGATTCTCATGCCTGCATCGTGGATGGAGTAAGACTTCATTCCGGTAAAAGATTTACCTACAAGCACAACGATATGGCAAGTCTTGAGAAAAACCTTCAGAGAGCAACCAAGGTAGCTGAGGAAACAGGAGGTGGTATCCTTGTGATCACAGAAGGGGTTTTCGGGATGAGAGGCCAGCAGGGAAAAATCAAAGAGATCTGCGATCTTAAATCAAAATACCAGTTCAGATTATTGGTAGATGATGCCCATGGTTTCGGAACACTTGGTAAAACAGGTGCCGGTGTGGGTGAAGAGCAGGATTGCAACGATCAGATTGATGTATATTTCTCTACTTTCGCCAAATCTATGGCTGGTTTCGGAGCATTCCTTGCGGGTGACAAAGAAATCATCAGATATCTGAAGTTCAACCTGAGATCACAAATCTTCGCAAAATCTCTTACAATGCCAATGGTTATCGGAGGTCTGAAAAGACTGGAACTATTAAGATCAAGACCAGAGATCAAAGCTAAACTTTGGGAGAATGTTTACAAACTACAGAACGGACTTAAAGAAAGAGGATTCAATATTGGAGATACCAATACCTGTGTAACTCCTGTAATGATGCAGGGTACTCCGGTAGAAGCTACTCTATTGGTAAAGGATTTGAGAGAGAATTATGGTATCTTCACATCTGTGGTAGTATATCCGGTCATTCCGAAGGGAATGATTCTTTTAAGACTTATTCCTACCGCTTCTCATACAGATGCAGAAATCAATGAAACTCTGGCTGCATTTGAAGCTATTCATGATAAACTGGTAGGTGGCTACTACAAAGAGCAGGAGCAAAAATTACTGCAGGAACAAGGATTAAGTTTTAAACCGATTTAATTCATCAAAATAAAAGAAAGCCACTGATTGATTCAGTGGCTTTTTTGTTTAATAACTATAAAAGCACATGAAACTTAGAGGTTACACACTGGGAATTCTGTCGGCTGTTTCGTATGGCCTGATTCCGATTTTTATCCTGCCTGTCAAGCAGGCGCACTTTTCAATGGATATTACGCTGTTTTACAGATTTTTCTTTTCGGCTTTAATGGTGGGAGGATATCTGCTGTATTCCAGAGAAAGCTTTAAAATTAATAAAAAAGAAACTTTAATTCTGGCCATCCTTGGTATCTGCTATGCGCTTTCTTCAGAGTTTCTGTTTTTAGGATATGATTTCCTTACTCCGGGAATTGCCTCTACCGTTTTATTTATTTATCCTGTTATTGTCGCATTGCTGATGTTTTTCTTCTATAAAGAGAAACTTACAGGATTATCCATAGTTTCTTTACTTCTTGCTTTTGCCGGGGTTATTGTTTTATGTACGAAAGGAAACGGGCTGGAAATCAATTTTACAGGATTGGGAATTGTAATGCTCAGTTCGCTTTTTTATGCTCTGTATATGGTGATTGTCAACAAATCAAACATCAGGGTTTCAGGGTTTAAACTCACCTTCTATTCTATGCTTTTTACATCCATGTTCTTTATGAGCAAAGCTGCAATGGCTCATGCATCCTTCGCTATCCCTTCGGCTGAGATTTTCATTAACTTTCTTATTTTTGCATTTCTCACAACGGTAATCTCCAGTCTTTGTCTGGTATATGCTATCAAATATATCGGATCTACTCCTGTTGCTATTCTGGGGGCGCTGGAACCGGTAGTAGCCGTATTGGTAAGTGTCCTGATGTTTCATGAGAAATTCACCAATAACTTATTGATCGGGATTACACTGATCCTGTTAGGAGTTACCTTAAATGTAATTACAGATCGTAAAAAACTGAATCATACCTAGACTTTATTATCCTGAAATGATTGATATCAATAAGATCACACCATTTAATTAAAAAGTAACCATCTATATCTGTTGATCTGATTGAAAAAAAATTCAACAATCCATTATGGCCTCTGGCATAACAAAATTTATCTGACTATATTGCAGGTGTCTATTGATAGGTGTTCCCCTTCTATAACAGATAAATGCATTGATTATAAAAGCCTATGAAAGAATTGCAGAAACTTACTAAAGATCAATTATATAATAGAATTAAAGCAAACTCAGAAAAATTATACAATATCACCCATGAAGCTCTTGAAAACAACTTTTTCAATGAAAGCCCCTTAGATGAAGAAAGTCTTGCTGAATTTCTTGAAATGCTGGATGATGAAATTGCAGAGAAAATAAGAGAAGCCTCTCTGGAAACCAATCATGAAAATGATGCCCCTGAAATTGTCCTCACAGAAAGTGAAAACAATACTTCTCTCGAACTGATTACCAAAGAAGGCGAAGGATATAAAATTGTTCTTATAGAAGGTGATCTTCATTTATCCGGAAAACTATATGTGGAAGACTATATTGTTCTTATTGTAACCGGTAATATACAGGCAGAAAATATAATCATCAACGGTTCTTTATACTGTTCAGGAACCATTACTGCCAGAGTATTGTTCGGAGCATCGGGGAATGATAATGAAACCTATACCGGAGGCAGTATTATGACCGCGCTTATTGCAGAAAACGGGCATTACACCGTAGCTGAAGGAAATATTTACTCCAGATATTTAATCAGTTTTCATAATGAAATAACCGGGAAAACCGGAAAATTCATTGAGAATATCAGTCTCGAAAAATCCAGTGAAATGGCATTGTTGAATCCTGCAATTCTTGATCAGGACGGATATTTCGATGAAGATGCTTTTTTAAGCTTTATTGAAAATAATCCTCCGGATAATTTATTTATTAAGCCTGCTGATTTGTTTTGAGACAGAAATTGCAATAAGCCGGAGCTCTAAAGTCTTTTCCTCATTGTTTATAATCAGGGGAAAAAATTTTTTTCTAAAAAAACTTTGGAATAACTTTGCAAAAAATTTCTGTTGAAAGACCTGCTTCTTATTACTCCGCCTTTTACCCAACTTAATACTCCTTATCCTGCAACGGCTTATATTAAAGGGTTTTTAAATACCAAAAATATTTCCAGTTATCAGGTAGATCTGGGGATCGATGTTATTTTGGATTTATTTTCAAAAGACGGAATTCAGAAGGTTTTCAATAAAGAGATTGATCTTCAGAATACCTCTGAAAACTCCCAGAGAATTTATGCTTTAAGAGAAGAATATTTAAAAACGATAGACCAGGTTATTCCTTTTTTACAGGGCAAAACACCAACATTGGCAAGGCAGATCTGCAGCATGAATTTTCTTCCCGAAGCGTCCCGCTTCAACCAGCTGGATGATATGGAATTTGCTTTTGGAAATATGGGACTTCAGGATAAAGCCAAACATTTGGCAACGCTCTATTTAGAAGATATTTCCGATTATATTGTAGAAAATATCGATGCTGATTTCGGTTTCAGCAGATATGCCGAACGTCTTGGAAAAAGTGCCAACTTATTTGATGAATTACATTCTAAGTTATCAGGTGAACCCACCTTTATTGATGAGTTTACTTTAAAAATTCTTCAGGAAAAAATCGAAACCATACAGCCGAAGCTGGTTTGTTTTTCAATACCGTTTCCGGGTAATCTGTATTCAGGTTTCAAATGTGCACAATGGATCAAAAAGCATTATCCTCATATTAAAATTGCAATGGGAGGAGGCTTTCCCAATACAGAATTAAGAGAAGTTAAAGACCAGAGAGTCTTCGAGTTTTTTGATTTTATTACATTAGATGACGGGGAACTTCCCTTGGAATTACTTCATCAGAATTTAGAAGCCACTACGGAAGAAGGTGAATTTAAAAGAACTTTTCTGCTCGAAAATAATGTAGTTGTCTATAAGAACAATTCTAAAAGACATGATTTTAAACAGTCCGAAATAGGAACTCCCGACTATACAGATCTAAAACTGGATCAGTATATTTCCGTTATCGAAATCGCCAACCCCATGCACAGTTTATGGAGCGATGGAAGGTGGAATAAACTGACGATGGCACATGGATGTTACTGGGGAAAATGTACCTTCTGCGATATTTCTTTAGACTATATCAAGATCTATGAGCCCATCTCTGCTAAAATTCTGGTAGACCGGATTGAAGAACTGATCAGGACAACCGGCGAAACAGGATTCCATTTTGTGGATGAAGCGGCCCCACCTGCCTTAATGAGAGAAGTGGCCCTGGAAATCCTCCGAAGAAACCTGGTGGTTACCTGGTGGACGAATATCCGTTTTGAAAAAAGCTTTACCCGCGATTTATGCTATCTTCTGAAACTTTCAGGATGTGTTGCTGTTTCCGGTGGGCTTGAAGTGGCCAGTGACCGGCTGCTGAAATTAATTGATAAAGGAGTTTCTGTGGAACAGGTTGCCAAAGTAACCAGAAATTTTACGGAGGCCGGAATTATGGTTCATGCTTATCTGATGTATGGCTATCCTACCCAAACCGTTCAGGAAACTGTTGATTCATTAGAAATGGTTCGACAGATGTTTGAGATGGGTATTCTACAAAGTGGTTTCTGGCATCAGTTTGCTATGACGGCACATTCGCCTGTTGGAATGAGCCCGGAAGATTTTGGAGTGGTTCCCGTAAAGCAGGAAATTCTGTTTGCCAATAATGATGTGGATTTTAAAGATAAAACAGGAATCGATCATAACAAGTTTAGCTTCGGATTAAAAAAATCTCTGTTCAATTATATGCATGGAGTCAATTTTGAACTGCCGCTTCAGGAATGGTTTGATTTTAAAATTCCAAGAACAACCATTCATCCGGATTATATTCACGACTGTCTTTTGGAAGATGGACAGTTTCAATTGAAGGCCAATTCCAAAGTTGTCTTTCTTACGAAAAATGTAATCGCTGAGAATCGCATAAAAAATAAAAAGAAATATTCTGGTACGTATACGCTGCTTACATTCCATTTAAAAACCAATATTGTAAAGATTGAGCTGGAACAGGAAAAAGCTGAATGGCTGATGAATGTATTGGAAGAAAATGCTATTGAAAATTCTAAAAAACCTACAGTTCAACAACTTAAGAATCAGTTTGAAGAAAATTTTGATGATTTTGAACTGTTTTGGTTCTCAAAACCGATACAGCAATTGAAGGAAAACGGAGTGATTTTGAGTTTATAAAAATTTACCGCTTTTTTCTCAGGGATTTTTGAGATTGCAGAATTTTGTGAATTTTTTCTGAACGAATAACATCTGCTTCTATTGAATTATGATCTCCTACAGATTTCATGGATTTACACAGATCTTGATTTTGGTTTGAGAGAATAAAATCTTCTACTTTTTCAAACCTAAACAATCAAATCCAACTTCTAAATATCATAAATAAAACGGCAAAATATTCCCCTCCTCCGGAGGGGTGTCGAAATTCAAAGAATTTTTGACGGGGTGGTTATTCAGCAAATGATCAATAAGATTTCTATACTATAGGTTTTGGCTGAAGCCGGATGAATTTAATCCATAATAAAAAAACGGGCTAAAGCCCGTTCCTATTGATATGAATATTTTTCTTTTAATGCTTAATTAATTGGGAGTTTCTTTTGATACGGTACCCACAGATACTTTCTCCTGAACTTTAATAAAATTAGGATCCATAATAGCCATGCGCTCTGCCAATGCTTTATAGGTTGGGAATTTCAGGATTGAAGCTCTGCCGGACATTTCTCTATAGATTGTAAAAGACTTCCCTCCAGCTGTTTTCAGCTGTTTTGTAGTGGTGATATATCTTCCGATAAGCTTGCTTTTGGCATCATAGATCTCAATATCTATAGGGGTTTTATCCATGATTGTATCTTCTGAACCGAAGCTTACAGGTAAATTGGTAAAATAGCCTACAGGAACACCATTGCTGAGAATCTCCCCCACTTTATTGACCTCAATATTCATCTTGTCTATTTTCTTTCTGATCGCATAAGCGTCTTTTGTTTTAGCGTCCAGTTTCCTTTTCGGAACATTGGAAAAAAGCTCATCAAGATTTTTGACATTAATGCCTTTGTTATCAATGATTTTAAGATCTTTAACTGAAGTAAAAACTGCAGATTTTTCTTCTCCGGAAAATGCAGAAGGGGATGAATAGTCTACTTCAATAGTTTTATCCCTGTTGTATACCCTGTTGATACTGATATAACTGTCACGTACAGAGTCAACAATACTTTTATCAATAAACTTTATCGTGTATATCGGGGTCTCCTTCAGATCCATAAAAGTATATTCGCTGGATTTGTTGGATAGCTTAGCCACCGGAATGCCGTCTATATTAATAATCCCCCTCTTGGTTTTGATATTCTGAGCATGAAGGAAAACACTCAGAACTGTAAAGAATATGATTATACTTTTCTTCATAGAATCAGACTTTTACATCAATAAAAAAAGTGTAACACAAAGTTACACTTTCTTGAAAATATATTTAGCTTTTCATTTAATTATTCACAAAGGATAATGCCTTTATTATGATTAAATTCTACAACACCGCTTTTGATAGCATAAGCAAAAACAGAGTCTTTTCCAGATTCTTTAGTGAAGTTTTTAGCAAAAGCCTCATCAATAGAATTAGCAAAAAGCTTTACATCACCTCCTACCAAAGAAGAAACAATTCCTGCGTGGTTTTTCATGATGTGGAATTCACCATTTTTTCCAGGCAATAACACTGAGTCTACTTCACCTTCAAAAACTACGTATTCTGGTGTTAAAATTTTTATATTCATTTTAATTTAGATTGGAAGATTTCAGATTTCAGATTTCAGACAACCTTAAAGTCTCATGTCTTGTATCTGTTATCTTTATGTCTAATTATTAAGCGTTTTCAGCCAACATTTTTTGTCCTGCTTCGATAGCTTCTTCGATAGTTCCTTTCAGGTTGAAAGCTGCTTCTGGTAAGTGATCTAATTCACCATCCATAATCATGTTAAATCCTTTGATGGTATCTTTGATGTCTACCAATGATCCCGGGATACCTGTAAACTGCTCTGCTACGTGGAAAGGCTGAGATAAGAATCTCTGAACTTTTCTTGCACGGTATACAACCGCTTTATCTTCTTCAGAAAGTTCTTCCATACCAAGGATCGCGATGATATCCTGAAGTGCTTTATATCTTTGAAGGATTTCTTTTACTCTTTGAGCACAGTTATAGTGATCGTGACCAATAACTTCCGGAGCAAGGATTCTTGAAGTAGAAGCCAGTGGATCTACCGCTGGATAGATACCTAATGAAGCAATCTTTCTGTCAAGTACCGTAGTTGCATCAAGGTGAGCAAACGTAGTTGCAGGAGCCGGGTCAGTTAAGTCATCCGCAGGTACGTATACCGCCTGTACTGAAGTAATTGAACCGTTTTTAGTTGAAGTAATTCTTTCCTGCATCGCACCCATCTCAGAAGCAAGTGTCGGTTGGTAACCTACCGCTGATGGCATACGACCAAGAAGTGCAGATACCTCAGAACCAGCCTGTGTAAAACGGAAGATGTTGTCTACGAAGAAAAGTACGTCTCTACCTTGTCCGCTTTCTCCACCGTCTCTGTAGTACTCAGCTAATGTAAGACCGGAAAGGGCTACTCTAGCTCTTGCACCTGGCGGCTCGTTCATCTGTCCGAAAACGAATGCAGCTTTTGAATCTTTCATCGCTTCTAAATCTACTTTAGAAAGATCCCAACCTCCGTTTTCCATAGAGTGCATGAAATCATCACCATACTTGATGATACCTGATTCCAACATCTCTCTCAAAAGGTCATTTCCTTCTCTCGTTCTTTCACCTACTCCGGCGAAAACAGAAAGACCTCCGTGTCCTTTTGCAATATTGTTAATCAACTCCTGGATCAATACTGTTTTACCTACACCGGCACCACCGAACAATCCAATTTTACCTCCTTTTGCATAAGGCTCAACTAAGTCGATTACTTTAATACCTGTAAATAAAACTTCTGCTGAAGTTGATAATTGATCAAATTTTGGAGCTGGTCTGTGAATTGGAAGACCACCATCCTTAGAAATATCTTGAAGTCCGTCGATAGCATCACCAACAACGTTGAATAGTCTTCCGTTTACAGCCTCTCCGATTGGCATCATAATAGGATTTCCGAATCCGATTACATCTTGTCCTCTCTTAAGACCGTCAGTAGCGTCCATTGCAATACATCTTACTGTATCTTCGCCAATATGTTGTTCTACCTCTAAAACTACTTTTTCACCGTTTTCTTTTGTAATTTCTAACGCGTCATAGATTGCTGGAACAGCTTCCACATCTGTGAAGACAACGTCGATTACCGGACCAATAATTTGAGAAATTTTACCTTTAATTTGGTTTGCCATTGCTAAATTTTTTCTTGGTGCAAATATAGTGATTCTTCATAAACCCGCAATTGGTAAAAAAAAGATTTTTATCATGCTTTTGCAAATTTACCAATCCAGCAATTTACCTCTCCCACACTCATATTTTGCCTTCAGGAAATATTGATACATCGTTATATTGATAGATTGTTACATTATATCTATATTTGCAATCAAAATTTTTCCGTTTTGAAAGTTTTCAAGAATTTTACAGATTATTCCTCACAAAAGCCTTTAGCATTATCTTTAGGAATGTTTGACGGGGTACATCTCGGACACAAAAGTATTATCGATGAGCTGGCTAAAATAGGTACAGAAAACAATCTGGAAACTGCTATCCTTACTTTCTGGCCGCACCCAAGGTTTGTTTTTAATCCTAACGAAGATTTAAAGCTTCTGAATACCCTGGAAGAAAAGAAACAGCTGGTTGAAAAATATGGCATTGATAATCTGTTCCTGAAAGAATTTGATGAAGAATTCAGAAACCTGACCGGAGAAGAGTTTGTACGTCAGATTTTAATTGATAAGCTCAATGTAAAATACCTTATTATAGGATATGACCATTCTTTCGGAAAAAACAAAAGCGGAAATTTTGAGCTTCTTCAAAAATTGTCAAAAGAACTTGATTTTGAGGTTGAACAAATGGAGGCTATCAATATCCATGAAAACAACATCAGTTCCACAAAAGTGCGTAATGCGCTTTTAGCAGGCAATATTAGAGAAGCCAACGAAATGCTGGGCTATTTTTATTCTGTTTCCGGAACTGTGGTGCATGGCAAGAAAATCGGAAGGACTATAGGATATCCAACAGCCAATATTGATACGGAATCTATCAAGCTTTTACCTAAAAAAGGAGCTTATATTGTAGAGGTGTTTGTAAAAGGCAACCAATACAAAGGAATGCTGAGCATTGGAACCAATCCGACGGTAAACGGAGAAAAACTAACTGTGGAGGTTTATATCCTTGATTTTGATGATGATATTTATGACGAAAAGATTACGGTAAGTTTCAGGGATTTTCTTCATGATGAAATCAAATTTGAAGGTCTTGACAAATTGATCGAAAGACTGGATGAGGATAAAAGATTAACACAGGAATATGATTTCAAGGAGCAATAATTTTGACTTTTTAAGGCTGGTTTTTGCAAGTCTTGTTGTCATTACCCATTCCTATGCTCTTTCAGGAGCTGCCCAAGGCGATCCTCTGTCACAACTCACCCACGGACAAATGGAATTTTCTTATCTGGGGGTTCATGGTTTTTTCATTATTTCCGGATATTTGATTTTTAAAAGCCTGCTTCGCTGCAAAGGTCTTCCGGATTTCTACTGGAAAAGACTGTTAAGACTTTTCCCCGCACTCCTGGTAGTACTTTTCCTTACCGTATTACTGGCCCCGGCTGTGTATGAAAGTACGGTTCCGTATTTAAAGAATACTTCCGTATATACTTATATTCCTCAGAATCTTACTTTATTCTTCCGTCAGAAAGGCATTGATGGCGTTTTTGAAACCAACCCCTATAAGCATAGTATCAACGGGAGCTTATGGACGATCTGCTATGAATTCAGTATGTATGTTATGGTATCGTTCCTTTTCTTTATCCGGGAAAAGACTTTTGTGAAAATTGTTGTCATTCTGCTATTTATATCAAGCTATATTTTAAGCATCTTTCATCCTTATTTTCTTTACGGATTGTTTCACAAGTTGGCATTGGGAAGCAATCATTTTTACAATCTGATGTGCTTTTTCGCCGGAGGAATGGTACTGACTTATCTGAACACCAATAAAAGAACAGAAAACATTCTCATTATACTTTCCTTTATCGTTCTTGTAGTGAGTCTATACTTAAACATCTTCAGGTATACCTGTTATATTACCATGCCTCTGCTTGTCATACTTATTGGTAAGAGTTCTACCCGGTATCTCAATAAGGTAGGAGAAGTGATTGGTGATACATCTTACGGGATTTATATTTATTCCTTCCCGATCCAGCAGGCCCTGATGTACTTTTTTAAACTGGATACAGCTATGCTGTTTATATTTTCATTACCGCTTTCAATTCTCCTGGGGTATATTTCCTGGCATCTGATCGAAAAGAAAGCATTAGGATATAAAGATTTATTTACAGAAAAGGCTATTCTCACGGAATAGCCTTTTGATTTATTTCAATACTTTTAAGTAGATTTTCTGAGTTTCATTATTCAGTTTCACATTCGGAAACTGCTTGTCATAGTCTATAACAATATCGCCTTTTTCGCCGGCTTTCCCGTTACCGTCAGAATCCCAGCTTATCGCCACATAATATTTGGCAGGACCTGCTGGCTTTGGATTAATCTTGCTTTCTGCATCTTCAGGTATAGGCAGATTGATGGTAAAAGGTACCGACTTCTGTTCATATTCCTGTTCTGTAATTAATGTGGCAGGGGCATCAGCCAGCTTTTCATCTATCCCATATAAGCTTACTTTGAGCAGGGCACTTTTTATGGTGAATTGATCTGTCCCTGAAAATTCTATTTTAAGAGTTCCGGGAGTTTTTTCAGAAGCTGGTACAGCAGATTCTGTTTTTGTGTCAGTGTTTTTATTTACCGGCTTGGTACAGCTTGCCAGCATCAATGTTCCGGCCGTTACGAATAATAAAAGGTGATTTCTCATTTGTTATTTATTTATTTATTATTAAATACATATTTCACTGCTGAAAGATAACAAATACCATACCCCTGTGTTATTTCTTATTCTTTATAAAGAATTGACTTCATTCTGAGCTTTTTTAGTCAGGGATTTAAAAACCAGATCATAGGATTGGTCAATAAGTTTAAAGATCAGCTCTCTTTTCAATCCATCTACTGTTACAGAATTCCAGTGAGTTTTGTTCATATGGTATGCACCTGTAATCTGTGGATACTGCTCACGAAGCTCTGCACTCCATTCGGGATCTGTTTTTACATTGATCGCCAGCGGCTGCCTTTCAAGCCCCATCAATAAAAACATTTTGGTGTCTACCTTCATTACAAGTGTTTCGTTATCAAACGGAAAACTTTCCGTAACTCCTTTTTTAGCAAGGCAGTAATCTAAAATTTCGTTGGCATCCATATTCAATATGAGTAATGAGTGATCAATAATGAGTAATGATTAAATTAGTTCTTTACTCTTTAATTCAAATTTAGTAAATTTAAGAAAGAATAATCTCACAAAATCACAATTATTATGAAAGCTCTGGTAATAGGTGCTACAGGTGCCACAGGAAAAGATCTGGTGAATCAGTTACTCAATGATAAAGAATTTGATGAAGTGGATATTTTCGTCAGAAAGCCTGTTGATATTCAAAATGATAAGCTTAAGGTTCATGTTGTGAATTTTGAAAAACCTGAAGAATGGAAAGATATGGTAAAAGGGGATGTTGCTTTTTCGTGTCTGGGAACTACTTTAAAGGATGCCGGAAGCAAGGAAGCCCAAAAGAAAGTAGACTTTGATTATCAATATGAGTTTGCAAAAGCAGCGAAAGAGAACAATGTGGAAGATTATATTCTGGTATCAGCTTACGGAGCTAACCCGCAGTCTAAAATTTTCTATTCCAAAATGAAAGGTGAACTTGAAGAAGCTGTAAAACAGTTACATTTTAATAAGATCACTATTTTCAAACCGGGAATGCTTGAGCGAAAAAATTCTGAGAGAACGGGAGAGGTGTTAGGCAGCCGCATTATAAAATTTGCCAATAAACTTGGACTGCTGGAAAGTCAAAAACCTCTGCCGACTGATATCCTGGCAAAGGCAATGATTAACTCTTCGAAAATAAAAAGCAACGGCTATTCCAGTATAAAACTGGGGAATATTTTCTGTTTTGCGGAAAAAAGCAACCAATAATATTTTACCTTATCTTGTGTTTTGTTGTATCAATAACCTGCTTGATCCATTTGTAATCGGGTAATTTCCTAAGTTTTAAAATTAATTCATAAGGAATATTTTCAGTTCCGATCAATGTTCCGGCAATTTGTCCGGCAATTGAAGCGTTGGTATCTGTATCTCCTCCCGAAAAGATAATTTGTTTCAACATTTCTTCCAGACCTAAATCAATAATTTTGGTTGAGCAATAAATTGCAAAAGGAACTGAATTAACAACATAGCCATTATTGCCCAATTTTGATATTTCTGAAATTGAAGCGTTATTTCCAATTGAATTGATTTCGATTAACCTGTCTCTTACATTTGTATCAGGAATTTCTGGAATAATAATATCAAAAAGATTATTTTTTCCATTCCAGTCAGAATTGAGGATAGCTTTTATAGAAAGAAAAACAGCCAAAGCTCCAGCAAAGGCTTCATCATTTCTATGTGTTAATTTACATGCTTCGTAAACATTCTGTCTTGTAATATCTGAGAAAAAAGCAAAAGGAGCAATTCTCATCGCTCCTCCGTTTCCTGCAGCAAACTCTCCGATTCGTCCAGCCTGACTCCAATGAAGACCTGCTTCAGTATCTAAAATTGCCTTAAGTGTAGAAGCGCCAATACCTGTTAATTTGCGGCTTCTGTAATATTCTATAAATCTATTGATAAGATTTTCAGGAGTAAAGCTATCAGACAGAACCTCACAGGTTGCCAGTGTCATTTGTGTATCATCTGTAATATTCCAGACTCTTCGCTTTATGCTCTTTTTTCCTAAATAATAAATATGTGAATCATCGGTTTCTATTTCATTTTCATAGCTGCTTCCCCACGCATCTCCAATTGCTCCGCTAATAATACAGGCTTCAAACCGATCCAAAAAATCCATATATATTTCTTATTTCAGATACTTTGTAATTGCCTCATCTGTTGGCTTTGTAGTGCTTACAAAAGAATCGATCAGTTTTCCGTTTTCATCAACCAGGAATTTGGTAAAGTTCCAAAGGATGCTTGTATTTTTTACTCCGTTTAGCTCTTTTTCTGTTAAATACTTAAAGATAGGAGCTGTATCATCACCTTTTACAGATACTTTTGCAGCCATAGGAAATGTTACACCATAGTTTTTCTGGCAGAAAGCCCCGATTTCAGTGTTCGTTCCAGGCTCCTGGCCTCCGAAATTATTGGCAGGGAAACCTACCACTACCAGCTTATCTTTATACTGTTCGTATACTTTTTCAAGATCTGCATACTGCGGGGTAAATCCACATTCTGAAGCGGTATTGACAATCAGGATTTTCTTTCCTTTGAAATCAGCAAAATTGATTTCTTTACCATCAAGACTTTCTACTTTGAAGTCGTATATTGTTTTTCCCATAAGTTCATTGGTTTTAGCTTTAGAAACTTCACTTTTTTGGTTGGTGCAGCTTTGCAGAAATGCGATGAATGAAAGCAGCAGTAAAAAAATTTTTTTCATTTTTTATAATTTTTTGCAGCGAACCGCAGTTGATTAAAACTTGAAAATATTTGCAGGAAACACTTTGTTGATATCAATTCTGTTGAGCAGCATCACATAATCTCCGTCTTTCTTAGCACTTGATGATTCTATTCTGAAAGGCATGATAAGGTTTCCAACTTTTTTAAAATCAGAATATACAAGTGTTTCATCTTTTTTCACTTCTTTGATCAGCATATATGTCTTTGCATCAAAATAATACATGTTCTTATTGACATTCTTGGTCAGTTCAACCTTATGGCAGTAGATCTCTCCTACTTTTTCTTTTCCAAGATATCTGGCCTCAAAACCTTTGTTTTCCCAATCAATGAAGTCATTGTCAAAACTTTCCGGAACATATTCTGGATATTCCTGAAGCTTATTGGCTGCATAATTCATGGCATAGCCTTTAGTTCCGTCATAGCCTTCAATTGCGGTTTCTTTTCCACCGGTAGTAATCAATGTTTTAGTAAGATTCGGACGCTGCTGATAGATTTTTATCGGATATTCATCTTTGATTCCTAAAATTACTTTTCCCTGAAGCAATACCGAATTCAATAATTTCCAATTGGTTAACCCTCCGGAGAATTCAATGTTTTTGTCAATAATTTCCTTTGCGGTCTGTGCAAATGCGACATGCGAAAATATCAGTCCGAATACTAATAATAACTTCTTCATTAATTTTATTTATAAATTCAAATATAGGGGGATTTCTGTAAAATTACAAAAGGCAAAAGAGCGTTTGATCATTTGCTTTTTTGCCTTCAATATTTTTAAATCAGTTTTCTGGCTTTTTCCAGATCTTCCGGGGTATCTATGCCCACTCCTATGAAATTGGTTTCAATCATTTTGATTTTCATTCCATATTCAAGATAGCGGATGCATTCTATTTTTTCGGATATTTCCAAAGGTTTCATAGCCAGTTTTGAAAACTGAAGCAAGGCTTCTTTTCTGAAAGCATAAACTCCAATATGCTTAAAATAGCTTACATCATAAGAAACTTCCCTGTGAAAAGGAATTACGGAACGGCTGAAATACAAAGCAAAACCATTGTTATCCGTAATCACTTTTACGTTATTCGGGTTTTCTATTTCTTCTTTTTCATGCAGCTGTATTTTTAAAGAAGCTAAAGAGATTTCCTGTTGATCATCATGTCTGAAAACTTCTATCAGCTGCTGTAAAGGTTCTAATTTTAGGAAAGGCTCGTCTCCCTGAACATTGATCACGATATCACAATCTATATGCTGTACTGCTTCGGCAATACGGTCGCTTCCGGTCTCATGCCGGCCTGTCATTACGGCTTTTCCTCCATTTTTTTGAATTTCGTCAAAAATAATTTCAGAGTCTGTAGCGACAAATACTTCATCAAACAGCCCGGTTTCCACTACATTCTGATACGTTGTGGTAATAACGGTTTTTTCTCCTAAAATCTGCATCAGTTTTCCTGGAAAACGGCTGGCTTCGTAGCGGGCAGGAATAACAGCGATTATTTTCATTCAGTAAAAATATTAAGTAATTCTCTTTAATTCAACAGGTTTCCATTTCAGCATATACCAAGCTGCAATGTTTCCTTTTTATTGAGATCAAATGTAGTGAAAAGTATCTTATTTACTATACAAAACAGAGATTTCAGCAGCCTAAAAAGAGAGTTTTACCCCTATCATATTGTATTCCCATTGGCGGGATGCCACAAAGTTGAGATTATATTTTGTTTTTCCTATAGAAATCTCAGTTTTCTTATCGTTGTAATTTTCAACTTTTTATATTTAGGTGTGTAATCCCAAAGATAGCTCCTGGCTGAGTGTCTTACAAAGCAGTTATTTAACTTTTAATATTTATTTAATTTTTATGTTATCAGTTTAAATATTCAATCAGAAAAATAATTCCATACATCCAGGCAATATAGAGAAAAGAATAGAACAGCCCGAATCCCAGGCTTTTTAATAAATTTCCTTTGCATTTCCCTGAATTTCTGAAAACTAACCGCAGTGCTCTGAAAAATACCCAATACAAAATAGCAATTAACAATAATACGGCTGACCAAAAGAAAAGGCCCAGGAAATAGGAAAGGAAGATGAGTAGAATAGAAAATATAATCCACAAAAGAATGGCAAGAATAGCTCCTCCTATCCCATCACCTGCATCTGGAAGATCAATATCAAAACCTTCAAATTTAGGTGTTTTATCAGCATATCGTTGTAATCTTTCTTTATTTAAAATATTTCCGACGTTATCTTTTAATTTCAAGCCAGAATATAATCCCAGGGTGATGAACAGAAAGAATCCTCCAGCCAAAATGGAGGTTGATAAAATAGAATTTTGAAATAATGAACGATGGTCTGCTTTTCCTGCAAGCCATACGCTTACTATAACTATTGCTATAATTGCCAGTGTTGAAAAAAACAAATATTTTGTCTCAATAAAAGATTTTCGTGGAAGTTTCATGGTTTTCTATATAAAAATGCTCCGACTCTGTTCAACGTGACAATGCTAATACTGATTCATGTTTTAACGATGTCATGCCGGACAGAGTCGAAGCATTTATTTATCTGAAGGTTACTTTAAATTGTTCAAAGCATTTTCCAGTTTCGGAAGCATTACTTTGATCTCATCCACTGCCAATCCTCCTACAGAAGCACGGAACCAAGGTTCTGATTTTTCTTCCCCAAAGGCTGAGAATGGTACTAAAGCAACACCTGCTTCATTAATCAGGTAGAATACCAGATCTGAAGAGTTTCCGATAACAGCTCCATCAGGTTTTGTTTTTCCGATATAATCAAGCTTAATGGTAAGATAAAGTGCTCCCATCGGCTCGATACTGTCCACAGAAAGACCTTTTGCTTTCAAATCCTGAACTCCGTTATGAAGAACTTTTAAACTTTCTTCAAGCTTAGCTTTAAAATCGTTAACAAAAGTATTCACGTTCTCCGGATTTTCATAGAATTTAGCGGTTGCTTCCTGTTCAGGTTTTGGCGCCCATGCTCCAACGTGCGTCAGAAGCGCCTTCATTTTATCAAGAATATGAGAAGGGCCAAATCCCCATCCTACACGGACTCCGGTTGCTGCAAGGCATTTTGAAATACCGTCTATGTAGATGGTGTAGTCTTTCATTTCAGGGAAAAGAGAAACAGGATCTACATGCTCTGCTCCAAAAGTAAGGCAAGAATAGATCTGGTCATACATTAGGTACAACGGTTTTTCATCAGCTCCTCTTTTGTTGTTTTCAGCGATTACCAGTTCACAGATTTCTGAAAGCTGTTCTTTTGTAAACATTGTTCCGGTAGGGTTCAATGGTGAACAAAGTGCTAATAAAACAGCTCCGTCCAGGTGAGGTCTCAGGTCATCAGCAGTCGGAAGGAAATTGGTTTCAGGTTTTGTTTTTACTTCTACAGCATTGGCTGAAGTAAGGTAAGCATAGTGATTGTTGTTCCATGATGGTGTAGGATATACTACTTTATCTCCTTCATCTACAATGGTTTTGTATACAGCATAGATCAAAGGTCTTGATCCTGCAGTAATTAAAATATCCTCAGGAGAATAATCCAGATTCCATCTTTTTTTAAGGTCTTTGGAAACTTCTTTTCTTAAAGATAAAAGTCCGTTTGCAGGAGGATAGTTCGTCAGATTATTCTGATAAGCTTTCTGAATCTCTTCCTTCAGCAATGCCGGAATAGGATAGATATTAGAATTCAGATCACCAATAGTAAGATTGGCAATTTCCGCTCCCTTTGCTTTTAAGTCATTTACTTCGTTACCAATTTTTACAATTTCAGAACCGATCAGGTTCGCTGCTAATTTTGAAACTTTCACTTTTTTTTATTTAAAATTTATATTATCGTTCGCTGTTGATCTTCTCATATATTTGATCTACCGGTGTTTGTGCATCAAAAAGGGCTATTGCTTCTTTTGCTCTTTTTGCCGTATTGGAATTCGGATATTTTGTGATAATCCTGTTAAATTCCGCTCTGTTTTCATCGTACAGTTTTCCGGTTCCTTTATCCAAATCTCTTTCGAAGGCAGGTGTATTATCCATTCCTAAAAGATAATCAGACAAATACATTTTATACCCCTGTTTTACATCCTTTACAAGCTTACTTCCAGGGTATTTATTCATAAAATTCTCCCAGAATATCAATCTGTCTCCCAGCTGTTCCCAGGAAATCATCAGTCCTGCGTCCGCGGCATAATTGGATTCACTTTCTTTGTCATTCTGTAAAATATAGGCTTCATAATCCGGAGTTACCTTATTCTTAAACAAAGAAGAATAATATCCCGGAACAGTCCATATTTCAGTCATTCCTTCTCCTACTTCCCTGAATTCAAGACCTGCTTTTTTCAGTTCTGAAGCTATATTTTTAATATTGTCCGGAAAGTTGTACCGATCCTTATCAGGATCATAATAATTTACATATTTATCCAAAATATCAGCATGCAAGTTCATCAGACATTCTGTATACTTATCTCTTATTTTTAAATAATCTTCATATACTCTGTCATTCTGTTCCGGATTATTTCCGGCCATTTCTTTTTCGATTTTTGCCCGGTACCATTGAAGTGAGGTGATATAATCCTCCGTTTTGCTGGCAGGTGAACAGGCTGTATCTATCGGTTTGTACTGATCTTCTTGGGGTTCAGCTCGGGCAATTGAATCGTTATTCTGCTTTATTCCTGCAGCTGCAGTTTCCTTTTTACAGGAAACTACGGCTGCAGAGAGTAAGCAAACTGCTATTATTTTTTTGACCATCTGCTGCTTCGGGAAATTAATCCAGTTTCAAATCTGTTTTAACGGCTCCGATTTTAGCTTCCAATGATTTTAATTTATCTCTGAAATCTGCTTCTGAAGTGATAGAATCTTTTACAGAAACATAAAACTTGATTTTGGGTTCTGTTCCTGATGGTCTCACGCATACTTTTGTTCCATCCTGTGTGTAATAGATCAATACATTGGATGCAGGAATATCATTCATTATTTTTTTCTCGTTTGTAGAAACGGTAAGGCTTGTCTGCTCCTTGAAATCCTTAACTTCCTCTACCGGTGATCCTGCTAACTCTTTAGGAGGATTTTCACGGAAGTTTTTCATCATATTCTGAATTTCTTCGGCACCTTCTTTTCCTTTTCTAACAATATTGATCAATCCTTCGTAATACATACCAAGATCTTCATAAATCTCGATCATGTACTGGTACATAGTTCTTCCATTGGCTTTACACCAGGCTGCAATTTCACATGCTAAAAGAATACTACCGCAGGAATCTTTGTCACGAACGAAATCTCCGGTCATAAATCCGAAACTTTCTTCACCGCCACACACAAATTTCTGTTTTCCTTCTGCTTCACGGATCATTTTTCCGATCCATTTGAATCCGGTAAGGCCTACTTTACATTCAACTCCGAATTTTTGTGCTATGTCAAAGAAAATATCCGAGGTTACAATCGTAGAACCTATAAATTCTTTTCCTGTAATTCTTTCCTGCTTTCTCCATTCATTCAGGATATAGTAAGTAAGGATGGTATTGGTTTGATTACCGTTCAAAAGCTGCATTTCGCCATCAAGGTTTCTTACTGCAATCCCTAATCGGTCTCCGTCCGGGTCTGTTCCGATCACAATGTCTGCATTGGTGATTCTTGCCAGATCCATTGCCATTTCAAGCGCTGCAGGTTCTTCCGGATTTGGAGAATCTACTGTCGGGAAATTTCCGCTTGGGATCATCTGCTCTTTAACAAGATCTACTTTTTTAAATCCTGCTTTTGAAAGGGCTTTAGGAACGGTTGTATAGGTTGTTCCGTGGATAGATGTGAAAACAATATTTAAATTTTCTTTTCCAACATCCTGATAAGTAGAGTTTTCAATACAAGCATCGATATATACATCATCCTGCTCTTCTCCGATCCACTCAATCAGATCATCATTTCCGTTGAATTTAATTTCTTCAAATTTTACAGAATATACTTCCTTGATAATCGCTTCATCATTAGGTGGAACAATCTGTGCTCCGTCATTCCAGTATACTTTGTAGCCATTGTATTCCGGCGGATTATGAGAGGCTGTCAGTACAATTCCTCCGTTACATTTTTTATCACGAACAGTGAAAGATAATTCAGGTGTCGGTCTGTGGTCTTTGAAAAGCAATACTTTAATTCCGTTTGCTGTCAAAACATCTGCCACCAGCTTCCCGAATTCTTTTGAGTTATTACGAACATCATAAGCGATGGCCACTTTAATTTCCTCTCCCTTGAACTGCTGCAGCATATAGTTCGCCAATCCTTGTGTAGCCTGGCCTAACGTATATTTATTCAAGCGGTTGGTCCCTACTCCCATTATCCCGCGCATTCCTCCTGTCCCGAATTCCAGTTCTCTGTAGAAAGAATCTTCCAGATCAGGGGAATTGCTGTCAATCAGTAATTGTACAGCATCTCTCGTTTCTTTATCGAAGGTATCACTTAACCAAAGTTTCGCTTTTTCTAGTGTATTCATATTTAATTTAGTTTGGAAGCTGGAGGCAGGAAGATGGAAGTTGTTTTTATCCAAGCTCAGCCATCAGCTTTTGATTTATTATTTTGTTTATGAAGCTGGAAGTGGGAAGCTGGAGGCAGGAAGTTACATAGTGCCTGGCTTCAAAGTTCCGCCTTTGTTTTATTTTTTCTATTTTTTATTTTTCAAACTTGGAAGAAGAGGTTTAATCTGGAATACATGAGGTATGATAAACTACATTCCTACCAGCTTCCAGCTTCTCTCTTCCCGCCAATTCTATTCTTTTACCTGATTCCTAAAAGCCACAATCTGATTCATCAAATTATAACTTTCATGATATGATTTATTAAATTCTTCTTCTGTAATATATTCTCTATTTTTTGCTTTGTATAAACATGTTACTGTTTCTGCTAAAGAGCGAATTGAGTATCCTAAAAATTTTTTAAATTCTAATTTTGACTGCAAAATACATCCCTCAGAAATATTCAGTGCAATCGAATCGGAAGCTCGTCTTATTTGTGAAGTTAAATTAAACATTTCATCTTTTGGAAATTTTTGAGACAATTTAAAAATAAACTCTCCAAATTCCATAGATTTCTGCCAAATTATTAACTTTTCAAATTTAAAACTCATATTCCTTTTAAGCTGGTAGTGGGAAGCTGGAGGCAGGAAGTTACATGGTGCCTGGCTTCAAAATTCCGGCTTTGTTTTATTTTTTCTATTTTTTATTTTTCAAACTTGGAAGAAGAGGTTTAATCTGGAATACAAGAGGTATGATAAACTACATTCCTACCAGCTTCCAGCTTCTCTCTTCCCGCCTAATCACTCTAATTTCTTATTCTCGACTTTCGTCGTCTTATCAATCTTAAACGCTCGGATCGGATCGTTATAATAGACAAATTTTGCAGTGTTCTGAATATGTCCTTTTAAAGAATCTTTTACATTTACTTCTGCATAATTCCCGTTTTTAGAATCGATATTCAGATTGGTGATCTTCCAGTAAGGAGCAATTAAACTCGCTGTATCTGATATTTTTATAACCGCTTCTTTTGTTAATCCTAAAAAATTAGCACGGCTTCTGTTCTGCATTTCCACTTCTGCCCTTCTGGTGTTTACAGATCCCATGAAGCTGGCATTGTTCTTCATAGCAAGCCTGAAATTATCGGTTTTAATCTCGCTTGAAATATTCATTTCCACAGAGTCTGAAACCGCTACTTTTTCAAGGTTATATTTTGAATAGATCGTTACATTATAAAAATCTACTCCCTTTGTCCCTCTTTTTTCTTTAATGAAAAGTGTTTTGTCTTTCACGTCCACATCCAGATTGCCGGCCACATTCGGGTAGGTTTCTATTTCTACAAAATTTTTAGGCCCTCTGGCATAAAATACACGGAATTTGCCTTCCAGATCAAGGTTTACGAATTCCGGTACATCCACATCTTTCTTTTCAATACTTCCTTTTGGAGAAACTTTTCCGCAGGAAACCAGTGCCGCCAGCATTAATGTGTATACAACTTTTTTCATATTTAATTTTAAATATTCTACATTACAATCGCAACGATTTTTACTGAAAATCTCAGAAAAGCTTTTCCTGTCTCTCACCGGACCTTCAATAATTACTCCGAACAAAAATAGGATTAAAATTTCTAAAAATCTTTGTCTTTTGACAATAAAATACCTGATAATTTTCAATTTTCTGCTTCTCAGGAAGAGACTTATTTGTTATTCTCCTTCACTTTTTTATAAAACCATGTTTTGGGACTTCCAGCCATTGAAAATAAAAGCAGATGATCTTTGTTTATGCAGGAAATTTTCATTGGAGTTACCTTTTCATCATCATTATACCTCATTTCCAAAAGATTCTTTTCTACATGATAAGTTCCACTGTCACCCATAGAACTGAAGGTATGATCTCGATAAAAAGAGAGAACTCCTGTTCCGTACCTGGAATTGTTTGTCTGGGATTTCAATGTATCTGTCTGATTGATCTCACCATCATAAATATCAATAAACTCCCAGGAACCGGAAAGTTTGCTGGATGAACATGAAGCCATTAATAATAAAAGAAAATAAAAAAGAATGGATTTGGTTTTAAACATTAAGGTAAAAGTTTTTATAAAAATACAAAAAGCACTCTGCTGACAGAGTGCTTTTTCGTTATATTCTATTCCTAAATCTGTAAGAATTGATGATCTATTAAAGCTTTTCTATGGTTAACCATTTTCAACAGAAGCACCATAAATGATTAAAGTCAAAAGGATGGCAACAATCGCGACCCCAATAATTAAGGGTTTCCATATCGCTTTTTGAGGGTATTTTTCTTCGTCCGGAAAATACTTTGGCATAAAATAATAGGAGAGCAAACTTCCCCCTCCAAGGCCGCAAATATAAGCAAGTGAACTTTTAGGCTCTTCCGGAATATTGACAATAATTCCTGTGATAATCGTTAAGAGAACAGAAATTGCCAGTACGGTGTATGCTTCTTTCTTTTTGTTAACCTCTATTAAATTCTGGTATAACAAAACTCCCCCGAAAAGTGCGGAAAGAAAAATAGAAAATCCTAAAATGGCTTTCTTAGAATAAATTTTCGGCAGCTTTTCTTCCATTATATCACTTCATCAATATTATAATTCTTGTGCTCACGGTTGGTTCGGATAATCATTTCTCCTAAGAATCCTGCGATAAAAAGCAGCGTTCCCATAATCATCATTGTTAGGGCAATATAGAACCATGGATTATTGGTGATTAAATGTCCGTAAATTCCTCTGGCGACATCAATCAGTTTAGAAATTCCCAGCCAAAGTGCAGAAAGAAAACCGACAATAAACATTAAAGTTCCTACTGCTCCGAAGAAATGCATTGGCCTTCCCCCGAAACGGCTTACAAACCAAAGGGTTATCAAATCCAGAAATCCTCTGATAAATCTTTCCGTTCCGAATTTCGAAGTTCCGTAAGGTCTTGCCTGATGCTGTACTTCTTTTTCCGTAATTCTTCTGAATCCTGCATTGGCAGCCAATACCGGAATATAGCGGTGCATATCTCCATATACATCAACCGATTTTACCACCTGTCTTTTATAGGCCTTCAGACCGCAATTGAAATCGTGAAGATAAACTCCTGATACTTTTCTTGCTGCAGCGTTGAATAGTTTTGACGGAATATTTTTCGTCATCACATTATCAAAACGCTTCTTTTTCCAACCGGAAACGATATCATAATTATCATGGATCACCATATTATACAGCTCCGGAATTTCTTCAGGGAAATCCTGTAAATCGGCATCCATGGTAATCACCACATCTCCGTTTGTTCTTTCAAAGGCAGCGTGAAGCGCCTGGGATTTTCCATAATTTCTGGAAAATTTAATAGCGTGGATCTGAGGATGCTGTACTTTCATATTCTCAATAATGCTCCACGACAAATCCGTACTTCCATCGTCTACAAACCAGATTTCATAAGATAAATTACTGGTTGTGCATACTTTATCGATTCTTGAAAAAAGCTCTTCCAGAGAGTCTTCTTCGTTCAGTAACGGAATAACTATAGATAAATTCATTTAATTTTAATAAAAATTAGGCTTGATTTGTTTCTTCAGGCTGATGTATTGTTCTTGTTCTGAAAAACGCTCCGAAAAACACTGACAAAACTACGTAAAATATAAGAATTGCTGCAAAATATCCTGAAAAATGACTCGCTGTCAGCATATCTTTTCCTTTAACTGCTTCAGGAGTGAAGCTTTGTAGTCTTTCTTTGTATTTCTGATCCAGCTCATCAATATCTTTCTGATGCTTCAGAATTTTTCTTGCAGAGGTATATTCTGTATCCAGTTCTGATTTTTGTCTTTGAACATATTGATAGTTCAGCAGGCTTTTGGCAGCAGGATCTACAAAGTTTAAGAAAGCATAAATGCTGAAGATGGAAAGAATTCCTCCGATGAACATCGGTACGAATGCTCTTTTGAAAGCTTCTTTGAATTTTACCACACGATGCTTGTTCCAGTAAGATTTTACAGACCAGAAAGCAGCTCCGGCATACAAAACAGGCAAAATAAAAGCATTGGCTTTCAGTGAGATATCAAAATAATTAATTCCTGAGAAAAAAGCATATACTACAAAGAAAACGATCATTGTAGCGATAAAAAGTATAATTCCTAGTGTTGATGGACTTTTCGTCATATTTAAATTTTTAGAAAAAAGTTGAAAAATTTTCCCTCTAAATGTCAGGCAATTAGCTTTACCACTGCATTTTTTCAACTAATTTTCTCTAATAAAGTTTTGAAGTTTATAAAATATTCCTACCTTTGCAACGGCAAGTCCTAAACAACCAGCTCCTGAGAATCCTCCAGGGTGGGAACGCAGCAAAGGTAATCGGTCGTAGCGGTGTGATTTAGGTAGCTTGCCATTTTTTTTTGATTTAAAGTAAGAAGAGAGGTAATTTGATAATTATCTTTTTTTGTTTTTAATACCTTACGCATCATTTTCATTTTTCTAATTTTCAGATTACCTCCGGTTCCGTTATTGATTAAAATTCGAACGTCTCTCCTAATTTTGGTAAAACCAGTTCTACATTTTTATCAGCAAAATGCTTTAATGCACTTTCATGATTGATTTCAATAGCAGGAAAAGTATCAAAATGGCATCCGATTACTTTCGGTGTTTTTAAAAGCTCTGCTGCTGCAAAAGAAGCTTTTCTCGGGCACATGGTGTAGTGGCTTCCGATGGGAAGGATAGAAAGATCGATGTTTCCGTATAATCTCGGGAACAGCTCCATATCCGCCATTACTCCTGTATCACCAGCCAAATAGATGTTCTTACCTTCAGGAAGTCTGAAGATATACCCTACAGGAACGCCTCCGTAGCTTCCGTCCGGGAAAGAGCTTGTATGGTGGGCCGGAACCATGGAAATTTTAAGATCGTCGATTTTTGCTGATCCTCCAAGGTTCACATCATCTGTATTTTTAGCCTGCTTGAAATATCCGCATACTTCCGGAACTCCGATAATCGTAGCTTCAGGATAGTACTGCAATACTTCTGCTACATCAGCAATGTGGTCACCGTGTGCATGAGTCAACAGGATGTAGTCGATTTTTTGCGCAGAAATATCAAAGCCTGATTCTGCTTTTTTGTAGTTGTAAAAAGGGTCACTCAGAATTGTTTTGTCCTTGTATGTGAACAGGAAACAATTTTGCCCTAAGAATTGTATTTTCATTTTAAATTTAGTTTCAATTATTATTAAATATTATTAAACACAAATGACTCAAATAATTTCACAAACAGCACAATAGATCGGTGACGTTCGTGAAAGCATTCGTGCCATCCGTATTTTCTTTAATCTAATTATTTCGATGGGAACTTATCCTCAATCAGATTGAGTTTTATTCTATGCTCCAGATAGGCTTTACAACCGTCTAATACCGTTGTAAAACCTCCTGTATTGTCATTAATCACTTTCAGCAGCTCTTCACCTGTCTGGCTGAATCCATAGCTTTTAATGATAACAAGAGTTCCTTTTTCCATGGTTTTGAATTCATAGTCTACATTTACTGAAGGCTCTCCCCATTCTGTTCTGATCAGTTGGTTCGGAATAATCTGGTGAACCTTCACTACATTTTTTACTCCATACATTTCCCATTCCCAGGTAACGGTCTTACCTTCTTCCAGTCTTCCGGTAGATTTGGTAAACCAGAAATTAGTGGTCACTTCCGGATTGATGAATGCTTCAAAAACATCTTCAACCGGTTTTCGGATAAGCATTTGAGCGTCAACATATGCATTAGAATTCATGATATAATATTTTGGATTTTAGTGAAATAAATTAAGTCCGGCTGCTGTAAGGACTGCCATTACAAAAGTCATGATCCCTACCTGCTTTAAATATTGATCTAATTCTTTCGGCTCTTTTACAGATAAAATCTTTCTTCTCAGTTTTGATAACGGGAATAACAGGATCATTACAATGAAAACATAATAGTTCTGCTCCTGCATGAATCCGTTTATTCCTAAAAACGTAAGAATAAGCAATAATGGAAGCTGTAACAGCACCATTTCATAGATCATGGCATTTTTGAATCCTATTTTCAAAGCAAAGCTGTTTTTTCCTGATAATCTGTCGCTTTCAATATCTCTCATATTGTTCAGGTTAAGAACCGCCATACTCATCATTCCAACGGCTGTTCCCGGTAATAACATATCCCAGCTGAAAGTTTTTGTAAACAGGAAATAGCTTCCACACACAGAAACCAATCCAAAGAAGACAAACACAAAGATATCTCCCAACCCCATGTATCCGTAAGGCTTTTTACCTACTGTATAGCCGATGGCTGCCAGAATACTTGCCACTCCCAATCCTATGAAGATATAGAATTCATTCATATAGTTTGGAATGAAAGCTACGTACAGTAAAGCAATGGTTGCAATGAATGATAATGCTGCGAAAAGAATCACTGCATTTTTCATTTGTTTTGCCGTAATTTTCCCTGAGGCTACCGCTCTTGCTTCTGCTTCATTGATTCTTTTGGCATCGGTTCCTTTTACCCCGTCACCATAATCATTGGCATAGTTTGATAAAATCTGGTATAAAAGCGTTACCAAAAGGGCAAGGGCAAAAATCTTCCAGTCCCAGGTTCCTCCTTCTCCGTAAAGTCTCCATTTTGCAATGAAAGCTCCCATAATAATCCCGCTTAAAGAAAGCGGTAAAGTTCTTAGCCTTGCGGCTTTTATCCAATCCTTCATAATTTGTATAGTGTACAATGCATGATGTACAATGTAAATACATTAATGAATGTCATTAATACATTTTACATTGTACTTTTTACAATTTTAAGATATCCATTGATCTTCTCCGAAATTAGGCTTTCTCTTTTCAAGGAATGCATTTCTTCCTTCTTTAGCCTCTTCTGTCATATAAGCCAGACGGGTAGCTTCTCCGGCGAACACCTGCTGCCCTACCATACCGTCGTCTGTAAGATTCATCGCAAATTTCAGCATTCTGATAGAAGTCGGAGATTTTGCCAATATTTCCTGCGCCCACTCGTAAGCTGTATCTTCTAATTCTGCATGAGGAACTACCTTATTTACCATTCCCATTTCGAAAGCTTCCTGAGCGGAATAATTTCTTCCTAAAAAGAAAATTTCACGGGCTTTTTTCTGTCCTACCATTTTAGCAAGATAAGCAGAGCCGTAACCACCATCGAAACTTGTAACATCAGCATCTGTTTGTTTGAAAATAGCATGTTCTTCACTTGCCAACGTAAGATCACATACTACATGAAGTGAGTGTCCTCCACCAACTGCCCATCCCGGAACCACTGCAATAACTACTTTTGGCATAAAACGGATCAGACGCTGAACTTCAAGGATATTCAAACGGTGTCTTCCATCTTCTCCTACATATCCCTGGTGTCCTCTGGCTTTCTGATCTCCTCCGCTGCAAAATGCCCATCCTCCGTCTTTAGGACTTGGCCCTTCTCCTGAAAGCAATACAACCCCTATTGAAGGATCTTCATAGGCATCATAAAAAGCATCGTATAATTCCGAAGTTGTTTTAGGTCTGAAAGCATTACGTACCTCAGGTCTGTTGAAAGCAATTCTTGCTACCCCGTTACATTTTTTATAGGTAATATCTTCGTATTCCTTGGCGGTTTTCCACTCGATCATCTTATAAAAATTTTTCTCAAAGATACGGAATTACAGAGAATTTCTGAAGGTGAAATTTAAGGTTCATCTCTAAAAAACAGAAATTTTGAATGCATAAATTGGGTATGGAGAATTTTAAACAGAAACCCTATAGCCGGGTGGTAACAAATTAAACCTAACAGGTTTTTGAAACCTGTTAGGTTTATAGATTTTAATTCAAAATTATAACAGATTTAAAGCTCCTATAGAACCTCAGTCACCACTTTCTGTTTAAAATAAAAAACCGAAACATTTCTGTTCCGGTTTTTATATCTGTTGTTATCAAAATGACTATTTTGCTCCAGCTGCTGTAAGTTCAGCTTCTTTAGCTTTCATTTCTTTAACTTTATCCATGTTTTTAGTTACTACATAAATTTCTTTTAATGCAGAAACCGCATCAAGACTTTTTGGATTGGCTTTATACCATCCTTCAGCATATGGTAATGCTTTTGCAAATCTTTCTCTTCTTGCATCGATCAGTTTAGAAGCTTCATCCGGCTTGTCTTTTCTCAATGCATTGATTTCACCTACTACTTTAGCATCATCACCGATAGTAGTGTATACTAAGTTCTGATATGCATCAGAAAAGTCAGGTTTAAGCTCAACTGCTTTTTTGAACGCTTCTAAAGCATCGTTAACTGTAGCTGGGTTTTTAGCCTGCATTACTCCAAGGTTGTACCAGTTTGTAGCATCGTTAGGGTTTTTAGCTAACTGCTCTTTCAATCCTGAAACGAATTTGTCTGTATTTCCTGACTGAAGGTATGCTGTAGTCTGAGCTTCTTTAAGCTTTGCATTATTAGGAAACTTTGCCAATCCTTTTTCGATAACAGCAAGAGCTTCCGGTTTTTTTGCATTAAGAAGTAATGAAGCAAGGGTCTCATATAAATCCGGTTCTATACTTTTTGTCTGTTCTGTTTTGAAATCAGTATAGTCTGAATTTTTCTTCATTAGCTCCCATGTCGCTTTATCAAGATTTACAACCTGTCCTGTTTTCTTTTCTTTTGCAGTGTAAGTAGTTTCTACTCCTGTAAATCCGGAATTAACAAGATCTGTATATATTTTGATAGACTGGTCACTGTTATTGGCTAACGCGTGGCTTAATCCGGCATAATACATGTATATTTTGTTGTCCTGTCCGTTAGCTTTCAATAAGTCATAAACTTCAATAAACTTAGGGGCTGCAGCTGCATAATTTTTTGCATTGTATGCATCCATAGCGGCCTTGTTGGTTTCCTGAAGCTGAGCGTTCAGAGCATTGGCATCTTTTTTCTGCCCAAAAGCAAAAGCAGACGCTACGATAGCCATTCCTAAAATTAGTTTCTTCATAATAACTATTTTATATTAATTGTACAATTTATTCTTCAGAATCAGAATTCTCATTTTCCTCTGCTGAATCTTCATTTTCAGCCTGAGATACTGTATTGTCTTCCTGGTTATCAAATAGCGATCCTACAACTCCTTCTTCTGTTTCTTCAAGTTCTTCAGAATCTTCCTCTACATCTTTATCCATTTCTACTTTTGCAATGGCTGCAATTTCGTCATTTTTCTTAAGGTTGATCAGTTTCACTCCCTGAGTATTTCTACCCATTACCCTCATCTCATCCATTCCCATTCTGATGGCAACACCGGATTTGTTGATAATCATCAATCCATCTTCGTCTGTTACGTTTTGAATAGCAATCAGATTACCTGTTTTTTCGGTAATGTTCAGGGTAATAACTCCTTTTCCTCCTCTGTTGGTAATTCTGTAGTCCTCTACTGCAGTTCTTTTACCGTATCCTTTTTCAGATACCACAAGTACTGTTTCGTTCTCTACATCGTTCACAACAATCATACCAATAGCTTCATCACCGTCTTCAAGCAAGATTCCTCTTACCCCAATAGATCCTCTACCTACTTCTCTTACCTTCTCTTCAGGGAAACGGATACATTTACCATTTTTGGTAGCGATCATGATCTGAGAATTTCCGTTTGTCAGGTAAGCTCCCAATAGCTGGTCATTATCTCTGATCTCAATAGCATTCACCCCATTTACTCTCGGTCTTGAATAGGCTTCCAATGATGTTTTCTTAATGGTTCCGTTTTTGGTTACCATTACAACGCTCATTTGATTTACATATTCGGAATCTTTAAGGTTGTTGGTTCTGATATAGGCTTTGATCTTATCATCCGGTTCAATGTTGATAAGGTTTTGTACTGCTCTTCCTTTTGCTGTTTTGGAGCCTTCCGGAATTTCAAATACTCTTAACCAGTAACATCTTCCTTTTTCTGTAAAGAACAGCATATACTGGTGGTTGGTTGCAGAAACGATATATTCAAGGAAGTCGGAATCCCTTGTTGTTGCTGCTTTATTACCTACACCTCCTCTGCTTTGGATTTTATATTCTGAAAGTGAAGTTCTCTTGATGTATCCTGCGTGAGAAATAGTAAGAACTACAGATTCGTTCGGGATAATATCTTCGATAGACATTTCTCCTCCTGAGTAATCTATTTCAGTTCTTCTTTCGTCTCCGTATTTTTCTTTAATCTCAAGCAATTCTTCTTTGATGATCTGGAATCTTCTTGGCTCGTTCGCTAAGATGTCTTCCAAATTCGCGATTTCTTTCATGATCGCATCGTATTCATCACGGATCTTATCAAGCTCCATCCCTGTAAGACGGGCTAATCTAAGATCAAGGATCGCCTGCGCCTGAATATCAGAAAGTTCAAAAGCTTCAATCAAGCCTTCTTTTGCAGCCTGAGGGTTCGCACTGTGACGGATAATAGAAATAGCTCTGTCTAAAGCATCCTGAGTGCCAATCACTTTCATGAAGCCCTCAAGGATATGTGCTCTTTCTTTTGCTTTTTTAAGCTCAAACTGAGTTCTTCTTACAATTACCTCATGTCTGTGCTCTACAAAGTGGTGAATGATATCTTTAAGGTTCAGCTGCTCCGGTCTTCCGTGTACCAATGCAATATTATTTACACTGAAAGAAGTCTGAAGTGCTGTATATTTATATAATAGGTTAAGGACAACATTCGGAATGGCATCGTTTTTCAATTCGTAAACAATACGAAGTCCTTTTCTGTCCGATTCGTCTCTGATCTCATGGATACCAGGGATTTTTTCATCCTTAACAAGCTCTGCTGTTCTGGCAATCATTTCAGCTTTGTTCACCTGATAAGGAATTTCAGTAACGATAATAGCGTTCCTGTTTCCGATTTCATCAAAGTTAACTTTAGCTCTTAAAACCACTCTGCCTCTTCCTGTATGGAAAGCATCCCTTACACCGTCGTAACCATAAATAATACCTCCTGTAGGGAAATCCGGAGCAATGATATGCTGCATTAATTCATCGATCGTAATTTCTTTGTTATCGATATAAGCGCAGATTGCATCTACAGATTCTGATAAGTTGTGCGGTGCCATATTGGTTGCCATCCCTACTGCAATACCTGAAGTACCGTTTACTAAAAGGTTCGGAATTTTTGTCGGCATCACTGTCGGCTCCTGTAAGCTGTCGTCAAAGTTATTCTGAAAATCAACCGTTTCTTTGTCCAGGTCTGAAAGAACCTCATCAGAGATTTTTTTCAGTCTTGCCTCAGTATAACGCATTGCTGCAGGAGGGTCACCATCCATAGAACCGAAGTTACCCTGCCCGTCTACCTGAGGATAACGTAAGCTCCAGTCCTGAGCCATTCTTACCATAGCATCATATACAGAGGAATCTCCGTGCGGGTGGTATTTACCCAAAACATCCCCAACAATTCTCGCAGATTTTAAATATTTTCTATTAGAAAACACCCCTAGTCCATACATACCATAAAGTACTCTTCTGTGAACGGGTTTCAAGCCGTCTCTTACATCCGGTAGCGCTCTCGAAACGATAACCGACATCGAATAATCGATATAAGACGACTTCATTTCATCAACAATGTTGATAGGAATCAGTCTTTCTCCTTCTTTTTGCATAAACAAATTTTATTGTAATGATATTCAGACCCTTAGCTGCAAGTCTGAAAATTATTTATTTCCAATTTTTATTAACGGGCTAATTTACGAAAAAAATGCCGATTTTTGCTGTAGAATTTATCCAAAAAATCTTAAAAATTCATAAAAATATGAGCGTATTAAGTATAACTTTCCACTGCACAAAAGACAGACTAGAAGAATGGGAAAATTATATTGATGAAACACTGGTTTTAATGACTGAAAACCTGATGGATGTAAGCAAGTATATTCTTTCTGAAGTGCACAGCGACTTCATTGAGGAAGGAAAAAATTATAATCTTCTGTTAATTTTTGATAATAACGATCTTCGTGAAGATTTTATTAAAAGTGAGCTTTTGAATATTTCTGAAAGGATTGAGAAAAAGTTCGGGCAGGAAGTGATGGTTTTTAATACTTTCCTTAATCCGAAAAAAACAAGATTATAATGATCATAAAAAAGCACTGAAAAAATTCAGTGCTTTCTTTTTTATCTGTGATGTCCGTGACCGCGTCCTCTGTGATGATGACCACGGTCTTCATAAATATAAACTTTCTTTACCTGACCCGGTGCATAATATCTTGCACTTCCTCCGTAATACCTTTTAGCGTGGCCTGGCGGAATTCTTCTCCCATGCGGCTCATGCACTATACAAGAGGACAGCATTAAAAGGACTGCGCCTACCCCAACAATCTTAAACATACTTTTCATTATTTTCACTTTTTCAATTTCGATAGCGAAATATATCAATGATGATGCCAAAAAATATTTAAATCAACGTTGCGCAGATAAAAATTAACTGTTAATCTTTTATTCCTGATTAGTGACCATATCTTTTTTTCACCTGTCCCGGAGCATAATCTTTTGCGCTTCCACCAAATACTTTTTTAGCCTGTCCCGGCGGAATCGTTTTAACGCGACGGCCGTTGTCATGAACTATACATGATGACATCATAAACATCACGATAAGAACTCCTGTAATCTTAAACAAATTTTTCATTATTTCTATTTTCTCAACTTGATGTAATATAACAATGGTAATGCCAAAAATTCAAGTCCAGGGTTTAAAGATGCAATATGAAAGTGTCTTATGGTCAATGGTCAATTTTTGCTTCGCAAGTCAATAGTGAATTTTGTTATGGAGATTAGCGCTTATCAAAAATCATCAATTATAATTCTAAATGATTTCACTTCTTTTTTCCATCAGAATAACGTCTTTCCACTCTCCGTTGAGCTTACCGATTTTTCTTCGGACACCTACCATTCTGAAACCGTTTTTCTGATGAAATTTAATAGAAGTTTCATTTTCGGAGAAAATATTGGTCTGTAATGTCCAGAATCCATGATCTTCGCTATCTAAAATCAGTTTTTTAAGCAATACGGAACCCAATCCCTTTCCCTGGTATCCGTTATCAAAATAAATGCTTACTTCTGCAACTCCTTTATAACATTCTCTTTTACTGACCGGTTTTAAGGCACACCATCCCACAACTTCGTTATTTTCATTTTCCAATACCCAGCGGCAATCGTTAAAATATCCCATGCTCCAGGCTTCAGCAGTTGGGACTTCTGTTTCAAAAGTGGAAATTCCACCGTCTATTCCCTGGCGGAAAATTTCCAGGACCCTGGCTTCATCAGTGGGAAGCATTTCTCTTAATTCGTAATTCATCGTTTTAGTGATATTTTCTTTTGATTTTTCTTTTAATCCTTGAATAATGGGTCTGCTTGCTTTTTTCATCCTGAGAAACGACACTGATATTCCCGTCTACTTCCAGTACAGACAGCTTTACATCATCTATATTTTCAATTCCATGTTCCCTTATTGCCTCTTCAAGTTCGCTTTCTGTAATTTTTACGCGGTTCAGAGCTGCCTGGTCTGCTATTCCGTCCCTGATAAGAACAACCGGCTCATCTTCCATAAAGGTCTGAAAGGAACGGCTGGAAAACATAAGTCTTTTTAAAATAAAATTGGCAAGAAACAAAACGAGTGCTGCAACAATACCCCCCTGCAAAGAAGTATCCGGCCCTACCATCGCATTCTGAACAGCATTTGAAATCAGCAGTAAGAGTACTACATCACCTGCATTGAGCTGCGAAAGCTGGTTTTTACCAAATAAACGGATGGCAATTACCATGAAAAGGTAAACGCAGAGGGAACGGACAACAACGTTAAGAATAGGATCCACAATTTTTTTTATCTGCTCAAATGTATTGATTTTTGTGATTTGCAAAAAATAATTTATTGACGGTTGGTATAAATTTTGACATCTGGACTGTGAATTTCGATATTATAAAATACATCATGAAAAAATTATTTCTCCTTTCAGGAATCTTTCTATTATTTGCATCCTGTAAAAAAAATGAAGCACAACCAGCTTTAACCCAGGATTCAGCCATCAATGCAAAAGTAAATGAGCTTTATACTGCTTATGGAAAGTCTAATGAAGCAATTTACAATCAACCCATTCCGGAAGATTTGTTTTCCGGAAATCTGAAAAAAGTTTTGGAAGAGGCTATCAATGCTTCAAAAGCAGATATAGAGAAGGTAAAAAACAGTGATCATCCTGATGAAAAGCCTTTAATCTTTGAAGGTGCTCTTTTCTCCAGTTTATATGAAGGATTTACAGGTTATAAAATTAAATCGGTCAGAATAAACGATACCACTGCAGAAATACCGGTGGCATTTGAGTACAACCTTTCTTCACCGAAAGTAACATGGACAGATACCATACATCTGACAAATACAGGGAAAGAATGGAAGATAGATAATATTGCTTTTGATACAATAGGGAATTCCAGGGATCTTAAAGAAAGATTAACAGAATTTGTTAAAAGTACAAGACAATAGAAAAGCCGCTTATAAAAGCGGCTTTGTTTTTTACGGGCATTGAACGATTGGAACATCGCTGCAAATTACTTTATTTGCCCATTCGCAAAATGTACAGTATTTTACCGGCTCTCCTCCGTTCACTGACTTCAAATCTGATTTTGTCAGTTTCTTTAAATTTTTCATATAGTTTTAATTTTATGGTAGCCCAAAACTAAAACATATCTGTTTATTCTTTATTATAATTTAATACGATAAGATTTCATTATTCACACATTTTTGAATAATATGCAATAAATATTATCTGCTGTGAATTTCGACTGTCACGGGCATTACATAAGTATAGGCAACCATATTTTCAGTCAGTTTTTTGCGGTCTACTCTATAGTCGAGATCGCTGAGCACCGTTTCAATTTCCCTGCTTACGGTCTTGCAGTCTCCTGTAGAATGAACATTAACGATTTTCCCGTTTTTGGCAATATCAAATTTCACCACTGAGTTTACAGTTCCCTGTTTATAATCAGGATTGGTAAGGTCAAAGTTGGCTTCCAGTTTATTTCGGATATCATTAAACGTTTCACTTCTATTCAGTTGAATTTCCTGAATGGTACTATGATCTGTAGTCTGAGCTTTAGCAGTGTTTAAAACAGCAGCAAATCCGCAAACAAAAAGTGAAGCAATGCATATTTGAATTCTATTTTTCATAACTAACTGGTTTTAAATGTTATACTAACCTATCTTTGTATCTCTTAACCAAAGTTATTAAAAATAATTCATATTAATTTTACATTCAGTTAACATTGAATTAACATTAGGATTTAATTAATTGATTATCAGTAAAATAAATTTTAAAAATAAATGAAAATTTAATATTAGAGGTAGTTTTTAAGCATAAAAAAGGCTAAACCTGATAAGCTTAGCCAATTATTATCTCAATTTTTAATTTAAAAGTTGATCAATATTCTGAAATAAATTATTTAGATTCTTTGGAATGACAAAAATGCTGCATAATTTTTTAAATCTTTACTCCAGTTCTCTCTTCAAAAACTTCCCTGTCAGGCTTTTCTTAGACTTCACAATTTCTTCAGGAGTCCCCTGCGCAACGATCTGTCCGCCATGCTTTCCTCCTTCCGGACCAACATCAATAATATGGTCAGCTAATTTGATCACATCCATATTATGCTCAATAATAATGAATGAGTTTCCGAGTTCTACCAGTTGATTGATGGCATCCATCAGGATTTTCACATCTTCAAAATGCAATCCTGTTGTTGGTTCATCAAGGATATAAAGGGTATTTCCGGTTTGTCTTTTCGCCAGTTCGGTTGCTAACTTGATACGCTGTGCTTCACCTCCTGAAAGGGTTGTTGACTGCTGTCCAAGCGTAATATATCCTAATCCCACATCCTGCAATGTTTTCACTTTTGAAAAAATCTTTGGAATCGGCTGAAAGAAATCTACCGCTTCATCAATCGTCATATCCAATACATCAGAAATTGATTTTCCTTTGTAACGGACTTCCAGGGTTTCTCTGTTGAAACGTTTTCCGTTACATGTTTCACAATGAACATACACGTCCGGAAGGAAATTCATTTCGATCACCTTCAATCCCCCACCCTGACAGGTTTCGCATCTTCCGCCTTTTACGTTGAAAGAGAATCTTCCCGGCTTATATCCGCGGATTTTACTTTCCGGCAGCTCTGCAAAAAGGTTTCTGATATCTGTAAACATCCCGGTATAGGTAGCAGGGTTTGAACGTGGTGTTCTTCCAATTGGTGTCTGATCTACGTCTACAATTTTATCGATATTCTCTAAGCCTTCAATTTTTTTGTAAGGTAACGGCTCCTGAACCGCTCTGTAGAAATGCTTGTTAAGGATTGGATATAATGTTCCGTTGATCAAAGAAGATTTCCCACTTCCTGAAATTCCGGTTACAACAACCAGTTTTCCAAGAGGAATATCCAGGGTTACATTTTTAAGGTTGTTTCCTGTAGCTCCTTTTAATACAATATTTTTACCGCTTCCTGCTCTTCTTTCTGCAGGAATTTCAATCTTTCTTTTACCATTGATATATTGAGCCGTGATGGTATCTGCTTTCACCAGATCTTTCGGTTTCCCCTGCCAAAGGATCTCCCCACCGAATTTCCCGGCTTTTGGACCAATATCCAGCACCTCATCAGCTTCCAGGATCATGTCCTTATCATGCTCTACCACCAGTACAGAATTTCCGATATCTCTGAGGTTTTTCAGGGAGTTTATCAGTCTTTCATTATCTCTCTGGTGAAGTCCGATACTTGGTTCATCAAGGATATATAAAACATTCACCAACTGAGATCCGATCTGTGTTGCCAGACGGATTCTCTGCGATTCTCCTCCCGAAAGGGTTTTTGAGCTTCTGCTCAGACTTAAATAATCCAAACCGACATCCAGCAGAAACTGAAGCCTGGTTTCAATTTCTTTTAAGATCTCATGAGCGATGATTTTATTTTTTTCTGAGAATTTATCTTTAACATCAGCCAGCCAGTCTTTTAAATCCGCTAAGCTTAAAGCATTGACTTCAGCAATATTTTTTCCATCAATTTTAAAACTTAAACTTGAAGGCTGAAGACGGGTGCCATCACATTCCGGGCAGGTTTCTTCTGTGGTAAAATGTCTTTCCAATAAAACAGCTTCGTACGAGTCTCTATCATCAATAATCTCCTCCATGAAAGCAATCAGACCATCAAAACCTATTTTTATTTTTTTGGTAATTCCTGCGTATTTCAGGTCTTTATTGAACTCTTTGTGACATCCGTTGTAGATATAATCCAGTGCTTCTTCCGGAATATCTTTTAAAGGTGTTGTTAATCCTAATCCGAAAATCTCAAGGATATTTTTAATCTGTGACAGTATCCATTTGTTAGATTTGATATCTTCCAATGGCAATAATCCTCCCTGATTGATGGATAGTTTTGGATTATCTACGAAATAATCTGTATTGATCTTTTTGATGGTCCCTAACCCTTTGCAGTTCGGGCAGCTTCCTTTCGGTGAGTTGAATGAGAAGGTATTCGGTTCAGGCAGTGCCAGAGAATGTCCGGTTTCTGCATCCATCAGGTTTTTGGAAAAGTACTCAATATCTGTACTTCCCAGCTTCTGGATTCCGATAATTCCTTCTCCCATTTCCATTGCAGTACGCAATGATTTTTCCATTCTGCTTTCGGAAGCATTTTCCCCGATGATCCAACGGTCAATGACAATATCAATATCGTGGGTTTTATAACGGTCAAGTTTTAAATCATATTCAATATCCTGCAGCTCACCGTCAATTCTTGCCTGCCCGTATCCTTTTTTGGCCATCTGTACAAAAAGTTCATGATAATGCCCTTTTCTGGAACGCACCACTGGTGCCAAAAGCATGATCTTCTCTTTTTTATAGTTTTCTTTGATGGTTTCAAGAATCTGCTCTTCGGTATAACTCACCAACTTCTGTCCTGTAGACAGAGAGTAAGCATCCGAAACCCTTGCATACAGCAGACGCAGAAAATCGTACAGCTCGGTAACCGTTCCTACGGTAGAACGCGGGTTTTTATTGGTTGTTTTCTGCTCAATGGCAATAACCGGAGAAAGTCCTTCAATTTTATCTACATCAGGACGCTCCAATCCGCCCAGAAACTGGCGTGCATAAGCAGAAAATGTTTCGATATAACGACGCTGGCCTTCGGCAAAAATGGTATCAAAAGCCAATGATGATTTTCCACTTCCGGAAAGGCCGGTAATCACGACTAATTCGTTGCGTGGAATTTTTACATTAATATTTTTAAGATTGTGTTCACGTGCCCCGTAAACTTCTATATATTCTGTTGATTTACTCATAATTTGGGGTGATTTTGCCTGAAAATCACAACGTGCAAAAATACGAAATTTTATAGACTTTTTTTGAATATAAAAGGGATAAAAGTTTCATAAAAAATTCTTAGGTTTTGTTAACAGACCGGAACTTATACTCTTACATTTTCCTGATTTGATTTCATATGTTTTAGATATTATGTTTTGGCTAAAGCCGATTGAAAATTTTATTGAATAAAAAACGGGCTAAAGCCCGTTCCTATTGATATCATTCAAAAAATGCCGTATTAACTAATGACGGCATTTATATTTTAAACTGGTTAATTTCCTTAAAAATTACATATCCTGGAAATCAACATCTTCATTGGTAATCCTTACGATGTATTCGATTCCGTCGATGGCCTTGGAAATAATCTGGTTTCTGATAATATTGGCCATATTTTCCCAATAGGCTCTTCCATAGAAGGAATAATTCTGAGGAACAATCTCTACCTCAACGGTTCTTACGAAGCCTTCTTTCGGCTTATTGCTGATCATTGTCCCCCTTCTTACCCTTACTTCTTTTACCTCATCTTTCAGAATCATACGGCAGTAGTTTTTAACATCTTCCAAAGAAATAATTTTATCTCTGGTTGTCAGCGCGTATTTATAAGCCTGGATACTGTCAGTACCTTTCTGCTCTTCAGCTCCACCTAATGTTTCTGTAAGCAGTACAACCGTTTGAGACTTTAGCTGGTTAGAAAGTTCAGTTCCCGGACGCATATGATTGGCCAGGGTACAGTGTGTTACCCAGAAAGAGGCATAAGTATGATCTGTTTTTTCTACGGGCTCCATAATCACGTAGTTCAATTCCTGTCTGATATTCCTTTTGGCATTGTTTACTTTCTGCACCATGGATTTCATTTTATCGGACATTTCGCTGAGAACTCCTTTTACATTATCTCTGTTCAAAAGGGAAAATGCGGCAATTTCGTCCCTTGTCAGTTCAAGAACATTGGCAATCATATCAACGGCATTTCTGCTGGTAAAACGTTCCATGCCTCCTTTTCTTACGGTATATAAACCTTTTTTAAGATCATCAGCCGGAGTGAAAGGGATTTCAGTATATTTTCTTCCGTCACCGTCCTGTACTTCATCCACATACAGGAAGTGCTCCCCTTCATCTGTTACCAAAGGAATATTATTTCCCATGATATCAAGGCTGTATTCTGTTTTTTTCCAGCCTCTGTTGTATATGGGGAAAGCATTCAGAACAAAGGAAAAATTGTCAAGGATTTCTGCTGAAAATTGTGGTGGAAACTCAAAAGTAAGCCACAGGTAACGTTTATTATCCAGGAACTTAGTGATTTCTTCTTTTCCTGCCAGGAAATCAAGGTTCTGCGGAAGCTCCCCCGGTTCTGAAAAAAGGCTTTGGGAGATTCCCGTTACTTCAATAAACTTATGGCGGTAAATGCTTTTAATATCTTCAATGACCTTATTTCTGATGGATTGTTCTTTGAACATCTGTTCGTAACCATCCGAATGACTTTCTGTAAGATAACTTAATCCTTCCCTTACAAACAATGGATTACCGTTACTTGACACAGTGATGTAAGGCAATAATTTATATACAAAATCAAGATGCTCAAAAGCCGGATTGGAGCAGAAAATGCTCAGGTATTTGGGAAAGTTTTCACTTACATATTTGCTTACATCTACTCCTATTGTGATTTTTCTGTAATCTTCCGGCCTGCCCTGAAATCTTGCAACAGGAATTTTATTGAACCGGTCATCAATACTGTAACAGGTATTTCCTACAAACATGACAGACGTATGAACTTTATTGATCCTTACATTTCCTACAGGAGTAAAAGGAATGTTCAGCTGCTTGTCTGATTCTGATTTTACAGTGGACGTCATCTGTTTGCGGAAAAAGAATTCTGTATGTTCCAGTAAAATTTCAGAAGACTCATAAGGCTGTGTAAAAGCCACAGAATGAGCCGGGATAGGATGGGTGTAGATGGATGGTGTAAGCAGTTTTGCCAGCTTTTCCAATATACGGGCATTTACCGTCTGTATTTCATTATTCGCCTTGAAAACTTCTGTACTGAATGCATCTATCAGCAGTTTTACAAAAGGATCTAAAGACTGCGGACTTTTCAATCCCCATACTTTAGTTGCATTCTGCAGCATTCTTGCTTTTACAGATTCTTTGGAATAAATATTCTGATCTAAATTCATAATTTTCTTTCGCTGTTAAAAATATTAATCAATAGACATTGGACTCAGAAACAGTTCTGTTGAAAAACTGAAACGTTCTCCTGTTTCCTCCATTTTTGCATTGATGGCAATTCTTACTTTCTTTTTAATTTCGGTGTGTTCTTTAGTATCGTAGCTGTGCTCTACAAACTGTATATGAGCATCAATCTGCGGGTTTACGATTCTTGGTTCATATTCCTGAATCTGTCTTCTTAGGCTTTTGATAAAAACGCTTTCCCAGATGGCACTTGTAACTCCATTATCGAATTCAAGGTTCCAGACATCATTTCCATAGTTTTCATCGTATCTGTTCTCTCCTTTTTTGGTAGTGATCAGCAGCATAATATTGTGGGCAATACTTTCCCCCATATCGCAGGTATCGATACTTCCGCCTTCGGTCATTAAAGTAGACGGTACGAAAGGCATTCTGTAATTTGGTGTATCCATAACTTATTGTTTTTACTTCATGGTCCTGTTTAAAAACGAAATACCAAAATACGCATTTTCGGCAAATAATGGCTACAATACTTTAAAATATTATTGAAAAATAAGGCCTTCAACCTGAATTGAAAGCCCTGAATATTCTATATCCCTTTTCTTCTGTATCGTATTTTACTGATCTGCCTTTTTACGGTTGATAAAATAATACACCGGAAGCCCGAGTAATACCAGTATAAAGCCAGGCCATGTATATTGCTGTTTGTAAATCAGCAATAAGATACAAAAACAGGTTCCTACCAGAAGGTAAATAACAGGCGTTACCGGATAAAGCCATGTCTTATAAGGTCTTTCCAGATCCGGCTGTTTCATTCTTAAATAGATAACTCCAAAAACCGTAATCATATAGAAAAGAACGATTACGAAAGAGATCATATCCAGCAAATTTCCATACTGCCCGCTCAGACACAGGATAGAAGCCCAGACTCCCTGCATCCATAAAGCATTTTCAGGAACTTCATTTTTATTGTTTTGTACTGCTGATTTAAAGAACATACCGTCTTTTGCCATCGTCTGGAAAACTCTGGCTCCTGCCAGAATGAGTCCGTTGTTGCATCCAAATGTGGAAATCATCACCAATAAAGCGATAATAATAGTTCCCGCACTTCCGAATATATTCTGAGAGGCTGCTACTGCTACCCTGTCATTGGCTGCAAACGCAATATTATCTCTGTCAAGCGCATTGAGATAGACATAATTTACTGCGATATAAAGAATCATTACAGCAGAAGTACCGTAAATCATGGACTTTACCACATTCTTTTTAGGATTTTCAATTTCACCGGAAACGAATGTTACACTTTCCCAGGCAACAGAGCTGAAAACGGAACCTACCATTGCTGCGGCAATTCCCCCAAGAAGAGTCATTCCTCCGATTGGTTCCCAGCCTTCTTTCAGGAAATTGCCACTCAGATCTTTTTTAAGGTTATTAAAGGAATCTGTTCCCCAGCTGAAGTTTTCTGATAAATGAGAGATGTCTACCAATATAAAACCGGCAGCAATTAAGCCTAATAATGCAATAATTTTGGAGCCTGTAAAGATATTCTGAAGTATTTTACCACTTTCTACTCCCCTGGTATTAATGTAGGTAAGCAGCAAAATCACACCAATCGCCAGAATCTGGATCCATGTGATTTTAAATTCACCACCTTGAAAAATCGGGGCAGCATCATTCAATGACGGAACTAAATAAGCGGTAAATTTTCCAAAAGCCATTGCCACTGCAGCAATAGTTCCGGTCTGTATTACCGTAAACAGTCCCCATCCGTAAAGGAATCCCATTTTTTTTCCGAAAATCTCTTTCAGATAAGTATATTGCCCTCCGGCCTTCGGAAAGAGTGCAGAAAGTTCTCCGTAGCTTATAGCTGCTGCCACAGTCATCACTCCTGTAATGACCCATACTATTATCAGCCAAAAACCTGATCCCAGGTTCCGCATCATATCAGCACTTACGATAAAAATTCCGCTTCCGATCATCGATCCCATCACCAGCATGATGGCATCCCATAGTTTCAGTTTTTTCTGCATAGTCAAGTATAGGGATCAAATATAATCAAATCTGCCGTTGATTTTCAAATTTGTTGAAAATTCCTTAAAACAACTGCCTTTTGTTATTCTTTATTCCGTTATGATTCAATTTTAATTAGTATTTTTGGAAAAAATATTAGACATGAAATTCAAAGCAATATTATTTGGTGCAGCATTAACAGCTTCGTCATTAGCATTTGCCCAATCCGGTCCTCCGGAAGGAAAGGCTTTGGTAGGTGATACTTATGGAAATCAGGTAAGTTCATCCGCTGAATCCAAAGCGATCACAGCAGATAAATTGAATAAAAAGCTTAAAAAAGACAATAAAAAAGTTGAGAATGTTGCTGTTAAAGGAAAGGTAACTGATGTCTGCGACAAAAAAGGCTGCTGGCTTACTATTCAGACGGAAGACAATTCCAAGTTTTTTGTAAAAATGAAAGATTATGCGTTCTTTGTACCTACAGCTTTAAAGGGAAAAAATGTAGTACTGGAAGGAAATGCAGAAAGAAAAGTAACTTCTGTGAATGAACAGAAACATTATGCGGAAGACGCTAAAAAGCCTCAGTCTGAAATTGATGCTATCACTCAGCCAAAAGAGGAAATCAGGTTTGTAGCTAACGGAATTAAAGTGGTTAACTAACCTTTAGAGGAATCACATTCTAAAATTAAGTTTTGGCTAAAGCCCATTCCTATCGAATAACATTATAAATTGAGTGGACAGCCATTTGAATTTTGGAAATTAGTTATAAAAAGTTTCGGCAGCCCTTCAGGGCTGCCGAAACTTTTATAAGAAGATTATTTAAAGTCTTTTTAATCTTCTATTTTAAAGTCCACAACCGCATCCAGTTTAGGATATTTAGTTGCAGAAATAAATTTCTTTCCGGTGCAGTCTATTTCCAGCCAGCCTTTTTTTTGTTTCACATCTCCGGCTTCCATTACGAAAGGAATAAAAGAAATATCATCCTTTCCTTCTTCTTTGATTTCCCTGTATTGAACGGCAATATCCAAAATACATTCATGGTCAGTATTCAATTTTACATTCCTGTAAATGATATCATAATGAGTTTCCCTGTTCTCCGGAATTTCAAGGTATGTTTCCCAACCTGTAATATCAGAGTTGAGTTCACTGATTGCCTTCAAGGCATAATAAAGGGCAATGGTATAATATTTTCTGGTTCCTTTTCTGGTATAGTCATCCACAAAGTGTCCGCCTTCAAATAAAATAGTCGGCATTCCGGCTTTAATGAAATTATCTCCCGTAGAAGTGGGATAGAATTCATCGGAATATCTTCCGATCTGGTTAGGAATCAATTCTTTTAAATGGTTGTATACGCTTCCGATAACTGCCATACATTTTTTTCTGTTTTCAGTCACGGTACGCTCTACATTTTCGGACGGAGCTAAAAAAGAAAGTGTAGCAGGATGAATACCATCAGTAGTAAAAATGGTTCTCTGCTCATGAAGGTTTAACGCATAATCATATTTCCTGGAAGCGGCTGCTTTTTTCAAGAATTTGATCTCTTTACTTGCTTCGTTGTGAAAATCTCTGTTCAGATCGATATTAGCTGCATTCAATCTGGTCCATCTTTCAGATCCGTCGGGATTCAGCATGAATATAAAATCAAGTCTTATTTTACTGAATAAGTCTTCTTTCATTTCCTGAGCTTTATTAAGACTTACCAACAGATCAAGCATAGCATGAGTCGCATTGGATTCATTGCCGTGCATTTGTGACCAGGCCAGCACCTGGATATTTCCTGTTCCGATGCTTAACTGATAAATAGGCTTATCTAAATAGGATGTTCCGATCTGCTGAATGTAATCGCTGAGATTTGCCTGTAGATATGAAAATAATTTTTCAGGAGAAATATAGCGATTTGAGAAATCGGGGTTCTGAGAATAGATTTGTTCAAAATTCATTTTGCGAAATAATTTACAGGAATCAAATTTAGCCATTTTTGGGTTAAAATTTAAGTTAACATTTGTAAACATTAGTAAAATAATCGAATTTACATTTAACATCTTGATTGAAGATGAATTTACAAAATTTAACCCACACCAATTTTAAGTTAAGTAAGCCCGTTAACGTTTGTAACATTGTTAAACAACACAGATGGACAAATTGTCTGTGGATAAAATTGTGGATTGCGAAAAATTTAATTACTTATATTTAAAATATTTAAATTCAACTAGTTATAAAATTTATTTAAATTACATTTAGAACTATACTTGAAGTAAAAATAATGCTGTATAAAGGCGATTGAGCGTTATTTTTTTAAACATACTAATTGTGGAAAACTTAGACATCTATTCGCGTATACAAATGTAAATACCTTAAAAATCAGAATTTCCATGGAATATTTTATTTTTTATCGCTGTTTTCCATGAATTTTAAAAGGTAGAAAAATAAGTAGTTTATCAACAAGATAATTTCTCAAGATTTGATGCTTATTTAGGCTAAAAACCATATTTATATCAGTAATTTACTTTTGTATATAATAAATAAATGCTTATTAATCATATAAATATGGTATTACAACAGATCAGCCTATCAAAAATGGATTAATAATGTAAATAAAGTTTTTCAGGAGAATTTTAAGGTCAAAATAGCTATTAATAAAAGCAGAAATTTACAATATTAAACTTTATTTTTAAGTAAATAAGCTGTTTAACCCATAAGCCTATTAAAATTACTCATGACAGGATTTTGAACAATTTTACTATTAAATACAATTGTAATTATTATATATTATATTGATTGATACTGCTTTATCATCAGGTTACAAATGTATACAGACAAAAAGTAAATTTATTTACAATTGTATTTTGCATTTGTAAATTATATATGTTACATTTGTAAAATAATTAAAGACTTATTTTTATGAGTTTAAATGAAAGAATTTCAAAAATTATAGAGTATTCCAATCTTACTCCTTCTGAGTTTGCTGATGAGATTGATGTGCAGCGTTCATCCATTTCACATATCACATCAGGAAGAAACAAACCGTCTCTTGAATTTATCATAAAAATAAAATCCCGTTTCCCGGAACTTTTATGGGACTGGCTGGTTACCGGTGAGGGTGAGATGCTGAAATCCCAACTGCCGGCATCAGAAATTAACGAAGAACATACCGAAGAGGAGAAAATAAAAACAACTCCACTACCCGATCTTTTTACGATGATGAATGATGATGAGGAATTCGGAAGTGAAGAAACAGAAGCAGAGGCTCCGAAATCAAGTGCTGGAGAATCGTTTATAACGGACAAGGATAAGGCTCAGGAAAAAATATCGGATTCTCAGCGATTAGAAAATTCCGGCGATCAGATTTTAGGACAACTGCTTGGTAATCAGCAAAGTAAAATAAAACGTATAGTTCTCTTCTACGAAAATGGAAAATTCGAAAGTTTTGAGCCTTAAAAAAACCTGATCAGAGAAATGATCAGGTTAAAAAATATTTGAAGAAGAAAACTAAAGCTATTGCTTTATTTTATTTTTAAAATTTTTGACAAGAGCTCAGCTGATAGAATTTATCTTATAATCATCTGTTCCTGTTTATAATTTTATAATTCCGGTTTTTTAGGGGGTAATTACTGTGGCTTATCATATGAGTAAGATGTCCATGGGACTATCACAGTCAGTGAAAACATTTCCATTTGTTAGTTTTTATGTCTTTATCAAATATAAATATTTAAAATCAAATCAACAATAAAAATATAATTATTTTAATATATAATCAATATAAACAGTAAATGGATTGGTTATTATTAAATTAATTTAAATTTCTAATTTTTTGATTCAGCAATTAACAGTATTTAAGGAATTAACCCAATAAAAAAGACCTGCAAAACTGCAGGTCTTATTGATTTATTAAGAACCAATTATTATGATTGTTTCTTTCTTCTTTCCAGTTCTTTTTTGATGAGTCCAAGCTCTCTTCCGGTCTGCCCGGCCACAGAGGTATTTTCCTGGGCTCTTCTTGTCAAATAAGGAACAACATCCTTTACAGGTCCGTATGGGAGATATTTAGCCACATTATAGCCTTTATCTGACAGATAGAAGGTGATATTATCACTCATCCCGTAAAGCTGTCCGAAATAGACATGTGGATTACCGTTTTCCAGAGATTTTGCCTTCATTTTATCCATAATCAGTTCCGAAGAAATTTCATTATGGGTCCCGAAAAACGCTGAAACCTTATCCAGGTGCTCCATTACAAAGTCGATTCCTGCATTATAGTTTTTATCTGAAGCTTCTTTTGACGGCTGAATCGGATCTGCATATCCTTTTTCTGCTGCTCTGGCTCTTTCTTTTTCCATATAAGCACCACGAACAATTTTATAACCGATGAAATAATTTTTCTCTCTTGCTCTCTGAAGATGAGCTTCCATATATTCCAACCTTCCGGTTCTGTACATCTGGATGGTATTCCAAACGATAGGTTTCTGCTGGTTGTATTTCTCCATCATCTCTTCGCAAAGGTGGTCTGCTGCGTCCTGCATCCAGGTTTCTTCAGCATCTACCATTACTTTTTTATCGTTCTCATGGCAAAGACCACATACTTCATCAAATCTTCTTACCACTCTTTCCCATTCTTCTTTCTGGCTTGTAGTAAGTTCTGCCCCTTTCCCAACGGCTTCATAAAGATCAATTCTTCCGAAAGCGGTAGGCTTAAATACGATAAAAGGAATTGCCGGATTTCCTACTGAGAATCTTACAATATCCTTAATTTCCTTGCAAACTGCATCAAAAGTTTCCTCATCTTCTTTTCCTTCAATAGAGTAATCGAAAATACTTCCGACTCCTCTTTTGAAAAGCTGCTTCACAACTTTCATACTTTCTTCACGGGTTTCTCCACCGCAGAACTGCTCAAATAAGGTATTCTTTACAATTCCTGTAACGAAAGGAAAATTGTTATGTACTGTGAAATTCAGAACAGATGTTCCAAGGCTTGTAAGAGCGGGCTGTTCAATCATTTTAAACATCCAGTAAGCCTTTCTCAATTGTGCATCAGACTTGTCTGCAAATGCAATTTTAGTATCATTAAAAATGGGCATTCCTATTTATTAAATTTAGTTATGCAAAGGTAATAATAACCTCAGTTTATTTAAAAGAATTTTTTTTATAATTTATGCTCTATTCCGTTTAAGAGCATTGCTATGATTCCTATGAAAACCCAGAACCGTAATATATTCAATGTAAAGAAGTTACTTCTCCGGGAAGCATTTATAAGAAGATAAATACATACGATCATGACAAAAAGGCCGCCGGCAAAATAATATGCCATGAATCCGGTAATACCGGTTTTTGTAATAATCTTCATAGAAACTACCATAGTAATTATCAATAAGGAAGTCAGAATGATTTTTGTATTTCTGGTTTTAAAATAATTAGGAATGGTAATATACCCGAATGCTTTATCTACACTTCGGGTAAGGGTATCTTTTACAATATCAATACATAACAGAATAAGGAAAAGAAAAACAGCCATCAGGAATACCTTTTTGGAAAACGTCTCATAGTAAACCATCATTCCAAAGAACGGATACAGCGTGAGACTGACAAAAGTAAGGTTGTTTAATATCAGTATTCTGCTCAGTTTATGGCTGTAAAACCACATAAAAAACTGATAGATTATAAAAAAAACAAAAACGTTGTGGGAAATCATCCAGGCAATACCCAAAGAAACAGCACTCAGCGCCAGGTAAGCATACAGGAAATATTTTTGTTTGATAAAGCTCTGAAGCCTTGTTCTGAATGGTTTTACCACATGATCTTTCTCCAGGTCATAGAACTGGTTGATGATACCGCCAGCCAGGATGGTAAGGACGGTACAAAAAATAATACCGTGTACTTTAAAATCGAAGACGAAATTTCTGAAAGATTCATCCTGATTAAACAGGAAAAAAGTAGAAACATAGAGGGCAAATGTCAGCAGGGCAGCTACAAAAAAGCGTGCTCCGAGCAAAAAGCCCACGAATTGTGAAAATCTGTAAAATAGAGATTTTGAGAGATCGTTTTTAGATTGGAAAGGTTCTTTTTCAGAATTCATTCCAATCTTTTTAAAATCTGTAAATCACTTCTTTCTGGAAGCCTTCAAGCATTTTTTCTGCTTTTGCATAGTCTTTGGTAAATCCTAAGATATAGCCGCCTCCACCGCTTCCGCAGAGTTTCAGATAATAAGCGTTAGAATCCAGTCCTTTTTTCCAGATATTAAAGATACTTTCAGGGATCATGGGACGGAAATGCTCATATGCCCAATGAGAAAGCTTTTTAAGATTTCTGAAGAAAGGATTCATATCTTTTTTAAGGAAAGAATCAATACATGCATTATTGTAACGGATAAACTCTTCTTTAAGGGTTTTTCGGAAACCTTCTGTTTTCATTTTTTCAAAGAAAATCTGAATCATAGGTCCTGTCTCCCCTGTCATACCGGAATCAATCAGGAATATAGCTCCTTTTCCTTCTTCACCTTCGGGAATATTTACCCGGTCTAGATTTTCTTTATTTTCGATAAGAATCGGGAGGTTCATGTAGCAGATCAGTGGATCCATTCCTGAGCTTTTGCCATGGAAATAGCTCTCCATTTCACCAAAAACAGCTTTTAATTTTTTAAGATTATCCTTGGAGATGTTCTCAGGATTAAGTTTACTGACTGAATATTTTTCAAAAATGGCAGCTACCAGCGCACCGGAACTTCCCACTCCATATCCCTGCGGAATATTGGAATCAAAGAAAAGTCCGTTTGAAATATCTTTTTTGAAACTCTCAATATCCAGTTTGAAATCGTCGGAAAGATCAAGTTTTGTAAGAAATTCAGAATATTTCTGCAGATGCCTGTTGGAATTAAGCTCAAATTCAGAAGCCAAACCGGAAAACTTTAAAGTCCCTTTATAGAAGCTGTAAGGTACTACAAGCCCCTGGGAATCTTCAATCATTCCATATTCTCCAAACAGGATTATTTTTGCATAAAATAAAGGGTTGGTCATTTTGACAATAAATCTTTTTGCAAAGTTAAAATTATTCCGCTGAATATAAGCAAAACTCAGGCCGAATTGTTTTCTATTTTACTTTCTTCAGTTTTTTTATTAAAAATACGAAATAAATATGATAAATAAATATAATTTTAAAGAAAAAGGCAATAAAAAAGACGTTAAAAATAACGCCTTTTCAATTTTATAATGTTTCTCTGTCTTTTCTCATTTTGACCTTCAGGAAGCGGATTAAAATAAGCCCTGCGCCGAAGAATATGGTCATTGACAATGCGGCAATACGCATATTGTTGAAATGTTCAATTAATGTAGCGAAGATAAATGTTCCTATGATGATGGCTATTTTCTCCAGTACATCATAGAAGCTGAAGTAGGTGGTATTTTCCATAGAGTTTTCCGGAAGCAGCTTTGAGTATGTGGATCTGGACATTGCCTGAAGTCCACCCATTACAAGGCCTACCACTGCGGCTACCCCGTAAAACTGATATTCTACTGTAGGATTTTCTTTATTAAGGAAATAAGCCCAGATACAAGCTATAATCCAAAGTATAATAGCAATTGAAATAACATTTTTATTACCGATTCTCTTAGATAATCTTGAGAAAATAACAGCCCCGATAATCGCTTCAATCTGGATGACCAGAAGCGTTCCGATCAGTTTATCCTGAGCCAGGTTGATTTCACTTTTCCCAAATAAGGTTGCCATCAGGAAAATAGTCTGCATTCCTACGCTGTAAAAGAAGAAACTTGACAGGAAGAATTTCAGATTTTTGTCTTTGAAAAGCTCTCCGCCTACTTTGAACAGTTCATGGAAACTTTCTTTTGCAATATCTTTATAAAAGCTAAGATTATCTTTAAATACTTCAAAAAAACCTCCCTGCTCTTCGTGCTTTTTGAAGATATTTTTATAGTTCAGCAATACAAGATCTTTAGGAAGCTTATCCTTTACATCCCCAAACTGAGGAAGATGTTTGAACGTATATTGAGAAAACCCGAACCACCATGCTCCTGTAAGCAGGAAGCTGATTCTTGTAAACAGTAGTTGCTGAGCAGCTCCTTTGGCAAAAACCTGAATCAGTACCAAACAGATCACTACTAACACTACGGAGCCGATATATCCGTAAACATATCCTCTCGCAGAAAGTGCATCCTGCCTGTCCGGAGTGGCAATATCGGGAAGGAACGAGTTATAAAACACCAGGCTTCCCCAGAAGCCGACACTGGCCGTAATGCTGAATAGAAGCCCCAGAAAGACATTATGCATTCCTGTAAACATAGCCAGTCCCATACATGAAGTTGCCCCCAGATAGCAGAAAAACTGCAGGAAAGATTTTTTGTTTCCTATCGTATCTGCCAAAGAAGATAAAAACGGCGACAACAATACTACAATAAAAAACGATATGGTAAGTGAATACCCATATACAGCATCCGGCTGATATCCTTCTCCAAAAATTTTGATGGTATGCCTTACCGGGACATCAATCCAGGATTTTGTTTCTGCTACATATTCTTTTTTCTCGTAAGCAGTGGTAAGGATAGAATAATAAATGGGGAAAATGGTAGAGGTGATAACCAGGGAATACACGGAGTTTGCCCAGTCATACACAGCCCAGGCCTTCATAATCTTCGGATTATTCTTTATGTTTTTAGGCTGTCGATTCTCAGTTTCAGACATTTCAAATAAATATTAGTAGCACAAAAATAAAAAAACCATTAAGAAATGGATAAGTTTTTAAAAAAATTATCGATTCCTTAATGGTAATATATTCTGAAACAGAATATTAGATATTCTCAATCACGATAGCAGAAGCACCTCCACCACCGTTGCAGATTGCTGCAGCACCGTATTTTGCGTTATTTTGCTTCAATACGTTAATTAAAGTTACAATGATTCTTGAGCCTGAACTTCCCAGTGGGTGTCCTAATGCTACAGCACCTCCGTTTACGTTTACTTTGGCAGCATCCAGTCCTAAGATTTTATTGTTAGCCAATCCTACTACTGAGAATGCTTCGTTGAATTCAAAGAAATCAATATCTGAAATTTCCAATCCTGCTTTTTTAAGAGCGATAGGCAGCGCTTTTGCCGGAGCCGTAGTAAAGTTTTCAGGCTCCTGAGCTGCATCAGCATAAGAAACGATCTTTGCAAGAGGCTTCAGTCCAAGTTCTTCCATTTTTTCTTTGGAAACAAGGATTAATGCGGAAGCTCCGTCATTCAAAGTAGATGCATTTGCTGCTGTTACTGTACCTTCTTCTTTTTTGAATACGGTAGGAAGTGTTGAAATTCTGTCGAAGTTTACTGCTTTGTATTCTTCATCTTCAGCAAAGATTACTGGTTCTCCTTTTCTCTGAGGAATAGAAACCGGTACAATTTCTTCATTGAATTTTCCTTCGCTCCATGCTTTTGCAGATCTTTTGTAAGATTCTATAGCGAAGTTATCCTGATCTTCTCTTGTAATATTATAGTCTGCAGCACATTTTTCTGCACATACACCCATATGTACTTTGTTGTATACATCTGTAAGACCGTCAAGTACCATTCCGTCAAGCATTTTGATATCGCCTAATTTAGTGGCCACTCTTGCATTGTAATAGTGGGGAACCAAAGACATATTCTCCATACCTCCTGCAACAATTACGTCTGCATCACCGGCTTTGATTGCCTGAGCAGCCATTGTTACAGCCTTCATCCCTGAAGCACAAACTTTATTTACTGTAGTAGATGGAGTATTGATTGAAAGACCTGCTCCTAAAGCAACCTGACGAGCCGGCGCCTGGCCTTCTCCTGCCTGAAGAACATTCCCCATATAGATTTCCTGAACATTATTGGGATCTAAACCGATTTTATCTAATGCTCCTTTTACGGCAGTTGCTCCCAGTTTTGTAGCCGGAACTGTTGATAAGCTTCCCATAAAACTCCCCATAGGTGTTCTTACTGCGGAAACAATGAATACTTCTTTCATGTATATAATTTTTATTTTAGCTAAGGGAATTTAATTCCCTTTTTTATAGTTTGAATTTATTTTACTTTTACGTACACCACATCAAATTGAGTTCCTTCAATTTTAGTATTCACTTTCAGAAGGTTATCCTGAGTGGCTACAATTTTATTATTGAAGACATCTCCTATCTGTGCAGGATTATTTTTATCTGATTTTTCCATCACGATTACTTTGTAATTGCAGTCATCCACAAAAACCAGTGTCGATTTGATGTAATCTTTTCCATTATTCAAATATTCAGTCTGAATATTATCCTTAATGGTCATATGCCATATTTCTTCCGGATAATTGGGTCTTACAAATTTTCCTTCTTTTATATTGGCGCATTTAGGCGGATTATCCGGCTTTTTCTGTCCTGTTGCCTGAGCATCTACCTGAATAGCTGCTGTCAGCAAAATTCCAGCTGAAAATATTTTTAATAAATTCATTTTTATATCTGTGTTCTATTGTTTACTTTTTTATTTCCTCCTGCGAAAACCATCATCAAAGCACCTGAGAACTCTACCGCCCATCCCCATTTCAGCTTAACAATTCCTGCAAAGGTTTCCTGCCAAGATTTGAATGGTAAAAAGCTAAAGTATTGAAGCGACTGCATTTTCACTGCAACTAAGGTAAATCCGAATAAAAGGATAAGCAGAATACCAAAAAATCTAACGACCCCGGTACTGTTATTTACAATTCCAAAAACTGCACAAGCAGAAAAAATCCAGCACATAATAGCCAGATAATGATCAAGCTTCCAATAGTTCCAGTTTCCGATGACAGGCACATGTACCAAGGGTAAAAAGCTGCCTACGATGACTAAAATTAATCCTAATAACTGAATATTTTTCATATTTACTAAAGTGCCAAAATACAAAAAAAAACACACTTTTAAACAGTGTGTTTTAAAAATAGAAGTTTAGCACCCGAACACTTGTTAGACATAAAAAATATTTGATATTTTTAATTATTATGTAAAGAAAAAATGAATTTATTATTAAATTTTAAATTACCATTTGCTATTCTTATTCCTATCTGGAGACCATATTTTTTGTTCAGTGAAGCATTATTATTAAAAGCAGAAGTAAAGTACTTATGAACAAGCAGATTTACTCCGCATAATCACCTTAAAATAAAAAAATTGCATTTTTTTCAAAATGCAATTTAATATCTTAATACAATGTAAGTTTCAATTAATGTTTTACGGATGAAACATCTTCCGGATTGTGCTTGTGTTTAAATAAAACAGCAAAGAATATCGCCAGTACTAACGCATAGATTGCGAAAGAAAGCCATATCTGATGCCAGTCTTTTACCATCACTACAGAAGATAGTGTACCATCTGAATTAACAGCAGCATTGAAGCTGTTCTTCAAAATTTCAAGGAAAGTAGGATTATCAGGGCTGGTTTCAAGATAAGCAGACAGATCTGCAGCGGTTGAAAACTTATGGGTAAAGAATTTGTCGATGGCCCATCCTGCAATATAACTTCCGAAAACAGCCCCGAAACCGTTCGTCATCATCATGAATAATCCCTGAGCTGAAGAACGTATTTTTTTATCAGTAGTTGTTTCTACGAAAAGTGAACCGGAGATATTAAAGAAATCGAAGGCCATTCCGTATACAATACAGGAAAGAATAATCAACGAAAGCCCGAATCCGTCCGGAACTCCATAAGCAAAGAATCCAAACCTTAGAACCCATGCGAGCATTGACATCAACATCACTTTTTTAATTCCAAATTTCTTCAGGAAGAAAGGAATTGCAAGAATAAACAATGTTTCTGAAACCTGTGAAATAGACATAATGATGGTAGATCTCTGTACTACGAATGAATCTGCATATTTGGGGAAATGGGCAAATTCACTTAAGAAAACATCTCCATAGGCATTGGTAAGCTGAAGTGCTGCTCCCAAAAGCATGGAAAACATAAAGAACAATGCCATTTTATAGTTTCCGAAAAGCTTAAAGGCATTCAAACCTAATTGCTCGGATAACGGTGAATTTTTATCAATCAGTTTTTGCGGCGGACATTTTGGTAATGTAAGTGCATAGATTCCTAAGAATATTGCTACGGCTCCTCCGATATAAAACTGTCCTTCTGTAGCTTTATTTCCACTAAGGTTGGTGATCCACATGGCAACAATAAAACCAATAGTTCCCCATACACGAATCGGCGGGAAGTCTTTCACTACATCCAGATTGTTATTTTTCAGGATTGTATAAGAAATTGAATTGGCCAGTGCGATGGTAGGCATGTAGAAACACATTGCCACAAGCATTACCGAGAAAAAAGAATTAGGATCTGCAGAATGAGGTAGTATGAAAAGAATAACCCCATAAAGGATGTGGAGTACTGAAAATATACGTTCCGCATTTACCCAGCGGTCAGCAATAATTCCAGTAATGGTTGGCATAAAGATGGACGCAATTCCCATTGTTCCGAAGACAGCTCCAAACTGAGTTCCGTCCCAATGTTTTGTGCCAAACCAAAAGTTTGCCATCGTAATCAGCCATGCTCCCCAAACAAAAAACTGGAGGAAACTGAGGATGGTCAGTCGTAATTTTAAATTCATAGTTTATATAAAAAGTATCTCTTTAGTCAATTTTCTTTTTCCTCCTCTTGATTTCTTCCTGAATCTCAAGGGCAGTATCATAGTCTTCTTCTTTCACAGCTTCATCCAATAGTTTCTGAAGCTCCTCCATAGAAAGAGATTTTAGATTATCTTCTGTCTGTACAGTTTCTGAGAAAGACTGGTCTTCTTTTGAAACATCTTCCAGCTCCAGTAAAATTCCGGCTTCATTTAATACCTGCTGGGTTGTAAATATCGGTGCATCAAATCTTACAGCCATTGCAACAGCATCAGAAGTTCTGGCATCAAGAATCAGTTCTTCTTCAGTCACTTTATTTTTAAAGTTAATATTGGAGAAGAATACTCCGTCTACAATCTGGTAGATAATGACAGAAACCAATTCATAATTGGCAGAAACTATAAATTTTGTGAATAAATCATGGGTAAGAGGACGCGGCGGATGAATATCTTTTTCCAATCCTAGAGAGATAGACTGGGCTTCGAAGTTTCCTATAACAACAGGTAATTTTATGTGTGTTTCTTCATGCTCCAGTAACAATGCGTACGCGCCTGATTGGGTCTGGCTGTACGATATTCCGCGAATAATTAGCTGTTTATAATCCATAGCTACAAATATAGATTAATTTTTTGTTGTGTTTTCACTTTTTTACGCAAAAATAAAAGCCCGGAAAGCCGAGCTTTTATTTGTATTGTTGATGATTGTCAAACGTCAATAGTGAATTTTGCTTCGCAAGTGAATTATTTAATTAAAAATTGACGAGCAAAGGGAATTAACTATTCACAATTCACTCTCTTATCCTTTAATTGCTTTAATTTTCTCTGTTAATGCAGGAATAATCTGGAAAGCATCTCCTACTACTCCATAATCAGCAGATTTGAAGAATGGTGCTTCAGGATCACTGTTGATTACTACGATCGTTTTTGAAGAGTTAACCCCTGCAAGGTGCTGGATTGCTCCGGAAATCCCTACAGCAATGTAAAGATTTGGTGAAATCGCTTTACCTGTTTGTCCTACGTGCTCTGTGTGAGGTCTCCATCCGATATCAGACACAGGCTTTGAACATGCTGTAGCAGCTCCTAAAACGTTTGCTAAATCTTCGATCATTCCCCAGTTTTCAGGACCTTTCATCCCTCTACCGGCAGAAACAACGATTTCAGCTTCTTTAAGGTCTAATTTACCTGAACTCTGCTCGTGAGAAATTACTTTTGTATCTTCATTCGCTACAGATAAGTTTTTCACTTCTTCTGAACCTGATACTGCATTTTCTTTAACACCGAAAGCATTTTGAGAAACCGTAACGATTACTCCGTTTCCTTCAGCTTTAGCATGCATGAAACCTTTTCCGGAGAATGCTCTTCTTTTTACCTGGAAAGGAGAAAGGCTTTCAGGAGCTTCCAATGCGTTAGTGATTAAAGAATAGTTTTTCATCACAGCAAGCATAGGAGCAACAGAAGAAGCATCAGTAGTGTGAGGGAAAACGATGATATTTCCGTCTGCCACTTCGCTTACCGCTTGTGCAAATGCTTTTGCTGAGAAGTTCTTAAGACCTTCGTCTTTGATATTGATTACGTTTGACGCTCCATATTTATATAATAAATCTGAAGAGTCAGTGGGGTTTACAGAGATTGCTGTAACGCTATCTCCTGCCTTATCAGCGATAGCTTTAGCATAAGAAACTGCTTCGAAAGCCGCTTTTTTGTAAACTCCGTTTATATTTTCTGCGTATACGAATACTGCCATTGTTTTACATTTAAAAATTTAAAGATTGAAAATTTAAAGATTAGATTACTTTAGCTTCTTCGTGAAGTAATCTTACCAACTCATCCAGATTGTCAGGAGAAACCATTTTCACAGCTGCTCTTGGCGGAACACTGTCATAAGATACACCCTGCACTTTTACTTCTGAAGAAGAAGGCTCTACTACCTGCAATGGTTTTGTTCTTGCAGACATAATTCCTCTCATATTCGGGATGATAAGATCTTTCTCATCTACCAACCCTTTCTGACCTGCAATAACTGCCGGTAATTTCACTGAAATAGTTTCTTTTCCACCTTCAATTTCTCTTACTGCAGTAGCTTCGCTTCCGTTTACGTCTAATCCTACTGATGCATTTACAAAAGGCTGGTTTAATAACTGAGCTACCATTCCCGGAACAGAACCTCCGTTATAATCGATAGATTCTTTTCCGCAAAGGATAAGATCATATCCTCCGTTTTGAGCTACTGCTGCAATTTCTTTTGCTGTAGAATAACTGTCTTTCGGATCTAGATTTACTCTTACTGCATCATTAGCACCAATAGCCAGAGCTTTTCTGATGACAGGTTCTGTAGCAGCATCCCCTACGTTGATTACTGTTACTGTTGCTCCCTGAGATTCCTGAAGTTTAACCGCTTTTGTCAATGCAAATTCATCTAGAGGGTTGATCACCCATTGAATTCCGTTTTTGTCGAAAGCAGATTTATCTGCTGTAAAGTTAATTTTAGAAGTAGTATCCGGAACACTACTGATACAAACTAATATTTTCATATGTTGCTTATTGTTTTTATTGTCATATGTCACCTTACGGTTTCATGCGTACTATTTTATTTTCCCTTTGGTGCATTAATCCATGACGATTTTTGCAGAGATTCTGTTTGAATTAATTTTTGCTAATATAAGCAAAAAATATATTATGCATGCATAATATATATTGATTTGCTATTCAGAGCATTAAAATTAACAAAACGCCCTATTTCAGGGCGTTTACAGGTTATTAAAATAATGATTGTCCTTATTTTTTAATGAACTTTTTAGAAAATTTGCTTCCCTTAATTTCTATGCTGATGATATAAATTCCGGGAGTCAAATTTCTGATATCTATTTTATCATGATCAAAATTCATCTCCTTTTTTCTTCCTGCAATATCAACAATTTCAATTTTAGTGACAGGGGATTCAGATTGTATATGAATAAAATCAGCTGCAGGATTCGGATAGACTGAAACATTGGGTTCTTCCGCCACAGCCTCTCTGGTTACCAATGTCACATTATTTGTTGCGGTTACCATATAGTCATCAAAAGAAGTGATATGTGCTACGGTATTCCCTACACCAGCTACTGATACAAAATCCAGCTCAAAAGGATCTACACCCGCCGCTGCCGGAACATGCGTGGATGCAGGCCCGTAAGTAACACCTCCAGGCGTTGTCCACGTAACTGCTCCTGTAGTTTTATTAAATGTACAGTTCAGAGTAATCCAGGTATTAGGTGGATAGGAATAGGCAGGTGGCTCCAGATAAAAAAGATAGTTGCCTGTTACTCCGTTTGATATTTTAGTGTAATATGCAATTCCTACAATTCTCTGTGTATCATACTCGTATCCTGCACCAAGCAGCGTTTTATGAGTGGTCCCGTCATATATTAAAACAGTCCCTCTTCCTACACCTCCTGTGGGACTTCCTGTGTAAAGACTAAAGCTCAGTTTAAGAATATCATTTCCAGAGGTTCTTGCCGCCCAGGCTGCTCCCAGCCCGTTCTTCCATATAAATTTTGTTGCTGATGCACCCGCACTTCCGGTAAGCTGTAGAGATTTTCCGTGTGAAGCATCTACATTCACAATCTGTGCATCTGAATTTGAACCTCCGGGAAAATCTGTATAAAACCCTCCTTGTCCTGGAACAGATGCAGTGATATCCGTTCCGACATTTCCGATGGTATAAGCATTAAAACTGTCACTTTCCAGTGTCTGGGCGTTCAATGTTTGAAATAGAATCAACAAGAATGCATTAATTGATAGAAAATTTTTCATATACTATTTTTAATTCAGATTCAAACTTACTTCAGTTTACAAATGAAATCAATACCAGTTATTAGGTAGATTTACCGATAAAGACACCGTATTCCTGAAGATTACGGCTAATCAGACATCCTGAAAGCTGCGTACGAATAAAAATAGTATTGATTAATACATTAGAGGTTAATTTGATAATTTAAAAGCATTTATTACAGAGATACTTCAGCGCTATCATTACAAAGGTTTTGTTGCCCTGAATTCTATTTTACTTGGCAAAACCCGTGGATTCATCTTCAGAATATCCAATACGAGATTCCCCATATCTTCAGGCTGAATCTTCCAGCTGTCCTTTTCCGAAGGAACGTTTCCATTGAAGTGAGTGGCTACAGAGCCCGGCATAATCACAGTAGATTTAATATTATATTTTCTTAGATCAATCATGGCGGCCTGTGTGAAACCTACTACCCCGAATTTTGAAGCGTTGTACCCTGTTCCGTTTTCAAAGAAATTGGCACCTGCGAGACTGGAAATGGTGATATAATAACCTTCTGTTTTTTTAAGTTCTTCAACAGAGGCTTTTAAGGTGTAAAAAACACCTGTAAGGTTGGTCTCTATCATATCGTTCCATTCTTCTGCGGTAAGTTCATCTACTGGCTTAAAAATCCCCAATCCTGCATTCGCCACCACATAATCCAGTCTTCCGAACTTTTCAATCGTATATTTTACCGCTTCCTGTTCACTTTCCAGGTTTCTTACATCAGAAACAATTCCTAATACGTTTTGTGAATACTGTCTGAGTTCTTCTTCCGCCTTCATCACATCCTCTCTTTTTCTTCCTGAAAATGCGACAGAGATGCCGTTTTCAAGCAAAATTTTCGCAATCCCGAAACCTATTCCTTTGGTTCCTCCTGTTATATAAGCGGTTTTATTTTCTGGCATATGATTAAAATTTTAATTCTCTAAAATAACAAAACCGCCCCAATCGGAACGTTTTGCTGATGCTAAGATTTATCAGGAATTATTTTTTGATGAACTTCTCTGTAAAATTTCTTCCGTCTGTTTCCACATTGAGTAAATAAGTCCCGGAAGACAGATTTTTCACATATACCTGATCACCACTTACAGTTGCATCCATTCTTTTTCCTGACAGGTCATATACTTCAATATGCCTTATTTTTTGAGAAGTTGTGATCTTTATAACCTCAGTAGCCGGGTTTGGATAAACAGATAATTTCACCTCATTTTTAACCGGATCTTTTGTAGATAAAGTTGCTTGATTATTGATTTTAATGTTATCAATATAGGCAGAACCCAATGCATTATTATGCACAAAACGAAGCTGATTTATAGGCAAAGAACTTGCTGGCGGGCCTGTATAAATCAACAGATCATTAAGGTAATATATGACATCCGTAGCGGTCCCTACTACTTTAATCCGATACCAGATATTAGGCAGCCAGGTTGAAGGTACAGGAATCAGGTTCTGTATGCCTGATACCGTATTCAGGAGCTTTACCAATCCTGTTTTTTCGAAATCCAGCCTCACAACAAACTGGTCATCCATATCATTTACTCCCTGAAAACCAAAATCAGAGCCGTTAAGCTGTGACATATTAATGTCGAATGATACAGAAAAATTGTTGCAGGCAAGAGGCGCCGGCAAGTTATAAAACCCTCCGATAATGGGTGCACTCTGGGTCCCGTAAGTATTTTCCTTAACAATTTTCAGGGAGCTGCTGCCATCGCTTGCTTTATCCAGGCTGACGGTCTGATGGGTTACATTTTGAGGAACCCCTCCAGTGGGAGTACTGATCCATCCTGCCTGGCCGTTAATATCTCCAGTACTGAATCCCTCAGTAGACTCAAAGGATATGGACTGCTGTGCAAAAATGCAAACTGACGATATTAAAAATACAATTGAGTAGTATTTTTTCATAGTAATTCAAGTTTTGTATTAAAAATATAAACTTTCCATGAATAGTGAAATAACTTATTGCAAATAAAAAAATAACGCTTTTATTATCAGGGAATTTAATTTTTCAGCCCTTTAAAAACAGCCTTCCAAATGTATTTTATGATAGAAAATAAAACAAAAATAAGGTATCTCTTCTCAGAAATACCTTATCATATCTTGTTTTTGTTTAATTATTTTGAATAATTCTCAAAAAATAACGGAATACTTTCAATTCCTTTATAGAAGTTGAATAGTCCATAATGTTCGTTTGGAGAATGAATGGCGTCAGAATCCAATCCGAATCCCATAAGTACAGACTTAGCGCCTAAAACCTGTTCGAACATCGCTGTAATCGGAATACTTCCTCCTCCTCTGTATGGAAGTACTTCTTTTCCAAAAGCAGATTCCATGGCCTGCTTTGCTGCAGCAAATTCTTTGGTATTCGTTGGTAAAACATATGGCATCCCTCCGTGGTGAGGGGTCACTTTAACTTTTACTGTATCCGGAGCGATTTTTTCAAAATATTTCGTGAATTTTTCCGTGATCTCCTGTGGAGTCTGGTAAGGAACCAAACGCATTGAAATTTTAGCAAAAGCTTTTGAAGGAATTACCGTTTTTGCACCTTCTCCTGTATAACCACCCCAGATTCCGTTGCAGTCTAAGGTAGGACGGATAGATGTTCTTTCTAAAGTTGTGTATCCTTTTTCTCCTTCAATATTGCTTAATCCAATTGATTTTTTGAATTCTTCCGGATTGTCCTTCAGTTTATTCATTTCAGCTCTCTCTGCATCTGAAACCGTTTCTACATTGTCGTAGAATCCGTCAATGGTGATATGACCGTTTTCATCAATCAGATTAGCAATCATTCTTGAAAGAACGTGGATAGGGTTTGGAACCGCTCCTCCGTAAAGCCCTGAGTGTAAATCTCTGTTCGGACCTTCCACTTCTACTTCTACGTAGCTTAATCCTCTTAATCCTGTTGTAACAGTCGGTTGTTCGTTACTGTAAATATGTGTATCGGAAATTAAGATACAATCGCAGGCTAATTTTTCTTTATTTTCATTTACCCAGTCGCCTAAACTTACGGATCCTACTTCTTCCTCTCCTTCCAAGATAAATTTAACGTTGCAAGGAAGAGCATTGGTTTTCATCATGGCTTCAAAAGCTTTCAGGTGCATGAAAAACTGCCCTTTGTCGTCTGCAGCGCCTCTGGCAAAGATTGCTCCTTCAGGGTGTAATTCCGTTTTCTCAATATAAGGCTCAAAAGGTGGTTTGTTCCATAATTCCAACGGATCTGCCGGCTGAACATCATAATGTCCGTATACCAGTACTGTTGGTAAATTTTTATCTAAAATTTTCTCTCCGAAAACAATTGGATATCCTTTGGTCTGGCAAACTTCAACATGATCAGCTCCTGCATTTTTAAGGTGTTCTGCCACTACGTCTGCACATTTCAAAACGTCATCTTTATACGCGGGATCTGCAGAAATAGAAGGAATTCTCAATAACTCAAATAATTCATCCACGAAACGCTGCTTGTTTTCGTTAATGTAATTTAATGTCTCTTGCATTGTAAAAATTTATTTTGTTAAAATTAAAAAAAATGGCCGGCAGGGACAAACAAAAAGGCAGGATTTTCCCAACGTCATGCTAATGAGCACTATAGCACTCTTTTTAATAAAAAATGCCCTGCAGAAACAGGGCAATTATATATTTTGTACTTGTAATTAGTGTTCAGCTTTTGGAGCTTTTTCAGCTTCAGCAGGTTTTGCAGCCGCAGTACTGTCTGTTTTCGGAGCAGCAGCTTCCGGTTGTGCAGGAGTTTCTTCTTTGTGCTCTGCAGCAGCTTCATGCCCGTGAGCTCCACCCTGAGGATCATCAGAATATCTTTCTACTCCTTCTTCAAGTTTCAAAGCACCTCTGTTTCCTCCTTGCGGAACTTTTTTACAGCTTACCGCCACCGTTGCAATCGCCAAACATATCACTAATTTTTTCATATGTAAAATTATTTTTTAAAGGTAATATGAAACCGCACTATTTTCAGTCTGTATAATCTTCCAAACAGCAAGCGATCTCATGCTTAAATTTTTGATTGCCCAAAAGTAAGAAATCCTGCTTTTTTCGGCAACATTTTTATACTGATTTTAATATAATTTTTCCTTTTTTGGATTGTGTAAAAATAAGATACCGGTCTCCTCCGTCTTTTAAGCCATATTTCTTTTTGATTTCTTCGGGTTTTAAAGGGTAATTTTTTGAAATAATATTAAACTGATCTTTTTTCTTAATACTTTTAGAATCAATTATTACCATTTCAAAAATTCTTCCCGGAAAGTTTTCTATTTTTTCACCGGAAGTATAGAGATGGCTATTCGGGTGAAGCTTTTTTAATCCGAATTTCTGTGAAACCAAATTAAAAATTCCCGCTTTCAAAACAGCATTATTGGGGATATAAATGTATTTTTCAGGCTCAGAGTATTCAGCTTGTGCAGTTTCTTCTTCCCCAAACGTGTAAGTAAAAACAGATTCATTGCTATCAAGGTTTACACAATTGCAGAGAATCTTGCCCGTATTTTTGTTGGATAAAAATACAACTACTTCTTTCACATCGTTTTTCAGGGCAATAATATCAATTCTTACAATACCCGGCAGCACTGAAACAAGGTATTTAAGATCAATGAGCGGAGAAAGTTTAATGACTACCAGATTGGAAAAAGACTGTAATTTTCCCTGAATTTCAAGAATATCAGGCGACAGATCTTCCAAAAGGAAAACTTTGTTTTTATTCTGGTCTCTTCTCGCCGGATCAAGATAAATAACATCAAAATGTTCCTGATTTTCGTTTAGGAAATCCTCAAGTTTGCTGTTGATAAATTTTGCCTGACGTCCTAAAATCTTCCAGTTATGTTCAACAATCTCAATAAGTTCTGTATTCTGCTCTATTAAAGTAATATCATCAAAGTTTTGAGACAGGTAGTAAGCATCAATACCAAAGCCGCTTGTCAGATCAATGAATTTATTTCCTTGTAAAGTTTCCGATTTGTAAAGGGCTGTTTTTTCTGATGATGACTGCTCAAGGTTAAGCTGCGGCGGAAAAATGATCCCTTCTTTCAACAGAAAAGGAAATTTTCTCTCTGCAACCTGTTTTCCTTTGATCTGCTGAGCAATTTCATGCATGGATACTTCCGGAAACGGGGATTTTTTCAGCAGTAATGTGTGTAAATCTGTATTCAGATTTGCATTGATGTAGTTTTGGATTTCTTTGTTTAGTAATTTGTTTCCCACAGATTTCACAAATTGCACAGATTATTATGCTTATTAAATGTTTCCGTTTATTTTTCGAATAATACTTTTATCAATATAATCAGTATTGAAATTAACCAGTATTCCTAATTTCAGGTTGGTCAATTTTAAATAGGTTAAGGGCTGTTTGTGATGAACATTAATTATTTCAGGAATTGATTTTATTTCGATAATAACTTTATCCTCCACAATTATATCTGCAATAAAGCTTGAATCAATAAAACTCCTTAAACGTAATGAGTACTGGGACTTGGGTTTTAACGCTTAAACCGTTATTTTTCAATTCAAGTGCCAAAACTTTCTCGTAAACTTTTTCCAATAAACCTGGTCCCAGTTCACTATATACAGAAAAAATAGATTTTCTGATGTAAAAACGTATCTCATTCTCATTCATTTGTGTTATAATTTAGTTTCTACAGTTTACCTGTAAAATCTGTGTCATCTGAGAAATCTGCGGGAACAATACAGTTTATTCAAACATTTCAGCCCAGCGAACCGCTTTTATTTCTTTTTCGTTGTATAGATCAGCAACAGATTTTTTAACGTCTAGTTTAGGGTATAGATTTACTCCGATCAGCTTTATTTTTCCTTCTTCAATCCACTGCTGTTCTTCAATCGCATGATCGTAGATCTTTTTCTGAACAACTCCCTGTTTTAATAACTCAAGATATCCCCCCGCTTCTTCCATTTCAACGAACAAAGCCCATGCTTTTTCAGCAAACTGACGGGTAATATCTTCAACATAATAACTTCCGTTAGATGCGTCTTCAAATACATTGATGATACTTTCGTAGGCCAGAACAATCTGTTGCTTGAAGGAAATTTCTTCCGAGTTATCTGTACTTCTGTCAACAAGGTAATTGTTGGAAAAAACGGCATCAGCTCCTCCAATCATGGCTGAAGCAAGTTCCAGTGTAGACCGAATCAGATTGTTTTCATTGTCTGAAATGGCTTTATTTCGCAGTGAAGTCTCTGCGAAGATGTAAGGAACTTCATCCAGTCCGTATTCTTTGGAAAGCTGGTTAAAGACTATTTTAAAAGCTCTCAGCTTTGCCATTTCAAAGAAATAGTTTCCTCCTACCGCTATTCTGAAAATAAGGTTGTTTACAATTTCAGCACCGTATGCCTCTATTAATTCTTTGGTTTTGGCAAGGGCAATACCAAGCTGCTGATAAATCGCCGCTCCTGCATTCTGGTGGAGTGATATATCTACACAGATGTTTCTTTTAAAACCTTTTGCCAGCAATTCTTTTGCCAGCTGATCATCAATACTTCCTTCTTTTTCATTAAAAACATCGATCAGCGAAAAATACTGATCTTCTTCTTTAGGACTGATATGCCCTGCAAGATCTTTATTATTCACAAAAAGAGTCTTCTGATCCAGATTTTCTACGTTCTGGTCCAGCATAAATGCAAATACTTCCTCTTCCAGACTTTCATGGTATCTTGCTACCAGATGGGTACTTTCTTCAACTCTGGGCAGGTTTGCCAAAGGCTTCTGCACTTCTGTATAAAAAGGCTTCACCTCTATTCCTTCCAGATTCTGTTTCTCTAAAACAGGATAAATATCCTCTGTTTTAAGCTGTTTTCTGACTAAATTTTCCCAGTTTGAAAGTATATCTGTATTTGACATTAGTTTTTTATTTGTGAATTGTCAATAGTGAATTTTGCTTGGCAAGTGAATTTTTGAAATTAAATATATTTCACATTGAAATTCTATTCAACTTTATTATTTCTTAGTGGCTTTTGTACTGTCTACCACCAAAATGAAGATTTCTTCATTCGGTTTTTTCATAAAATAATTTTCTCTTGCATATTTTTCTTTCTCTGATTTGTTATTCATCAGTTTTTTATAAAAAGCATCATTTTTCTCGTACTCTTTTTTATAATAGTCCAGCTGCTCTTCATATTTATGAATCTCACCATTCAGTTCGTTAATAACAAGAAATGAGGTTTTGTCGAAAAAAATCATCCATACCAAAAACAGACAGATCGTAATGGTATACTTGTTCAAAACATATTTCTGAATAAGTTTGAATGTTTCAGATTTCGGCTGAATGTCTTTGATAAGGTTGTTTTCTTCCATTTTTTTAATGTTTTTTCAACGAGTTTTTAATAACAGTAGTTAAAAAATCTATCGCTACGGAATTCTGCTTCATATTGGGGATAATAAGATCGGCCTCATTTTTAGACGGCTCAATGAATTCCTGGTGCATGGGTTTCAAAGTGGTCTGATAACGGTGCAGCACCTCACTAAGATCTCTTCCCCTTTCCTGGGTATCCCTTCTGATCCTCCTGATTAATCTTTCGTCAGAATCAGCATGAACGAATACCTTCAGATCAAATTCTTTCAGTAATTCTTTGTTGGTAAGAACAAGAATTCCTTCTACTACCAATACGTTTTTAGGTTCTACAGTGACATGATCTCCTGTTCTGGAATGAGTAACAAAGCTGTAAATCGGCTGTTCAATCGGCTCGTTGTTTTTTAAAGCTTTTACATGTTTTATCAGTAAGTCAAAGTCTATTGATTTTGGATGGTCATAATTTAAAGCCTCTCTTTCCGTCAATGTAAGACCCTGGTTGTCGTGATAATAATTATCCTGAGAGAGGATATTCATTCCCTCAATATCAAGCTGCTGAAGTATTTTGTCAACAACTGTAGTTTTGCCGGATCCTGTACCACCGGCAATTCCTATTACAAGCATTGTTTTTTTGTTTCTTTATAGTTGGTACAAATATACTATTTTAGATAAAATGTGACAATGTAAGTGTGTTGAGAAATTAAAAGATTAAAGCTTTTAAAGATTAAAATATTTTCAGGAAACCGGCCAGTCTTTATGATTTATTGTTATTACTCAAATTTACTCTCTGGATTTCATAAAAAAATCCGGTAAATTTTATTACCGGACTTTATTTTTATACGATTTCGCTTGTTAATTCGCGCGAAATTAATTTTTCATGCATAGGTTTCAATACATCCATTGAACCTGTTTTTACGGTACATTTACCCTTGTAGTGAACAAGAATTGTACATTGCTCAGCCTGCTCCAGGGTATGTTTGCATATTTCGATCAGGCAGTCAATTACATAATCAAAGGTATGAATATCGTCATTGTGCAGTACCAGCTTATAAACGTCATCCGTATCATCCAGAACAAGGACTTCTTCTTCATACTGACGTTTTGGGTTTTCGTAATCTTTTATACTGTTATAAAAATTCATTGTTACGGTTTTGTTTTAAACTTCTCCGATTTTGTCTGCCAAGTTATCGACAGTGCTGGGCTCTTCATACACCAGCTCTACCAGCTCAACACTTTTATTATTCATCTTCAGAATTTTAAAATGGTAGTTAGCCAGGTCAAACTCCTGATTTTCTTCAGGAATCTCTTCCAGTTCGTAAAGAATAAATCCTGCTAATGAATTATATTCACTTTCTTCAGAAAGCGGCAGCTTTTTAGGTAAGAACTCATTGATTTCGTCCAAAGGCTGGGTAGCCTGTACCCAATAGGTATTCTCAGCAATTTTATCAACGATTTTTTCCTCATCATCTTCTTCGTCCTGAATTTCCCCTACCAGCTCTTCAAGAATATCTTCCAGGGTAATAATCCCCTCTGTTCCTCCGAATTCATCAATAACAATGGCAATATGCTGTTTTTTAAGCTGAAAGGTCTTCAGCAAATCTGAAACTTTTTTGCTTTCCACCACAAAGAAGGCATCCCTCATGAGATCTTTAAGGTCTTCATGATCAAGGTCTCCTTTTCTTTTTACATATTCCCTTATAATTTCCTTGGTATAGAAAATCCCGATCACATTGTCAATTGAATCAATATATACAGGAATACGGGAATATCCGCTGTCCATAATCTTGTTGATAATCTCATTGATATCTTCTTCAAAGTCTATGGAAGTAATATTCTGTCTCGGCACCATGATCTGCTTGGCAGAATGGTCTGTAAAATCAAATGCATTTTTGATGATCTCATAGTTTTCCTCTTCAATCTCGCCGCTATCCGCACTCTGTTTTACCAGAAGCTGGAGTTCTTCCGTAGAGTGGATCTCCTGTTCGGAAGCCGGATGGATTTTGATTAATCTCAGGAAACCATTTGACATCGAGTTCATCAACCAGATAAACGGTTTAAAGATCAGGTAGAAAACTCTCAATGGAACTGCTGTTGCCATGGTCGTTGCTTCAGATTTTCTGATCGCAATTGATTTTGGAATAAGCTCACCAAACACAATGTGCATGATGGTGATTAATACGAAACTGATCACCAGTGATACCGAAGTAATGGAAGCCTGGCTCATTTCCATATTAAGGGAATGGAAAATATTTTCAACAATATGATGCAGGGCACTTTCTCCTACCCAACCCAGGGCTAGGGATGCCAATGTAATTCCTAATTGTGTAGCGGAAAGATATTCATCAAGATGCTTGATGATATGTTCTGCCTGCTTAGCCATAGAATTTCCTTCTGCAGCTTTTAACTGAATTTGCGAATAACGAACTTTAACAATTGAAAATTCTGCGGCTACGAAGAAGCCATTTAGTAAAACAAGAAATAAGGCCAGCAAAAGCCTGACTATGTCCGAGTCCATTTAGAAGTTGTATAAATTTTATTAAGTACAAAGATATGTAAAATAAAAATAACCTGAATCCGGGATAGATTATTTCGATGAAGGAATTTTTGAAAGAAGAATTTGAAGTGATCTGACCCTGTTTTTTCTCAACAAAAAAAATAATTGAGGTATATTCTCATTATGATATCAATAAGGCATTTTTTGGACATTAAATGGCATTTTCAAGCTGTAAAATAAAAAAAGCACCGAACTGATCGGTGCTTTAATTGTATGTTAAAATAATTCTTTACGAATTTTTCAAAGCTTCTGCTCCGGAAACAATTTCCAGGATTTCGTTGGTAATTGCTGCCTGTCTTGCTTTGTTGTAGAAGATCACAAGATCATTCTTTAAAGCCTGAGCATTATCTGTTGCTTTGTGCATTGCTGTCATTCTCGCTCCGTGCTCAGATGCTACTGAATCTAAGATCGCTTTGAAAACCTGAGTTTTGATAGACTTTGGAATCAAATTATCAAGGATTTCAGCTCTGTTAGGTTCAAAAATATAATCAGTTTCAACCTGTGGCTCTGTATTTTCAGGCATTGAGATCGGAAGAAGTTTTTCTGTGGTTACTTCCTGAGTAGCTGCATTAACGAATTTGTTATAGATAACATAAACTTCATCAAACTTTCCTTCTTTGAAGCTTGTCATTACTCCTTCAGTAATATGTGCAACTGTATCAAAGTTCAGGTTATCATAAACAGAGCTTCCATTAGCATAAACCGAACGGTTTTTTCTTACAGCATCATATACTTTTTTACCTACCGGAAGAACTTCAATCTCATACTGAGCGTTGTTCTGGAACTGGATGTTAAGCTCCTTTACGATAGAAGAGTTAAAAGCTCCCGCAAGACCTCTGTTTGAAGTAACAGCGATGAAAAGTACTCTTTTAACCTCTCTTTTCTGAGCATATACAGAAACCTGGTCAGGATCAGAGCTAGAATTTACATTCTGGATAAGCTCCTGTAATTTTTCAGAATAAGGTCTTAGCATTACGATTGCGTCCTGTGCTTTTTTAAGTTTCGCTGCGGAAACCATTTTCATAGCACGTGTAATCTGCATCGTAGATGAAATTGACGTAATTCTGCCTCGTATTTCTTTTAAGTTTGCCATTAATTTGGGTTCAAAGTTTAAGGTCTAAAGTTTAAGGCTTAAAACGCTATATTTTAAACCTTAAACATTGAATTTTTTAGTTGTATTTAGAAGCTAAATCGTTAGCTGCCTGCTTAAGAACACCTGTAATATCGTTATCGATTTTTCCAGATTTGATAGCAGCCATTGTATCAGGGTGCTTAGATCTAAGGAACTCGATATACTCGTGCTGGAATTCTTTAATCTTGTTCAATGGAACGTTTCTCAATAAGTTCTCAGTACCAGCATAGATCATAGCAACCTGGCTGTCTACCGGAAGCGGTGAGTTTACCGGCTGCTTAAGAAGCTCCACGTTTCTTTCTCCCTTAGAGATTACTGCCAACGTAGAAGCATCAAGGTCAGAACCGAACTTAGCAAACGCTTCCAATTCTTTATACTGAGCCTGGTCAAGCTTCAACGTACCAGATACTTTTTTCATTGATTTGATCTGAGCATTACCTCCTACCCTTGATACAGAGATACCTACGTTAATTGCAGGACGAACCCCTGAGTTGAACAGATCAGACTCCAGGAAGATCTGTCCGTCTGTAATAGAGATTACGTTTGTAGGGATATATGCAGAAACGTCACCAGCCTGAGTTTCGATAATCGGAAGGGCTGTTAATGAACCACCACCTTTTACGATTGGCTTAAGAGACTCTGGCAAATCGTTCATTTGCTTAGCAATTTCGTCATCAGCGATTACTTTTGCAGCTCTTTCCAATAGTCTTGAGTGAAGGTAGAAAACGTCTCCAGGATAAGCTTCACGGCCCGGTGGTCTTCTTAATAGTAGAGAAAGCTCACGGTAAGCAACAGCCTGTTTAGATAAATCATCATAAACGATAAGCGCCGGTCTACCTGTATCTCTGAAGAATTCCCCGATAGCAGCACCTGCCATCGCAGAATATACCTGCATCGGAACCGGATCAGAAGCGTTAGCCGCAACGATTACAGTATATGCTAAAGCTCCTTTATCAGAAAGAGTTTTAACGATTTGTGCTACAGTAGAAGCTTTCTGACCGATAGCAACATATATACAATATACTGGTTTACCAGCATCAAAGAATTCTTTTTGGTTGATGATCGTATCGATCGCAACAGTAGTTTTACCTGTCTGTCTGTCACCGATGATAAGCTCTCTCTGTCCTCTTCCTACAGGGATCATAGAGTCGATTGCAACGATACCTGACTGTAAAGGCTCAGTTACCGGCTGTCTGAAGATAACTCCAGGAGCTTTTCTTTCCAATGGCATTTCGTATAAATCCCCAGTAATAGGACCTTTACCATCGATTGGGTTACCAAGAGTATCGACTACTCTTCCTAACATTCCTTCTCCTACTTTGATAGAAGAGATTCTGTTTGTTCTTCTTACTGTATCACCTTCTTTTACTAATTTACTTTCACCAAGTAGAGCAACACCCACGTTGTCTTCTTCAAGGTTAAGTACAATACCTTCTACATCACTAGAAAATTTCACCAACTCTCCGTATTGTACGTTTTCTAACCCGTATACACGAGCAATACCATCACCGATGGTTAAAACTGTACCTACTTCCTCAACGTTTGATTGAGTATCGAAGTTGGCCAATTGCTGTTTTAAGATCGCAGATACTTCTGCCGGATTTATTTCTGCCATTGTATGGTTGTTTTTCTTAATTTAATTGGAAATCTTTTTTAACTTGGTTCAGTTTTGTCTTCACAGACGCATCTACCTGCTGGTCACCTACTCTCAGAATATATCCTCCAAGAATTTCAGGCTTAACATTTACTTTCAGATCAAAGTTTGAATCAGCATTTACAAGATTTGTAGATCTTAAAATCTGGTCAAGGTTTTCTTTTGAAAGCGGAGTTGCTGTAGTAAGCGTTACTCTTTGTACACCACTAAGGTCTTCTACTTTGTTGATGAATTCCTGAGCGATATTTTTCAATTGGTTTTCACGTCCGTGTTTAATCACCAATCTGATCAGATTTTGAGAAGAAACAGATAAACCTTTGAATATTTCGTTTGCTACTTCTATTTTCTTTTTAGAATCGATGTAAGGAGTAAGGAAAAACTTGTTTAAATCTTTAGATTCAGCCATTACCTTTACTACATCTTTCATTTCTGAAAATACAGTAGCCGTTTGCCCTGCTTCATTGGTGAAGTCAAGTAAACCTTGTGCGTATCTTTTAGCTACTTTAGATGTAAGCATTCTTAGTTAAGGTTTGATTTGTTTAAATAATTTTGAACTAATTCGTTTTGAGCTTCGCTGTTGTCTAGCTTTTGCTTCAAGATAGATTCAGCAATGTTTACAGATAAAGTACCGATTTGAGTTTTGATGTCTGCCATAGCAGCATTTTTCTCAGCATTGATAGTCTGTTTAGCAGCTTCGATCATTTTGTCTCCTTCAGCTTTAGCAACATCTTTAGCTTCTCCTACGATTCTGTCTTTAATTTCTCTAGCTTCTTTAAGGATAGCATCTCTTTCGATTTTAGCTTCACGAATGATTCTTTCGTTATCCTCTTTTAAAGTTTCCATTTCTTTTCTTGCTAATTTAGCTTGATTAAGAGCGTCAACAATAGAGGTTTCTCTGTCATTGATAGACTTTAAAATAGGTTTCCAAGCGAATTTACCTAACAAAAATAATAATGCTAGAAAAATAACAGACTGGATAATAAATAATCCTGATGAAAACTGATGAATTAATTCCATTATATAAATGTATAAATAATTATTACTTTTTTTAAAGAACCATTACCTGCAACCAACCGTTACAGATAATGGTTTGATTTTAATTAGTTTACTGCGAATAGAGCAGCAAACGCAACACCTTCTACAAGTGCAGCTGCGATAAGCATAGCTGTTTGGATTTTTCCAGATTGCTCAGGTTGTCTAGCGATAGCTTCAAGAGCAGCAGCTCCGATTTTACCAAGACCGATACCTACACCTAGTACTACGATACCAGCACCTACAATTTTAGGGATTTCCATAATATATAATTTTAAAAAATTTGTTTTACTTTAATTAAATTTCAATTAGTGAGCAGCATGATGTTCGTGTTCGTGCTCTTCTACTGCCATTCCGATAAACAGAGCAGATAACATTGTAAAGATATAAGCCTGTAAGAACGCTACCAATACCTCTAGTAAATAAATTACCAATGTAAGGAACGGGAATGCAACACCTGCAATAAAGTTTTTGAATACGTAGATCAATCCGATCAAACTCATTACTACGATGTGACCTGCTGTCATGTTTGCAAAAAGTCGGATCATCAAAGCGAATGGTTTAGTGATTGTTCCTAATAATTCGATAGGAAGCATAATCAGTTTCATTGGAACCGGAACTCCTGGCATCCAGAAAATGTGTTTCCAGTAATCTTTATTCGCTGAGAATGTTGTAATCAGATAAGTAAGGATCGCAAGGAAGAATGTCATTGTAATATTACCCGTTACATTAATTCCGAAAGGCATTAATCCAAGAACGTTAAGGAAAAGGATAAAGAAGAATACAGTTAATAAATAACCCATAAATCTCTTATACTTATGTCCGATGTTAGGAATAGCAACTTCGTCTCTTACAAAGATGATTAGAGGCTCCAAGAATCTTGCCGCACCTGTAGGGATAGCTGATTTCTTATAAGATTTAGCGATTCCAACAAATAATACAAACATAAAGATTGACACCAATAAAATAATCAGTACACTTTTCGTAATAGAAAGATCCAAAGGCTTTTCATTAGTTGGATGACCATCTTCACCAAGTGTTAAAGTTCCTTTTGCATCCGTCTTATAGATTTTCTCATGGTGCAGTACATAATAAGAACCATCTACTTCCGTAGGCTCTCCGTGCATGAACCCTTCTTTGTTACTCATGAAAGAATGGAAACCATTATCATAGAAAATAACAGGAAGAGGAAAACCGATATGGTGACCTTCTTTATCAACCATCAATGTGAAATCATGTGCATCTAATAAGTGATGATCGATGAACTCCTTGTTTTCCTTGCTTACTTTGTCTTTCTCTGAAAGCTCTTGAGCAGGAGCTGCCCCAGCAGTAGCTTCACCGTGCTGTGCAGACACTAAGTTTAATACAAAAATACTGTAGAATAAAACTGCGAATTTCTTAAACATTGATAGGTTTTTTTCGTTGTGCAAAAATATGATATTTTTTCTAGTTTCAATAAATTATTTTACTGTTTTTTATCATGATTAATCAGCTTGATGGCATAGTATGTAAGCAGTGCTGTCAGGACAAAATATGGGATAATAAAATGAAATTTATAGCCTGGAATCACTTCAAAGTTCAGTTTTTTTCTGATTAGGTACATCAAACCGAATTTTAAAAGAATCAAACCTATGACGGACAACCCTAAAAATTCCGGCGCTACCCTATTGATTAGAATGATAAGGGTGATCATCATCATAAACATGACACTCAGAAAAAGATAAAATTTTATGATCACTATTTCATCCAGGTGAAAAACAAATTTCCATAGAGAAAAATGCACCAGGAAAGTCAGAAAGAATAAAACGACAACAAGGATATTGGGATTGATCTTCATTCTATATTTTAATTGATCGCAAAAATAGACTTTTTCTATCGTATTATCATATGATTTGATATATATCATTTTTCTCTGTATAATAATATTGCGTATATATATAATATTACGTGCCCAAACACTTTGGATATGCTAAAAATTCCTTATTTTTGCAAACCTATAATTTACAATAAATATGTTTAATAGTTTACAGGATAAATTAGACAAGGCATTGCATAATATTTCCGGTAGAGGAAAAATTACTGAAATCAACGTGGCGGAAACCGTAAAGGAAATCCGCAGAGCATTGGTGGATGCCGACGTTAACTATAAAGTTGCAAAAGACCTTACAAAAAGAGTTCAGGATAAAGCATTAGGACAAAATGTTCTCACTTCCCTTACACCGGGACAGCTGATGACAAAAATTGTTCATGACGAACTGGTAGACCTGATGGGAGGTTCTCAGGAGGGAATCAATCTTTCAGGAAAACCAACTGTAATCCTTATTGCAGGTCTTCAGGGATCCGGTAAGACAACTTTCTCAGGAAAGCTTGCTAATTATTTACAAACAAAAAGAAATAAGAAACCTTTACTGGTAGCATGTGACGTATACCGTCCTGCTGCGATTGACCAGCTGAAAGTATTGGGAGGGCAGATCAAGGTTCCCGTTTACACTGAAGAAGGTTCTACCAACCCGTCTACAATTGCTGAAAATGCAATCAATTTTGCAAAATCAAACGGTCATGATGTTGTGATTGTGGATACTGCAGGCCGTTTGGCGATTGATGAGCAGATGATGAACGAGATCAAATCCGTACATTATTTCATCAAACCGCAGGAAACCCTTTTCGTAGTAGACTCTATGACAGGTCAGGATGCGGTGAATACAGCAAAAGCATTTAACGATGCTTTGAATTTTGACGGAGTTGTTCTAACAAAATTAGATGGTGATACAAGAGGGGGTGCTGCTTTAACAATCCGTTCTGTTGTTGAAAAGCCAATCAAATTTATCTCCACAGGAGAAAAAATGGAAGCTTTGGATCTTTTCTACCCGGAAAGGATGGCGGACAGAATCCTGGGAATGGGAGACGTTGTTTCCTTAGTAGAAAGAGCTCAGGAGCAGTTTGATGAAGAAGAAGCTAAAAAACTTCACAAAAAAATTGCTAAAAACGAGTTCGGTTTTGACGATTTCCTTAAGCAGATCAACCAGATCAAGAAGATGGGTAATATGAAGGATCTGATGGGAATGATTCCCGGAGTAGGAAAAGCAATCAAGGATGTAGAAATCAGCGATGACGCATTCAAGCATATTGAGGCAATTATCTACTCTATGACTCCTGAAGAAAGAAGAAAACCTTCTATTATCAATACACAAAGAAAAAACAGGATTGCCAAAGGTGCCGGAAGAAAAATCGAAGATGTGAATCAATTGATGAAGCAATTTGACCAGATGGGTAAAATGATGAAGATGATGCAGGGACCTCAGGGAAAACAAATGATGCAGATGATGAGCAAAATGCCGAATATGCCTGGAATGGGTGGAATGTTCGGAAAATAAGAAAAAGAAAGACAAAATCATTCATAAAAAACTCTCAGAAATTCTGAGAGTTTTTGTTTTTTATATAGATATCTGTCTATTTAAACTTGTATCCTACTCCTAACTGGAAGAAATTCATTTTTAATGTTTCACCATCCGCAGGATTCTTGATCATATTGGTAAGACCAAAGCTATAACGTGCATCTACAAATAATCCTTTGTATACGTTGTAATCCGCTCCCAGGAATAGACCAAAATCGGTAGATTTCAAACCGTCATTCAGCTCTTTTTCCAAATAACGTTCTCCTTCTTTAAGCCCGGAAGGATCTACCATACCGGCATTAGGACCACTTACTTCAAATTTTGCTTTATTATTCGTTTTAAAACTTACATAAGGACCTGCATAAATTCCTAGTTCCGGCGTTGCATAATATCTTGCAGATACAGGAATAACAATTCTGTTAAGATTCATCTTTTCAGTTAAAGTAATACCTGTACCTGGTATTCCAACTTCAGCTTTTCCGCCAAGATTAGCGTATTCTACCTCTCCCTGAACGGCAAACTTATTATTGAATTTATGCTCAACCAAACCTCCGATATAAAACCCTGATTTGGATTTTAAACTGGCTTCGAATCCTCCAAATTCGAAATCACCCTCGCTGGAATTTAATTTTGATAAAGCATAACCTGCTTTCACACCGAATGTAGTTTGCGCATTCAGACCTGCAAATAAAGCGATTGCAGACGCTAATAAGATTTTTTTCATGATTATTAATTAAATGGTTTTCAAACTTAAAAAAGCCCGGGATATCGACCCAGGGCTAAAGTATATTCTTGTCTATTATTTTGCAAATACATATTTAACTCCAAAAGTCACGGAACTTAAACTGATTCCAAATTTGTAATTATCAGTTCTTTTTGCTCCTTCAATGTCTTTTTTGTAAGTATTGTACCCGAATTCTCCTATTGTAGCTTCAATTGACCAGTTCTTAGTCAGGAAATAATCCAGACCCGGCTTAATATTCACTCCGATGTTGGTGTAGTTATTTTTTTCTGTAAACGGAGCGGCAAGTATAGGATCTCCGCCATCACCTTCACTGTTAAAATCCAGTTTTTCATTACCGAATTCCAATGGAACTTGTAGTTGTCCGAAGATGTATAATTTATCGGATAAAGTCCAGTATTTTCTCACAAAGGGAGCAACAACAAATGCATTATCCGTATTTTTAATTTCAATTGTATTAAGGAATCCAACACCACTTACGTTATATTTTGTAACAGCACTCTTATAGCCTATACCAAGCCCTATTGCCAAGTTGTTACCAACGAAATAACCAGCTGTAGGAAGAATTCTGATTACATCATCCTTTGTTTTGGTTTCGAATTCATTCTTTTCATTATGATAATATTCTACCTGACCTGAAAGATAAGAAGTTCCTTTTGTAATCTGTGCATTCGATAAACCGAAAAGTGCAACAGCGCCCATCAATACGATTTTTTTCATGATTATTATATTAGTTTTACAGAAAAAAAGCCCTAAGAGTTTCTCAGGGCTTTCTTGTTATATGCTTTGTTTATTATTTTGCAAATACATATTTAACTCCGAAAGTTACAGAAGATAAATTCAATCCGAAGTTGTAGTTGTTTGTAGCATCACCATCTTTTGGTTTGTAGTTGCTATAACCGAACTCACCGATAGTAGCTTCGATAGACCAGTTTTTGTTTAAGAAATAATCTAAACCTGGCTTCACAGTAACACCAATTTTAGTGTATTTAGCTTCAGTAGAAGTAGAGCTTGTAACAACTGTGTTTCCTACTGTAGTTACAGAGTTAGTTTCATTTTCAGTTTTTCCAAACTGCATTGGAACTGCTAATTGACCGAAGAAATATAACTTATCAGATAAAGTCCAGTATTTTCTTACGAATGGAGCCACAACAAAAGCTGGTTGCTTAGTTACGCTTTCGCTTACTGTGTTACCCACAGTACTAGTAAGGGTATTTTTTTCAGTTTGGTAACCAACTCCTAATCCGATAGCTAAGTTAGTGTTTACGAAATATCCAACTGTAGGTAATACGTTGAAGTTTTCTTTTTTATCGTTACCGTTGTTAGTTTCTTCCTGAGAATAACCAACAGATCCTGATAAATATGTAGTTCCTTTAGCAATTTGAGCGTTTGATAAACCAAAAAGTGCAACAGCACCCGCTAATAATATTTTTTTCATTGTAAAAAATTTTAATACTTTCTGAGGGCAAATTTACAGTGGCCGCCACGAATATTAAAATTTGTTAATGTGATTAATATCAGTACTAAATTTTAGGGTTTTATAAAAATAAATCCTACCTAAGAGATACTTTTGAGTTTTTCACAATATTATGAATAAAAAAATCACATTTTATCAACAAGAGCCAGATATATTTAATTTTTTAAATTTTTGTTTTTTCTCTATATTACCATGAGTTCTGGGAAAATGCCAAAAACAATTAACCTAAATTGTTAATTTTTAAGTTATTAACTCTTAAAATTCAAACAAATGTTTATTATCCGGTTCTGTTTTTCGCTTTTTGTGTCCGCTGTAACGTCCATTTTATTTAAAAACTTCCGTCAAAAAACATCCGTATAGCTTAAAAATAACTGAACTCCGGCCTTCGGCCGGAGTTCAGTTATTTTTAAGCTGTCTTTATTTGATAAAGAAGTTAAATCCTAAGTTGACAGCTCCTACGTTCCAATTATGCTTGTACCAACCATAATCACGTCTGTTACTGATAGACTGATATCCGATATACAACTCTCCTTTGGACATCTGGTATCCGAATTTAGGCTGTGCATAGAAGCCTCCATCTACCCCATCCTTTGTAGAAATACCATATCCAAGGTCTAATCCTACAAAAACAGGAGCACCTTTAAATTTATATTTCCCGGAAACAGCTACAGGAACAAATCCGAAATCATCAAAGTTATCTTTTCCAAAGAAATGAGAATATCCTGTTGTTACCCCAAGGTCGAAACCTTTAGTAATATTCCACATATAAGCAGCATCCACACCTAATGTAAATGAAGATACATCACTTGCATCAGATACAGGAACACCAATATGTCCACCCAATTTGAAACCTTCCTGCGCCTGGGCAAAACCTCCTAAAAGTGCAAAAGCACCTAGTAATAATAGTTTTTTCATTTTTTTTAAGTTTAAATTTTACTTTGCAAAAATACTAATTATTTTCATCATTAAGACAAAACAGTCTACAACGAAAAAAGCAGGACAAAAATTTGCCCTGCTTTATATCATGATTGATATTAAAATTCCAGAATTAGTTTCCTCCGAATTTGAAACCTACACCTACCTGTACGAAGCTGTTGGTTAACTTTTCATTCCCTTCAGCATCTTTAGCAAGGTTAGAAACTCCAAGATTGTACCTTGCATCAAAGAACAATCCGTTTTCCAATGCATATTCTGCACCCAGGAATGGAGCGATGTTCAAGGTATTCAGCTGGTCTTTGATATCTCTTTCGTCATTGGCATCAAGTTCGAACCCAGGAATTCCGAATCCAAAGTCAGCAGTAAGCTTTTGCTTGGCAGAAAGAATAAATCCGAAGCTTGCTCCTGCAGAAACTGATAATCCTTCTGTAATGAAATACTTAGCAGAAATAGGAACCAATAAAGTATGATAGGTCTGCTTTGCTTTTACATTTAAAAAGGTTGTCGGATCTTCCGGATCAGCTTCAGCTACATTTATTTTTCCCCCAAGCGGTGAGTATAAAAGTTCTCCCTGTAGGGCAAATTTATCACTCAGTTTATATTCAGCGATACCACCGATATAAAATGTATGCAAAGGATCTGAAGTTTCAGACTGATTATCTCCTTTTAATTTAACTGTAGAATAAGAGTATCCGGCTTTTGGACCAAATCGGAATTCTTGTGCATTTGCAGAAATTCCCATTACAGCGACTGCTGCAGCAAGTAAAAGTTTTTTCATGTTTAATTAGTTTTACATTTAAGGACTGCGAAACTAATTATTTTTTTTTAAAACACCAAATTTTGTCTTAATTTTAAGGTTAATAAAAGGTTAACAAAACTTTTACTGATACAGAATTAGTCATTTCTCAATCTTTTTTCTTCATCGTTATAAGCAAGGATAATCTTTCTTACTACCGGGTGTCTTACCACATCTTCTTCTGTAAGATGTACAAATCCGATCTCCTTCACCCCGTTTAAAATCCTCATAGCCTCCTTCAGACCTGACTGTTGATTTTTCGGAAGGTCAATCTGACTTGGATCTCCTGTGATAATGAACTTGGCATTCATCCCCATTCTGGTCAGGAACATTTTCATCTGTGCATGGGTAGTGTTCTGTGCTTCATCAAGAATCACAAAAGCATCGTCCAGCGTACGCCCTCTCATGAAGGCCAATGGTGCCACTTCAATGACTTTCTTTTCCATGAAACCTTCCAGTTTCTCATGAGGAATCATATCACGAAGTGCATCGTACAATGGCTGTAAATACGGATCGAGCTTTTCTTTAAGGTCACCGGGAAGGAATCCCAGGCTTTCCCCTGCTTCTACAGCTGGCCTTGTCAGGATAATTCTTTTTACTTCTTTATCTCTTAAAGCTCTTGCAGCCAATGCCACACTGGTATATGTTTTTCCGGTTCCTGCAGGACCAATGGCAAAGACCATGTCTTTTTTCTCCGTTTCCTTCACCAGCTTTTTAAGATTGGTCGTCTTAGCCTTAATCACTTTTCCGTTGACTCCTTTTACGATAATATCCTGGTCGAACACCAGCTGTTTCTCGTTTTCGTCTTTAATATTCAATATATTTTCAACGTCTTTCAGTCCTATTGAATTGTTTTTGGAGATAAAACTGACAATATCATCCAGTTTTTGTTTCAGTATGTCTAAAGCCTCCTGATTCCCCATGGCAAAGATAAAATGATCTCTTCCTGTAATTTTAATGGTTGGAAAGCTTGATTTTATTAAGTTGAAATATTGGTTATTAACTCCATAGAAGATTTTCGCGTCGATATCTTCCAAATCATATGTTAATTCAAACATGCAGTATTTTTATTTTTAGATTTTAAAATTAAAGCTTTTTTTCAAATTTATATCAAATTCTTTTCAACAATCTTTCGGGCTTTCTTTTTATTTAAATAACTTTGCAATACTACACTATTCTAAAATTACTCATGTCAATTATTACCCTTACTTCGGATTTCGGAAATTTGGACTACAGAGTTGCCGCTGTAAAAGGCAAAATTCTGTCTCTAAACCCTGAGGTTAATATTATTGATATCACCCACGAAATCCAGGCGTTTAACCTTATACAGACTTCGTATATTGTAAGAAATGCATACAAATATTTCCCTAAAGGAAGCATCCATATCCTTTCGGTAGACAGTTTTCACCACAAATCAAGAAAAAATATCATTTATAAAGCTGACGGATCTTACTTTCTGGCAGCAGATAACGGCCTTTTAAGCCTTATCTTTTTTGACATTAAGCCCGAAGCGATCTATGAACTTACGCTGAACAACCGCTTTGATGATGTCATCAACTTTACTTCTACGGATATTTTTGTTCCTGCAGCGGTACATCTTGCCAATGGCGGGCTTCCTGAAGTGATAGGAAGAAAAATACATTCTGCGAAACAATTAATGTTCCCGAGGGCTGTTTACAATGAATCGGAAGGTATGATCATTGGAGAAGTTACCTATATTGACAATTTCGGAAATATAATATCAAATATTAATAAAGATTTTTTCGAAAATATCAGTAAAGGCTACAATGGTTTTACCATAAAATTCAGAAATTTAAGCCTTTCAAGGATATTTTCCAGCCATACGGAAGTGGTTTCGGACTGGGACAGAGAGACGGAATTCCACGGACAGTCTGCTGCTATTTTCAATGATAGCCAGCTATTGGAGCTTACCATCTACAAAGGAAGCAAGAAAAACGGCGCCAAAAGCCTGTTTGGACTGAATGTGGGAGAAAATATTTACATCGAATTTAGCTAAGATTATATATTTCTTAAAAAAACCGATTTTTTTTATATATTTGTCAAAATCTAAAAATCAAAAATGGCAGAATACAAATTATTGCTTCCTTCCATGGGAGAAGGTGTTATGGAAGCGACAATTATCACTTGGTTATTCAATGAGGGTGATAACGTAAAGGAGGATGACTCCGTAGTAGAAATTGCAACAGATAAAGTAGATTCAGACGTTCCGACACCAGTTTCGGGGAAAATCGTGAAAATTTTAAAGCAAAAAGATGAAGTTGCAAAAGTAGGTGAAGCCATTGCTATTTTAGAAATTGAAGGAGAAGGCACAGCTTCAGAAGAAGCAAAAACTGAAACTCCGGCGGCTGCTCCGGATGCTGAAACTTTAAAAACGATTGAACAGCCTTTGCAGACAGCAGCTGCTTCAAACGTAGAATTCTCTGGAGATCTTTATCTCTCTCCACTCGTAAAATCTATCGCACAACAGGAAAATATTTCTGAAACGGAACTGAAATCCATCAAAGGAAGCGGTTTGGAAGGAAGAATTACAAAAGAAGATATATTAGCTTACGTTGCCAACAGAGGAAATCAGCCGGCTCAGCAGGCCGCTCCTGTACAGGCAGTATCAGTATCTGCTCCTGCAGCTACGGTTCCGGTACATGCAGGTGATGAGATCATTCCAATGGACAGAATGAGAAAGATCATCGCTGAAAACATGGTGAAAGCAAAACAAATTGCTCCACACGTAACCTCTTTCATTGAAACTGACGTTACCAACGTTGTAAAATGGAGAAATAAGAACAAAGCAGCATTCGAAAAACGCGAAGGTGAAAAACTTACTTTCATGCCTATTTTCGTAAAAGCTGTAGTGAAGGCAATTCAGGATTTCCCAATGATCAACGTTTCTGTAAATGGTGATAACATCATCAAAAAGAAAAATATCAACATTGGTATGGCGACTGCCCTTCCGGACGGAAACCTTATTGTTCCTGTAATTAAAAATGCTGATCAGCTTTCTCTTTCAGGTCTTGCAAAAGCAATCAATGACCTGGCGTACAGAGCAAGAAACAAGAAATTAAGACCAGAAGACACTCAAGGTGCAACGTATACAATCTCTAACGTGGGAAGTTTTGGAAACCTTATGGGAACCCCGATTATTCCTCAGCCTCAGGTAGCTATTTTAGCCATCGGAGCTATTGTTAAGAAGCCTGCAGTTCTTGAAACCGCTGACGGTGATGTAATCGCCATCAGAAACCTGATGTTCATGTCTCACTCTTATGACCACAGAGTAGTAGATGGTTCTTTGGGAGGAATGATGTTGAAGCATGTTCACGATTACCTTGAAAACTGGGATCTGAACACAGAAATATAAGTAATGACTAATCAGCAATAAGTAAGTTTGCAGATTTTAAATACAAAACCTTCGATTTAATCGGAGGTTTTTTTGTTTTTAATTTAGGTAAGCCCAGTAAATCACAAAAGAACAAACAATAAATAAAATCATTATTAAATAAACAATAAAGTTCAAATTTACATACCAAAACAATAATAACCCAAATTCAATCTTATATTATAATAAGTTTTTGGAAATTAAATTTATTAGCATTATTTTTAAACAAATAATATATAAGAAAATGGATCCGGATTACAGGAAATATGATGTTACAAGGTTTTTTGATTTCACGGAACAGGATGAAAAGCTCATTACTGAAATCTATGATCAGCTTTCTCTATCTTATGATATTTCAGTTATTGATATTAAAGAGTCTCCTTACGAACAGTTCAGCTCTTTTGATATGTATCCGTTATTCATTCCACGCATCTGTTATCTGGTAAAGGATGTGAACAATACCCCTTTCTATCTTTTTATCGTCAGCAAAGTGGGAATAAATTCCAAAGGCGGACGTTTAGATCGTAAATATGACACGATACAGCTTTGGGGGCTCAAAAACCTAGAAGAAGACTTTGGATATATTTCCATTAATAAAAAGAAGTTAATGGATAGGATTGCAGAAATCTTCAGCCGTTTTACCATTAATTTTAAAGATCATGACTTTAAAGATTTTTATGTTGTGGGAAGTGATTCATTTAAAACCATGAGTTTTCTGACCACCCAAAGAAAAGAAATGATAAAAAACTTCCCTGATGAAGGCTTTAAGCTTGAAGTCAGAAACAGCATTTTAAGCTTTGGTATACCTGATATTCTTATGGCTGAAAATGCTGAAATGATTTCAAAGTTTTTAAACGAAATATAATTTCCAAAATTTTACCGTAAATTCATCCCTCAAAACCTGCAAATGCTGAAAATTTTCATCCTGATACGGAAATCCCTCAAAAATTCTTTCGACAATATCCGGAACGAACAGCTGAAGCATAACCTGCTTCAGGCGATTCCCTTTTGGATCGGGTCTGTGATCACAGGTTTTTTTGCGGTGATGTATGCGCAGGTATTTGCATGGGGCGAACATCTGATGAATTTCATTTTTGACTGGCATGCCTGGATGATTTTCATTATTGCTCCCATCGGATTTGTTCTTTCATGGTGGCTCGTCAAAGAATTTGCTCCGAATGCCAAAGGAAGCGGTATTCCGCAGGTGATGGCAGCTGTAGAGCTTGCCAATCCTAAAGAACACCGGAAAATCAGGAACCTTCTTAGCCTTAAGATTATTTTTTTCAAAATCCTGTCTTCCGTTATCCTGGTAATCGGAGGGGGTGCTGTGGGACGTGAAGGGCCAACAATTCAGATTGCAGGATCTGTTTTCAGAAAAGTCAATGAATACCTTCCTGAATGGTGGCCTAAGATTTCCAAGAAAAACATGATTATGACAGGAGCTGCAGCGGGACTTGCGGCAGCATTTAACACCCCGCTGGGAGGAATAGTTTTTGCAGTAGAGGAATTGTCAAAAACCCATATCAATTACTTTAAAACAGCATTGTTTACGGCAGTAATTATTGCGGGGCTTACTGCACAGACACTGGCTGGATCTTATCTATACCTGGGATATCCGAAAACCAATGACGTTTCTTTAACGGTGATGTTCCCGATCATTCTTGTTGCCGCAACGGCAGGCATACTGGCCAGTCAGCTCTCGGTCATCATGCTTAAAATTAACGGCTGGAAAAAGAAAAAATTGAAAACAGATAAGGCGAATGTGATATTTCTGGTAATTTGTGCATTAATTATTGCTTCGATTGCTTATTTCATCAACAGAGAGATTCTGGGTTCGGGAAAAGAAATCATGGAGCGGGTCCTTTTTACCAAAGACAAACATGAAGACTGGTATGTTCCTGTTTTAAGAATGCTTGGCCCCGCCCTTTCCTTTACTTCCGGAGGTGCAGGTGGAATTTTTGCTCCGGCCCTTACTGCAGGAGCCAGTATAGGTTCTGTGATTTCAGGAGCGATTCATTTGACACCTAATGAAACGAATGTTGTGGTCCTGGCCGGAATGGTTGCTTTTCTTACAGGAATTACCAGAGCGCCGTTTACTTCAGCAATTATCGTTCTGGAAATGACCGACAGACATTCATTAATATTCCATCTGATGCTTGCCGGAATGGTATCCTCTATTGCTTCCATATTAGTAAGCAGACATTCCCTGTATGATGTTTTGAAGGTGAATTTTCTGGCGGAATTGAGAGAGAAAGATTAAAATCCAATTAAATTAATTAATCTTTTAGTTCTCTTTCAGCATAAGATTTAAATCTTTAAATGCATCTAATAATGCAACTGCTGCTTCATAATCAACCATCTTAATGACCAATTTATCCAATTCTGTTTTTGATTTTCTATTTTTATAGGTCACTATATTCAAAAATACGGCACCATTATTTCTTCTTGAAATATTATGAAATTCTACGACTCTACTTAAGTCCCACCAATACTTATCTTCATGATAAATACGGCCTTTATTGCTGACAGAATTTATTTTAATATTATTTCCTTCAAATTCAGCGGTAAGCCTCAGCATACCATTATCACGATCCACCCCGTATTCACTAATTTTATTTGCTATAAAACTTTTTACTTCATCAGCACTTTGAAATTTTCCCAGAATATCTATTTTACCATTACTGTAAGTGACTTTATATATTTTCGACTTATCTAAAGAATGAGTAGGCCCATCCAAATTATCCAATTCTTTATAGGTGATATTTGAGGTCCCGATTTCGACAAGCTTAACATCTAGCGAAGTTCCGTTTTTCATGGAAATTTTGTCCTGGGAATAGCCAACAGTGCCCATTAATAATAGTGGCAGGAGATACAATTCAGTTTTCATTAATTAAAAGTTTTTCAGATCACTAAAATACAAAAATAAGATTTCATGTTTATTATCTGACCAGTAACTTCCAACTATTTCCTCCATTCTCTTGTATATAAGAAATATATTTTCTACTTTTGCACCTCGAAATAATTAACAAATTTTTTAACATTATGAACAATTACGAAACTGTTTTCATTTTAACTCCCGTTCTATCTGATGCACAGGTGGAGGAAGCAGTGAAAAAATTCGAAGATCTAATCAAAGAAAAGAACTGCGAAATCGTTGCTAAAGAAAACTGGGGATTAAAAAAATTGGCTTACCCTATTCAATTGAAAAAGAATGGGTTCTACACTTTAATCGAATTTAAAGGAGAAGGTTCTGTAGTAGCTGACTTAGAATTGGCATTCAAACGTGACGAAAGAGTAATCCGTTACCTTACTACAAAACTTGACAAACACGCTGTTGAGTACGCTGTAACAAGAAGAGCTAAAGTAAAAGCAGCTAAAGCTTAATTATTAACCCTATTTTTTAAAAAAGACAAGACATGGCAATAGATGAAATGGCTAAACAAGCCTCAGCAGGAGGAGAATCAGAAGTAAAATTCCTTACTCCACTTGATATCAATACAAAATCTGAAAAGAAATATTGTAGATTCAAAAAATACGGAATTAAGCACGTTGACTACAAAGATGCTGATTTCTTATTACAATTCGTAAACGAGCAAGGTAAAATTTTACCAAGAAGATACACCGGAACTTCTTTAAAATACCAAAGAAAAGTTTCTGCTGCTATCAAAAGAGCAAGACACCTTGCATTACTACCATACGTAGCTGACTTATTGAAATAAGACAAAAAATAAATAAAAGAAGAGGGCAACCTCTTCTTTTGTTGCTGAATACATCATTAATTCTAACTTGATTTTAGACTACTAAAATCTAAAAAAGGACAACAACAATGGAAATTATCCTAAAAAAAGACGTAGAAAACTTAGGACTTGAGTTTGATACAGTAAACGTAAAGCCAGGTTATGCTAGAAACTTCTTAATCCCTCAAGGATTTGCACTTTTAGCTACCCCTAAAAACAAAGCTGCTTTAGAAGCTACATTAGAAGCTAGAAAAGAAGAAGAAGCTAAATTAATCGCTGCTGCTAACGCTGTAGTTGAGCAATTGAAGAAAACGCCTATCACTATTCCTGCAAAAGTAGGTGCTGGTGATAAACTATTCGGATCTATCAACAATGCTGATCTATCTGCTGCTTTAGAAAAAGCTGGTGTTTCTGTAGAGAAAAAATACATCAAAATTCCTGGTAACACGATTAAGAGAACTGGTAAATTCGCAGCTCTTATCAGACTTCACAGAAATGTTGAGTACAACTACGAGTTTGATATCGTATCTGATGCTCCGGTTGAGGCAGCTCCTAAAAAAGAAGAAGCTAAAACTGAAGAAGCTTAATAAGCGACTGAGAATTTCTCACAATATAAACCACTTCAATTTATTGAGGTGGTTTTTTTATTTGTACGATAATTATTGATTGGGCGATTCTTAACTACCCCGTCTTTTTGCTTTGCAAAAATCCACCCCTTCAGGGAGGGGAATTCAGGAAATCTTAACTGATATTACTCGTTAAATTAACGGTGTCACAACCTTACATGTAAAAAACAGGTAAGGAATTTTTCCTGCACTATAAACGAATCCATATCACAGGATCTCAAACCCTCCAACGCTCCCACTCTACTTATCCCCTCTCAGTTTATGCTGATATTCCGTAGGAGCAATACCAATAACTTTCTTGAAAATATTACTGAATGACGACAGGCTGTTGTAGCCTACCATCATAGCAATTTCGTACATATTATATTTTCCTTCCAGCATCAGTTCAAGGGAACGGGTAATTCGTAATGCGCGTAGAAAGCGAACGTAATTCATGCCCAGAATCTCTTTAAATTTCCTTGAAAGGGTTCTTGTGCTCATTCCGAATTCTTTAGCCGTAGATTCAATCGTAAGGGGCTTTTCAAGGTTAGCATGAATGTATCTTGCAACCTTCAGGAGTGTTTCATCTTTGGGGAAAGGATGTTGTATGGGAAACGCCAGATGCTTGTGCTTTTTTTCCTGTAAAACTCCTTTGAGTGCTTTGAGAAAATAATATTTAGAGTGATCATTCTTTGTGATTTTCCCATCCCAGTCTTTAGTGTAGAAAATCATCTCGCGAAGGAGATTATTGACAGAATAAATATTGATTTCATCAAAAAAGCCACTTTCATTTTCTTCTTTTTTGAAATAAAAATTATATAAATCCACCTTGGGACTGGTAGAGAAAATATAATGGGGAGTTCCGGCAGGAATCCACATAAAACATCTGGCAGGAAGGTACCAGTGCTTCTGATCAGTAAAAACATGCACAATACCGCCTTCTGCATAAACCAATTGTGCAGAACTGTGATAATGAATCTCCGTGGTTACGTTACCTGTGAGGACGTGATAGACATAAAATTCCGCATCATCCTCTTCTACCGCTTTAAAATGACTGTCGTTCATAGCATAAAGGTATGGAAGAATTTTCAATTTGGCTCAAATGAGCAAATCTTTTTCTGTTTTCACAAATCGGGTACTATGCATGACGTCGTAACTTTGCTGCATCAAAATCATTTTCAGCAAAAATCCTTTAATTAATTTATGAATATCATATTTAACGCATGCCGGTATCTGTGCATAGCGTTGTGCTTATTATTGAGCAGTTTTTTACAATCACAGATGATAGACTACCAGAATCTTGGCTTACAGCAAGCTATAGAAATTGGTTTGAAAAACAATAAAAATATACAGATCAGTCATCTGAAACAGGAAATGTCCGTGACCAAAGAGAAAGATCTCAAAATGGAGAAACTTCCGGATATTGAGTTTCACACCAGCTACAATCAGGTTACCAACCTGTTCCAGCATCAGAATGGCGTATTTAACAAAGCAACCCAATATGATGTCATCAATGGTATGTACGACTTTACATTATCTGCTTCTATTCCTGTATATATGGGTGGCAAAATCAAGAACACAGAAAAGAAAGCGGGTATTGATACTGAAATTTCAGCTTTGAAAACCCATCTTGATGAAAGACAGCTTAAAATGGAAATCATTACTGCTTTCCTGCAGATTCATCATTTAAAGGAGCAGCAAAGTCTTATTAATGATAAAATGAAAGAAGATTCCGTTAACATCAGACAGGTAAAAGCTTTGAAAGCTAATGGCGTTGTGACAGTAAATGAGGTTTTAAGAACTTCACTGCAGCTTTCCAATCATACAATGAGTTGGACGGAACTGGATAATGATATTCAGATTGCAGAACACAAACTAAAAACAATTCTTTCTCTTCCGGAAAGCCAGGAAATGCACGCTGATACAGAAGATCTGATTTCAGATAATGCTTCAATTCCTTATGTTGATGAACTCACTGAAACCGCATTGAGCAAAAATGAATCTGTTGAAATTACCCATAAAAATCTTTCACTGAAGGAACTGGATCAGAAAATTACCAAAGCTAATTATTTACCTAAAATCACCGCTGGCGGAGAATATTTTTTAAAATATCCGAATATGATGTTCTTCCCACCTGAACCCTATGCTTACCGTTTGGGAATGGTTGGGGTAAATCTTACCTATCCTATTGAAAGCCTGTACAAGAATAAGTATAAAATGCAGGAAGCCAGAGAAAATATTGATCTTGCCAAACTTCAGATCGAGGAAAATGAAGAGAACATCAGACACAATGTATACGAAGCGTATAAAAAGTTTGAAGAAACGGACCAGAAAGTTAAAATTGCTGAAGAAGCCATTCAGCAGGCCAAAGAAAACTACCGTATTGTAAGAACAAAATACGCCAATAAGCTTAGTCTTATCACCGAACTGATAGATGCGGACAATGCTTATCTGGAAGCTGAATCTAATCTTATTTCCGTAAAAATAAACCGACAACTTAAATATTACCAACTCCAATATACGATTGGAAACTTATAAAAACTATGGCACAGAAACAACTGACACAAAAAGAAAAAAGAATTAACAAGTCCATTACTTTACTGGCCTGGATCCTGATTATCAGCGGAATTACAGGGATGGTCAGCTTTTATCTTTTTTCAAGAAAAAATGTTACTACAAATGATGCGCAGATCGAGCAATATATTACTCCTGTTTCCAGCAAAGTATCAGGGTTTATCAAAACAATAAAGTTTAATGAAAACCAGTTTGTCCATAAGGGTGACACTTTAATCATCATAGACAACAGGGAGTTCCTGAACCAGGTACAGATGGCAGAAGCCAGCCTTCATGCCAATACAGCAACCATCAGCACTATTGAAAGCGGAGTCAATACCAGAGAAAGCGATACAAAGATCATTGATGCTAAAATTGCGTCTGCAAAAATTGATATATGGAGAACGGAACAGGATTATAAAAGATATAAAAACCTTCTGGCAGAAGACGCAGCAACGGAACAGGAATTTGAAAATGTAAAAGCTTCCTATGAACAGTCAAAAGCCAATCTTCTGGCATTGGAACAGCAAAAAAATGCAGTAAGAGCCGGAGCCAGTGAACAACAGACAAAGGTTGCTCCAGTTAAAAGCCAGATCCAGCAGAGTTCTGCAAGCCTTAATAATGCTAAGCTATACCTTTCCTATACGGTGATTACAGCTCCTTATGACGGATGGGTGGGAAAGAAAACCATTCAGGAAGGTCAACTGATTAAAGAAGGTCAGGCTTTGGTCCAGATTGTAAGCAAGGAGAAATGGATCATAGCCAATTATAAAGAAACACAGCTTGGACAGATTGACCAGAGTCAGGAAGTGACTATTACAGCAGACGCTTATCCTGATGTTGAATTTAAAGGAAAAATACTTTCCGTGTCTCCAGCTTCAGGTTCTCAGTTTTCCTTGGTAAAACCGGATAATGCAACCGGAAACTTTGTAAAAATTGAACAGAGATTTCCGGTAAAAATTATCCTTGATAACAACAAAGACAACGAAAAGCTGCTTTCCGGAATGAATGTTCTGGTGAGCGCGAAGAAGATGTGAGTGTGAGTGTTAGGGTGTTAGAGTATTTAGAGTACAACATCATTTTAACATTACCACATTTCAGACTTTACAATTACATTATTTTTTGCGAAAAGGCAGAACTGCAAATAGCGAATCTGTGAATTTTTTCTTAAGCATATTTGCCATTTTACCTTTTACTTTACACCTTGCCCTTTTGTCTTTTCGCATTTTTTAAACAGACTAAACAATTAACAAGGCAGAGCAAAATCATTGATGGTCCTGATTACATTCAACCGCAATTTTGCAATTCATGTTTTTCGCTTTTTGCCCTTTTGTTTTAAAAAAATTATGCAACACAATTCAGTTTATCATAAATGGGTACCACAATGGCTGAAGCTGCCTCTTCTCATATTGGCATTGTTTCCCCACCTGATGTTGTTGTCGCTTTTACATTCGAACAGCGCCTTCACATCTTCTTTTATGGATGTAGATTCAGATGACATCCAGTATTTAATGATTTTGATGTATGGGACATTCGTGGTTACCCTTTTAGTTTTACAACGGTTTATGGCTTATTTCAGCGTGAAATATTATGTGCTGCTGATGGCTTCCATTTCCGTGATCATTCTTTATGTTCTGTCAGTAACCCATGACTATCATGTTATTTTGGTAATCAGATTTCTGGAAGGTATTTTCGGGCTGCTGGAAGGTGCTATTTTCCTTCCTTTAATCATTGCAGAATTAAAAACAAAACACGCCAAAGTTTTAGCTTATCTCTTTATGTATACGATTATGCTGACGGGAGGAACCATCACCACTTCCCTGCTGAAATCAAGTATTGAGAATTATGATTTCCGGCATATGATCCTGATGATGGTCTACTTTCATGTATTTGTACTGATTATTGGTATTGCACTGTTCAACAAAAACAGATTCTTTCCTAAAAAGCCTTTGTATCAGTTGGATATTACCAGCTGGTTTTTGCTTTGGGTTTCTCTGCAGGCAGGCGGTTATGCAATTATCTATGGTAAAAGGCTTATGTGGTTTGAATCCGATACCATTATGATGTGTCTCTTTATATTTCTCCTTTCAGGCGGATTATTTATGCTTAAACAGAGAAACTCCAGAAGACCTCTGTTCCATTTTGAAGTTTTCAGTTCCAAAAACGTCATTGCCGGAATGGTCCTGTTTTTTATTTTTTACCTGATCCGTTCGGGACTGAATAATGTTTACAGCATTATGGCTACCGTATGGAAATGGCCCTGGGACTATATTGTGAACATTCAATACTGGAATGTTGCCGGTACACTTCTGGGAATCATATTATCGGGGATTTGTCTGGTTCGCGGAGTATCTTCAAGAATTGTTTTCTTTACAGGATTTCTTCTGCTGGCCATTGACTGTGCATGGTTTACCTATACTTTTTATCCTGACACTACTCTTTCCACGATCTGTCCGCCCCTATTCCTGCAGGGAACAGCTCAGGGATTATTATTTACGCCACTTGTTTTCTTTTTGATTTCAGGAACTAAGGAAGAATATGTTTCCAATGCTACAGCGTTGGGGACAACAACCCGCTTCTGGACCACCGCTATCGGATATGCGCTGATGCAGAACCTGATGTTATTTTTAACGTTAAAACATTCTGACGCACTCAGTGCTCATCTTACAGATACCAATCCCGTTTTTTACAGCCAGTGGAACCAGATTTTCGGAAATGCGGTTTCCAGGCTTCCGGTGAATGATTCTCTTTCTGTAACAGCCGGGGCTTTTAAAGCTAAAATAACAGCTCAATCCATCCTCCTTTCCAATATGGAAATTTTCACAGGACTGTTCTGGCTGGCCCTTGTTACTGCAATTGGTTTATTGCTTTACCATCCGGTAAGAATAGCAGTACGGAATATTATGTAAAGGGAAGAGACGGAAAATTGAAAGATCATAATTTATTTTTAATCAAATCCTTTGCAAACTTTGCGTGAGATTTAGATTAATAAAGGCTTTTTAATTAAGCTAAAGATGATAAATTCTTATCAATTAACCATCGTTCTTCAAACAACCAAGAGTAATTTCCCGGCCTATGCATTTTGGCCGGTTTATTGTTGCTTTTCAACCAGCAATTAATAAAAAGCTTAAGAATGGAAATTGAAAAAATTTTACTGAGTCAGAGAGATTTTTTTAAAACACAGCAAACCAAGGGGCTTGCCTTCCGGGAAATGTACCTCGAAAAGCTTAAAAAACTTATCATCTCAAATGAGAATATGCTCTGTGAAGCTATTAACAAGGATTTTGGCAAATCTAAATTTGATACGTTCACTACAGAATTATCTTTCATCCTGAATGATATTGATTATTATATCAGTAATTTAAAAGCTCTTTCAAAACCCCAAAAAGTTAGGACCAACCTTGTGAATCAGCTCGGAAACAGTAAAATTTATAAGGACCCGCTTGGCTGTGTGCTGGTAATCGGAGCGTGGAATTATCCTTATCAGCTATCTCTTTCTCCCGTTATTGCTGCAATGGCAGCCGGAAACTGCTGTATCCTTAAACCCAGTGAAATTGCTGAAAATACAATGAAAGCAATGGCTTCACTCATCAATGAAAACTTCCCTTCTGAATATCTTTATGTGTACGAAGGAGGTATTGAAGAAACGACAGCTCTTTTAACATTAAAATTTGACAAAATATTTTTCACCGGAAGCACGAAAGTCGGAAAGATTATCTATAAAGCAGCGGCAGAACATCTTACTCCTGTAACGCTTGAATTGGGCGGAAAATCTCCGGTCATTGTTACCAAAGATGCCGATCTGGAAACAGCAGCCAAAAGAATCGTATGGGGAAAGTTCCTAAATGCCGGTCAAACCTGTGTAGCTCCGGATTACCTGCTGATAGAAGAAACCATTCAGGAACAGTTTCTGGAAATGCTCAGGAAATATATCAAAGAGTTTCAATATGAACCGGATTCCGAACAATACACAAGAATTATTAACCAAAGAAATTTCCGGCGCCTTATACGCCTTATTGATAAAGAAAAAATCTATTACGGAGGAAATTCTGATGAAGAAAAATTATACATCGAACCTACTATTCTGAATCATATCGACTGGAATGATGACATCATGCAGGAAGAAATTTTCGGTCCCCTTCTGCCGGTCATCAGTTTTCAAAGCTATAATGCAGTTCTGAGCACTATTTCAGAGCTTGAAAAGCCATTGGCAGCCTATCTTTTCACCAATAATTCTGAAGAAAAAGAAATCTTTACACGGAAACTTTCTTTCGGAGGAGGTTGTATCAATGATACTGTGATGCATCTGAGCAATGATAATCTGCCATTCGGAGGCGTAGGAAGTTCCGGTATAGGAAATTACCACGGGAAGTATGGTTTTGAAACGTTTTCACATCAAAAAGCCATTCTTGAAAAATCCACATGGGGTGAACCAAATATCAAATATCCGCCCTATTCAGAAAAAAAATTAATCTGGATTAGAAAACTTTTAAAATTCTAAATAAAAAAGCTGCTTGTTAGCAGCTTTTTTATTTATCCTTTTGGAATCCACATATTAAAGAATTCTTTTACTTTATCTTTACTATATCCTTTTCCTTCTTCTAATACATCACTTTGTTGAACTTTGATCATTTTTCCATTTTTATCTAAAATAATAAATACAGGATATCCAAATTTCTCACCCGGATTTCCATATTGAGCAAAAACTTTCTCATTCTTATTATCAGGAGAATAATTCAGGTGATAGTATAAATAGTTTTTATCTACAATTTCCTTCAGTTCAGGAGTTGTCTGCACAAAATTATTAAAACGAAGACACCAGATACACCAGTTACCACCAGCCTGTATCATAATATTTTTACCTTCTTTTTTAGCCTGAGCAACTAATTTATTAATATCCGCCTGAGCATCAGCCTTCGGATCATAAGGCTTAGGCAGCTTTGCCTTTTCTTCAGCCGCTTTTTTCTTAGCTTCAAGTTCTGCCTGATCGGCAGGTACTATTAAAGCTGTTTTTTCTTTTCCGTTATCAGGTTCGCTCTTTATATTTTGTGAAAAAGCTACTGCACTTAATCCCATAAAAGCTAACAATGTCAATTTTTTCATAGCATAAAAATAAAAAAATACTACATATCCCCCTGCAAAAATAGAACCATAATTTTATTATCACTAAATTTGCGTGTTTTATGAATTTTCTGATCAAAATATTATATCTGATTTCCAAGCTTCCGCTTAAAATATTATATATTTTTTCGGACGTCATCTTTTTCCTGAACTATCATATAGTTGGATACAGAAAAGAGGTTATTACACAAAACCTGAAAAAGTCTTTCCCTGATAAGTCTGAAGAAGAAATCAAGGAGATCCGGAAAAAATTCTACCTCAATTTTTCTGATTATCTGGTAGAAACCATTAAATCATTCAGCATTTCGGAAACAGAATCCAGAGTGAGAATGCAGCATATCAACCAGCATTTATTTCACGAAGCCAAAGAGGAGGGTAAAAATATCATTTTACTGGCAGGCCATGTTTTCAATTGGGAATGGATTAATGCACTGGCGAAAATTATCCCCCAGGCTCACTGCCACCCTGTATACAGAAAAGTAAACAGTGACTTCTGGGAAAACCAGATGAAAAAAGTCCGGAATAAATTCGGAAATGAAGCACTGGAAGCCAATGAAGTGATTCTTAATATTTTCAGATCTAAAAACAACGGAGATTCTGCATATATGTTTGTGGCTGATCAAACCCCCCATCACGCTCATATTACGTATGGATTAGAGTTTTTGAATCAGCGTACTCCTGCTTTCATAGGCTATGACAAGCTTGCCACAAGAATGGACCTTGTTTTCATCTATTGTGAAATGAAAAAGGTAAAGCGTGGTTATTATCAGGTTAATTATCACAGAATATACCCGGATGGGGAAAAGTTTACAGAAAATGAAGTGGTTAGAAAGTTCCATAAATTGCTGGAAAACACATTGCACAAACATCCGGACAATTATCTTTGGTCACACAGAAAATGGAAATATCAGGACTCTATCAAAAATTTTGATTCTGAAAAAAAATAGATTGACATGCAGAAAAAACTGGCAGTTGCCATCTTAAACTGGAACGGCAGGAATTGGCTTGAACAATTTCTTCCTGGAGTAGTTCAATTTTCTCAGAATGCCGATATTTATGTGATAGACAATCTTTCTACGGATGATTCAATTGAATTTCTAGAAAAGAATTTCCCCACAGTACAGATTGTTAAAAACGATAAAAATTATGGTTTTGCAGGCGGTTATAATGAAGGGTTGAAAGCCATCAAAAACGAATATTACTGTCTTCTTAATTCTGATGTGGAGGTTACCGAGAACTGGACAGAACCTGTGTTGGAATTATTGGAAAACACCCCTTCTATTTCAGCTGTACAGCCCAAAATTTTATCCTATCACAATAGAAGTTATTTCGAATTTGCAGGGGCTGCAGGCGGATTGATAGATAACCTAGGGTATCCGTATTGCAGGGGCAGGGTTTTCGATGATCTTGAGGAGGATAAAGGACAATACAATGATGAAGCAGAGATTTTCTGGGCTTCAGGATGCTGCTTTTTTATACGTTCAGAAGATTTCTGGGAACAGAGCGGTTTTGATGCGAGATTTTTTGCCCATCAGGAAGAAATTGATCTTTGCTGGAGATTGATCAATTCAGGAAAAAAGATTTATTATACCGGGAAATCCAAAGTTTACCATGTAGGTGGTGGAACGCTCAACAAGCAGAGTGCACAGAAGACTTATTTAAACATGAGGAATAACCTTTCTATGATGTTTAAAAATCTTCCTTTTCCTCAATTGATCTTCCTGATATTTTTCAGATTATGTCTGGATGGTATTGCAGGAATTTATTTTGGATTAAAACAGGGCTTTCCACATCTTTGGGCTGTCTTAAGAGCTCATTTTGGTTTTTACTCCCAACTTTCCGGAACCTGGAAACTTCGTCAAAGGCATCAGAAGAAGAATTTCTATCAATCAAAATGGCTTATTTTTAAGCACTTTTTAGGAAGGAGGTGATAGAGGGCAGATGATAGGTTACAGGTTGCAGGTTACAGGGTTGGGGAAAATTACCATTTCTTATGAACTAAAGTTTATATGATAAAAATTCATAACTTCAATTACCCTTAAACTTCAAACCCAAAACCTTGAACATTAAACTATAAAACCAGCAACAAAAAACAGCTAGCAACGATCAACAAATTATAATTTAAAACAATGGATTTCTGTGCTATAGATTTTGAAACGGCCACTCACGAGAAAAGTTCAGCTTGTGAGATGGGGATTTGCGTGGTACAGGACTCCAGGATTGTTGAAACGAAAACATGGCTGATTAAACCGCCAAGCTTTCCTTATTTCAGTAAATTCAATATTGCAGTGCATGGAATTCAGCCGGAAGATGTGAAAGACGCTCCGACTTTTGATGAAATATGGTATGAGGCTCAGGATATGATGTACGGAAGTCTTATGATTGCTCATAATGCAGGTTTTGATGCTTCTGTTTTAAGAGGCTGTCTGGAACATTACGGAATGTTTACCCCTAAACTGAATTATTTGTGCAGTATCCAGCTTGCCAAAAAATCATGGAATTATCTCCCGAAATACGGACTGAAACCTTTAGCTGAATATCATAAGATTGATTTTACCCACCACAGAGCAGGAGCTGATGCCGAAGTATGTGCTAAAATTTCTTTGCTGGCATTTGAAAAACTCTTCCTCACCAGTAATGATGAAGTACATGATTATATGAAAGCAAAGATCAAAAGACTTTAATATTACAGACTACTGAACCCGGGTTCTAAGCCTGCAATTGATAAATCATTAATTACTCAACACTTCAGACAGCAGATTGAATTTTGGAATATCAATCTCAAAAGTTTCCTGTGTCTCCATGTTTTTAACCAGGTATTTCCCGCTCATATTGCCTACTCCGGAACGAAGCATTACATTGGAAAAATAAGCGAAATTTTCGCTGGTTCCTATCTCAGGAGTAAGGCCGATTACCCCATCTCCTATAATTTCTGTATATCCAAATCCTACATCAAAAATCAACCATTTTCTTTTCAGCACTTTGATAGGAAAGCTTCCGTCATTTTCTATCGTGATACTGTATTTAAAAACGTAACGGTTTTCGGATGGATAACTGTTTTTACTATCATATTCAGGTATTACTGAAACTTTGATATTGGAAGTCATTTTTGAAAACATCATTGTAGCATTTTCTTAATAGATACAAAAATCTCGCCTTTTTTAGGCGAGATTGTATATTTATGTTATAATTCTGTTAAAACTATAATCCAAGACCTTTTCTTTCGTCACCTCCCATTAAGATTCCAACAGGATTGTCGATCGCTTCTTTTACCGCTACAAGGAATCCTACAGACTCTTTTCCGTCGATAATTCTGTGGTCATAAGACATGGCTACATACATCATTGGTCTGATTACTACCTGCCCGTCAACAGCAACCGGTCTCTGGATGATATTGTGCATTCCAAGGATTGCAGATTGCGGAGGGTTAATGATTGGTGTAGACATCATAGATCCGAAAGTACCACCGTTTGTAATCGTGAAAGTACCACCAGTCATTTCATCAACAGTAATTTTACCGTCTCTTACTTTTGTAGCAAGATCTTTGATGTTTGCTTCTACAGCGCTGAAAGACATGTTTTCTGCATTTCTCAATACAGGAACCATTAATCCTTTAGGACCTGAAACTGCAATTGAAATATCACAGAAATCATAGTTTACTTTGAAATCACCATCAATAGATGCATTTACATCCGGATACATTTGTAATGCTCTTGTAACAGCCTTTGTGAAGAAGGACATGAAACCAAGTCCAACGCCGTGTTTTTGAGCAAATTCTTCTTTATATTGTTTTCTTAATCTGAAGATTTCAGACATGTCAACTTCATTGAAAGTAGTTAACATCGCTGTTTCATTCTTCACAGAAACTAATCTCTGAGCGATTTTTCTTCTTAAAACTGAAAGTTTAGTTGTGGTAGTAGATCTTGAACCTGTTGCAGTAAGAGGGCTACCTCCTAATGCAGGTACTGCCGCTAATTCAGCATCAGTTTTAGTAATTCTTCCGTCTCTTCCTGTTCCTGAAACCTGTGCAGCATCCATTCCTTTTTCGTCAAGGATTTTTTTAGCAGCCGGAGATGGAGCTCCTGTTGCGTAAGTTTGTGGTGCAGCTACCGGAGCAGCAGGTTTTGGAGCTTCCTGTTTAGCAGGTTCAGCAGCTTTCGGAGCCTCTTCCTGTTTTGGTGCTTCAGCAGCAGGTGCAGCACCTTCCGGCTTTTTAGCATCCATATCAATTAAACAAACTACCTGACCTACTTGTACTACATCACCTTCTTCTGCTTTTAAAGTGATTACACCACTTTGTTCTGCAGGCAATTCAAGAGTTGCTTTATCTGAATCCACTTCGGCGATAGGTTGATCTTTTTCTACATAATCACCATCTTTTACAAGCCAAGTTGCAATTTCAACTTCTGTAATTGATTCGCCCGGTGAAGGAACTTTCATTTCTAAAACTGACATATCGAGTATTTTTTATTTTTTAATTGATTATTATTTTAAATTAAGCTGTTACTGGTCTTTTTGCAGGAGCATCGTCTCTGTCGAAAACTCTGTTGATCACTGCATTTTGGTTTTTCTCAAACATTTTGTGGCTACCTGGAGCTGGTGCACCGCTTGGTACCGGAGCAACTACCTGGATTCCCGTATCTCTGAAGTTTCTCAGGATATAAGACCATGCCCCCATGTTTTCAGGTTCTTCCTGAGCCCACACCAATTGTTTTCTGTTTTCATATTTGCTGAAGATGGCTTCAATAGCATCTGTCTGAAGCGGATATAACTGTTCGAATCTTACCAATGCAATATTTTCACAGTTCAGCTCTTCTTTCTTCGCTAATAATTCGAAGTACAGTTTACCTGAACAAAGAACTAATTTTTCTACTTTTTTAGGATCTGCAGTCGGGTCATCTAATACCGGCTGGAATGCACCGTTTGCAAAATCTTCAAGCGGAGAAACCACTTTAGGATGTCTCAACAGAGATTTAGGGCTCATTACTACCAATGGTTTTCTGAAAGACCATTTCAACTGTCTTCTCAATAAGTGGAAGTAGTTGGCAGGTGAAGTAATATTGGCTACCACCATGTTCTCATTAGCACAAAGGGTAAGGAATCTCTCCAATCTTGCTGAAGAGTGCTCGGCTCCCTGTCCTTCTGAACCGTGAGGCAATAACATTACCAATCCGTCCTGGATTTTCCATTTTTCTTCCGCAGCGGCCAGATACTGGTCTACAATAATCTGGGCACCGTTCACGAAATCCCCGAACTGAGCTTCCCAGATGGTTAATGTATTTGGAGATGCCATTGCATATCCGTAGTCGAAACCTAAAACACCATATTCTGAAAGGTGAGAGTTAAATACATCAAATCTGTTTTCAGATACATGTCTTAACGGGATATATTCTTCTTCTGTATCTTCAGTTTTTACTACAGCGTGTCTGTGAGAGAACGTACCTCTTTCCACATCTTCTCCTGAGATTCTTACATTGTGACCTTCTACAAGAAGTGTTGCATAAGCTAACCACTCTCCTAACGCCCAGTCTAATGAATTTCCTTCAATAGCTTTGATACGGTTTTCGAAAAGCCTTGTAATTTTATTGATGAACTTTTTGTCTGCCGGAAGTGTTGACATTTTAATTGCCAGTTCTTTCAGCTTTGCCAGGTCATATTTTGTATCTACCGGCAACTGAACGGCTCCTCTTTTTCCAATCGGATAGTTTACCCAATCTTCAGCCATGAACACGTCCATAACGTTTTTCTCAATCTCTTTGGAAGCATCAAAATCTTTATCTAAAAGAGCCTTGAATTCCGTTTCCATTTTAGCGATCACATCGTTGGAAGTAACACTGTCTTTCAGTAATTTGTCTTTATAAATTTCTCTTGGATTCGGGTGTTTTGAGATCGTTTTATATAAGTTAGGCTGAGTGAATCTTGGCTCATCCCCTTCGTTGTGACCATATTTTCTGTATCCTAAAAGGTCGATATAAACATCTTTACCGAATTTCGCTCTGAAATCAGCAGCAAAATGGATCGCATGAACAACCGCTTCAGCATCATCAGCATTTACGTGCATTACAGGAGATTCTGTAACTTTCGCAATGTCTGTACAGTATGTTGAAGATCTTGCGTCCATATAGTTGGTTGTAAATGAAACCTGGTTATTAACAACGATATGAACAGTACCTCCTGTTCTGTACCCTTCAAGAGTCATCATCTGAGCAACTTCGTAAGCAATCCCTTGTCCTGCAATAGCACCGTCACCGTGGATGATGATTGGCAATACTTTAGAGTAATCTTTGTATTTATCATCTACTTTTGCACGGCAGATACCTTCTACAAGGGCAGCAACCGTTTCAAGGTGAGACGGGTTCGGAGTAAGGTTGATACATACTTCTTCTCCGGAAGCTGTTTTGATCTTTTTAGATGATCCCAAGTGATATTTAACGTCACCGGAGAATACATCTTCTTCGAATTCTTTCCCTTCAAATTCTGAGAAGATCTGCTTGTAAGATTTTCCGAAAATATTGGTAAGAACATTCAGTCTTCCTCTGTGAGCCATACCCAACACCACTTCATCTACTCCTAACTGAGAAGATCTTGAGATCAGCTGGTCCAAAGCAGGGATTAATGTTTCACCTCCTTCTAACGAGAATCTTTTTTGTCCTACAAATTTTGTGTGAAGGTAGTTTTCAAAAGCTACCGCCTGATTTAATTTTAATAAGATTTCTGTTTTTTCGTTTGCAGAAAGGTTTGGATGATTTTCATTGACCTGAAGCCATCTTTTGATGAAATCTTTTTCTTCAACGTTATTGATGTGCATGTATTCTACTCCGATCGAATCACAGTAGATGTTTTCAAGGTGCTTGATCAAATCTGCCAGAGTTGACGGTTCTTTCATTCCTGTTTCTACAGCACAGTTGAATTTTGTATTTAAATCTTCTTTAGAAAGACCGAAATTTTCGATGTCTAAAGTAGGGGTATAGTGTCTTCTTTCTCTAACCGGGTTAGTTTTTGTAAAAAGGTGTCCTCTCGTTCTGTAAGCCTCAATAAGGTTTACTACTTTAAATTCTTTCTTGATATGCTCAGGAACTTCTCCGTTGGATACTGCCTGAGAAATCTGTTGTTGTACTGCCGGAGCAGCGCTGGCCGAAGCCTGAATAAATTGAGTGTTATCGTCATCTCCGTAGTTCTCCAAAGCGAAATCGAAGCCTTGAAAGAAAGCTTTCCATGATGGTTCTAGGGAGTCCGGGAATTTTAAGTACTGTTGGTATAAATCCTCAATTAACTGAGAATGAGCTGCGTTTAGGAATGAAAATCTGTCCATTATTACAGTTTATCTATTTATTAAAATTTATTTGTAGAATTAATCTTCAAATTTAATAAAAAAAACCGACTTAGAACAGTCTGAAACCGTTAAAAAAACTTAAGAAAAAATAAATTACTTATATACTGATAATGAGAGCTTAACGTTCACCTCTTGTCCATCCATCGGACGTTCAATAAAGGTCTGGCAGATATCTCCGAAGCGCATCTCGTCTTTTTTGGCTTTCTGAATGAGCTGTTGAATTGCCCGAATTCGCCCCTCGTAGTTCCCTTTGTAGTAAATTACATAATTTTGCGACGGATTTACGGTCCTAAAATTGAAGTTATTGTCAGATACTCCGATTTTCTTAGAAAGCGGAATTCCTAGGAAATAAGAAACCTCTTTGTCTTTGAAATTATCCGCATCAGTGATCAGGATCGGATATCCGAATTCATCATCTCTTTTTCCAAGGTCCATCGTTACGAAATTATAAACTTTATTATAGTTCATCACGATATTTTTGTAAAGCGCGTCTTTCTTATTTGAAGTACTCACATTAATCCCCAGCAACAATTTGCTTTCTTCATTTTCCACCATTAAACTGTCGTATTTTATTGCTGCCATCTGGTTGTCTTTTTCCACTTTATTCCCTAAAGAGTTTTTAAGATTCACCATACTTTTGTTGATATTTTCAGCAAAACGGTCCTCCGTCCAGAAGTTTTCCACTCTTTTCCAGACAGGCAGTTTCGGGGTATGTACGTACCAGATAATTTTTGTTTTTTCTGCAGAAACGGGCTTAAATTTAACATCAACCAGCGTCGGATTTTCATTTTCATCCTCAAAAAGCTGATATTTCAGGGTTTTATTAAGGTTCTCATATCTGATGAACATTTCTCCGTCAGTATCATTTTTAGGGTCAACATAGCTGATGGCACTTCCCTGTCCTTCGTATGGCGTATAATAATCAATATCTATAGAGGGTGAGCTGGTAAAAAAATTATTCCATCTTGTAAAATTCTGAAGGTTATTAAACTGGGCAAAAACCTTATCCACAGGATAATCAATCTCTTTTTCAATCGTGAAGTTTTTACTTTCGTCCACAAAATAATACATGGAAGCAGCATAAGCTCCTCCCAAAAGGATAATAATTACCGCTAAGATTTTAAAAATACGCATCGCACAAAAATAATACAAATAAAAAGAGTGAACAATATACAGATTGTTTTGAAAAAAATAATGTATTAAAAAATATTGATTTAATGATTAATATCAAATAATCTGTGGTATGTATGGTATGCATATTGTTTTTTGGAACGACCTAATTTTATTTTTATGAAGAAGTTATGTACATTTCCATTGGTTTTGTTATCATCAGTTGTATTTTCCCAATATTCAATTTCTGAAATTCCACAGGATGGATACCTGAAAGACTTTGATATTGCAGTTGACATCATTCAGAAGCAGCACCCAAATCCTTACAGATTCCACAGCAAGGAAATTATTGCCAAAAAAATAGATTCTCTCCGTAATATTGTTAAAAAAAATCCAGGCTATATCAGCCTGCTTATGAACAATCCTACAAGAATCATTGGGGACGGACACAGTTCCTTCAGTGCAGATTCCAATTATTTTGAAAATATTTTAAGTTCTCTCCATTTTTTCCCTTTGCAGACTTATGTACAGAATGGACAGCTGTTTGTGAACGGTTCAAATCCTTACGCTATTGAAGTAGGCAGTGAGATTATGGAAATTAATGGTATAAGTTCTCAAGAACTTTTACAGGCCGTTCCTAAAGCCGCAGACGGAAATATCAAAGTGGAAGATATAGATGTGTCTTTTTATATTCCGTTTATTTTAAAAACCCGTACGAATGATTTCTCCTTACGATACAAAACATCCGGCGGGGAACAGAAAACCATGAAAGTGAAAGGTATTAGATATCCAAGATTCTATTATGAAAGCAGGCATTCTGTATTGCCTGTTGATCTGATTTCAGAAAACGCTGGAATTTATGGTTATCCAATTGATTCTGATACTTACTATTTATCTGTGAAATCGTTTTCTTATGATGAAAGCTTTTTTTATGAAAGGTTAAAGAAATATTTCCAGGAAATAAAAGATCTGAAAATTAAAAAACTTATTCTGGATATCCGGAACAACGCGGGAGGAGCCATCAGTAATGTTCCTCTGCTTTATTCTTTCATTGCTAAAGATAAAACATTCAATAATGAATACAAATACGGGACTAAGGTTGTTGACATCAATTACAACGATTATCTGGTAGATCCCCAGACCAACCGTTATTATTCTGATAAGGATATTGCCGACCAGAATAATTTCATGAGACAGCGGTTTGACAAAGCAGAAAAAGGAGATTATTATTTTGGAAACTCAAGACTGGATAATACGTATATAAAAAGCTATCCCAGAGACGGCGCATTTTTTGACGGAAAAACTGTATTATTGATCAACAACCGTACTTTTTCTGCGGCCACCTATTTTGCCTCTCTATTTCAAAGTGAAAAAAGAGGTGCAATTGTAGGAAAGGAAACGGGATCCTGCAGCAATTTTACGACTGCAGCATGGTTTCTTACGTACAGACTTCCTCATACCAAGTCCACTATTTCTATTCCCAGAACGGAAATATTTTTCAACAGTGATGATAAGGAGACCGTTACTAACTGTAAGGGTGTAATTCCTGATCATACGGTGAACACCCAATTTTTCTTACAGTCATTAAAAGAACACAAAGATCCGGAACTGGAGTATTCATTGACCTTATTTTCTAAATAAAATCATGATAAACAAAAAAAGAAACCTGTTTAGGTTTCTTTTTTCATTTACTTATTATAAGGTGTATGATTTAATAAGAGAAATTTATACCTGCACTCTCTTATTCACCATTGTTATCCTATATGTGTTCCCGGAGCAATAACAGCGCCTTTCTTCACGACTACAATCCCATCCTGAACAGAATAAGTTCCATAATCTCCATCCGGAATATGTTTTCCGCCGATGATTTTAACATTGTCGCCGATATAACAGTTTTTATCAAGGATTGCTTTTTCAATATAGCAGTATTTTCCGATTCCCATATTCGGACGTCCTCCTCTGTCATTGATGACAATTTCTGTCGTATTCTGGTAGAAATCAGCTCCCATAACATAGGAATTCACGATGGTACTTCCTTTATCAATTCTGGTTCTGTTTCCGATCACGGAATTTTCAATTTTATCTGCCATAATGATACATCCATCTCCAAAAACAGCTTTACTTACATATGAACCGTTGATTTTTGACGGCGGAAGCATTCTTGCTCTGGTATAAATCGGTGATGAAGAGAAAAGGTTAAACTGCGGCAAATCAAGACAAAGGTCAAGATTGGCTTCGTAGAAAGATTCTATGGTTCCGATATCTGTCCAGTAGCCTTCATACTGATAGCTTAATGTTTTGTATTTCCCGATGGAACTTGGAATGATATCTTTTCCGAAATCATCGCCTGCCCCTTCTTCAAACATCTTTTTAAGGATATTTTTCGTGAAAATATAGATTCCCATAGAAGCAAGGAACTCTTTTCCTGCATGTTTATTCTCATCTGAAACTTCAGATTTCATGCCTTCCAGCATATCATAACCGGGCTTTTCATGGAAAGAGGTAATATTCCCTTCATCGTCGGACTTTAAGATACCAAAACCTGTAGCATCTTTTGCATTGACGGGAATGGTAGCAATAGTAAGGTCTCCTCCGTTTTCAATATGGAAATCCAGCATTTCCCTGAAATCCATCTGGTAGAGCTGATCTCCTGAAAGAATAAGGATATAGTCATAATCATATTTTTCAAGGTGCTTCATAGACTGGCGTACAGCGTCAGCAGTTCCCTGATACCAGCTGTCATTTTCCACATTCTGTTCGGCTGCAAGAATATCGACAAAGCCTTTGCTGAAAATATCAAAGTGATAAGAATTCTTGATATGCGAATTGAGGGAAGCAGAATTAAACTGCGTTAACACCAGAATTTTATTCAGTCCTGAGTTCAGGCAGTTTGAAATAGGAATATCCACCAGTCTGTATTTTCCTGCGATAGGAACAGCCGGTTTTGATCTGGTATACGTTAACGGGAATAATCTTGTTCCTCTCCCTCCTCCTAAAACAATAGAGATTACATTTCGATTCATAAATATCTTGCGTTTTATTTTATTAAGTTTACTGTTCTGTTTTTAGTGTTTACTGCTACTTTAAAGCATTCTTTGTTTTCATATTGGAGTTCGTTTTTATAAACAGTCACCCGAAAATCATCTTTATCATTCAGTACTGAAACCTCTTTATCCAGGTTATAGATTTCGATATTATATTTTTTAAGCTCATTCCTGAAGGTAGGATTTGCAATAAGCACATCCATTACATCAGCGCTCTTCATTACAAAGTTACCGACATCTTTACGATACTGTTCTCTCCAGCCTTTTCCATATTTTCTTTCTATTGCAGCATAAGTCCTTTTATTAAGGGCATCTATTCTTTTCATCTCGTCAGGTCCTACCAGACAACCACCGAGAGAGTAATGTTTTATTTTCCATTTTTCGGAAATGCCAGCCATTGCTTCATACCTTTCTATTGCCGGAAGCCCGTAGCCATAGATCCAATAATAACCTCCATGATAACTTCCTCTGTCTTCTTTACAGGAAAACAACATAAGCATTATCAGGGAAAGAAAACTGAAAATCTTCACGATATCAGCTATTATATAAAGCTATGTATTTTTCTGCAGATTTCTCCCATGCAAAATCAAAATTCATATTGGCCTGGATAAGATCTTCCATAACGCCTTTTTGATTGTAAATCGCCATTGCCCTGTTCATGGCATGTACAACATCATCTACACCCGGATAAGTAAAATTCAGTCCTGCTCCTCCTGTTGAAATATCTTCCACAGTATCTCTAAGCCCTCCTGTGTATCTTACCACAGGAACCGTCCCATATCTCATAGAATACATCTGATTCAGCCCGCATGGTTCTACCCTGGAAGGCATCAGAAGAAAATCTGCCGATGCGTAGATCTTATGGGAAAGATATTCTTTATATCCGAGATCCAATGCAAAATTGGTATAGGTATAATCGTACTCTTTAAGTTTATTCTCAATATAGGTATTTCCTGAACCGAGAATCATGATATTTAAAGCACCATAACTCTGCTTGATACTTCGCCATACCACATCCGGCAGCAGATCTGCTCCTTTCTCCGTAGCGAATCTTCCGATAAAGGCGAATAAGGGAAGTTCGGGTTTCAATCCATATTCTTTACAGAGATTTTCTTTATTTTTTTTCTTTTGGGCTACTGCATTCGCACTGTTAAAGTTAAAATCCAGCATCGGATCGGTTTCCGGATTCCAGACTTCCGTGTCAATTCCATTGATGATTCCGTATGCTTTTCCGAATTCCTGACGAACCAGGCTTTCGAGCCCGCGGAAGCTTATAAAAAGTTCCTCCAGATATCCTTCCGAAACGGTGGTAAAAGCATGGGCACATTTAATCATACTGGCCAGAGGATTCATCAATCCGTTCCAATCCATCAGTCCCCATTTGTATGTATCGAAAGAAGGCATATATTGTGCCATTGTCCAGCTCATCATGCCCTGATATTCACCATTATGAATCGTTCCTATTGTTTTTACTCCTTTTAAGAATTCAAATTCATAACAGTTTTGTACCATAAAAGGAACCAGGCCGGTATGATAATCATGGCAATGCAGTACATCAGGACGGATTTTCATTGCAGACAGCCAGTGTAATACCCCATGCTGGAAAGCCAGAAACTGGAAACTTTCATCCTGGTAGCCATAAGGGTTGTCCCTGTCCAATAATCCTGGAATTCTTACCATATACAGCTCAAATCCCAGAACATTTGTCTTTTCTTTCAATACCTGAACCTGCAGCATATTGGCTCCCTGATGAATAAACCCGTCAAAAACCATATTAAATTCATGATCATATACGAAGGATTTGTTGTACCAGGGCATTACCACCTTCGCTTCTACTCCTTCTATTTTATTCTGATATTTTGGAAGTGCTCCAACCACATCTGCCAGGCCACCAACTTTTGCAACAGGATAGCATTCTGTACTTAAATGATAAACAACCATTCTTTATCTCTTATGTTTAATTCTGTGTAATTTATATTTTTTATCTTTCTTCTGACGTAAAACAATTCCTGCCAATGGTGACAGCTTCACGGTCATTGTTTTTGTATATCCTCTCCATTCTTCATACTTCTCATCCAGTATTTCAGGCTCTACCCCGCTGCCGCTGTATTTTTCATCATCCGAATTCAAAATCACTTCCCAGTGTGTTCCTGCAGGAATCCCGATTTTATAATCCAGTACTTTCGGAGCCAGATTTAACACCACCATCATAATATCGTCTCTTTTTTTTCCTTTCCTCAGGTAAATGTATACTGAATTTTCAAGATCATCCGCTTCCACCCACTCAAAACCGTTTCTATCAAACTGATTTTCATAAAAGGCAGTTTCTGATCTGTAGAGATGATTCATATCTTTAACAAGCTCCTGCATTCCTTTGTGAACAGGATATTTCAGCAAATGCCAGTCGAGGCTTCTGGTAAAATTCCATTCACTGGTCTGCCCGAATTCGTCCCCCATAAAAAGCAGTTTGGCTCCGGGATGGGTATACATATATACATATAAGGTACGCAGATTGGCAAATTTCTGCCATTCGTCACCTTTCATTTTATAGATAAGACTTGCTTTGCCGTGTACCACTTCATCATGTGACAAAGGCATCATATAATTTTCATTATACATATACATGGAAGCAAATGTCAGCTTATGGTGATGGAATTTCCTGTTCTCAAAGTCTTCTTTAAAATAATCCAGCGTATCATGCATCCAGCCCATCATCCATTTCATACCAAAACCCACGCCACCATCATGGACAGGTTTGGTAAGCATAGGAAAATCTGAACTTTCTTCTGCTATGGTGATGATATTATTTCCAAATTCTTTATAAACAGCAGTGTTGAATTCCTGCAGAAAAGCTTTGGCTTCAAGGTTCACATTCGTTCCATATATATTAGGTTCCCATTCTCCTTCATTTCTTGAATAATCCAAATGGAGCATTGAAGTCACCGCATCTACGCGTAATCCGTCGGCATGATAACGATCCAGCCAGAACATGGCGTTTGAAATCAGAAAAGATTTAACCTCATTTCTCCCATAGTTGAAAATATGTGATTTCCAATCGGGATGAAAGCCTTTTCTCGGATCTTCATGCTCATACAGATAAGTACCATCAAAACGGTGAAGACCATTGGCATCTCCCGGAAAATGAGACGGAACCCAATCCAGAATAACTCCTATTTCATTGTTGTGAAGCTCATCAATCAGAAACATCAAATCCTGCGGCGATCCAAAACGTGAGGTAGCGGCATAAAAACCGGTAATCTGGTATCCCCAGCTGGGCTCATAAGGATATTCCATCACAGGCATGAACTCTACGTGAGTAAAACCCATTTCCCTGATATAAGGCACCAGCTTTTTGGCAATATCCCGGTAATTCAGAAAGCGGTCAGGATAATCCCCGTCTCTTACCCACGAACCCAGATGCAGCTCATACACTGATAAAGGAGCTTCCAGTCTGTTTCTTTCCCAGCGGTGCCCCATCCACTCCTGATCATTCCATTCATACCATGTAGTAGAAACCAGAGAAGCCGCCTGAATATTCTGCTCCCAGCTCAATGCATAGGGATCACTTTTTTCCAGAATTTCACCCCCCTGTGTTTCAATAGCATATTTATATAAGGTACCCCAGGTTAATCCTTCAATAAACCCTTCCCAGATTCCGGATCCGTCCCATCTTGGAAACAGGATATGATCTTTATGATTCCAGTTGTTGAAATTTCCGATCACGGAAACTTTCTTTGCATTAGGTGCCCATACGGAAAAATATACTCCTTTTACGCCATCCTTTTCTGCCGAATGTGCACCAAATTTACCATACAGCTTATAATGCCTACCTTCTTTAAAAAGATACACATCATGATCGGTGAAAAGCGTGTAGGTTTTAACAGAATTCATCAAGATCAGTTTGTATTTATATTTTCCCTGAAACTACGAAAAATACCGGCAACAGCGGTTAATAATTCATCAAATATTTATCAACTGAATTTCGGTTTTCGTCTATCTATCAAATATATCATTTTTTACCTCACATTTTTTATGATTCCAAAACAATCTTTTTATAAATTTAACATCAACATTTATTAAACACATACGATGAGGTTTGAACTTTATACAGAAGAAAAAGACGACAGGCCGGTTTTTATCACCGGAAATTTCAACAGCTGGAACCCTAAAGATTACAGTTTTCAGCTTAAGCAACTTGACCCTGCCAGCTATTTTATAGATATTGAAGATCAGAATCTTCCCGAAGACATTGAATATAAATTTACAAAAGGCGGCTGGGAGAATGTGGAACTGGATCAGTACGGAAACATCACGCCCAACCGGAAAGCGAAAAAAAGCTCTGCCAAAACTTCTGATACTGTAAAAAAATGGAGATTAAACTGGGGACCGTTCAAAGAAGAGTATTTTCCTACTGCAGAAGTTATTTCGGAAAATTTTTATATTCCACAGCTTGACCGTTACCGTAAGGTCTGGGCACTTCTTCCCTATGACTATCATACTACGGATAAACGGTATCCTGTTTTATACCTTCAGGACGCACAGAATCTTTTCAATGAAGGAAGTGGTTTCGGGAATTGGGAAATTGATAAAAAGTTATCCATCCTTGCGGAATATGGACGGGGTGACCTTATTATTATTGCCATAGAACACGGCAGCGAAGAAAGAATCAAAGAATATATTTTTGATAATGATCATGTGGCCAATGGTTCTGAAGGAAAAAAATACATCCGCTTTATTGCAGATACTTTAAAACCTTATGTGGACGAAAATTACAGAACCAAAAAAGACCGCGACAATACAGGAATCGGGGGCAGTTCATTGGGAGCATTGATCAGCATATACAGTGGATTTCTCTATCCTGAAGTGTATTCCAAGCTGCTGATATTCTCTCCTTCCCTTTGGGTAGAACCGAATAATAATTTTCCGATGATGAATTTCAGAGTTCCTTTTAAAACAAAAATTTATCTTTACGGCGGTGGTCAGGAAGGTTCCAAAATGGTCAAGAGAATTCATATTTTTGAAGAATACCTGAAAAGATGGGAAGAAAAAAAGCTTTTTGATTTTGAATTTAAAACCAATATTAACCCTGAAGGCACCCACAATGAATTTTACTGGTCACAGGAGTTTCCACGAGCCATTGAATGGCTGTTCTATGACAATACAGAAAACCCTGTGGAAGTAAAACCACAGCAACAAAGCATTAAAAACTAAACATACAGCCGCGTAGAAATTTTACGCCGATTGAAACAAATGGAAGGCAACGGTTGGATGACTTTAGAAATATAACATCTATTTATGAAATTAATCAATAAAAAAAACAAAAACTACACTCAGATTTTTCAATTATTTACAGAGGAAGAGTGGGCAAAAACAAGCAAAAATTTCAATAAAAACATTTCCACTTTTTTCACAGGGAAAAAGTATGAAGTTTTTGTCAATGCTCATGAAGAAGGAATTACCTATTTTATCGGACTGGGAAAATCTGCCTTGCAAAATTTCGAAATCCAGCAGGTTGCAGCAAAGTTTTCGCAAACCTATAAAGAAAAGCTTCAGGCAGTTCCGACATTGGCATTGGCTGATTTCATCAATGAAAAACAATTTGAGGAATTTGTAAAAGGGCTTCTGGCCGGAACTTACAACTACCCTTTTGATAAAAAACATACTTTCTGGAATACAAAATTTGAATTGCACTTTGAAAATTTAAGCCAGAAAAAACTGGACCATATCAGCCAGAAAACAGAAGCGTTGATTAATGGGCAAACTGCCTGCCAGGACTGGCTCAACAAACCGGCCAATCTGAAAAAACCGGATATATTAAGTGCATACCTGAAGAATCTGGCTAAAAAATATGAACTGAAATATACTGCTTTCAACAGAAAGAAATGTGAAGAGCTCGGATTAGGCGCTTATCTTTCTGTCAATCAGGGAAGCGCTTATGACGCTGCGTTTACGATTCTGGAATATAAAACTACCGTTAAGAATGCCAAAACTTTCGGGCTGGTAGGAAAATGCATATTGTTTGACACCGGAGGTATATCAATAAAAAGCTCTGCCAATCTGCATTATATGAAATCTGACATGGGAGGTGCTACAGCGGTATTGGGAACATTGATCTATGCTGCTGAAATGAAACTTCCGGTGAACATTATTGCTATCCTTCCTATTACTGATAATGCGGTTTCTGAAAAGGCTCTTCTTCCAAGTGACGTCATCACAGCTTATAACGGGAAAACCATTGAAGTTCTTGATACTGACGCGGAAGGCAGATTGATTCTTGCAGACGGATTATCTTATCTTGCTAAAAACTACAAAACAGATTTCCTTATTGATCTGGCTACTTTAACGGGAAGTTCTGTCAGAATGTTCGGAGATACCTGTGCTGCCATGTTCTCTAATAATGAGGAGCTGAAAAGCCATCTGATAAAAACCGGAGATCAAACCAATCAGAGGGTGTGGAATCTGCCTTTATGGGATGTCTGGAAAGACGATATACAGTCTGATGTTGCGGACATGAAAAACATTTCCCTGAAGCCTGTCGGAGACTGTATTATTGCTGCAAAATTTTTAGAGCAATTCATTGAAAGCCATCCTAAATGGGCTCATCTTGATATTGCCGGAGTAGCCTTTGGAACTGTGGGATATGCCAAAGAAAAAGCAGCCACTGGTTTTGGGGTTCAGTTGCTCGCGAATTTAATTGAAAATTATCACTAAAAATTAGTTTTTTACAAAAAAACTCTGTATAATTGATTGGTGAATTTTCAAAACCGCACGATATTACATTTTTTAGTATTAATAAAATAATAAACAAATGCTTTTATTTTTGAAAATTCACTAAATCTTTAAAAACATTATATGGAGAAGAAAACTATCGTATGTATTTCGTGCTATTACAAAGGTTATGATTTTATGGACGAGATGAAGAAGCTCGGCAATAAAGTGATCCTGGTAACCTCTGAAAATCTCAAAGAAAAAAACTGGCCATGGCACGCTATTGATGAGGTATTTTACATGCCTGAGCTTAAACCGTCCGTATGGAATCTGGAGCATCTGATTCAGGGTTTTTCCCACCTGATGAAGACCCGCAAAGTAGACGCTGTAGTGGCTCTGGATGATTATGACGTTGAAAAAGCTGCATTAATCAGAGAAACATTCCGTATTCCGGGAATGGGGCAGACTACACACCGATATTTCCGGGATAAGCTGGCTATGCGGCAGAAAGCAAAAGATTCCGGGATAAGCGTTCCCGAATTTACAGCTGTGTTCAATGATCATGAAGTGGATGCATTTGCGGACCGTGTACCTGCTCCATGGGTATTAAAGCCGCGTTCCGAAGCATCAGCATCGGGCATCAAGAAAATAACCTCCAAAGAGCAGCTTCTTGAAGCTTTGGAAACTCTCGGAGAAGAGCGTCACCTTTTCTTACTGGAAAGTTTTAAACCCGGGGATGTTTACCACGTAGACAGCCTTACTTTTAATAAAAAAATCGTATTCACCTCTGCGTCAAAATATCTGGCCCCTCCCATGCAGGTTTCTCATGAAGGCGGCGTTTTCAGATCTAAAACTTTAGGAAGGTACTCTGAAGAATTTAAAGCATTGGAAGAAATAAATGCCAGAGTCCTTTCCAACTTCGGACTTGTCAACGGAGCCACCCATACAGAATTTATCCGTGGAAGAGAAGACGGAAAATGGTATTTCCTGGAAACCTCCTCAAGAGTCGGCGGCGCCCATATTCCGGATCTGGTAGAAGCATCCAGCAGCATCAATATATGGAGAGAATGGGCCAAAATTGAAGATTCCCTTCTGAGAGGCAATGATTACAGCGTTTCTCCACCCACAGGATATTATTCAGGATTAATTGTAGCCCTGATTAAAGACAAAAAACCGGACTATACCAATTTTGAATGTGAAGAAGTAGTCAAGTTCCTTCCCATAGATTATCATGTCGGGATTGTTTATAAATCCGGAGATGCTTCTGTTGTACAGGACAGACTTGATTCTGCAGCAGAAATAATCCATGCAGATATGCTGAATATTCTTCCTCCCAAAAGCAACAAACTAAGCTCTTAAAAATGTAGCGTAACATTAATATTCAAAATGTTATTGAATTCATAATATACAGCCTACCAGAAGTTCTACGGTAAAACGTAATTTAGAAAAGATAAAACCAAACAACGAAAATGCCTCACATAGAACATACAGACTATTATTCGAACATACTGGGAACCAATCTCAAGGTAGAAGTAACCGGGCATTACGGCTACCCTATCATCATGTTCCCTACTTCCCAGGGACAGTATACCCAGAATCATGATTTTCATCTTAACGGAAGCATCAACTGGTTTATAGAACAGGGAAAAGTAAAGCTTTACAATGTGCAGACCATCGACAGCTGGAGCTTTTATGATGATAAGATATCTCCGCAGCAAAGAATAAGAAACTATGAACGGTATGTACAGTTTCTGATCCAGGAATTCGTGCCTTATATCCAAAAACTCCACAAAACACATCGTGTGGCAGTTGCCGGAGCGAGTTTCGGAGGATATCATGCTGCTAATTTTGCTTTCAGATTTCCGGATGTGGTTTCTCATCTGTTTTGTCTTTCGGGGGCCTTCAGTATAAGGAATTTTATGGACGGCTACTCTGATGATCTGGTATATTTCAACTGCCCAAGGGAGTTTGTCCGGAATGATGAAGCCTGGAAATATAAACATATGCATATCGTACTGAGCACTTCAGATCAGGATATCTGCAAAGATAAAAACGTTGAAATGGCTGAAATCCTCAGGATAAAAGGCATAGACTTCTGGTATGATGAAAGAAAATGGATCGGTCACGACTGGCCTTTGTGGAGAATGGTTTTCCCTACCTTTATTGGAGCCTTTTTCTCTTAAAATAAAGCAATAAAAAGACAAATAGAAAAAACATACACCCACCTTAAAACAAAAATTATGACAAAAAAAGTAGGAATTCTTTTCGGTATGGAAGACACTTTTCCCTGGGCATTTATAGACAAAGTGAATGAACTGGGAGGTGGAGAAATCATAGCTGAACCTGTTATTATAGATAAACTGGAACAGGGGGCAGATTATGGCTATGCAGTGATTATCGACAGAATTTCACAGGACGTTCCCTTTTACAGAGCTTATTTAAAAAATGCTGCGCTTAACGGTACCTATGTGATCAACAATCCGTTCTGGTGGAGCGCTGACGAGAAGTTTTTCAACAATGCCCTGATGTCCAAACTCGGAATTCCACTTCCTAAAACAGTTTTACTCCCGTCGCATGAAAGACCGGATAATACTGCAGAAACTTCGTTCAGAAATCTGAAATTTCCGCATGACTGGGAATACATCTTCAATTACGTAGGATTCCCAGCTTATATGAAGCCACATGACGGTGGAGGCTGGAAAAACGTGTACAGAGTGGAGAATCCCGATGATCTCTGGAACAAATTAGGGGAAACGGAACAGCTGGTCATGATGGTACAGGAGGAAATTATCTTTGATGATTACTACAGAGTATACTGCCTGGGCAGAAAGTATGTTCACATTATGCCTTATGAACCGAGAAATGCACCGCATTTAAGATATGCCACCACCCATAAAACAGAAGGAAAGGAGCTTGAAAAACTCCTGAAAACCATTCATGATTACACCATTACTATGAATGAAGCGCTGGGATATGATTTCAATACGGTAGAATTTGCGGTAAGAGACGGTATTCCTTATGCGATTGATTTCTGTAATCCCGCTCCTGACGCAGACAGAAATTCTGTAGGGGAAGAAAATTTTGCATGGATCATTGAGCATTCGGCAAAGCTGGCTATAGAAAAAGCTAAAGAATATGTTCCGGGAAAACCCAATATTGCCTGGGGAACCTTTGTGAAAGATTCCATTAAATAATATTGAAAAGAATTAAAAAACACAAAATAAATGCATCATCAGTTTACTATTGGAATTGAAGAAGAATATCAGATCATTGATGTAGAAAGCAGAGATCTGGTTTCTCACGTTTCAAAAATCATTGAAGGCGGCAAAGCGGTTTTAAGTGAAAATTTAAAGCACGAAATGCATGAGTCCATGATTGAAATGGAAACGGGAATCTGCCAGAATATTCAGGAGGCCAGAGCTGAATTAACAAATTTAAGACGTCATCTTATCAATATCGCCCATGAACAAGGACTGCGTGTTTCCGGCGGAGGCACCCACCCGTTCTCTCATTGGTCGGAAAATAATATTACCCAGGGAGAGAGATATATTAAAATTGTGGATGATATGGGAGATGTTGCCCGTGAAAACCTTATTTTCGGGCTGCATGTTCATATTGGAATTCCCAACCGGGAAGAAGGGGTAAGAATCCAGAATGTGATGCGTTATTTTCTTCCTCACGTCTATGCACTTTCTACCAATTCACCTTTCTGGATCGGAAGGTATACAGGTTTTAAATCTTACCGTCAGGAAATCTTCGTCAAATTCCCGAGAACTGGTATTCCGAGTTATTTTAACTCTCTGGCAGAATTCGACAGCTATGTAGATCTTCTGGTAAAAACCGGCACCATAGACAATGCCAAGAAAATCTGGTGGGATTTACGGGTGCATCCGTTCTACCCTACGATTGAGTTCAGAATCTGTGACATGCCTCTGAGAATTGACGAAACCGTATGCCTTGCAGCCATTATGCAGAGCTTGGTGGCAAAAATTTATAAGCTTCACCAGCAAAACCTGAGCTTCAGAAGCTACAGAAGGCTGCTGCTGAACGAAAATAAATGGCGGGCTTCTAAAAGCGGTATTGAAGCACATCTGATTGATTTCGGAAAAGAAGAATCGGTTCCCTACCCCCATTTATTGAAAGAGCTTTTAGAATTTATTGATGACGTGGTAGACGATCTGGGATGCCGCAAAGAAGTTGAGTATGCCTGGAAAATCCTTGAAAACGGAACCGGTGCAGACAGACAGCTTCAGATCTTTAAGGAAACAGGTGATCTGACGAAAGTCGTTGATTATATGATCTCTGAAACGGAGTACGGCATAACCCATGGTGAACCTGCTTCATAATATTTTTGGTAACTTTACAAAAAATATGATGTAATGAAAGATATTCGAATTGCTCTGCTGGACATGAACAACAATCATGTGAATCAAGGTTTTAGAAACATTAAAGAGATTTCTGAAACTTTTCAGCAGAACTCTGAAGAAAATGTGGTGATCAAGACATTTGATGTAAGGTATAAAGATGAAATGCCTGAAATCGGAGATTTTGATATTTTTATTTCTTCAGGCGGGCCTGGAAACCCACATCGGGAAGGGCTTGCCTGGGAAGACAGATATGCTGATTTTCTGGATGCTGTTTTCGAGCACAATAAATATCATGAAGATAAAAAGTATCTTTTCCTGATCTGCCATTCATTCCAGTTGGCAAGCATTCACTGGAACCTGGGAAATATCTGCAAAAGAAAGTCGTATTCGTTCGGGGTAATGCCAGTTCATAAAACAGAAGAGGGCAAAGACGAATTTTTATTCAAAAATCTTCAGGATCCTTTTTATGCGGTAGACTCCAGAGCTTACCAGTTTATAGAGCCGGATCATAACCGTTTTGAAGAGCTTGGAATGACAATTATGGCTATTGAAAAATTCCGTCCTCATATTAACCTTGAAAGAGCGGTAATGGCCGTTCGTTTTTCCGAAGAGATATTCGGGACACAGTTTCATCCGGAAGCTAACCCCGAATCTCTGATCGAAAATCTGAAAGATGAAAAAAACAAAGAAGCCATGATCGAAAATTTCGGTATGGAGAAATATCTTGAGACTATGGACAGAATAGATGATGAAGATAAAATTATTCTGACCAGACATCAGATCCTACCGAGATTCCTTCAGTTTGCAAAAAAAAACATTTTGAAGAAAGCTGAAACTTTGGCTTAAATGACTTAAAAGGCTGGAAGCTGGAAGAAGGGGAAGTTATTATCGGTTAAGATTATTGATTATCTTTTATTTATAACTGATACTTTAAATTTCAGAATTGGAAACTTCCCTCTCCCAGCTTCCAGCTTCTTACCATATAACAATCGGGCAGCAATGCTCGATTTTTTTAACATCACAAAGAAAAAAAATATGATTCCAAAATACAGAAAACAGTACAATCAGGAGTTTTCGGATGAAAAATACAGCCAGCTCAAAAATATATTAACAGAAAAAGGCGGTACAGCACCTGCTTTCAGAGTTTCAGAAAGTCCGATTTTTCTGACTAAAGAATTTGAAAGTAAACTCTTAGACGCCAGTGAAAGTATCATCAGCCAGATTAAGGCAATGCCGGAAGAACTGCTTCAGAAAGCTATTCCTGATCACTGCAGGGTTCCTAATGATACCAATCAGCCCCATTTTTTCACCATCGATTTTGGAGTCTGCAAAAGTGAAAACGGAGCCATAGAACCTCAGCTGATAGAACTTCAGGCTTTTCCTTCTTTGTATGCTTTTCAAAAGGTGTATGAGGAAACGTACTGTGAGGTCTACCCTTTTCTTTCAGAGATCAGAAACCCAATGCCTCATGAAACCTTTAAAAGCTATTTAAAGGAACTTATTGTAGGGGATGAAAATCCTGAAAATGTAATCCTGCTTGAAATCTTTCCGGAAAGACAAAAAACGGCCATTGATTTTGCTTTGACCGGGAAACTGCTAGGAATCAAAACCGTATGCCTGACGAAAGTAAAAAAAGAAGGGCGAAAGCTGTATTATAAAAATAATGATAAGCTTACCGAAATCAAAAGAATCTACAACCGTGTTATATTTGACGAACTGGATAATATTCCTGATCTGAAAACAGAATTTGATTTCCGGGAGGAAGTGGATGTCAAGTGGATCACTCACCCGAACTGGTTCTTTAAAATCTCAAAATTCCTGTTGCCTTTACTGAAGCATCAGTTTGTTCCAAAGAGTTACTTCCTGCATGAATTCCCCGAGCATGAAAATCTTGAAAATTTTGTATTAAAACCATTGTTTTCATTCGCGGGAAGCGGAGTTAATTTAAACCCCACCCGGGAAATTACAGACTCTATTCAGGATAAAGAAAACTATATTCTGCAGAGAAAAGTGTATTATGAACCGATTTTTGAAGATATTAACGGAGATTTTTCGAAAGCAGAGATCCGTTTGTTGTATATTTGGCGGGAAAATGATGAGCGCCCTATCCTATTGGAAAATCTTGGAAGAATGACTAAAGCCGCCATGGTGAATGTAGACTTCAATAAAAAAGATGCCATCTGGATCGGAAGCTCCAATGCTTTTTTCGGATAAATAACTTATAAAAACTAATACTACATGGAAGAAAAGCCAACCGCTTTTGCAGAATTTGAAAATCACACCTTAACACGGAGAAGAGATCTATTACCTGTCTGGATTAAAATTTTCTTATGGATCTTTTTAATCGGAGGTGCAGTAGCTGCTGTTTTTTTACTGGCAGGCTCTCTGATGACTCATGTCTCTTTATCGTTGTATGGTATGAATGCCAATCATCCCTATTCAATGACAGGACTTTTGATATGCTTGCTGTTTCTCTTTAAAGGTATTGTAGCCTACGGACTGTGGTTTGAACAAACATGGGCACCAAAGGCAGCAATAGCTGATGCAATCATAGGAATTGCCATTTGTCTCATCATGATGGCCATTATTCCTTTCACTGTTCCAACGATCAGCTTCACTCTAAGATTAGAACTCATTCCGCTTTATTTTTATCTTAAAAAAGTGCAGAGTATCAAAACAACCTGGGAAGCATTATAAAAAACAAAACCTCCGACATTTCGGAGGTTTTATTTTTTTATTCCTGAAAACCTTTTTAATCATAAAATCCCCCAAAAGGAGGATATAAAAAATTAACATGTATGTCGTGTTTTCACAAACTCCGTAAATATACGGTTAGGCTGTAGTAATAACTCTACGGTAAACCGTAATGATTGAATATTAATTGTTTGTATATTAGTTACTTAACAATTAAAAACAATAAATCATGCCTAAAAACGCACAAGGACAAATATTTTGTCTAAATGGGATAAATAATCCTCAACACCAAATGCTAAACAGCAATGACTCTTACGCATTAACAAAAGTTATGAAAAATCAAGACGGAACATTTTTCTTTATGCCAGATAAAGGAATACCTGTTAAAGCTTATGTATGCAAAGAATGTGGTTACACCGAAATTTATTATAATTTAGAATTATCTCCTAATTTTGGAAATGAAGGATAAAGATAATCCCCGCCTAACAGCGGGGATTTTTTTATTTATTGATTCGAAGTTTTATCGGTTTCTTCTTATCTGAGCGCTTCAGCCTATCATAAATTAGAATATTCTTTCTTAGCATCAAAGCTGGGACAAGCTTTATGGACATTGGGAAAATCTCTGTGTCCCTGAATTCTAGCTTTAGGAAATTTTAATTTTAATTCTCTTAACAGCTTGACAATAGATTTTTTTTGCTCTTCCGTTCTTGTATCTTTTGGATGGTTATTTTTATCAATGCCTCCAATGTATGATATATTGATAATTTGGGGATTCCATCCTGCAACTCCATTGGATACCTGATCGATCAGCAACGTGTTGACTATTCCTCCATCAGCTTTTATCATATAGTGATACCCTGGATTTTTCCATTTCAGGTTTTCTTTCCAATATCTTTTAATGCTCTCTATTGTAACATCCGGCTGTGTTGCTGTACAATGTATCACGATGTAATTGATTGGTCTCATTGATTTCATTTTATTTATTAATGAGCAAAACTAAACCTGTAACTCCCAAAATAGTGAAGGAAAAACACCCTATTTACATTGCCGTGATTACTTTTTTTATGTATTTAAATTCCAAAATATGATAAAAACAGCCTGAGAAGCGTTATAAAAAACAAAACCTCCGGAATTCCGGAGGTTTTTTCTATATATTTTTATCGTCTTCCAGCAGCTCCCGCGCCTGATATTCCTGAACCAGATCAATAGCATTGGAAATAACATCACTTAAAGCCGTGATAAATGTTCCTTCTTCTGCCATTCCTATGGCATGTTTCAATGCTTCTATTTCTTTGGGAATGATCTCGTAGCTTACATCTTTTCCTGCAGCCTGCATTCCTTCGATAATCAATCCGTTAATTTCATCCTCGGTTCTTCCGCGAAGGTGTTTTTCGTTTCGGATAATGATGTGATCAAACATTCTGCCTGCTATCTTTCCACATTCTCTGATATCATTGTCTCTTCTGTCTCCAACACCGGAAATAATTCCGATTTTCTTGGTAGATTCAACATTTTTCAGATAATCTTCAATCGCCTGATACCCTGCAGGATTGTGGGCAAAGTCAATAAGCACTTTAAAGTTTTTGAATTTAAAAACATTCAGCCTTCCCGGAGTAAGCTGGGCACTCGGAATAAAGGTTCTCAAAGAATTGGAAATGTCTTCAATTCCGAATCCATACAGATAACTGGCCAGGCTGGCCGCCAATACATTTTCAATCATAAATCTGGCCTTACCTTCCATCGTGATCGGGAAATCCTTTGCTTTTCCTATTCTGATTTTCCAGTCTCCTTTTTTGATGGTTACAAAACCCTCTTCATAAACACAGGTAATCTTTCCTTCTTTGGCAAATTTTACGATATGAGGATTGTTTTCATCCATACTGAAAATCGCCACATTAGAATCAAGGTCATTTACGATCTTCATGGAATATTCATTATCAGCATTCAATACGCTCCATCCGTTCTTTTTAACACTGTCCAGTACAACCCGTTTTACCCTGGTAAGATCTTTCAGACTGTGAATATCATTCATCCCCAGGTGATCTTCCTCAATATTGGTCAAAACCCCGATATCACATTGTGAAAAACCTAATCCTGAACGCAGGATTCCACCTCTTGCAGTTTCCAGCACTGCAAATTCCACCGTAGGATCTTTCAGAATAAATTCTGCAGAAAGAGGTCCTGTAGTATCTCCTTTAGACAGCATGGTATTTTGAATATAGATTCCATCCGATGTTGTGAATCCAACTCTATAACCGTTACTTTTTACAATATGTGAAATAAGCCTTGTCGTTGTTGTTTTTCCATTGGTACCCGTCACAGCAATAATTGGAATGGTAAAGGGTTTTCCTTGTGGATACAGCATATCTACCACCGGTGCAGCCACATTTCTTGGCAAGCCTTCACTTGGTGCCAGGTGCATTCTGAATCCAGGTGCAGCATTGACTTCTATAATTGCTCCTCCGCTTTCTTTTAAAGGCTGGGTTAAATTCTCTGCCATAACGTCTATACCGCAGACATCAAGCCCGATAATTTTGGAGATTCTTTCTGCCATCGTGATATTTTCCGGATGTACCATATCTGTTACATCAATGGATGTTCCGCCCGTTGAAAGATTGGCCGTAGATTTCAGATATACCACCTCTCCCCTTTGAGGAACAGTTTCCAGGGTATACTGAAGCTTGTCAAGCAATTCCAGGGTATCTTTATCTACCTCGATTTCAGTAAGGACATTTTCGTGTCCATATCCTCTCCTCGGATCTTTATTTTCTTTTTCAATAAGCTGTTGAAGGTTTAACTCCCCATCTCCAACAACATGGGCAGGAACTCTTCTTGCCGCAGCCACCATTTTATTATTAATTACCAGGATACGGAAATCATAACCGGTAATATATTTTTCAACAATTACTTTTCTTGAATATTTCTGCGCATGTTCCAGGCCAGTTTTGGCAGCCTCCCAGTCGTTGACATTAATGGAGGAGCCTTTTCCATGGTTGCCGTCCAGAGGTTTTAAAACAACCGGATAACCAATTTTCCTGATCACAGCATCTAAACCCTCTTCATCTACTACCAGATCTCCAATCGGTACCGGAATAGCTGCATCATGAAGCATTCTCTTCGTTAATTCTTTATTACAGGCAATATCAACGGCTATAGAACTTGTGTTTCCGGTAATCGTAGCCTGAAACCTCTGCTGATTCACTCCATAACCCAGCTGTACAAGGGAATTGGTTCCCAATCTGATCCATGGGATTTTTCTGGAAGCAGCTTCTTCCACAATACTTCCTGTAGAAGGACCCAGGCGGACGCGTTCCCTTATTTCTTTTAACCGGTGAATACATGCATGCAAATCATAATCTTTTCCTTCTATCAATGCTTCAGCAATCTTTACAGATTCTTCTGCAGCATAAATACCTGCGTTTTCTTCAATATAATTGAATACCACATTATACACTCCCGGAGTTTTTGTTTCGCGGGTTCTTCCAAACCCCACATCCATTCCTGCAAGGGTCTGTATTTCCAGGGCGATATGCTCAATGACATGTCCCATCCAGGTTCCCGTTTCCACTCTATGGAAAAAGCCGCCTTCCACTCCTTCCGAGCAACGATGGGTGATTAATGATGGGATTAATTTTTCAATCCTTTCCCGGAATCCTTCGATTTTATTGGTAGGATAATTCTCCATTTCTTCTAAGTCCAACCTCATCTGTATCAGCTTCTTTCTTCTGATGCTCCAGATATTAGGACCTCTTAGTGCCTGAATCTTTTCGATTTTCATAGTCTATTGGCATTTTAACAGTTAACAATAACTCCTTTCATAGTCAAAGATAATGTAAAACCCTAAACAAAACCATACCGTACTTAAAGATTCGCTAAAAAAGGATTAATTTTAATTAACATCTTTAAAACATTAAAAATCAACTAAAGATGGCACGAATTTAGCCAGTGAATGTGAATTATTTTTTAATTTTGTACAATGATGAAACCTGTTGGAAAATTAATAGTTATCGGAGGCGCTGTAAACAAAGGCAGTTTTGCTGAAACCGATTACGACCAGAATATCGAAAAGAATCTTAATTTTTTTGAGCGTGGGATCTTAAGAAAGATTATCAATGAATCAAAACTTAAGGAAAATTCTGTCATTGAAATTGTAACAACCGCTTCTCAGATTCCGCAGATCGTAGGTTCTGAATATAAAAAAGCTTTTGAATTTCTTGGTGCCAAAAATGTAAATGTTCTTGATATCCATAACCGTGAAGAAGCTAATTCTGATGCAATGGTAGCAAGAGCCAATGCTGCAGATGTCATGATGTTCACCGGCGGAGACCAGCTGAGGCTGACTTCTATTCTTGGAGGAACAAGATTCCATGATACGGTTTTATTGAAATATCAGGAGCAGGACTTTATTTATTCCGGGACTTCTGCGGGTGCTGCTGCAGCTTCTGAAAATATGATTTATCAGGGAAGCAGCTCTGAAGCACTTTTAAAAGGGGAAATCAAAACCACACAGGGATTAGGATTAATTGATAACGTCATTATTGATACCCACTTTGTACAGCGGGGCAGAATCGGGCGGCTTTTCCAGGCAGTGGTCAACAATCCAAGAACTTTAGGAATCGGACTTGGGGAAGATACAGGACTTTTTATTCATAATGATGTGATGACAGCCGTAGGTTCAGGTCTTGTGATTCTGGTAGACGGAAGATTTATTAAAGACACCAACCTTACCAACATTAACCTTGGGGAACCGATCTCTATTGATAATCTGACGGTACATGTCATGTCTATGAATGATCATTATGATCTTACAACCAAAACGCTGACGATTGAGAATTCGCAGTTTAATCCTATTCCACAGGATAAATAGGACAATAAATACAGCTATACAAACGGGACCTCGGTTCCGTTTTTTATTTAACATTCATATTTTAAGCTTTGGCTAAAGCCAATGGATTTAAGATGTTTATGGTAAGGCGGGCTAAAGCCCACTCTATTGATGTTGATATTCAGATCTAATAGTTATTTAACGATAATATCTTTTATCTTTTATCTTTTATCTTTTATCTTTTATCTTTTATCTTTTATCTTTTATTAATAAATTACCTTCGTAAAAATATTCATCAACTCTTATTCTATGAAAATCATTATCCACGGCGGCTTTTTCTCTGAAAGTGACCAAAGCCACGAAGTAAAGACAGCAAAACAAAATTCTTTAAAATCAATTGCAAAGAAAGCTTTTGATTACCTTGCTACCCATTCAGCTTTTGATACTGTTGCCTATGCTGTTTCGCTGCTTGAAGATGATCCTTTATACAATGCCGGAATCGGATCTCAAATCCAGAGTGACGGCGTTATCCGCATGAGCGCCGCAATTATGAACGGAGATACTCAGAAACTAAGCGGCGTTATCAATATTCAGGATGTAAAGAACCCTGTTTTTGTTGCCAAAAACCTGATTGGTGAGGATGACAGAGTATTGGGTGGTCATGGCGCAAAAGTTTACGCTACGGAGCATGGTTTTGAAAATTTCTCTACGGAGATTCCTCAGAGAAGAAAAGAATATGAAGCCAAACTTGCCAACGGAGGTAAAGGAACTGTAGGGTGTGTAGCAATAGATCATGAAGGGAAATTGGCCGTTGCAACATCTACAGGCGGAAAAGGCTTTGAGATTCCCGGAAGGATTTCAGATTCTGCCACTGTGGCCGGAAATTATGCCAATGCCTTCTGTGCGGTAAGCTGTACCGGCGTAGGTGAAGATATTGTAAGCAATGCAACTGCTGCAAAAATTGTAACGAGGGTTACAGATGGGATGAACCTTCAGCAGGCATTTAGCAAGACATTTGACGAGCTTAAAACCATTGATGGGTTCGCAGGTGCCATTGCCATTGATAAAGAGGGGAATGTTTATCACCAGGACTCCTATCCTACTATGGTTTTTGCCAGTTTTGACGGTAAAAATTTTGAAGTCTTTTCTTAAATTTAACATTTTTTTATAGGTCCATTTATTTTTTTGGCACGTATTTTACATTATTCATAACAACAAATTTTAATATTAATACTTAAAAAAATAGAAATCATGGGAAACAAGACAAAAGGCTTATTAGCTTTACTAGGATTAGGTGCATTAGCTTATTGGAAATATAAGAATTCGAGCCCAGAAGATCAACAGGCTGTAAAAGACAAAATCAATACGGCAAAAGATAATCTGAATAAATGGGGAAATGACCTTAAGAGCAAAGCCAATGATGTTGCTTCCCAGGTTCAGAGTAAAGTGGACGAAGTGAAAACAAAGGCTGAGGACTCCCTAAGCTAAACCAATAAGAGCAGTTTTTTTAACATTCATATATAGGAAAAAGTCATCATAATAATTATTACGATGACTTTTTATTGTAAAATCAAAAAAATTAAATCACTTTTATATTTATTTTTTTTCTGCAACCAAAGCAAATACCAAAGGTATTTTATTTCCGAATTGAGGAATTCTCCATTTTCCTTTTTCAAATTCATCTACATGTCTGAAGCACGGATAAGGTGACCAGTCAAACTCCTGAAAAGTATCCAGCTTCAAATCTTTTTTAATTAAATTATCAAGAACTTCTGCTAAAGAGTGATTCCACATGACATATTCCTGTACGATAGGTGCAGACTGGTCAGCATAAGTTCCTTCATAGGTTTCCACAATTGGTTTTTCGTTAAAATAATTATAGGCTACGTTTGTAAAGTCGTCATCAAACATCCAGACAACAGGGTGAAACTCTGCCATAATGAACTTTCCTCCCGGCTTCAGAAAATGACTGATTACTCCAGCCCATTTTTCAAGATCTGGAAGCCATCCTATTGTACCATAGCTGGTATAAACAATATCAAACTTCTGATCCAGACTATTCGGCAGATCATAAACATCTGAACAGATAAATTCAGTATCCGTACTGCATTTCTGCGCCAGATCCCTGGCTGTATCAATCGCTTTATCAGAAAGATCAATTCCGGTAACTTTTGCTCCCATTCTTGACAAGGAAATAGAATCCTGCCCGAAATGGCACTGCAGGTGCAGAATATTTTTTCCTTTTATATCCCCAAGAAGCTTCAGTTCAATTGAATTCAGAGAGGTTCTTCCTTTTAAAAATTCATCTACAAAGTAGAAATCCGACTTCAGATGTGGTTCCACTTTGGCATTCCACGATTTTTTATTTATTTCCAGATAGTTTTCCATTGTTTAACAAGGTTTTGATTTTTTATTTATAGTTATAGTTAAGATCTAAATTACTGTTTTTTGAGAGAACCTGGCTTTGAGAGGGAATTACAATGGAAGTATGCAGGCAATACACCTTCCAGCCTAAGGTTTCATACAATAGTTTTCCTTCTTCTGTTGCCACTAAAAGGTTATTTGAAAATCCTTTTGACAAAGCAATCTTCTCAAGTTCTTTCAATAAAAAAGTAGCAAGGCCTTTCCTCTGATGATCTTTTTCGGTAACAATCCTGTCATAAACAGCCAGATTATCTATAAGAGAAACACGTCCTATGGAAGCCTGTTCACCATTTTCTGCTACAATTCTGACTACAAAAGTTGTATTGTATTCAGAAAAATCCAGCTGGTATCCTTTTGCAAGACTGATTTCCCTGAAATGCATCAGGTGAAAACAGGTCATCATATAACCTTGTGGCTGCAGTACCCATCTTTCAGGAATTTTTTCTATAAATTCTTCAGGTGCAGTAGATACTTTCAGATAAATCCAGGGCTCATTTATTGAGTGGGCCAGCTGAAAAAAATCCTCATTAAGTACAGGAAATACAAAACGTTCTTTTTGCTTTTCGTCTCCTACAATCACTCTGAATCCTGATTTATACTGAACAGGAAAAGATACTTCTCTTGATAAACACCATCCCTTAAGCCAGTTTTCTACGATTGATACTTTATCCTTCATGATATTAAAAGTTTTTTATAATTGTTCCAGCAATTTCTTTTTTTGCTCTGTAAATTCTGCATCGGTTAAAATTCCGCTTTCTCTGAGTTTTCCTAATTTTTCAAGCTGATTAAAAATCTCTTCCGATGAAACAGCTCCTTTGCTTACGGTATAGGTTTGTTTAGGAGACAATTTCTGTGGTGCATTATAGAAAGTTTTTATCGTATCATAGAATTTTTCTGCATCTTCCTTATCCATAAAACATTCAAATTCTGCAATCTTTTCATCAAGATGCAGTTTAATAATGGGTGATCTGGGATCTGTTACAAAACTTACCGCTTTGATAGTTTCATTGGGATAATTATTGATTTCTGCTGCTCCGAACATCGATTTTGAAACAGAAATCAATCTTCTGGATGTTGCCACTAATATTCCTGCAGCTAACGTATTGACAAATTGAGCATCAGTAATTGCAATAATGGGCTCATCTTCAGGAATCAGGTAAGGAAGTTCTTTGATCTCTCCTTTGGTGAAGATAGAAAGGTTGGCACGCAGTTTTTCCAGTTCCTGCTTTATTTTGCGGTGTCTTCTTTTATAAACTTCTCTTGAAATCTGGCCTGAATCAGTGTCCGTCAGCACAGGAAGATTCTGATTTGGGATTACTGCATCCTCTGCAGATCCGGGTTTTTCATTATTCAGAATTTTACTGATATCAACAATGCTGAACTTATTCAGGTTGTACAGTAATTCTTCATTAATATTCGCTGCTATATTCAAGCACTTGTTGCATAAAACATTGCCATCAGAAAGCGTATTGGCTCCCAGAAGCGTATCCATAGATGTTAATTCTGCCTTACAAAATGCACAATTATTAGTCATTTCTTTTTTATTCAAAAGTATTTAAATTCTCAACATCCATCAAAAAAACAACCACAAAAGTAATTTTGCAGTTGTTCTGTTTTTTATATAATTAAAAAAATTATTCTCCTAAAAACTCTTCTAAAGAAACCGTTTTCTGTACTCCGGCTTCCAGATCTTTAAAAGTAACTGTATTATTTTTAAGTTCTTCTTCACCAAGGAAAACAAGATTCTTTATGCCTTTCTTTTCTGCGTAAGTAAACTGCTTGTTGATTTTTGCATTTTCAGGATACAGTTCTGCTGAAATACCTTTTGCTCTCAGCTGCATCATTAGTTTTAAAGCTTCTGTTACTCCGTCACCTCCAAAGTTAGCAAACAGATATTTTATTTTAGCTGATGCTTCTTCAGGGAAAAGATTCAATTCTTCCATTACCAAATAGATTCTGTCTAATCCGAATGAAATTCCTATTCCCGGAATATTCTTCACTCCAAAAACTTCAGTCAGGTTATCATATCTTCCACCTCCTCCGATGGATCCCATAGCAACCTCATCTGCCTTCACTTCAAAGATAGCTCCTGTATAATAATCCAAACCTCTGGCCAACGTAATATTGAATACAAGGTTTTGGATGTCAACTCCAAGATTAAGAGACTGTGTAAGAACAAACTCCAGTTCTTCTACCCCTTTCAGCCCGATTTCGTTTCCTGCAAATTTCTCCTTCAGCTGAAGAAGATTTTCCAGTGCATCATCAGACTGGCTGAATAAGAAGTCTAATTTATCTATGGATTCCTGAGAAATTTCTCTTTCCAGTAATTCTTTCACCACTCCGTCTTTACCGATTTTATCCAGCTTATCCAGTGCTACAGTAAAATCAATCAGCTTATCTGTGATTCCTGCATATTCTGCCAAACCGGAAAGAATCTTCCTGTTATTCATATGAATGGTTACAGGAACTTTCAGATCAGCAAATGATTTTAAATATAACTGAACCAGCTCTACTTCCTGTAGTAAACTTTCACTTCCCACCACATCTGCATCACACTGGTAGAATTCTCTGAATCTTCCTTTCTGAGGTCTGTCTGCTCTCCAAACCGGTTGGATTTGCGAACGTTTGAATGGAAAGGTCAGTTTCCCATGGTTCATAGCCACAAATCTTGCAAAAGGTACGGTAAGGTCATAGCGAAGAGCTTTATCGGTAAGGCTTTCCGCACTGAATGGTTTTTCCAATGCTCTTTGGAAATCATGAAGCATCTGAGTCTTTTTCTCATCTTTTGCTTCATTGATACTTGAATTTAAAATTTTAAAAATCAAGCGGTCACCTTCTTCTCCGTATTTTCCTGTGAGTGTAGAAAGGTTTTCAAAACTTGGAGTTTCCAATGGCTGAAATCCGAATAATTCGAAATTATTCTGTAAAATATTAATGATATATTTTCTTCTGGAAACTTCCTGTGCCGTAAAATCTCTCGTCCCTTTTGCTAAACTTGGCTTCATTTCTTGTATGTCATTTTGATAAATGCAAAAGTAAGGAATTGCAGGGACTTTACACAGCATAAAAAAGCCGAAGAAAATCTTCCTCCGGCTTTTCTTGTTGTATTATCAATTATTTCAAAAAATCATATGCTTTCAAGAATCTCAAGAATTTCTTCACCATAATTTTCGATCTTATGCTTCCCGAACCCTTTAATCTCCAGCAACTCTTCTTTTTTGGCAGGTTTATACTTGGCTACAGAAACCAGCTCTTTGTTACTGGCAATAAAATAAGTAGGAAGATTCTGTTCTTTTGCTTTCTCGGATCTCCAGAGCTTCAAAGCATCCAGTATTTTTTCTTCATCCCTATTCAGGGTTTCACTTTCCGCAGAGTATTTTACTGTCTTCGGTTCTTTTACTATACTTTTTGCAGGCTTTAAGTCTTCAAAATACAATATTACAGACCAATAGCGCTCTTCACTTACAAAAGCCGTTTCTACTTTCATAATCTCGTTGGCTTCCAGGAAATCATCCAGCATTTCCTGGTCTTTGTAAAGGAATTCCTCGGGAAGCCTGATGTTAAAAACTTTTACTTTCATCATTTGTGTTTTTAGAGTTATTTCCCTCCCAGTAACAGGATCTCGTCTACACGAATTTCTGTGATATACCGCTTCACCCCATCCTTGTCATCATATGATCTGTAGGTAAGCTTTCCTTCTATGGCAATTTCTTTTCCTTTAGGAACATACTTTTCAAAGATTTCTGCTGTTTTCCCAAAGGCAATAAGGTTGTGCCATTGCGTTTCTTCTACTTTTTCTCCTCTGGCATTTGTGTAATGATCACTGGTAGCTAAGGATACGCTTGCTTTTACATTTCCGTTGTCGAAGTTTACCATTTCAACTTCTTTTCCTGTGTAACCAATTAATGTTACTTTGTTTCTTAGTGACATAACTTTTATATTTTAAAGATTAATAAATTCAGATAAGAGACGTTCACTGTTTTTCTCAAATCTCTGTTGCAAAGATTGCGATGTTCTGATAGTACAGTCGGTTATAAACTATTTAAATCCGTTTGTAGTCGTTTGTAAACGAATATTAAAACAAAAAAGCGTTCTATATGAAGCAAGATCTATCAGGATCAAAAGACATAAATCTCTGGTATTCCATTAAAAAATCAATGAAATAAAGCTGATCTAAAAATATTTTTCTTCATTCAAAAACATAGAAAAACAGATGTATTAACAGGGCTTTTTTTTCTATTTAATTTAATTTTTTTTTTGCAAATTTGTAAAAATGTCTGATATGCAAAAAGAAAAACTCCGTACAGTAAGAAAGATGAAGGGCTTTACCCAGCAGCAAATGGCTGAAATAATCCCTACTGATGTCTCCAATTATAGCAGAAAAGAAAGTGGTGCTGTATCTATTACACAGACAGAATGGAACAAACTTGCCCAATTTTTATCGGTTCCTGTTGAGGAAATCTACGAAGAAGATGAAGTAAAATTCATCATTGAGAATCCTGTATTTAATGACAGTCCCGGATCTTCTGTAAATGCTAATAACAGCGGAGACGACAATAGCAACTTTACAAATATCAGCAATGAATTAAGCATAGAAATCATTAAAACGATGCAGGAATATATCAGTCTGCTTAAAGAGGAAATCGAAAGACTGAAAAAATAGAAAGCTTAAAAACAATTTTTGATAGATTACAATAAATTCAATTACTAAAAAAACATCTTTTTAGAGATGTTTTTTTAGTATATGCTTAATTCCATTGGATTGTATTGTTTTGCTCTATTTCCTGCTTTTTTAAGAAGAGAACGACGCTCTTCAGGATCTTCAATGAATTTATTAATAACAAAATATACGAATCAGGAAAAGTTTTAAAATTGAAGTGGAAACAAAACAGTAGTGGATTTGAGTTTTTCAAACATGGAGCATTATATAATACAGAATCACCTGCCTATCCATTTGCAAACGGATAATTCCGTATCTTTGTGAAAATTCTTTTATGATAAGGAACATCAATATTTTTGAGTTTCCTCTCAATCTGGGACTTACAAAAAAGGAACACGAGACAGAGCCCGGCGTTCGGAAACTTCCGGACTGGCTCAGGAAATTTGATTTTCATAAAAGAATTAATCCTAAAAACGTTTTCAGGCTCGAAGCTCCGGAGTATTCCATGCAATTTGATGAAGAATTAAAAGTCAGAAATGCAGAACAGATTATTGAATATGCTCAAAACCAGGCTGACTGTATTATAAGCCATTACGAAAAGAATAGCTTCAACATCATTTTGGGTGGCGACTGCAGTATCCTGATCGGAAATGCTGTCGCGCTGAAAAAACTGGGAAACTTCGGTATTTTTTACCTGGATGGTCATACAGATTTTATTCCACCTGAACTTTCTGAAACCGGCGGCATTGCGGGCATGGATCTCGCCATTATTACGGGAAGAGGCCCTGAAAAGCTAACCAATATTAATGGTTTAAAACCCTATATCGCTGAAGAACATGTTTTCTGCTGCGGAAACGCCGAAACAGATGATGAAGAATATGTCAGCCAGATTATCAATTCAGGAATTCATTATTTTGATCTTTATCAACTCAGAAGCAAAGGCTTTAGAAATACTGCTGAAGATTTCTTGAAAATGGTTGAAGAAAAAAAGCTCGACGGTTTTTTCATTCATTTTGATGTGGATGTTCTGAAAGATGAGATTATGCCGGCTGTAGACAGCAGAATGGAAGACGGAATCGGTTATGATGATCTAAAGGAAATACTGGAACCTTTGATTGAAAATCCGCTATGCTTAGGAATTGAAATTACTATTCTGAATCCTGATGATGATAAAGACGGGATTTATACCCGGCCATTTGTAGAAAATTTAATTCAAATTATAAAAAAATAAAGAAGACTAAATGAAGAAGAGCATAAAAAGAACATTCAGAGTTTCAAAATACGTAATCTATAAAGAAACGCTTGTTGATTATAAAGAACATTTCTGGTCATTTTTAGGTGCGTTTTTTGGGATCGGGATGATTGCATTTATCCAGTCTCATTCACTGGCCGAAACTGAAAATATTTTCCTGATCGGTTCTTTCGGAGCATCAAGTGTTCTTATTTACGGGGCCATCCAAAGTCCGTTGGCACAGCCCAGAAACCTTATTGGCGGGCATGTCCTGTCAGCACTGGTAGGAGTTACTGTATACCAGTTTGTTCCGCATACCATCTGGATTTCGGCACCTCTGGCAGTGGCTTTCTCGATTGTGCTGATGCAATATACAAAGACACTGCACCCGCCTGGTGGTGCTACCGCCCTGATTGCCGTAAGCTCTACGGGAAAAATCCCTGAATTAGGGTATTGGTATGTAGTCTCCCCTGTTCTTTCAGGATGCATCATCCTTCTGCTTGTGGCTTTGTTCTTTAATAATATCACCCCCAACAGAAGCTACCCTACTCACAGCAGGTTTAAAAAACTGCTAAAAAAAAGACATACACATCACCTAAAATAAAGATCATGAATTGCCTGGAATGTGGCGAAAAAATCATCGGAAGGTCTGATAAAAAGTTCTGTAACGACGCCTGCCGGAACGCCTATAACAATAAGCAGAATAAGGATTCTAATAATCTGATGCGGAATGTGAACAACAAGCTCCGCAAAAATTACCGCATCCTTATGGAGATTAATACAGACGGTAAAACAAAAGTACCCAAATCCCGGCTGGATGGCTTAGGTTTTGATTTTGATTATTTTACCAATCTGAAAGTCTATAAAAACGGTTCTGAATACAAGTTTATTTATGATTACGGTTATAAACTGCTGGAAGATGACTTTGTACTGATTGTAAAAAATCAGGCATAAACCACACCTTAACAATATTATTATGAAAGAAGTTGTTCTGATTACCGGAGCCGGTGGTATGATTGCCAAAGAACTGGCCAAAAAGATAGGTAGAGACTATGAAATCAGGTTTCTGACCAGAAACAGGAAGCATGAAAACGAATATGAATGGGACATTAAAAAAGGAACTATAGATGAAACTGCCTTTGACAATGTTTCCCACATCATCCATCTGGCGGGAGCCAACATTTCAGAAAAGCGCTGGACACCGGAAAGAAAAAGAGAACTCATCTCCAGTCGCGTTGATTCTGCGGAACTGCTTCGGACCACTTTAAGAAAAAACAGGATTAAATTAAAATCTTTTATTTCTGCTTCAGGAATTAATTTCTATGGTACAAAAACTTCAGAAAAAATTTATGTGGAAACTGATCCTCCCGGTAATGATTTTTTAAGTGAAGTAGTTGTTTTATGGGAAAGGGCTGCAGATGATTTTAAAGAACAGGAACTGGCAGAAAGAGTTGTCAAAATACGGACAGCAGTAGTTCTCTCCGAAAAAGACGGAGCGCTAAAGAAAATGGTTCCTCCGGTTCAATATTATATCGGCTCTCCTTTGGGAAACGGCAAACAGTATATGCCCTGGATCCATATTGAGGATATTTGCTCTATTTATGGATTTGCTTTGAAAAACCCTGCTATTGAAGGTGCTTACAATGCTGTTTCTCCACAGCATGCCACTAATAAAGAACTTACAAACAAGATTGCGAAAGTACTTGGCAAGCCATTATGGATGCCCAATGTTCCCGGATTTGTTTTAAAACTGATATTTGGCGAACTGGCTGCCGCTATACTTGAAGGCTCCCGAGCTTCTTCACAGAAGATTATGGATGCGGGGTTTCATTTTAAGTTTCCTGATCTGGAAGAGGCTTTGAAAGATGTATTAAAGAAGTAACTGAATAACAATATTACATTCAAAATAAACCATTTAAACCTATTATTACAACATAGAAAATTACTTATGCAAAATCCTGATATTACCATCCTTACAACTGAAATTTTATCAGACAACTGGTACACATTAAATAAAGTAACTTTTTCTGTCCGCAAAAAGGATGGAACTACAGAAACTCAAAGCAGAGAAGCTTATGACCGCGGAAACGGGGCGGTGATCCTTCTTTATAACAAATCTTCAAACACGGTAATCCTTACAAAACAATTCCGGCTGCCTACTTATATCAACGGAAATCCCACAGGAATGCTTATTGAAGCCTGCGCCGGACTTCTGGATAATGATAATCCTGAAGATTGTATAAAACGGGAAACCGAAGAAGAAATCGGATATAAGATTTCCAAAGTAGAAAAAGTATTTGAAGCCTATATGTCACCGGGATCCGTGACTGAAATCCTCTACTTTTTTATCGCAGAATATTCGAATGAAATGAAAATAAATGATGGCGGCGGATTGGAAGAAGAAGGTGAAAATATACAGGTACTGGAACTTTCTTTTGAAAAAAGCCTGGAAATGATTGATAACGGAGAGATCAAAGATGCTAAAACAATCATGCTTCTTCAGCACTTACGGTTGAAAGGAATTATGTAAAATAATGATTGACAATTGATATTAAGGTTAGATTTAATCTTATTCGGAAAAGTTTATCTATGAAATCTTTGGGAATAAAAATCCTTAAAGCTGCAGCTTTATTTTTAATCTTCCTTTTCAGTATCCTGATGCTGAAAGTGATTTCCCAATACACTTCTTTTGATAAAAATACCGGGTTTCTGGTCTTTAAACAACAGGTTGTCAACAATCCGTACTGGATGTTTTTTTTCTATATCCATATTTTTTCCATAACACTTTGCCTTCTGGCCGGTCTTACTCAGTTTTCCGGCCGGCTTTTAGCGGAAAGCAGAAACCTTCATAAGAACGTTGGTAAAATATATGTCTATAATATTCTGATCATTAATGTTCCTGCCTGTTTCGTTCTGGGATTGTTTTCAAACGGAGGTCTTATCGGGATTACAGGATTTCTGATCCAGGATGTGCTTTGGGCATATTTTACCATTGCCGCTGTGATTTCGGTAAAAAAAGGAAATATAAGCAGGCATAAAATGTATATGATTTTAAGCTACGCAGTAACCACCACTGCAATTACTTTCAGAATCATAAAAAATCTGCTGTACAATGAAACCCGCCATGATTATGAGCTCTTTTATGGATTGAATGTCTGGGCTGCTCTTTTGATCAATCTTTTTATTGCTTATGTAATGCTCAGAAAAAAAATCTCTGTTATCGGGAAAAATTAAGATTTGACAGAAAAATATAAATGCTGAAAGATGAAATCAGAAAGAATGAAACAATGAATATTAAAGTATTAAATACCATTTCGTATTTACTCTTCTTAGTCCATTTACCGAAAAAACGCATAATCAGGGAAGAAATGCCTGCAAAAACAGCGAGAATACAAAGAAGGAAAACGTAATATATCATGGATGTTTTATTAATTTATGTAAATCTATTATTTTAAATCTGAAAAAGCAATCGTCTACAAGAGTTATCCTTTTGGCTTTTTTTGAATCTTAATGATTTGAAATTATCCGGCCTTAGTTTTTACATTCCCATATCATTTTCCTCTCCATAGATTTTCCATTGTCTGTATTTTTCAGGGTCTGCAAAAGCTGGGTCCTCTTTGTAGTAATACAGAAGTCTTTCCAGTGCGTAGAAATAGGTTGAATATTCCAAAGCTTTTTCATAATGGCTAACCGCCTTCTTTATGTTTTGTTTTACACCTAATCCGTGATCATACATAATTCCGTAATAAATATTTGAATAGGTGCTGTTGTAATCTTTTCTTATATACCGCTGAAGGTTGTCATAATCTTCTTTCTGATAGTATATTTCAGATATATTTTCATCATTGAACTGGAATTTCTTTTCTGCTTTTTTATAGTATTCCAATGCCAGATCATGATTTTTCTCCACATGTTCACCATAAAAATACAGATGCCCCAGATTCTCAAAAGCGAGACCATTACCTAATGCTGCAGCTTTCTCATAGCACTCTGCAGCCTTTATGATATCCTGAGGCAATCCGATACCGTTCTGATAGTGATAGCCAAGATTATTCCACGCATACCGCTGATCTTTCTCAGCAGCTTTTTCATAAAAATCAAGTCCCTTTTGAAGATCATAAAACTCCGCAATACTGTCATCCGTATAAATAAATCCAAGCTCTGTCATCATATCAGCATTACCGCGCTCTGCTCCAATGGTAAAAAGGCGTATTGCTTCTCTGATATTTCCATTATTCTGATGCTCTGCTGCCTGAGATTTGAGCGTATCATTATCAAAATAGATCTCATATCCGGAGCCAGTCTTTTCAGTCCATCTCTTATAAAAGTCAGTAAAGTATTTCTGATCTTTTCCACGCAGGTTGTACCGCTTTTCGTATAAAGCCCCCATATTAAAATCTGAAATCTGACGGATTGTTCTGTCTTCGTCCAGAAGACACATTTCATTTCCTTTGAAAAGGCAAAGCAGTTCTGCATCATAACCTATTCCCTCACAAATATAATCATAGACAGGGCTTTTAAAATCCGTTTTCTGATCATAGTAGTACATACCTTCTGGAGTGGTTATACGAAAGATTTCATAGCTGCAGATTTCAATTTTCAAATGGTTTTCAGATAAAGGTAAAAACCAACGGTCATTAGCTGCGTCATACAGTCCTGTTCCTGTTTGATCTGATAGTATAAAAACATCTTTCATCAAGTGATAAAACCCTCCCATCTGAATATTGACAATAGCCTCATTTACCAGTCTGAATAATTCATGCTCAGTATCGTAAAGATGCCATTTTTTATCTTTCCTGTAGGCAAAAGCAGTGTATCCATACTCCCTGAATACCATTATTTGATCAGCATCCTCATCCAGAAAGCTCCCATCTGGTTTTATAAGGCTTATTTTCTTCTGGAATTTATTCGGTTTTATCCGGTAATATCCATTTGCTATCTGTTCAACGGTATCTTCAGGATATTCTCCCAGGCAGATCCCTTCCAGGGTGTAATATGCTCTTTTAGATGTTCCCTGCTGTCTACGGTAGATAAGATCAGGGTATTCATAGCCGAAAGCTGTTTCTGAATGATCAGCAGCGATCTGTCTGTTCAGTATATCAATAACCCGATAACGTCCCTCTTTTTGAGCATTAAACAGTCCCTTGTACATCAGCAGTTCCAGGTCATCATATTCACAGGGAATAACAAGAGTATTCGCTTTTATATCAATCAGTCCGGATTTTCCGTCCATTTGTACAATTCCATATTCTTTTTCTTCTATTGAAAGAGTATCAAATGCTTCCTCATAAAGGCAATCCACCATTAGCCTGCCATCATTTCCAAGGTATCCGAATTTTCCGTTTTTCTGCGCTACAGCAGTTCCTTCATTACTAAAAGCGAAAATCTCTTCATAAACTGCCGGGACAATAACCTGTCCTTTTTTATCCTTCAATCCCCAAAACCCATTTTCTTCAAAGGTTTCGGAAGGATTTTTATACAATTCTTCATTCCAATACCCTAAGCCATATTCAATCCAATCTGTTTCCAGTAATGTTAAAAAGGAATTATAGCCGTGTCCTGCAAAAACTTCTCCTTCAAGCCATTTTAAATTCTGATCTTCTACTGCCTTTTCATAGAGCTTGTTTTTTTCCTGAATTTCCAGCACCCAATCTTTTGCCTGGTTTTTATGGCTTTCTTCATTCATATTGAATACATCTGCTGCATCCATCACAAAAGTATCGTAAGGAAGCGCTTCCAGTAATTCAAACATCTTATTCACCGGCTCATACCATACTTTTTTATAGTGCAGCTGATAATGATCAGCCAACAGCTGGTAAAACATTCTGAGCCTTGAAATTCCTTCCTCTTTATCGAAATATAAAAGCTTCCCTTTTGATCTTGGATTGCCGGCAAACAGAGGGATCAGCAGCTCAGGAATTTCGTAATTCCATTCGCCTAAATAATTGGGATATTCGTTTTTCGTTTCTGAATCGATATTATAGGTGTAAATACGATGTGCCATTATTGATAAGATTACAATCAGTTTATCTAACCTCAGATTATTATTACTACTTTGTTTTATCATTGCATGTTACATTTTCTCTGTATCCATTGCTATGACGGGATTTAAGAGCAAATAATATGCAAAATAAAAAAACCAAATGAAAACTGTTCTACAAAATCTGTATAAAAATTGCAAAATCAATTGAGAAAATCTATTTAATTCTTTAGATTTTGAATTTAAAGCCTTAATTTTGCACTGAAATTCAGAAAATTCGGATTCTTTCAACAACGTATGTACATGAAAAAAATGATGATCGGGCTTACAATGGCCTTATCCATTACTATATGGGGACAAAAATCTCCTGCAAAAACAAATAATCTGACACCCTACAGCTATCAGACTTTCAATTGTGACAATAAAGGCTACTTTGATCCGGCTAAATATAAAAAGGAAGAAATAGACGGAGTGAACAAGCTTTTGTACCAGTTTAACGGCGTTGTTTTTGATACCCGTCCCGTTTTTAAGCTTTCCCAGCTTGAAGAAATCCGTCAGAACAGAGAAGCTTATTTAGAGGAGCTTGAAAAACAATATCAGGAAAAGAAAAAGGAGCTGTACAGCATACAGGTTATTGATCTTCCAAGATGGAAAAAACTTCAGGAAGAAACCATCCAGTCTTTTGAAAACGAATACCAGTTGAATAAGGAAGAAATTATTGCTTATTCTGATCCTTCAACCCTTAAAAACAGTAAATACTACGATACCTGCAAAGAACAGATTGATGCGATCTCTTCTCCGGACAGAGAAAAGATGTATGCTGCATGGAGAATGTATACTGAGCTTAAAAGTAAAAATAATGCGGATCCTAAAGGCGTAATGGCTAGATTTGATGCTAAAATGAATGATCCTCAAAGAGAAGATTACGCTTTGATCGATATGATAGGGCTGGGGTTTCACAACTGTGCCAACAGCAGTTTCAGACAGAAACGTGATGATGAAGGAACTTCCTACAAAGATTTTGACAAAATCTTTACAAAACTGAAAAGAACCTGTGATGAACCATAAGAATTAAGATTTAATATTATACTAAGACAGCACTTATACCGGGTGCTGTTTTCTGTTGTAAAATTGTTTCCGGTTGAGACTCAAATAAATTAATAATGAATAAGTTATGGTTTATCAGATTTAAATCCGTAATTTTGCACCCCGAAAATAAGGATTAGAGATATGAAAAAAATTGGTGAGCACAGAACGCTTCTTGGAGTAGATAAAAATGTTACTTTAAAAGAATTGAAGACCATTTACAGAAATGTGATGAAAGACACCCATCCTGATAAATTCATTAATGATGAAGCAGGAAAGCAGGAAGCGGAAGAAAAGAGCAAGTCTGTTATTGAAGCTTATCATTTTTTGGTAAGTATCAATCCGGAAACTCAGGAAAAATATAAAGAAGAATATACGGAAACAATTACAAAATCCAATATCCAGGATTTCTATCTTGAAAAATCGATTTTAACAGTACAACATCTGAACGGCAATATCTACGAATATATGGGTGTTCCCAAAAATACCTATATCAAAATGATCAATGCTGATTCCCCAAGCCGTTTTGCAAGAAGACACATCTACGGAAACTTTGTTTACAGAAAGTCCGGAGAGGTTATGGCAGATTAGTTTTTGTATTATAATATAGAAGAGCTTTCAGCATATGCTGAAAGCTTTTTTTATGTTTTGGCTAAAGCCAAATAATGAATGTTATAGAATTAAGCGGGCTAAAGCCCGCTCCTATTGAATATCTTAAAAGTTAATCGCTCACGTTTGTCATTGACTCCGTCGAGTCTTCGATTTCTAAGGAAGAAAGAATCTCATTGGTAATCAAGCCAAAGAGAAATGAGCTGAAACCCATTTAGAATAGCAAATATCATTCAATGGCTTTAGCCAGAATCTATGACATACACATTCATTAGCCAACAAAAAAGCCGTATCAAAATGATACAGCTTTTCGGTTAATTAAAGGCTTAATTTATTTATCCAAATGCTTCGGAGTAAATCCGTCCTCATTCAGTTCTCTGTGTACGTAATCAGCTTTCATTTCAGCTTCGTAGTCTACTTTCTTATGTTGTCCCAGTCTTCTTAAAAGAGAGTCAAATAATGAATATACTACCGGTACAATGATCAATGTAAGGAATAGAGATGATGTCAGACCACCGATTACTACCCATGCAAGACCTTTGTTCATCTCTGCTCCGGCACCTGTTGCCAATGCGATCGGTAACATACCGAAGATCATCGCAATGGTGGTCATCAGGATCGGACGAAGACGTGCGTGATTAGCCTGTACCAGAGCATCGTGGGTATTGGCTCCTGCTGCTTTTCTCGCATTCGTAAAGTCAACGATAAGGATTGCGTTCTTCGCTACCAGACCAATCAACATGATCATCCCTAACATCGTAAAGATGTTCAGTGAATTGGCAGTTAAAGCCAGAATTACCATTACTCCGATCATCGCTAACGGGATTGAGAACAATACCACAAAAGGATACACGAAACTGTCATACAGTGAAACCATTACCAGGTATACCAATACGATAGCTGCCAATAGAGCAATTCCTAACGTACCGAAACCTTCCTGCTGGTTTTCCATATCACCACTCCAGATATAATCTACTCCTACAGGTTTTTTATCGCTCTTCATGAACTTATCTGCCCATTCATTAGCTACGTCCCCTACCGGTCTACCTACCGCTTTTGCTCGTACTTTTACAGAAGGAGATTTATCTCTACGCTCAAGTAAGCTTGGCCCTGAACCCATTTTCACATCTGCAAACTGGCTCAGACGAACCTGCTGCCCCTGAGCATTGGTAAACATAAGGTTTTTAACATCATCAATGGACTGTCTGTTGACATCTCCGAAACGGATATTGATATCATATTCATATTCTCCTGCTCTGAATTTACCATCTGTATTTCCGTTGAACGCCGTCTGCATCGTCTGTCCTACACTTGAAAGATTCAAGCCTAAAGAAGCCATTTTATCTCTGTCGATACTTACCTGAACTTCAGGGCTTCCTGTATCTGTTGATAGCTCAGCATCCACAGCTCCCGGTACTTTTTTCAATAGCTCAAGGATTCTGGTTGCTTCTTTTACTGCGGTTGCGTTATCCGGTCCTGTTACAACCATTTCAATCGGAGCATTTTCAGCACCCATGATACCGATCGGAGCCGTTTTAAACTCAACACCAGTAAATTTCTCTTCCAGCTGTCTTTTTATTTTTGCCGCTTTGATGTTGGTACTTTCAGAACGTTCGGACTTATCTGTCAGGTTTACCTGAACTTCAGACTGGTAAGTAGTTGCCTGAGCTCCACCAAAACCTGTAGACTGTTGTCCAACTGTTGTAATAAGGTCTACAACATCTTTATCGTTTCTTAAGAATTTCTCAACTTCTAATGTTAACTGGTTGGTTTTTTCAACAGTTGCATCTTTGGATAATTCCATTTGTACAAGGAACTGACCACGGTCGATCGGCGGGAAGAACTCACCTCCAATGAATCCGAATGCTACCAGCATAAATGAACTGATTAAAACAATGAATGTAATGACTACTGTTGAGATTCTTCTTAATGTTGTTTTCAGACACCATTCAAGAATACCGGTAATCCAGTGTGTGAACTTGTCAATTAATCCTTCAAACCAAAGGATGAATTTCTCAAACCAGTTTTTACCTGTTAAATGTTCCAGTTTACCGAACCTTGATGATAACCAAGGAATGATGGTAAATGAAGCCAGCAATGATAATAGGGTTGCAATAACTACCGTGACGCAGAACTGAGCAAGGATGTTGGCCACAAGACCTGAACTCATTGCGATCGGTAAGAATACCACCACAATTACCAATGTAATCGCAGCAACGGTAAATCCGATCTCTGATGCTCCGTCATACGCCGCTCTGATCTTGCTTTTACCCATCTCCATGTGACGGTAAATGTTTTCCAGTACTACGATCGCGTCATCTACCAGGATACCTACCACGAGCGACAGCCCCAGTAAGCTCATCAGGTTCAAAGTATATCCCATTAGATTCATACCGATGAACGCTGCCACCAATGAAGCCGGGATAGAAACCATTACGATAAATGCGTTTCTGATACTGTGAAGGAATAATAGCATCACAATTGCCACGAGAATAATCGCTAAGAATAAGTCGAAAATAACGTGGTTGGCTGACTCAAGGGTAAAGTCTGTAGTATCATTTACCACTTTTACTTTTACGCCCTGAACTTTGTATGCTTCTTCTACTGTTTTAATTGTTTTCTGAACACTTTCAGATACCGATACCGCATTCGCATCAGATTGTTTTTTAACCTGCATCAAAATGGTAGGAAACTGATTGAATCTCGCTACTTTCTCCACATCTTTCTGAGAGTCAAAAACTGTTGCGATATCGGATAAACGTACCTGGGCTCCGTTTTTATTGGAAACCACAAGGTTATTCATCTCTTCAGTGGATTTATATTTTCCTGAAAGTCTGATCGTAGATTTTGTAGTTCTTGTTTTCAAGCTCCCTGTAGGGAAATCAAGGTTTGATGAAAGGATAGCCTGTTGTACATCTCCTATTGAAAGGCCGTACCCCTGTAATTTTTTCTCATCAAGGTTCACCTGAATTTCTCTTTCCTGCCCACCCACAAGATCAACCTGAGCCACACCGTTTACACGGGAGAAAATAGGTTCAATCTTTTTATCCAGTAAGTCATAAAGATCTTTACTGTTCAGTTTATCAGATGAAATACTCATCGTGATGATCGGTAAGTCATCTAACGAGAATTTATTCAGAGAAGGAGCCTTTACATCTTCCGGAAGGTCTGCAAGGATTGCATTTACCTTTCTCTGGGCATCATTCAAAGCGTAGTCTACATCGGCTCCATCGTTCAGCTGAACCATGATAACGGATAAACTTTCGTATGAAGAAGATTCTACCTTTTTAACGTTTTCCAGGGAACCTACGGCATCTTCAATCTTCCGGGTCACGGATGTCTCCACCTCTGCAGGCGAAGCTCCCGGATACACGGTAGATATGGTTACCATATTGGTTTCAAACTTCGGAATCAATTCGTATCCCATGAGCGTATAACTCAGGATACCTCCCAACGTCAGAATTGTAAATAATACAATTACCAGCGAGGGTCTTTTAATCGATATTTCTGCTAACTTCATAAACGTTCTACTTTATAATGTTTACTTTAGATCCGTTGTCCAGATTGATCTGTCCGCTGGTTACCACCTGCTCTCCGCCATTCAATCCGCTTAAAATCTGAACTTTATCCCCGTAAACTTTTCCGATGGTTACTTTGATCAATTTTGCAACGCCATTCTGAACAACGAATAATTGTCCTGAGCTTACTCCGTTTACAAACGCTTCTGCTGGCACGGTCAGCATATTCTGGGTTTCCGCACCGTTGTTGGTACTGAATTTAGCAGTTGCATACATACCGGCTTTAAGGTTTCCTTTGTTCTGAACTTCAATTTCAACAGGGAAATTCAAAGAAGCATCACTCTTAGGAGCGATAAATGTAATTCTTCCTACGAAAGAATCTTCCGGTAAAACGTTTACTTTAATCGGAACTTCCTGACCTAACTGGATTTTTCCGATCTGGCTTTCATCTACTAAGACAGAAAGCTTTAAGCTGTTGATATTAACAATTTCAAACATTGCTGTCCCGGGTGAAACAACAGTTCCCGGCTCAACCATTTTCTTGTTGATCGTACCGCTGATTCCTGCACGGATGCTTGTATCGTTTACTTTTACACCCTGTGCTTTTAATGCTGCCTGAGCATTCTTAAGCTGCAGCCTTGAATTATCAAGCTGTTGTTTTGTAACTCCACCTGTTTTGTATGCGTTTTCATAGCGCTGGTTATCAATAATAGCATTCTGCAGATTATTCTGAGCCTGGGTAACATCTACTTCGATAGCATCTCTTTTGATGGTTGCCAGAACCTGACCTGCACTTACTCTTGAACCTTCTTTTACCAAAACGTTTACGATACGTCCTGAGATCTCGGAAGACTGGCTCATTTCCTGCTTAGGAATAAAAGTTCCGTTGGCTGAGTAGTCTGTATCAATATTTTCTCTTGTAACGGTTACGATATTGACGTTGATTTTATCTACCTGCTTGGCAACTTCTTTTACTTCCTGAGTCTGCTTTTCTTTGTTACCTGCAATCTTGTAAGCGGCCAAACCTACCAGTACAGCTGCTACGATGATATATATTAAAGTTTTTTTCATTGTTTATTATGGGTTTTGTAATGTGTTTAACTCTCCTTTTGCTTTAATTACTTTTATTTCAGCCTGCTTGTAGTCCAGCAATGCATTCGCATAATTCTGTTTAGCCTGTGTCAGAGCATTTTCAGTATCCAATACTTCTGTAAGTGTTGCCAGACCGTACTGATAGTTAGACTGAGTATTTTTCTGTACTTTTTCTGCCAGGTCCACATTATCTTTCATGCTTTGAATATTGATTATTGCGTTCTCCATATTGGAAACTGCATTTTTATAATCTAAACTCAAGTTCAGTTTTTTATTCTGTATATCCTGATCTAAATCCTGAATATCGATTTCCGCCTGTTGGATCTGAGCTTTGGTAGCCCCTCCCATAAAAATCGGAATTTTAATCGCTAAGCCAATGGAAGCATAGTCTCCCCAGTTCGTTCCCTGGCTTGATCCTGTAGCATAAGGGAATTTATTCCCCAGCCCCTGCCAGCCATAGTTAGCTGAAAGTCCTACCGTAGGATAAAGATTGGCAATAGTTGCTTTTTTGCTATATTCCAGAAGTTCTCTTTGCTTATTCAAAACTTTTAATTCAGAACGGGTCTCCAGATTCACATTGCTGTCCAACAGCTGTGGATTCGGTACAATTGTTTTCTCTTCAAGTTCAATAGGCGTATCAATAGGAATTCCCATATAGAACTTCAGTGAGTTTTTTGAAACTTCAACAGCGTTAATTAACTGTTGCTTGTTTGAACCTATATTGGTAAGCTGAACATTGGTACGATCCAGGTCAATTGGCTTAGCAAGGCCATTATCTACCAAACTTTTGATGACGTTTCTTACCCTTTCCGTATTGGCATAGCTCTCTTCCACCGTTTTAAGATTCTCTTCCTGTACGAACACCTGATAATATGCTGTGGCAACATTCTCAATAATCTGCTCGTTGGTTAAATCCGAATTTAAAAGATAGAATTCTCTTGTAGATTTCGCTGCTTTAAGACCAATAAAAACTCTCTGATCAAAAACGTTCTGGTTAAGAGTTACTACGTTTACAGATTGCCATTTTGTTCCAAAAGCAACAGGAATCAGCTCACCAGGTTTACCTAAAACCTCACCGGGAAGAACAGATTTTTGCAAAATAGGATTGTACGTATTGCTTATTGTTGCACTGATCTGAGGGAGAGCTCCGGCTCTGGCCTCATCAATCTTGTATTCGGCTTTTTTTACCTGTAAAGCAGCTTTCTTAGCTTCTGCCTTATTCTGGAGTGCCTGTTTGATTGCTTCCTGCAGGGAAACCTGCTGCTGGGCAGACACCAATGAAAAGCCGAAAATCATAAATGCTGAAGCTATCCCAATTTTTAGCTTTGTAGCAGTTATACGTTTTCTATTCATAATTTTATACTTCGTTTATTTTTTATTTATTCATTCATTATTTATTTCTATTTGACGAATCATCATCAGAAATACTTTAGTTTTTTTTTAATTTTTAAATAACATGTTGATAATAATCTCTTTTCGTTCAGAAATAATCCTGTCATATTCTTCATCGTTAATTAAAAGATTTTCCATCAATAATGGCCGTATGGCACTTGGAAATACCAGCAGTGAAACCATATTCAGGATAAACTGAACCGGTGCCATTTTTTCTATATTTCCCAACTCCATTTCTTTTTCGATATCACGATACATTTCATTCAGAATATCTTCTTCAATTTCCCTGTGATGGCCGGTCCCTTTATTAATCTGTGACACAATATAGGTTTCCAGATAGGGATACTGAAGACTTGTAGAAAGACTGCTCTCTATGAATTTGCTGATCTTTTCTTTGAAGGGCAGATCAGAATCCTGAATGATCTTCGACTTTTCCTGTTCTACTCTTTGTGCTTCGTCAAAGATGATCTGAATAAGCTTATCCCGTGATCGGAAATAATAATTAATAAGAGTCCTGTTTACTCCTGCTTCATCGGCGATCTCCTGCGTAGTAGCATCAAATTTTCCTTTCACAAAGAACAAATTCTTCGCTGTCTCTTTGATTAATTCCTGTGTTTGGTCTTTTTTTGCTTGATTTGACATTTTTGTTAAACAAATTTGTGCAAATTTATATTAAAATTTATTTTTGACAAAATTGTTAAACAAAAAAATTAAACAAAAAAGTTATAACATCCGTCATATTTCTATGGTAAAGTTTGCGATTACTTATTATTTAATAAGAAGTCTATTTTTATATCTTTGCCGCAAAAATTAATAACCAATGAAGAAAATTCTTTCGCTGTTCTCAATTTTGAGCATAGCACTTCTATTTTCACAGAAGAAGATTTCTAAAAACAATTTCTATCACTTTTATGAAAACAGAGGGCAAATTATAGATCAGAATGGCAAAGAAAATAACGATGTGAAATATCTTTTTCACTCTAATGGTCTGAATGTACAGCTGCGTTCTAATGGTTTTTCTTATGATATATATGAAACTAAGAAAACCTTAAATCCTGATTTTTCAAAAAAAACAAAAAATACAGTTCCAACGCCAACGCCATCTGATATAGATCAGTACATTTATGAAAAATTAATTCACAGAATAGACATTGAGCTTATCAATTCAAATAAAAAAGTTACTATTTTACCTGAAGGGAAATCACCTGATTACGAAAATTATTATAATCTGCCGGAAAACTTAAAAGGTATTACGAATGTTCACCGATATCAAAAAATCAGCTATAAGAATATATATCCTCATATTGATTTGGTATTCTTCAAACCCAATGATACATTAAAACCCATTGAATATAACTTCATCATCAATCCTGGTGGAAAAATTTCAGATATTAAAATGAAATTTAACGGTGCCCCTACTTTGATAAAAGATGGAAAACTAGCTATGAATGTCCGTTTTGGGGAAATGCACGAAAATATTCCTAACAGCTGGATTTTGGGAAATACAAAAACAAGCATTGATGTTTCTTTTAAAGATCTTGGTGATCAGACTTTCGGGTTTAACACCCCATTAAATACTTCTGATAAAATAATGGTTATAGATCCTGTACCCACAAGAATATGGGGAAGTTATGCGGGAGGATTTGGTGATGATTATGGCAGGATCAAAACAGATATTGAGAGTACCGGTTATTTGTTTGGAACCACAAATAGTACGACAAACTTTGCTACTAGCGGAACTTATCAGCAAAATGTTGCCGGCGGACTTGATGCATTTCTGATGAAACTCACAAAAAATGGGCAAAAACTTTGGGGAACTTATTATGGCTTTGGAATGACAGATGTTTTTGGCGATGTAGATTTTGATGAAAGCTTTAACATTTATGCTGGAGGAAGAGTTCAGAGAGGGCCATATAATGAAAATATTATTTTAGTAAAATTTAATAGTAATGGCGGCCTTGCTTTTCAAAAAGAGTTCGTTTCTACCAGACAAAGTGAGCTTTATTCGGTTTCGTATAATCAAAACCACGTCTATATTGGAGGACATTCTTTTAGCACTGATTTCCCTACTGTTAATGCAATGCAGCCCACAAAGTCTACTCCTATCGGATACACAGATGGAATTTTAGCATCTTTAAATTCAACAAACGGTAGTGTTGACTGGGCAACTTATTTGGGGAGCAGCGATGGTTCCACTTCAGTTTTTCAGATTTTCTCTTCGAATAACAATCTTGAAATCATTGGTGCTACGCAATCTTCAACAATTCCTATGGTTAATGCTTTTCAACCTGTAAAAGGCGGTGAATCAGACGGACTTTATATACAGTTTTCAAAATCAGGGAATACCATCCTGCGTTCAAGCTATTATGGCAATGCAGGATCAGAACTTATATGGAAAGCAAGGATTGTAAATAATACTCTAATTTTGCCAGGGAAATATTCTACGTCCGCTTTTCCTTTGGGACAACCAGGAATCTGGAGGGTAAACCTGGCCAACAATACTATTACAAAAAATTATTTCAATTTCACAGGTGAACCCCAGCTATTAGCATATCCCGACGTTTCCGGAAACGTTTTCTTTACCGGACTGCATTCAAGCGGGCAACCTGACATATCAACCCCCGGAGCCTATATGGGAATGCCTGCAATGTATATTTCTTCATTCCTAATTAAATATAACCAGAATGATGTAAAAGAATGGGGAACTTATTATACAGGAAATGGAGCCACACAACAAAGTGAAGTTACAAAAGATAATGACGGCGCTATTTACCTTGCCGGAATGTCAGGCGGAAATACCTCCGGCATTGCTACACCAGGAACTTTTCAACAATCACCAGGAGGCGGAAACGACATTTTTATCGCTAAATTTCAGGACTGCACTTCAACTGCTGTTGTGACATCTAATTCTCCCGTATGTCCTAACGGTATGCTTCAGCTGAACGCGACAGGAGGAACAGTATACAACTGGACAGGGCCTAATGGTTTTACTTCCAATCAGCAAAACCCAGCAATACCCAATGCAACAGCAGCCAATGCCGGTGCATATACATGTCAGGTCTCAGGATCCGGAGCCTGTGATGGAACTTTCACAGTAAACGTTGTTGTGGGTGACAATATCGCTCCTACTCCCAATATTGCCACTATGGCAGATATTACAGGAGACTGCCATACAACAATTACGAGTTTTCCTACTGCTGCAGATAACTGTGCAGGAACTGTTACAGCAACAACAACAGATCCTTTATCCTATTCCATCCCAGGAAACTATATCATCCATTGGACCTATAACGATGGAAACGGAAATACTGCGACTCAAAATCAGAATATAATTATAGTCTCTCCTGCTGTTCCAACCACCACAAACACCCAACAAACCTTCTGTGCCACCAATAATCCAAAGATCTCTGACATTCAGATTACAGGTCAGAATATAAAATGGTATGATGCCACAGGCAATGTTTTATCAGCTGCAGCTGCTCTTATCAATGGACAGACCTATTATGCATCTCAGACCATTAACGGCTGTGAAAGTAATAAAACAGCTATCCTGGCAACAGTAAATACAACTCCTAAACCAACAGCCAATATAAATCAGGATTTCTGCGCTTCTGCCGATCCTGCTTTAGAAAAACTTGTTGTAACAGGAACATCTCTGAAATTCTACAATGCTGCAGGAAATATAATCCCAATAACAACTCCTCTTGTAAACGGGCAAACATATTTTGTAACCCAGACCTTAAACAACTGTGAATCTGAAAAACTGGCCATTACAGTAACACTTTCTACAGATAATGTTCCGGCAAAGGATATTACGCTAGTGCAGTGTAATACAACCACATCGAATTCTATGGTTGTTAATCTTCATTCTTATGAAGCCAGTATTATCAATAATCCGGGTAATTACATTTTCACTTATACTGACACCGCAGGAAATGCTATATCCAATCCTTCAGCTTATGTTTTAAATACAGGAACAACACTTATTCACGTAAGAGTTGCAACACCAGACGGATGCTTTAAAGTGGTAAGATTAAACCTTACATTAAATCCCAAACCTATTGTTCAGTTACCTGATACACTTGATTTCTGCGAAGGAAAATCAGTTGTACTGGATGCCGGACCAGGATTTAAATCTTACGAATGGAATACCGGAGCAACTACTCAGACAATTACGGTAACGACTCCCGGAACTTATACTGTGAAAGTGACCAATATATTCGGATGTGAAAATACAGGTTCCACTCAGGTGAGCTATTCTGTTTTAGCCCATATTGTTTCTGTAAATATCACGAATAATACAGCGACCGTTATTCTTTCTCAGAGCGGAAATTATGAGTTTTCTTTAAACAATTTTACATGGCAGGATTCCAATATCTTCACCAATCTGAATATGGGAGAATATACTGTTTATGTAAGAACAAAATCCGGATGTATCATTGGACAAAAGAGCTTTTCAATCTTTAATATTCCCAATGCGATTAGTCCCAATGGTGATGGAATCAATGATACATGGAGAATTGCAGGACTGGAAAACTATCCGGGAACCGAAGTCAGTTTATATGATCGAAGAGGAGTTACTATTTATAGAGAAATCATTAAAAACAGACCTTTCCAATGGGACGGGAAATATGAATCACACCCGGTCTCTACAGGAAATTACTGGTACACCATAAAAGTTTCTGACGGAAGAATCTATAACGGATGGCTTCTGATCAAGAACCGGTAATAAAATAAAACGGGCAGAAATTTCTGCCCGTTTTTAGTTTTATAATAATTTGATTTTATCGTCTAAAATATCAATAACCTTATCTTTATAAAGTCCTCCGATCGCCTTTTTAAAGTTTTTCTTACTCATCTGAAGCTCATCTTTGATCTCTTCAGGAGAAGACTTGTCAGAGACATACAGAAGTCCATAATTTTCTTCCAGCTTGCTCAGAATTTTCTGTTTGAACTCGTCGATATTTTCAAAACCTTCCGGCTGTAAAGAAACGTCTATTTTCCCGTCTTCACGTATTGTTTTGATATATCCTTTTTCTTCTGACAGCGGATAAAGCTTTTTAAAAACATCTGAAGCATAGATAAGACCAATGTATTGCTTATTGATGATCACGTTCCAGCCCAGTTCACTTTCGTTCATCATGATCAGATCTACCTTATCCCCTTTTTTGAAAGGAAGTTCGTCATACTGAGGATTCCTTTTGAATTTTGTAGTTCCGGTAATCAACTCCATATCTTCATCTACATAAATATATACCAGATATCTTTTCCCTTCTACTATTTTTGTTTTCTGCTGCTTGTAAGGGATAAATAAATCTTTAATAATTCCCCAGTCCATAAAAGCTCCGCTTGGAAGACTTTGTACACAGCTCATTACTGCAAATTCTCCCACTTCAGCTAATGGAATTTCAGTAGTTGCCTTTAATTTATCGTCATCCTGGTACACAAATACTTCAACTTCCTCACCTGTTTCTTTCTCATCCTGAATGAAAATTTTGGGAAGAAAAGCTTTCTCACCGGATTCGTCTACGAGGATCCATCCTGAATTAATTTTTTCTGAAATTGTTAAAGTTTGAGTTTTTCCGAGTTGCATTGATGATAAAATTAGCTGACAAAGTTACGGAAATTTGAAGATGCGAACCTAGTCAATACCATTATAATTCTTTAAAGACTTATTTTCATCTTTCATAAAGACCATAAAACACTTACATTTGAACAAAAATAATCATGAAAAAATATGGTATCCTGTTTCTGTTTTTTTCAATGTTTTTTTCAAAAGCCCAGATTCTAGAGAAAACTGCATTGAATATTTCATACCGTTACACCGGACGGAGCGTCCTGCAGGCAGGGTTAGAATACAGATTGGGGAATAGCTATGATGGTTCCATTATCCTGGGCCCTTCTTTACTTTATACCCGCGTTAATGATACAGATAAATTTATTCCGGAGATGAACATCAATCTTCTTCGTGCCGGACTTTTGATTGGAGCATCCGGCAATCCCTATTCCCTGGAACCAAGAATAGGCGTCTCATTATTTAATGCAATATTTCTCAATACCGGATATGCTTTTCCTATTCATAAAGAAAAATATTTTAAAGGGGTAACCTTCGGAGTACAGCTCAATATTGCACCTAAATATTCTAAGTTTTATGATAAAATGAAAATAATGTAAAAACCGTTATTATTTTTAATTGTTAATAGATGAAATTTTGAAAACTTAATTCGATTTTTATACAAAAAAAGGAGAAACCGAATTGATTTCTCCTTTTTATATTTAAATGATTAAATCTTTTAATCAAATATTACATATGGATTGGTCTTTTTGCCGTAGCATCCAATGCCGCTTCTTTAATTGCTTCAGCATAGGTCGGGTGAGCGTGGGAACTTCTTGCGATGTCTTCAGCACTTGCACGGAATTCCATAGCAATTACTCCTTCAGCAATAAGGTCAGCAGCTCTTGCTCCTACGATATGCATACCTAAAACCTCATCAGTTTTTTCGTCTGCAATAATCTTCACAAGACCATCTACGTCACCACTTGCGCGGCTTCTGCCTAAAGCTCTCATCGGGAAAGATCCTACTTTGTAAGCTACACCTTCTTCTTTTAGCTGTTCTTCAGTTTTACCAACTCCTGCAACTTCCGGCCATGTGTAAACAACACCAGGGATCAGGTTATAGTTGATGTGAGGTTTTTGTCCTGCCAATGTTTCAGCAACGAAAACTCCTTCTTCTTCAGCTTTGTGAGCAAGCATTGCCCCTTTGATAACGTCACCGATTGCATAGATATTGGCTACGTTAGTCTGTAAATGATCATTTACTTTTACTCTTCCTCTTTCATCAAGCTCAACACCTGCTTTTTCAAGTCCAAGACCGTCTGTGTAAGGTTTTCTACCTACAGAAACCAAACAGTAATCTCCTTCTACTACTACCTCTTCTCCTTTTTTATCTTTAGCTGTAATTTTTACAGTATCTCCGTTTCTTTCCACCGCAGAAACCGCAGTAGAAAGCATAAACTTCATTCCCTGTTTTTTAAGAACTTTAGTCAATTCCTTGCTTAAAGCTCCATCCATTCCAGGGATGATTTTATCCATAAATTCAACAACTGTTACCTGTGCTCCTAATCTCAGGTATACTGAACCCAGTTCAAGACCAATAACACCACCGCCGATTACTACCAAATGCTTAGGAATTTCTTTAAGGTTTAAAGCTTCCGTAGAAGTAATCACTCTTTCTTTGTCTAAAGTAATGAAAGGTAATGTAGACGGTTTAGAACCTGTTGCAATGATGGTATATTTAGACTCGATTGTTTCAGAAGAACCATCGTTTTTAGTCACTTTAATCTGAGTGGCAGATTCGAAGCTTCCTACTCCTTCAAAAACAGTAATCTGATTTTTGTTCATCAGATAGCTGATTCCGTCTGTATTTTGTTTGATCACTTCGTTTTTACGTTCGATCATTCTGGCGATATCCGCTTGCGGCTCATTGATGATGATTCCGTGACCTGCAAAATTATGCTTTGCATTTTCGAAATGCTCAGAGCTGTCAAGAAGCGCTTTTGACGGAATACATCCAACGTTAAGACAAGTTCCGCCTAAAGTTGAATATTTTTCAATAATTGCTGTTTTGAAACCTAATTGTGCTGCACGGATCGCTGCAACATAACCACCGGGACCGGAACCTATTACGGTAACATCGAATTGACTCATGTTATTGTATGAATTTGTTTATTATTATCTATCTTAATTCTCACAAATTTACATATAAATTACCAAGCACCAAAGTGAGTTTTATCAATTTTAAAAATGATAATTATATGCTTTAGTTTTATGAAAAGTATTATTTTATGAACTTTATATTTTCCTCATTTCCCTCCTTCAGATACATTGCGGTAAAGACAAGTGGTTGTTCAGCTGATGCATTATCAAAATGAAGAATTCTCACATTTTTGGGCTCATAAAAAGCATCTCCTTTGTGAAGTATCACTTTCTCCTGTCCTTCTATCTGAAAAACAGCGTCACCGGAACTGATTATCCCTAAAACGGGACAAGGGTGCAGATGTTCGGGCGCTCCCTGCCCTGCAGCCATTGTTATTTCCTGGATCTCTGTAGATTTTACTTTCTGATCAATAACAGTTTTTAACAGCTCTTTTCTGGAGATTGCCTTCTGCTGAGCTATCATTGCAACAGAATTAAGCATTACAGCAGCAATTATAAATGGCTTCATGGATTGGATATTTAAATTTTAAGAAGTCAGCACAAAAAATTACACTTTCAACGTTCCTTGTCCGATAGTTCCCGTACTTTCAAAAAATGAACCTCCGTAAACATACCATTCAAGGCTTTCCAGATACTCCACAGCATTTTCCGGAGTGATATGAGGCCGGTCTTTTTTCGAAACAATTCCTTTGTACCATCTTCCTGATTTGGAATAATGTTCATACTCCACAAGATAATGAACCCATATTCTCTGGCACAGCTTGCACTGCTGAATCGTTACTTCTCCATATCTTCCGTTAGTATGATCTATACCTAATTCTGAACTTCTGAATTCTGTATAATGGAAGTCAGGTTTTTCACAGGCGCATCCTATTTTCGGGATTTTATTCATTACGATTTATTTTAGCCCCAAATTTAAAGAAATAAAACTCCATAATTCAAATATACAATATGAGCTACTTCATTAAGTCGAGTAACACCTTTTCATATTTGTCCAATATAATATTCTTCGAAAATCTTGATTTAATTGAGTTTTTAATAGCATCCCGATTATAATTGCTCTGAAGAATCCTCACAATCTCCTGGGCAAATCGGTCATGATTTTCAATATCTGCAATTTCTCCGTTTATATTATGCTGAATAATCTCGTTAATTCCTCCGGGACAATTATTGGCAAGGGAATAAGTTCCGCACGCACCCGCCTCCAGAAGAACGTTGGGAAAACCTTCATATCTTGAAGACAGAACAAATAAATCAGCAAATTTTAAGTATTGGTATGGGTTATCCTGCCTTCCATGAAAGATCACTTTTTTCAGTCCTAAAAGTTCTTTTGTCTGAAGCAGAAGATCTTTATCTTTTCCATCTCCTAAAATATGAAGCATGATATTCTCATTTTTAAGCCTTGAGAAAACCTTTAGAAGATTATCAAATCCTTTTCTGGAAGACAGATTACCAATGGCAACCACATTCTTATAATTATATTTGAAACAATCAGGTTTTGATGACAAGGCCATTTTCTCTTCAATGAAATCAAAGTCTACAGGATTGTTGATTTTGACGATTTTTTTCTTTTTAATATTAAAATTGTCAACAAGATCTTTGAGCATATCATCACTTTGGGCAATGATTTTCTGATAATTATTGTAAAAATTGTAGAAAAATTTAATTTCTTTACGGGTGACATGCTGGGTCACAACATTGGTTTCCCTGGCAATGAATTTCGTTCTCGGAAATAGTTTGATAAACAGAGACAGATAGGCATTTACCTCACCAAAGCCAGAGAAAACAATATCCGGTTTTCTTCTGTAGATCTCTCCTAAAATAGGTCTTAATGAATGTCTTATTCTTTCGGTATTGATATCAATAATTTCGACATCTTTTTTCAGGAAATTCAAATATCCGCCCTGTTTACGTAACAGCAAAATCTTAGGTTCAAACCGATCTCTGGAAAGATGGTTTGCTATAGTGGTAACAATCCTCTCTGCGCCCCCGGTTTCTAAGTCCGGCAGAATAAATATGACAGATATTTTTTTCATCTTATCAAAGTTACTAAAAAGTTTAGTTATCTTTCAAATATTGGAAGGAGGAAGATGACCGTTTAGGGCGGTTATTAACAGAAATTAACTAAGCTTTTAAAAAGAAATGAAGATTTGCGTTTATTCGAATTAAAAGTTTAAACGAACTTATAATAAAATAAGCTCTTCATCTGAAGAGCTTATTTTATATTTTATAATGATTTTTAGTTCGCTACGTCACTGATAAATTTGATTCTCAGCATTCTCACTTCTTCATCAGACAGTTCATCCCCGAATTCATCCAGCAATACCTTCATGCTGTCACTTTCAGATTCGTTCATGAATTCCATGAAACCGTCTACAATGTCTTCATCAAAATTGTCTTCAATATAATAATCGATATTCAGTTTGGTTCCCTGATACACGATCCTTTCCATTTCTTTCAGGAGTTCATCCATAGAAAGGTTTTTAGCTCTTGCAATATCCTCAAGATCAATCTTTTTATCGGTGCTCTGGATAATGAATACTTTGTGGCTTGATTTATTGGCCACCTGCTTCAATACCATATCCTGAGTGCGTTCGATGTTGTTATCTTCTACGTAGGTTTTAATGTAATCTGCGAATTCTTTACCGTATTTTTTGGCTTTTCCTTCTCCTACTCCATAGATTTTGGTAATTTCATCTACCGTGATCGGGTACTGAACCGTCATATCTTCCAAACTTGGATCCATGAACACTGTATAAGGCGGGATTCCGTGCTTTCTGGCTACTTTCTTTCTCAATTCTTTCAACAGATTGAAAAGGTTCTGATCCAGGCCTCCTCCGGCCTGCTGCTGTACCTGATCGCTCTCTGCCTTTGCCTGGGTAAGATCAAATTCTCTGTCTTCTGCGATTAAAAAGACATCTTTAGATTTACCATTCAGGACATTTCTTCCTTTGTCGGTAATCTTTAAAACACCATATGTTTCAATATCTTTCTGTAAAAAATTCTGAACAGTGGCCTGTCTCAAAATCGTTTTCCAGTAATTGTCTTTTTCTTCTTTTCCGAAACCAAAATAAGAACTTTGCTCAAGTTTGTAAGATTTTGTTACCGCAGTTTCTTTCCCTGCAATAACAGAAATAAGGTCTTTAGCCTTGAATTTTTCTCCTGTATCACTAATCAGCTCCAGCACTTTTTTCAAATCGGCAGTTGCATCTTTTAATTTTGGCGGGTTGGAAGAGTTGTCACACATCCTGGCACCTTCACCCTTTACCGGATCAAAACTTTCTCCGAAATAATACAGGATATATTGTCTTCTGCTCATTGAAGTTTCAGCATAGCCTACTACCTCATTCAGAAGCTGTAATCCGATTTCTCTTTCAGACACGGGTTTCTGAGCCAGGAATTTTTCCAGTTTTTCAATATCCTTCGGATCATAGAATGCCAGACAGTGGCCTTCGCCCCCGTCTCTTCCTGCCCTTCCTGTTTCCTGGTAATAACTCTCCAGTGATTTCGGGAAATCGTAATGGATCACAAAACGAACATCCGGTTTATCAATTCCCATCCCGAAAGCAATGGTTGCCACAATTACATCTACTTCTTCCATCAGGAATTTATCCTGATTCGCCACCCTGACCTTCTGGTCAAGACCGGCGTGGTAAGGAAGCGCATTGATTCCGTTTACCTGCAGAAGCTGGGCAAACTCTTCAACTTTTCTTCGGCTCAGGCAGTATACAATTCCTGATTTCCCTTTATGTTGATTGATAAATTTAACGATTTCCTTGTCTACATTAACTTTCGGACGTACTTCGTAGTATAGATTAGGTCTGTTGAAGCTTTCTTTGAATACCAATGCATTGGTCATTCCTAAAGTTTTCTGGATATCATCCTGAACCTTAGGAGTGGCGGTAGCCGTCAAAGCAATCACCGGTACATTGGCAATTTTATCTATAATCTGTTTCAGATTTCTGTATTCCGGTCTGAAATCATGGCCCCATTCTGAAATACAGTGGGCCTCATCGATAGCAAAGAAAGAAATTTTCACCTCTTTCAAAAAATCCAGGTAATCATCTTTAATTAATGATTCAGGAGCTACATACAGAAGTTTGGTCTTGCCGCTTTTTATATCGTCAAAAACCTGTTTGGTCTGTGTTTTGTTTAATGATGAATTCAGTACATGGGCTACCCCATCATCAGATGAAAGGCCGTTTACTGCATCTACCTGATTTTTCATCAATGCTATTAAGGGCGAAACTACTATTGCTGTACCTTCCGAAATAAGTGCCGGAAGCTGGTAACACAATGATTTTCCGCCACCTGTAGGCATTAAAACAAATATATCCTTCCCTCCTAATAGGTTGTCTATAATCTGTTCCTGCTGGCCCTTAAATGTAGAAAACCCAAAATACTTTTTCAATTCGCCTGATAAATTGGCTTTTTTTGCGCTCATCTAATTTTCTATTGCTAAATTTGCATCTCACCCAAAGTTATAAAAATTCTGCTTAAAATAAAAGCGAACGAATTTATAAAAAATAAAATTTATATTAAATATTCTTTTTAAAATATAACGTTTTTTAAGAACTTTTTTGTATACCTTATCATCGTAAAATGGATAGAACCAACATTATATCAATTGCAAAAAGCACTTTAGAAATAGAAATTTCTGAACTGGAAAAATTAAAAAACAGAATTGATGACCAATTTGCCCGTGCAGTAGAGATTATTCATTCGGCAAAAGGGAAACTCATTGTAGTAGGAATAGGAAAATCTGCCCATGTCGGGAATAAAATTGTGGCCACTTTAAATTCTACAGGAACCCCTTCTCAGTTTTTACATGCTTCCGAAGCTATTCATGGAGATCTTGGAGTGATTCAGAAGCAGGATGTGGTTTTATGCATCTCCAATTCCGGAAATTCGCCTGAAATTGCCAACCTGGTTCCTTATTTAAAAGATTACTCTTCTGCTTTGATCGGAATGACGGGAAATAAGACCAGTAAGCTGGCTGAATTTTCAGAGGTTATTCTGGATACTCATGTTGATGTGGAAGCATGCCCCAATAAACTTGCACCTACCAGCTCTACCACTATACAAATGGCATTAGGAGACGCTTTGGCTGTTGCTTTAATGGAACTGAACGATTTCAGGGCCAATGATTTTGCCAAATTCCACCCGGGAGGAAGTTTAGGAAAAAACCTGACTTCTAAAGTTGAGCAATTTTTATCTTCACAAAAACCCCAGGTTACTGAAGATTCTCCGATAAGAGACGTCATTATTTCCATCAGTGCATCAAGCCATGGAATTACGGTGGTAACCAACGAAGACCAGATTATTGGTGTGATCACAGACGGAGATCTGAGAAGAATGCTGATGAAAGGCGAAGATATCAGCAAGGTACTGGCTAAAGACATCATGTCTGCCCGCCCGAGAACCATTGAAAAAGATGCTCTTGCCAAAGAAGCGATGAAAATCCTGAAAGAAAATAATATCGGCCAGCTGGTCGTTACAGAAAACGGAAAATATTTCGGGATCATAGATCTGCATAAGCTGCTGGATGAAGGAATCAATTAGAACTGAGAAATCAGACTCACTTCTGTCATTTTTTTTATAAATTTGCCCTTTAAAAATTTTATTCTGTGAGCGAAGGTAAAGACATGTCCTTTCTTGGACATATAGGAGAATTAAGAGGACACCTGATCCGTTCGATTATTGCTATCATAATTGCTGCTTTTGTAGTGGGCTTTAACATCAACTGGATTATGGACCATATCTTTTTCGGGCCTACCAGAAATGATTTCCCTACCTTCAGGCTTGTTAATCATTTTTCAAGAATGATCTTAGGGGAAGACAGTATTCATCTTCCAAAAGATTTTCCTGTCCGCGTACAGAGGCTGTATCAGCAGTTCAATGTAATGATGGCTGTATCGGTTTTCGGCGGAATGGTGGCTGCGTTTCCTTATATTGTATGGGAGCTGTGGCGTTTTATCAGTCCTGCTTTACACCCGAGAGAAAAAAAGAATTCTATTTATATCATCAATGCAGTATGGATGCTTTTCATGACCGGAGTATTATGCGGTTATTTTTTAATCCTTCCGTTTGCTGTTAATTTCGGAGTTATTTTTAAAATTTCGGATATTATTGTTCCGCTTTATGACTTAAGTGACTATACCACTTTATTTTTACAGGTAGTTTTGGGTATGGGTGTTATATTCCTTTTCCCGATCCTCATCTATTTCCTTACCAGCATCGGAATTCTTACGCCTGCGTTCATGAAAACCTATCGTCGTCACGCTATTGTTCTGATTATGGTAGTTGCTGCAATCATTACCCCTGCTGACGTTTTAAGTATGCTGATGGCTGCCTTTCCACTGCTGATCTTATATGAATTCAGTATTATGATGTGTACATTCACTTATAAAAAGGTTCAGAAAAGTAATGGAAACCTTCCTGCAGTACAAGAATAATTAATATTTTACCAAAAAATACAGGCGCTACTATTCAACGGAATGGTAGCGCTTATTTTTTATATAAAAATATTAACCTTAATTATATTTATTCTTAATTCAATTTAAAACAACTACAAAATTTAACTAATATTATCAAGTTAGGAACAATTAACACTGAATTATCAACAAAAGTTTTAAAAAAATACACTATATTTAAAACTTTAAATACAATCAAAAAAAATAATATGAAAAAGAAAATTATTCTCGTCTGTGCATTGGCTTTAAGTCTGAGTGGTTTACAGGCACAACGCTGGGAACCGGTCTCGGAGAAAGTGACGCCGGTAAGGAAAGAAGTAAAGGTAGAATACGCCTATAAATTTGACCTTTCTGCATTGAGAGATCAGCTGAAAAATGCTCCTGAAGCAGGTACAGGAGGAACCCCTGTAATTGTTTCTATCCCTGCAGCTAACGGAAAAATTGAAAGATTTTCAGTGTACAGCTCGCCTGTAGTGGAAAAGTCCATGGCAGAACGGTATGAATTGGGAGCCTATTCGGGTATCGGCCTGGACAACCCGCATAAGCGAATCCGGTTCAGTACTGCACCTAGTGACTTCCAGTCCATGGTATTTGATGCCAATACAGGAAAATATGAATTCATAGAACCCATCAACAAAGAAAAAGATGTATACGGAGTCTTTTTCAAATCCAATAAATCTCATGAAGATCCTTTCGAATGCAGAACTTCTGAGCCTGAGAAAGCAAAAAAAGAGATGAATAAGCTGCTTAAGACAAAAAGTGTTTTGAACAGCGGAGGTTTTAATAAAAGCAGTGAGCAAAAGTACAGAACCTATAGGATTGCCATCTCCGTAAACGGTGAGTATACACAGCTTGCCGGTAGCGTTCCTTTGGCAGCGGCACGTATTAATGCAACAATGAACCGTGTAAATGGTGTTTTCGAAAAAGATTTCGGAATTCATATGATTGTGCAGGATCTTCCTCAGCTCATATTTCCAAATCCCGCTACGGATCCTTATTCGGATGTAATAACCAATTCAAATGGTACATACAGTGCTCCTGCAGCATGGAACCTTCAGCTTCAGCAAACTCTTACCAATACAGCAGGAGTGGGTAACAACGCTTATGATATAGGACATTTCTTTGGCCACAGAGGCGGCGGAGGAAGTGCCGGAGATGTGGGAAATGTCTGCAGAAACCCTGCAAGCAATACGGATGCAACTTCAAAAGGTGCAGGAATCACATCACCCTCTACTCCAGACCAGCCTTTCGGAGATAATTATGATATAGACTTTGTAGCTCATGAAATCGGCCATCAGTTCGGTGCTGCACATACAATGTCTATTGCTTTGCATGGTGCCCATATGGAACCGGGATCCGGATCTACTATTATGGGATATGCCGGTATTACCAACTATAATGTTCAGATGCATTCTGATGCTTATTTCCATACTAAAAATATTGAGGAAGTAGGAGCATATGTCAATTCTCAGGATTGCGGTATTATTACTACAGTAGCCAACACCCCTCCTGCTATCCAGCCAATGGCCAGTAAGATGATCCCTAAAGGAACAGCTTTTGTGTTAACCGCTTCTGCAACAGACACCCAAAATGATCCGATGACATATACCTGGGAGCAATATGATCTGGCAACTTCTGCTTTCGGACCGGTAAGTGCCACCAGAAATAATGGGGCCAACTTCAGATCGCTGATGCCTACAACTTCTCCTACACGTTATTTCCCTAAGTTTTCAAATGTTCTTAATGGCACTCTTACCAGTGCTGCAGACTGGGAAACGGTATCCAACATCCCAAGAACGATGAACTTCAAGGTAACGGTAAGAGACAATAATCCTGATGCTGCACAGCAGCAGACACAGAGCAGCCTGATGAAAGTGGATATAGGAAACGAAGGTCCGTTTAAAGTAACTTCAACTACTGTTTATAATAATACCCCGGGAGCGGTGACATGGGATGTGGTAAACACCAATAATGCTCCGTATAATGTACAGAATGTTAAAATAGATTATACTACAGACAATGGAAATACATGGACAGTGATTACCCCGTCTACTCCGAATGATGGCGCTGAACCGTTCTCATTCTCCTCTCTGGCAACAGGTGCCAGTGTAAAAATAAGGGTAAGTGCTGTTGATAATGTATTCTATGCGATTGGAAATGCTACCGTTTCCGCATCTGCAAGCGCCTGTACAACATCTGCTCCAACCGGAATTACTGTAACCGGAATTACAAGAACTTCGGCCTCTGTAAACTGGGCAGCTCTGGTAGGAGCATCCTATTCTGTACAATATAGAAAAGTAGGGACAGCCACATGGACCACTGTTCCTGTTTCAACGAACTCATATACCATTTCAGGGCTTACCGAATCAACCCAATACGAAGTACAGGTGGCTAATGTCTGCGGAGGTACGCTGGGTTCTTATTCAGCATCAACCAATTTTACAACGTCTTCATTTGCTAAATGTTCAATAACGGGAACAAACGCAGCTGACGAATATATTTCCAATGTGACGGTAACGCCTTCGGGAATGAACCCTGTTTCAAACAGCAGCAGCAATACTGCTTATACGGATTACACTTCCGATCCTTCGAAGCTGATCACTCTTATGTCTGGTTCTTCTGGAAACAACATAAGTATTACCAAAGCATGGACAGGCACACAATACAATGACGGAGTAACAGCCTGGATCGACTTCAACAGAGACGGAGTATTCTCTTCGTCTGAAGTAATCTACACCAGTGCACCTAACATAGCGACACCGGTTTCCGGAACATTCTCTGTACCTGCAGATGCTTATACCGGAGGAAACGTTATTATGAGAGTGGTATTGGGATATGAAAGCCAGCCAAACAGCGGATGCAGCAATCAGCAGTACGGTGAAGTTGAAGACTATCCGGTACTTATCCAGCAGCAGCTCTCCACGAATGAGACGGTAAAAGACAAGAGCTCTATTCAGATCTATCCTAACCCGGTAAGTGATGTATTACATGTAACTCAGATTTCATCTAAAGCTCAGTTTATCATCACCAATATGGCAGGTCAGAAAGTAATGAACGGCCAGATTAATGATAATAAAATCCCTGTTTCAAAATTAAGTACAGGAGCGTATATCATTTCAATTGAAGATAAAGGTGCTACTACAAACCTGAAATTCATCAAAAAATAAAAACGAATTTGTTTTTACAGCCCGGTCATTAATGGCCGGGCTTTTTCATGCCTTCTTAAAATCTGTATTTAATTTAATTTTCTGCATAAGGCTATTAATTTAATTTTATACTTTTGAAAAGATTATTAATAAAGTTAAATGAAAAAATTGTCATATACCCTGTTATTTGCATCAGGATTGGTTTTCGGGCAGTTCTTTGAGAAAGGAAAGGTTTTTACCAAACAGGATACTTTAAAGGGTTCCAATACGGAGTTTCGTAATTTTTGGGATGTTAAAAAGTATGATCTTTCTGTAGAACCGGATTTTGAACAGAAAAGTATCAAAGGAAATAATACAATCAGCTTTGAGATTATAAAAGATGTCACCAATCCTGTTTTCCAGATTGATCTTCAGCAGCCTATGAAAGCTGACAAGGTGGAAGGAAGCTTTCCTATTGCCAATTATAAGCAGGATGGGGATTTTATTTTCATTACAACAAATAAAAAATTCAAAAAAGGGGAAAAATACACCATCAACGTCATTTATTCCGGAAAGCCAACCATTGCTAAAAATGCACCATGGGACGGAGGATGGGTTTTCACTAAAGATGAAAAAGGAAATCCATGGATGACTGCTGCTGATGAGGGAATAGGAGCTTCCATATGGCTTCCTACCAAAGATATCTGGAGTGATGAACCTGATAACGGGATCATCATGAAAATTATAACGCCTAATGATCTGGTAGGTGTCGGTAATGGTAGGCTAACCAATAAAAAAATAACGGGTGGCAAAACTACTTATACCTGGGAGGTAAAAAATCCTATCAACGCCTACTCCATTATTCCGAGTATAGGAAAATATGTAAATTTTAAAGATGTATTTGAAGGAGAAAAAGGAAAACTAGACCTGGATTACTGGGTAATTGACTATAACCTGGACAAGGCAAAAAAACAGTTTCAACAGGTAAAACCTATGCTATCCGCATTTGAATACTGGTTTGGTCCATATCCGTTTTATGAAGATTCATACAAACTTGTAGAGTCTCCTCACCTGGGCATGGAACATCAGAGTAATGTAGCCTATGGAAACAAATATCAGAACGGCTATCTTGGCAGAGATCTTTCCGGAACAGGAGTTGGGTTACACTGGGATTTCATTATTATTCATGAAAGCGGCCATGAATGGTTCGCCAATAATATTACCGCAAAGGACCAGGCTGATATGTGGATCCATGAAAGTTTCACCAATTATTCCGAGACTCTTTTCACGGAAAAATATATGGACAAAAAATCTGCTGACATCTATGTTCAGGGGATCAGGAAACTGATAGATAATGACATTCCTATTATTGGCAGATACGGCGTAAGAAATGAAGGCAGCGGAGATATGTACCCGAAAGGGGCCAATATGCTTCATACGATAAGACAGGTCATCAATAATGATGAAAAATTCAGACAGATTTTAAGAGGCTTGAATAAAGATTTTTATCATCAGACTGTTACCACCCAACAGATTGAAAATTATATTTCCTCAAAGTCCGGAATCGATTTTTCTACTGTTTTTGACCAGTATCTGCGAACGGTAAAGATCCCAACCCTGGAATATGCTCAGGATGGTGATACTTTAAAGTTCCGTTATACAGATGTGGTAAAAAACCTGAAATTACCCGTTATCATTAATGGCGATCAGACTATAAATCCAACGGAAGAATGGCAGACGGTAAAGCTTAAAAAGAATAATCCGGTTGAATTTAATCCCAACTATTATATCAATTATACTAACACTCAATAAAGAAAAAAGGCAAATCCGCATACCAGCAGATTTGCCTTTTGCTTTTTTTTAAAATTTTAAGAAAAGTTTAATACTTTTTCCGTAACAAATTGATAAAAAAAGCAACTATTTAACTATTAATGTAAACCTAATGAGAAAAACAGTACTTAGTCTCGGTATTTTTGCTGCTTTTTTGGCCAATGCCCAGTCTATAAAAACAACCATTGACCTTGTTAATGTAAAAGATGATAAAGTAGCCGTTACCATGGAATTCCCGAAAATGAAATCCGGGGATGTTAAATTTCATTTCCCCAAAACGGTTCCGGGTACTTATTCTGTAGATGACTACGGAAGATTCATCGAAGGAATTAAATTTTATGACAACAAAGGAAAAGAGCTTACGTATACCAAAGTAAATGACAATACCTATTCATTGAAAAATGCCCAGGGCCTTTCCAAAATCTCTTATCTTGTCAATGACAGTTTTGATGAAGAAACGGATACCTCCAAACATAAAGCTGTATTTTCTCCGTCTGGAACCGATATTGAGGCAGGAAAAGTATATATGATCAATACCCACGGATTCATTGGATATATTGAGAATATGCAGGATGTTCCGTATCAGCTGATCGTTCAGAAACCAACCGATTTCTACGGAACCACAGCGTTGGTAGATCAGGATAAATCTGAATCTACAGATACCTATACCCTTGCCAATTATGCGAAGGTGACAGATTCTCCGCTTATGTATACAAAGCCGGATTATATCACTTTCAATGCCGGAGGGATGGATCTTGTTTTGGGTGTATATTCCCCGACAGGAAAATATAAAGCCGCTGATTTCAAAGACAATCTTGAAAAAATGGTTATTGCCCAGAAGAAATTCCTGGGAGATATGAATACAAATAAAAAGTATGCGATCATGCTTTATCTTTCCGGAGGTGACGGTCCGTCGGTAAAAGGTTTCGGAGCATTGGAGCACCATGAATCCACAAGCGTTGTGCTTCCTGAAGCAATGCCTAAAGATGCTATTGATAACACCATTACTGATGTGGTGTCCCACGAGTTTTTCCATACGGTAAACCCTCTGAAGACCCATTCTGAAGAAATCCACTATTTTGATTACGCAGATCCGAAAATGTCACAGCACTTATGGATGTACGAAGGCGGAACGGAATATTTTGCCAATTTATTCCAGATCCAGGAAGGTCTGATCGATAAAGACCAGTTCCTGCGAAGAATTGGTGAGAAAATCGCCAACTCGAAGAGCTATGATGATACAATGCCATTTACGGTAATGAGTAAAAATGTATTGGTTGAGCCTTACAAAGATCAGTACAGAAATGTGTATGAGAAAGGAGCACTTTTAGCGATGTGCTTAGATATTGAGCTCAGAAAACTTTCCAACGGAGAAATGGGATACCGTGATATGATCAGAAAACTGTCACAGAGATTTGGTGAAAACAAACCTTTCAAAGATGATAAGCTGATTGACGAACTGGTAACGGTAACCGGATACCCTCAGGTAAAAGAATTTTATAACAAATATATTGCAGGAAACCAGCCAACGCCTTATGCACAATACCTGAGCATGGTAGGTGTAGATATTAAAAAGCAGGAAAGCCAGCCTATTTTCTGGTTTATCAAAGATCCGAACCAGACAGGTTTTGATGACAAGACCAATGCTTTTGCTTTTGACGAACATTCTGCACTGTCTCCATTTGCAAAAAGTATAGGATTTAAAATCACTGACCAGGTACTTGCCCTTGATGGAAGAACAGTAGATATTAAAAAAGTACAGGACTTTATCGGATATACCCGAACCATTAAAGACGGACAGGAAGTAACGGTAACCATCCTGAGAGATAATGCCGGTAAAAAAGAGAAAATGACGCTGAAAGGAAAGGCAATACTGGATAAAATGACCATGGAAACTCCAGTATTTAAAGCGAATCCGACTCCGGAAGAGTTGAAATTACAGACCCAGTGGCTCACTGGTAAAAAATAAAGAGAAAAGCGGGGAAAAATTTCCCCGCTTTTTATTTTCTAAGGCTGATCTTTTATTCTTTATTCTTATTCTTTAACATTCAAACCTGACAGGTTTCTGTTTACAACTCATTTTCTGTTTACAACTCATTAAGCCAGCATCACTCCTCCTTTCTGATTGTTATTCTAAAGGTACTTCCCTTTCCTATTTCCGTCTGGGAAATCTTGATATCTCCGTTGTGGTATTCATGGATGACTCTTCTGGCCAGTGACAATCCCAGTCCCCAACCTCTTTTTTTGGTAGAATAACCGGGATTAAAAGCATTTCGTGCCTGCTGTTTTGTCATTCCGCTTCCGTTGTCTTTTACTTCAATTAAAATATTTTTATTTCTTTCAAAAACAGATATTGTAATGGCTCCTTCTCCTTTCATGGCATCCACAGCATTTTTTACCAGGTTTTCAATCACCCAGCTTATCAGGATCTTATTGTGGGGCACCAGAACGGTATAAGTAGGAAGATTCAGGGTAAAATTGATTTTTCTGGAAATTCTGGTTTTTAAATAATCATAATTCTCCTGAATCGTTTTATTGAAATTTCTATCGTTCAGCTCAGGAACGGATCCTATTTTTGAAAACCGTTCTGAGATGGTTCTAAGCCTTTCAATATCTTTTTCAATCTCATGCACTCCTTCCGAATCCGGGTTATCCAGCTTCATAATTTCTATCCAGCCAATCATAGATGATAAAGGTGTTCCGATCTGATGGGCTGTTTCTTTTGCCAGACCTGCCCAGAGATATCCTTCGTCTGTCTTTTTGATGGTTCTGAAAAACCAGAAAGAAAAGCCAAAATACAACAAAATAAACAGTCCCAGAATGTAAGGAGAATACCTGAGGTTATTAAGCAGGCGTGAGTTGTCATAATACACAAACTGGTTATTTCCATCCGGAACTTTGATCTCAATAGGATCATAATTTTTCTCCATATTCCGGATCAGATCCTGTAGTTTTTCAGGGTTTTTGATCGTACTTTCAGGAATATTTCTGTAGTATCCGAGATCAAGAATCGGATTTTTATATTTATCTGTTACGATGAACGGAATCGTGTTATTGATGTTCAGGATATCCGGCAGCAGATCCAGAACATCCGTATCGGGAGTCTTCACTTCCTGCTGTATTCTTATCGCTTTGGAAAGCAGACTGATCCTTTTGATCTCCTCTTTTCTGAGAAAATTAATAAGCGATGTTGAAGCTACTATAATGGCAATCACCAAAGTAGTCATCACAACAAAAATGATCCAGTTATTCAGCCTGGTGAGGATAGATTTTCTCAAAGGTATTTACTTTAAAACATTCAGGATTTTCTGAAGCTCTGTATTTCCACTTCCCTGATAGTTATTGATAATAATCGAAAATACATATTTTTTTCCATCCTTTGCGGTGTGATATCCTGCAAAAGATTTGGTATCTCTCATCGTTCCGCTTTTCATCTTCATTCCATTATCCTGAACCGGAAATCCGTCATAGTATGCTTCAAACCAGGATTGTTTTTTAGCATATAAAAGAGCCTGCACTTCTGCTTTTGCGGCCACATAATTTTGTGGGGAAAGTCCGCTTCCATCTGCAAAATTGATCATATTCGGATTGATTCCCTTTGACTTCCAGAATTCTTTCAGATAAGAAACACCGCTTTTGAAGCCTGAATTTCCTTTTTTCTCTTTTCCTAAAGTTTTAATCAATGTTTCACCATACAGATTGATACTTTTTCTCAGAAACCAGTATACAATTTTATCCAGAGTCGGCGATTGGTAAGTGAGGATAATATTATTTTTCGGAGCTTCCAAAGCCTGTTTTCCATCAATTTCAAGCTGCGAGTTTGTTATTGCTTTTCCCGAAAGCTCAATACCCGATTCCTTCAGCCATTGTTTTACTTCTGCTGCCAGCTGTAGCGGCGGATTGGGAGTAGAACCGGAAACCGTAACAGTTTTTCCCGATGGAAGCATCCCGTTAACCAGCGCAACATCAGAATGAGGAGCCGTAAAGATCAGGCTTTGGTCTGAGCTTCCCCCTGTTTTCAGATCATTCAGCCATTTCACTCCTTCCAGCGGATAAGAGAAGCTTTTAAAATCGGTTCCGTTAATAGTAATATCAAACTGGTTTTCTTTCCAGTTGATTCCCCATACACCGGCACCATAATAATTGCCAAGGTCATCCCACGGCCAGCCTCCCGGAATCGTCTGATGGTCAAAATAAGAATCATCAATGACGAGGTCACCTGATATTTTTGTTATTCCTGAATTTTTAATGGCATCTATCAGCTTCTTTTTAAAATTCTCAGGTTTATAGCCCTCATACCGCCAGCTTCCCAATGTAGGATCACCGTTGGAACTGATAAACAAATTCCCGTTCAGAGTTCCTGCTGATATGTTTCCTGAATAACTTGACGTGGTGGTATAGGTATAGTTTTTCCCTAAAGTTTCCAGTGCGGCTCCTGCCGTAAAAATCTTCTGTGTAGAAGCTGTAGAAAGGCCTTTGTTTCCCTGATATTCATAAATAAGATTACCGTTTTCATCCGAAACATAAAATGATAAGCCGGAAGAAACCGCTCCCGAAGAATCCATAAGATCCTTTGTGGCTTTGTCTAATTTCTGGGCGATATTCTGTGCGGTAACGATCTGTACAGAAAGTGTAAGTACAGCAAGAGTTTTTTTCATTACATTGTTAATTTGGGTCTAAACAAATAGCATTCAACAGTTCATTGCAATGGTACTGATGTTCCATGGCCTGAACCTTTTTCGTATGTCTAAATTCTAATCAAATATAGTTAAAATAAAAGCTTTTCATACTCCCTGAGATCATCTGAAGTGAAAAGAATCTGGTGGCCGGGAGATTTTTCAAATGACCGGTCGTATTTAAAATATTTTTCATAATCATCTTCATCTATGAAAATATCCATCTGGCAATCCTTAATATAGTCTGATTTTTCTTTGTACTCCTGAATAAAAAATCCGGATTCACTCCATGATTCATTATGACACCGCAGGCAATTTCTCTGATGAACAGCCTTATAACCGCATATTTCACAATCCTGCAAGTTTTGAAATAAATTTGAAATTTCAACTCGTCTGTCTTTCGGGAAAAGCGAAAGCGGTATAGCTTTTAAAAGCAGGTAATAATTAGGCTCCTGCCATGAAAAACAAGTCCCTTGCTCCCGATTGGTATAAAGCCATAATTTCTGAAGATCGTGTTCAATCTCAGCTTTAATGATATTTTTAATATTCAGAATGATCTTACTGTTTCTCCTGATATTCTGTTTGCCATCGATTTCAATCACCGGCTGCTGTTCCAGAAAATGATTCAGGCACAATGTGGTCTGCCACGAACCTATAGTTCTCATTTTACCTTCACTGCTGCAGATTTCACAGGTTTTAACAGACAATTCTGAATATTTGTCTTTAATTTCTTTAAGCTTTTTATTGAGTGTTTCATCTTCAGAATAGGTATAGCATCTCAATCCGCCAAATTTTTCTTTTCCAAATACATTATGCTCCGGATTCCAGCCTGCAGTGGCAAATTCATACAGTAATTTCCGGATCAGTCCGTCCCATCCGGTGCTGTTCACTGAAAAATTAGTCAGGTTACGTTCTATGAAAAGGTTTATTTCTTTTTCGTTCATTAAAGTCTGCTTCCTGCTTCAATTTCGTAAGGCTCTTTTCCTTTTTCAAAAATCCTTGTCAGTTCACTTCCCTCAACGGTTATTGAATCTCCGGTCTTTCTGATCCAGTTTCCTTCTCTGAGTCCCACCACTTTGATGTCATTTTGGGTAAGGAATTCCTTAATACGGGTTTCTCTGGTTTCTCCGTTATGCTTCAGGTCCGGATTAGGATCCAGGTAATGCGGATTGATATTAAAAGGAACCAGCCCCATGCAATCGAAGCTTGGCGGATATACGATCGGCATATCGTTCGTGGTTTTCATATTCTGGCCTCCGATATTACTTCCGGCACTACATCCCAGATAAGCTTTTCCGGCTGATACATTTTCTTTCAGAACAGACATCAGCCCTTCTTCATGTAATGTTTTAACCAGTAAAAAAGTATTTCCTCCTCCCGTAAAATAACCTTTTGCCTGGTTCAGGGCTTCTGCTTTATTTTCAAATTCATGCAGCCCTTTTACTTTTATATTGAGGGTTTCAAAGAAAGAACGCGCTTTTGCAGTATAATCATCATGGGAAATACCTCCCGGGCGCGCGAAAGGAATAAACACGATTTCGTCAATACCTTTATATAATTGGATTAATTCTTCTCTCAGGTATTCCAGATATTCTCCACCAAAAAGTGTGGATGTTGAGGCTAATATGATATTCATGTGACGAAATTATATAGTATTAATAAAAATGAAGGACAAAGATAACCTCAAAGATTAACGAATCAAAAATTAAATTAAAAAAAACAACAATCCCGTTAATATTTTCTAAAAAAACTTAAAGCCTCTAAAATTTTAGATTTTGTGGAATTATTATTGAATTTTAGATTTTGACTTTAAAATATAAGATTATGAAAATGAGTAAAATTAATAGCCTATTCTTAGGTTTGATACTAGCAGGAAGTGTAAGTCTTGTAAATGCACAAACAACTCAACCGGAAACTTCGGCCACAACAAGCCAGACAGCGAATCCAACTATTGAAGGACTTAAAAAGCAGGTTGAGGCCAATCCAAAAGATACAGAATCTTTAGCAAAATTAGCAGCAGCTTACCAGGATGCATCAGACTGGACGAATGCCATTGATACCTGGAAAAAAATCTCTGTTTTATTACCGGACTGGGCTCCGTCTTATTACAGCCAGGCTTATGCCTATCAGTCTGCTAAAGATGATGCCAATGCAAAAATTGCTTACGAAAAGTATATTGCAACAGTAAAACCTGAAGAGGTAGAGCAAAATAAGAAAAACCTGGCATATGCCTATTTCTATCTTGCCTTCTCAGAACAGAAAACTGATCCAAATAAAGCTAAGGAGCATATTGCTAAATCAATTCAGTATGACCCGACCAACGAGGATGCTCTGAAACTTAGCAAAACATTAAATTCTTAGTAAATAAAAATGCCGGAAAGTTTTCCGGCATTTTTGTTATCAATGACGAATACCTAGTTTATTTAATTTTCTTTCCAAAAAAATCGGTTTCACCATGCAGGTGACGAATGATTTTCTCAATATTTCTCTGGATACTGACTTCGGTTTTTAAATTATTGATATACCGGATCAGCTCATGTCTCCTCGAGGGAATCAGCTTTTCAAAGTTTTCCGTTGCCAGGCTGCTCTCTTTAATGGCCTTTTCCAGTTGGGGATGGATGGAAATACTTCTGTCGGAATCATCATACTCCAGTACTACTTCAATGATTTCTCCTATTCTTTTGGGTGAATTTTTCAACATGATGAGGTTTACGTACAGCCTCCATTCTCCCAGATATTTCATCAGGTTTTGTTTAAATTCCTTTCCGTTCACAGTTCCTTTTACCGGGATAGGACTTTTATTTCTGCCTGCTTTTTCAAAAATCGTGTTCAGTACTTCTTCCGGAACAGATACAAAAGGGTTAATTCCTATGATTTCCAATGTAGCGGTGAAACTCTTGTTTTCCATAATTAATAATTTAAAGCGATCAGGCTGGAAGCTAAAAGCTAGAAGCTAGAAGCTAGAAGCTAGAAGCTAGAAGCTAGAAGCTAGAAGCTAGAAGCTAGAAGCTAGAAGCAAAAATAACAGTTTGACGAATATGTATGGAATTTCTTTTTTTATTATTTCAAAAACAACCACTCTCATATACTCCCACATCCCAACCCGTTTACTCTCAAACCCTCTCACGCTCCTACCCAGAAACCCGCAAACTCCAAACCCCGAATTCCGGAACCCCGTAACTCAAAATTCATACTTCAGAACCCAATTAATTCCCTATATTTGTATTAATAAATCTATTTATCAAAATGAAATTTTTTATTGACACAGCTAATTTAGAGCAAATTAAGGAAGCAAGAGATCTTGGAATTTTAGATGGTGTAACAACCAACCCTTCGTTAATGGCAAAAGAAGGAATTCAGGGAGCTGAAGCCATCAAAAACCACTATAAAACGATCTGCGAGCTTGTAGATGGAGATATTTCTGCAGAAGTTCTTTCTACAACATACGAAGAAATGATTAAAGAAGGAGACGAATTGGCTGCGATTCACCCTAATATCGTTGTAAAAATTCCGATGATCAAAGACGGAATCAAAGCTTTAAAATATTTTTCTGACAAAGGAATCAAAACCAACTGTACATTGATCTTCTCTCCGGGGCAGGCTCTTTTGGCAGCAAAGGCAGGAGCTACTTATGTATCTCCGTTCCTTGGAAGATTGGATGATATTTCTACAGATGGTCTGAATCTTATCCAAGAAATCAGATTAATTTTCGATAACTATATGTACGAAACTGAAATCCTTGCAGCTTCTATCCGTCACTCAATGCATATTATTGACTGTGCTAAAATCGGAGCAGATGTTATTACATCCCCACTTCCTCCGATCTTGAGCTTATTGAAGCACCCGTTAACAGACAGCGGATTGGCTCAGTTTGTTGCAGATTCTCAGAAATTGGCATAATCACTGACTCTAGATTCAGATATAAAAATCCCGGAACTTTGTTCCGGGATTTTGTTTTTTATGTCCAATCTTATTTCAGCAGATCCAGTTCCAGGATGTTGTTCTGCTTTTTAAGATCATTCTTCTTTTTTATTTCTTTAGCTTTTTGTGCTTTATCAATAGGAATCAATTTTCCGGATTCGTCTATTTCCTGAATTTCAATTCCCTGAGCTACCATTTGTTTTTCACTTTTCATCGGATCAGCAAGATATTCTTTGAAAGCTTTCCGGTATTTTGCTTCCGTTACAGTAACCAGTGCATTAAACCTTTCTTTTTCTTTGGTACTCTTCCACTCGTATCCGGCCGGAAGTTTTTTACTTCCTTTTAATTCAAATGAATGCGTTCGGGAAGCATCTTCTATCTTTACAATCAATCCCGGAAGTCCTGAAAACTTATAAGGGCCATCCTGGATGGGCAGATCTGGTGTAAACCACGCTGTCCATTTTCTGCCCGCAAAGTTACAAACAGCTTTCTGAGCATTGAATGTTCCTATTTTTTCTTTTTCCGGAAGGATTTGCCATCCCTGCTTTCTTTCATCCTGCACCAAATATTCATCCGCAGATAAATTGTTAAAAAAACTCACTGAATAATCAGGATAGCTTTTTTCAACACTATAAAGCACCTTACCTTTAAATTTAATACCGGAAAAATTGACTTCTGTACTTCCAGCCTGTAATTGTTTTTCCATAGATGCAGTCATAAGGGAATCTGATTCAAAAACATCTTTACTGTAAAACTTGGATCCTTTGGAAACAACGTCCAGAAACATTATTTCAGTTTCGGGTTTGCCTTTGGCAGTAGAATCAATACTGTATTTATATTCATAAATAAATCTCTGATTCTGAGCATTAGCTGCAAGAGCCAACAGCAGACTGAATGCAACAATTATTTTTTTCATAGAGTATTAGTTGAAAATTATTTAGTCTTCTTTTACAATTGCTTTAACAACCCTGCACGGATTTCCCACAGCTACTACATTATCAGGAATATCTTTTGTAACAACACTTCCTGCCCCTATCACCGAGTTATTTCCAATAGAAACACCCGGAAGTACAACTACATTTCCACCCAGCCAGACATTATCGCCTACTTTTATCGGATGTGCATATTCCAGCCCTTCATTCCTTTGCAGTGCATCAAGCGGATGGCCTGCGGTATAGAAACTGCAGTTGGGGCCGATAAACACATTATCACCAAACTCTACTTTGGCACAATCCAAAATAACAAGGTTATGATTGGCATAGAAGTTTTCTCCTGCTTTTATATTATATCCGTAATCGCACCAGAAATTGGGTTCTATGCAGATATTTTCTTTTATACTGCCCATAATCTTTTTAAGAAGCTGGTATCTGTTTCCTGAATCGGAATTTTTTAAAGCATTATATTCCTGACATAAATCTTTGCACGCAAGGCGTTCCTGTATCAGTTCTTTATCATAGTTGGCGTTGTATAAAAGTCCGGCTGCACATTTTTCCTTTTCTGTCATAAGATATAAAGTTAGTTTCTTATTGAAAGATAAAAAAATATATCATAACATCATGAATTGATATGATCACTTTTTGATTTCTTTTGTCAAGCAAAAAACAGGATGACAAAAAATGCCATCCTGCAGATATTAGAAAATATAATTTTTAATTTACCAGATCCGGTTCAATCGGATTGTTATCTTTCTTAAAGGCTTCTTTAGTATTTTTTTCTATTTCCCTAAGTACCTGATTGGGATCTGAGATTTCTTTGCCGTCTCCTGTTCTCAGCTTGAAACTAAATTTGGTATTGCCATCACCATTTTTCATCAACATTTCTCTCATATTCTTGGCAGGATCATTTACATAAGCCTTCCATACTTTTTTAAACTGATCTTTTGTTACTTCCAGCTCTTTTCCGCCTATCCCCAGCGCTCTTACATGATCAGGCATCTGCATTTCCGATTCACCGGCCGGAGTATTAATCGTTTTATTACCTATCATCGTCATTATATGCGATCCGGTGGTATCCTCAATTTTTACGATAAGGCCGGGAAGTCCGTAAAAAACATAAGGCCCATCCTGAAAAGGAAGATCTGTTGTAAACCAGGCTGTCCATTCCCTTCCCCCAAAGCTGGCAGTGGCTTTCTGAGCCTGATACGCTCCTATTTTTTGTTTCTCAGGCAATATTTTCCATTCCGGTTTCTGGTCTTCTTTTATTTTATACTTATCTGTAGAAATGCTTCTGAAGAGATACGTTTTAAAATCCGGGTATTGTTTGGTTACTTTATAGGAAACCTGCCCCGGCCTTTCTCTTTTGTTGATACTTATATTTCCGCTGCCTGCTTTCAACTGTTTTTCAAGTTCTGCTTTTGCGGTGGAATCTGCTACAAATTTATCACGGCTGTAATAGCTTGATCCGTTTTTATCAATATCGAGCATCATCATTTCTGTCTTTACATCTTCCTTATTATTGGAATCCGGAATAAACTTATATTCATAAAAAAACCTGTTGACCTGTGCACTGACAAGCCCACCCAGAAATACAAAAAATAGAATTTTACTTTTCATAATATATGTTTAAAAAAAGGCTTTGCCAATCTGAAACTGACAAAGCCTGATGGAACTTTATTTCTTTGTTTCAATTCTTACTTCCCCCTGCTTAAAATCTCCATTTTTCTGAGTATTGACATTAACTTTCGATATATTGCTTGTATCTAATGAGTTAACATCGTTCTTAGAAACTTCCTTTCCGTCAATATAATACTTGTATTTCACATCATCATTTCCGCTTATTCTGAAATTTTTCACTCCATTCATAGCGATGTTTCCGTTACCGTCTTTTTTGATAAAGTCTGCATTCATTACGATAACATCAGGTGAAGCGTTGGTCACTTTTATAAAGGTCCCGTCTTTAAAGCTGAATGATCTCTTTTTGGCTTCTGCACGGGCTCTTTCAACCTCTTTTCTGATTTTATCCCCATCTATTCGGATTCTTATATTTTCTTTCCAGATTCTATCTCCCTCAGCTCTTGCTTTTTCCCCTTCTATTCTGGCTTTAGCTCCTTCTACTCTGGCCAGGTTACCTTCCAATAAAGCTTTTTGTCCTTCTATTCTTGCTCTGTCTCCTTCAATTCTTGCCTTCTCACCTTCTATTCTGGCTTTTTCCCCTTCTTTCATTGCTTTTCTGGCTTCTTTCATCGCTTTACGGATTTCAGCCTTTTCTTTACCGCTCAGATCTTTGAAGTGGACAGCGTTATTATTTTTGAAGTAAAATACTCTTGGAGCCTTTGGTGCTTTTGGCGCTCCCGGAGGGGTTCCCGGCGCATCCGGTGGTACTGGTGGGTCCGGAAAATCAACGTCAATATCAAGGTTGGACAAATCCGGCAATTCTACTTTCATATTATCCAGAGCCAGCATTTTATTTTTCCATTCCGGAGATTTGAAATAATGATCCACCAGTCTGGAGGTTTCGTCCCCTATTTTCCCCATTTCTGAGGCAAGCTGGTTAATTTCTTCTATTTTCTTATCAAAGGCTGAAGTTTCAGGTTTCAGCTTACTTAATTCTTTACTTTTCTGATTAAGTTCTTTTTGAAGTTCCGCTGATTTTGCTTTTAATTTAGGCAATTCCGGTATTGGATCTGCAACTTGTTCCTGTTGTATTTTTTCAGGTCTTACTGTGTCTTTCTTAATTTGTGAAACCGCTTTCTGAATGCTGATATTGGTTTCCTCAATTTCTCTGTTTTTCGCATTTACCAGGTAAGCAAAGGCTACTGAGAATAAAACCGGTAATGCAAAAATTCTTCGCGCATATCCGAACTTGGTTTTTGGTTTTTGTAACATCTTAAGTCTTTTTTTAAGGTTTGAACTTAGAAACGGACTGGCAGCAGGCAACTGTGTTCCGGAAAAGTGGCTTGCTAAAAGCATCTGCGCAAATGCTTTGGTGTCCGATTGTTTTACGGCTTTTTTATCAGCCAGGTATTCGTGGATAAGATTAATTTCTTTTTTAATGATATGAAAGAACGGATTGAACCAGAAAACAGAAGTTATAATCTCGATAAAAATCTTATCAAAGGAGTGTTTCTGCTCAATATGTACCATCTCATGCTTTAAAATCTGCTTTCCGATATCAGAATGCAGGGTAATAGCATTCTTCCAGAAAAGATTTTTAAAGTAGGAAAACGGGGCTTCGTTAAGGTCTGTACGGTAAAAGTTGATCCCGTCAAAACTTTCTTTCTGAAACTGTTTTTTAAACTGCTGGATTTTAAAAATCCCATAGATAAGCTTCCCTAGAAAATAGAGAGAAACCAGTCCCAGAGCTGAAAAAGTAAGGTTAAAATAAAGGTTACCATTGTCTATAGTTTTTTCTGTATTAAAATTCTGTATCCTGTCAAGAAGCATATACATATCACTATTTACCTCGATCGTAAAATCATCTACCTTTATGAGCGGTAATAACAGCGAAATCACAATCGCCGCCAGCAGATAAAATCTGTTATAATGATGGAATGTCTTGTCCTTTAAAGACAACTGGTAGTACAAAAACGTTACACCCGAACATAAAATAATTTTTCCAAAGTATAAAAGTATTGCTTCCATAGGTATTAGTCTTTCTTTTTGAGTTCATCCAATAGCATCTCAAGGTCTTCCACCGTCATTTCATTTTTTTCTACCAGAAATGAAACGGCACTTTTGTAAGAACCTTTAAAATAGTTTTTCACAAGGCTTTTCATGGTCTTCCCGGAATACTGCTCTTTTGAAACAAGTGGAAAATACTCATGCTGTCTCCCATGTACACGATAGTCTACAAACTCTTTGTCCTTCAATACTTTTAAAATAGTAGAGACTGTATTGGTATGCGGTTTGGGTTCCGGAAAAAGATCAAGAACATCTTTAAGAAATCCTTTTTCTATTTTCCATAAATACTGCATTACCTGTTCTTCTGCTTTTGTTAAAGTCTGAATTTTCATATCCTGTTCATTTATCAATTATTGTGATACAAAATAGTTTAATTCCATATCACTAAGAAATTAGTTATACAAATGTAGAAATAAAATTGAATCAAACAACTATTTTTTTAGTGATAAACCGGATAAAAATCATAAGAATCTGTAAATCAACACAATAAAAATAGTTAAAATATATTAATTTTTTAAAGGAGTGAAAAAAACACCTGTTTAATCCATATAAAAAGAAGCATTTAAGATATAAATTCTTAAAACTTGTTAATTTTTATTAAATAAAATTAAAATGAATTTGTTTTAACCGGGAAATTATATTTATTTTAGTGCTTTAAAAATTTCTCATGAAAAGATATAATTTATTGATTGTACTGTTATTGCTTATTTTTAACCTTACTACAGCACAAAAAAAGGGTTCTCCTGCTGCCGATCTTAGCATACTAAAAGATACAAAATCAAAAATCGAAGCTACCGTTCCATTGGTTATTCAACATCTTCAGACGATTGCGACTAAAGAAGGAGATAATAATATAGTGAACAACGGAAAGATTGCTTTAGGTAAAGAATACGGTATTTTGGAATCTGAATGGTTCTTGTATAGAAACAATATGAAAAACTGTATCCTGAACAATTCTTCTAAAAAAGCTAAAAAATGCATGGAATACCATAACAATATGTTCAGAGGTACCATGATCAACTATAATAATTACATCACCAACCTTACAAGAAAGAACGGATATTTAGGTGTAGATGGTGATACTAAATTTGATTTTAAACCAGCTGATATCGCTACAAAACTGAGTGAGGCTTACTTCAACGCCCATGAAGCGACAGGAAGAATGAAAGCTGATCAGAAAAGAGATTTTCTGGGGCAAACGATGTCTGACGACAACAAGCTTACCCCTTACGCCCAACTGGCTCAATAATATTTATCATAAAATTAAAAAATCCCACTCCGAAAAGTGGGATTTTTTAATACTCATATTTTACCCTGTCACAATATGCTTCATATTTTTACTGCCATCAACTCCTATATCAGCTCAATGCTTGATAATAAAGACGCTCCACCTGTTTCATTATCCCTTGAAGGAATGATGGCCATTTTTACAAAACTGCAAAAAGAGGAACTTCCTAAAAACAGCATCCTGGTAAAGCCCGGACATATCTGCCGGCACATCTATTTTATCGAGAAGGGAGCAGCCCGTATTTTTTACTATAAAGATGAAAAAGATATCACTGACGGCTTCAGAGGCGAAGGAACTTTACTTTTATCAATTGTCAGCTTTATCCGCCAGAAACCGGATAAAAGGGGAATAGAGCTGCTGGATGACTGCCTGCTCTGGAAATTAAGCTATGATGATCTTGAGGAACTTTCTGAAAAATTTCCTGACATTCAATATCTGTATAGGATGATCATGAGCAGTGTATTGATTATGACACAGAACAGAGTTGACAGGATGTTGTTTCAAACTGCTGAAGAGCGTTATGAGGACTTCATAAAATCACATCCCAGAGCTACAGAGCTTCTTACATTGGGCATGATTGCTTCTTTTTTAGGGATTACACAGGAGACATTAAGCAGAATAAGATCTAGAAAATAGATGTTTGACATTTGTTAAAACATTTGTTTTTTTATTTGATTTTTGTCAAATTGGCTATCGATACTGCTTTAATATCTTTGAAAAAAAAGATATGGTAAAGAAATCGATTCTATTGTTATTTTTGTTGATCACTGGTATTTTTTACAGTCAGCAATGGCAGACTGCAACTATCCAGCACAGTTCCGGGCTCAGGGAATATTCTATTTATGTGCCTTCCAATTATAATGCTCAAAATCCGGCTTCACTCGTTATCACATTACACGGATTGGGAGATACTATGAATAATTTTAGGAATATTGGTTTTGCAGCACTGGCTGAAACCAATAATATCATTGTGCTTTGCCCGCAGGCATTGAGCGATCCTTTATCCGGTACAGCCTGGAATTCAGGGGCAGGGTATTCTTTTTATACTCCCAACGCTAATATAGATGATATTGGTTTCATCAGTACTCTTATTGATACTGTAAAGCAGACCTACAACATTAACCCTAATAAAGTTTTCGCCTGTGGCTTTTCTATGGGTGGGTTTATGACAGAAAGACTGGCATTGGTTTTAAATGATAAAATAAAGGTTTTTGCCTCTGTGGCGGGTACTTTCGGAAACGGAATTTTACCTGTGGCCGTGGGAACTCCGGGACGTCCGGTATCTATTGCTCATTTCCATGGGACTTCTGATACAACTATTGGCTACAGTAACAACAACTTCGGAAATTCTGTAGACGAAATGATCGGCTACTGGAAAAACAACAATTCTTCAAACAGTACAGCAATACATACGCTTCTTCCTGATACTTCCAATGACGGATTTACTGTAGACCATTACAAATACACCAGCCCGGCTAACAGTGCTGTGATTGAACTTTATAAAGTGAATAATGCAGGCCATGTATGGCTTACTCCACAAAATGATATTTCTTACACTCAGAAAATATGGGAATTCTTTAATCAAAACAGCAGTAATCTATCTGTTTCCGATACATGGGCTGAAGATAAAGGAATCTCAATATATCCTGTTCCTGCCAAAGATTTTATAACCTTAAGTTTCCCTAAAAATTACCCTGATGTTGAATTAACAATTTATGATCTTACCGGAAAACTCATGCTATCTGATAAAATAAAATTGAACAGCAGGGCGGAATATACTCTGGATTTAAGTAAACTGGTAAAGGGAATCTATTTATTATCTGTTAAAAATAATCATAATCTTCCTCCCGTTATCCAAAAAATCATCATCAACTAATTCATTGACTATTTAAAATATATCTTTACAGATCGATCAGATTGATAAAGTAAATTTAAAGCAAAAAATCTCTGCCGGAAAAGCAGTTTTGTGGTACTAATCATAAAACCCTTGGGGAAAAAGTAGAAAATTAGGCAGAGATTTTTTTGCATACACTCTACAGATCAACTGTCCTACCCATGATCTGTAAGAGCTTTACAAAAATAGGTCTAAGCCCTCTATCAGTAGAACAATACCTGTAGAATTATACGTTCAACATTGTAGAAGTAATACTACTTTTCCTGTCTCCACCAATGGTAATAGTTGTGCATCCCATCATACTCAAATCCACAACGTGGGTATAATATGTTACCGATAGTATTGGTTTTTTCTGTTTCAAGCATTAACCCACATGCTCCTGTCTCTTCGCACCATTGCTTACTACGGTCAATTAACGCTACAGAAAGTCCTTTTCCTCTGTAATCAGGGTGAACAAACAGATCGCTTAATAACCATTGCTTTTGTAGCTTCGTATAATGGAATAATTTATAAAGCTGTACAAATCCTACTGCTTTCCCATCAGCTATGGCAAGAAAAATATCCGACTCACTGTTTAAAAACCGTTCTTTGAGAAAAGCTTTTCCTTTTTCAACATCCGGTTCCTGTCTGTAAAAAACACGGTAAAGGTTGAACAACTCAGCCGTTTCATCAAGATCCTCAAGGCTTGCCTTTTTCATAGTGTAATTCATTGTTATTTATATTTTTTATTACATGGCAAAAGTAGCCTTAAACAGGGCCGGTGACATCATCCAGAAAAATAGTAAATCAATAGGCCAGATAAGCTGCATCTGGTAATTATTAAGTTGTAAATCGCAAATACCGCATGTTTCGGATTGTATCATTCTGAACAGCGTCAGATTTTTGCAGATAAAATCAAACCAATGAAAGATATTGTTCATAAAATAAAAAATACAGACTGGCAGCAACTTACGGAAACAATGCATCAAAACGGATATGCCATTATTCCCGGACTGTTATCTGAGGATGATTGCGAAGTATTGAAATCCAATTATGACCATTCTGCTCTTTACCGCAAAACAGTGGTGATGGCCAGACACCGTTTCGGCCTTGGGGAATACAGGTACTTTAATTACCCGTTACCTGAAATGATTCAAACCATAAGAACAACTATTTATCCTTATCTGGCGTCGACGGCCAACTCATGGTTTAAAGCATTACATATTGATACTCAATTTCCTTTGCAGCATCAGGAATTTCTGGATCAATGTCATGCCAACGGACAGCAAAAAGCTACTGTTTTAATTCTGAAATATGGAAAAGGTGGTTTTAATACGCTGCACCAGGACTTATATGGGGATATATATTTCCCTATTCAGATTGTATTAATGCTTAGCGAACCTGACAAGGATTTTACGGGTGGGGAGTTTGTGCTTACCCAGCAAACTCCGAGAGCACAGTCAAAAGCCGTCGTTTTAAAGCCTGAAAAAGGAGACGCCCTTATTTTCACGACTCAGTTTAAACCGGAAAAAGGTACAAAAGGATATTACAGGGTTAATATGAAACATGGCGTAAGTGAAGTTAAAGAAGGAAACCGCTGTGCCTTGGGTATTATTTTCCATGATGCAGTCAATTAGTTTTTACCTATTATGATTCTTCATTCGCAACTATCCCCCGGAAATCTAAGAAGTAAAATCCACAGCAGAGAAATTTGTTTTGGAGGAAATAAAAAATTAAAAATCTACGGATTGCTTGGCTGCAAATCCGGGAAAAGAATGAAGATGGAAAACAGGGTTTTCTTCAAGGATGAGGAAGAGGCATTACAAAACAGCTACCGTCCCTGCGGACATTGTATGAGGGAAGCTTATCAACAGTGGAAGCAAAGAATAGTGATGCTGTAATTTAAAGATAAGGCCTGTGCCCGGCAAAATTTCATTCCGGGACTGATTCGCTTTGTTTACATAAACGCCACAAAAAAAGAGAAGCAATATTATTGCTTCTCTTTCGTCTAGTAGCGGGAACCGGACTCGAACCGATGACCTTCGGGTTATGAGCCCGACGAGCTACCTACTGCTCCATCCCGCGGTATATTTTTGAGCGTTTACCGACAACGCTTGCTTAGTAGCGGGAACCGGACTCGAACCGATGACCTTCGGGTTATGAGCCCGACGAGCTACCTACTGCTCCATCCCGCGGTGTATTTTTAGAGTGCTTACCGAAAGCACTGGCTTAGTAGCGGGAACCGGACTCGAACCGATGACCTTCGGGTTATGAGCCCGACGAGCTACCTACTGCTCCATCCCGCGGTGTATTTTTAGAGTGCTTACCGAAAGCACTGGCTTAGTAGCGGGGACACGACTCGAACGTGCGACCTTCGGGTTATGAGCCCGACGAGCTACCTACTGCTCCACCCCGCGGTGTATTTTTAGAGTGTTTACCGAAAACACTGGCTTAGTAGCGGGAACCGGACTCGAACCGATGACCTTCGGGTTATGAGCCCGACGAGCTACCTACTGCTCCATCCCGCGATATTGGATTGCAAAGGTACGAATAATTTTTAAAAATCCTAATTTTTCTTTTAAATAAAGGACTTTTATAAAAACTATTTTATTATTTGTATCTTTGTTCTATGGCAAAAATATTGAAAATTTACCCGGACAACCCACAGGAAAATCTTGTGAATGAGGTTATTAAAACATTAAATAATGGCGGGCTGATCATCTATCCTTCAGATACGGTTTATGCCTTAGGCTGTAACATTTTTGATATAAAAGCCATGGAAAAACTGGCCCAGCTCAAAAAAATGAAGCTTGAGAAGTCAAAATTCTCAATTATCTGTAATGATCTCAGCCATCTGTCCGACTTTACAAGACCTATTGATACCTCTGTTTTCCGGTTTCTGAAAAGCCATCTCCCGGGTCCGTTTACTTTCATTCTGGAAGCCAATAAGAGTTTACCTTTAGCCTATAAAGGTCACAAAACAATCGGGATCCGTGTTCCTGATCACCCGATTCCGCAGCTTATTGTTGAAAAGCTGGGACACCCTATTGCCTCAACTTCCATTAAGGATGATGATGAAATCATTGAATATTCTACCGATCCTGAGCTTATTGCAGAAAAATATGATCACCTGGTAGACATTGTGATTGATTCAGGGTATGGGGATAATGTGGCATCCACTATTGTAGATCTTACATCAGGAGAACCTGAGATTATCCGTCAGGGAAAAGGAATTATTTAATTCAAAATGAATGATGAGTCTTACCGGGAAATATGCCGCAGGAATTTTACTTACTTTTATTCTTTTAGCTGCTGCGATGCTTTATTCTAATCCGGCGATCACTTTGATTACAGGAATAAGAAAAATTACAGCAGATCATTTTTTTTTCAGCAGAATTATACTGTGGATCATTTTGATTATTGTATTCCTGTACAGTATTTTTGTTGAGAAAAGTTCTTTTTTGCTTAAAGAAGAGAAAAAATATGCCATAGGATTTTATATCAAAGCTGTTCTGAGCTTATATTTTATCTGTATATTCGGCGGAGCTATTCTGAATGCCTTTAGTATGTTTGTTATAAAGGAAAAAGTAAGTGATAAGCTTCTGAATCTTATACCTATTTTCAGAAACAACTATTTTTTAATTACTTTTACATCACTTACAGCAGCTATTGTAGAGGAATTCCTGATGCGGGGTTATATACAGTCCAGGATTGAAAAAATTTACAATCCGGCAATAGGAATTATTATTTCAGCTGTTTTATTCGGAATTCTGCATAGCACTTACGGTACCATAGCCCAGGTTCTCGGGCCTTTGTTTATCGGACTTGTTTTTGGCTTATTTTACAAACGCTATTCAAACATTAAAGTTCTGATTATCTGTCATTTTATGATTGATTTTATAGCAATGACAGGTATGAATTTTATTGATATTAAACACTTATCTGTATTTTAACATTATGAAAATTATAACATCCCCGGCAAAACTGATGAACGTAGAAAATTCAACGGACCTGTTGAAAACCACTACCCCGAAATTCATTGAAGATGCTGCATTCATACAATCTTATTTAAAAGAAAAATCACCAAAATATCTTTCCGAACTGATGGAAATATCAGCTAAACTGGCTGATGAAAACTGGGAAAGAAATCAAAAATGGAAATCCAAGCCTACCGCAAAAGAATCTGCTCCGGCTATGTTTGCCTTTACAGGAGAAGTTTACAGGGGGCTGGATGCCAAAACACTGGATAAAAATGCAGTAGATTACCTTCAGAAAAATTACAGAATCCTTTCCGGACTTTACGGTTTACTGAAACCATCGGATAAAGTAATGCTGTACAGGCTTGAAATGGGACGTCCTTTTGAATTTGGGCAATACAGAAACCTGTATGAATTCTGGAGAGTAAAGATCACGGAACAACTGAATTCCGAAATGAAAAAAGGAGAAATTTTACTTCATCTTGCCAGCAATGAGTACGGAAAAGTAATCGACAGAAAAAAGCTGAACCATAAAGTAATTGACTTTGATTTTTACGAATTAAAAGACGGGAAACTAAAGACCATTGTAGTCTACACCAAGCATGCAAGAGGCCTTGTAGTAAGATTCTGTGCAGAAACCAACGCCAAGACCCTGGAGGATGTGAAAGCATTCAACTATGAAGGATACAGAATTGATGAAGAAAAATCCACAGATACAAAACTGGTTTTTACAAGATAAATGACAATTTCAGCCTTTAAAAAATATTTCAAAACAGAACTTTCCGGCCTTTATACTGAGTCGGAAAGTGCATTTTTATCGTCTTTGTTCATTCATCAGATTACAGGTTTTGATAATTTCCAGCAAAGAAGATTTTCCGAACAGGAACTTGTAACGGCTGATAAAGAAAAGCTTGGCCATCTCGTCTCAGAACTTAAAACCGGAAGACCTTACCAGCAGATACTGGGTGAAACCGAATTTTACGGAATGAAGTTTTTCGTAGATGAAAATGTACTGATTCCCCGTCCTGAAACGGAAGAGCTGCTGGAAATCGCAATAAGGGAGATTAAAAATTCAAAGTTTAAGGTTCAGGATGTAAAAATTTTAGACATCGGAACCGGAAGCGGAATTATCCCTTTGGTTTTAAAAAAGTATTTTCCTGAAGCCCATGTTTCATCTGTTGATTTTTCTGAAAAAGCCCTGGATACCGCCAAAAGAAATGCAGAGTACCATCAGTTGGAGATCAATTTCATCCACGCAGATTATCTTAATTATGAATTGGGTGAAAGCTATGATATCATCATTTCAAATCCGCCATACATCGGGATTGAGGAAGCGATTGAAATTGCAGATTCAGTGAAAGAATTTGAACCTAAAATGGCTCTTTTCTCCCCCACTGCTGATGCTTTGATCTTTTACAGGAAAATTGCAGAAGACGCCAAAAAATATTTACCGGAGGATGGACTTTTATTTTTAGAAATCAACCAGAAATTAGGACCCGAAACGCTGGAACTGTATCAATACTTTTCTAACGCTCAATTATTGAAGGATTTATCTGAAAATGACAGGTTTATTTATGGAAGAAAATAAGTAATTTTACTTCCATATAACCAACCTATGAAAACTTTGACATGGAACTTTCTCATCTTTGTTTTACTCATTACTCAGCTGGTATCCTGTAAACAGAACCCTCAGGATGTTATAAATGGATATTACAATAAAGGAGAATTCAACGGTTCGGTTCTGATTGTAAAAGACGGTCAGATTGTCTGTGATACTGCTCTGGGTTTCCGCAATTTTGAAAAAAAACTGAAGGCAGATAAAAACACTTCATTTTATATTGCATCCCTCAGTAAGCCGTTCACGGCAGCAGCTATTATCATGCTGGAGCAAGAAGGTTTATTGAAATTTGATGATAAAGCTTCCCGGTTCATAAAGCTTCCTGAGTATGCTAAAAACATTACGATCAGACAGCTTTTGCACCATACTTCGGGAATCAGGGATTATGAAAATCTGTTTTCTAAAAAGGGATTAACCAATCAGGAAGTAATGAACTGGCTGTCTGATCTTAAAAATCTTGATTTCACTCCTGACAGCGAGTTTAAATACAGTAATAGCGGATATATTATTCTATCCCGGATTATTGAAAAGGTTTCCGGGAAATCTTACAGCACCTATATCAATGAGCAGATTATTACTCCTTTAAAAATGAGTAACACTTATGTATATGAACCTGGTACAGTTATTCAGAATAAAGCATCAGGATATAATAAACAAAAACAGCCTGATGGTTATTCAATTTTAACAACCGGTGATGGTGGAATCTACTCTACTCCTGAAGATCTTTATAAATTTGATCAGGCTTTACGAAACTATAGCTTAATTAACAAAGAAAATACCAATATGATGTATTCTCCTTTCCCATTGTCCAACGGAAAGATATCAGACTACGGTTTTGCATGGTTTATAGAGAATAAAAATGGCGGAAAATCAGCAATGCACACAGGTGGTCTGAACGGCTTTAAAGCCTTATTCTGGAGAGATTTAAAGCATAACAGCTGCATTATTGCGCTTACCAATCAGGGAGATGCATTTCCTTTAGGAAACTTTTTATACGACATAAAAAAAACAATACGGTAAACATGATTATTCAACCACACGAAATCAACAATATAAAAATAGCAGAAATAATTTCTGACAATATGGTTATCCAATCTGCACAGGATGGGCTTGATCTCATGGGAAATATTTATTATCAGGGGTTTGACAAAGTAATTCTTTATGAAAAAAACATCACGCCGGAATTCTTTGATTTAAAAACAAAAATTGCAGGTGAAATCCTTCAGAAATTCTCAAACTATCGAATAGGATTAGCTATTGTTGGTGATTTCAGTAAATATGAAAGTAAAAGCATAAAGGATTTTATTTTTGAAAGCAATAAGACAAGACATGTCAATTTTGTAGCATTATTGGAAGACGCATTAAAAAAGCTCTCTCAATAAATTTTTCAGCTATTTTAAAAAACAGCTGAAAAAAATAATACAACGGCTAAGAACGCAATATTTTATACATTAAAAATAATTTATAAATCTTATTATTTTAATAAAAATTTAAATTAAAACACAGTAATTTAACTAACAAATAGTGTTAAATCAATCCACAAGCCCTTCAAAGCAGACTTTTCAGTGTTTTTTTCGTATATTTGCAAAAACACACAAATTATGATTTTCACTTATACACTGTCATATATTCAATATTACAGACTTCTTAAATCAATTTACTTTATCGATCCTTTCAGGTAAAAGCCATGGTATGTTCTCTTTAAGACATGCGGGTTAAATCTGTTCTTGGTTTTGGGACTGAGAACCCCATCACGCCATTATATCAGTACAAATCATTATTCCAATGAATTGTCATAAATGCTTATATCCATTGGGAATAAAGCTGATCAGATTTTCAAAAAACACAACATAAACACATAAAATACACAGATAAAAAATTATTAATTCATCATGATTAAAAAATTATTTCTACCAATCGTTTTAGTTAGTTCATTTTCTTTTGCCCAAGTTGGCATTAACACCTCTACGCCTGACGGAAGTGCCATGCTGGATATTTACAGTCAGAATAAAGGATTGCTGATACCAAGACTTACCACAGCAAAAAGAGATGCTATTGCCAATCCGGCCAACTCTCTTCTTATCTACGACACCGATAAGAAATGTTTAAGCCAGAATATAGGAACCCCAACCAAACCTGATTGGCTATGTATCAGCAGTAATGCTGTAAAAATGTTTTATATGCCCAGTGTTTCTTTTGACACTTCAACCACAGCCAATGGCCGGACTAAAGATTTGTATACCCTGTATAAAACTCAGTTCGGTTCTCCAAAAGCGAAGAGTACCAGCGCTCCTGCTGCGATTCCTTTTTTCCCTTCAAGCAAAGACCTTTATTATTATGTAACCGACGCTGATCCCAATGTATTCAGTAATATTTCTATTTCTGATGATGGTGTAATGACTTACGACGTGAAGGCTGCAGCAACAGACTGTTCTTTTATTAATATTGTTTTTGTTGTTAAATAATTGAGCTATGATAAAAAGTACCTCAATTGTACAATACAAAAAAGCTTTGTTTCTGCTTCCTTTAATGATGTTCACACAGAATATCCAGGCTCAGAATGAACAGGGAACCGGTTATCCTTATTTTGTCAATTTTACACAGGGATTACAGCCTCAGGAGGCCTATAAGGTGACTACCAGCGGTGTTCAGAATGATGCTACTTTTACCACGGATGGGCTAAGGCTTACCCGGAGTGTTAATAATATTTCGGGAGGAGTTATCCTTGCAGATAAAATATTCAAAAGTGACCAGGGAATCAAATTCGAATTTGAATTTGCCATTTACGGGGGAAATACTAACGGAGGAGATGGTATTTCAATATTTTTAGTAGATGGTTCCATTCCTAAGGAGCAGCTCAATCTCGGCTATTTTGGCGGAGGACTGGGATATAGTTTTGTACGTGGCGGTGAATCTACGGAAGGATTGAGAGGAGCCTATCTGGGAATAGGCCTGGATGAGTTCGGGAATTTTAAAACAAGCTTTAAACAGACTGAAAGGATTAGAAACGGGATTTTTGGCGTAACACTGGCAGATGGGAGAAGCAATGTATCTCTAAGAGCAAAACGTGGAAACCAATACCTGTCATCAGCTGAGCCTGCCGGATATAACGGTTATCCCCTGCTTTACAGTACTGCTACCAATGCAGCTCCCTCCAGCAGCAACAGGTCTGCTTATCTTGACACCCAGACCGGAAAATATATCGGTATCAAAAATCCGAATCTTCAGCAGTTCAGTATTGAAAGTGGCGGAACTACAATTCCTCAGAATGAAAATGATGCAAGATTCCGTAAAGCATATATTACGTTGGTTCCCAATCCTGCCGGAGGCTACAATGTCACCCTGGAAATACAGCACGGAACTGTGAAAGAAAAAGTGATTGATAATTATTATTACCCGACTTCTCTGAAATATACTGAGACTACCATATCCAACACTACTGTAAGAACGCTGGATACTTCACCTCCTCCTACTTTCAGAATTGGTTTTGCGGCTTCTACAGGAGCTGCCAGAAATATACATTTGTTGAAAAATCTGGGGGTTACAAGACCTTATGCAGCCGAAGTAACGGATGATCTGTTTGCAGGCTGTCCGGGGATTAAATCTACTTATTATCCTTTACTTAATGATGCCGCCTATTCTTCAGCAAACGGTCAGAATCCGCCAACGCTTTCGTACGATAATCTCGATTTTAACTCATTCCGTTTTCTGGACAATAACGGAGCTGTGATTCCGAATATAACAGGCGGTGTCTATACGAACAGTCAGGGGACATGGACCTATTTTCCCACTACCGGAGCGCTTTCTTTCAAGCCCTCGGTTGGGTTTACCGGAGTGGCTCAAATACAATATGATATTAAAGGTGGTGGAAGCAATGGTACAGAAGCTCCCTACAATAAGGAAGAATACAGATCATTGCCTGCATTGGTACAGGTTAATATTTCAAGTTCAAATAACTGCAGCAAGGCCTGCGTTATTTCCAATAAAAATGTAACGCAGAAAATTACAAGATAATTTGACACAACCAGCTCAACAGCTGGTTTTTTTATTTTTAACGGATAAAAATCAATGTTTTTTATTCTTCACAAAATACCGTACAGCATCTTCAATTGCTTTATCAACAGGCTGGTAACTGATCCCAAGCTCTTCTACCGATTTCCGGTTGTTATAATAATTACGGATCTGAAGTGCCTTCATATTGGAAGCGCTGAGATGGGTTTTTATTTTTAATTTTCGCAAGCCGTCACCCATTAATCCAAGAAAGTTCAATACCTTGTCGGGAAAAGCTATCATGGCTGGCTTTTGACCGGTAATCCGGTTTACTTTACGGAAAAATTCTCTGTAGCTCAAATTTTCATTGGCTAAAAGGTATTTCTCACCATTCCGCCCTTTTTCAATCGCATTCACTACCCCGATGGCAGCGTCTTCCACATGTACAAAATTCTTCCCTCCTTTCGGATAGAATATTACTTTCTTTTTCCAGGCCCAGAAAATAATTTTTCCTGAACTTGGCTTGCTGTCATAAGCTCCGATCATAAAGGTAGGATTTACAATGACAATCTCAGTATTTTTAAAGTTTTTTAAAAGATAATCTTCAGCAGCAAGCTTGCTTTGGGCATACCATGAATGGGTAAAAGGATATATCTGCGGTGCTTTTTCACTTCCCCAGAATGCTGTCTCTCCAAATCCTATGGTATTTGCCGTGCTTACAAATAAAAACTTTTTTACGCCCACCAGCTCTGCACAGGTGAACAGATTTACAACCGTTTCGTAATTCACTTTCCTGTATTCATCATAATTTATAAGATTCTGACGTGTTTCTGCGGCTATATGAATGATACAGTCGATATTATTAAGATAAGCTGAAACGTCAGATAAAAGATCAGTTTCTATCAGTTCCAGATTTTCGTTTTCTTCACCCAGCCAGCTGCTTTTCTTGCGCACCAGAGCAATAACAGAATAACCATTTTGTAATAATTTAAGGATAACATTAGTTCCCAGAAGCCCTGTAGCTCCGGTTATGCAAATTTTTTTCATGCTTCGATCTCTCTTTTTATTGCCTGGGTCATTAATGGCAGCTTTATCCATATGGGTAAAATTTTCATCACCAGCCAGCTGATTGGATTCACCATAATTACGGAATCTTTTTTAAATAACTGCCGGATACAGTAAGAAGCTACCTTATCAGGATCTAAAAGCGTTAACCGACCCATAAAGCCCTGCTTTTCTATTCTTTTACAAACATCCGTATTGGTTTTCATCGCACCCGGATTGACAACACTTACAAAGACGTTAGTACCTTTAAGCTCTTCATGCAGTCCTCTTGAAAAGGAATGGATAAAACTTTTGGATGCCGGGTATACCGTCTTAAAGCCTATCGGAGAAAATGCAGCCATGCTTGAAACATTCAGAATATAAGCTTTCGGCTGTTTTAAAAGATTGGGAAGCAGCTGATGGGTAATTAAAGAAGTGGCCGCCACATTCACCTGCAAAATGGTATTGATATAATCAGAAGTGGCTTCTGTGAATTTTTGAGTTCCGCCAAGTCCTGCATTATTGATCAGGATATGAATGGCAAAAGACTGATTGAGCCATTCGGTAAGTTTCATGACATTTTCATTCACGGAAAGATCTGTTTCATAATACTGAACTTTTATTGCATACAGCTTTTCGAGTTTGCGGGAAAGTTCTTTGAGATTCTGATGCGGAAGGCTTACAAGGATAACATTGATCTTTTGTTTTGCCAGTTGTTCAGCGAATGATTTTCCAAGTCCCTGGCTTGCTCCCGTTACTACCGCATATGATTCTTTGGTATCCATAAGTTTACATTTTATGGTACAAAGCTATGGTGGAAGCAAGGTTCCAGTGTTCAGGATTATCCGGACGAACAGATTTTAAACAGAGAAAAATAAAAATATCAAAATTCTAAAAATCAGCAATTTAAAACCGATAAAAAGTTAAAACTTATAAACCAGAACTTATTTTTTAAACTCGGAAGGAGTTTGTCCGGTCACTTTTTTAAAGGTTGTATTAAAAGAAGTTTTGGAATTGAACCCGGATTCGTAAGCAATTCCCAGAATAGATAATTTGCTGTCCGGTTCTTTCAGAAGTTTTTTGGCGTGGTCTATCCTGTACTCATTCACATACTGAAAGAAATTTTTCCCGAAACCTGTATTGATGACATAAGATAAATGATGGGTAGAAACGGACAGCATTTCCGCCAGCCTGATGAGATTCAGCTCGCTGTCAAGATAAGGTTTCTGTATTTCCATAAGAGTTTCAAGGGAAATTTTAACCTTTAACAATTCCTCATCAGAAATCAGCTTTCTCTTCACTTCTTCCGAGCCGGAATCTTCATTAATAGAGATCAGTTCTTCTCTCTGTTTTTCTTCCAGAGGATAGATCTCTCTTTGTTTCATGGAATAGTATCCCACCCAGTATATCACAAGTAAAAAAGCAGTGTTGATAAAGAAGTTCAGTGACTTCGGATCATAGAACAGGTTATAAATGATATAAATGATGTTGACGATAAGCACTACCAGAATGATATACTCCAGCCAGTTCAGATTGATACCTTCCGTATTGGAGGAAAACTGCTGGATTCTCCTTTGGTGTTTTCTGATGGTAATGTAGGAAAGCAGGGTATAGAAAAAAGCCTGAATCAGGATTAAAATAATACTGATGTACTGAAATGGTGTCTCATACCCCATTTTCACCAGCATAAGACAACCCAGAAAAGCTGCGGGAAGCAATAAAAACTTTATATCCGTGATTTTAAAGGTAAAGGAAGGGTTGGTATAGAACAGCACACTAAAGTAAAAAACAATAGGTGTAAAAAACTGGATACATCTGACCCAAAAGAGAGCATGGAATTCTACTATTGAGCCGGTAATGAGAAACAGAACCTCATCCAGCCAAAAGGTAGACCACAGAAAAAGAAATATGCCAAACCAGAAGTTAGCCTTATGGTTTACTTTCAAAGGATTGGCCAGCTTCAGCAGAGAAAGCAAAACCAATGAACCATAGATAAGTATCACGATGAAACTGTTTAACTCTGATGTGTTCATTGGTTTTGATATTTTGTTTAAAAATAGTCTTTTATCCTATTCGTTTCCTTACAAAAATTTCATATCCTAAATAAATCAGCGGAAGCGACATGATTCCCAGGAAAAGGCTGTTGCTCATGGCCAGCTGAGGATGCATCACAATAGAATAGACCAATCCGAAAAAAGCACCTCCCAGATGTGCTGCATGTCCCAGATTATCCCATTGTTTAGGGTTCAGCATCATATACACTGAGTATCCGAAATACAGGGTCCCGAATAACCATCCCGGTAAGAAGTTGACACTGATCTCATTCGGAGCCATCGCTATTGATGCAAAGATTATCCCTGAAACGGCTCCAGATGCTCCTATTGCGGAATACCACGGTTGATTTTTATAGATCTGCAAACTGAATAAGTTCCCAAGGATCATGGATCCAAAATAAAGGATTAAAAATCCTGTTTCACCAAAGAAACTAATAACTACTTCCTGGAAAAAATACAGGGAAAGCATATTGAAAAATAAATGCATAAAGTCGGCATGCAAAAATGCAGAGCTGATCAGCCTGATATATTCTTTTCGGTTGGCAATAGCCGCGACATTGAATTTATATTTTTCAAATAATGCTGTATTATTGAACCCCATGTAACTGAAAATACATGTGGCAGCAATGATAATGATAACAATTGTATCCATGATATTTTTTTATATTATACCGGAACAGACAGGAATCTATTCATTTTCCTTGTTCCCGTCATCCTGAAACAGATCTCCGATCATTCCTCCGTCTTCGTCAAGATCCCCGGTTGGTTCAGGGTCTTCGTATACTTCAGGTTCTTCTTCCACCGGCTCAGGAATGGTAATATTGATAGCTTTCACTTTGAACTTGGTAAACTGGTTTCCGATTGCCTTTATTCCCTTTACCGCTATGAACTCATCAATATTTATCGTTTCCGGCTCACGTTCTTTTCCTTTATCTTTCGCAAAAATAATCTCTGCCGTGGCATCATTGGCAACAATTACATTTTCAATGAAGGATTTCGGATGTTCAGACGGCATGAAAGTCTGTACATTAACTGTATTTTCCAGTAAGAATCTCTTAATGAAATAAATATCTTTTTCTCCGTCATAGTAAATACAGGTAATCGGCTGTTCAGGTTTCCACTTTTCCAGTACCAGATATTCATCATCAAAACGGTTGCCAAGATCGAAAGAAACCAGTTTTACCTCACCGTTTGTATTGATGGTAAGGATTTTGTCATCTCCTTTGAAGCTTCCCAGTAATGTTCCTCTTGCATCCGCGTTCAGTCTTCTTACGGTATCATCAAACCATATCTTTCTTGGAGCCAGGGTAGAAACTCCTTCTTCCTTCAGATCCACTTTCTTTACGGCATATTTTGTTACCAGATTTCCTTTGGAATCACGTCCTTTGATGGCAAGATCAGAGAAGTTGATCTCCATTTTATTTTTTCTGATTCTTGGATTCGGCTTTAAAAGTACTGTTACTGTTTCTGCTTCTCCATTTGGGTTGGCTGAAAAATACAGGGTTTCCGAACCTTTTTTATCTGAAGCTAACGGATAATCAGTATTTCTGGTTACCCCTGTTACAGAGAAACGTTTCATATAATATGGCCCTTCCCTTCCTTCGCGGTAAATCATATTATACACTGTTCTTTTGTCGTTTTTCTTCCATACGGCAACGTGAAGAATATCTTTTCCAATGAAAGTTTTTGCTTCCACTTTTACAACCTTCATACTTCCGTCTTTTCTGAATGTGATGATATCATCAATATCAGAGCAGTCAAACAAATACTGGTCTTTTTTCAGTGATGTACCGATGAAGCCTTCTTCAAAATTCGCATAGAACTTTTCGTTGGCTACAGCTACTTTTGTAGCATCAATCGTATCAAAGATTCTGAGCTCAGTTCTTCTCTGTTTGTCTTTTCCGTATTTTTTCTGAATATTTAAATAATAATCAATAGCATAAGCGATCAGGTTCTCCAGATTGTATTTTACCTGTTCTATCTTGCCTTCCAGCGATGCAATATTTTCTTTAAATTTATCTAAATCGAATCTAGAAATTCTCTTGATTCTGATCTCTGTCAGTTTTAAGATATCCTCTTCTGTAACGGCTCTTAAAAGATGTTTTGTATGAGGTTTTAATCCGGCATCAATGGTCTTTAATACATCTTCCCACGTTTTCACTTCTTCAATGTCATGGTAAATCCTGTTCTCTATGAAAATTCTTTCCAATGAAGAAAAATGCCAGCTTTCCTGAAGTTCATGAAGCTCAATTTCAAGTTCTTTTTTCAGTAAGGATACTGTATGATCTGTATTCATTTTCAGAATTTCAGATACATTCATGAACATCGGCTTATCTCCCACGATAACGCAGGCATTCGGAGAAATAGTTACCTGACAGTCTGTAAAGGCATACAGGGCATCAATGGTTTTATCCGGCGAAACATCATTATGAAGATGAATCAGGATTTCTACTTTATCTGAAGTATTATCCTCAATCTTTTTAATTTTGATCTTCCCTTTCTCATTGGCTTTTAAAATAGAGTCAATAAGATCGGTTGTTGTTTTGGAGTATGGAAGTTCGGAAATCACCAATGTGTGCTTATCCGTCTGGGTAATTTTTGCTCTTGCTCTTACTTTTCCTCCTCTGTGGCCGTCATTATATTCAGAAACATCAAGATAACCGGCTGTTAGAAAGTCGGGATACAGTTCAAATTTTTTACCTTTTAAATACGCTACAGAGGCATTGATAAGCTCATTGAAGTTATGAGGGAGTATTTTCGTGGAAAGTCCTACCCCGATACCTTCCACTCCCTGTGCAAGGAGCAGAGGAAATTTTACAGGCAAATCAATGGGCTCATTGTTTCTTCCGTCATAAGACTTTGTCCATTCTGTAGTTTTAGGATTAAAGACCACCTCAAGTGCAAAGGGAGTCAGTCTTGCTTCAATATATCTCGCAGCAGCAGCAGAGTCTCCTGTATAAATATTACCCCAGTTTCCCTGGGTATCTATCAACAGCTCTTTCTGCCCGATCTGCACCATGGCGTCTGTAATGGAAGCATCACCGTGCGGGTGATATTTCATGGTATTTCCCACGATATTGGCCACTTTATTGTAACGGCCGTCTTCCAGTTCACGCATAGAGTGCATGATTCTTCGCTGAACGGGTTTTAAACCATCGTATATCGAAGGGATAGCTCTATCCAAAATTACATAGGAAGCATAATCAAGGAACCAGTCTTTGTATAAACCGGAAACTTTCTTCAAGCTTTCACCCTCATGCGAATATTCTTCTGTCGTCATCTGTTTTTTAATCTTTGTTCTCTTTATTAGTTTTCACTACTTTATTCAGAGAGAGTTTTAAATCGTTTACTTCTTTTCTACTCAAATAAGAGATCTGGTACTTAAGTATTGTAGAACCATTATTTTTGCTGGAAACGGTAATGTATAATCTTTTGAAAAAGAGAATACTGACCACATCATATTTTATCAGTTTGTATTTTGGAAATTCGTCGTGAAGAGGCTTGTCTAAAAATGGAATGATATTCCTGTTTTTAAAATTCAAAGCTTCTCCATCGCTGTCATATTCAAAAATCTGCCTTCCGCTGATGTAAAATATGATCAGCAGCAGAACGGGAACAATAATCAATAAATAACTTTCTTTACCTATTACATTAAACCTGTATTCATTAGCAATAAATGCAATTATACCAAATGCGGTTATCATCAAAAGCAGCGTACTTAAAGAGTTATAAATTGATGCTTTATTACGGTTACTTAGTCTCATTTTATTTTTTTGGCTGTGTAAGTTTTATAATTCTTACTTCATCCAAAATTGTGTTTTTTTCAGTCAATATACTGGTATTTACAACCAGTTTTTAAGTTTTAAGTTTTAAGTTTCAAGTTTAATTTTCTACTTCATCCAGAATTTCTTTTTTATCAATATCAGAGTCATCTTCTACAACAAGGTTTTCAAGAATGAAAGTCTGTCTGTCCGGAGTGTTTTTTCCCATGTAAAATTCCAGGAGCTGATCAATCGTCTGGTCTTTTCCCACCACTACAGGTTCTAAACGGATATCTTTACCAATAAAGTGCTTAAACTCATCCGGAGAAATTTCTCCCAATCCTTTAAATCGTGTGATTTCAGGATTTTTTCCCAGTTCGTTTAATGCTTTTACTCTTTCCAGTTCTGTATAGCAGTATCGGGTTTCTTTTTTGTTTCTTACTCTGAATAAAGGAGTCTGAAGGATATAAAGGTGCCCGTTTTTAATCAGATCAGGAAAGAACTGCAGGAAGAAAGTAATCATCAGTAACCGGATGTGCATTCCATCAACATCGGCATCGGTAGCAATAATTACCTGATTATATCTAAGGTCTTCCAGGCTTTCTTCAATATTTAAAGCTGCCTGAAGAAGGTTAAATTCTTCATTTTCATATACCACTTTCTTGGTAAGGCCATAGCAGTTCAGAGGTTTACCTTTCAGTGAAAATACCGCCTGCGTTTCCACATCCCTGGATTTTGTAATAGATCCTGAAGCCGAATCTCCTTCGGTAATAAAGATCTGGGTATCTCCTTTTCTTTCGGCTTTCTGATCATTATAATGCTGTCTGCAGTCCCGAAGTTTTTTATTGTGAAGGGATACTTTTTTAGCTCTTTCTCTGGCCAGCTTCTGAATTCCTGAAAGTTCTTTTCTTTCTCTTTCGGAAATTAAGATTTTTCTCTGAATTGCTTCTGCTATTTCAGGATTTTTATGTAAGAAATTGTCCAGTTTGCTTTTAAGGAAATCGATAATGAAGGTTCTGACTGTAGGTCCGTTCGGTCCCATGTCATTAGACCCTAATTTTGTTTTGGTCTGGGACTCAAAAACCGGTTCTTCCACATTGATCGAGATTGCTGCAATAATAGATTTTCTAATATCCGAAGCATCAAAACTTTTATTGAAAAACTCACGAACCGTTTTTACATACGCTTCACGGAAGGCATTAAGATGCGTTCCTCCCTGCGTCGTATTCTGTCCGTTAACGAACGAAAAATAGGTTTCTGTCTGAGATTTGTCAGAATGGGTAATAGCCACCTCAATATCATCATCTTTTAAATGGACGATCGGATATAGGATATCACTTTCCAGCTCTTCTTCCAATAAATCTTTAAGACCGTTTTCAGAATAATAGGTTTCTCCGTTGAAAAGAATCTTAAGTCCCGGATTCAGATACGCATAATTGCGAAGCATTCTTTCGATATACTCTTTTCTGTACTTGAAATGCAGGAAGATTTCTCCATCAGGAATAAAAGAAATTTCAGTACCGTTTCTGTCCGAAGTTTCTTTTTCCTCAAAGTTTTCCTTGATCATACCCCGGGAGAATTCGGCAGCTTTCATTTTTCCGTCACGGAAAGAGCGGACTCTGAAGTAATCGGAAAGGGCATTTACCGCTTTGGTACCCACCCCGTTCAATCCTACAGATTTTTTAAAAGCTTTACTATCGTACTTACCTCCGGTATTCATTTTTGAAACCGCATCTACGACTTTCCCTAGCGGAATACCACGTCCGAAGTCACGGATTGTGACTTTTCCGTCGTCCAGCTTTATTTCAATTCTTTTTCCTGCCCTCATCCTGAACTCATCAATAGAGTTATCAAGGATTTCTTTTAACAGGATATAAATACCGTCATCAGCAGAAGACCCGTCACCGAGCTTCCCGATGTACATACCGGGGCGCAGACGGATGTGTTCCTGCCAATCGAGGGTTCTGATATTATCTTCGGAATAGGTTGGATTTATTTCTTGTGACATATATGATTTCAGCAAACATACAAAAATACAAAATTGTCCAAAATTATCCGAATTTTAAAAGTCATTTTTTCCTAACTTTTATTGTTCAATGAGATGAATAGTCATTGATTTTTAAGCCTTTTAAATTTGTTGATATACAAAAGCAGGCAAAATTCATTTTAATTCTGAAAATTTTCATTAATGTATTTAAAATTATAGAGCTTTTGCTTTTGTATCCGCAGATCAGTATTTTATTTTTTACTTTCCAGCTGCCCAATCATATTTTTCAGCATAGCAGGTACAATCAGCTTATGGAAAGGCCGTACAGGCAGAAAATAAAGCACGCCCAGCCAGTTATGATACTTTACGGTGGTGGAAATGGTAAGTGAATTTTCATCAGGATGTACCTTACTCCTGTCAACTAAAAGGGATACCCTGAAATCCAGGTGCTTATCATCTTCTCCCAGAACAATTTCATTGCCGGTTTTATTAAACACCTTAAAAAGTCCTGCACGCTCTCCTACTTCGCATTTAAAATCCTGTTCTTTTTGCTGCGTTTCAGATCCGGTTTTCAGTCCGAATATTCCCACTGCTTTATTCCTGAAAGCAAACATTTTCTTACCCCATTTGGGGCCGCTTGTAAAAAAAGCTTTTCCTATTTCTGAGATATCAATATTCCGGCCGCCATCCGCAAATTCCCCTTCAAAACTATCGATATAATCGAAATCTTTTTTTTCCTTTGATAAAACGGATTTTTCAGGAAACTCTGTTTTCTTAATCTTCATTGTCCTCGTTTTTAATGGTTGTTTGTCAAACAAATGTAGGGTTATTTCTGCTGATTCAAAAAGAAAACTTAAACAAATGTTTAAAATAATTTTTACATTGAAACGTATAAACTTTTAACGAGTATCAGCTCTGCTTTTATCATTTTCTGATTTTTATTCTCATAAGTTCAAACTGTTTTAAATATTTCATTAAATTCGGTCAACAAAACTGTTTTTATGATACAACTTCCTTTATCAAAACTTTCCAATGTAGGAACTACTATTTTCAGCCAGATGACTCAGCTCGCCAATGAAAATGAAGCGATCAACCTGTCTCAGGGTTTTCCTGATTTTATGCCTGATGCCGAACTGCTGAATCACGTGGATCATTTTATCAAAAAAGGTTACAACCAATATGCCCCTCTAGGCGGAATGATCGGTTTAAAGGAAGAAATTGCAAGAAAAATTGAAAACAGCCATCAGGCAGTTTATCATCCGGATTCTGAAATAACGGTTACTGCAGGTGGAACTCAGGCTATTTTTACAGCGATTGCCTCATTTGTAAAAAAAGATGACGAGGTAATTATTTTCGAACCGGCTTATGATTGTTATGAACCAACTGTAGAGCTTTTCGGAGGTGTTGTAAAACGTTTTGAAATGAAAGCTCCCGATTATGAAATCGACTGGACTGCTGTAAAAAAACTTATCAGCGAAAAGACCAGAATGATTATTCTCAACAACCCCAATAATCCCTCGGGAAAAATCCTGAAAGAAAATGATCTACAGGAGCTGATTGACCTGGTAAAGGGAACTTCCATTCTTATCCTGAGTGATGAAGTGTATGAAAATATAGTTTTTGACGGAAAACAGCATTTAAGCATCTGTAAATATCCGGAACTGAAAGAAAGAAGCCTGCTTGTTGCCTCTTTTGGGAAGCTTTTCCATGTTACGGGTTGGAAAGTGGGTTATTGTGCCGCTCCTAAAAATCTTACGGATGAATTCAGAAAGGTTCATCAGTTCAATGTATTCTGTGTAAACACTCCTATCCAGCTGGCATTGGCTGAATACATGAAAAATGATGAACATTACAGCCAGCTAAGCCAATTTTTCCAGGAAAAAAGAGATTTTCTGAGAAAAGGTCTGGAAGGAACTTCGTTTGAACTGCTGGATTGTGAAGGGACTTATTTCCAGGCAGTAAAATATGATAAGATTTCGGATAAAAATGATTTTGATTTTGCTTCTGAACTTACCATTACTCATAAGGTAGCCAGTGTTCCTTTCTCATCTTTTTATAAAAATAAACTGAATGAAAATGTGATCAGATTATGTTTTGCCAAGAAAAGGGAAACGTTAGAAAAGGCTCTTGAAAACCTTTCAAAGATCTAATGACAATAGATAAATAAATCGGCCGGCTCAAATGAGCCGGCCGATTTATTCAATAATGACTATCCGTTTACATGTTATAAAAACATTCCTCCGGAAACTTCAATTCTTTGTCCGTTGATCCATCCTGCATCTTCTGTGCACAGGAAGGCTACCACTCCACCAACATCATCAGGCAGGCCTACTCTTCCCAGGGCTGTTGCCCCAGCTACCATTGCATTGATTTCTTCATTATCTCTCACCCTTCCTCCGCCGAAATCGGTTTCAATAGCTCCCGGAGCCACCACATTAGCTTTGATTTTTCTCGGCCCCAGCTCTTTAGCCATATATTTCGTCAGCATTTCTACCCCGGCTTTTATTGATCCGTAGACAGAAGAACCTGGCGTTGCAAACCTTGCCAATCCTGAGGACACATTAATAATTCCCCCTCCATCATTGATAAATGGCAAAAATTTCTGAGTCAGGAAAAACACGCCTTTAAAGTGAATATCCACCACATCATCCAGCTGCTCTTCCGTAACTTCCGTAATTGGTGAATATAAAGCTGTACCTGCATTATTGATAAGATAATCAATATGGGTACTTCCCGTGTTTTCCTGCAAATGATCCGTTACATCTTTTACAAAAGCATCGAAACTTTTTATATCTTTGGTATCCAGCTGAAACGCAACAGCATTTCTCCCCATCGATTTTATTTCATTCACCACAGCATCCGCCTCTTCTTTGTTGCTTCTGTATGTAATGATAACGTCTAATCCTTTCTGAGCAATTTTAAGGGCTGAGTTCTTTCCCAATCCACGGCTTCCTCCGGTTACCAGTGCAATATTTGTTTTTGTGTTCATTGTATTTTGATTATTTTGATGATACAAAGTTGGGATATTTTCAGACTGAAGTGTTTGCCTGAATCAATCCGAAATTTGCAAAATTCAAATCAGGACCGAAATTCCAATGGAGTAAAGGTTGTTTTTCTTTTAAAGAAATTGGAAAAGTGAGCAATTTCTTCAAATCCCAGCGCATAAGAAATCTCCGAAACATTCCATTTTGTCTGTTTTAAAAGTATTTTGGCTTCCTGAACAATACGGTCAGAAATAAGCTCTGTGGTTGTCTTTCCGGTGCTTTCTTTTAATCTTTTATTCAAATAATTGACATGAACCGCCAGCCGGTCTGCATAATCTTTAGCTGTCTTCAATTGCAGCCGCTGCTCCCAGGATTCGATAGGAAACTGTCTCTCCAGCAGCTCTATAAATAAAGAAACCACCCGCATGGAAGCATCATTGGATGCTGATATTTTGGAAGCCGGCTGTAATTTCTGTCCATAGTGGATTAATTCCAGCACATAGTTTCGGATCAGATCATATTTAAATACGTAATCAGATTCAATTTCTTTCTTTATTTTTTTAAAAAGGTTTTCAATCTCTTCTGCAAGTTCATCATCAATTTCAAAGACAGGTATTCCTCCAGGCTGAAAAATGGGAAGATCTTCGAGGTGATAATAAGATTTGTCCTTAATGAAAAAATCTTCTGTAAAAACGCAGAAGCTTCCCGACTGGTCAGGATCTTCAGGTATCCAGTGATAAGGAACTTTTGGGGTTGCAAATAATAAGGCATTCTGTTTTATAGAAATAACCTTGTCTGCATATTCTGCCCTGTTCCTCCCTTTTATAAAACTGATTTTATAGTACTTTCTTCTGTTGTAGGGCATTTCCGAGGTAGTTTTTACCTTCTCAATCGTTTGCGCAATATCAAAGACATTAAAATGTCCTATGTCTTTATGAAGTCCTTTCGGAAAAATACTTTCAAGGTCTTTGCCGAGCTTGGCTGCCATTTCCCTGTAAAAATCTTCCAGTGAAGTGTGTGCTACTTTTTCCATCACAAATGATTTGTAAAATTCAAATATACGAAGTTATAAACATTTCAGTTTTAAAATAAATTTCCAAAGCAAAATACCCTATTTTAGGCGATGAACCGCTATATCATTAAGTTTAATATTTATATCAATAATAGGATAAGCCATCAAAAAGACTTTCATTTTTTTCTAAATGCCGTGATATATTTCATTTATTTTTTATACATTCGTTAAAACTAACTCACTAAAAATCAAAATAATGGAAAACAAAAACTTAAAACAAGGGAAAAAACTGAACAAAAAACAGTTAAGAGTAATAACCGGAGGAAAAGAAATGTGCCTGCTTCCGGACCTCACCTGCAAGAAATATTCTTTTACCTGTGCAGAAATACAATGCCAGCCCGGTATCGAACTTTAAGCTCAAATAATAAAATCGCTCTCTAACGGGAGCGATTTTCATATGTACGATATCAAATTTCATTCATCTTAATACCATTGCTAATTAAAGTTAAAGCCATATGAATGCAAAAAACGCTCCCAAATACATGGAAGCGCTTTTCTTTATAACTAACTTTAATACTTTATTTATACATTGAATCTAAAGTGCATGATGTCACCATCCTGTACAATATATTCTTTACCTTCCACAGAAAGTTTTCCGGCTTCTTTTACTTTTACTTCTGAACCGTAGGTAATATAATCGTTATACTTGATCACTTCTGCACGGATAAATCCTTTTTCGAAGTCTGTGTGAATAACTCCCGCAGCCTGTGGAGCAGTCCAGCCCTGCCCGATAGTCCATGCTCTTACTTCTTTTACTCCGGCTGTAAAATAGGTCTGAAGTTTTAGAAGATCATAAGCTTTTCTGATCAAACGGTTAACTCCCGGTTCTGTAAGTCCCAGTTCTTCAAGGAAGATTTCTCTTTCTTCAAAAGTTTCAAGCTCGTTGATATCAGCTTCAATCTGTGCAGCCAATACCACTACTTCCGCACCTTCATTCTGAGCCATTTCTTCAATCTTACCGATCCACTCATTTCCGTTTTTGATAGAGTTTTCATCCACATTACAAACGTAAAGTACCGGCTTATTGGTCAATAACTGAACTTCTCCGATAATTGATTTTGTAAAATCATCAGTAGCGAATTCTCTTGCATTTTTACCATCCTCAAGGAATTTCTGTAAATTCTGAAGGGTTTCGTAAGTAAGAATATCCTCTTTCTTCCCTGACTTGATGAATTTTTTAGCTTTCTCAACTGCTTTTCCTACTGTTTCAAGGTCTTTCAGCTGCAGCTCAATATCAATAATTTCCTTATCTCTTAACGGATCCACTGAACCTTCTACGTGAACAATATTACCGTTATCAAAACATCTTAAAACGTGAATAATCGCTTCACACTCGCGGATATTGGCTAGGAACTGGTTCCCCAATCCTTCTCCCTTGCTGGCTCCCTTCACCAGACCTGCAATATCAACAATCTCAACTACAGCTGGCAAAACTCTCTCAGGTTTTACGATTTTTTCCAGTTCAAACAATCTCTGATCCGGTACAGAAACCGTCCCTAAGTTCGGCTCAATAGTACAGAAAGGATAGTTTGCAGACTGAGCTTTCGCATTGCTCAGACAGTTAAAAAGTGTTGATTTACCTACATTCGGCAGGCCTACGATTCCACATTTCATATTGTAAAATTCAAAGTTTAAGGTTTAGTGGCAACCCAAGGTTTCTGCAACTTTAAACATTGAACTCCGAACCTTGAATTACGAGTGCGCAAAGATAGTGATTTTTGAACGAGTTTCATAATAAAAAAATCTGCCAGTGTTCTGACAGATTTTCAAAAGTTTGGATTTCACCGAATGACCTTACGGATTGTCTCCGGTAGCTTCCTGAGCCAGCGGAACGTCATTGGGTGCTTCCTGTAAAGTTTTATCTAAAGTAAATAAAGATTCATCTGTGGCTCTGTCTCCACCAGCAATTTTCAATTTATCAATTAAATTCTGAGCCAATGTTTCTTCTTCAATCTGTTCCTGTACAAACCACTGCATGAAATTCCATGTTGCCCAGTCCTTTTCTTCCATCGAAAGATCTACAATTCTGTAAATAGCAGTTGTATTGTCTACTTCATGCTTAAAAACCCCGTCAAAGCAAGCCGTAAGGTTTTCAGGATCTGCCGGAGGAGCCGGAATAGCTTCAACTTTTGGTTTTCCTCCCCTGTTTAAAATATATTCCATGAATTTGATCGAATGATTTCTTTCTTCCTGAGCATGGCGGTAAAGAAAATTGGCAATTCCCTGATATCCTTTATCATCAGCCCAAATTCCATAAGATAAAAAAACGTGTGATGCATGAATTTCCTTATTCATCTGGTCACTTAATGCCTTTTCCATGTTGTCGGAAAGTCTTTTGGTATTCATAATGTTATATTTTGATGATTATGGGATAACTCATGCAAAAATGATTCCGATACAGTTTTTATCTTACTTTTAAAAATATAACAGTCTCTAAAACACAACTGGTTTTCAGTATTTTAAATTAATAATTTATAGTTATTCTAAAATAAAAACCGATTCTGTCTGAGAACCGGTTTTAAAATTTAGTATTGAGATTGTTTCACCTAAAGATTCGCAATGAGATATGGGGAGCGGATCTTGTCCCAGCTATTTAATTCTTCTTGCTGTATAATCACTTTCATTTCCCAATCTGTCGATGGCTTTAATAGCTACTGCATTCAGTTTTTTACCGTCTTTAGTCTTAGGAATGTCTTTTGAAAGGGTATCCAGTGTTACTATTTCTGTTTGCCATACTCCGTTGTATTGAGTGAAAAGTACCCACAGGAATACATCAGCGGCATTTTTTGTACTCCAGCTTGTCTGCACAAAGCTTCCGTTATCAGCAATAAACAATGTAGGAGTCTGCAATGGAACAGCCTTTATCCATGGAGATTTCGGCACCAATGCTTTTTCGTTGTACGGTCCGCTTTTCAAAGCAGGAAGCATGTTTGGATTCTTGGTAAGCCCAGCGATACTCCAGTGGATTTCCCCGGCATCGTTTTTCAGGATATTTCTTGAAATGGCAATCTGGTTTTTAATTTCTGCAGGACGGTCGGACACCTTAATCTCAACAGTATTCAGTCCCGGCCATAAGTGACGGTTCATAGTGTTTTCTGACTGCCACCAGCTCAACAGGGCCTCAAAACTCTGTCCTTTGGAATCAATAGGCCAATACAGCTGTGGTGAGAAATAATCTACCCAGCCTTTATTCAACCATAATTTAGCATCTGCATACAGCTCGTCATATTGTGAAGAGCCTACAATTCCTGCAGGATATCCGGGTTTCCATATCCCAAACGGACTGATCCCGAATCTTACATTATTTTTTTCTGCGTGAATTTCTTTGTAGATACGTTCCACAAATTTATTCACGTTGTCTCTTCTCCAATCTGCTCTGGATAAAGTACCTCCGCTGCTTACATAAGCATTCCAGGTTGCATTATCAGGAAAATCTGCGCCTTTATTATAAGTTGCATACGGATAGAAATAATCGTCAAAATGAATGGCATCAATGTCATATCTTTTTACGATATCTTTCACAATATTTGATACGTGTCCCTGGGTTTTCGGATTAGCAGGATCAAACCAGTACATTCCGTTCTTTAATCTTACGACAATATCGGACAGTTTGTTGACCATAGACAGTTTATTGACAGCACCACCATTGGTATGATGTGCACGGTATGGATTTAACCAGACGTGCAGCTCCAGGCCTCTTTTATGGGCTTCTTCTATCCAGAACTGAAGCGGATCATAGTTGGGAGAAGGTGCAGTTCCCGTTTCTCCGGTCAGGAAATATGACCACGGCTCAATATTACTTGTATAAAGGGCATCTGCCGAAGGTCTGATCTGAAAAATAGCTGCATTGAAGTTGTTATCTTTCAACATATCAAGCATACTGATTGCCTCTGCTTTCTGCTGCTCTACTGTAAGGTCATTTCTTGAAGGCCAGTTGATATTGGCTACACTCGCAATCCATGCTCCACGGAATTCTCTTTTGATTTCCGGAAGATTGGTTCTGAAATTATCTTCTGTTGATACGGCAGCTCCCGTTGCCGGATTTGTAGCTGCAGGATTTACTTTTGGCGGGTTTGTATTGTTGGCGGGTTTTGTCGGATTCTTCGTGGAAGGTGCTTTTACAACATTATTCTGAACGGAACATGAGGTAGTGTAAGAAGCAAAAACACCTAATAAAACGATAAGTTTTAATTTATTCATTCTCATAGTCACAAAACTACTTTAAAATTTATTTTTTATTTCTCAGAGATTATTATGCCAAAATAAGCATTTTAATGAGTGGGTATAGAAAAAAAGCCTCGAAAATCGAGGCTTTGATTTTATGTATAAGATTTTTATTATGCTTTTGCAGATCTTTCTACTCTTTTTCTTTCTTCTTCGGAAAGGATTTTCTTTCTCATTCTGATGAAATTCGGAGTAACCTCAATGGCTTCATCAGCCTGGATGTATTCCATACATTCTTCCAGTGAGAATAAGATTTTCGGAGCAACTCCTGTATCTTTATCTTTTCCGGCAGCACGCATGTTGTTCAGCTGTTTTGCTTCTACGATATTGACTACCAAATCTCCAGGTTTGTTTTGTTCTCCAACGATCATTCCCGTGTAGATTTCCTCACCCGGATCAACGAAGAACTTACCTCTATCCTGTAGTTTGTTGATTGAGTATTCTGTAGCCGGACCTGTAGTTTTACTGATCAGTACTCCATTGTTTCTTCCCGGAATAGCTCCTTTGAAAGGCTTGTATTCTGTGAAACGGTGTGCCATAATAGCTTCACCGGCAGTAGCTGTCAACATCTGAGAACGTAATCCGATCAATCCTCTTGAAGGAATTTCGAACTCCATGTGCTGCATCTCCCCTTTAGTTTCCATAATGTGAAGATCACCTTTTCTTTGCGTAGCCAAATCGATAACTCTTGAAGCAAATTCTTCAGGAACATCTACTACCAAAGATTCGTAAGGTTCACAGCTTACTCCGTCAATTTCTCTCAGGATAACCTGTGGCTGACCAATCGTCATTTCGTAACCTTCTCTTCTCATGGTTTCGATCAAAACTGACAAGTGAAGAATACCTCTACCAAATACAAGGAAAGTATTGGCATCATCAGTCTGCTGTACTCTTAATGCAAGGTTCTTCTCTAATTCCTTAGTTAATCTTTCTTTAAGGTGGTTTGAAGTAACGTATTTACCATCTTTACCGAAGAAAGGTGAATTGTTGATAGAGAACGTCATGTTCAGTGTAGGCTCATCAATTGCAGTTCTTTCCAATGGCTCAGGATTTTCAAGATCTACGAAAGAATCTCCGATCTGGAAAGCATCAAAACCTACTACAGCGCAGATATCACCTGCCTGTACTTCTGTTACTTTTTTCTTTCCTAATCCTTCAAAAACGTAAAGCTCTTTTACTTTTCCTTTTACAATTTTACCGTCTGCCTGAGCAAGACCGATCCACTGAGATTCTTTAATCTCTCCTCTTGTCACTTTTCCGATTGCAATTCTTCCTAGGAAAGAAGAGTAATCAAGGGAAGTGATCTGCATCTGAAGATTCCCTTCAGTCACAGTAGGAGCCGGAACATATTGTAAAATTCCGTCCAGTAATGGTAAAATATCTTCCGTTTGTTCTAATGAAGTGTTGAACCAACCTTGCTTAGAAGAACCGTAGAATGTTGGGAAATCCAGCTGTTCTTCAGTAGCCTCAAGGTTGAAGAATAAGTCAAATACCTGATCGTGAACTTCGTCCGGACGGCAGTTTGGTTTATCTACTTTATTGATAACTACTAATGGTCTTAATCCTAATTCCAAAGCTTTCTGAAGTACGAATCTTGTTTGCGGCATTGGTCCTTCGAATGCATCCACCAACAAAATAACCCCATCAGCCATTTTCAATACTCTTTCCACTTCTCCACCAAAATCGGCGTGACCAGGAGTATCAATTACGTTAATTTTTGTGTCTTTATAAGTAACAGAAATATTCTTGGATAAAATCGTGATCCCTCTTTCTCTTTCAAGATCGTTGTTATCCATAATTAACTCCCCACTCTCCTGATTTTCTCTGAAAATGTTGGTAGCGTGAATGATCTTGTCAACCAAAGTCGTTTTTCCGTGGTCAACGTGTGCGATAATCGCAATATTTCTAATGTTTTGCATAAAAGATTTTTACGGGTGCAAAAGTAGTGATTTTTAATGAAAAACTATTTAGTTCTCTAAATATTTAATATTTTGTTTAAAATACTTATTGACAGAACCATAAAAAAGAGTGCCCAAAAGCACTCTCTAAATTATTTATACGCAAGCCTGTATTTCACATGGATCTACTGCAGGCGGCTCTCCACATATGATGTCAAATTCTGCACAATTACTGGAGGATCCGGTGGCCCAACCCCATCTTACGACACACGTCTCTGCATCTTTGCATCTTACCATTCCTTTTACAATTCCTCCCTGAACCGATTTCATTTCGGTTCTGGAGATTTTTCTAAGATTTCTCATGTTGTTTTATTTTATTTGTTATTAGCATGATAAATTTATAAAAAATACCTAACAAAAATTATTTCATACCAACATTTAACATTTGAAACAACATGGATAACTATTTAGATATCAGTGTCTCATCAATCTGTAAAACAATACCAGATCAACTAAAACCACCAATATAAATTTCACAAGAAAAGATTTTTTAGAAACCTTGTGACTGAAAATAATCATTCCTGAAGCAGCTCCCAATATCCCACCTAGCAGTGAGATTCCTAGAAGAGTGTTCTCAGAAATTCTCCATTGATGTTTTTTAGCCTGCCATTTATCAAAGCCAAAAGCTCCAAATGTAATCAGATTTATAATGAACAGAAAAGGAATCATTTTTTAATTAATTTGCTGCAAAAGTAGAGTTTAATTTCAGAACAGGATTTTATAAATTTGCACTTCCTAAAATAAAATCAATGACAGCACAGGATCTCGCAGGAAGCTATTCTATTGAAGGAAGTAATCAGGAAGAATCTTCGCTACCCACATATCATGGCATATTAACTTTATCCATTGATGACAACAACCGTATCATTGCCCAATGGATTATTGGTGATCATATACAAAATGGCACCGGATTTTATAAAGACCAGATACTGGTTATTAATTTTAATTACGAAGGTGAAGATCACAAAATCTATAAAGGCGTTGCGGTCTATCGTTGTCTGAATAAGGACGTGCTGGATGGATTCTGGTCTGAAAAGCATGGCAATCCTTTATATCTTGGAAGTGAATTTTGTGTAAGGATCCGGAATTCTGAGATTTTGAACTAGGTTATTCTTTTTGATAGAATTCAAAAAATAAACGGGCTGTCTTGATGAAGACAGCCCGGTATTTATAAAGTCGAATAACTTATTTTTTAGCTTTTACATCGATTGCAATTTCGATATCTTTGCTGATCATCCATTCTGCAGGATCTGCTTCTGAAGTACCGAATTTGATTCCCCAATCTGCTCTGTTTACAGTGAATTTAGCCTGAATAGCTGCTGAGTTTTCAGTAACATCTACTTTAGCAGGGAAAGTAACATTCATTGTTTTTCCTGATAATGTAAGGTTTCCGCTTACTGTTTTATTAGCTCCTGCTACTGCATCTTTTGGCGCATCTTTCAAATCTGTAACACTTGTGATTTTGAAATCTGAAGTAGGGTTTTTCGCTACATCAAAGAAATCAGGATTTTTAAGGTGAGCCTCCAGATCTGCCGGCTTTTTATCTTTCTCTGTTACTGAAGCCGGATCTACCTTAATAGAGTTCATATCAATAATAAAGTTTCCTGCTGCAACCTGACCTGCATCAACACTGATATCTCCTGATTTTACAGTAAGAGTTCCCCAACGAGGTGCCATACCTCCTTTATGGAATGCTTTCCAGTTTACTACTGAAGCTACTGTATCCACCGCAAGTGTTTCACCTTTGCTCTCAGCTACTGCCTGCTCCTGAGCCGTAGCTGCAGATTCTGCCGATTTTTCTTTATTACATGATACTAAAAGCAATCCTACTCCTACTAATGCAATTACGCTAATTTTTTTCATATTGAACTGTTTAAAAAAGTTTGAATTTTGTTGTTTTCGGGTACAAAAATAGAAAAACCTATTGGGAGACACCTTATCATACATCAAGAAATGTGGTATTTTACATGAATTACAGATCTTTTTGCAGGATATTCTTATCATCGCGATTAGTCACAGCTCTTGCTTTCTCATGTTTTCGGTCATGGCAGTTGTGAATTGCTTTCAAAAATTACTACCTTCGTGACTAGTTACAGCTAAGTAACAAATTTAAGTATAATTTATTGTTGTGAATCGCTTTCAAAAATTACTACCTTCGTGATTAGTCACAGCGTGAGGTTTATTTCTGCCATCTGGTACATTGTTGTGAATTGCTTTCAAAAATTATTACCTTCGTGATTAGTCACAGCTCACGATCTTGGAAATTTATTGTGATTGTAGTTGTGAATTGCTTTCAAAAATTATTACCTTCGTAATTAGTCACAGCCCCGGGATTCTCTACATGCATAAAATCATAGTTGTGAATTGCTTTCAAAAATTATTACCTTCGTAATTAGTCACAGCCCCGGGATTCTCTACATGCATAAAATCATAGTTGTGAATTGCTTTCAAAAATTATTACCTTCGTGATTAGTCACAGCGTACAAGCTTCTAAAATGTATTCAGAAACAGTTGTGAATTGCTTTCAAAAATTATTACCTTCGTGATTAGTCACAGCGTCACCGGGCAAATAGCCTAATTCTTTACAGTTGTGAATTGCTTTCAAAAATTATTACCTTCGTGATTAGTCACAGCCACCCATACAATAAGCTGGAAGAGTTGTTAGTTGTGAATTGCTTTCAAAAATTATTACCTTCGTGATTAGTCACAGCTTTGCTCCCTGAACCTCATCAGCCGACGCAGTTGTGAATTGCTTTCAAAAATTATTACCTTCGTGATTAGTCACAGCTTCGTCTATCCATCTTATTGACTCAATAGGGTTGTGAATTGCTTTCAAAAATTATTACCTTCGTGATTAGTCACAGCTACTACTGGCAAATTCAAGGGAACTTACTTGTTGTGAATTGCTTTCAAAAATTATTACCTTCGTGATTAGTCACAGCACTTTCAGCTGAAGAAAAGTTTTTCTGCTGGTTGTGAATTGCTTTCAAAAATTATTACCTTCGTGATTAGTCACAGCGAGCATTGGATCATCCACGCTCATGATCACGTTGTGAATTGCTTTCAAAAATTATTACCTTCGTGATTAGTCACAGCGGTTTTGGAGACCATCATGCTACCGTTACAGTTGTGAATTGCTTTCAAAAATTATTACCTTCGTGATTAGTCACAGCATCTGATCACTATAACTATTTGCTTTATCTGTTGTGAATTGCTTTCAAAAATTATTACCTTCGTGATTAGTCACAGCTTACCATACTCATTCATGTCAACTTCCTTAGTTGTGAATTGCTTTCAAAAATTATTACCTTCGTGATTAGTCACAGCACGCCAGCTAATAAAACTAACCAGGGATTAGTTGTGAATTGCTTTCAAAAATTATTACCTTCGTGATTAGTCACAGCGGATAGGTTTTCTCTGCCAAAAGCGTATCAGTTGTGAATTGCTTTCAAAAATTATTACCTTCGTGATTAGTCACAGCCCCTTCATATTATTGTCAATCAGGTCAACGGTTGTGAATTGCTTTCAAAAATTATTACCTTCGTGATTAGTCACAGCTGCACCTGCTAAAGAAACGGAGGAAGTAGAGTTGTGAATTGCTTTCAAAAATTATTACCTTCGTGATTAGTCACAGCGAGATAACTGATTGATAATTAATACAGTTAGTTGTGAATTGCTTTCAAAAATTATTACCTTCGTGATTAGTCACAGCGACTCGTGGAGAAGGAGGCTATATTAAATGGTTGTGAATTGCTTTCAAAAATTATTACCTTCGTGATTAGTCACAGCTAAAGCATCTGCTAACTGTTTAACTGAATAGTTGTGAATTGCTTTCAAAAATTATTACCTTCGTGATTAGTCACAGCTTCTGTTTTTGAATAGTTATAGGTGAAATAGTTGTGAATTGCTTTCAAAAATTATTACCTTCGTGATTAGTCACAGCGCAAGCAAATAATACTCCTCCTGCTATAAAGTTGTGAATTGCTTTCAAAAATTATTACCTTCGTGATTAGTCACAGCCCGAAAGTTTGTTCAATCGCTGGTTACGGAGTTGTGAATTGCTTTCAAAAATTATTACCTTCGTGATTAGTCACAGCGGAAGATTTCATAATGATGTCGTTTATATAGTTGTGAATTGCTTTCAAAAATTATTACCTTCGTGATTAGTCACAGCATAAATTATGATGCACTTCTAAACGCAATTGTTGTGAATTGCTTTCAAAAATTATTACCTTCGTGATTAGTCACAGCTTACAATTGGATTCTTCGCAGGCTTGAAAAGTTGTGAATTGCTTTCAAAAATTATTACCTTCGTGATTAGTCACAGCTCCGTTTCATAATGGGGGAACACCTTTGCCGTTGTGAATTGCTTTCAAAAATTATTACCTTCGTGATTAGTCACAGCTTTTGCTGGATTAAGCAATGCGATTGTTGTGTTGTGAATTGCTTTCAAAAATTATTACCTTCGTGATTAGTCACAGCCTCAAAATCTAATCCACTGAAATTCAGTGGATTTATTTATTTAATCAGAATCAAAAAAATCAGAATAATTCGAGTTGCTGAAAGGTTGGAGGTGGCTCTTCCTTATTCCTGGCAAAGAAGATTTCAATATCTCCAAATTGTTTGTCAGTGATACACATAATGGCAACTTTCCCGGCTTTTGGGAGCATAAATTTAACTCTTTTAATATGAACCTCAGCATTTTCCCTGCTTGGGCAATGGCGCACATACATGGAAAACTGAAACAAAGTAAAACCATCATCAATGAGCGCCTTGCGAAAGCGGTTAGCATCTTTCATATTCGCTTTGGTCTCAGTCGGGAGATCATATAATACTAAAACCCACATAATCCGGTATGCATTAAACCTTTCGGCATTCATAACAGTTCAGGATAAGAGATCAGTCGTTTTTCTCCTGTGTAGCATTTGTAAAGCGACGAAGCCGTCATTTTTACAGCAACAAGCAACGGTCTTGTTTTGTCATCAATACGCACATCTTTGGTTGCAATCTGCAGAATATGAGCCTTGAATTCTTTCGACAGTTCTTCGGTATCAGAATGAATTTTCAACCATTGCATCACGAGTAAATCAACAAACGGACGGTAAGGTTCCATTATATCATCGGCAAGGCAATACGGATTGTATTTATTTTTATGAAAAATGCCGAGAACAGGCAATAATCCGGTTTCCACGATAGCTCTTGCAACAATACTTCTGAGCACGGCATATCCAAAATTAAAAAACTGATTAGGTGAATCTCCGAAACGTTGCCTCAAAAAATCCAGGCTGATGAGGTATTTCCAGTAATGCTGTGCCGCGATCCCTTCCATATTCGTTATATCGCCTGACTTTACATTTCTCTGATATTCAATCATCGGCTCATAATAGTTACCCAGTTTCATCAGAACATTTTTCTGGTTTTCAATTTTATATTCCACCGTCTGTTTCCAAAGTTGTTTTTTAAGAGGCTCACTGGCTTCCAGCTGATCTTTCACCCTGTCGGAATATTCAGTATGACCATACAATGGAAGCATAATTCCATGAGGTAAATGATGCGCATCACAACTAATGACCACTACATTATTTCCCATCATTTTCTGAATCAAATTGTGCGAAATGGTAATCTGATAATGATCCAGCATCAATAAGCCCAAATCTTCCACAGGAACACTACCCTTTTCCGTTTTGGTATCCGGACAGAGGATTTTCATCTGCTCATCTTTGAGTTTGAGATAAGCGGGATTGCCGATGTAGATGGTGCGGGTTATCATATTAGAAATTCCAATTTATTGTACCATCGATATACATTTCAAAATCTTTGCCCTCTACTGCAAAATTCCACTGTCCTTGCGTAAGTCTTAAGAAGACCTGTTGTTTATCTACTATAAAAGAATTTTCTTCTGAATAAAATTTTCTCAATTCAGTATCTATACCTGCTGCTAAATGGTGTTTAAATTTTATTCTTCCATCTTTTTCAAATTGGTACATTTTAAACATTCTACTAGACAATTCTGTTTTTTCTAAATCTTTCAGTTCATGAATATTTTCTTTATAAAACAAAACTTTATCACCGCTTTTTAAAATAGAATGAAGAGGCAACTGTATTTTATTTTTTCCTTTACCAGATTTAAAACTTGAAAACTCGGGCTCATTAAATAAATTTTGAATACTTTTCAATTTAAGTTCAGCTACATCTATAATAGAAAGAATTCTCATTGCTTTACCAGAGTCATTTTTGTAAAATAAACAATACGTATTTTCACCGTTAGTTGCTAATGTAGACTTTTTATATTCCTTACCAGAAACAAAACTGTGATTATGGACTTTAATTGCTGTTGCATATTTTAATCCGTTTTCGAAACAGCGTATTGTTCTTATTTTATTGACTTTATTTCCTTTTTTATCAAACATAAAAATACCTTCGGTTAAAGCTGTTTTAAAGTCTGATTCCTCAACTTGTCTTTTAATTATTTTAAGCAAATCCTTATCAACAATTACTTTTTCAATTTCTTCAAGATTTTTAAATCCTGGAGAATTAACATCCTTTTTATAAACCAATTGCTTTCTAACAACTAAATAAATTTCATCATTAAGAATCATTTTTTTATTCTCATCAAACAGAATCTTATTATCTCCATCCCTTACAGGCTGTTTGATAGCACCATAAAAAGTTTCTCCGTGTAACTGCCCACGAATCGTATCACCTCTGGCCACTCGTTTCTTTCTATTGCCTGATTTATCTATATCATAAACTATTTTTCCTTTTTTTCTTATTGTTTTAGATGTTTGAGTAATGGTTCGGTTATCCGTAAGATTATTAATCAAAACCTCATCTTTTAGTCCCAAAATATAATTTTCAGAAAAATTATTCCAGTCCATAGGAAGTTCGTGATACGTTTTACCGGTTCTGTTATCAATTTCATTCTGGTAAGCCTTAATAATTCTTTCCCTATGGAAAGCATTTGGAATCAACGTAAGAATTGCTGCATCCTGAGCATGATGACTATGTACACTTCTGTCTTTTTTAGAATCCCTTGATTGTACTTTATAAATTTTCTTAAAAATATTCGTAACACCACCTTTCTCTACAGAAACTCTTTTAAACAGCGTTTTAAAATATGGCAAAGAATACTTTGTAATAATCTGAGTATCTCTCAACTGATTATTTCTCCATCCTGCTTTATATTCTGTAATAGTAAAGGTTGCTAATTTGGATTTCAGATAATCCAAATCCATTTTCATAGTGTGATATTTTACAATACAAAAATCTTTGTACTCTTTTGTACTTGCATAGGAAGCCTTTTTTTTCCATTCATCAAATAGTTTTTCAAGCTCCTCAATCTTCTTCCAAGTAACTATTTTCTCAGTTTTACCTTTTAATTCCTTATATTCTACTTTTCTTTCTCCAAAAAGAAATTCGATATTCCTGAGTATCGGATTATAACTCTCACCATTTATAACCTGCTCAGTGTCATAATTAACTAATTGTGTCGGGAACTTTTTCCCTTTTTGTAAACGATTATAAACCGAGTCCGCAATAGTCAGATTTTTTAATTCATTATCAAAACTGATACTTGCGGGAATTGTATGCTCAAAATCATACTTGTTACCAATAATTAAATCAGAAAAAGATATTGGCTTTCCTGTATAAAGACAAATCTTATTTTGTTCGTGCCATAATCTGATTTTACGAACTAATGTATCTTCATCGATAAGATTAACATTAGGAAATTGTTCACGATAAACTACCAACTCCTTTCTGTAAACATCATTTTCTTTCTCTCTTTCCTTCTGCCAAATTTCAATTGCCTTTCTTTTATTTTTATCATTAAGCTCTCTGGCAATCTCAATCACAACTCTTGTCTCTTCATCTATCTTTCCTGTCTGCAAGAGATAATTCACTAAATTCCTGAGTTTATGTAAAGACTTCAATGCCATCGGATTTTTAAACCCTTTACTCAGTGGCTCTGGATTTCCCAATAATTTTATTTCCCGACCTTCAAACTCTGCATCAGGATTTCTTGTTAAGAAAATGCCTCTATTTTTTTCTTTAACATAATACTTTTTCTTTCCTAAAGAATATTCTAAATAGTTTTCCGCTTCTGCATAATTTTCCTGTTCAGACGGATGCCAAAGATACTTTTTCATATCTTCTGAAACATTATAAGTATCTTTTAAAAAATTGAATATCTTTTCATCAATTCTTTCAGGCTGTACAAAAAGGTTCTTTTTATCAAAAGGTGATTTCTTTAGGAATTCAAGATATTTTGTTGAAACATAATCAATGATATTAACTTTAGTTTCTTCATCCAGTTTGTCCCAACTTTCCTGTCCGTAATTGTCAATAGTACTTGTTAAAACAAGTTTTCTTTCAGTATTATCCAAATTTCGGTCATCAGTAATATAATAACGGGTTCCATCGTTAAGCATTTCTGATATTAAACTATTGACAATCGCTGCATTTTTTCTGTTTGCTAAATCCTGATTTAAAATCCTATAAATTTCTTCAGAAAAATGATTAATCAGTGTCTCAGAAATTTCATTTTCTCCAAGCATTTTATATAGATTAGCCATATATACAGCGTGGCTGTATAAGAAACCCTTTTGTAAATAAGGAAGAATTTTCTTAATTGCAGAAAGACTTAAAGTTGCAAAGCCCTGTTGTAATTTGATTTTAGAAAATTTACTTGCTTTTTCTTCATCCAAATTCAACTTCTCCAAAGCAAAATTCTTAAGATTTTCTTGTCCATCAAAGGTCATTAGAACGTGCCAAACATCTTCAAAAGTATATTCAGTGCTGGATTTTTTAACAGGTTGTGAACTTCTTTCTCCAGTAATATCCCATTTTAATATGTCTTTCCAGTTTTCTCCAAAAACATCCTGAAATTGTTTAAGTAACTTTACAGAAAAAACCTTAGTTTTTTCGTGATGCCTTGATGTCCTTTTGGCACCATCTTTCTTAAGTTGCTTATCAATATCAATTAGTTCAAAATCTGGTTTTGACTTGTAAAATAATGGATAAATTTTAGCTTGAATATATTCCTGCCTATCTTCATCTAAAGGTGGAATGATATTTAAGTTATTAATAAAAACCCAGGCTCTATATTCCTCATAAAGAGGATGACTTACCGATACTCTTTTTTTCCCTTTTTCATAAATACAGTTTCCAATTAATCCTTTCTGTGTTCTTAATGGTCGTTGCCAAATTATGGCTTTCCAGAGTTTAGAATAGTTATCTTTAGAAATATTGTGTAAATCACAAATCCATTTTAATTCTGCTTCACTATCTTTTCTGAGATTATATCTTTGTCTTATTCTTCCTCCGAAGTCTTTTTGAAAATGATATAATGCGGCTCCTAAAGTTTTATACTTATCTAAATATTCCTCAATATCATTTCTCCCTTTTGTTCCGTTTTTATCACTTCCGGTTAACATTGTCTTAGCTTCTTCCTCATCTCTTCCTTTAAAACCTCTTCTTTGAACAAGTTGATAAAAAACTCTTCCTAAAATTTGAGGATTGTTTACAAATACATTCTTATATTGCGGATTGCCTGCTAAAGCTCTGAAAACGTAATAACTCTCACTTTTATCTTTTCCGAACAAGTGAAAGTCCGGCAGACCATCACCATCAAAATCAAACCTTATCCAATTCAGGAATTCTTCGGATTGCGGGTATTCTCTTTTCTTACCTTTTCTGTACGTTTTCCAATTATTAAAATCTTCAATAGATAAAGGACACATATTTCTTTCAATGAGAAATTGCAAAATTCCAAACTTTCTATATTTTTCAGCCTGGTAGTTTCTTCTTTTACCCCTGCTTTCGGTTCTTTTCTGAACTTTAGGAAATTCATTTCCTTTTTCTGAAGCAACTCCTTTCTCAAAAGTAATCACTCCAAAATCTTCTATCTGATTGCCTTCTAAATCAGTATTTCTAATTGCCCATCCACAACTATTACTACCAAGATCAATTCCAAATATTTTACTCATGATGATTAGTTTTGATATTTTATAAAAATAGATAGAAAAATAATAATATTTATACGGTTTCCCATAAAACCGGATTTAAAAAACTTTTCTATATTTGTATTAATAATTTTGAAAAGCAATTCACAATAAGGCTAAAAGCCGAAGAAAATCTTTAATCCTGCGTACTCCGTGGGATTTTTATTTCACTAGATTAAAAAGCAATTCACAATAAGGATTATTCCGTTGTGAAAACATTCAAGGCGGGGCAACTCGCCTTTTTTCGTTTTAAAACCCTATTTTAGCCCTACGAAAACAGAACAATGACGACCGTAGAATTTATACAGAAACAGCTGAATATTTCTGAAAAGAGCATCAACAATACGTTACAACTATTAGCAGAAGACTGCACCATACCTTTTATTTCCCGTTACCGGAAAGATAAAACCGGAAATCTTGATGAAACACAGATCGAACAGATTTCAAAAATAAGCAGGCAGTTTGAAGAGATTGTTAAAAGAAAAGAATCTATTTTAAAATCTATTGAAGAGCAAAATTCCTTAACACCTGAACTGCAACAGAGAATAGAAGAAAGCTTTGATATTCAGGAGCTGGAAGATCTTTATTTACCTTTTAAAAAGCGTAAGAAAACCAAAGCTGATGCTGCCAAGGAAAAAGGGCTTGAACCTTTGGCCAGAATGATCATGAGTCAAAAGAATAATGATGTGCGGTTCCTGGCATCAAAATACCTCAGCGGCGAAGTTACATCCGAAGAGGAAGCACTTCAGGGGGCCAGAGATATTATGGCAGAATGGATTAATGAAAATATGTACGTCCGTAAAAATCTCCGCAGATTATTTCAGCGTAAGGCAGTTATTACTTCAAAAGTTGTAAAGGCTAAAAAAGACGAAGAGGAAGCACAAAAATTCTCTCAATATTTTGAATGGGAAGAAAGCCTTAACAGAACTCCTTCCCACAGACTTCTGGCCATGCTGAGAGCTGAAGCGGAAGGCTTCGTCAAAACGAATGTAGGAATAGACAAAGAAGAGGCGATTGATGGTATTGAAAAAGCAATTATCAAATCCAATAATGAAAGTTCGGACCAGATTTCGCTGGCCATAAAAGACAGCTATAAAAGACTTCTTGAGCCCGCCATTTCTAATGAAGCCCTGCAGGAAGCCAAAGAAAAGGCAGACAAAAAAGCAATCGAAATCTTCTCTGAAAACTTAAGCCAGCTGCTTTTAGCTCCACCTTTGGGAGAGAAAAGAATCCTTGCGATTGATCCGGGATACCGAAGCGGCTGCAAAGTGGTGTGTCTGGATGAAAAAGGTGACCTGTTGCACAACGAAACCATTTACCCTCATGCTCCACAGAATGAAAGCGGAATGGCAATGAAAAAAATCCGTTCTATGGTAAATGCCTATAATATTGAAGCTATTTCAATTGGTAACGGAACCGCAAGCCGTGAAACAGAGTTCTTTATCAAAAAAATTGCTTTTGATAAGCCTTTGCAGGTTTTCGTGGTTTCAGAAGCCGGAGCATCAGTATATTCTGCAAGTAAAATTGCAAGAGACGAGTTTCCTTCCTATGATGTGACTGTTCGTGGAGCCGTTTCCATCGGAAGAAGACTCTCTGATCCGCTGGCAGAACTGGTGAAAATTGACGCCAAATCTATTGGTGTCGGGCAATATCAGCATGATGTGGATCAGACCCAGTTAAAAAATGAGCTGGATTCTACTGTAATGAAATGTGTAAATTCTGTGGGAATTAACCTAAATACGGCCAGCAAATCCCTTTTAAGCTATGTTTCCGGGATCGGGGAAAAAATGGCTGAAAATATTGTCAGTTACCGTACTGAAAACGGAGCATTTGAAGACAGAAAGCAGCTTAAAAAAGTTCCGAGACTTGGAGATAAAGCTTTTCAGCAGGCAGCAGCTTTTGTAAGAATTACAAATGCTAAAAACCCCCTGGATAATTCTGCCGTGCACCCTGAAGCTTATGGAATTGTTGAGAAAATGGCCAAAGACTTAGGAATTAAAACCAATGAACTGATTGCCAATAAAGAAAAAATAGCTCTGGTAAAACCGGAAAACTATATTACCGGAGAGATCGGGATCCTGGGAATTAAGGATATTTTAAAAGAACTTGAAAAACCTGGACTGGATCCAAGAAAGGCCGCCAAAGTATTTGAATTCGATCCTAACGTTAAAAGCATTAAAGATTTAAAAGCCGGTATGATTCTTCCTGGAATTATCAATAATATTACAGCCTTCGGATGCTTTGTAGATCTTGGAATTAAAGAAAGCGGACTGGTTCATATTTCCCAGCTGAAAGACGGATTTGTTTCCGATGTCAATGAAGTAGTAAAGCTTCACCAGCATGTCCGTGTAAAGGTAACCGATGTGGATGAGGCAAGAAAAAGAGTACAGCTGAGTATGATTTTGTAAATCGCTGGTACAGATTAAAGTATAACACAAAATTTTTATTTTGAACACAAAGAACTTAATTTTCGACCTTGATGGCACATTATGGGATCCCAGAGCAACGATCATCGAAATATGGAATAAGGTATTGGGTAAACATCAGTTAATCCAAAGAGAAATAAAGCCCGAAGACATGGATCAGTACATGGGTTTATTAGCTCACGATATTATCAAAGATATTGTTCCGGGAATTTCAGATCTTCAGGTACGGGATCTTCTTTCTGAAATAGTAGCCGAAGAAAATAAAATCCTGCGTATACAGGGCGGAATTTTATATGACGGCGTGGAAGATACATTGAAAAGCCTGGCCAATACTCATGCTCTTTTTATTGTAAGCAACTGCCAGGATGGTTATATTGAATCATTTTTAGAATATTACAGATTCAATGATCTGTTTACGGACTTTGAGTCTCATGGGCGAACCCAAAAGCCAAAAGCTGACAACATCAGGCTTCTTATGGAAAGAAATCAGCTATCCTTTGAAGATTCTGTATACATAGGTGATACCCAAACCGATTATGATTCAGCAAAGACTAATGGACTTCCGTTTGTTTTCTGTAAATATGGTTTTGGAAAGGTAAAAGATATACAATACCGGGCTTCTCTTTCAAAATTTTCAGATCTACTAATCCATATCAATTAAAAACGCAGAAGACTATCCAAAAACGACAGTCTTCTGCTTTCACATACATGTAAGATTTAATTAAGCTGAATGAGCATATTTTATTATCTTGAAATTAACACTAATTTAGTTTGGGAATTTTTTTCCACGTTCCATTTTCGTACACGGCAGTATAAGGGACATAACCTATAATCCCATAAAGTCCTGCCGGGTCATCACCAGGATATCCTGAATTGGAAAATGTAGTTATCATACCGTTTTCAGCTCCCGTAACGACATTGTACTGATATGGAGAAACAGTATTTAAATTAGTTAACTGAATTCCTGCCAGCTCATGGCCTGAAGGATATACAATTTTAACCATTCCTTTACCTTTCTTAAGTAAGGAAGAGGTAATTGATGTGTAAGAAGATCCCGCTATAAGATTGCTTTGATAGTTATCTCCTGAAATATCAATATTATAACCTGCGAAGTCAGTTGACTCAAATTTATACACCGAAACATACCAATCATTTGAATAATTAAAATGGTTATTTTTAGAATAAATATGTGCAGATGTCACAGTAGGTAAAGCATGTACAAATGAGCTTGTTCCTTTGAGAACCAAATAAGCATGACAACTTATTGTGGTCGATCTACAATTATTATCCATTATTCTCACACATGAAGTTTTGTCAGTTGCCTTTTCCCCTTCAAAATAAACACCAAAACAGGAGATTCTGGATGATGAATATAAAGTAATACCAGCATTAGAAAAACTTTCAACACTTCCTCCAAACATTGTTAAGTTGCTATTATTAAGCAGTACAATTCCATCATTCAGATCACCATTGTCTATATCCTTTTTACTGTAATACCCTGCTCTTATTGACAATGAACTTGCGAAAGCGTTATAACATTTATCCAACACAAGACATGAAGGACAGTATCCTATATAAGAATTAACAAATCTGTTATAATAAGCTGCCGTAACCTTCACACCAATCTCAAAGCTTTGTATTACAGAAGAATCCAATGTCAAACTACCAATAGGAACTTCAGTACCATTAGGAATACCAATCAAGTTCACCCCTATTTTTCCAGGAATCTCACTTCCTACAATAACAAGATTTTTGATGCACAAGCTTGCTACAGCTTCAATACAGGAGTTAGCAATTTGATTAGTAAAATCATTAAAAATAATGCGGGATCCTTCATTATCTCCGGTATCGTTACCATTAATATAGTTTTGCCCTAGCAATGTTAAATCTTTATTAATTTTAATTTGATCAGAACATCTGTATTTTCCTCTTATAAGAATCGTATCACTTTTAACAGCAGCATTAATAGCAGCCTGAAGCTCAACATGCGTTTTTCCGGAGCCAAACCATTCAGGATTGATTACTCCGTTATATATTCTTTCGAATAATATACCATCCTTTTTCAACTTCATAATTCCATCTATTATAGAAGAAGATGGACCTATTTTAGTAAAATTGACTATTTCTTTGGTATAATGGTCTACTAAAGTTACAAGCTGTACTTGATTAACATTAATATCAGACGTTGAAAACTCATTTGTTTCCAACAAATTAAGTGTATTGCTCATGATTTTACAATTAAGAATTAAATAATTTATTCTTGCAAGAATTTCTTGAAGCAAATGTATTGGCAGATAACGCCAAAACTTGACGTATTTTTTATCAATATATAAAAAAGGTCGCCATATCTGACAACCTTTAATATTATAAATTCACTCTTTTATTGAGCACTCGTTTACTTGTACTCCTTAGAACTTCTTCTGGGTTCTTTTACTTCCGGCCATTTTACCGTTTCCCCTTTATCATCCTGAGGCATTGCTCTTTTCTCTCTGCTGGTAAACTCCGGGTCTTCAGAAGCCATATATGCTAATGCAGCCGTTAAGATCACATTATTTTTTACCTCATCAAAAACAATCTTGTCATAGGTATCTTTTGTAGTGTGCCATGTATATCCGAAGTAGCCCCAGTTCAGAGAGCCTAAAGAAAATCCCGGTACTCCTGCTGCGACAAAAGAAGCATGATCAGAACCTCCGCCACCCGGCATTCCAGGAAAATCAGTTTTAATATGAGCCTTTACTGCTTTAGGAACGCCATCAAGCCATCTTCCGATATAATCATAAGCTTTTACAAATCCCTGACCGCTGATGTTTACCACACGACCGGTACCGTTATCCTGATTAAAAGCGGCCTGTACTCCTTTTATAATCTGAGGGTTATCTGCAACAAACCCTCTTGAACCGTTCAGTCCCTGCTCTTCGCTTCCCCAAAGTCCAATGACAATCGTTCTCTTATTGTTAGGATAATATTTTTTCAGGATCCTCATCGCTTCAAGCATCGTGATCGTTCCGGTTCCGTTATCCGTAGCGCCCTGGGCGCCGTCCCATGAATCAAGGTGAGCGGAAAGAATAACATATTCATCTGGCTTTTCTTTTCCTTTGATCATCCCGATTGTATTAAAACTTTTAGCTTCAGGAAGTATTTTTGACCGGGCATCAATTTTAATTTTAGGCTTCCCGCCTTTTTCCGCTATTCTGTAAAGCATTCCATAGTCTTCCACATCAATATCGATCATTGGAATTCTGGATGTTTTTGCTCCAAATATTCTGTTAGCCCCCATGATACCGGTCCAGTTTGAAATGGCAATACCTGCTGCACCAGCTTTTTCTAACGCTTCAGGAAGGCTGTTGTTATCATATCCGATATTTTTCACATACGCTGTAAAGTCTTTGGCAGCCTGCTCTTTTTCTGCCTTAAGCTTTTCATACAGCTCAGGAGTAGCAAATTCTTTGATCTGCTCATCAGAGCGCCCTATTTTCTGGTATTGTGCCATCAGCACTATTTTCCCCTTCACAGAAGGAAGCCATTGGTCGAATTCTGCTTTGGAAGATGCTTTCGGAAGAATAATCACTTCTGCCTCAACTGCTTTTTTAGTAGCCGGACTCCACGCCAGTTGTGTTGCTGCAAGAGATTTTACCCGCGGATAGGTCATATCAACATGCGTTGTTCCTCTCTGCCATCCTTTCCAGGTTCCGAATTGCTGAAGATTAGCTTCCACTCCCCATGAACGAAGCTTATTGGCACTCCATTCGTTTGCGGCAAGCATTTCAGGAGTTCCCACAAGGCGTGGCCCGATCCCGTCCAGCAGTTCATACGCAAGGTTTTCCAGCTGGGAATTATTATTAACTTCATCTACAAAACTTTTTACGACAGGGTCTAATCTTTCTTTGGGATCAACCTTTATCTGAGCCCATGAAAACTGGGCAGCCAGCACTACTGCAGGCACTGCAAAAAATCTATTTATCCTCATAATATATATTGATTGGTTTAAAGATAGCAGAATTCAGGGAGATGATGAAAGATTAAGCCTAAAAAAAGAGGCATTCACAAGATATTATCAACATTTTTAGCTAAAAAATAATAACAGAAATCAGCGAATGTTGGTAATTTATAAAAAAGACCAAGGAGAACAGTGATTCTTAGATTAGTTCTAATGAACGGTACAATTCAAAAAAACATTCTATTAAGGAATAAAAAAAACCGGCTTCAAAAGCCGGTTAAAGGTGAATTATTTCTTAGCTTCTTCTACAGAAACTTTTCTGAATTCTTTGAACAATTTGCTTAGTTCTAAAGCTGCTTTACGAGCTCTTGTACCAGCAGCCTTGTTTCCTTTTTCCGCTTGTTGGTTTGCCTCAGTTGTGAACGCTTCAAATTCTGCGTTGATTTTTTCAATTAGTTCTTTCATTTATTTAAAAATTTAGGCTGCAAATATAGGTTTTATGGTGATTCCAGCCTAATTGTGCTGAAAAAAAATAGCGGATTTTATTATTTTTTTTGAGTCTTTCTTAATTTCAATTTAATTTTTACAATGAAAATGAATTATTGTAGAAATCAACCATATAACCTGATATTACATGGAGTACAAACCAACACTCAGTTAAACCGTTAATAATCAATGGGAACCGAATAAAAATCAAGATCACTCCGCTTTACAGGTCTTATAAAATCTTTGGATGTACCTTTATAGCTCTTAATGATTTACATCTGCAATTCTTTTGCTTTCCTGCCTGCACTTTCCAGCAAAACAATACTTTCAGAAGTAATTCTTTCTGCAAAAATAATCCTGAAATGATAATGATATCTGTCCATAAAAGAAAAGGTATCTCCGGGAGTAAATAAAATACGGTGCCGCTCACAATACTCATAAAACCTTTTTATATCTGTACTTTCCGGAAGCTGCCCCCAGATGCTGTAACCTCCCTGCGGTCTGTGAAAATAAGAGCTTTCAGGAAAAAAATTCCTTAAGGCCTCCAATACCTGAACAGCCTGCTGATTAAGTTTTTTCCGGAAGGACTGAAGATGCCTTTCATAGCTGTTTCCCTGGAGCAGCTTCAGCACCAGTTCCTGATATACCGGAGAAACAGACCGTCCCAAAGCAAACCTCGCTCTTTCAGATTTTGCATACAAATTACCGGCATACAGCCAGCCCAGGCGGATTCCCGGCGAAAGTGTTTTTGAAAATGATGAGTAGATCATGACCTGACCTTTCGTATCAAAGCTTTTTATACAGCGTGGTCTTTGCTCGCCAAAATACAGATCAGAATACATATCATTCTCAATAATAGATAACTGATGAGCTTCAGCAATGTTAAGAATTTCTTTTTTTGTTTCATCATTCATCAGCACTCCTGTAGGGTTGTGAAAATTCGGAGTAACAACCAAAGCACGGATATCGTTCTCCTTACATGCTTTTCTGAAGAATTCAGTATCAAAACCCCTTTTATAATCTACAGGAATTTCAATCACTTTCAGCTCCAGATGGGCAATCACTTCCAGCACAGAAAACACACAGGGACTGTCAACAGCTACCACATCACCAGCTTTTGCAGCCGACTTTAAAGCAATGGTAAGAGCCTGCAAAGCACCATCAGTGATAATGATTTCATCAGGATTTAAGGTACATTCATAGACTCCCATTTTTTTTGCAATATGCATCCTTAATGCTTCCAATCCGTTTGAGGGATAATACCTGAGAAGAGATGCTCCTTTTTCACGGATAACTTCCTGCATTGTTCTCAGAATAAGCTTCTGCGGAATTAGCAGATCACCGGGCACTGCCGTATTAAAAGAGCTGGATTCTGAGGTTCTTTTGGAAGTCAGCATGATGTTTTTCATGAACACTTCGTCTCTTACGACCGCCGGGAATTTTGTTTTTACTTCCGGGATATTTTCTTCCTGAATTCTCCTGACGAAATATCCGGACCGTGGGTTGCTCCTGATCAGTCCCTTAATCATAAGATATTCAAATCCGTTTTGTACAGAACTTGTACTCAGCTTATATTTTCTCTTCATCTCACGAACAGAAGGAAGCCTGTCATTTTCCTGTAACATTCCACTGCGTATCTGTTCTTCTATTGCGGCTGCAAAAATTTCGTACTTATAGGGTTTCATCATACATATCAGCTGTACTGAACAAATTTATAAAAATATCCATCTGTACCGATTATATTTTAGCAAACTGTATCCTTTTTGAACAGATTAATCTTATATTTTTGAATAAAAAAAATCCCTATGGATATTATTTCAAAATTTACAGTAGGTTCTGAAGAAGGAATTTCTGATCTTATAACCATTATTGATTCTTCTGTTTATACATTATATAAGGATTTCGTAAGTGAGGAGCAGATTAAAAAATATATTCACAACGATATAGATCCGAGAAAGATGATCAATGACCTTAATAATCTTTCCAACCAGCTGATCATGATCTATGCTGACCAGAAACCTATCGGGTACAGCATTATTAAAGGCGGTTCTCTTCATCCCGGAATTCCTGAAGGAAAGCGGGCAACAGAAATCAGCTTTGTGATTCTTTCAGAGTTTGACACTCCGGAAACGAGACAGTCGCTCTGGAAAAAATGCAGATCAGCAGTAAACTTCACGGATATTATATGGATCAATATGCTGGACCATGATCCGCTTACACAGTTTTTAAAAGAGTCCGGCTTTGTAGCTGCGGATATTTCAAAAGCGGGTCCTTTTCAGCTTCCATCACATATTTTGGAACTGGAAATTAATAAAAGCTGATTCTTAACCACAGGACACAGATTTACGTATATTTTAAACAGTAACTTTTTGTTAATATGCTGAAATCGAGAAAAACTATAATTCTGATTCTTATTATCGCACTTAAAATTATCATGAGTGAACAGCAGTTTGCTTATCTTTGATTTTTATAATTTTTACTTATGAGTGATCAGCTGGAAACCATAGAAGATTATTACAGACGCATCCGCAGAGATCAGATCAAAATGTTTGATTCTGAAGACTTTGAAACGGGAAAATCCCACTTCAATATTTCCATGCGGAGATACTGCAGCTTCAAAAGCCCCTATAACCGCCGTGATTATTACAAAATCAGCTTTATTATTGGAAAAGGAACGATTCATTATGGTTCACATCAGCTGTATATTGACCGCCCTGCCCTATTCTTTCCATCTCCGGGTATTCCGTATTCATGGGAGTGTGAGAGTGATGTACAGGAAGGTTACTTTTGTTTGTTCAACCAGGAGTTTTTTAGTGGAAACACAGAATTCAATCTGTTTAAAAAAACGTCGATGTTCAAAGAATGGAGCAAGCCTGTTGTTTTTCTGACAGAGGAACAAACCCAGCTGGCGACACTTTATTTCGAGCAGATGTACAGAATGAACAACTCCACTTACCCTTTCCGCTGCAGCAGCATCAAAAGCAATCTGGCATCTGTTATGCATCTGGCTCTTGAAAACCGTGTAGAAGATATCAATCCGAATGAACTTCCTGCAAATGTGCGTTTATACAAACTATTTGATGAATTGCTCAACAAACAATTTCCTTTGGATTCACCTGCTTATCCTCTGGCCTTAAAAACACCTTCGGACTTTGCCGAACATCTGAACGTTCATGTCAACCACCTGAATTCCTCAGTAAAATCTGTAACGAATCTTACGACCACGCAGATTATTAAGGAAAAAATGTTTGAAGAATCTAAAAATCTGCTGAAGTATACGAACTGGGATATTGCTCAGATTGGTTATACATTAGGATTTGACCAGCCTGCCCACTTTAATAATTTCTTTAAAAAGCACGCCCGCACTTCACCATTAAAATTTAAGAATTTATCTTAATCTTTGATTTTTGTAATTTTTACTTTGTCTTTTAAAATTCACTTTCCTATTTCCTGACTTATTTTTGCATAGTAAAAAATGAATGAACATGTTGAGAGAAGCATCTGAACAACGAATCAGATTAATTACCATTATGGCTTTCGTGTCTATCCCGCTTTCCGGGTTTGTCACAGACATTTATCTACCATCGTTTCCCTCTATGGCGAAAGAAATGATGGTATCAGAAAAAGATATCCAGATTACTTTAACATCATACCTTCTGAGCTACGGGATTTCCCAGTTGTTTGTGGGAGGAATTCTGGACAGCATCGGCCGCTACCGTCCCAAACTGATCGCCTTATTTCTGCTAATCCTGACGAGTATTTTAATTACCATGACGAACAGCATCTTATTGATCTGCCTGCTTCGTATACTTCAGGGGGCAGCCGTTTCAGTGCTTGTTGTAGCTACCCGTGCTATTTTCGTAGATATTTATGATGCAGAGAAAGTGAAGCACTATCTGAGTTATTTTACCATTGTATGGTCGTGCGGTCCTATTCTGGCCCCTTTCCTCGGAGGTTATCTTGAGAAAATATTTAACTGGCATGCCAATTTTTATTTCCTTGCCGCATACGCCGGAGTTCTTTTCCTTTTTGAATGGTTCTTCAGCGGGGAGAGCCTTCCCCAAAAAAAGAAACTGGATCTTTCGGAGAATATCAGCCTTTACAAAATGATGCTTAAGAACAGGATTTTTATGCTGGGAATTTTCATCTTAGGACTGAGCTACTCCATTGTAATGTTGTTTAATATTACCGGACCTTTTATTATTGAAAATACGTTTCATTTTACTCCGGTTGTGATCGGATACTGTACATTGATCCTGGGATTTTCCTGGATGATCGGAGGTTTTATCGGGAAACGCAGACTGACTCTGGGTTTCAGATCAAGGATTTTACAGCCTATTTTTCTCCAGCTGATCCTCATCGCAGGGCTGATTATCACCAGCTATTTTGCGGAGAGTCTTTTTATCATGATTCCTTTCGCGTTTTTCATCCATATCTGCTCCGGAATTTTATTTACCTCGTTCTTTACGACAAGTATGCTTTACTTTCCTAAAAATGCAGGAACTGCGGGCGGACTGATGGGCGGATTGGTATATGTGATCACCTCTGTAACAAGCTTTATCATTTCGGTAAGCGGAACGGTAAGTGAGCAGAAAGATCTTTCCTGGCGATACCTGATCATCGCATGTTTTCTTTTCGGGATTATTATGATGATGCATCAGGCTGTTAAAAAAGAAAAAGCAGAGATCGGTTGATTCTCTGCTTTTTTATGTCTTATTGTATACTTTCAAGATATTTTTTCAAAATAATCGCATGGCAGTGTTCTTCATCTTTGGCTGCATACAGCAATGTAATTTTTTTATACTTCTCATGACGTTTCAGGAAATCTTTCCCAAGGTTACTTTCATGAAGTTCTTTCATATATTTTTCTGAGAATTCTTCCCATAACCTGACGTCATGATGAAACCAAAGCCTTAATTCTGTTGATGGTGCAATGTCTTTATCCCATTCATCAAGATCAGCATTTTCTTTTGAAAGTCCTCTGGGCCACAGACGATCTACCAGGACACGGTATCCGTCGTCCGGAGACGGAGATTCATAAACTCTTTTTAACACAATTTCAGGCATGATTACTGTTTTAAATTACACTTTAAAATTCATTGTATAAACAACAGCAAAATTTATTCCTGCAAAAAGTACATCCCGGTTTAATTATTCTTTTTCAGCTATTATTTAACATCCAATTAGTTTTAATTAAAACTAATTTTTCGTATATTTGTTAGGATAAGTGATGCTAAAAATCCATTTGTGTATGGCTCTTATCCTGTTTATCATTATATAAGTAAAGTATGTCTGCAAAAAAGAATGATATTTCTGAGCTGGCTCTGGAGCTTGGTCTGGCAATGAGTGAGATGAAAAGCCGTCTCCGGCAGAAAATCCAGGCTACCGTTAATGAATATGATCCGGACCTGTCTTTTGAACTGATCGAGATTCTGGGGCTGCTTTCACGCTATAACGGAATCAACCAGCAGGAAATAGGAAATAAAGTAAGCAAAGACAAATCCAGTATTACCTATCTCATCAACAGCCTTGTAAAAAGAGATCTTGTTAAGCGGATAGCTGATGAAAACGACAGGAGAAATAAGCAGGTCTTTTTAACACCGAAGGGTAAACAGATTGTGGAAACCGTTTATCCATGGGCATTGGATCTTTATAAAAAAGCAGTTGACGGCATTGATGAGGAAGAGATCAGCAAAGCACTGTTACTGGTAAAAAAAATGACAGCAAACCTGGAATAACCAGGATCAAAACATGATACAATATGAGAACAATCCTTGTACCTGTTGATTTTACATCAACTACAGAAAATGCAGTAAGAGTTGCCGCAGACTGGGCAACAACCTACGGCTATCAAAACATCATCCTCTTAAAAACAGCAGGAGAATCTGAGTTTGACTATCTGCATATTGCAGAAGGGCATTCTTTTGTAAATGAGGAAAATGTCAACAATCTATTGCAGAGAACAGAATCATTACTTGATCAGTTAAGCAGCATTGTAACAGAAAAATCACCTGGGATTAAGGTTTCAAGAATTTTAAGTGATTGGGCTCTTACCAGAAGTATCAATGAACTTTTAAAAGATGAGCCGTCTGTAGAACTTATTATTCTGGGAAGTGACGATCAGACATCTGCCACTGAAAGTTTTGTATCTGAAAATATTATAGGCATTGCAAGAACAAGTCCTGTGAAGACTTTAATTGTTCCCAACAGCTATCACTATACTCCTGCTAAAAATATCTTTATCCCCTGTGATATCAACGGAATTAAACGGTTAGAAAGATTGTTTCATCATAAATCTCTCATTCATAAGCAGGATGTGCATCTGTCTTTTTTAAATATCAATACCCGCGAAAAAGAAGATGAAAACAAGAAAAAAGAGCTGGAAGACTATATCCGTGAACATTTAACGGAGATCCCAAGCAGCATTTATTACTCCCATGATGAAAATGTCATTAATGGAATTCTGATGTTTGCAGCCACTCATGAAGCCGATCTTATTATTGCTTTGCCCGGTAAGCACAGCTTTTTATACTATCTGGCAAGCAGAAGCATTTCCGAAGGAATTTACCAGAATACCCATCAGCCCGTGCTCATCCTGAAATAACCAGGTTGGCTGATTAATAATAAATTTTAGAGCTTTCGATTTTAACGAGTTTCTGCTCCTGCATTTTTTTGACATATCTGATTACCGTTTCTACCCGGAGACCGGTGAGTGTCGCAATCTGTTGTCTGGTATAGGGAATAAGGAATGAATAAGCTTCTTCAAATCCAAAATATTTTTTAAGATGGTCAAAAAGTTTCACCAGCTTTACGATAGGATCTGAAATAGCCAGAAAGCTGGAGATCATATACCTGAAATGCAGCCTGTCTGCTGTATATTTACTGATTTCAAGCATTAATGCTGGTTTTTCCAGCAATATTTCAAGAAATCTCGTTTTGGGAAGCCTGATAATTTCACAGCTGGTTACCGCAACAGCGTTAACGGCGTAATGATGCCCGGTAAATAAATAACTTTCACCAAAGCAATGACCATCAAAAGGAAGCCCGTGAACAAATTCTTTCCCGTCTTCCAATAAAGTATTCAGTTTCACAGTGCCATATCTGATCTGGAAATAGTATTTTGCAGCGGTTCCTTCCTGAAAAATTGTTTCTCCTGCTTCATACCTTTCCAGACCGGCTCCGTGGGAAAATAATAAGTCTTCGCATATGATCATCTTGCCATTATTAATTTGAGTAAAAATACTTAAAGTACAAGCAAAGTTGCAACTTAACATATACCACAGAAAAAGTGACTTTGCTGCAACACCGCTTATTCTTTTATTATGCAGTGATTTTTTTCTTGTGTTTTGTTCCCCAGTCTGCCAAAGCAGCAATGACATCTTTCAGAGATTCGCTATACTCTGTAGGAACATATTCTACCAGCACAGGTTTCTGATCTGTAATAACGGTTCTCTCCACAAGATGATTAACTTCCAGTTTTTTCAATTCACTGGATAATACCCGTGCAGATATTCCCTTGATGGTACGCTGTAATTCATTGAAGCGGGTGTGCCCTCCCAGGATCGCAATCATTACACGAATGGTCCATCTGCCTCCGAGAACATATAATGCATCCTCTGTAGCAGAGAGATGGTTACTGCATTGTGGCCTTGAATACACTATTTTTTCTTCTTCCATTGCCTCTGTTTTTATTCTGTTACTAACCTAAATGTTATTACTAACCTTTCGGTAACTACTATCTTTTTATTAGTAAATATAGATAATTTTGGAACATTAATTTTAAAAAAGATAAAAAATGAAACGAGTACTTCATATTACTTCGAGCCCGAGAAGTGAATCATCAATCAGTAAAAAACTGGGAAATGCAGTTGTAGAGAAAATCACAGCCAAGTATCCTGACCATATTTTAAAAAAACGTGATCTGGCTAATCCTCTTTTTCCTCATTTGGAAGAAGCGCATATCAATGCATTCTTTACGGCAGCTGAAAACCGGACTTCTGAACAGTCGGAAATTGTAAAGCTTTCGGATACGGTAATTGATGAGCTTCAGGAGGCTGACATTATTGTTATCGAAGCGCCGCTGTACAATTTCAGTATCACTTCTACACTGAAATCATGGCTTGATCATATTGCCAGAGCAGGAAAAACATTCAGCTACAGCGAAAACGGCCCTGAAGGCCTGGTGAAAAATAAAAAAGTATACCTTGTCTTTTCAAGTGGCGGCGTATATTCTGAAGGGGAAAGACAGGCTTACGACTTCGTAATTCCTTACTTAGAAAAAACACTTGGATTTATGGGAATGACGGATATTTCCGTTGTCCGTGCAGAAGGACTTTCTGTTCCGGTCGTTCAGGAAACGGCCCTGCAAAAAGGGATTGAAAGTATTGTTGTAGAATAAAAACAAAAAATGCTGTTTCTCCGAACAGCATTTTTTTGTATCAGAATTTTATTATTCACGAAAGTATATAAAGAATTAAAAAAATATTTCCCTCAACATATGTAAAGGCTTTTTCAATTTTTTCCTATCATTTTTACTTTATGAAATGAAAGATTATGGAAAACAATAAACAACCCCAACTGATCAATCCTGCTGAGTTATTTAATCCCGCCCCTTATGGTTTTTCTCACAGTATCTCTGTGAAATCTCCTTCCAGGATGTGTTTTATATCCGGACAGAGCGGCGGTGTTGGTGAAAATCATGTATTGGCAGATGACTTTAAAACTCAGGTTCAGGATGCTTTGAAAAATTTACAGATCGTTTTACAGAGCCATTCAATGACGTTTGATGATATTGTTAAAATTACCCTGCTTATTGTTGGTCACAATCAGGAAAAACTTGAGATATGGGCAGAAGAAGCCGGGAAAGTCTGGAAATCTACATTGCTGCCAACAAGTACACTTATTCCTGTAAGCCAGCTGGCTTTACCCGGAATGTTGTTTGAAATAGACGCAATTGCTGTGGAACAGCTTGACAGCTAGGAATATCTGATACAATGATATTATAATTCTTACCTTCAGCCTTATTCATTTAAATCCTGCCTGAATATTCAATTCAGGCATTTTTTATTTATATCACAGGCAATTATCACTGTTTTTATCTGGTGTCTTTAAACAGCAAGATACCACACTATTTAAAATAATTCTAAACTATGTGAAAATAAAATATCTGAAAAACACTTCCAACAAAGGATTTGTTACAAAAAATTAAAACATTATTAATTCAAATTACGTAGAAATACTGAATCCTATCTGCCGGGATGTGATTAATTTCGGATAAACAAAAACTGATACTATGGATCGCCTGAAATATATTCAATCATTTCTGAAAAAGGGAGTGATATCTGAAAATCCGGCAGCTGTAGATCAATCAGCTTGATAACCTCCTGTTAAAAGGGAGTTGAAGATATTGAATCCAAATTTTTTACGAAATGAATATTATTAACAAAATTCTCAACGTCGACGATTATTATTTCGACGTGTTCATGTCTATCTCGGAAGTGCTTACCGGGTTCACAGTAAACGAACTGCAGTCAACGGGGCTTGCAGAAACCTATTACACGTATGTTCTAAAAAGCCTAGAAGCAGCCACTTTCGTAGAATTCCTTACGGTTTCTAAAAATATCCTTGAAAATTCCTCCGGTGAGGAAGCATTAAAAAATGCTATTCAATCCGAAATTATTGGCAACCCTGGAATGAACGACATTGCCGGAAAAGTAATCACCCTGTGGTATCTGGGAACCTGGGAAGGTGCTTACATCAATGATCTTTCTTACAAGGAAGGCCTTGTATGGAACCTGATGCACGCTCATCCGCCGGGAGCAAAACAGCCTGGCTACAAATCATGGAATATTAAACCTGTAAACACCCACTCATGAATCCAACCAATAACAAAAAAGATGTGATCATTGTAGGTACAGGGATCGCAGGGTCATTAATCGCAAAGCTATTGTCCGACCATGTATTTGATATAACCAAAGGAAAAATGATCCACCGTGCAGATGCGGGAAAATCTGATAACATTAAGGAGATTTCCATACTTATGTACGAAGCAGGCCTGGAAGCAGGTATTGAGCTGGATTCCGTATCTTCAATGACCACTTATAATGAGTATATCCGGACTTTTTACAGAGAGGAAGCCAAAGTTCCCAACTCTCCTTATCCGAACTTAAAGCAGGCTCCTTCTCCCAACGTTTTGGATATGGAACATATTGTTCAGCCGTATCCGGATAAAAAAGGCTATCTGGTTCAGTTTGGGCCGATGCCGTTTGCCAGTGATGCGATAAGAGTAGGCGGCGGAACTACCCTTCACTGGCTGGGAACTACTCCAAGAATGCTTCCCAACGATTTCAAACTTACCGAAAAATATGGCATTAAGATTCCAAAGCCGGATTCTGATGAGAAAACTCCTGTCGACTGGCCGATAAGCTATGAAGAATTAAGGCCTTATTATGAGATGGCTGAGTTTGAAATCGGGGTTTCCGGGGATGTTTCGAAACAGGAATATCCGATTAAAGAGAAAACAGAAGACTATTATGGAAATTATGTATTCCCGATGGAGGAAATCCCACAAAGCTATATGGATCATAAGATTATTGAGGGACTTAAAGGGACAAGTGTAAAGCTGAGTTCAGGAGAAATTCCTTTAATGCTGGTGCCTTCTCCACAGGGACGAAATTCCGTTCCTAACCCAAAATACGGAAAAACAAAGATCATTAAAGCAGAACCAAAGGACTCAGGATATCAACTGGTTTTAGACAGCTCCGGAAAAGAAGAATACAAAGCTCTCGGTTCTGTGTGGAACCCTTATATGGGCGAACGCTGCGAAGGGAATGCATCCTGTGTTCCGATCTGTCCTGTTCAGGCGAAGTACAACGCCTTAAAAACATTGAAAAAAGCTTTATATAAAGTTAATGATAACGATAACCTGAGCCGTAATCCATTCATGCAGATTCAGGCACAGAGTGTGGTTTACAGGTTAAGCATTGATCCAAATGATAGTTATAAAATTTCAAAAGTCCATCTGAGAAGATATCCCTCAAAAGAAAAAACCGATTTTGTTGAAGAATCTATTGATACGTCAGACGCCATCGTCATTCTGGCAGCCAATGCTTTTGAAAATCCCAAAATTTTATTGAATTCCAAATATACAACGTCAGATGGTGTAAAAACAGCAGCCAACAGCAGTGATCAGGTGGGAAGAAACCTGATGGACCATATGGTAATGCTAACATGGGGGCTTTTCCCTGAACCGGTATATCCGTACAGAGGTCCGGGCTCTACTACCAACATTTCTTCTTTCCGTGACGGAGCGTTCAGAAAGGACTTTTCTGCATGGATCTCTCCGCTTGACAATTGGGGCTGGGGCTGGCCGGCATTTTCCCCGGGTTCCGATGTGGCCTACTTTATCAAAGAGAAACAGTTTGGGACAGAATTAAGAAGACTGCTCACCGACAGACTTTCAAAACAGGTATTATTTCATTTTGAAATTGAACAGCTCCCGAATCCCAATAACAGAGTAACCATTAATGATGAATATCTGGACGTACTTGGAATTCCACGCCCTGTTATTCATTATGAGCTTACAGAGTACGAAATGAAAGCTATGGAGCAGGCAAAAGATGCTTCGGATCAAATGTTTAAAAGATTACATATTGATGATTGTACAAAATATACTGCAGAAGATAAAAACTCTGTGATCTACAACGGAGTGAGATATTCTTACAACGGCGCAGGACACATTGTAGGAACTCACAGAATGGGCTCTAAAGCTGAAGAATCCGTGACCAACAGCTACTGCAAAACCTGGGATCACCCGAATTTATACGTCGTAGGCGCAGGAAATATGACCACACTGGGAACTTCAAATCCAACTTTAACATTATCAGCATTCACGATCCGTTCGGTAGAATCCATCCTTGCTGATCTTGAAATTCAACTTAAAAAATAACAACATGAGACAAAGACTTATCAATAAAACAGCACAACCACAGGAGACATTAACAGCAGGAAGAATGGCGGCAGCAAGAAACGCAGCCATTATAGAACCGGTTTCATTATCTTCTTTATTATTTGATTCAACATTGAGCAAAGAAGACTGGATAGAAGGATTAAAGCATCACAGTAAAACAGTAACCAATCTTTTACTGAATGATCAGATTAAAGATTTTGATGCCTATCTGGAATCTCAGTTCGGTTCAGGAATTTCAGAAATAAAAAAAGCGCTAACAGAAATTGATTACAAACCGATTTTGCAGGACCTTTTGCAGACTGCAATTCTTATTGAACATTCTACCATTCCACCTTATCTTACGGCTTTGTATTCAATCAAAGACGGAACCAATGCTCTGGCTTCACAAATCATCAGAAGTGTTGCCGTAGAGGAAATGCTTCATCTGATTATGGTTTGTAATGTATTGAATGCCATCGGTATTCAGCCTTCCGTCAACCAAAAGGAGAACTACCCTACTTATCCTATGAAACTACCCATGAATGTTGATTTTTATGTAGGTCTGGAAACATTTTCAAGCAACAGTATTGCCACGTTTATTGCCATTGAAAGCCCAAGTGCATCTGTGGTAAAAGCTCCTGAATATGATTACGAAACGAAAACTTCTGAATTATACTCTCAGAGAGCAGCCGTACAGGAAAACCACCTCTGGACTCTTGAAAACATGAAAGGTTTCATCATAGAAAATGTACACACCATTGGTGAGTATTATGATGTTTTATTCTTCTACATTGTTGTTTTTCAGATCATTGCTTATTACAAAACACATGGAACGTTACCAAAGAACTTCGAGGACTTAGATAAAGGAGGAATTTTCACAGGAAAGCCGGAAAAACAGATCCGTCCTGAGCAATATTACGGAAGTGGCGGAAAACTGCATTCCGTGGAAGCTTTATCCGGAGTTATTGCTGTTTTCCAGGAAATCAAAGGCCAGGGTGAAGGAGCTGATGATTCTATTTTCGATGTAGATCCTTCTCAGTTTGAAGAAGGGGTTGAACTGGCTCATTATTTCAGATTCAAAGAAGTTTTCCATGAGCATTTCTATCTGGGAGGAAACTATAAGCCTTTCATGGATGAAAACGGAATGATGCCTGTAACCACACCGCCTACAGGAAAAGATCTTCCGGTAGACTGGAATGAGGCGTATCCGATGAAACCTAATCCTAAGCTGGCAGATTATGTGCTAAACAAAGAATTATATGCCCAGGGTGTTGAATTTAATAAGACTTACAGACGTCTGCTGGATGCCATTCAGAGTGCTGTGGAAGGAAATCAGAAAGAGCTTGAAAAATCCATTATGTATATGTATGCTTTGAAAGAGCAGGCTGTTAATCTGATGAAACAACCGTTGGATGCTCAGACTAATGCGGGGCCAACATTTGAATATATCGACCTGTAACCATAAAAACGAAATATCATGCTTAAAAGAAAAAAAGAGAGTCCTGAAGCAGGAGGAGAACAGCTGTTCCGCAGAATGCCGGGCCAAAATCAAATTAATCTGGCTCAACTCATGGATGGCTATTCCAAGCTTCTTATTGATGATCCGGTAAGGCCATTCAGAGAAGACAACCTGCAGTCCATTGAAAGCAACGTAGATTACGGAATTCTTGCCGCACTAAATGGCACATGGGTAAGCTACAATGTAAACCACAATAAAGATATTACCAACCCTTCATTGGCAAGCGGTGTCCATACTACAATTATGCCTTCTCCGGGAACCAACCCGGGGACAATTCCCGGAAAATTTGCTTTCACCAGTGAAGAGTATATTGAGAAACTCACCTTTTCCATTGTTCCCGGCGGTGTACGTAACCGTGGCGGGGCCAGTGAGCTTTTCTGCGGAGCGGTTAAATATGAGCAAAGCATTAAAAGTGTAACTGCCGTGCAGGGGCAGGAAGCTTTAAAATACACTCCTATTCATGAAGAAAACGGAATGTATCTTTGGCTGAGCGATGTCTATAATCATGCGGCTACCAAAGAATCTATTGAAAGAGACCGTGGTATTCATGCCGTTTCAACAGAAGATGCTAAGTATGGATATACCGGCGAATACAGAGATGAGCCTTTGCTAAGGATAACACCGGACGGCGAGGCAAACCCGCAGTACATTCTTCAGAGTCAGCTGAAACCAGGACAGCCTTATTATGAAATCATTCCCGCCCAGGAAATAAAGCCGGGAGCAGGACTTGATGGTCCTTATTTTATCCCGGACTACTCTATCTCCCGAAGCGGAGTAATTCCGCATGGAAGCACCATTACTTTGCTTGGAGATATCATTCCTCAGAATAAAGATAATACAACGTATTATTTAATTGAAGGTTCACCACAGTTTCCTTATGGTAAAGAGGCATGGGAAACCAATCATCTTTCTATTTCACGTACAATGGGAAACGCAGGGGTAACACCTGACAATATTATTGATCTTGACCAGCCAGCACCGGCCTGGGTGCATGAAACACTTAATGATGATAATGATCCTGGTTCAAACAAAATTTACACCCAGAGAATACTGGCTGATGATTTGTATCCCTATTCTGTACGGCCGGATTTAAGACTCAGAGATACATTAAGAGGTCAGGAGGTCAGCAATTATGTCCATGTTAGAATGTCTTCCAAGATGAAAACCGGGGCGCAGGGCGGAATTTTAAATGTTCCGTTTGTCAACCGTTTTGTCCCAACCGTTGAGGTGGATATGAATATGTGGATTGAAACAGTGATTGAAAACGGAAAAGAGATTCTTCAGCTGCAATATGAGCAGATTGTATTTTTCGAATTTGATTTCGGAAATGACGGTGGTACCACGAGCTGGCCGCACATCCAGGTGAACACACTCCGTAAAATAGAAGATATTCCTGAAGATCAGAGAAAAGTAATTGAAGAGCAGTTCTTTAGTACCGGAGTAAATGCCGGTGCAGCTTCCGGCTGTCCTTACCATAAAGGGTAGCCTGCCATAAGTATCAAATAAAAAAGGGACAATAGTTTGTCCCTTTTTTTATGTTCTTTATAATAGACTAAAGATTATCGTGGGCTTGCTCTACCATGAAAGATATTGCCTTTTTGATTTTTTCCCGTCCCTCAGGAGTATTGGTATCTATACCACAGAAAATACTTCCGTTCAGAGACGAAAACATATTCAGGTAATACAATCCTGAAACCATGATAGCCATAATAGAACGATAGGTATCCATTTTATCTTTGAAACGTGATTCCATCAATAGTTTGAAGATATATTCTCCGTTTTCCTCCTGAGTGTCAATCAGTTTTTTTAATGATTTCCGGGGCTCAGAAATAGTCCACAACAATAGTTTTTGGGCTTCTTTATTGGCGTATACGTAATCAAACTGGGAAAGCAGCATATGCTCGATAAATTCTCTGCCTCCATCTTCAAGATTCGGTTTCATCTTTTCCACTTCCTCACTGGTTACTTTTACCCAAAAATCCTGTGTTCTGACATATTCGTCCATAAGGCCATCCATTCCGCCAAAATAGGTATAGATCATTTTCTTATCTACCCCTGCAGTAGCAGCGATATCATTAATCTTCAACCCTGCATGTCCTTTAGTTTTCAGTATTTTCCCAACGGCATCTAAAAACTTTTTCTTACTTCGTTCTTTGTTTCTGATACTACCTGATGCTGACTTTCTTTCCATGACTAAACATTCAATATACAAGTTTAAGAATTTTTTTTATTATTTTAGACACCGTACAGTGTCTAATAACATCAGTTTGTCTATATTTGCAAAAACTGATACCATTGAGCAGACAGGACCACTATCAGATTTGAAAAAATAAAACTATTCAGATTGTACTGTTAGTTCCCTCAGTTTAAAATATTTCGGTCATCATCAACTGAGGAAAAAAAACAAAACAGTATTATTGTTTCATGGTGATATTGTTTTTATTCTGAAAAACGTTTTGAAATAAAATATTTTCCTACCGATATTCTTATCCCTATTCTTTAGTTAGTAAAAGATGCTGATATTTAAATATTTTATGATTAAACTTAACCACAAGTATAGATAAAAAGAAATTTTCACATCAATGATAAAAAATAATACACTGAATTCCAATCAATTAAATAAAATAATAAAAAATATTACAATTTTACACACTGCGTAGTGTCTTATTTTATATATTTGTACAAACTAATACCATCTATATATTTTAAAACACTATTAGGTTGAAAAATAAAACAATTCACATTGTATTATTGAGTTCCCTTACTTTAAGAGCATTTCGAAACGAATCGACTAAGGTAGAAACACAACTTATAGACAGACCATTAGATTTCTAATGGTTTTGTTTTTTTATCAGAAGCCTGCAGATTTTCGTAAGTCTGATGGAGCAGGAATGAAATTGCTTTTTTGATTTTATCCCGTCCTTTAATGGTGTTGACATCTATTCCGCAAAAAACACTTCCATTCATCGCAGCATACATATTCAGGTAATACAATCCTGAAATCATAATTGCAAGGACAGAGCGCACATCTTCAGTTTTATCCTTAAAATAGGGATTCATCAACATTTTAAAAATATATTCTCCGCTTTCCTCCTGGGTTTCGTTAAGTTTTTTTAAAGACTTCCGGGATTCGGATAAACACCATAAAAGCAATTTTTGTGCTTCTTTATGGGTATACACGTAATCAAATTTTGCCGGAAGCATTTTTTCCATGAAAGATTTTCCTCCGTCATCTAACTGCAGCCTTATTTTTTCAACTTCTTCAATGGCTGCTTTACTCCAGTAATCCTGTGACAGGAGATATTCATCAATCAAACCATCTAAGCCTCCAAAATAAGAATAGATCATTTTCTTATCTACTCCGGCAGTCGCAGCAATACTGCTTACTCTCAAGGCGGCATATCCTTTTGTTCTCAGTATTTTACCAACGGCATCCAGGAACTTTTTTTTACTGCGTTCTTTATTCCGAATGCTTCCTGCTGCTGACTTTCTTTCCATGACAAACTTTCAATCGTACAAGTTTATGAATTTTTTTTCATTTTAGACACTTTTTAGTGTCTAAATATATATATTTGCAAAAACTAATAACCATTCTATTGAAACGGATGATCAAAGTTGTGAGGTTGATTGAGATCAGATTGTACCGTTAGTTCCCTCAGTTAAAGTATTTTTATATTCAATAACTGAGGTAAACATTACTCAGGCAGCATTATCATTGTAATGGTGCTGCCTTTTATTAAAGATATTTTTTAACAGTTATGAATATTCTGCAAGATATTTTAGCTGATTATTTGATAAGATCTGGCTTTTTCTGATTTTTAAATTTATGTAAAGTCACTGTAGGAAAGGGTTTTATCTCCCACTTTAAAAATTTAACATTTTTTTTTCAATTTTTTTTCAATTTAGACACTACATAGTGTCTTATTTTGTATATTTGCTTCAAACTAATAACCATTTTATATAGAACACTATGTGGATGGAAAATAAAAATTTCGAAAAAATGCAACTAAGGTAAAAGCACAATGCAACAGTATCATTAGCTCTTTAGTGATACTGTTTTAATTTAGTTCTGATTTTGGATTAAATCTGCAGAAAATTGTATACCGACGGTACGGTATCAAAATAGTTGATATGAAGAGAGACTGTCCGAGGACAGTCTCATTTTTATAAAGTTTAAGTTGTGCTACCCTTTTGCTTTTCCGTCTGTGAAAAACTGAAATCCCTCCTTCTTCTCAATAAGCTGTAATGGATACAAAGACGGGTTATATTCACCGTTCAGCACTTCATTCAATGCGTGCTTTTTGGATTCACCAAATGCAATTACCAGAATATTTTCTGCTTTGTTGATGACAGGTGCTGTCAAGGTAATCCTGAACATTTCCTGCGGCTTAAGATAATAGGCAGAAACCCACTTTTCTTTTTCTTCCAAAACGGCCTCACCTGGGAAAAGAGAAGCTGTATGCCCATCATCTCCCATTCCTAAAAGGATAAAATCAAAAGTTCCCTCATTACCAAGAACATTCCTGATCTGCTGCTCGTAGGTTTCCGCATAAGCTTCGGGACTGATTCCCTCAGCATACATAGGGAACACGTGATTTTTATCTACAGGAACCTGACTGAGAAGAGCTTCATCCGTCATGCGGAAATTACTTTTATCATCATGTAAAGGAACCCAACGTTCATCAACCCAGAAAAAGTAGATTTTATTCCACTCAATCAGTTCTTTATACTCCGGCGTTGCCAGTAGTTTGAAAATGGCTTTGGGAGAAGAGCCTCCGCTAAGCGCCACTACAAAACGGCCGTTTTTCTGAATAGATTTTTTTGAAAGGTCAACAAATGCATCTGCTGCCTTTGTGTACAGTTTTTCCAGATCGTCAAATACTGTAATATTCATTTTTTGTCTGTTTAAATTTATATTGTTTATACCCAGCTGTGCCCTTGTCTTTCAACCAAAGCATTAACATCTTCAGGTCCCCAGCTTCCAGCTTTATAATTCGGGAAAGATAAGTCTTTATTATTCTCCCAGGCTTCCTGTATGGTGGTAACAACGTCCCAGGCTTCTTCTACCTGATCGGAACGCATAAATAAGGTAAGATCTCCTAAGAGAGCGTCCTGTAAAAGGGTTTCATAGGCTTCCGGGGTATCTTCCTGGCAGGCAAAATTATCAAAAATCATTTCTGCCGGTTTCAAGTCCAATGTCAGACCCGGTTTTTTCGTCATAAACTGAAGTCTGATATCCATCATAGGCTGAATATTAATGATCAGCCTGTTTGCTGACAAATGATGCGGGCTGTCTGAGAATGTAGAATGAGGAAGCGGCTTAAACTGAATTGTAATATAGGAATGCTTTTCCTTCATTTTCTTTCCGGTACGAACATAAAAAGGTACATTCTGCCACCTTTCATTATCCAGATAGAATTTTATTGCAGCAAAGGTCTCCGTATTGGAATCTCCTGCAATGCCATCCTCCTGGCGGTATCCTTTTACTTCAACACCGTTGATTGTTGCTTTTCCATACTGGCCTCTTACAGCGTAATGGTCAACCTGATCGGGTGATATTCTACGGATTGATTTCAGCACATCCACTTTACGGTCCCTGATCTCACCAGACTGTAATGAAGCCGGCGGTTCCATGGCGACCATACAAAGAATCTGCAACAGGTGGTTCTGAATCATATCCCTTAATGCCCCTGTCTGTTCGTAAAAAGCACCCCTTGTCTCTACCCCGACCTCTTCGGCTACCGTAATCTGCACTGATTCTATATATTTATGATCCCATAAAGGTTCAAAAATTGAATTTCCAAATCTGAACGCCAGTATATTCTGCACTGTTTCTTTCCCCAGATAATGGTCGATACGGTAGATCTGCTCTTCTTCAAAGGTTTTTGCCAGAAGACTGTTCAGTTCAATTGCTGACTGCTTATTGTGGCCAAATGGCTTTTCAATAATGATGCGGTCTTTTTTAGGATCGGAAGCCAGCGATGTGGTTTTAATATGGTTGGAAATCGTGGAGATAAAATTGGGTCCGATTGAAAGATAGAATAACCTGTTCGCTCTCATTCCGTAAACGGAATCAAAATCCTGCAGTTTCTGCTGCAGATTCTGATAAGAGCTTTCTTCATCCAGCTGATGCTGAAAGTAAGTAATGTGAGCCTGAAAGCCTGCCCAGTCTTCAGAAGTCACTTTTTTTCTGGAGAAACTCTCAAGGTTTTCCCTGATGTAATTTCTAAAAAGTTCATCGGTATTTTCTGCCCTTCCCAATGCTATAATATTAAAGCCTTTGGGCATTCTCCCATCAATATATAAGTTATAAAATGCCGGAAAAAGTTTTCTTTTTGCCAGATCGCCTGTAGCACCAAAAATAACGATATTTGTTGGCTGCAAGACTTTGTGTTGATTCATTTTTTCCGAATTTTAATTGTTTGTACTTTGCCAGGAAGTATGAAAAACACCTTCCCTGTCAATACGTTGGTAAGTATGAGCTCCGAAATAATCACGCTGAGCCTGAATCAGATTCACGGGAAGAGATTCTGTGGTATAGGCATCAAAATATCCTAAGGCAGTTTGGATTCCCAGGCTGGAAATTCCGTTTGCTACAGCATATCCGGCAGTTTTTCTTAAAGCTTTGATTTTTGATTTTACAAGTTCTGAAATTTCTTTATCAAGCAGAATGTTGGAAAGATGAGGATTCTGAGTATATGCAGAATAGAATTTTTCCAGCAGCACAGAACGGATGATACATCCTCCTCTCCAGATTTTTACAACATCTTTTAACGGAATTTCAAAACCATATTCTTCAGATGCTTTTACCAGTAAAGATAAGCCTTGTGCATAGCTGATTAATGTAGAAAGGAAAAGAGCATCGCCTACTTCTTTAATAAACTGTTCTGTATCCTCAGGTTTTATAATTTCTTTTTCGGAGTATATTTCAGAAGCCTGAACTCTTTCTTCTTTATATGCAGATAAAATTCTCGACGTTACCGCTATATCAATGGTAGGGATAGAAACCCCAATTTCCATAGCTTGTTCAGAAGTCCATTTTCCGGTTCCTTTTGCGCCGGCTTTATCTAAAATCTGATCCACAAGATAGCCATCTGTGAATGTATCTTTCTGGGTGAAAATATCTCTGGTAATTTCAATAAGGAATGAGTTCATTTCTCCGTTATTCCATTCTTTGAAAACCTGATACAGCTGATCATTATTTAAGCCTGCCCCTCTTTTCAACAGGTCATACGCTTCACTGATAAGCTGCATGATTGCATATTCAATACCATTGTGTACCATTTTCACATAGTTTCCGGCAGATCCTTTCCCCATGTAGGCTGTACACGCTTCGTTATCCACTTTTGCTGCAATGGCTTCAAGCATTGGCTTCAGAAGTTTAAATGCTTCAGGATCCCCCCCCGGCATTATACTGGGACCTGTTCTGGCCCCTTTTTCACCCCCTGAAACTCCCATTCCCATAAAATGCAGTTTTTGGGATGCCAGATCAGCAACCCGTCTGTTGGTGTCTTCGAAATAAGAATTTCCTGCATCAATGACAATATCACCTTCAGTTAAAAGCGGGGTAATGTTTCCCAGCACTGCATCTACAGGTTTGCCTGCAGGAACCATAAGAATGATTTTTCTCGGGACTTCCAGCGCGGATACGAAATCTTCCAAAGTGTCTGTACCTTTTACTTTCATTCCTGAAGCAGCTCCTTCTTCCAGTTCTCTGATTTTCTCCTGATCAAGGTCAAATCCTGCGATTGAGAACCCGTTGTCAGCGATATTATAAAGCAGATTCCGCCCCATTACTCCAAGGCCAACCATTCCATAACTATATCTTTCCATTATATTGGTATTAATATGAATTTTGTTATACAGAGAATAAAATTACGCAAATGGCTATAAGGAAAAAAATAAATGAAAAGAAAAAGTTTCCAACACTTTCATTTCAGCCTTCTAATATTCACATTTTCATATGATTTTGAGTGTAAAGAATAAAATTCAATCATTAATATGGGAATGATCTATTAAAACAGTCTGTTTTTTGGCATAATTAAACTTATATTTGCCAAAATTTATAAAGTAATGAACTATAAACTTGAACTCAACACTCAGGAGCCTAATTCTAAAATCGTTTTTAATAACATCATATTTGATTCGTTCAAGATTAATATAGTTGAAAGATATATCGGTTCCATGAAGGCTCGTCCTACATTATGTGAAGTTTTATTTAAAGTAAGAACTTTGGATGATGTATTGATTAACAGAAAAGATGGCAATATAAGAGTAAAGGTAAAAGGTGATGATTTTGAAACCTATCAGAAATTATCCAGAGACCTGAATTCTTACGAGTACAAAAACAAACTGATTAACAGAAAAGAGGTAGAGCAGAATTATGTTCATTTCATCCTGAGTTTAGTGATCGCAAATTATCAGCTTAATTAAGCTGTTCCGGGTATTCTCCTTCCGTATTTTTGCAGGAGGAGAATTCTCAGGAAAGAGTATATAAAAAAATTTGTTTTTTACAATACTTCCAGACTATAGATCAAACTATTCTTTATTGCTTTGATTATCTTTTCGTTCCGATTCTTTCAAATGATTTGCTTCTCTGCAATGCACGGCAATGCATCCCTATTTCAACCATAAGTAATTGCGTCTAGTTTATTTTAGATATTGCTTTATTTTATTTCAATAATTTTGAAAACCATACATAGATATCCATATCACCAGGAATATTCAGCTTTTTCCTTAGATTATACTTTTTGGTCTGTACCGTCCTCACTGAAGTAAATGTATATTCTGCTATTTCCTTTGTTGAAAAATTCAGGTAGATATAGGCACAGAACCTTATTTCTGATATTTTTAAAGGAGAGACTTTCAGCAGCTCTTCTGAAAAACGAGGACAGTACTCATTAAAACGGGTTAAAAACTCAGGATTATTTTCTTTGGCAAGCTGTATCACTTCTTTAAAAATGCTCTCCTGTACCGGTAACTGATGAGGGATATCTATTTTATCCAGGTTTTTACTTTTATGTTTTCTATAATAATACAGAAAAAGGAAAATAAAGAGAATACATACTGCAATACTTAATGATAAAATGAAAAAAAGCTCTTTTGTTTCCTTTTTTCTGTTAGTATTTTCTAATTCATTCTGCTTGTCTACAGTGTCATTCAGTGTTTGATTTTGCTCACGGTTTACCTCTTCAATACTTACCAGCCATTTGGAATAGTAACCAATACTATCTTTCTGACCAGTACTTTCATATAAAGCATTAAGCTCATCCCCTACCGCAATTTGATAGTTTTCACTTTTAAGGTAGTTTTTAGCAATATTTTTGGCAATCCATAAATGGTGCTGTGCCTGTTCAACATTTTTGATCGTACTAAAATATCTTCCGGCATACAGTGAAGTTATATATTTCAGACTAATATCATTTACTTTTTTTTCATCCTGAATCGCTTCTTCAATATAGATTTTGGCAGAGTCCAATTTATTAAGATCAGTATATATTCCTCCGAGATAAGCTGAGGTTTTATAACTGTTACCCAATCTGTTTTTATCAATCCGGTAACGGTTACCTTTATTTTCTCTGTATATTTTTGAAAATTTATACGCAATTTTACTATATTTTAATGCGAGCTGCTTATTGGTTTCGATATATTTATCAGCATATTGTCTGTTGATCAGATAAATAAAATAAGCATTCCCAGTCTTCATTGCCTTATCATAGATTTCATCCAGTTCCTTAAAAGAAGCAACCCTTTCACCTAATTTCCGGTATAAAAAAGACTTCTGCAAATGAACATAAAAGATAACTTCAAAATCGGTATCAGAATTGATGAGGTTTTCGTTTTCTACTTTATTGATATAATAAAATGACTTCCTGGTGTCATTCATTTTATCATAGATATTCGCAATCTTAAGATACCCCAGTGCTACACAATCATTGTATGATTTTTTTTTACAAACTGCAATAAGACTGTCAATCTGTTTGATCTCTTTAGGGCCGGCGGTCGAAAAGTCTATATCAAAAACAATATTCTTTATTTGTTGTTCCGTGTGCTGTGCATAGAAGAAGGAAGAAATAAAAAAGAATAAAATAATTAGTTTTTTCATCATAATCTATCAAAAATAAAAATGCAATCTTAATACTACATCGTTTCTACCTAGCCCGAAATACATACGTATCACATACACAATCTGCGAAAATCACAATATAATACTGCTTATAATACAAAATTAGCAATTACTTTTGAATAGTCGAATATTATATTCATTCTTCACAATACCACTATTTAAAACCTAATTTTTAAAATGAGAAAAACTCTATTATCATTATTTTTGGTTTCAGGCTTCTGTCTTTCCAATGCCCAAAGATGGGATCCCTCTTCACAGAAAGTGTCAGAGATCAGAAGAGAGGTAAAAATCAAGTATGCTTACAAAACTGATATTAATGCATTGATACAGTTATTAAAAAACGCTGAAGAAACCGGCGCTCATGCAAAAGCAGTAACGATTCAATTACCAACTGCAGAAGGAACCATAGAAAAGTTTGCTGTGTACAGCAATCCAGTAATGGAAAAATCACTGGCTGAAAAATACGGATTAGGATCTTATATAGGAGTGGGAATTGATGACCCTTCCAAATATATAAGGTTCAGCACGTCCCCTACAGAAATACAGTCAATGATCATTAAAGACGGTATTTTTCAGTTTATAGAACCTATTACAGCGGATAAAAAGACCTACGGAGTATTCTATAAAACCGAAAGAACAGACTCTGAGCATGGCTTTAGCTGTAATATGGAAGGCAAAAAAGAACTGGACATCAAATCGTTGAAAAATTCCGGAAAAAATAAACTTGCCGGAATCAATATTACCGGAAGACCTGCCGCTTCAAGATACAGAACGTACAGACTTGCCTTGTCTGCAACGGGTGAATATACAACCCTTTTTGGAGGGGTTGCAGGTGCACTTGCCCAGATGAATAATACGATGACCCGTGTAAATGGTGTTTTTGAAAAAGAATTTGCCATTCATCTGAATATACAGAATCTTCCCAATATTATCTATGCCAATCCGGCTAATGATCCTTATACCAATGATTTAAACGGCCAGTTGCAACAAACCTTAAGTACTCAGGTAGGTGATGCCAATTATGATATAGGACACGTCTTTAATGCTGCCGGAGGAAATGGAAATGCAGGATGTATAGGATGTATATGTACCAACCCTACCGCAGCAGAGCCATTGGGTAAAGGTTCTGCATTTACGCAAAATCAGAACCCCGTAGGAGATACATTTGATATTGATTATGTAGCTCATGAAATGGGACATCAGCTTGGAGGGAATCACACATTTTCTACCGTGACTGAAAGTTCAGATATCAATATAGAACCGGGAGGAGGTACAACCATTATGGCCTATGCAGGGATCACTGCCAATAATGTTCAGATGAACAGTGATGCGTATTTCCACTATTCATCCATCAATCAAATCCTTACCAACCTTGAAGGTAAAGTGGGATGCGGCATAGCTGAAAATATTGCCAATAATAATGCACCTGTCATTACTCCGCTTATTTCCTATACTATTCCTAAAGGCACAGCCTACTATCTGGATGCTAATGCAGTAGATGCCAACGGAGATCAGTTTACCTATAACTGGGAACAGTATGACAGTGTAGGCTCTACCAGTTCCATCTCAGGAGACAGTGGCTGGGGCTTCAATCCTGAAGGTTCTCTTACCCGTTCTTTTCCTGCAGTGGCTTCAGGAAGAAGATATTTTCCAAGCCTGCCTATTGTGATGAGCGGTAAACTGACTAATAAAGATACATGGGAAACAGTTTCATACATTCCCAGAGTTTTACATTATGCTGTAACGGTACGTGATAATAACCCGAACAGACCTTTAACGATTTCTGCAGAAAATACAGTAACCGTTGGAAATGACGGACCTTTTAAATTCAAAGGATTAACTCCTTCTACTACCCTGTATAATAATGCTTCCAATACCATTTCATGGGATGTTGCCAATACCAACCAGGCTCCCTATAATGTTGCCAATGTAAAGATTGAATATACAACCGATCTGATTAACGGATCAGCATGGACAGAACTGGTGGCTTCAACTCCTAATGACGGAAGTTTTGATATACAGATGCCGGCCGCGCTTCAGGGAAATATTAAACTGAGAATTTCAGCGGTAGGAAATATATTTTATGCGGTCTCTCCTACCTTGGCTGTAGGAAATGCTCCCGCTTCTTTAAATAATTCTCCAACAGGACTTGCTGCATTCGATAATGATATATTAAAAACCTCAGCAACCGTTTCATGGAACCATGTACCGGGAGCAACCTATTCTGTGAATTACAGAAAAACAGGAGCCGGAAACTGGACCAATGCCGTTAGCCCGGTTAATTCAGTGTTCCTGAATAATCTTGAAGATGAAACTTCTTATGAAGTTCGTGTTGCATCTGTGATCAATAATGTTCCCGGAGGGTTTTCTCCTGTTTATAATTTTAAAACCAAAGGATTACGTACAGGATATGATTACTGTCTGATGACTACAGGAGGAAACACTACAAACAGTCCGTATTTCAGTGGGATATTGAGAATAACTTTAGCCAATGTGGATTTAGCAGGCAACGGGACAACCGTTCAGCATGCCTATAAGGACTATTCGGAAGATCCTGCAAAACTGATTCAGCTTACCCAGGGAGCCCAGTACAACCTGAACTATATTGTGTATGCCAACCGTGCAGGCGGAAACTTTCAGGATTGGGTACAGGCATGGATTGATTACAACAGAAACGGAGTGTTTGAGGCTTCCGAAAGAATCGGTATTAACGGAGCGATTCCTAATGCCAACCAAAGACATCAGGGAAGTTTTGCATTTATAGTTCCGGCTGATGCTTATAACGGCGATAAAACATTAAGAATGAGAGTAGCGAGTGGATTTTTTAACGCTTCAGCTGATGCCTGCTCAAGTCCTTCTGTAGATGCTAACGGAGAACTTTTCTCAAGAGGCTCAGTATGGGATTTTTCTGTAAAGATCAATGCGGCACTTGGTGTTAAAGAATCAGTTCAGTCATCATCTGATATTAACATATATCCTAATCCTGCGGATACTTTTGTAGAAGTGAAAAACCTGAAAGGTAAAGCAGATTACAAAATCTACAGTGCAGACGGAAGACTTGTTCAGGAAGGAAAAGCGGAGGGACAAAGAATCAGTGTTGCTTCATTGATCAAAGGAGTCTATGTGATTACGATAAAAGACGATAAGACGACTTATCATACAAAATTAATCAAGAAATAGTTGTAATAATTGATGTACCGTGTACCTGCAGATCATCTGTAATACCTGCAGGTACTTTTCCAAGCTTCTTTTTAGAACAATCCAGCCCAATCAATAAATCATAGTAAATCAAAATCTCTAACAAAGTAAATAAACTAACATTTTCATTAAACACCTTTTAATGCAGTACCTGCAGTATAGATTGGGTTTCCTGCAGGTGCTTTTTAAAAGGTTTAATAATAAAAAACGAATAAAGAGAAGTATATAGCTCTATATTGATAAAAACACATTTTTAATCACCGTTTGTATTGTGTACCTGCATCATAAGTGGTTTTTTGCAGGTACCTTTTTTAATTAAGAACTTAAAAAGCTATAATATGATAAAAAAACTACTCTTTCTTATATGTACTTGTTTTTCAGTGTTATCATTCTGTCAGTCTGATGAGGTTCTGTTTATAGGAAACAGCGTCACTTATTTTAATGACATGCCTGAAATTTTCAAAAATATAGCGGCTTCAAAGGGGAAAAATGTTTCGATAACGACGCATACGCCGGGGGGAACCGGTTTTGTCAATCACGTAGATGATCCGTCGCTGTATCAGAAAATAAGATCTAAAAACTATAAATATGTTATCATGCAGCCCGGAACGGCTGAATCTGCCGGTCATTCTTACCCTGTTTCTATAACAGCTGAGCGCGGACGCAAAATAAGGGATTCTATCCGGAAGTACAGCCCGTGTTCCAAAATATTTCTGTATGAAATTCCTTACGGAGTACCATCTGCGAATGAATACAATGTTTATTTCAATTTCCAGCAGAAAATAAAGGATTCCATCACAAAGATGTCTAATCTCATGCAGGTGGAAATAATACCTGCCGGTGAATCTGCAAGGCATTACTACAGTTCTTCACAGGACCTGGCACTTCACGGCTCTTATAATGATATTCATCCGGGGCCCAAAGGAAGTTATCTTGTAGCAGCTTCTATATATTCCGCTATTTTCCAGGACCATGTCTTTCCATCCAATTTTTATAACGGACTTTCTCAAAATACTGCTGAAAATTTTCAGAACATTGCTGATCAGGTCTTTTTTAATAATCCGGCGCAATGGAACAGTAATGTGTTTCACCTTCATTCGGATTTTATAGCGGGAATCAATGGAATGACTGTGAGTTTTACCAATCAATCAGCGAATTACAATTCAGTATTGTGGAATTTCGGAGATGGTACCACTGATTCATCATTGAATCCGATTCATCAATATATCTCTCCCGGAAGCTATACGGTTTATCTTACTGTTAATAAAAACTCCTGTTTAGAAACCTTCAGTAAAATAATTAATGTCGGTTCTCTTGGAACTATGGATATTGAAGTACAGTCTGAGCTTACATTTTATCCTAATCCTGTTAAGGATTTCTGTTATCTTAAGAGTAAAGAAAAAATAAAGGACATTATTGTTTATGACATGGCTCAAAGAAAACTTTCCGAATGGAAACACATGCATTCCCGTGATATAAAATTAGATTTATCAACGTATGGCAAAGGGGGGTACATAATCAGTATTCTGTATGAAAATGACCGTAGGGAAAACATTAAGATCTTTAAATAAATGAATAAATAAAAAAGCAGAAACTCCGGGTAGTTTCTGCTTTTTATATTAAACCTATGTACATTATTCCTTTTTTAATGTCTGCAAAATTTTCACTGTATGATCATTATGAGGATTCAATTGAATTGATTTTTCATAAAAAATTCTATTGGAAATAAGTCGTTTCAGATTCATAGCTATTAGATTTTTCCAATTAAAACATATCAAGCTGATTAACAATACAACATCTTACAACAGAAAATAAAACCCTGTTACCTGGAATTTATAACAATATTTATATTTTTTTCAAAATTGAATCAAATAAAATTTGTTTTTATGACCAATCGGTCATATATTTGCATCATTATTTATTATCATCATGGCAAAAGGTGAAGCAACCAGACAGTTCATCATAGAAAAGGCAGCTCCTATTTTTAACACAAAAGGAATTGCAGCTACTTCTATGAGTGACATTATGGAAGCCACCAAGCTGTCCAAGGGCAGTATGTATGTCCATTTTGAAAATAAAGAAGTGCTGGCCTGCGCCGCTGTTGAGCATAATATGCAAATGCTGAGTGACCAACTTCAAAAAGCTTTAAGCAGATTCAAAACTTCCAGGGAACAATTATTGGCATATATTGATTTTTTCAGTGATCCCAATCATCCACCGGTTGTTGGAGGATGTCCTTTGTTAAACTTTGGAACAGAAGCTGATGATACCAATCCTGTTGTAAAAGAAAAAGTAAACCGTGGAATTAAGCAGGGAGAAAAACTTCTTTCCGGTATTATAGAAAAAGGAATTGCCAACAAAGAATTCAGGGCAGACTGGAATGCATCGGACTTTGCCACAGTTGTGTTTGCAATGCTTGAAGGGGGACACTTAATGTCAAGAATGGCTGGAAATAATGATAAAATGATAACTATTGTCAACAGTCTTAAAAAAATGATTGAAGAAAATACAGTGTAATTTTTTTTACTCAAAATATGACCGATCGGTCATTTAAAATAATTCTTTTTAAAAATACAATCATAACAATTTAAAAAACAAAACAATGTCAAAAACAGTTTTAATTACAGGGGCGTCAAAAGGTTTCGGAAAGGCATGGGCAGAAGCTTTTTTAGCAAAAGGATACAAAGTAGCGGCAACAGCCAGAAATGTGGAAACACTTCATGATCTGAAAGAGAAATATGGAGATTCCGTATTACCACTATCTTTAGATGTAGACAAAAGAGAAGAATCGTTAGCGGTAGTTCAGAAGGTACAACAGCACTTTGGCAGCATTGATATCCTGATCAATAATGCGGGGTATGCATTAACAGGTGCCATAGAGGAAACAAGCGAGCAGGAAGCCAGAGCACAGTTTGAAACAAATTTCTTTGGAACTTTATGGCTTACACAGGCAGTGCTTCCTGTAATGAGAAATCAGAAAAGCGGTCATATCATTCAGGTTTCTTCTATTTTAGGTCTGGCTACTTTACCAACTATGGGGCTTTATAATGCTTCTAAGTTTGCATTGGAAGGCTTGAGTGAAACTTTAGCAACAGAAGTAAAAGGATTCGGCATCAATGTCACTTTGGTAGAACCAAACGGATATGCTTCCAATATCTGGCATACAGGAATTAATACGCAAAGTAATCCTGTTTATGATGATGTCAAAAAAGCCTTTTCAGAAGCAGAAACATCTTTCGGAAGTGTAGAAGCTACAGCTCCGGCACTTATAAAACTGGCCGAAACTGAAAATCCTCCATTGCGTCTGTTGCTTGGGAAAGTGGCGCTGCCCTTTGTAAAACACAATTATGAACAGCGATTGAAAGTGTGGGAAGAATGGAACGACGTATCTGTTGAAGCTCACGGATAATCATTAAAAAATACAGCCGAAAAATTAGCTCCGTTTTTGATTAAACGGAGCTAATTTTTGTTCTTTGCCAAGTAACAGTTTAATTTCCACAGTTTTTTTCACTCGCTCACCACTCACCATTCATCATTCATCATTCATCATTCATCATTCATCATTCATCATTTATAATTAACGATCCTCTTCACCTTTCCTAATGTCTGCTTCACAATCAAATATGGCCACCTGAACAAGTTACCCGTTTAACAGCTGCTCACCGGAGCATAATTTTGTCTCATCAAAAAAGAAAACAGATTTAAAATCTAATACAGCAAAACAATGAAAACAACAATTTCAACAATCCTTTTCGCAGCCACTTTTATCTTAAGTACACCTACTGTTGCTAAAGCACAAGTTAATCAGACTTCTACTCTATCAGCAAAATCTGATACCAGTATCCGTCCTTTTCACATCAGTATCCCGCAATCTCAATTGGACGATCTTAAAAAACGTATCGCTGAAACCCGTTTTCCGGATAAAGAAACGGTGAATGATGCTTCACAGGGAATTCAGCTTGAACAGCTAAAAGAACTGATTACGTACTGGGGTAACGGATACGACTGGAGAAAGGTGGAAAATAAACTGAATGCACTTCCGCAGTTTGTAACCACAATTGACGGGCTTGATATCCAGTTTATCCATGTACGTTCTAAAGAATCTAATGCAATGCCAGTAATCCTTACCCATGGCTGGCCAGGTTCTCCGCTGGAGTTTATTAATGCGATAGGTCCTCTGACCGATCCAGTAAAATACGGAGGGAAGGCAAGTGATGCATTTGATGTAATCATTCCGGCTATTCCGGGATACGGTTTTTCAGAAATACCTTCTGAACTGGGCTGGAACCCTGATCGCGTTGCCCGTGCCTGGGATGTGCTGATGAAGCGTCTTGGATATACAAAATATGTTTCCGAAGGCGGTGACCACGGCTCAGTAATATCCGATGCATTGGCCAAACAGGCTCCTTCAGGTCTTTTGGGAATTCACCTGACAATGCCGGCTACCATTCCTTCTGAGCTTGTAAAACCTATCAATGCAGGGGATCCTGTTCCATCAGGACTTTCTGCTTCAGAAGCAAAAGCCTATAATGCAATGAGTACTTTTTTTGGAAGAAATGCAGCCTATGGAGGAATGATGGTAACACGTCCGCAAACAACAGGGTATTTACTTTCTGATTCCCCGGTTGCTTTAGCAGCATTCCTTTATGAAAAGATTGCTGAATGGAGCGAAAGCGATCTTCATCCTGAAAATGTAATAGGCCGCGATGCGATCCTGGATGATATTACCCTTTACTGGCTTACCAATACAGGAGCATCTTCTTCCCGTTTTTATTGGGAAAATAACAAGAATAATTTCAGTGCTGAAGCACAGAAAACAAAAGACATTAAGATTCCTGTGGCCATTTCGGTATTTCCTCACGAGATCTATCAGGCACCGGAAAGCTGGTCAAAAAGTGCCTACCCTACTTTATATTATTACCATAAAGCACCGAAAGGAGGACATTTTGCCGCGTGGGAGCAGCCACAGATCTTTACGGAAGAACTTAGAGCCGCTTTCAAAGATTTAAGAAAAAAACTTTAAAAATATCAATCAACAATATCGTTTACTCTAAATAATAAAAATATGGAATTAAATACCATTCAGGAAGTAGAAAATACAACAGTAATCAATATCAGTAAAGTGTTGTATTCCGGTAATGTTATCGTAACCGGAGGCCGTAACGGACAAGCAAAAAGCAGCGATGGAAAGTTAGATATTGAACTGACGCCTCCAGGTTCAAAAGGAAACGGAACCAATCCGGAACAGCTATTGGCAGCTGGTTGGTCAGCCTGCTTTATCGGAGCTATGCATTTGGGGGCTGTTAAAATTGGGGTTAATCTTCCTCAGGATTTGTCTGTCAACACCTCAATTGATCTGGCAACCAATGATGACGGATTTTTTCTGCAGGCCCATTTACAGGTCGTTTTACCGGGTCTGCTGGTAAATGAAGCCAGAAAAGTGGTGGAAACAGCCCATGCAACATGTCCTTATTCAAAAGCAACCCGCGGAAATATTAATGTAAAGATCGATGTAGTTGTGTAGTTTTCAGAATGTTTATCTCATTTTGAATAAAACCTTCCTGGCTTTTGGCAGGAAGGTTTCTATTTGCTGAAATCTGTCTGAAAAAGATAATCCGGATATAAAAAGCCTGTCTATTTGGCTGCCGTAGTGATTTTATTAAATGCATAAGGCACTACTCCAATTCCCAGTGTAAGTAAAACACCGACAAGGTTATTCAGATCCGGAAAATTATTGACATCAAAATAGTTCCAGATGGCAAAAGTGGTAAGGACACAAGCCAGACCTACAGAAACAAGCCCGCTTATAAACGCAAGAAAACGGCTAACACTGGTGTTAGGTTTTTCGGAATTGGAATCTGCTGTGTTATCAACTGTTGCTGCAGCTTCCTTCATTGCCTGCCGGCTTTCAGAAGAAGCGGCTAAAAAAGCTACCGTTTGTTTTGTTTTTTCTTCTTCCAGCTGAACATTCGCATCCTTATCCAAAAGAAGGTCTTTTAAAGATACCTTGTCTTTTTTCAGTTTAAAAAATACAATACATGTAATTAAAAGAAAGAGCAAAATGGGAGAAAATGCAATCCACTTTTCAGCATCTGTTATCGGAATTAGCTTTGGTACAGGCTGTGTTGTACCAGTTTGCTGTGCATAAAAACCCACAGATGTAAAAAGTGCCGTCAATAATAGAAAAAAATTCAATGGTTTCATAGTATTAGCTTTGGGTTATGTTTATCACAAATTTTGTAATTATACCATAACCTGTCAATTACCCATTAGGGTACTATTATGTCAGGCCCGGTCAAAATATACCCCTTAAAAGCGATTGTTTTCGGGGGTATGTGCCGGATAGATTATCTGTTATTAATTTCCAAAATTGACAAAATGAGGAACCTCCGTGGCAAAGCTGTTCATTGGTAACAGGTTATTTCTGTTACTGTTAAAATCAAAAACAGAGTTATTATCAAATGGAACCCGTGGATAATACATGAAAGAAATCTGAATCCTGTTGAACACCAGATACGGATTATTAATTAAAACACCGATTCCGATTTTTGCATTGGCTTTTGTTTTAAACAGCTTATCATCAGGCATTCCCAGCCACCCCACCGCCGTGGTTAAATAAGGACTGAAATGGAAATTCTTCCAGGTTTTATTTATAAACAATTGGAGCTGATATCTTAAAACCAGTTTTTTTGTTCCGATGTAATCTGAATTGTAAACCGGAAATTCGTCCGGGGATGAAAGATTTATTCTATCCTTATAAGAGTAATTATGCTGCGGATTTCCCAGTGCTAAAGTCGGGGAAAAGAAATGTCTTGCTTTGGCAAATTTCCAGTCCATAAGATTAGTAAAATACGTTCCGTCAAAGCGGAAAGACTCCCTGTTTTGGCTGTCTTCATTAAAGAATCTTCCAAACTGTGCTTTCACTGTGAAATATCCCAACTTCGTAAAACGGCCGTAAGAGGCAGAAACTCCCACATACGGATTCACTTCTTTATTTCTGGATAAGCCACCGGCAATAATGTTCACAGAATTACCATAAGCAATATCCTCCGGCAAATCATACTGGAAAATATTTTTCTGGACCGAGAAGTTTCTCTGAATAAACCCAACGGACATCAGAAAACTGTTGTAAGAACTGAAATATTTGTACCGGTCTATTCCCGGGCTGTCTTTATATTGATAATTCTGAAATCTTCCTATTATAGCAATGTTACTGGAAACTTTTTCCCGGGGTTCAGCCGAAACCGGAATCTGGTACCCTCCCCATAAATCCTGACTGTACACTTTAATCTGAACTTCAGGAAAAGCAGTATCCGTTTCTGTCGGAAGTAAAACCTTCCGCATAAAATATTCAAATGTAAAACCTCCTGCCCACTTCGTTAAAGGGGAGAAAAAGTCTCTTGTGAGGCTGAAATTAATTCTTTCATTTTTTGAAAAGTCCCGTTCTCCAAGAATCTGGGCATTGATATAGGTCCCAAAAAGATTATGGGTGGTATAGCTGCCTAAAAAATAGTCCTGCTTTTCTTTGGAATCGTTTCTGTAAAGGAAGTCCAGCGTGTGACCCAGACCCAGGACATTCTCTTCCGTAACCCCGAGACCAATCTTGCTTCCGGAATAGCTGATTCTCGGCTTCAGACTCCAGGAATCAAGTACCTTTACCACAACATCTATAGAATCTTTACTCGAAGTACTGTCGGAAACACTGATATTAACCCTGTTTATAAAAGGCATTGCTCTCAGCAAACGTTCAGATTCATAGAGCTTTTGGGCATTATACTCTTCTCCTTCTTCAAAAAGCAAAAAATTATTGACCGTTGATCTTCTGGTACTGGAATGAAGATGATCTTTTATCCAGTCATACCATCTGCCTACTTCTTTACTGTCTTTGGAATTGTAACCGAAAGGGTCAATGGTTTCTATCCTGATATTTCTGATGACTTTTTTGTCATAAGTCTTCTGCGAAAGCTTTTCAGTGTTGGACTTTACAGAAGTAGAATCCGGTTCTCTACGAAATATAAACCGGTGAATGAATTTGGTAACCTTTCTTTTGTCCGAAAATTTTTCTATTTTATAATAAAGCGAGTCTTTCTTCTCCTGTGCATTTAAAAAGAAAAAACCACTTAAAAGGAAAATCAGAGTTACAGTCGTTCTAGCCATTAGTCATCAAAAATTCAATTCAGTTTGTAGTATCAATTTGCAAGCCAACAAAAGGCTTTAAGCATATAAAAAGCAAAAAATATCAGAAACAATAAAGCTGTCCGGCAATAAAATTTTCTTCTAGAGCTTAAAAAAGAAATAGACTACAGCCACCCATTCTTTTTTTATCCCGCGGGCATATCCTATCGTACTTCGGCTTGCATTTTCAACTGTTCCATCATCTTTAATATATCCCAAAGTAGCACGACTGCTGTTTTCTACGGTTCCGTCTTCCCTCACATAACCTACTGTAGAACGGCTGCTGTTTTCAATGGTCCCATCATTTCTGATATATCCAATCGTTGAATGGCTGCTGTTTTCAATCGTTCCGTCGTTTCTGATATAACCTGTGGCCGCATGACTGCTATTTTCGATTGTGCCGTCACTTTTAATGTATCCGATGGTACTTCGGCTGCCTGATTCAATAGTTTGTCCTTTTGTAAAGGTTATGCTTGTTATTGTGATGATAAAAAATAGTATTTTTTTCATGTTTTTCATGTTTTATTTAAGATTAAATCTAAGTTAAGATTCTTATTCTGATTTTTCTCAATGACATTAATAAATCAGTAAGGACAATGAAAATAATATTACCATAATTTCAACGATCATTAGTGAATATGATCACACTCATAATGATCTGATCCTATTAATCTTATTTTTGAGTTTTGTTTATAATTACATCTTACTTGAAATCAGATAAGCTTTCTTTAACAGGAAGCTTATTTTATGTTTGGAACCGTTTAAAGTTTTTATATTCATTATTTTTAAACACTTAAGTTTAAACACTTAAGTTTTTAGAGCCAAGCTTTATACATAATGAGTGCACTTCAGTTTTGTGAAAATCTTTGATTTCATCTTGTGTGAACTTTTCTGCGGTATCATTTTAAACTTACTTTAGTGAACTCAAGTGTTTTACAATGAAACCTTTTGTGACTTGTATGGTTTTGTAAAGTTTAAACAACTTTTTTCTTAACCAAAATCAGTTAAGCTTTATTGATTAATCATCTTCAGCAGCTAATTTAAATCATAAAAATATCACCATTCCGTATCCCTTTTTTCTTTATTTTTACTCATTATAAATAAAAATAATACATGAAAAAAATCGTACTGATGGGAATAGCTGTTGCCGGAGGATTTCTGACGGCAAACGCACAGTGTAAACCGGTATCTGATCTTACAGAAAACTTTGATACCTGGAAAGATATCAATAAATGCTGGACTGTACAATCCGGGAAAGCTATGCTGTACGCAAGTGATAAAAGGATTATATTTTATTCCATGAACAATCCCGGAGAAAATATGTACCTGGTAACCCCGGAAATTAAAGCAGGTACCTATACCCTCTCTCTTGACCTTTCAGATAATGGAGGGGACACAACATTGGAACTTTTTTCAGTAGGCAGTCCTTCAGATGCCAAGTCATATGCTTCAATCACCAAACCTTCAAAAATAACCGGAGAGAAAAAAACATATACCATTTCATTAAAAAAAGATTCCCATCTGGGGTTGAAAGTTTTACTGAATGGAGTACATCAGGCCGTTTATATGGATAATCTGACTTTAAAAGCAAAGAAATAAATTGATCTTTAAGATTAATTTACAGGAGGCTGTTTTCCTGTTTCTGCAGTTTCAGTTTCAGAAGACAGTCTCAAAGATATACTGACCTATAATCAAACTGTGGCGAAATCCGGTTGAAAATTTTACATCTTTAGCAGCTTATAATTTTAATTTAAAAATTTTAAGGATAAACGTTTAACCAAATTTAACCAGCCTGAATGAATCAGTTAACAATTTGTTCACATTAAAAACAACCTAAAACACCTAACTATCTGACATACAAATAATTAAATCATTTAAAAAAATTGCGCTAAATTACACTTTTTTCTGAAACCACCAAAAAAACACAGCTATTGTTTTTTTACTATTTTCTGAAATATTTTTGTGCATTAAAAATTAAAATGAAAAGGTCTTCCATAAAAGATATAGCTAAGCTGGCAGGAGTTTCCGTAGCCACAGTATCTTATGTTCTCAACCGAAAGGAAGGACAGCGCATCAGCGAGGAGACCCGGAAAAAAATTTTTGAAATTGCTGAAACGATTAACTATACTCCCAATAAGATCGCAAAAAGCCTTAAAACCAATAAGACAAAGCTGCTGGGGCTCATCGTTGCAGATATCTCCAACGATTTCTACTCGCATATGGCAAGGAATCTTGAAGATAAAGCGTTAAAGCTGGGCTATACCCTCATCATCGGCAGTTCTGATGAAAATGCAGAAAAATTTGAAAAGCTTACTGGGCTCTTTTCACAGCAGCAGGTGGATGGAATGATCGTTGCGCCTGTAGCAGGATCAGAAAAAACACTTGAAAACCTTATTCAGCTTAAATACCCTGTTGTAACGATTGACAGGTACCTTAAAGGTATTTCTGTTCCCGGAATTACCATTGATAATCAGGAGATCGCAGAGCATACAGCCAGCCTGCTCCTTAATAAGGATTTTGACAAAATGATCTACGTGGGCTATGAAACTGAACTCCCGCATCTGCTTGACCGCCGGCATGGTTTTGAAAAAGCGGTAAGCTCTTCCAAAAAATCAGCTGAAATACAATATCTCCTGGTAGGACTGGAAAATATTGCCCAGGAGGTACATGTGCAGCTTGAAAAAAGCCTGGGAAAAAAACCTGAAAATACAGCACTCTATTTTTCCAGTAATAAACTTGCGGTAGCGGGGCTTTCCTACCTCGTGAAAAACAATATAAAAGTTCCTGAGCAGGTATCTGTAATCGCATTTGATGAAACGGATGCCTATGACCTTTTTCCTACGGAGATTACCTACATCCAGCAGCCAATTGAAGAAATGGCAGAAGAGGCTATTAAGCTTCTGGACGGGCAAATCACGGATTATACGGCAACCGGAAAAAGAGTAACATTATCCGCAAAACTGGTGGCTAAAGCATCTTTAAAATAATTAATCTGATATAAAAACTTTTTTTTAAATAACAACTTAAACGTTTAACCTAATATGATAACAAATAAATTCAACCATGTAGTTTGCTTTGGAGAGGTTTTGTGGGACATCTTCCCTACCGGATCCAGAGCTGGCGGAGCACCATTTAACGTTGCTTATAATCTTTTCAAAATGGGAATTGATACCAAAATGCTAAGCCGTATAGGAAATGATGAATTAGGGCACCGCCTTCTTCATCAGATTCAGGATTGGGGAATAACAACAGATTTCATACAGGTAGACCAGGAAAAAGCCACAGGAACTGTCATTGCCGATTTTGATGAGCATGGAGAGGCAGCATATGATATTGTGCAGGATGTTGCCTGGGACTATATCCAGCCTTTGCCGGAACATAAGGAACTGATACAGAACTCAGAAGCTTTTGTTTTTGGAAGTCTGATCACTAGAAGTGAAGCTTCCCAAAATACCCTGCTCGAGCTTTTGGAATACTCAAAATTCAAGGTATTTGATGTTAATTTCCGCCCTCCTTTTATTGATTTTGAATTCATTAAAAAATTATTGCATAAAGCTGACCTTGTTAAAATGAATAAGGCAGAACTCAGAACCATCCTTGAATACCTGGGTGAAGAGTATATTGACGAAGATACGAGCATCAGACATCTTCAGGACTATTTTACCCTCAATGAAATTGTCCTTACCAAAGGAAGTAAAGGCGCCCGATATTTTGTGGGGAATACTACCTATAATTTTCCGGCAGTTCATATTGAAATTGCAGATACCGTGGGCAGCGGAGATTCTTTTCTGGCCGGGTTCCTGTCTAAAAGAATTCAGGGAAGATCCCCGGAAGAGATCATGAAACAGGCCACATCACTGGGTGCTTTTATCACTTCGAAACCAGGGGCATGCCCTGATTATACTTATGAAGAATTCAAGGCATTCAGAGAAAAAAACAGCTGTAAAACCTCTTAAAAACATACGATATGAATACTCCAAAATTTACAGATAAGAAATACTATATCATCCTTTCTTTTGTTACCTCTCTGTTCTTTTTCTGGGCCATTGCCCTTACCATGGGCGATGTCCTGAACAAACATTTCCAGAATGTGCTTCACATTTCGAAGTCCAAATCAGGGCTGGTGCAGCTTTCCATTTTTGGGGCTTATGCGCTTATGGGCATTCCGGCAGGATTATTTATGAAAAAGTTCGGGTATAAGCTGGGAGTTATTTTAGGGCTGTCACTGTTCGCTTTGGGATCTTTTTTGTTTATCCCTGCAGCAGATACCTCTTCATTTAACTTTTTCAGATTGGCTCTTTTTGTTCTTGCAATGGGAATGGCAACCCTTGAAACGGTAGCCCACCCTTTTGTAGCCGCTTTGGGGGATGAAAGAACAAGTGATCAGAGAGTTAATTTCGCCCAGTCTTTTAATGGTTTGGGAGCCATTATCGGCCCTTTGTTGGGAGGATATTTCATTTTCGGGACGCCTGATTCCGGATCAGGATCTTTGGATTCAGTAAAAAATCTTTATACATGGATTGGGATTGTCATTCTCGCGATTACCATTATTTTCAGCTTTATCAGAGTGCCGGACCTTAAAGATCCTCATGCGGAAGATATCATCATTTCAGAAAATGAAAAAGGGGAAGATGTTTCCGTATCAGATCCTCATGCACCGCTTTATAAGCAGAGGCATTTTATATTTGCAGTCATTGCCCAGTTTTTCAATATTGCCGCACAGGGTGGAACATGGGCTTATTTTATCAATTACGGTGTCGAAAAAATGCACCTTCCGGAAATACAGGCTTCTTATTATTTTTCTTTAAGTATGGCGATGATGATGATCGGAAGATTTATCGGAACCTTTCTGATGAGATTCATTGCACCCAACAAACTGCTGGCTATCTTTACAGCCTGTAATATCGTTCTGTGCGTTATTATTTCACAGAGTTTCGGATGGGTATCATTTATCAGCCTTATTTTGCTCAACCTGTTCCTGAGTGTAATGTATCCTACTATTTTCAGTCTTGGGCTTAAAAGATTAGGTTCAAAAGTTCAGCAGGCTTCATCATTCCTGGTTATGGCGATGTTTGGAGGTGCTGTTTTTCCTCCGATAATGGGTAGAATTGCAGAAAAAGATATTGCACATGCCTACCTCCTTCCTATTCTCTGCTATGTTGTTATTTTATTATTTGCATTAAAATTCTACAAGCCCAAAACACTTAAATAATCCCTATGAAAATAAAGCTTTTATTAGTCTGGTGCATTTTACTTGTATGCGCCGGCAGGGGAATTAATGCCCAGATCACAATAACCAATAAGAAATTTTCCTTTGGTACAACCGGGAGAATCGGAGCAGGTTATTCTCCAAATGCCGATGGAAAGACAGGAAGACAACTGAATCTGAACAACCAGGGATCTTTAGGAGGCAGAATGGATCAGGGAGATTATGTAGATTTTTTACCTGCTTTCCATTTTAGTCCGGTGGTAAACGGTGACAGTACAAAAAGTACAAAGATCGATATGCAGGCGAGGCTGAGTTTTTATTCAGGGGGAACTTTTCTGGGAAATGTAGATTCAAAATCCAATCAGGGGATGATTGTGGCCTTACCTGAAGCCTTTGTAGAAGCTAGAAACATTATGGGAAGTGACTGGGATATCTGGGCCGGATCAAGATGGCTGAGATATGATGACATTCACATTGCAGATTACTTTTATTTTGATGACCATTCGGCAACGGGTTGGGGGCTGCGGCATAAAAACACCAGGTTTTCCATGTTCTTTCCGGCAGCTATTGACACTGCGGCCAGCAACTCCACTCCCTATTCCTACACCAATGTGATCAGCGGGTCAAAAAACCTGATCTACAGGCAAAGGGAAGTTTTTGTCCTGGAACAGACGCTGCCATTTAAAAATACAAGGCACAAGCTCAAATTACTGGCGGAATTTCATCATGTAGAAAAATCAGGGGAAAATTCCGTGGAGCAATACCCTTCGGATCAGGGTTGGGTTTTTGGAGCTAAATTAAATTCAGACATTGCAACAAAAATTCCGGATTCATTCAATCAGCTTTCTGTAAGATACGGGACCGGAATCGCCAATGGAGGCGATAATGGAAATACACAGACCTGGCGCACCTACGGAGCTCCTGATGAGGTGACAAAAACGTACAAAGGAGCTTACTCTTTTACGGTTGTTGAACATTTCCTCTGGAACATCTCTAATCGCTGGTCGCTTAATCCCTATGCTGTTTTTACCAAAAGTAAAGGAGGATCAGGCAGTACTGATAAAGCTCCGGATTATTATAGCCGTGAAATTTTCAACAGGAAAACAGAATTTAATACAGGAATCAGGGCCACTTATTATTATAACAACTGGTTCCATATTCTCTCCGAGTTTCACTATGCAACCCGTAAAAACGGAACGCAGGATGCAGCATCGATGATGAAATTTGTTCTGGCTCCCACCATTGTTCCTACGGCGGAAAGAAGTGTCTGGGCAAGACCTCACATCCGTTTTATTGCAGAAGTATCAAGGTATAATGATCAGGCTATGAACAGTCTTTACTCACCGTTTTTACAGCAGTCAGGGGCCAAAAGATTCGGGACTTATTTCGGAATACGCACAGAATGGTGGATTTTTTAAATTAAAATAAATAAAATAATGAATATAAAATTAGGAGCTTCTCTGCTCTCCTGGATGACTCCGTTATGGAATGCAGCATCAGGAAAATATGCGATAGAAAAAACGGCACAGGCCGGGTTTGATCTGATCGAAATACTGCTGCCCGGATCAATGGATTTTGATGCGGCCACCGTAAAAAGACAGCTAAAAGACAACCATCTGGAAGCCGTCTGTTCACTGAATCTTCCCAAAGATGCTCATATTGCGTTCTATCCTGAAGCTGCGGAAAAACTTATCAAAAAAGCAATTGATAAAGTTGATGAACTGGAAACCCATCTGCTGGCTGGTGTCCTGCATAGCGGAATCGGTGTTTTTACAGGAAAACCACTCACAGAAAACGAAAAAGAAATCATTGCTGAAGTATGGTACGATGTGGCAGATTATGCCCAAACAAAAAATATAGATATTGCCATAGAGCCTATTAACCGTTATGAATCCTATGTCTGCAATACAGCAGAAAATGTCCTGGAACTTATTAAGAAAACGGGCAGAAATAATCTCTTCCTTCACCTTGATACCTTCCATATGAATATCGAGGAAAAGAATTTCTATGACCCGATCATCAATTCCGGAAAAATGCTGAAGCACATCCATATTACAGAGTCTCACCGGGGGATGCCGGGAGAAGGCACTATCAATTGGGAAGAATTCTTCTCGGCATTGAAAAAAATCAATTTTGAAGGGAACCTGGTTCTTGAAAATTTCAGTTCCTCAATTCCGGGAATGCAGGAAAAGGTTTCTTTATGGCAGCAATCACCTTATGATGCTCAAACACTGGCAGAAGGAAGCCTTGCTTTTTTAAAGAAGCATCTTAGCTGATAAAATTATCTGTTATATTATTCTGAAACTTATGGAAAGCGGAAATTGTCCGCTTTTCACCGATTGATTCTGCCCGTTCGCCGAAAATACAGATCATTTTATAGGATTATGACTGACCTTTACATCAGAAAAAGGCAATAATGTTCAACTAAAATCTTATTATTATGAAAACAAAAATCGGAATTACAGAAAAAAACACTGAAGCCGTTGCAGAGCAATTAGCAAAATTACTGGCAGACGAAACGATTCTTTACATCAAAACAAGAAATGCCCACTGGAATGTAACCGGAGATAACTTCCATGCCAACCACATTTTCTTTGAAGAACAGTACAAACAGCTGGATGAACTGATGGACAGCGTTGCAGAACGGATGCGTAAAATCGGGCATTATGCACCGGCGACTATGAAAATCTATCTGGAACTGACCCATTTAACGGAATACAGCGAAAGAACAAATGACGGTCTCGGATACATGAAAGATCTGTTAAGCGATCATGAAAGCATCATCGAATTTCTTCGCGGAAATATCACTCCATTTGCAGAAACCTATAAAGATTACGGTACCAGCGATTTTATTACAGGCCTGATGGAAACCCATGAAGAAATGGCATGGATGATCCGTTCCTATTTCAGATAACACAAAATAAAAAAGTTATAATTATCTTTGTGTAAATCATAAACAACTATACCTATGAAAGCCTTAATCGTGGATGATAATGATATTGCAAGAACAACATTAGCCCACCTCGCGAAACAGGTTCCGGATCTTTCCATTGTCAGCGAGTTTTCCAGTGCCATAGATGCTTACCATTATCTTCAGGCCCATTCAGTCGATCTGATATTTCTCGATATAGAAATGCCGGAAATGACAGGGATTGAGCTCACGAAAACCCTTTCCGGTAAAGAGACCATCATTATTTTCACGACCTCAAAAAAGGAATATGCACTGGAAGCCTTTGAGCTTAATATTGCAGATTATCTTCTGAAGCCCATTATGCCGGTAAGATTTCTGCAGGCAGTAAGCAAAGCGCAGACGATTCTTGAAAGCAGAAAAGAAAATGTGGAAATCACAAGGGATGAATTCCTTTTCGTGAGGGATTCCAATATTACAAGGCGCTTAAAGCTGGATGATATTTTCTATGCAGAAGCCATGGGTGATTATGTAAAGTTTTACACCAAAGAAAAGATGTTTGCCATTCACGGTAAAATGAAAACTGCTGAAGAACGTCTTCCTAAGGATCATTTTATAAGAGTCCACCGTTCCTACATTGTTTCTGTAGGTAAAATTGACACCCTTCAGGACGGCGGTATTATGATCAACGGTAAATTCATTCCCGTGGCAGATGCCTACAGGAAAGCACTCAATACACGAATGAATGTCTTTTAGACGTTGCCGGCCATCAGAAATTTAACTTCGTTTTTGATCTTAATCCCTGAACATTTTAGGGCTGACCGAATTTTACCGGTATTTTATTTTAAATCAGACCGTTATTATGAAAAATATATCTTCAGTAATGGATAACAAGCGATTCAGCTATTTTATTATCCTGACATTTATTGCAGGCTCACTCCTGTTGATAGCTGTTCAGCTCAATTCTGCAGGCAATACCAAGGCGCTGATTCAGAATAACAATACCTTGCTGAGCGAATTACGTTCCAGCAATCATTTACGGGAGATTGACCGTGATATTCTGGGCGTGGAAAGCAGAATCAGAGCTTCCATTGCAACGAATGACACCACGCATCTCGAAGGCATCGATCAAAAAATCAGTCAGATTGAAAATTTTCTGGATTCTCTGTCCAAAGACAATGTAAATGCTGAAGAAGAAAAGCTGATCCACCGGTTAAGCGTTCTTGCCATGGAAAAGAAGACAACCAAAGACAAGCTTCTGCACCGTTATCTGTCCGTTGGAAATATGGACGACAATACCTCCATTGCCAACCCGCGTGCCAGGAAGATCTCCAATGAAATCACCAGCATCACGGCTAAAATATATGAAAGCAGAAAGCTGAATATGGTTGAACTCAGCCAGAAAAGTGAAGAAATGGGACAAAAAGCAAGATTTTATGATATTTCAATATTGATCTTACTGATTTTGAGCGGTTCTGTCGTAGGTTATCACATCCTCAGACAGTTTAAACGTCAGAGATTACTCATAAACGAACTTGATATTGCCGAGAAAAAAGCATTGGTAGCAGCACAAACCAAGGAAAATTTCCTTGCCAATATGAGCCACGAAATCAGGACTCCTTTAAGCGGGATTCTTGGCTTCACCAATTTACTGCAAAAACGTCCTCTGGATGAAACTTCAGCAGAGTTTGTCTCTTCCATACAACGTTCCGGGGAAAACCTGATGGCCATCATCAATGACATTCTTGATCTATCCAAAATAGAGGCAGGAATGATGCGCATTACCCCCGGAATTTTCAGCATCAACGGACTGGTCAATTCCGTAGAAACATTTTTTACAGAACGGGCCAGAGAGAAAGGACTTACCCTCTCAAGTACCATTGACCCTTCCATTCCTGATACTTTGGTAGGAGATGCCACAAGACTGACGCAGATTTTGGTAAACCTCATCGGAAACGCCATAAAATTTACCCATCAGGGAAATATCTTTGTTAAAATCTACAGTAAACAGCAGACGGAGAAAGACGCAGTTCTCGGATTTAAAATTTCAGATACGGGAATTGGAATCGACAAAGAAAAGCTTACTGAAATCTTCGAAAGATTCAACCAGGGAGAAGATTCGACGACAAGAAATTATGGAGGAACAGGGCTAGGCTTATCCATCGTGAAAAGCTTAATTCTCCTGCAGAACGGAAATATAGAAGTAAGCAGTGAACAAGGGAAAGGAACTACCTTTCATTTCTATATTCCTTACGGAATTGCTGAAGAGCAGCTTACCGTGCTGCCAGCCGCTGATCCGCATTATTTTAAAGATAAATCCAACACCCCCCTGAAAGTTCTGGTGGTTGATGATAATGTCATTAATCAAAGCCTGATGAAGCATCTGCTTTCCCAATGGAATATTGATTTTCATATGGCATCGAACGGTCTTGAAGCAGTAAGTTATCTCAAAAGCAATGCATGCGACCTGGTTTTAATGGATATACAGATGCCGCACATGGACGGGTATACAGCTACCCAGAAAATCCGGGAAGAACTCAGGTTGGATATTCCGATCATTGCAATGACCGCCCATGCGCTGGCAGGCGAAAGAGAAAGATGCCTGAGCCGCGGGATGAACGAATACATTTCCAAACCTGTTAATGAAGAAGAACTGTTTATGCTGATTTCCAAATTCGGGTTTAAAGAAAAGAATAAAAACGAAAAGAAAATTGAAAATCCATTATCCGGCTTTCAGTATATTGATCTCACTTATATGCAGACCGTAAGCGGTGGTGATAGAAGTTTCGAACAAATGGTTACCCAACAGTTTATTGAAAACATTCCCAACCATGTACAGAAACTGACAACGGCCTATGAAAATCTGGATTTTGCCGGTGTTAAACTGTGGGCTCATGATCTGAAATCCAGCATTGCCATCATGGGATTACATCCTCTTTTAAAGGAAAAACTCGATATTCTTGAAACAGCTTCAGCAGAAAGCTCTGATCTGCAAAAAATACTTGAAGAAGTACAGAAAATTTTATCAGAGGCGGTTTCTGAAGCTGAAGCATTTTCAAAAACAATTTAAAAAAGAAAAAAATGAATTTATTTTCACCCATACACATTCGCAACCTTACCTTAAAAAACAGGATTGCATTATCTCCCATGCAGCAATACAGTGCAAAAAACGGAGTTCCCGGCAACTGGCACCTTGTCCACCTCGGAAGCCGTGCAGTGGGCGGAGCGGGATTAATTCTTACAGAATGTACCGCCGTTTCACAAGAAGGTCTGGCTACATTATCTGATGTAGGAATCTGGAACGATGAACAGGAAAATGCATGGAAAAACATTGTGAATTTCATCCACGAGCAGGACGCAAAGATAGGAGTTCAACTCTGGCACGCCGGAGGAAAAGGAAGCCTGAAGCATCCCAATGACAGAATGAAACCGCTTACTCCGGAAGAAGGAGGCTGGACGGTGAAATCTTCTTCTGCCCACGAATTCAACGGAGTTTTTGCAGAAGAACTCACGATTGATGAGATCCAGGAACTGAAGACGAAGTTTGTTAAGGCAGCCCTTCGTGCCATTGAAGCAGGCTTTGATACCATTGAGCTTCATGCAGGCCATGGTTATTTATTTCATCAGTTTTATTCTGCAGTAATCAATAAAAGACAGGATGAATATGGCGGAAGTTTTGAGAACAGGATCCGTTTTCTTGTAGAAACCGTTCAGGAAATCAGAAAAGTTATTCCTGCTGAAATGCCTCTTTTTGTAAGAATTTCTGCCGTTGACTATATAGAATCGGATGAAGCCTGGACTCTGGAAGACAGTATCAGACTTTCGGAAATTCTTAAAGAAAATGGTGTAGATTTCATTACGGCATCCGGCGGAGGATTTACCAATGTAAGCAAGGATAAAGTGTTTCCGGGATATCAGGTTCCTTTTGCAAAAGCCATTAAAGAGCAGACCGGGATTCTGGCAGGAGCTGTCGGAATGATTACAGAAGCAGAACAGGCCAATGATATTATTGCCAACGGGGATGCTGACCTGGTGATCATCGCCCGGGAACATCTGAGAGATCCTTATTTTGCCATCCATTCTGCTAAAGCATTAGGTACTGAAACAGAAATTCCCTGGCAGTATAAAAGAGCGTATTAAATAAAACCTTAAAAAATCAGTTATGGAAAATCAAGGCGCCTCCGTAGTGATTACCCATCATATTCTGGATGGTAAACAATCACAGTATGAAAAATGGCTGGACGAAATTGTTCCTGTTACCAAACATTCTGAAGGTTTTATTGATCTTCAGATCGTTCGTCCGATTCCTGATCTGACTTTCGTATACACCGTCATTATCCGTTTTGATACGATAAACCATCTTAAAATGTGGATAGAATCAGAGGACCGGAAACAACTCATTGAGAAAGCCAGTCCGCTGTTCAGAAAAAATGATCATTACCAGATCAGATCCGGGCTGGATTTTCTTTTTACTGCAGAAAATGAAGGCAATAAGGTTCCGGTACGCTGGAAACAGTTTCTGGCAACCTGGTCAGCTATTTACCCGCTGTCTGTACTTATTCCTGCTTTAATAATTCCTGTTTTACGGTATTTACATATTCCAGCCAATCATTATTCTGACGGATTCATCAATTCCGGAATTATTGTTTTTCTGATGGTATTTGCCGTGATGCCCAATTATACCAGACTGATCAAAAAATGGCTGTATCAATAGCCCCATTTAAAAATTATTCATATCAATCACTGTAACCCACAGTGATTTTTTTGTTTTCAGAAACGTTCGCCCTGTTACCATTTGAACATCACCAGTTTATTCAACGACACTTTCCGCCTGTTTACCGAACAGCAGGCAAAATTAAAATGACCGGGTTGTAGCTTTACATCATCAATAAGATAAACAATCAAAATCAATTATTATGGAAATCTTACAAACTCCCGAAAATACCTTATCGCATTCAAGTGTAAACGCCATCATCAATGCACCCATTGAAAAAGTGAATATCGCAGACTGGCTGCTTAATCTGCCGGACGCGGAATACCAACGCTGCTCTACCCAGCATATCGGAGCTGCTATTTCAGTTACTTTTGACGGTAAGCCAGTGTCTTTAAATGTAGAAACGATCGGAGATGCACTGATGGTTCAGCATTATGTTGCAGATGTTCACCGTCCCGATTACTGCCGCATGCTTTCCATCTCTGATTCAATTACAAAAAACGGACGTACAAAAGTTCAGGTCTTATGGGAACTGAAAGTAACAAAGACTGATGAAAAGACCTGTCTTTACACCAATGAAATTCATGCGACAGCCACTCCCGAAATGTTTGAATATCTGAAAGAACACGGAATCAACCTTGCAGATGCCGCTGCATCCAGACAGGCAGCTTCTGACGCCCATAATCATGAGGAAACCCCGAATTTTGCAAAAAGCATTGAAAATAAAGCACTGACAGGTCAATATAACCAGCCTTTTTAAAAAATGGCAGAACCTCTATATCCTCAACGACTCATTTTGCCTTTTCACCGAATGACATCAGGTAAAAGTAAAATTCAGGAGTAGCTTTACAATAGCAAAAAGAATTAATCACAAAAAACAATACTATGAATCCATCATCATTAAGTTTCAGATACGAATTAGAAAAAAAAGAACCGCGTACCAGTGACGGTGGAACAACAAGAGGTGCTTCCGTAAAAGAATTCCCTGCTTCTGTAGGTATTGCCGGAGTTTCCATGAGATTACAGCCCGGAAGCATGAGAGAACTTCACTGGCATGCCAATGCCGCAGAATGGGCGTATGTGATTTCAGGAACGGTACGTACCACCATTATCCATCCGGACGGACGAAGTTATACCGATAATTTTGAGCCGGGTGATGTCTGGTATTTTCCAAAAGGTTACGGACACTCCATTCAGGCTACAGGAACAGAAGAATGTCATTTTATCCTGATTTTTGACAACGGTAATTTTTCAGAAGACCATACCTTCAGCGTTACAGATTTTGTTTCAAGTATGCCTCCTGAAATCGTTGCACAGAATTTAGGTCTGAGCCTTGAAGAAGTGGCAGAACTTCCGCAGAAAGAGGTTTACTTCGCAGCAGGAGTTGTTCCGGATGAACTGTCCGTGAATGCTGCAGCCCGTCCCGAGGAATCAGATATTGAACTGACTAGCCTGCACCGCTATCCTCTGCATTCCCAGCAGCCAAGAATCATTCCCGGTGGTGGTCTGCAAAGATTGGTTACCCGTAAGGAATTTCCGATCAGCACCACAATGGCGGGTTCTATATTGGAACTGCAGCCCGGTGCTTTAAGAGAAATGCACTGGCATCCCAATGCGGACGAATGGCAGTATTTTATCTCCGGACAGGCAGAAATGTCGGTGTTCCTGGCAGAAGGAGTTTCTGTGACGGAGCAGTTCAATGCAGGTGATGTTGGCTATGTACCTATGGGAGCCGGGCATTATATCAAAAATACAGGAGATACGGTCTGTAAAGTCTTAATCGGATTTAACAGCGGCACCTACGAATCCATTGATATCAGCGAGTGGCTGGCAGGAAACCCGAAAGATGTGGTCATCACCAATTTTGGACTGAAAGAAGGAAAAATAGAGAAGTTTCCGCAAACGAAAGTATTCATCAAACCTGGAAAATAATTCCAAAACCAATTCCAACCATTAAAAAACTAATCCTATGCTAGAAAAAAATACGGTTGCCCCTGATTTTACATTATTTGCAACCCCGGACCAGAAAATTACCTTATCCGAATTCAGAGGACGAAATGTTATCCTTGCATTTTACCCGGCAGACTGGAGCCCGGTGTGTAGTGACCAGATGGCATTATACAACGAAATGCTGAAGTATTTCAAAAAATATGATGCGGAGATTTTCGGAATCTCCGTAGACAGCAAATGGTGCCACCTGGCATTTTCACAATCAAGAAACCTGCACTTTCCACTGCTTGCAGATTTTGAAGCCAAGGGAGAAACAGCCAGGAAATATGGTGTTTACAATGACGAAGAAGGAGAATGCAACAGAGCCCTTTTTGTCATCAATAAAGACGGCATCATCGAATGGAGCTACCTCTCTCCCACCGCCATCAATCCTGGCGCAGACGGAATTTTAGAAGCATTAGAAAACCTTAACACGAAATAATTATGTCACTTAAACCATCAGTCAGCAGTGCTGACCACACTCAGGGCAACTCAGATGCCGGCTTAGTCATTGTAGAATACGGGGATTATCAGTGTCCTTACTGCGGAGCAGCCTATCCGGTTCTTAAAGAATTAATGAAGGAATTCGGAGATCAGATCAGATTTATATTCAGAAATTTTCCGCTGTCAGAAATGCATCAGTATGCAAGAACGGCAGCGCTGGCAGCAGAAGCGGCAGCTTTGCAGGGAAAATTCTGGGAAATGCATGATGCTATTTATGAAAACCAGGCTCTTCTGGATGACAGTCTCCCGCTAAGACTTGCAGAAAAACTGGGACTCAACATTCCCCAGTTCAAAGCGGATATCCATAAGCAGGAACTGGCAGAAAAAGTAGATACAGACTTTGAAAGCGGTATCATCAGCGGCGTAAACGGAACGCCTTCTTTTTTCATTAACGGAAATAAATTCAATGGCGGTGCTGAAGACCTTTTTCAGCTGGTACGTGAAAATACTGCCTATTAATCAGAAAAATATTTAAACAAAATCAATTCATAACATTAAAAATAAACAACATGAGCACATTAACATTAAAAGACGGAACAGAAATTTTTTACAAAGATCAGGGGCAGGGACCTGTATTAATGTTTCACCACGGCTGGCCTTTATCATCAGACGATTGGGATGCACAGGTGATCTTTTTCCTGCAGAAAGGCTACAGAGTGGTTACCCACGACAGAAGAGGCCACGGACGCTCCAGCCAGAACATCTACAATCACACTATTGAACAATACGCTTCTGATGCCGCAGAACTGGTTGAATTCTTAGATCTGAAAGATGTTGTACACATCGGACACTCAACAGGTGGTGGTGAAGTAATCCGTTATGTCAACAAATATTCCAATGGAAGAGCTAAGAAAGCGGTTCTTATCAGTGCCATTCCACCGGTAATGGTGAAGAGTGAGACGAATCCTGACGGTGTTCCTATGGAAGTTTTTGACAACATCAGGGAACAGACGATGAACAACAGAAACCAGTTTTATTTTGACCTGACTTTTCCTTTCTATGGGTACAACAGAGAAGGAGCGGATGTAAAAGACGGAATTCAGAGAAACTGGTGGAGACAGGGACTGATGGGTGGCATTGTTGCTCATTATGACGGGATCAAAGCCTTTTCAGAAACCGATTTAACCGAAGATTTAAAAGCTGTGGATATTCCTGTTTTGGTGATGCATGGTGAAGATGACCAGATTGTTCCCATTGCCAATGCAGCATTAAAATCCATTAAATTATTAAAGAACGGAAAGCTGATCACCTATCCAGGTTTCCCTCACGGTATGCCGACGACAGAGCATCCGACTATCAATAAAGACCTCTTGGAATTTATCATATCTTAAAAACAGATCTTTTCTCAATATACTGAAGATGAACCTTTAAAGTTCATCTTTTTTATTTCAATCATTTTCATCCACAAAAGGCACAAAAGTTCAGACACTTTAGTTATTGTAAGTGTAAAGAATGGGTAAAGATGTCCATTTTAGCTTCAGGCCTTCGGTTTCTTATGATTAAAACAGAGATCATCTTACTATTCTTAATGCCTTACCATACACTTAATGTTTCAACAAATAAAGGTTAAACTTTTATTTCAGGGATTGTAATCACTCATATATAAATCTTTTCAATTTTTCCTATCTTTAAACTTTCAAGTAAGAATTTCTATGAGTAAGCCTTCTGATCCCAATGCAGAAATGATGAAACGCCTGCAGGACATGCAGAAAGAACAGCTTATGATTTCCCGTTTAACCAAAGAGTTTTCTACCATTTTAGATAAGAAACAGCTTCAGTTTGTTATCCATAAATCTTTCAAAACTGAACTGGGATTCAATGATTGTATGATTATCAGGGATGTAAAAGGAACTATTGAAATACTCGGCGGCCGGATTGAAAATCAGAACCATACCACAGATCAACAGCTTGACAGGTATTTAAAAAACTGTCTTGATTCCGCAGAACCGCTGCTTTTTGATCTTAAAGAAGGGTCACCTCTTCCTTCCTGTTTTACTGAAGCTAAAAATTCGGGAATGCGGATGGCTGTCGGATTGGGACTTCCGGCTGTCAGTGAAAGTAAAAATGTACTTTTCCTTTTCTACAGAAGCTTTATGTCAAGAGACAGTATTCCGGAAAGGATTTTAAACGGCATTTCTACCCAGCTTTCCATTACCCTTCATAATATTGATGTTCAGGAGCAATTGAAAACATTTCAGGGAAATATCCGGAATTTTCCGAAAGAAACTGAAGAAGAAAAGAAAAGCAGACACGGCTTTCAGGGAATTGTGGGGCAAAGTGAAGCCATGCAGCTTATTTTCGAACAGATCTCGCAGGCAGCTCCATCACAATCCAATGTGATTATCTTTGGAGAAACGGGTACGGGAAAAGAACTTATAGCACAGGCAATTCACGAGCTTTCAGAATTTTCGGGGAAGAAGATGATCAGGATAAACTGTGCGGCTATTCCTGCCAATTTAATAGAATCCGAACTTTTCGGGCATGAAAAAGGAAGCTTCACGGGAGCAACTGAGCAGCGGAAAGGGAAGTTTGAACAGGCCCATAACAGCACTATTTTTCTGGATGAAATTGGTGAACTTCCCCTGGAATTACAAGCAAGGCTTCTGAGAGTTCTCCAGGAAAAAGAAATTGAAAGAATCGGTGGAAACAAAAGAATAAAAGTAAATGTACGGATCATTACGGCTACCAACAGGAAACTTGAAAAAGAAGTGGCGGAAGGACGGTTCAGAAGTGATCTTTTTTACAGGCTGAATGTATTTCCTATCCATCTTCCTGCCTTGCGGGAAAGAAAAGAAGATATCCCTTTGCTGGCAGATTATTTCCTTGAAAAATTATATTCAAAGACAGGCAAAAAGATTACAGGTTTTTCTCAGAAAGTCATAAAAATGATGACCGCCAATCCATGGCCTGGTAATATCCGCGAGCTGGAAAATATGATTGAAAGAAGCATGCTGACTTCAAAAGGAGATATGATCAGGGAAATGGATTTTCCAACAATTATCAATTATCAAAATACGGATCAGGATTTTCAGGTTAAAACGCTGCAGGAATTTGAAAAGGAATATATTTTAAAAATAATCAAAATATGTAACGGCCGTATTTTCGGGGAAACAGGTGCTGCGAAACTGCTGGGATTACCACCAACAACGCTGGTATCAAAAATGCAGAAACTTGGAATAGAGAAAAAGCACTATTTCAGGGAATCTGAATAATGTTTGTCAAGCCCCATTTCTATTTTCCCTGAAGACAACGCCCAGAAAATCCAAAGTCCTAAAATGATCATCAGGGAAACTGCCGGGATCCAGAATGACAGGATTAATGCAATAATATAAATAGGAAGCCCGTATAAGTAATTATTACGGATCTTTTTTATGGCAGCATCGGTAATGCCTGGGCGTAAAAGTTTTTTATTCCGGGTGGCCAGAAACCATAATAAATTGTAAGCAAGATTGATCAGAACAAAAATACCGGTATAAAGTGCCACAACAACAGAAGAGGCTTCACCATCAAAATACCTTGCCAGCAAAGCGGTAGGATAAGAAACTGCCGAAACCAGGAAAAGGATCAGCCCGTTGGCAAACATAATTGCGGAATTCCGGCTGTAGATCTGTTTGAAAATCTTATGATGATTCACCCACATGATGAAAATGCTGAAAAATGAAAGGATAAATGCCAGAAATGCCGGCCATTGATTCTTCAGAAAGACCAGCAGATCATTCCCGTTCTGTATTGAATGTTCTTCAGGAAAATGAAGATCCAGCACCAAAAGCGTAACGGCTATTGCAAAAACACCATCGCTGAATCCTTCTATTCTGAGCGTTTCTTTTTCCATAATTACCTGATTGATTTATGATTTGATATTTTGTGTAAAGACATAATGATGGTATCTTCAATTATTTGAAGAGTAATTATTGAAAATTGAAAGAAAATATGGTCTACGGCTAGCTTTGCCCGGGATTATTTATACCCTTTATCAATTCCCAGTTTTTTCATTTTGGAATATAAAGTCTGAGCTTGTATTTTCAGCAGCTCTGCAGCACCGCCGGGTCCGGAAACTTTTCCGTTGGAAGTCTGAAGCGCACTCATTATATGATCTCTTTCCATATCTTCCAATGATTTCAGCGGACTCTGTGTTTCTGTAGGTTTTTCAATAATCTGAGGCAGATCAAAGTTTTCTATTTCCGTAGTTTTAGCCAGAAGAACACTTCTTTCAATAAGATGTTCCAGCTCACGGATATTTCCGGGCCAGTGATAATTCAGCAGCTGCTCCAGCGCTTTTTCACTGATGGATGTGATATTCCTTCTTGAGGAAGCCGCATATTTATTCAGGAAAAAATGAGCCAGCAATACGATATCTTCCTTTCGTTCTCTCAACGGAGGCAGCTCAATAGGAAATACATTCAAACGGTAATACAAATCCAGCCTGAATCTTCCTTCCGCCACTTCTTTTTCCAGGGAACGGTTGGTTGCTGCAACAATTCTTACGTTTACTTTAATCGTATTATTTCCTCCCAGCCGTTCAATTTCTTTTTCCTGTAAAACCCTCAGCAGTTTAACCTGCGAATCCAATGGCAGCTCTCCTATTTCATCCAGGAAGACGGTTCCTCCATTAGCCTGTTCAAATTTTCCGATCCTCAATGTATTGGCTCCGGTAAAGCTTCCTTTTTCATGCCCGAAAAGCTCGGATTCGATAAGCGCATGCGGCAGTGCAGCACAGTTGACTACAACAATAGGATGAGCGCTGCGGTCTGAAAGCTCATGAACGGAATGAGCCACTTTTTCCTTACCTGTTCCGCTTTCCCCGACCACCAGAACAGAGGTATCTGTAGGAGCGACTATTCTTATTTTTTCAACAACATCCAGAAGTACCTTGCTTTTCCCGATAATTCCTTCAATCACTTCGTTATTTCCGGTATCAGTACACAATTCACAGCCTCTTTCCATATCATAGCGGTATCTGGCAATGTCAAGCATAACAATCATATCACGCTCCCGGAAAGGCTTTACCATAAACCCGTAGGGCTGTGTCTCCTTCACTGCTTCCAGGGTAGACTGGTTGGTATTGGCTGAAATATAAAGAAAAGGCAGGTTCATCTCACGCAGTTCCCAGGCAAGATCAATTCCTGTGAGGTCACCTTTTAAAATGATATCAAGAAGTACCCAATCCGGCTTGTTGTCTGCAATCAGTTTTCTGGCCTGAACCACTGAAGATGCAATGCCCGTAACCTGGTAACCTGCTTTCATCAGCATCAGTTTCAGATCATTGGCTACAATAAATTCATCTTCTACAATTAATATTTTTTCTTTCATAATAATCAGCCTTTAATTTGAAGGAGTTATTTCTGTATTTTTTCTGAAGGTAATGGTGACTTTTAAGCCACCTTTGTTTTCGAGATGGAAGGTTCCGTCCAGCTGATCGGTAAGCCCGCGCATCAGATTCATCCCCAAAGATTCTGTTTCTTCGATATTAAAATCTTCCGGAAGTCCTACTCCATTATCTGAAATCTTCAGTTCACAAAGGTTTTCACCGGTATTTTTAAATGAAACAGAAACTTCACCTTTGCGGTCATCCGGAAACGCATATTTTACGGTATTATTGACTGCTTCATTGACGATCAATCCCATCGGAACGGCCTGTGCCACATCAAGAAACACTTTATCGGTATCCACTGTAAAATTAATTTTCCTGTCAGATGAATAACATTCTTTGATATAGGTAATCAGCTCATAAATATACCATGACATGTCAATCATTGAAAGATTGTCAGACTGATAAAGCTTCTGATGGATCAGGGACATCGCATGCATTCTGTGCTGGCTGTTCTGGATAGCCATCAGGGCATCTTCATTGTCGAGATAAGCGGACTGTGTATTCAGCAGGCTGATCACAATCTGCAGGTTATTTTTAACCCTGTGATGGATTTCCTTTAAAAGCCATTCTTTCTCGGAAAGTAATTTTTTCAGCTGTTCGTTCTGTTCATCAATCTGCTTACGTTTCAGTTCCAGGTTTTTATTGGCATTGCTTTTTAACCTTGAACGGTTATACAGCAAAGCAGCAAAAAGGATCAGCGCCAGAATACTCCCGATGAAAACATATCTGATAAAGGTGTCATTGGCAATCTTAATATCCTGAAGTTTGGCTTTCTGGGTCAGCAGCTGAATGTTTTTATCTTTCTGTTCCGTCTCAAACTGAATTTTAAGACTGTTGATCTGCTTGCTTTTTTCACCGTTAAAAACAGAATCGGAAAGTTTCTTGTACAGCTGATAATGCTGTATGGCATCAAGGTATTTTCCCTGTATGGAATCTGCTTTGAACCACATTAAATGATTTTCCGAACGAAGCATATCATTTCCGTTATTTTTAGCAATTGAATCAAAAAGTCTGGCTTCACGGTACATTTTATCAAAGTTCCGGGTCTGGTAATGATAGAAAACAAAGCTTCGCAGCAATGAGGCCTGCTGGTTATTTTTTTCCGCATTTTCACCGTAATAGGCTACCAGTTTTTTGTAGTAGACCTCAGCTTGGTTAAACTGCTTTAAAATAGTGTAGGTACTGAACAGGATATAGTTTTCTGACATTTCAAAATCCTTGTCTACAATGGGATACTTTTCTCTGTACTCCTGAATCATGGTAATGGCCTGCTTAAACTTTTTCTGCCTGATCAGCATGGTAGAAATATTATTGGCCACCGTTCTGATGTAGCTGTTATCTTTGTTTTTCTTTGCCGTGGCCAGTGATTTTTCCCAATACTTCATGGCATCGTCATTCTTACGGAGATAATAATACACCATTCCTATATTGCTGTAAATAGAGCACATCTGCAAAGAATAATCATTCACACTTTCGGCTGTTTTTTCTGCCAGAAGACCATAACGGAGTGCTTCCTCATAATCTGCCTTCTGAATTTCGACCTGGGAGATAAGATTATAAACACTCTGCAATTCTTTGAATTTAACGGACTGATAAACAGACAGGGACTGCCTGAGCAAGCCCAGTGCCTTATCAGAATTTTCTTTGATGTAGTAAAGCTCACCAAGATCTTTTAAAACGCCTGCCTGATTCAGTTTTGATCCTGAATTCTTAAAACGTTCCAATGCTTTTTCTTTCAGTTTGATTTTAGTATCAAAGTATTCAGGTTTATTGTCATACATATATGATAATTCATTGTATGCTTCTCCGGCCTGCTCCTTAAAATGATGGTTTTCAAAATAAGAAAGCGCCTGTTTCATGTTGGAAAAAGCAATCGTTTTGCGGCCTCTTTCTTTATCTATTTTAGCCTCCAGAAAGATGATTTTTCCGGCAGACATCGGATCCCCGGATTTCATATTGAGTGCTTTTGCCTGTCTGTTCAGAATAGCGGCACTGTCGAGATCAGTTTTCAACTCTCCTTTTTTGGTAATGTAATAGTCACTCAGGCGCAGCAATAAAGTGATTTTCTGAGCGGTATTGGCGGAAGAGGAAATCTGTTTTCTCAACAGTGCAGGATTTTCTTGAGTCTGTGCTTTTATATTGCATGAAAACATCAAAATCAACGAAAAACATACTATTTTAAGTAGATTTTTAGATAAAAAATAAAGACTGAAATTCATTTTTTAAAGGTAATCTATTATCCTGTAATCTGCCATAGTCCTGTGCTAGTTTTTACGGTGGTAAAAATAGCAGATGATCATTGCCAGTCCGGGTAAAACCAATGTTACCAACCCATATTGTTTTCCTGCATAAGCCCCTAAAAAACAGCCTACCAGAAATCCAAGTATGGTAACCAGCTGCTTCTTCAGGCTTGCCCATGCATCAGGGTGGTGAAAACCGTTTGACAACAGCGTTCCGAAATCCAGGGAGGCCTGGGTTACATTTCCTGTCATCATCGTAGTCGGGCCATGGGTTTCCTTTGCATAGAGTTTTCCGAAAGCATTCTGAAGTCCCATTGCAAAAACGGTAATCATAGCCACAGTATACATCACGGTTTCTGAAAATGTTCCATAGTAACTGAAAACGGCAACAATAATTCCGGCCGACAAAAGCAATGCTCCTTCCCAGAACAACAGGGTATAATGGTTGATGACTTTTCCGGCGATTCTTCCTCCTGCCATAACCGCAAGAATAAAGACCGGAAAAGTAAGCAGCTTTACCCAGGCATGAATATCCGATCCTTTCACAAACTGATAGGCAAAGACAATAAAGTTTCCCGTAACATGGGCCGAAAAAAGGGCATCTGCCGATACAAAAGTCACGGTATCGCAATATCCGGCAATCATGGTTAACAATAAGGTGACAAAACCGATATTATGTTTTACTTCCATTTTTTTATTGTAAATGTGAACGGAGCATCCAGGCCATTTTCTCATGAGTTTCCAGTAATCCTGTGATGTAGTCACTTGTCCCTGAATCACGGAATTCGACAGCGAAGTTTTCAATATTTTCACGAAGATGAATGATGATACTTTCATGGTCGGAAAGAAGTGCCCTGATGTAAGTCAGGCTGTCATTCGATTCCAGATGATGCTCAGACAAATGCGTTAATGCAAGATATTCTCTTAAAGTGGCCGGTGCGTAATGTCCCAGTGTCCTGATTCTTTCTGCCAGATCATCGATGATGTCGTCCAGCTGTCCGTATTGTGCCTCGAAAAACAGGTGTTTATTGTAAAAGTCCGGTCCTTCCACATTCCAGTGCGCTTTTTTTGTTTTGGTATACAATACAAATTCATCTGCTAAAGTGGTAATCAATACTTCAGCAACTTTTGCTAAATTTTCGTTTTTAATTCCGATTGAAGTTTTCATTTTATAATGTATTTAATAAGTAATAATCTAGTGAATATCTTCCTGCTCCCAATGCAAGAACCAGTAACAGGGAAAGGGTGTACATGAAAGGAACGTCCCGCACTTCCGGTGAATCTTTTCTGTGAACCACAAAATATCCGATAGCCGTCACCCCGATTGTCGGTAAAACCGCAAGCCTGGTTCCCAATCCTAAAATGATCAGAAACGGAACCACCAGATCGGCCAATGATGCAACGATGGCATTGAGTTGATCAGGCAATCCCAGAGGATTTGGAATCACTTCCCTCTGTCCGTTTTCCAGCCTGAATTTCTTTAAACCATGCACTCTGAACAGCTGAATGGCAAGGAGTACCCGGAAAACCAGAAATGAAGCATCATTGAATGATGAGCCTAAATCCGATGAAAGGATCTGTTTTAAAATTTCCATATATACTGATATTTAAAAAGCAAAACACGAACAGCCTAAGGCTCCCCAGAATGTATGGTAATTATTAACGGGCACATTGCTCATTCTTGCCTGGTTATGGTTATGATGGTGAATATCGCAGCTTCCTGCACAGCTGTGAATCTGCGAAGCTAACGGAGCTTTTAAATCCTGTTTCGCATTTTTTTCGATTTCTTTCTGAAAATGTCCTCCGGTAGGGTAATATCCGTTATAAAGATTCGTTGGAGACCAATCCGGAAGCACAGGAATAGATGGCGGTGCATAGGATGAAAAGGTTCCTTTTGCATAGACAATTTTCCCGTCTACAATGGTCATTTCCGCTTCAATATTTTTGATCTCTTCATCATCAACCGTGAAATAATCCTGATCAAGAACTGCCAGATCGGCAAACATTCCCACTCTGATATCGCCTTTTTTCTGCTGTTCCTGAGAGAACCATGCACTGCCTTTTGTATACAGTTCCAGTGCAGTTGACCTGTCCAGCTTTGTTTCATGATACAGTTGAAGTCCGCCAACAGTTTTTCCTGCGGTCAGCCAATACATGGAAACCCAAGGATTGTAACTGCTTACTCTCGTGGCATCCGAGCCTCCTCCTACAGGAACTCCCATTTCCAGCATTTTTTTCACGGGTGGTGTACTTTCTGCTGCCGGGGAACCATAACGGTCTGCAAAATATTCTCCCTGGTAAGCCATTCTGCTCTGGATAGCGATTCCGCCGCCAAGCATTTTCACCCGTTCGATATTTTTTTCATCAATGGTTTCTGCATGATCAAAAATCCATGGAAGACCATTGAAAGGAATATCCCGGTTTACTTTTTCAAAAACATTTAAAAAACGGGTGATGCTTTCATTATAGGTGGCGTGAAGCCTGAATGGCCAGCGGTTTTCTACCAGTAAGCGGACTACTTTTTCAAGATCTGCTTCCATATTTTCAGGCAGATCGGGTCTTGGCTGCAGAAAGTCTTCAAAATCTGCTGCCGAAAATACCAGCATCTCTCCTGCCCCGTTGTGACGGTACATGTCATCGCCCTGATATAATTTTACGGTGTCGATCCAATCACTGAAATCTTCAAATTCATGTTTAGGTTTCTGGGTAAAAAGATTATAGGCGATCCTTACGGTAAGCTGTTTTTTCTCATTCAGCTCATTAACCACCTGATAGTCGTCCGGGAAATTCTGAAATCCTCCGCCGGCATCAATGAGGCTGGTAATTCCGAACCGGTTCAGTTCTGTCATAAAATGTCGGGTAGAATTCAGCTGGTGTTCGTAAGAAAGCTTCGGGCCTTTTGCCAGTGTTGAATATAAGATCATGGCGTTGGGTGTGGCAATAATCAACCCTGTGGGTTCTCCGTTAGCATCTCTTTCAATATGTCCGCCTGCCGGAGCCGGGGTATCCCTGGTAAATCCTACTGCTTTTAATGCAGCTCTGTTCATTAAAGCCCTGTCGTATAAATGCAGGATAAAAACAGGTGTTTCGGGAGCGATAGCATTAATTTCCTCCAGGGTTGGCATCCTTCTTTCTGCAAACTGGAATTCGGACCATCCTCCTACCACACGAACCCATTGCGGGGAAGGTGTACGGTCTACCTGGTCTTTTAACATTCTGAGCGCATCAGCCAGTGAAGGAACGCCATCCCATCTTAATTCCAGATTGTAATTCAATCCGCCACGAATCAGATGGATGTGAGAATCATTGATTCCCGGCACCACTCTTTTCTTCTTAAGATCAATCAGTTCCGTGGATTCATCTGCGAACTGGTCTGCCAGTCCGTCATTTCCAACCGCAATAATTTTCCCGTCTTTAATGGCTACTGCAGAAACTTCCGGAGTTTCTTTATTGAAAGTGTGTATTTTTCCGTTGTATACAATAAGATCTGCTTTCATCTTTAATTATTTGGTGTTCAACGTTGAAATAGCATCCTGAATTCCTCCTCCGGCAACGGTGAAAAATGACGGCCCGGCCAGCAGAATCAGTTTTTTTAGTTTTATTGTATCGGATAAATGCTGACTATTTAAATAAGACTGTGTACGGTAGGCATCAAAAGCGCCCAAAACCACATTTTCTGCCACTAAAGCGGTTGGAGAATCAATTCCGGCATCTTTGATATCGCTGGCAAATGATACGGTATGTACCTGCAGTTTCAAAGCTTCTCTCATGGCAACACTTCCTACTTCTTTCATGAGTTCGGCATCGAAAGAATTTCTGTTTCCCAGCCCGATCAGCAATAATTTCCCTGAGGCAAGGCTTCTTTTCGGAGGATTAATTAATAAGGTTTCCAAAGCGTGTCCTTTGAACTGTCCTTTTTTACGGACTTCTGTAATTATTCCTTTGAGTGCTTCATCCAGATGAACCATTCCGTTCAGTTCTTTGGGAAGCGCCGGCGGATTGAAAATATCGCCTTCCGTATACTCGAAAACACAGGCGATCTGTAAATCTGCTTTGGCGGCAGAAGGACCCTGAACCAGTCCTACAACAGAAATACCGTCAACGGTTCCCCATGTTTTTGAGGTTCCAATAGCTGTTTTTTCTGCGGCAGCCTGTGCTGAAACGAAGTGGGTTCCCGCAGTTGCCAACATCAATGCTGTAAAGAATGCTTTTGACCAATTGATGTATTTTGAAATTGAATTTTGCATAATAAATGATTTAGTAATGATTAAAATTTGAATCCCAGCCTGATATTCCAGAAAACACCGCTTTTTGCATCCTGAATGATATCTTCAATAAAAGGCCCTTTGTGGAAATACTGAAGTCCGCTCACCAGAGAGAAATGCTTGTTGAAATTATAGGTAAAGCTGGTTAAATAAGCCGTTCCGATATACCTTTTATCTGAGCTGCTTCCGGGCCGGTTCAATGCGCCGCTTGGCCGGTAAACTCCGTCATTCAGGGAATATCGCCAGTTGAAGACAACATCCAGCTGCATTTTGAGTTTGGAAGTCAGATCAAGGGTCATATACGGATGAATATCAATTAAATTGACAGGTCCCACCTGCGGGCTGAAGCCGAAATACCCTCCTTTCGGATATAAAGGATTAAAGGTATTGAGCTTTCCGTCATTTTTAGAATGATCTCCTGATATATAATCGTTTCTCAGATTGATGCTTGGCTTGAATGTAAGGTTTTCAAAGAGGTACCCTACATCCACAGAGCCCGTCCAGGCACTGATCTTTTCGTTTCCAAAACGTCCAAACTGATAGGCAGCTTCCAGGTTATAGATAAATCCGCCGCCATATTTCCAGAGTCTTCCGCCGACCGTATGCCTTTTTTCTCTGGCTGTTCCTGCTTCAAAAACAGATTCGTCTCTTCGGATGCCGAGGTAATAGAGATCCAGATTTCCGGCTTCAGGAATAATAATTTTGGAATAAAGTCCCCAAAGGTTAAGCTGCTTTGAAATGGTATTATCAAAAACTCCGGTATTGACAGAGTCTGCCATCATCGCAAAAGCATCTAAAGAAACATTTTTATAGGAATACATGATTTTGGCTCCTGTAAAAGACAGCCTTGCATTCGGCCCTTCCCTTACAGAAATTAATCTGCCGGAACCGTAGTCCAGCTCCTGTCTTCCCAGTCTCACTATCAGCTTCTGATCTCCCCTGTTCACCAAACCTGCATCCAGAAAGAGATTCTGAATACTCAGCTGGTCTTCATCAATGCCTCTTGAACCGTTTTTTCTTCCGTTTTGCAAAGCGCTTCTGATCTGTGAAAATATTCTGAAGTTTTTCCCGAAATGCCAGTCTGCATGAAGGTCATAGCGCTGAAGAAAAAAGTCGTTGTGCCCTATGTTAAGCCTGCCCCAATCTTCATTGCTGAAATCCACATATTCATACCTTGCTTCGCCACCCAATGAGAGATAGATATCTTTCTTTTTATTGAGAGGAAGATATTTAATGTTATCATAAAAGCTCTTTGTGGAATCTTTCAGATATTCATAATTTTCATCATACCGCAGAAGTTTAAAGCTCTGGGACGATAAAGTTTCAGAACATACAAGAACGGTCATGATAAAAGCTTTTAAAAACAGTATTGAAGGTGCAGATTTCAACATTGAAAATGGTATATTATATTAATGATTCAGCATATGATGAGCATAATGGATTCCTAATCCGTAAGAAGCCCCATATTTTTTCATAAGGTCAGTTACAGGACCATAGGTTTCCTGACGTGCCCAGTCTCTCTGAAGTTCCAGGATATACTGAATGGAAGTCATAGGCTTTACTCCTGAATGGATCATTCTCTGCACAGCCCTTTCATGCGCCTCATCACTCACATCGCCACAGGCATCGGTAATGACATACACGTCATAGCCCTCCTCAAGTGCAGATAATGCAGGACCCACAATACAAACGCCTGTCCATAATCCTGCGAAAACCAGCTTCTGTTTCTGTGTTCCTACAATTGCTTTATAAGCAGCTTCATCTTCCCATGTATTCATAGTAGTTCTGTCGATATACCCTGAGGTTGCCATAGGATATGCTTCCTCGATTTCCGGGAAAACAGGACCTGAAAAGCTTTGTTCTGCAACCGTAGTAACGATGGTAGGAACATTGAATATTTTGGATGCCCCACACAGTACCGCAACATTATTACGCAGTTCGTTCATAGAGATACTTTTGGTTGCAAATGCCATTTGTCCTTCGAAATCAATCAGTACCAGTGCATGATTTTCAGGAGAAAGTAGTTTTGATGATGGTTTCATAAAGTTTATTTTATTTAAATAATTGGGGTTAAATTAATGGGATGATAGTTTTCTGATGAGTTCTGTACTTACAGTATCAGCATAGATTCCGTAAGCGCTCGTCAGGATGCCTTTCACAGAATACTTGTCGGAAGCGATGCCGTAGACTACTTCTTCATCTCCCTGATCGGTATCTCCTTCAAAGCGGAATGTGTATCGTATTTTAAAATCTTCCGGAGAGACATCAAGAAAGTTATTGAGCCTGATGCAATCATTTTTAAGGTTAAAATCTTCTGTATATCCGTTTTGATTAAGCCACTGAACGGCCTCAGTCAACGTATCAAAAGCTGGCTGTATCGTATTCATTTGTAAAGAATGCTGATTATTCTGTGATAAAAGCTAAAATATCTTTGTTGATGGTAGGATGCTCTGTCGTCGGCATACCGTGAGGGAAACCAGGATAGGTGATCAGCTTTCCATTCTTCAGTAATTTGGCTGATTTTATTGCTGAATTTTCAATCGGTACGATCTGGTCATCTTCACCATGAAGAACCAATACCGGAATATCCACAGCTTTTAAATCTTCGGTTAAATCGGTTTCTGAAAAGGCTTTGATCCCGTCATAATGAGCAACAATGCCACCCATCAGTCCCTGTCTCCACCAGTTTCTCTGTACTCCGTCCTTTACATCAGCACCTTCTCTGTTGTAACCGTAGAAAGGAATAGTAAGGTCGTAATAAAACTGGTTTCTGTTGTTCATCGTCTGTTCCCTGATGTTGTCAAAAACTTCCATAGGAACACCGTCAGGATTCGTCTCACTCTTCACCATTACCGGTGGAATGGCACTGATAAGAACTGCTTTCTTAGCTCTTCCATTGGAATATTTGTTGACATAACGGATTACTTCACCACCACCTGTTGAGTGTCCGATGTGTACAACATCTTTCAGATCTAAGAATTCAACCAGTTCTGCGGCATCAGAAGCGTATTGTTCAATAGTGTGATTGTAGATGTTCTGGCTGGAGCGTCCGTGGCCTCTTCTGTCATGGGTAACCACTCTGTAGCCTTTCTGTAAAAAGAAGATCACCTGTGCATCCCAATCGTCTGATGATAAAGGCCAGCCGTGGTGAAACATTAATACAGGTCCCTGCCCCTGATCTTTGTAAAAAATTTCTGTTCCGTCTTTTAATGTTAATGTGCTCATTGTTGTACTATTTTTTGAATTAAACTTATGAGCATAATGCCAAAAAACAACCCAAAACAATAAAGAAATTGGCTTTCAGCACATTAATAAAAACAGTCAGTAAATTACACTACGAAATATCGTAGTTTTATGATTCATCTATTGTAATTTATATGAAAAGCATGCAGCCATGCATTAATGGCTGCATGCTTAAAAACAAAAAAATCAGACATATGTCTGATTTTTTTAATAATAGTATTAATAGTTTGTATACCGGAAAGCTGCTATGGTAGCTATTATTCTTCCTTTATTTGTGACAGGTCAAGACCCAGTTTTGTAAATTCTTCCTGCCCTTTTTCGGTAATATAATAATGACGGTCTGCAGGATTTTCCTTGGCAATCCAGCCTTTCTCAACAAATTGTTCTAAAAGAAGCTGCCCTAATTTTCCGCCGATATGCTCATAGCAGGTCTTAGCGGGTTTTCTGCCGGTTGATGTATTCATAATTATTAGTTTAATTGGTATTATTTGGTTGCATTAATTCAAATGCAGATAATCCTTAATCGTTTTTAAAACTCCGAAGCTGTCATTGGTACATGCTTCAAAATTAGCCACCTGCTTTACATTCGGATGGGCATTTTGCATGGCGTATGAATATTTGGCATTCTTCAGCATTTCTATATCGTTCATATAATCCCCGAAAGCCATCGTATTTTCAGGAGAGATGCCCAGCGATTTCTGGAGAATTTTCAGGGCATTTCCTTTATTGATATCCTTATTCATAACATCCAGCCAATATGCTCCTGAAACCACTACTTCCAGACCGAATTCTTCAAATCTTTTCAGCGCCGGATACAAATACTTTTCAGAACCTTCAGGATGATAAACTGCTATCTTAAAGGCGGTATCATCAATTTTTTCCGTCAGGTCATCCTTCTTCATGTTTTCAGTATAGTATTTTGAGAAAAAGTCTACAAACTGCTGATCTTCGGTTTCGTAATACGCCATTTTTTTAGCTGACAATACGGCTTTGGCACCCGGTATTTCACGGACAGCTTTAATGATGTCAACAATATATTTGTATTCCAGCGTATCGGCGAAAAGCTCCTGGTCTTTATAGATCACGTACCCTCCGTTTTCAGCAATAAAACCGATCTCACTTTCTATCTCTCCGAAATAATGGGTAATACCCGGCATCTGTCTTCCGCTTGCGGGCACAAATACAATATTTCTTTTTTTCAGTTCTTTATAAACTTCTGAAAACTCAGGGCTCATTTCATGGCTGGAGTTGAGAAACGTTCCATCCATGTCCGTCACAATTAATTTAATCTGTTCCATAATTTTATTGGGAAAAGCGAAATTCTGTACCTGGCAGCATCATAATTTGCTTATTCTTTTCAAAGATATTGATTTATTATTTTTTCTTGTAATGAATGGTGGAAAGGTTTCTTAATATTGTGGCACTTTGTTCCGGGGTGATATCCCGTTGAGGCTCAGCCAGCATTTCGTATCCTACCATAAACTTTTTAACTTCCGCACTTCTGAGCAGCGGAGGATAAAAGTGCATATGAAAATGCCATTCCGGATGTTCTTTGCCATCTGTAGGAGACTGGTGAATTCCTGCAGAATAAGGAAATGACGTTTCAAAAAGGTTGTCATATATTGTGGTCAGATCCTTGAGTATGGCTGCAAAAGATTCTTTTTCTGCTTCAGAAAATGCCGCAATATTTTCTCTTTTCTGTTTGCTGATCATCATTGTTTCGTATGGCCACGATGCCCAAAACGGTACCAATGCGGCAAAGTGTTCATTTTCTGTCACGATGCGCTCACCAGCGGTGATTTCCTGCTCAAGATAATCTTCCAGTAATGTTCTTTTATTTTTTTCAAAATAAGATTTCAGCTGATTCTGGGTTTTCTGAACCATTGCCGGAATGGACGACTGTGCCCATATCTGGCCGTGCGGATGTGGGTTGCTGCAGCCCATAATGCTTCCTTTATTTTCAAAAATCTGCACATAATTGATATGGTCCAGAGCAGCCAGTTCATTGAACTGCTCCTGCCATACATCCACCACATTTTTGATGTGTTCCACAGGCATTTCGGGCAAGGTAAGACTGTGATTTTCGGAAAAACAAACCACCCTGTTGATCCCGCGTTCCGGAAGAAGGGTAAAAAATCCGGAATGATTTTCAGAAAACTCAACTTCTTCATTCAGCAATGCTCCAAAGTCATTGTTAAAGACGTAAGTTCCCTTGTACTCAGGGTTGCGGTCTCCGTTAGCACGGATATTTCCTGAACAGAGATAGCATTGCGGATCATATTCGGGACGGTTTTCTTCTGCCGATTCTTCTCTCTGCCCCTGCCATGGACGGTTTGCCCGCTGTGGAGAAACCAGTAACCATTCATCCAAAAGAGGATTGTATCTTCTGTGGGGATGTTTTTTAGGGTCAAATGATGTATTCATTGGTGTATTCTTTTATCCCGTCTGAAATTTTAACCTGGTAAACTTTCATCTGGATATTAAAATGTTCAAGATATTTTTCACTGATAGCCTGCATTACTTTTTCAGCTTTATCTTCCTGAATCAGGTTGATGCTGCACCCTCCGAAACCTCCTCCCATCATTCTTGCTCCCAGTACACCTTCCTGCTGCAATGTGTTTTCAACCAAAAAATCCAGCTCATTACAGCTGACTTCAAATTCAGTGGACAGCCCGGCATGGGTTTCCGTGAGAAGTCTTCCCAGATATTCAATATTTCCTTCTGAAATAGCTTTTGCCGCCATTTCTACCCTCTTAATTTCTTTCAGTAAGTAGAGGCATCTTTTGTGTGAAATACTTCCCATTTCCTCTTTAACAGTGCCAAGCATAGTTGCGGTAAAATCCCGGAACTTCTTTACTTCAGGGAATTTTTTCCATAAGACTTTTTTACCGTGTTCTACATCTTTACGCCTCTCATTATATCCGGATGTCAGATGACTATGTTTTACACAGCTGTCAAAAAGCAATAAGCTGTATCCTTTAAGGTCAGCATCAAAATATTGATGTTCCAGGGAATTACAGTCGAGCATAATGACCTTATTTTCCTTCCCGAAAACGGAGGCAAACTGATCCATAATTCCGCACTGAACTCCTGCAAAAGTATGTTCTGATTTTTGTCCGATCACTGCGATTTCTTTTCTGGTGAGATGAAGATCAAAAAGTTCATTGAGGATATAGGCAAAACCGCATTCAAGAGCAGCCGAGGAAGAAAGTCCTGATCCCATCGGAATGGTGCTGCTGAAAACAATTTCCATTCCGCAAAATTGATTTTCCTGTTGCTGCAGCTGGCTGAAAACGCCCAGAATATAGTTCATCCACATCTGCTGTACCGGCTTTACCTTCTTTGTGACATCAAATGTATATTCTTCTCCCAGATCTTTGGCAATGATCCTGCAGAAATTGGTCTCTGGCCGTCTGCGGACAGCAAAACAGATGTATTTGTCTATGGCAGCAGGCAATACGAAGCCATCGCTATAGTCTACATGCTCACCGATAATATTTATTCTACCGGGAGAAAGGAAAATATGTTCAGCCTCTTCTTTGAATTCGGTCCTAAACTTTTGTAGGGTTGGGTTGATTAACTGTTCATGCATATCAATCTTATCTGATCAAACAGATCCTGGGGATCTCAAGTATAAAACTACTGAATTTATAACAGAGAAATTATACTTTACAAATATTGTTTATAAGTGTTAAATATACACTTATATTTCAATACATTCCAAAACAGTGCCTTATTTTTAAATCCAACTGTGAATTACTCCATAAAATAATTAAATTCTTTACGGTATTGTGAAGGACTTTTCTGGATGTATTCTTTAAAAGTCCTGTTAAAATAACTGAAGTTGTTGAACCCCGATTGAAAGCAGACTTCCGTGATGCTTAAAGGCTGTTCTGCCAGAAGTTTGAGGGCATGGGTAATTCTGTATTCATTAACAAACTGCGTAAAAGTTTTATTGGTAATTTTTTTAAAGTAGCGACAAAAAGACGGTACTTTCATATTGGCAAGATCAGCCATTTCTTCGAGGGTTATGGCTTCTTTGAAGTGATCTTTAACATAATTGAATATAAGATTGATCCTTTCATTGTCTTCCACCTGGGTCTGAAGGTAATATTTTCCCGCATTTAAAATCCTGTAATCCTGAGTCACAGAAAGTTCGTCCAATATTTTCAGAAATCTGCACAGCTTGTCCAGTGAGGAGGTTTCATGCATCTCAGTAATCTCTTTTCCTATTTTTTTCTTCACCTCTTCCCCGAAGACGATTCCTGCCTTTGATTTTTCAAGCAGAGCAGAAATCCTTTGCATCTCCGGTATATCCCAGATAGGTTCTCCTAAAAAATCAGGTTTAAACTGGATCACCATTTCATACTCATTATGCGTACTTTCATTGGTCAGTCCGCAATGCGGAAGATTGCTTCCTATCAGCACAAGGTCTCCCTCTGAAAAATAGGAAATACTGCTTCCGATCTGCCTTTTCCCGGAACCTTTGCATACAAAGATCAGCTCAATCTCAGGATGGTAATGCCAGACATGGGATTTTATATTCTCATTGGTGAGAAATTTCAGGCTGGTAAAACTGCTTCCTATGGTGGGCCTTATCGCCTCAAAAGAAGGATTTACATGTTTCATAGTGCAAAACAAATGATTTCATATGCAAAATTAACAAATAATACATTTATATCAATCAACAAGGTTAATATAGTACATCAATATGAAAATTTAATTATAGCCTGGGAATTATTGCTGCCATAGCTTTGCAATAGTAATCCTAAAAGCCTTAACCCATGAGCACATTATTAAAAGCCGTATTTTTTGCAGGAACCTTATTGTTCTCAGCAAATGTAATGAGCAAGGACAGAGATTTTTCCCTTTCCTTTGGAAACGTAGAGGCCAAAACGTTAAACTTTGAGCTTTCAAATGCTAAAAGTGTTTCTGTTTTTGTCTATAACACTGCCCATGACGAGCTGTTTTCAGAAAATCTTGCAGATGGAGACCATGTGATCAAAACGTATGATTTTCAAAGTTTTACACCGGGGACGTATTATCTGGTAGCAGAATCAGAAACGAAGATAGAGAAATACAAAATCAAAATCAATGCTGATAATGTAATGGAGGTGGAAAAAACACCTGTAAGCGCTGTGCATAAGCCTGAATATACGATTTCCGGGCATATGGCCAAACTTCACATGTCTGATGTAAAAGGACCTGTAAGCATTTCAGTATATGATCTTTCCAATACAACGTACTATACTTCAAATAAAAAATATGCTGACGGCAAAGTGGATATCACTTTTGATCTTGATCCTAAAACCGCAGACCAATACATCATCCAGGTTGAAGAAAACGGAAATGTTTTTAATAAGATAATTTCTCTCCGATAAAACGGAATATACAGATAGATTGACCTATCGATCATTCCAAATTATTTTTGGATTAAAATTTTACTTACAGTTTATTGTTTTGAGGCAGCTCATTTCCAATCAGGAAAAAGAGCTGCCTCATTTTTTAATTGTGGTGACCCATGCTCAGTTTAATCTTTTTCAGATCTTCCAGTTCATGAACAGGACGCTCTATGTCATAAGGAATCGGTTTTTTGGAAAAAGTCTGAAAGTAAAGTAGACAGGCATCTTTCCACCATACCGCATCCTTAGATTGAATTTTAAGCTTTGACTGAACATCAGCAAACCTTTGTTTATCTATATAAGGTTCCATTCTATCCCAGGTTTTCTGATAATCCCTTACCTTTTTCACCCCGGAATCATACGTATAGCACAGTTTATCCCACAGCGATTTTCCATCTTTCATCGTATACTCCCAAGGAACATGATGAAACCACAGAATAAGATTTTCCGGGCAGGTTGAGATATTCCCGTATCTTTCATTAAGCGGTGGAAAATACTGTGAAACCGCATTGCTTCCTGTTTTTGTCCTGTTAAAACCCAATCCCTGGGCATCAGCCTGATGGTAGTAGACAGGTGACCAGTCCGGTCTTCCGCCTTTATAGTCACCCCATGGTTCAGGTCCATAGTGATGTCCTCCCGCAAAGATATGGTGTAACCCTAACGGCATCATATAATCTACAGCAGTTTCTCTGGATGAAAGCATGATTTCTTTTACCGGATTCAGGAAGTTCTGATCGTCTGTGAAGGTCATTTTGATCCATTCATCGGCAATCTGCTCTGAACTCAGCTGATGATTCCATGCTAATCTCCCGAATGCATACCAGTTGGCCTGAGCAAAATGATGTCCCGTCCAGTTGGTATCCTCCCCGATATTGGCAACGGCAGAGATAGCTGTAATTTTTGCGGGTCTTAAAGTACCGTCTGTGATTTTAGCAATCGTAGAACCCTGGCCGTCAGAATAAGTGTCGCTATCCAGTGTTTCCTTGAATAAAGGGGCCAGATAAACGAGATGATTTGAAAAGCCCAGATATTCCTGGGTGATCTGAAATTCTACCATTTCGGAAGTCTTTCTTAAGGCACCGAAAAGAGGATTAAATGCTTCACGCGGCTGAAAATCAACCGGACCATTTTTGATCTGAATAATCACATTATCTTTGAATTTACCGTCCAGAGGAACAAACTCAAGGTAAGCCTGTTTGGCTCTGTCGTCTTTGCTCGGGCTGTAGACAAAGGCTCTCCACATGACGATCCCATTGTAAGGTTTCAGGGCATCTGCCATCATATTGGCTCCGTCTGCATGGGTTCTTCCGTAATCCTGAGGTCCGGGCTGCCCTTCGGAGTTGGCTTTCACCAAAAATCCGCCGAAATCGGGAATTAACCTGTAAATTTCAGCAGCTTTATCTTTCCACCATTTTTGTACGTCTTTATTCAACGGATCTGAATTTTGTAATCCGCCCAGCACTTTAGGTGAAGAAAAATTGACGGAAAGATATACTTTAATGCCATAAGGCCTGAAAATATCAGCCAGAACCTTTACTTTTTTAAGATAATCTTCCCTAAGCATATTGGGTGATGCGTTCACGTTATTCAAAACAACGGAATTGATTCCTATTGAAGCATTCGCTCTTGCATATTCTTCATAGCGCGGAGAAATTTTACCCGGTAAATCTTCCCATTTCCAGAGTGATCTTCCGGCATATCCTCTTTCAATACTTCCGTCGAGATTATCCCAATGATCCAGAACTCTTACATCGTATGATGGTTTTTCAACAGTATTTAAATGAGACAGATCTGCTTTTGTCTGCTGCAATCGTAAGATATGATAGACCCCGTACAACAATCCTATTTCTTTTCCTGCAGAAATAACGATTTTTTCAGGCGTGGAAACAATCCTGTAACCGTCTTTCAGGTTTTTGTCTTTTTTTTCTGTACGAAGTTCCACCGCCTGTCCCTGCCAGTGGCTGCCCAGCTCTTTTCTGGCAATATTCAGGGTTGGACTGCTGCCTTTGGCAATAATTTGATCTGCCGATATTCCGTTCTTTGCAGGAAACCGAAGCCAGAGCTGACTTCCGTCCTCCGCAAAAACCAGTAACGGAATGATCAGAAAAAATAGAATGTTGAATCTCAGATATCGCATTGAAAAATTTTAAGTTATTAAAGATGACTATGACCGGTCTTCCAGACCTTCAATCGTCTTGATTTTGCCCTCCTGATCGTATTCCAGTTCAATTACTTTCATACTTCTCAGCCATGTTTTACCGCCACTCGGAACAGAATCATGGAAAAACAGGTACCATTTTCCTTTAAACTCCACGATGCTGTGATGGGTTGTCCATCCTACCACCGGAGTAAGAATTTCCCCCTGAAAAGTAAACGGTCCGTAAGGGTTATCCCCGGTTGCATAGCAAATCAGGTGGGTGTCTCCTGTAGAATAAGAGAAATAATATGTACCATTGTACTGATGCATCCATGATGCTTCAAAAAAGCGGTGCTTATCACCATGAAGCAGTGGTTTTCCGTTTTCATCGGTGATCACGACGTCTTTAGGAGCTTCCGCAAATTCAAGCATATCATCGCTTAGTAGAGCCACCTTTGAGTGGATTGCAGGTTCATTATTTTCGGGAATTACAGCAGATTCAAGTGCTTTATTATCTCTGTAGCGCTGCAATTGTCCACCCCAGATTCCTCCGAAATACATATAATATTTTCCTTTATCTTCAAAAATGCAGGGATCGATGCTGTAGCTTCCCATCATCGGATGTTTCTCAGGAACGAAAGGACCGTAAGGTTTGTCGCTCACAGCAACACCGATTCTGAAAATGTCATTCTGATCCTTCAGAGGAAAGTACATATAATATTTGCCGTCTTTGAAGGCAACATCGCAATCCCAAAGCTGTCTCCCCGCCCAAGGAATATCTTTTACCGAAAGAACTACGCCATGGTCTTTAATTTCTCCGCTGTCCACATCATCCATTGAGAAGACATGGTAATCATTCATGTCAAAATGGTCTCCGTTATCATTTTCTTCAATTCCGCTTTCGCGGTCGTGAGAAGGATAGATATAGATTTTATCTTCAAAAACGTGAACGGAAGGGTCTGCCATATAATCTTCCGGGAATAAATATTTTGATTTTTTCATTAAGTAAAAATTCTATTGATTTAATTTTTCTCTGCCAGCTTTATTATTTTTTGTACTACAGGTTTATCCTGGTCTTTTCTGTCAAACAGTAACGGATAATCTGTTCTTCCTTTTACCGGAAAATCATTTTTCCAGGACTGCTTGTCGGTTACCCCCCATAAGGTGACCCTTCTTATTCTATCTTTATGTTTCAAAAATAAACCAAAGAAATCGAGGTAACGTTTTTCCCATTTCATTTCTACTTCTTTGGGAAGTCCTGTGGTGTAAGGATTCATTTCTTTCTGATAGGCAACAGTATCCGAAACATTGGCAGAGCTTCCCCATGGAGAAGGCAGTGCACTGATTTCCAGTTCTGTGATATTGACCTTAACTCCGGCATTGGAATATGCCAGAATTGCTTTTTCATATTCATCGATGGAAGGGTTATCCATCCCGACATGGGCCTGCATTCCTACTCCATCAATACGGATTCCTCTTGACTTAAGTTTTTCAACCATTGTAATGACTGTTTTTACCTTTTCAGGGTACCATTCATTATAATCGTTGTAATATAATTCTGCATTGGGATCGGCTTCCTGTGCATACTGAAACGCCAAAGGAATAAAATCTTCACCCAGGATTTCATAAAATTTACTTTTTCTGTAGGATCCGTCTTCAAGAATAGCCTCATTGACCACATCCCATCCTTTTACTTTTCCTTTGTAACGGGAAACTACGGTTGTAATGTGGTTTTTCATGCGCTGCTTCAATACTTCCGGAGAAACATCTTTTCCGTTGCTGTCCACAAAAAACCATTTTGGAAGCTGGGAATGCCAGATTAACGTATGTCCGATGATGAACATATTGTTTTGCATCCCGAAATCAACAAATTTATCGGCATCATCAAAGAAGAACTTTCCTTCCTGAGGCTGCAGAAACATCGATTTCATGCAATTTTCAGCAACAACAGAGCTGAATTGTTTTTTGATAATCGCTGCAGCTTTCTGATCTGTTCCGTCAATCTGTGGAAGGCTCATGGCAGTTCCGATATAGAATTTATCCTGAAATGCTTTTTTTAATGTACTGCCAGATTTCTGCGCCGACAGCCCGGAAGCGGTAATAACCGCCCAACCAATTAAAATACGTTTCATAGTAATCGTTTTATTTTCTTCTTTCAGCCAGATCTTTTTCAATCTGAACTTCCATTTTTTTGTTGATTTTGTAGAATAAAAGCAGTCCGCAGGCAATGAAAAACGGTATGGACGGGAAAATACTCACAAGCATTTGGGCTCCTGCCGCCACTGTTTCAGGCTGAATCACCTGTTCGCTTCCGTGTACGGAGATGTATCCGTATTTTCCTATAATCAAAGCTACCAGAGAGCTTCCGATGCTGAGACCAACTTTCAGTCCTACCATCATGGCAGAAAAGATAATAGCGGTAGCCCTGCGGTTATTTTTCCATTCCGAATAGTCGGCCACATCAGCAATCATAGCCCACAAAAGCGGCGTGCTGATCCCGTAAAAGAATCCGTGTAAAATCTGCGACAGGAACATAATTCCCACTGCTTTCGGAGGATAAAATATAAAGAACAGAATGAAAAGTGTAGAGATAAATAATGAAGCGATAAAAGTATCCCGTTTTCCAAACCGGTCTGCCAGTTTTTTAGAGAAGGTAATTCCTATAATCATCATTACAATTCCTCCTGCATTAAACAATCCGAACCCTGCAGACTTCGGGTCTTCCCCGAAGAAATTCATCCCTGCAGAATTAAAGAATGCTGTAATGGGTGAAATAAAGTTCTTCAGGGCATTTTCATCCACATAGTTGTTAAAATAATATACATAAGATCCTCCTTTCATGGCCAGCGTGATGAATATAAATGCGGTCACGGTAAGCATAATAATCCATGGCCTGTTCTGGAATAAATCTTTTAAATCTTCTTTCAGACTTGATTTCTGCTCCGGCTTGGGAATGATTCTTTCTTTAGTCGTAAAAAAGGTAATCAGTAACATGAGGGATCCGATCACAGCCAGCCATGTCATAACAGTCTCGATCCCCTGTGCTTTGTCTCCGTGTCCAACATATAGAATGATAGGCAGCATAAATACCTGTACAAAGAACTGTGCAAACATCACTGCTACAAAACGGTATGAAGAAATACTGTTCCTCTCTCCCATATCTCCCGTGATAACACCGCTCAGAGCAGCATACGGTAAGTTATTGGAAGCATATAATAACAATAATAATGAATAGGTAACTGCAGCATAAATCATTTTACCCTGGTAAGAAAAGTGAGGTGTGCTGAAGGCTAAAAGTGCTGCAATACCAAGCGGTACAGCGGTAAATAAAATCCATGGACGGAATTTCCCCCATCGTGAGTTTGTTCGGTCTGCCAGTGCTCCGATAAGCGGGTTAAAACCAAATCCGGCAATTAAACCTACGGTAAGGGTAATGACAGAAGCATCTTCCGCTTTGAGTCCGTAAATATCCGTATAAAAATAAGTCAGGTAAGTTACTAAGGTCTGAAAAACAAGGTTGGCCGCCAGATCTCCCAGGCTATACCCTACTTTCTCTACTACCGATATTTTTTGTGGCTGATTATCCATTGATTTTGATAAGGTTTTCTATGTTAAATTAATTTTTTTCTGTTGTAAAAGGTGAAGCAGGAAGCCCGCTTTTGTTTTTAAGATTGCCGTCCGGGTTGTCTGCCCAGTCGTAGCGTACATTGACAGGGTTTGAGACCTGATCATTCCATACCATCACTTTATTTCCTTTTGCTTCTGCTTTTGCCCATTCATAGCTGCCGTCTTTCTGCTGTATGGCAAAACCTTTAAGGCTTCCCTGTACCAGATCATCTGTTCCGGGCTTAAAGGATAGTATCATGGTATTTCCTTCTGTTTTCATCGACTGATAAACGGGTCCGTCAGCTATGATTTTTTTGCCTTCACCAACTTTCAGAGCCTGTAAAGCAAGCCTGTCACCCACTGTTTTTTTATTTAAGGGATGAATATCATTCCATTCTCCCACATCTATTGTTACCGCAAGTCCTGAATAAGGAACATTCAGAGAAACCTGTCTCTGCTGTTCTCTCAGCTCAGCCCAGTTACTTTCAATGGGTTCATCCTTTTTTTCCATAAAATTGGCCAGCTGTACAATCAGGAACGGCATATCTTTTTTGTTCCATTTTGAACGCCAGTCTGAGATCATGGTTGACAGCAAATCACCGTATTCTTTTGGGACCCCGGTATTGCTTTCACCCTGGTACCAGATAAATCCTTTGATTTTATAATTGATCAGCGGGTTAATCATGGCATTGTAAAGTCCTACCGGTTTCCAGCGGATAAATGTTTGTCCGGGAGCCATTTTCTCCATTTTTGCTCCTGTTTTATATTTCCACTCGCCTTTAAGGTCTGTTTTTTGTCCGTCAATTTCTAAATAATACGGTTTATCAGCTATAAACTGTCCTTTTCCGCTGCCATTGATGACTCTTACCGTAATGATATTCTTTCCTTCTTTTAAAACACCCTTCGGAATGTCGTACCAGCGTGGCGGATATTCGTAGGTTACATTGCCTACTTTTACTCCATTGATGTAGGTAATATCAGCATCTTTTATTCTTCCCAGATTGAGAAATGCTGTTTTCTGATCCACTCCTTTTGGCAGGATAATTTCTTTACGGAACCATACCGAACCGTCAAACGAACCTTCCTGATCTTCCCATGATCCCGGAACCATCATGGTCTTCCATCCGGAATCATTGGCGTTATCTTTTTCCCAGTGCTGATTGAACCCAATATCACTCTGATCCAGCTCTGCATACCATGCTTTGCTCAATGATATTTCCTGGGATTCTGTAGATTGTATGAGGTCATCATTTTTCCATTTTTCTGCTTCCGCAAGATATCCCGGATACTTTTTCAGTGATTTTTCATCCATCCAGGCCTGAACCGGAGAGCCTCCCAGACTGGTATGAATAATTCCTACAGGGACTTTATTTTTTTCATTCAGTTCTTTGGCAAAGAAATAGGCAACTCCTGAAAAATCAAGAATAGTCTGAGGATTGGTACTTTCCCATTTCCCACCGTCAAGATCATTTTGTGGCGCTTTAAAATTGTATTTCTGCGGAACTGTGAAGAATCTTATATTCTGATTATTGGCGTTTTTAATTTCGCTTTCATAAAGAGGTGTGAGCCTCCGCATCGGAAGTTCCATATTGGATTGTCCTGAAGCTACCCACACATCACCAATAAGAATATCTTTAAGAGTGATCTCATTAATTGACATGGTATATGGCCCGCCGGCATTAAGCTTTGGAAGCATAAGAGACCAGTTTCCATTTTGGTCAGCTGTTGTATGATACGCTTTATTGATAAAATTAACCGTAATTTTTTCTCCTGCATCTGCATACCCCCAGATCTTCAGATCCTGATTTCTCTGAAGGATCATTCCATCTGAAACCAAAGCAGGCAGCCTTACTTTTGCATGAAAACTGCAAATGGCTGCAAGAAAAAATAATACGCATAGGATTCTGTTTTTCATGGGAAAAAATCTGTTTTTAAAATTGGTTCAGCTTTATTTCTTTTCGTAATTTTCTGTCAGTAACCGCAATTCAATGGCTTTAGCGGTCATCAATTTTTCTTCTGCCAGAAATTTCACCGTAAGAGTTTCTTTATTCTTTTCTGAATCCGGTATCGGAATGACCAGATATTGAGGTGAAGCTCCGGACTTTCCTTCCAGGTTTTGAGCAGTAATTTTTTTACCGTTGATCTCAATATTCAACGTACGGCTGTTATTGGCATCAAAATAAAGCAGGTAAAGGTATGAAGCATTTTTTCCGTTATTTTTCATCTGGTAACTGAACCAGCCTTTGGCATCACGGAAATGACGGTCTTCCATATATCCTGTACCGGAGTCTTTGCTTTCTATAAAATGATCTGATTCCGGCTGCTGTTCACCCAGCTGGATTTTATCTGCAGTGATCATATCCAGCTTTCTGATTTCTGCTTCTTCTTTTGCTCTTTGCTTCAGTATATTTTCTATTCCGCTTTTGTCCGCCTGTGGCCAGTACAGAATATATCTTTCTGCCTGAATACTGTAAAATGGCACAAGACTTAGGCCTTTGCCGAATTTTTCAGCCGGATAAAGCCCCTTAACGGCAAAGTTTAGAGGTTTATTGTTCAAAGGCGTAACATGATTGACCACCTCGGAAGGATTTCCAAGGATAACAGGAATTTCATTTAAAGGAATCTGCGGACCATGAGCAATATGGCCGCCTCTGCTATCGTCCGCAAGAAGTCCCTGTTGGTTTTCGGTTCCGTATGTTGCGGCAAGCACTACAGGACCGTATTTAAATGCATAATAATTGGAATGGTCAGGCAGCTGTTCTGCAGAAAGATGCATCGGTAAAATCATTTTCACAACATCACCTTTTTTCCATTTTTTAGTCAGGGTAAAATAGCCGTCAGAACCACGCTGTACTTTTTCCTGTTTTCCGTTGATCAGAATTTGTACTTCTGAAGGTGTGGTCCATTCCGGACATCTCAGTTTTAAATCAAATTCTGACTTTCCTGCAGCATCGAAAATCAATGTTGTTTCAGGAATTTCCGGGAAGTTATTGACCTGACGGAGCACTATTTTTTGCTGTTTCCATGTCAGCGTGGAAGGGATAAACAGGTTTACATATAAATCCTTATCCGACCGGGCGTAAATCATTTCCCCATATTTGGCATGGTTTTCCATTCCGGATCCTACACAGCACCAGAAGCTGGTCTGTGGCTGTGAATACACACGATAGTGCCCGGGACGCATAGGGGTAAAGTACACGAATCCTCCCTGATCATGATTTTCTGTGGAAAGAATATGATTATATAATGCTTTTTCGTAATAATCGATGTAGTAAGATTCAGGCAGCGTTGCATAAAGCTCTTTGGTCAGCTTCAGCATATTATAGGTATTGCAGGTTTCCGGACCTTCAATACTTTTTATCATGCTGCTGAAATCATTGACAGGGTTAAAATGCTCGCTCACACTGTTACCTCCAATAACTGAAGATCTTTTCTCAGTAACGGTATGCCAGAAAAAATCAGCGGCATTATTCCAGGATGCATTATTTTCAAGATCGGCAATACGTTTGTATCCGATTACTTTTGGAATCTGTGTATTGGCATGAAGTCCTGTAAGCTTATCTTCCCCTGATAAAAGTGGCGTAAGGATAGCCTGATGGGAAAAACGGTGGGCCAGTTTCAGATATTTCCGGTCATGACTGATCTCATAAACATCTGCAAAAACTTCGTTAAGCCCTCCATGTTCACTGCGCAGCATATCCTGTATCTGCTCATCGGAAAGGCCGGATACTTCATTCATCATCCAATCCGTGAGTCTGATCAGCATTGTTTTTGCTTTTTCACTTTTCGCATACCAATAGGCATCGCGTAATCCTGAGTACAGTTTATGAATATTATATAAAGGTACCCACCGGTCATTCAAACCGAAGCCTGAAGCACGAATGTTTCCCTGTTTAATTTCTTTCCAGATTTTTTTTCCGTCGGGAATTCCTGAAATGTATCCGTCCGGAGAGGTATTCTGACAGCGTGCCAGTTCACTGATCATATAATCAATTCTCTGTTGTATTGCAGGATCTCCTGTAGAAGCATACATCAGGGATAATGCTGAAATGTAATGTCCTCCTATGTGGCCGTCCAACCCTGTATTTTCCCAATTGGGATAATTATTTGCTTTGGGTTTCAATCCGGCTTCTTTAAGATAAGGAGCCAGCAACCTATCCGGTTCCAAAGCCATCAGGTATTTATGGTCTGCCGCCATCGCTTTGCTGAAAACGCTCTCTGATAATTTTACAGTTTCCAAAGGAAAATAATGGATTTTCTCCTTCATCTGAGCTGAGGCAAATGAAGCAAAACACAATAAAAAAGCAGAAAGTTTCGGGGCCATTATAAATGTTAATTCAACATTTCTAAAATACTGGAAAGATTCAATATACGAAACATTTCCTGAGCCTATTTGACTTATTTTTTCATTTAAAACTTTCTATAAAGCCCTAAAAACAACAAAAAACACATTAGCTTATCATAAAAAATAAGATAATTAATTAACAGAGAAACAAAACCTTAAAATCATATGATTCCCTATGAAAATGAATTCAGGATATGTTTTGGTAAAAATTTCAACGATACAGCAAATACCTTATCGTATTTTTAACATTAAGTCTCTTTTCTTGATTATTATCAATCCTTATTTTAATTTTAACACAATTTTAACATTCAATTCATGTATGATTAACCTGATTTCAGTGATATTTTCCGGTTTTACTGACTGTTTTAGCTCCCAAAATATCCTTTAAAAATAATTTTAATGAAATAAATCATCCGGATTTAAAAGTGTAAGAATTACATTTATATAATATCGTATCTATAAAAGCTTTACATTTGCAGTAAACTATAAAAGATGACTGAGGATTACTCCCAATATCCCAAACACCTTGTTGCCGTTGACTGTATCATTTTCGGTTTTGATGGCGAAAATCTTAAAATCCTTCTGGTAAAAAGAAATTTTGAACCTCAGATGGGTGAATGGTCGCTCATGGGTGGCTTCATTGGCAGTGATGAGACTTCTGATGAGGCGGCCAACAGGGTTTTGTATACGCTGACCGGTCTTGAAAACATCTATCTTGAGCAGCTGAAATGTTATACGGAAATCAAGCGTGAGCCAACAGCCAGAATCATGTCTATCTCCTATTATGCACTGATCAATATTGAGAAAGATATTCAGATCAATGAGCAGTACAGTGCAAAATGGGTTGAACTGCAGAAAGCGCCTGACCTTATTTTCGATCATAATGAAATGGTAAAGGATGCCGTAGCCAGGCTGAGGAGAAGAGCTTCTACAGGGCCTATAGGTTTTGAGCTTCTTCCTGAAAAATTTACGATGAAGGATCTTCAGAATCTTTATGAAGCTATTTTTGATGAAAAATTTGACAAGCGGAATTTTACCAGCAAGATCAACAGTATGGATATCCTTGTGAATACCAACAAAAAGGATATGACCTCGTCCAGAAAAGGATCTTTCCTCTACCGCTTTGACGAAAAAAAATATAACAAAAAAATCTCGCAGGGATTTATGTTTAAAATATAATAAAAAACAGGATGCTTTTTAAGCATCCTGTTTTTTATTATATGAAAAGTCAATTTGCTTCGCAAGTCAATAATGAGTTTTAAAAAAATTGACAAGTGAAACGAATTCACTATTGACTATTCACTTTTACCAGAACCTTACATACAAGGCAGTCAGTAAAAGCAGTGTCATCACGATCAATACCAAAGTTCTGTTGTCTACTTTAAACATTGTTACATCAATGGCGAAGGCTTTAGGGTTAATTTTCGGACCTGCAAGACTGATCAGGATCATGGCGATTATGGTGATAAAGAATGACCATCCCATATTGATCAGGAAAGGAATCTCGGTAATGGTATGCACTACCCCGTTCTCCAGTTTTTCATAAGTGAATGCGGTATACATCCAGGTTTCTTTCCCGAAAATTCCTACGGCAAAGCTGTTGAAGAAAATCGCAAGAACAAAGCCTAAAATTACTCCTACCAAAGCCGCTGTACCCGTTGTTCTTTTCCAGAACATTCCCAGAAGGAACATGGCAAAAACTCCCGGACTGATAAAGCCCGTATATTTCTGAATGAACGTGAAGCCTCCTTCACCACCAATTCCCAGAACGTCTGTCCAGGTAAAAGCCAATGCAGCCATCATCGCGATAATAATGACCCAGCGGCCTGTTCTCACCATCTGAATTTCAGTGGCATCTGTTTTAAGGTATTTTTTATAGATATCCAGTGTAAAAATGGTTGAGATACTGTTCACTTTTCCTGCCAGTGAAGCTACAATTGCTGCTGTTAACGCTGCAATAGCCAACCCTTTCAATCCTACAGGTAAGAATCCCAATATTGCAGAGTAGGCTCCGTCTTTCACTCCGTTGAAACCCGGAAGATGTCCTTTGGAATATAAAACGTAAGCCGCAATTCCCGGAAGCATTACAATGACAGGCATGAATAATTTCAGAAAACCAGCAAACAGAATCCCTGTTCTTGCCGTTTTCAGATCTGCCCCCAAAGCTCTCTGGGTGATGTACTGATTACAGCCCCAATAGTTCAGGTTAACAATCCACTGACCTGCAAAATACATGGCCAAACCTGGTAGCACAACATACTTCTGTACATCAAGGTTCTGAGGCATTGCCAAAGTGGTGGTAGTAGTTGTTGGTTTTTGAAGAATCAGCTTAAAGTGCTGCGGAGCCTCATTGATCAGGGTATTGAATCCTGCCAGCGCATTTCCTACAGCCGCGCCATTGATTCTCTGGTCTACAATCTGCAACGCCATATACACCGTTGCAAAACCTCCGATAATCAGGACAGCCACCTGTATAACGTCTGTATATCCAATCACTTTCATACCACCCAGACCGATCAGAAGGGCCATAAGCAAAAGAGCGATCATAATACCGTGAAGATGTTCTCCTCCTAATAAAGTATCAATGGCAAGAGCACCAAGGTAAAGAATGGAAGTAAGATTCACGATGACATACAGAAACAGCCAGAAGACTGCCATGATCAATGAAACAGATTTGTTATACCTTCTCTCAAGGAACTGAGGCATGGTATAAATCTTATTTTTAAGATAGATCGGAATAAACCAGACCGCAATGATGATCAGCGCAACGGCAGCGATCCATTCGTAAGCGGCAACAGCAATTCCGACAAAGAAACCTTCACCGCTCATTCCGATAAACTGTTCAGCAGAAATATTGGAAGCGATTAAGCTGGCTCCGATCGCCCACCAGGTCAAAGATCCTTCTGCCAGGAAATAGTCCTTACTTCCTGTAGATTCAGATTTTTTCTTTTTATAGATCCATAGTCCGTAGGAAGCCACCACTACGAAATAGATCAGGAATATGATAATATCAATAGTTGCTAATTTTCCCATAGTTTAGTTTTTAACGGAGAATTTATAGATGGTTTTCGACTGATACTTCTGTCCGGGCTTCAACTCTGTGGAAGGAAAAGAAGGCTGGTTAGGTGAATCCGGAAAATGCTGTGTTTCCAGGCAGAATCCTGTCCTGAATTCATTTTTACCGCCAGTTTTGGTATCAAACTTTCCGTCAAGAAAATTACCTGAATAAAACTGCACACCGGGTTCATCCGTGAAGACTTCCATCAGCCTTCCAGTTCCCTGGTGATACACTTTAGCGATGCTTCTCAGGCCTTTTCCATTCAGGATCCAGTTGTGGTCATATCCTTTTCCTTTTTTCAGCTGATCGTCTTCTGCACTGATATCTTTTCCAATCGGTTTTGAAACCGTGAAGTCAAAAGGAGTTCCTTTTACGGCTTTCTGCTCACCGGTAGGAATTAAGGTTTCGTTCACCGGAAGAAAATGATCTGCATTAATCTGCAGTTCATGATCGGTAATCGTTTTAGTGAAATTTCCGGACAGGTTAAAATAAGAATGCTGGGTAAGATTCACCACGGTAGGTTTATCGGTTTCTGCTTCATAGGAAATTTCCAAAGCATTGTCGTCTGTAAGGGTATAAAAAACAGTTGCTGTCAGTTTTCCCGGATATCCTTGTTCACCGTCTGCACTGGTATAGGATAACTTCAATGTCGGAAATTTTGCATCCTTTACGACTTCAATATTCCAGAATCTGGTGTGAAATCCTTCTTTTCCTCCGTGAAGGCTGTTGGGACCATCATTTTTATCGATTTCGTATGCTTTACCTTCCAGTGTGAATTTAGCGTTGGCAATCCTGTTGCCATATCTTCCGATCAATGCTCCGAAATAATAAGGATTGCCATCAAAATATCCTTCAGGTTTTGTAAAGCCAAGGACTATATCCTCATATTTTCCTTTCCTGTCCGGGGCGGTTAAAGAAGTGATAATTCCCCCGAAGTTGATGACCTCAATTTTCATCCCGTTTTTATTGGTCAGCGTGTATTTTTTAATAGAATCGCCTTTTGGCGTCACTCCATAGTCTGAAGTATGCACATTCTCCATTTTTCCTGAAATATCCTGTTTGTTATTTTCTTTTCTGCAGCCGAAAATAATTAAAAATAATAAAATAAAAATGCCATTATGTGTTGCTTTTTTCATAATTATTTACATATTTTTTAAAATTAATTAACGATAATACATTTCATTCCAACGAAGTGTATTTTTAAAGTCACGCATTTTGGTATCTTCATCAATGACTAATGATTCAATCCCCGCTATCTCAGCAAAATCCTCCAGCTGTTCTGCTGAAATATTTTCACTGTAACATGTATGGTGTGCCCCTCCAGCCAGTATCCAGGCTTCTGCAGCGGTATATAAATCAGGAAGAGGTTTCCATAAGACTCTTGCTACCGGAAGTTTTGGCAGCTCTTCTGTAATTTCCAATGCCCTGGTTTTATTGATCAGCAGCCTGAAATGGTTTCCAAAATCCATCAGTGCAGCGTTCAGGGAATCAATATTTCCCCTGGAGTTAAAGACAAGACGAACCGGATCTGCTTTTCCCCCTATTCCCAGCGGATGGATCTCACATGAAGGTTTTCCGGATGCCAGAACCGGGTCTACTTCCAGCATATGGGAACCTAAAATAGAAGGATTGGAAGGATCCAAATGATAGGTATAATCTTCCATGAAAGCATTTCCTCCTTCCAGACCCTGCCCCATTGTTTTCATGGCACGTACCAGCGCTGCTGTTTTCCAGTCTCCTTCACCTGCAAATCCGTATCCTTTCTGCATCAGGCGCTGTACGGCAATTCCCGGCAGCTGTTCCAGTCCGTGAAGGTCTTCAAAGGTATCTGAAAATCCTTTAAATCCTCCGTCTTTTAAAAATTTTTCAAGTCCCAACTCAATTTTTGCTGCGGTGTGCAATGAACTTCTGTTGGCTCCTCCTTCTAAAAGGGATGCTGCCATGTGATAAGAAGATTCATATTCTTCCATAAGGTTTTTAATTTCTCCTTCGCTTACAGAATTGATAACGCCTACAAGATCACCGATTCCCCAGGTATTGACTGAAAAACCGAACTGAGTTTCAGCTTCCACTTTATCTCCATCTGTAACGGCTACAAACCGCATATTATCTCCAAAACGTGCAAATTTAGCTCCCTGCCAGTCGTCCCAACCTGCAGCAACACGGCTCCAGTCACCAATCTGCTTCTGAACTCTTTCTTCTGACCAGTGTCCTACCACTACTTTTCTGTTTTTTCGGAGTCTGCTTACCATGAAACCGAATTCACGGTCTCCGTGAGCTGCCTGGTTAAGATTCATAAAATCCATATCCATGGTAGACCACGGAATATCTCTGTTGAACTGGGTATGCAGATGCAGAAGAGGTTTCTGTAAAATTTTCAGCCCTCTGATCCACATTTTGGCGGGTGAAAAGGTATGCATCCAGGTAATAATTCCTATACAGTTTTCTGCCTGATTGGCTGCTGCAATGGTTTCAAATATCTCTTCGGTAGTTTTTACCGTTGGCTTTACAATGACTTTTACCGGAATGAAAGAAGATTTTTCAAGTTCTGCCACTATTTTCTGTGAGTGTTCTGCCACCTGGGCAAGTGTTTCGGGTCCGTATAGATGCTGACTTCCTGTGATGAACCATACTTCTTTGGTATTGAGAGGTGTTAACATAATTTTGTTGATCGTTAATAGTTGTTTATGTTGAAGTGTTTAGTGTTTAAATTCCTGTCCGTAGTAGGCGTTCTTGCCATGCTTACGTTCATAGTGTTTTTTGATGAGAGAATCTTTCAGACGTTCTGCATCAGGATTGATCTGCCTGGTGAGATAAGCCATTTCGGCAATGGTTTCCAGCACTTTGCTGTTGTAGACTGCTTTCTCCGCATTTTTTCCCCAGGTAAAGGGACCGTGATTGCCGATCAGGACCATTTCTACTTCTTCCGGAGAGAGCTGTTTTTCTTTAAAGCATTCCAGAATCTGTATTCCTGTATTGTATTCGTAGTTTCCTTCAATCAGTTCATCCGGCATAGGCGGAGCGCAGGGAATATCTGTCGTAAGATGGTCCGCATGGGTGGTCCCGAAAACAGGGATATCCATTTGTGCCTGTGCCCATGCCACGGAATAGATGGCGTGTGTGTGGGAAATTCCACCGATATTTTCCCAGTTTTTATACAGATAAGCATGGGTCTTGGTATCGGAAGAGGGTCTGAGCCTGCCTTCAATGATATTCGCATCAAAGTCCAGAATCACCATATCTTCCGGCTTTAAAATGTCGTAGGGAACACCGCTTGGTTTAATGGCAAAAACACCTTTATCACGGTCTACAGCACTCACATTCCCGAAGGTATAGACCACCAGCTTCAGCGCATCCAGCTGCATATTCGCTTCATAGCATTCTCTTTGGAGTTCTTTATAAGTATTCATTTTGGGTATCATTCAAAAGGTTAATATTCAGGAGTTCTGAAGTTCTTTTCTGTTGTTTTTCAACCTGGTATTGTATTCTACAAAATCAGCGAGTTTCTGGTATTGCTGCATTAATTCTCTGTAGTGCAGCACTTCTTCAGCTTTGGGTTGGTACTCCGCTTCAAATCCGGAGCCCATTTTCATGCTTGCTTCCTGTACGGTAGGATAAATTCCTGCTGATACTGCCGCATAAACAGCAGCCCCTAACGCAGGAGTCTGGTCCGAAGCGGCAACCACAATCGGCATATCCAGAACATTAGCAAGTGTCTGCATGATGAACGGTGATTTCCTTGCTACTCCTCCGATTCCGATCACTTTATTGATTTTCACCCCTTCCTCTTCAAAACGGTCAACGATCTTTTTAGCTCCGAAACAAATGGCATTCACCAAAGCTTTGAAAATATGGGGTGCTTTTGTTCCCAGAGAAAGCTGGCTGATGGCTGCCTTAAGTTCCTGGTCTGCATCCGGTGTTCTTCTTCCGTTGACCCAGTCCAATGCAACCGGAACGGTATCTGAAAGAGAAATTTTTTCTGCTTCAAGGGTTAATTTTCTGATAAGCCCTGCCTCCATTTCTTCAGCAAGCTTTATCTTCTGCTCGTCTGAAATACTTTCGGAATGCACCATCACCTGGTGAACCGGCCACATCAGGATATCTTTATACCATGCGAGCACATCTCCAAAGGCGGACTGCCCTGCTTCAAGCCCTATCAGTCCGGGAATTACGGAGCCCTCAACCTGTCCGCATATTCCTTTTACAGTTGTATCCCCGATAGCTTCCTGTGAGGCTACCATAATATCACAGGTAGAAGTTCCCATGATTCTGATCAGTGTATTTTCTTCCACTCTGGCTCCTACAGCTCCTGAATGGGCATCAAAGGTTCCTACGGTAATGATGGTTTTGGTGGTAAGACCGGTTTTTGCAGCCCATTCTTCATTCAGGTAGCCGGCAATTTCATCTGAAGTATAGGTTTCACGGTATAGTCTTGCTCTGAGCGCTCCCAGAGATGGATCAAGCCTGTTGAGGAATTCTTCGGAAGGCAGACCGTCCCACGAGTCATGCCACATGGCTTTGTGGCCGGCAGCACAACGGCTTCTTTTAAACGTGGCCAGGTCTTTATGATCTGATAAAAGGAAAGTCAGATAATCACAGTGTTCCATCCAGCTATAAGCTGCATTTTTTACTTCTGCATCAGCTCTGCTGATGTGCAGTATTTTGGCCCAGAACCATTCTGAAGAGTAAATACCGCCTTCATATTTTGTATAATCTTCACCACCCCAGGTTCTCGCAAGGGTATTGATTTCTTCGGCTTCACGAATGGCAGTGTGGTCTTTCCATAAAACCATCATGGCATTGGGATTTTCTTCAAATCCCGGAACCAGTGCCAGAGCTGTTCCATCGTTGGTTACAGGAAGCGGTGAAGAACCTGTAGTATCAATACAAATACTGACGATCTGCTCTGCCGGTATCCCGCTTTCTTTTACTACTTCTGAAATAGTCTTTTCCAGGCCTTCAATATGATCTGAAGGGTGCTGTCTGAAACTGTTGGCTGCGGGATTACAAAATTTACCTTCTTTCCATCTCTGGTAATAGCTGACTGAAGAAGTTATTTCAGAACCGTTTTCAGTATCAATAAGGACGGCCCGTACGGAATCTGTACCGTAGTCCAGCCCGATAACATATTTTTTCATGGTGGTGAAACGTTTTTGATTATTGAGATTTAAATTCTCCTGATGAGATAAAAACAAATATAAGATTCTATTTTAAATAAATGTAGAAAATACACTTATTTTTAATAAAGAACTGTATATCAGTTAATTAATTTATTTCTAGCTTTAAAACAACTAAAGAACTGGCGGGAATTTCCGTTGAAATTTCACCATTTTTGACTTCAGAAATCTCTTCTTCAGGTTTTATGGGCTCAGCATCGAAATTATTTTCAGTAGAAAGCTGTGGGGCAGACAGGAGGATTTTGGTTATTTTCTTAACCGTTTTCAGAGTTCCTGGTTTGATAGTAACCGTTTTAGCCTGAGTATCAGTATTGACGATTTTAATAATAATCTCCTTATTTTTAGTGTCCTTCACTGCTGCAGCGTATAACTTTTCCTGACCGGATACTGCTTTTCCGTTGCTTTCTATTTTCAGTACATCCGTTCCTTTATTGTTGGAAAATAATTTCTGAACATAATAATTCGGGGTTGCATAGGATTTCAGGTTATTGAACCAGATAAGGTCAGGTGTCCACTGCCAGCCGTCAGCATGGGCAAAAAGCGGTGCATAGGAAGTCATATAGACAACATCTGCGTTTCTTTCAAGACCTGTCATAAAAGCAGCTTCTGAAAGGGCCGTCAGCCAGTTATTTTTATTATCAGGCTTTACTACTCCTACAGACTGGGCTGCATATTCTCCGGCAAAGACTTTTGGTCCGGAACGGTCGTACTGGTCGTATCTGCCTGCATTTTTCATAAACCATTCGGGAGAATTGTAGTAATGCTCATCTACCATCTGTGCGTTAAGCTGCTTCAGCTCTTTCCAGCCATATTCGAAGAATTCGCCATCGGGTGACGGCCCGCTTCCGGAGATGATCTTCATATCAGGATATTTTGTGTGAATGGCTTTTTCAAATACTTTATAACGTTCAATATAATCTGCTCCCCACTGTTCATTTCCTACTCCGATAAATTTTAGATTAAAAGGCTTTGGATGTCCCATTTCAGTACGGATTCTTCCCCATTTTGTTCCGGAATCTCCGTTGGCAAATTCAATAAGGTCAAGGGCATCCTGAACGTAAGGATCGAGGTCTTCCATTTTCACCAGCTCTGCCGTATTGAACTGGCAGGCCATTCCACAGCTCAGAATAGGAACAGGTTCTGCACCCAGATCTTCGGAAAGCTGGAAATATTCATAAAATCCCAGTCCGAAAGACTGTCCGTAATCCGGTGTAAGCCGATGCGGAAATCCTGTGCTCCATTTATTGATGAGGTGTTCGCGGTCTGCAACATTTCCAATTGTTTTTTTCCACTGATAGCGTTCTGCCAAAGTTCTTCCTTCTACAATACAGCCTCCAGGAAACCTTAAAAATCCGGGCTGCAAATCGTATAGTTTCTGAACGAGATCTTTTCGTAAGCCTCCTTTTCTCCCTTTCCAGGTATTCTGAGGGAAAAGTGAGATCATATCCATGTTGACAATACCGTTTCCGGTAAATGTAATCCGCAGTTTTGCTTTTTCAACGGTTTTCGGTGCTTTGAAAACGGCTGTATACTTCTGCCACCCCTTTCCTTTAATGAGCGTGGAAGCTGAAGAAATTTCCTTCCCGTTTTCATCAACAAGACTTGCATTTACTGCAGCAATATTTCCTGAAACATTCTCCAGATCAAAACTGAAATCATATTGTTCTCCCTGATGAAGACCCATTCCTCTGAATCCTTCATTTTCCAGAATATAATTTTTATCGTTCAGAACGGTAATTCTCGCGTAATTTTTATTGGTTTTTGCTGGGTTGGAATAAATGGTCAGAAACCCGGAATCCAGATTAGGAGAAAGTGTTTTTGTGTTAGGCTGTTTCCATCCTGTGAAAGGTTCGTCAAATTCAAAGCTCCGGTTTTTAATCAGTTCCGCATACAATCCGCCATCTGCTGCAAAATTGATGTCTTCAAAGAAAATCCCGTACATGGTGGGCTGTATTTTAACAGGAGCAGAGGTTTCTTTCAGATCCAGGTTAAAAGTACGGACCGTATTATTCTGAGCCGAAAAAAAAGCAGCACTGAGGGAAATTGCGATGGAAAATATTTTATTTTTGGTTGTCATAGATCGTATATTTTGAAAGTTGCATCAGGATTTGCAATGTTTACAAGTCTTCCTAATCATTTTTTATTTTACTTTTAACGGAATCGTTTTCAATCCGGCATTATCAGAAGTTCCACCGTAAAAAATGGTATAATCGCCGGGTTTTGAAACCAGATCATCTGTTTTTTCATCGTAGAACGCAAATGAATCTTTAGAGAGGGTCAGCTGAATGTTTTTTGTTTCTTTAGATCTGATTAAAGTCCTTTCAAAAGCCCTTAACGTTTTTACCGGCGCCTGGGCATCATTGTTTCTTTTGATGTAGGCCTGAACCACTTCTTCTCCATCTCTTTCTGAAATATTGGTTACCGGAATTATGATTGTCACATTCTCGTCGGTACCGATCATATTTTTGCTCAGCTTGGAATCTCCGTAAACAAATTTTGAATAGCTCAGGCCGTGCCCGAACGGATAAAGAGGTTTTTCCGTCATATAACGGTACGTCCTCCCCTGCATATCATAATTTTCAAATCCCTCGTGCCTGCTTGTCTTTGAAAGAGCGTTGTCCAGCTGTTCAAGGTTTTTATAAAAAGTAACGGGTAACTTTCCCGAAGGATTATAATCCCCTGCCAAAACATCTGCAACGGCCGTTCCTCCGGATTGTCCGCCATACCAGGCATTTAGTAAAGCATCATAATTTTTCTCATCCTGTTCCAATCCCAGGGCACTTCCGGTGCAAAGAACAAAGACAACAGGTTTTCCCGTTTTTCTCAGCTCCGCCAGCAGTTCCCGCTGGACTTCAGGAAGAGCAATGGAGGTTTTATCACCTCCTCTGAAACCTTCTGCATTTACCATCATCTCTTCACCTTCCAGGCTTGGAGAAAGTCCGCCTGCAAAGACAATGACGTCCGCACTTTTCACCTTTTCTCTGACCGAAGCAAAATTAACAGGGTCTTTTCTGTACACTTCAAAGGTGATGCTCACATATTTTCCTTTTTGTGTATGACGCAGTTCTATCTGATATTCTTTTCCTTTTTCCATTTTTACAGGAAACTCTGAAGGATGTCTTGCGTCAGGTCCTTTCCTTGTTGCGATTTCTTTTCCATCCACGAAAAGTGTATAGATATCAGAGGTAGACGCAGAAAATATAACATCTCCTGTATAAGTACTTTTGAAAATGCCTGAAATAACAGCTGAGGTATTTTCTCTTCCTACATTGGGAGCAAGCTGAGTCCCGCCAAAACTGTTGTAACTGACGGCAGTTGAGTTTACGGAAGTATTGGCCGGCTGCCCTTTGAATTCATTATTATTGAAGAACTCTACTTTCATTCCTTTCGCGCCGTTTTTCTGACTGATAAAATTCTGATAGAGTGACGTTCTGGACGAAGGATCTGTGACTTCACTTCCCTTTTCGTAAATAATTTCAGCATTCGGGAATTTGGTTTTGATTCCGTCTAAAATCGTTACAATGGAAGAAGGAGTTCCGTTATAGTTTCCTAACTGCATCAATCCGTCGTTGGCGTTTGGTCCCACAACTGCAATTTTTTTAATACTTCTGCTGAGAGGTAAAATATTCTTTTCGTTTTTCATCAGCACAATTGATTTTTGTGCCATTTTCAGTGCCTGCTTTTTATGTTCTTCAGAATCGACTACAGAATATGGAATGGTATTCCAGTGAACGGAAGATTTCGGATCAAGCATTCCCAGCTCAAACCAGCCTTTCAGGATTCGGCGCATCGATACATCGATATCCTTTTCGGTAATCAGCCCGCTTGCAAGGGATTTATTCAGATTGTTATAGGTATCTCCGCATTCCAGATCTGTAGAATGTTTCAAAGCATCTGCTGCGGTTGTTTTCTCGTCAGGATGGGTGCCATGGTATTTTTTCTGAAAGAAATCGGCCAGTGCCCAGCAATCTGAGACCACCATTCCGTCATACTTCCATTTTCCACGGAGAATTTCAGTAAGCAACGTATTATTGGCACAACACGGTTGTCCGTCAAAGGCATTGTAGGCGCACATCACTTCTCTTACATTTCCTTCCTGAACCAATGCTTTGAAAGCAGGAAGATACGTTTCATACAGATCTCTTTTTGAGATTTCTGCGTTGTAAGAATGGCGGTTCCATTCCGGTCCGCTGTGTACCGCAAAATGTTTGGCGCAGGCATGGGTTTTAAAAAATCTGGGGTCGTTTCCCTGTAAGCCTTTTACCGCTGCAACACCCAGAACAGAGGTAAGATAAGGGTCTTCACCATAAGTTTCCTGGCCTCTTCCCCATCTTGGGTCACGGAAAATGTTGATATTGGGGGTCCAGAAGGTAAGTCCTTCGTACCGCCCTGTTTTTTGGGCTTCATCAAAAGACCTGTTGTATTTTGCCCGTGCTTCATCAGAAATCATTTCAAACGTTTTAAAATGTTCCGGAACATCCCATGTAGCTGCCATTCCTATTGCCTGGGGAAAAACAGTAGCTGTTCCTGCTCTTGCCACCCCATGCAGTGCTTCATTCCACCATCCGTAGGCAGGAATTTCCAGACGGGGAACTGCCTGGGAGTTATCCATCATCATCCCTATCTTTTCTTCTGTTGTGAGTAAGCTGATAAGATTTTCTATTCTTTCATTAACCGGAAGCTCCGGGTTTCTGAATGGGTATTTATAATGGCTCTGGGCAAAAAATAAAGGTGCTGCCAGGGTTACACATAGGATTGATACAATGCTTTTCATAGGTAGTATGGTTTCAATAAAATCCGGAAAAAGGCTGTGAATTTTGTGATTAATATTTTTCAAACCACTGATTTCACAGATCTTCACCGATAATTATGTTTTCATTATTATTTTATACAAATTGCCCCTGTCACTGAGCAGAAATGCACTAAAAAACAAATATAACGTTCTATTTTAAATAAATGTAAATAATACACTTAAATTAATGGTAAATCCTGCTTACTTTTGGTTTTCATCTACCAAATTGTGGAAATAAAGCCACCATAAGCAATGCTCATGATGGCTTTGGATTCAGTTTATTCTTTGACAAATTTTTGTTTTACTACTGTATTATTTTTTTGAGCAACCTCAATAAAGTAAATACCCGCGGGGAAATCTCCCACATTAATTTGGTTTTTCCCTGAACTTATTTTCAATCCGGCTCTGATGACACTTCCTTTTGCATCAAAAATGGTGGCAGCAGCTTCTGAAAGATCAGAATCAATGAAAAGGTCTGCTTTTGCCGGATTAGGATATATTTTCACAACTTCTTTTTTAGCTTCATCAGGAATGTTTCTGGCATTTAACGATCCGAAATTTAAAGGAAGAAGGTTGGCAGAATAGGCATTTTCTTCTGTAAGATAGGCTTTGAAAGATCCTATTACAGGTTCACTTCCGGCTGTTACTTTATAGAAGCCTGTTACTCCGTTTTCTGTTTTCAGCACATAAGCGTTGGCAGGAACTTTAATGCTCTGATAAACTCCGTTCATCTGGTTAACAGTAATTGCTTTAGGAGTGGAGACGTTTCCTGTACCGCTGAAAGTAATATTTCCTGTCGCGTTGATGATTACCGGAGTGTTTGCAGGAATGATTCCGTTTGAAATTGCGGTACAGTTGATATTGCTTGCTCCCGGTGACATCGTATAGGCAGTAATTCCGGACGGCACATTAGCCTGGAACGGCAGGATCAGCACATCGTAACCATTAAATGTACGGCTGTAAGAAGCTGTATTGGCTGTAAAGTTAAATGGTACCTGAAAATCCATACCCTGACCGGAAAGGACAAGATTTGAACATGTAGTACCGGAGATCACATTATCGGCAGATGAACTTACGTTTGAATTCACATAATAAATGCTGTTAGTGTTAGCACTCATAGGCTGCCAGTTATTGGAGGAAGTAATTCCTGCTGTATTTCTGAAGTCTACAGAAGTGTAGTAGCCATTTTCCAGGGCATCCATCAGATAGCTGTCGCTTGCAGAATAGGTACCTCCGAATTTTGAAGCAATTTCATTACCCACATTGAAATAAACATCGCCCAGATTAAGCGTAAGGACAGAGCTGTAATTGGAATTTCTCAGTCCTAAAATTCCTTTGCATCCGTCTGTAAGCACCTGTCTTGAAATATCGAATGTGATATCGAAATTTCCTCCCTGCGGAAAATTAATCTTTCCGTAATTATATGATTTCGTTACCCCCTGGCTGTTGATATAGTATAAAGTAGTATTGTCCGAATAGCTTTGTCCCGCCGTTGTATAGCTGTTTACATGCAGGATCAGCTTATTATACCGGTCATTAAGCTGAAGATATCCGTTAGCCGCAGTCATATTATTGCTGATAAGAGGACTTGGATTGGAGAATGTCACCGTTGTATTGCTGATATTGAATCCTGTTCCAAAAGATGTACTGGTAGCCGTTTGTGTTTCGATTTTATTATAATGAATATCTCCGCCTGTCATGAGAGAAGCAGGCCTGTCGCCGCTTTTGTTAAAAACAAATGTCATGACACTGGAAGGGCTGATATCAGCAGTAGGCCGGAATGTTGCCGTACTCAAAGAAATAGGTGTACTCACCATATTGGATTGTGTATTGGTCAGTACTTTTGTTCCTGAAGTTGTGTAAAAAGGCAGGTCAACCTTCAAACTATACGTGTTCTGAGAAGGATTGATGACCATAAGAACGACCTGATTACCATCCTGGGAAATATAGGAAGATCCCTGTAATACTCCGGTTTTGTCATCCCATTTGGCTTCTATTCTCGTCTTTCCTGTTGTGTATTTGGCATAATGTGAAAGAATATAGCCTCTTTTGGTCATTACACCTGCAGGAGTTCCGTAAGTTCCGTCCCCCATTAAGCCATAATAACGTTTGGCAGAGTAATGGATCCAGGCATTGACATTACCCAATAATGCATTGTTGACACTGCCGGCGAAAGTAAACGCATCTGTATTCCAGCTGAAGTCACGGGCCGGCTGGGTAGATGAAGAGTTCCAGTTGATCAGATATTCTGTCTGCCAGATTTCTTTGTTATAATTCTGAAATTGTTTGTAGGTAGACTGCATAAGCCCATATTGATGCCCGCCATACACTTCAAAATTAGCCATTGCCGCAGGATCCAGCAACGCACTGGCAAAATTATCCGTAAATCCCACACTTTCCGGGGCAATCACTTTACAATTGATGAGCTGCCCGTAATTCTTGATAAAAGTGGTAATCTGTGCAGGCGTCCATATACATCCCTGATACTGGGCCATTTCATCCGGTTCATTTTGAATGGAGATATAATCGAGATCAACTCCGTTGTTCTGAAGATAGGTAACAAAACTGTTAAGATAAAGGGCATAGTCCTGATAATTTTCCGGTTTTAAATATCCGATCTGCTGTACTCCGTTAGCATCAGTGTAAACAGCATTGACATGGTTATTGGTTTTCCAGGCTGCAGGCATGGTCCAGGGCGAAGCAAAAATGGTAAGTCCCATAGATTTGGCCAGCTGTGCTGTAGCCAGTACGGAACTCCAGTTGCTGCTGTTTTCAGGGATATATAATCTCATAATATTATATCCGCCTTCACTGGAAGCGCCCCAAAGCGTCTGAATTTCTGAGGTAGACATATGGTTATACGCAAACTGGGGACTGCATACAAATCCCCCGAACCCTTTTATTTTCTGATAAGATGTGTTCTTATCAATTTTTACAGTGGTAAGCTGCCCATGCACCAGACAGCTGAAAAACAAGCATACAGAATGAATGCTGACAAGATTTAAAAGTTTTTTCATAATGGTTTAGTTTTAAATATTCGTGATTTTGACTGTTAACAATTAAAGTAAGGGCAATAGATTCCCTATCAAGACAGTTCATTTTCAGAAACCGTCAGGAAAATACCCTGAAATAGATCAGGCAGCGATCTGTTAAATAAAGCTGTTTACAAAATCATCCGCTGTTTTTTCTCTTCATTCTCTGTCAGGGAACTGTATTTCAGATTGGAATGTGAATTAAGATTAGTGTTTCATAATTAAAGTATTGTTTGTGATGAGTATTGGTCACTCAGTGAAGCATTTCACTTTCTGGAGCGCCCAGGTAAGAAGGTTTTAATCCTCCGGTGTTGATCAGGAGTTTTTCAAGGACAATGCCGGGTTCCAGCACTCTGAAACGTAAGGTATGTTTTCCAGCCTGCTGAACCGAATGTTTTGTAACGGATTTAATAATATGTTCTGACTGCCATCTTCCCAATTCTCCTTTGTAATGGCCGTTGAAATTCACAACCTGTGCAGGCTGATCATCCAATGAAATTTCGTAACGGAGTCCCTTGTTGTGGTTAAAATTTAAAGTCGGTGCTAAAAGAAGCTCAACCTCAAATTCTCCTTTGGATTCAAAGTTTATATCATATTCAAGCCAGATATTTTCATCAGCTTTTGGATAGGCATTCTGTGGAAACGTTGTCACTCCCGACTTTGTTTTTCCGAAATCAGGAATCACTTCCCAATGGATCCGGTCAGAATTGCTCATTCTTGCAAAATTTTCTGCCTCAATGGAAACATACCCGTTTTTCTCCTGAAATATCTTTTCTTTGGGAATCTCAGCATCAGAAATATAGGTCACTTCAGGCATTATATTTTCTTTTCCGTCTGCCCAGCTTTTATATCCTATCCTCATCTGATCCATCATATGCTTCCATTTCCCGCCGGCAATCACATTATTGTATTGATTGTCCAGATAAGCGTTTCTTTCAAAACATGCCTTCACTTTATCTGCGTAGAAATTAGCTTCCGGATCTTTTTTCGCTGCCAGTTCCCTGTTTTTTGCTACCGCGTAGTACATTTCGTATAAATTACTGCACGCATCTATTGGATACAAAACCAACTGATAATAGGCATCTTGGTATTCTGCCGGAATCTGCTCTTTTAACCGTAAAGCTTCTACGGCTAATGCTCTGTAATCATTTAAAACCGTTTCAAATTCATGGTAGTTCTCAAGGCTGTACGTTTTGCTGTCAAGGGTTTCAGGAGTTACTCTTCTGTTGTATTTGGAATACAAATTAATCATCTTCGCAATTTCTTTTGCGTGTTTTTCACCAAACTGCTGAGCAGCCCATTTTTCAGTATATTCCAAAAGGTTTTTAGCATTAAACTGTTTGGGATTCCAGGCCATTTCCAGAAAAAAACTGACCGGAAACTCCATGGGTTTTAAATCTCCCACATTCACTACCCAAAGCTTATCTACCTTATGTTCATAAGAAAGATTCATCTGTTCCCAGACTCTCTGGATGGGGCTTATGTTGATCCATTTGGAATTTCTCGGACCTCCTACATAATCGAAGTGGTAATAGATTCCATAGCCTCCTTTATGCAAAGGTTTTGAAAGGTCCGGAAGCTTTCTTACATTTCCCCAGTTATCATCACAGAACAGCAGGATCACATCATCCGGAACCCGCATTCCTTTATCATAATAGTCCTGAACTTCTTTATACAGTGCCCAGACCTGAGGTGTTTTCTCTGCTTTTCTCCCCGTAACATCTGCAATGATTTTGCGCTGATCTTTTACAATTTTCTCGAGCAGGGAAATATTGGTTCCTTCTCCCATCGCTTCGTCGCCGTCACCCCGCATTCCCACTGTAACGAGCTTTTCCCAGTTTTTGCTTCTTTCGAGTCCGGATTTCCAGAATTTTTGCAGCACTTCTGCGTTTTTAGAGTAGTCCCAGACATTCGGGAGGTTATTTTTTTTGATATACCTGTGCCAGTCGGTTTGTGCCAAAGCCATAGGCTCATGGTGCGAAGTTCCCATGACAACACCCATTTCATTCGCTAACGGTCCGCTCAGAGCATCATCGTCATAGAATGCCTTTCCCCACATTGCAGGCCAGATATAGTTTCCTTTAAGACGCAGAATCAGTTCAAAAACTTTTTCATAAAATTTACTGTTTACCCCTCCAAAAGTTGCTCTCGCCCATCCTCCGAGTGAAGGTTCTTCATCGTTAAGGAAAATACCGCGATACTCTACCGCAGGCTCTCCATCGGTATAGATTCCTTTTTTGAAATATAAATTTTCTTTTACCGGAACCGGAACATCTGCCCAGTAATACCAGGGCGAAACGCCTATCTGCTGAGACATTTCATAGATCCCATAAACAGTTCCCCTTTTATCGCTTCCTGCAATCACAATAGCCTCAGAAACGCCCGGAAAAGGATTACTGACATTCTGAATGATATATTTTTCCCTTTTCCCTGCCAATGCCTTTCCATCCAGCTTTTTTTGTCTTATTAAGCCATCAATGGCCTTGCTTTTACCTGCTTCACCAATAATAATGATCATTCCGGTCACACCGGAATTTTGGGAAATAAGATGCGGCAGAACACCGGTTACTTTTTGAAAATCGGATTGAAGATTCGTAACGGCACGCAGAATTCCTTTGTCCGAATCGTTATCTGAAAACAGCATCAACCCTGAATTGTTTTCTTTCAATACCACCGAATTTTCTGTCCTGGCAAAAGAAATAAAAGGTTCGGCTGCTTTTACAAAAAATATAAACAACAATGTAAGAAACAACGAAATGTTTTTTGTAAAATTCATACTATATCTTTTTGATTTTAATTTTTAAATAAGTTCAGATCAACAAATTCTCCCATTCTTCTGTAGCCGGCTTCATTGGGATGAAGGAAATCATGATCGTGCATATCGTTTAAGATGACCTCCGGATTTTCACTCTGCATGTGTTTGGCAAAATCAATGACGGCATCAAACTTCCCGCTGTTTCTGATCCAGTTGTTTACTTTTTTCCAGGCCTCAATACGGAAAGGTTTGTCATAAAACGACTTCGCGAAAGGAAGAATCGTGGCTCCGTATACTTTAATTCCGTTAGCATGTGCCTTATCAATCATTACCTGATAAGCGGCAATCAGCTCTTCTGTTCTTTTGGAAGCATCATCAGGATCTCTTGTTCCTCCCAGATCATTCACTCCTTCCAGAATGATCAGCCATTTTACGCCCTGCTGATTGAGAATGTTATAATCAAAACGGTCTAATGCTGTAGGGCCCAGTCCGCCACGGACCACACAATTCCCCCCAATCCCGAAATTAAGGACACTTATATTCCGGGTAGAAGGATTCGCCAGTAACCGCTGAGAAAAAATATCCGGCCAGCGATTCTGTCTGTTGGTTCCCGACCCTCTTCCGTCGGTAATAGAATTTCCCATGACTGCCACAGCATATGAAGGTTCAACGGTCTTCACATCAATGTTAAAAAGCGAATACCAATGATCTGTTTTTACAGGATTTTTAAATACCGCAGCATTGGTCTGCTCACCTTTAACAATAAAAGAAGTTGTTCTTGAACCCGGATGTCCGGTAATGGATTGGGTTACTTTTGTGTAAGAAATGGTAATGGCCAGCAGCGAATTAGGCTTCAGATTAAAGTTCACCTCATCAGAATAAATATCAGATCCGGGAGCAATTTTAAAATTGTTTTTCTTCTCAAACGTTAATGATCTGATAGTGGCTGCATCCACATTGCTGCTATCGGATGGCACGGCAATAGAAACGGCTTTTACCGCCAGGCTATCCATGGAATATTTGTTGGAAAAACGTAACCGCAGTTTTTTTCCACCTACAGATACACGCACAATCTGACGCAGGGTGTTCCCCGAAAGCCCCGGTTCCGGTGGAAGATTTTTGGGTTCCACCAATTGGGGAGCTGTTGCCCAGGTGGTAAGCCAGCGGTCTTTGGATGACTGCTTTTCCAGACTTTGTGAGGAAGAGCAGGAAACCAAAAATCCCGAGATGATAAAGATGTATAAGTTTTTGAAGCGCATTTTTTCTGTTTTTTGTTTTATCAAGCCTTTAATTTCTTACTACAAATCCTCCGTCGGGGGATTTTCTCAGTACTGATAAACGGTTCTGCAGCATAGATCTGCAGGCAAAGCCCAATCTCTTCAAACCTTATAGGTTTTAAAAACCTATAAGGTTTACTTCTGTTAATTTTTCAGTACAAAACCACCCTGCGACTGAATTTCAATGCTGAAATCTCCTTTTACATTTACTTTTATTTCTTTCTCTGATGAGCTTCCTTTTGCATCATCATTGATAAGCTTTACGGTTTTCCCGGCAAACATCGGAAGTTTTATTTTCAGTTTCCGGGATTGTTTTTCAGCATTTACACCAGCCACATACCATTGATTCTGATGTCTTCTCGCCACCACAGCATATTTTCCGGGATAACCGTCGATGAAAACTGTCTCATCCCAAAGGGTCGGAACTTCTTTCATAAAGCTGAGCTGAAACTCCGGAGCATCGGTCAGGTTATTCGGCATGATACCAAACATCTGAACGGGATTCTGAAACAGCACTGCCGTAGCCAGCTGAAAGCCGTCTGTGGTATGTCTTTTATTTTTATCCCTGTTGGATTTTGTTAAATATTTGTTGAGGAAAGTCCCGCCAAACTCCATACTTCCCACCGTATTCCTGATAAAAGGATGAAGCGTGGCAAAAAAAGCTTCCTGTTTCCGTACATCTTCTGAGAAATAGAGCATTTCTGAGGCTAGAACAGCTTCACTTCCTGCATAATTCGGGTACATCACTTCCCAGCCTCTCGGCAAAGTGGCTCCGTGAAAAATAATGGTTAGTCCATAATCATTGGCATCTGATAAAATATCTTCATAAAGACGCATGGTTTCCTGTTTGTCTCCTCCGAAGAAATCCACTTTCAGTCCTTTTACCCCTGCTTCTTTCAGCCATTTCATTTCCTTTTTACGTTCAACGGATGAACTCATTTTGTTTCTCGGTCCCATCGGTGCGTCATTGGCTGCTCCGTTGGAATTATACCAAAGCAATACCCCGACATTCTTCGATTTTGCATATTGAACGAGGCTTTTCATTCGTTCTTTTCCAATATTTTTATCCCAAAGCGCATCAATAAGAATAAACTGATATTTCAGCGCAGCAGCGAGATCGATGAATTTCACCTGGTCATCATAGTTCATACTGTTATCCTGCCACAGAATCCAGCTCCAGGTAGATTTCCCGAACTGATAATCCTGTGAAGGCTCATACATCGGATCCACGACATCAAAAGGAATCGTAGTCTCTACGATGGGTTTCAAAGAATTCCCCACTGTAATTGTTCTCCACGGTGTTTTTCCGGGAAGAGAAACAGCTGCTCCGGTACTTCCGAAACCGTTATTTTCAGCAATATTCGGATAAGCTACTTTATAAAGACTTTTTTCTGCTGTAGTTTCAAGGTGTGAAGCACAATACGTACTGTTCACTCCTGTCTCGGAAAGTAATACCCAGCCCTCATTTCCGATATGGAACAGCCCAGGGAAAATGTACCCATAATCAGATGGTATTCCCAGCTCAGCATCGGCTTTATAACCACTTTCATAACTTGGCGCTGTACGGGCAAATCCCGTCATCGGCTTCATCATAGGGGAAAGAAAAGTAGTGGACTGTGACGGGAATCTGTACCCTGTGGTTTCTGACTGTACCACAACACTCAGCCGTTCTTTCACCGGTGGAATATGGTAGCGGAAAGCAATATTGTTGTTGCTGACCTGAAATTCAATGCCTATCTGATGCTGGTCTGCGTTGGTGAAATTAACGGTCAAAGTATTCGCATTATAATTGACCTCAGATTTTTTGATTTTTCCGTTCGTATATTTCTTAGAAACGATATCTTTTTTACTGCCGATAAATTTCAGATTCTTTGAAAAATCGGACTCATTGGTTACCAAACCCAGCGGGGATTTTTCAAGCATTGTTTTTCCCTGAAGGATAACATCATATAAGGCTTTTCCGTCTTCTGAAAAAACATGAATCTTCAGATGTCCGTCAGGACTTGAAATTTCTGCTACCTGCGCAAAGCTTTTGCAGATCAGAAACAGGCTGAATACGATATATAAAACTTTTTTTCTCATAACTCATTATTTTCAAGAAAGGTCCAGTAATCGAAATACATAATATCTGTTGAGGCTTTTCCATTGAATACAAAATAGAGATCATGAACACCGGTGATTTTTTCAGTAAGCTGAACTTTTACGGTTTCCCAGCGGTCATCCCCACCTGTCAGCGGAATCTTTACCGTTGCAGCAACCGGGCCGTTCACAGCATCCAGATGAACACTCATTGTTACATCACTGTTATGGGTAGTTCCTACCCTTGCGGAGAAAGCAGCAGCTCCTTTTTTCCGGAAATTCACATTCTTTACACTGGTATACGCCCCATTTTTCTTTGCTTTGATGAAAACACCAGCCTCTTTATTCTGATAGGATTTTACATTTTCCGACCAGGCAATCATTTCCGCCTGATTGAATGAATAAGGATTAACTGCAGCGATAGCTTTTGTAATTCCGTTGGTCATTTTAAACGGTGAAACAGAACCGTCTTTATTGAATGTAAGCTCTTCCAGGCTTACCGATCTTGTAAACCCGCTGCCACCCGGCAATGCACCATTGTGATAAAAGAAATAGGTTTTCCCCCGGAAATCAATAACACCGGGATGATTGGTGAATGATTTTCCTTCCGTAGGCATCACAATGCCTCCATATTTCCAGGGTCCCTGTGCTGTTTTTCCTGTAGAATAGCCTATGAATTCAGGAAGCGGGCCACCCGGCCAGAAAAGATAATACAGATTTTTCCTTTTGTACAGCCACGGGCCTTCTTCGTATTTTGTGGGTCTTTCCGGGTTAGGTTTTCCGTCCCTTTTTCCAAATGATTCTTCAGTCATCGGAACTTCTGTAATATTTCCGGAATAAGAGATCATATCTTCATTCAGTTTTACGTATTTAAGCTTGGGATTTCCCCAGTACATGTGTGCCTGTCCGTCATCATCCACAAAAACCGTGGGATCAATATCCCCCCATTCGCTCTGAACAAGAGGTTTTCCCAGCGGATCATGAAAAGGTCCAAACGGACTATCGCCAACGGCAACCCCTATAGCGCCTTTGTTATTGGTTTTGGACCACATCGGAACGTATAAAAAAAACTTTCCGTTTCTTTCTACGCATTGTGCGGCCCAGGCATCGCGTTTCGCCCAGTCGAAATCTTTATATGAGAGGATTGTCCCGTGATCTGTCCAGTTCACCATATCATTCGTGGAATATACTTTCCAGTCGTTCATGGTAAACCAGGTAGAATCGTCTTCATCGTGTGTGGTGTACACATACAGCCTGTCATTGTAGACCATTGGTGCAGGATCTGCAGTGTAATTAGTCTGAATAATAGGGTTCTGGGAAAATAATATTCCCGAATATCCTGTTAAACAGAGATAAAGTATTGCTTTTATTGTTTTTTTCATATTTAACTTTTATTTGAACACTAAGGGGCGTTAAGGTTTTCGAAATCTGGTTTCTCAGATTGTTACACAAGCCATTTTAACCATCCGTCAAAAAATCTCCGGTTTTTTGCCACCCCTCCAAAGAAGGGGAATTTTTATCTTATTTTTTCTGAAAACTCCAGTAATCGAAATTAAACAGCTTTCTTCCTGCCGTAATATTTTTTCCCTGGAACACAAAATACAGATCGTGAACACCGGAAACGGATTCTGAAATTTTTGTTGTCTGCGTTTTAAATTCTTCCCAGCCACCGGTTCTTGGAACCTCCATCTGAGCTATTTTCGGTCCTTTAACATCATCCAGATGTACTTCCAGAATACCGCCATCAATTCCTGCGGCCACGGAAGCTGAAAATCCGGAAGCTCCTTTTTCAAAATCCACCGAACGGACTTTTATATACCCTCCAGTTCTGGCATCAGAGACATACACTCCGGTTTTTTTGTTTTCGGAAGTGCTGCATTTTTCCGACCATGCCATGGTCTCTGCTTCTGTTCTCCGGTATGGATTTAAGGTTCCTGCCGGAGATACGCCTTCTTTGGTTATTGTGATCTTCGGAATAGTTCCGTCAGCATTATATCTGAATTCTTCTACAGCCGTTGAACGTCCGTAGCTTCCGCCAGCCGGCAATAATCCGGTATGGTAAAACAGGTAGGACTTTCCTTTGAAATCAATAATTCCACCGTGATTGGTAAAGCTGTTGGTCGGCTGGTCGGTCATTATTTTTCCCTGATACTTCCACGGCCCGGTTGGTGAAGGGCTGGTTGAGTAGGATAAACATTCTGTCATTCCGGTCATTCCGGCATACATCATATAATATTGATTGTTACGCTTGTAAAGCCATGGCCCTTCTACATAAACATCATCAAATTTTTCCTGCTTTTGCAGAACTTCATCACTTTTCCCGGGACGTCTCAGCCCGCCGAAGGCTTCTGCAGACTGTGGAATTTCTGTGATTTGTCCCTGATAAGAAGTCATGTCTTTATTAAGTTTCACATAAAATAATTTACTGTTTCCCCAGTACAGATAAGCCTGTCCGTCATCGTCTATAAAAACCGTAGGATCAATATTATCCCAGGTTCCGGTTGAAATCAGAGGTTTTCCCAAAGCATCTTTAAACGGCCCGGCAGGACTGTCAGACACCGCTACCCCAATAGCCATATTGTTGTCAACGGTCTGTGCACAGATATACCAGTAGAATTTTCCGTTTCTTTCAATACACTGTGCTGCCCAGGCCCTGTCCCGTGCCCAGCTGAAAGACTCTAAAGAAATAGGCGAACCATGGTCTGTATAATTGACCATATCTGCTGTGGAATACACCCGCCATCTGGTCATTGTATAAAAATCAAATCCCGGCTGATCATTCCCTGTATAAACATACATTTTTCCTTTATAGACCATGGGAGCCGGATCTGGCGTAAAGTGGGTCTGAATAACCGGATTCTGCGCAGAAATACCGATCCCTGCCAACAGAAAAGAAAGTATACTATATTTTAGGTTTCGCTGATTCATATTTTAATTATTTGAGTGAAATGAATTGATAATAAGCAACGCCATGTGCCGGAATGTCCAGTGAAAGACTTTTTTTGTCCGTATTGATTTCTGCAATATTCTTCTGCCTCCAAAGGTCACGAACCGTCTGAACACCGTAAATTCCTATTTTTTTAAAATCTTTATACGGCAGCTTTACTTTTTTCCTTCCGAAATTGGCAAAAGCTACTGCTTTGCTTCCGTCCTGCAGTTCTTTGACATACATCCTGAGTTCGCCGATGGTCTGCAAGCAAACGCCCTGCTTTCCCAAAGCATCCTGATTGACGGCGATAACCTCATCATTGGTCAGAAGGTTTAGGGTGAAATCATCCAGTTTCTCAAGGTCACAGCCAATGAGCAACGGGGCTGAAAAAATGCTCCATAAGCTCATATGGAGATACTGTTCATCCGGCTTCAAACGGCTCTGATGTGGATTTCCCCAACCGACAACGCCAACAACCAGCATATCCGGATCGTTCCGGTTTCCGGGTTTCGCAAAAGGAGCAGCTTTGTCCTGAGCAAGGGCAATATTCTTTACGCTTGACCAGGTGTCTGTAATATCATTGGTGGTACGCCAGGATTGCGCACCGACCTCATCACCCCACTTCCACACATCGCCCATTCCATATTGGCAGAGGTTGTAGACTATGTCTCTGGGCTGCTGTTTCAAAAGGCTTCCCATCAGTTGGAACGGTTTCACGCCTTTATCCGGATCCCCGCCGCCCTGAAAAGCAAGAGAAGGAACTTTATTGGGATCATTATCCGGCAGCCCGTCAATCACACCGCCATAGCTGCACCAGTCGTATTTCAGGTAATCAACGCCCCATTTAGTGTAGCTTTCAGCATCCTGTTTTTCGTAACCGTAGCTTCCTGCACATCCGCCACAGGTCCATGGACCGGGGGAAGAATAAATTCCCATTTTCAGTCCATTGTTATGCAAGTACTCTGCAAGGCCTTTCATATCCGGAAATTTGGAATTGGTCAGGATATAACCGTTTTCATCACGCATTTTTCCCTGGAATGAAGGGTCTTTCCCCTCCCTGTTAAACTGCCAGGAATCATCGATATTGATATAATTCCATCCGTGATTGATCAGTCCTGACTTTATAAGGGCATCTGCTGCACGTTTCACTTTCTCGGCAGAAACTTCATGCCCGAAGCAGTTCCAGCTATTCCAGCCCATTGTAGGGGTGAGGGCGATTCTGTCTCCACATTCTATCTTCAATTTTTTTGAAGCTGAACCTTTTGCATTTTCAGCAGTCAATACAACTTCGTAATTTCCTTTTGTTTCTATTTTCCCGGTAATAATTCCGGTTTGAGCATCGATTTTTAAACCTTCGGGAAGATTTTTTGCCGTAAAAGCCATCGGTCTGTCGCCCGTTGCTGCAACCCTGAACAAAAAAGGTGAGCCAGGACGAACTCCGTAAATGCCTGCTGAATTAATTTTTGGAATTGCCGCAGCTTTTGGCGTCAAAATATAAGGTACTGACGAAACCGGGTTAAATGTTATCAGTTTTGTACCATCCGCTGTTTCAAACTTAGCATCTGCCCAATCGGCGTGGTCATAATAAGGTCCGTTTCCGCCGTCTGTTACGACTAATTCTAATTGTTTTACACCTTGCAGCGAAACGGAAACAGGCTTTGCTTTATCGCCTAATTTCATTACTCCGCTAGACCAAAGTTTTTTGTTGTCACCGTAAATTTCAAATTCCACAGCAGGGTTCTGTCCTTTGATCTCATCATCTATTCCTACTAAGGCTGATAATTTTTTGACATTCCCGTTTAATGTAATCAGTAAAGAACTTTCAGCGTGGGTTCCGAAGCCTCTTTTGAAAACTTCGCCGGCAATGGTTATAGGTTTTCCATCCACCGAAGTATTGATGCCGGGTTTTCCGTGTCCCTGTGTTACAACACTCAAATCCAACTGATCTAACCAAACGGTCGATTGTGCATTTAAATAGCATCCGGCAATGAGAAAGCTGAGAACAAAAAGTTTAAATCTGAACATTTTTAAAATTTTAATAATTAATGTAACTCATAATAATACGTTTTGGTTAAAACCAATCACCTACTTCTGTATAAAATGGGCTAAAGCCCATTTCTATTGATATTCCTGAATTCAGCTTTAATTTTCATTACACTTCCACCAATCGAAATAGAAAAGATCTCTATCTCCTTTAAATACGAAGTACAGATCATGAATACCTGTAACTGTTTTCACCGGTGTTTTAATGGTTTTGAAAATATCACCTTCGGCTTTTCCTGTTACTTTTACAATTCCTAAAACCTCCCCGTCAACCGCATCAGCACGAATTTCTATATTTCCCCCGTACAACGCTGCTACTGAAACTTCTATCGATTGAGCTCCTTTAGAAAAATCCACACCCTGAACTTTTAGATAATCTCCATTATTGATGGATGAAACGACCATTCTATCGGTGATTTTTTTACCCGTATCATAAGGATTATTTCTTTCCCACTCGGTCATTTTCTCTGTTTTCAGACCCTCACTGAATGCGATGGTTTCTGCTTCTACTCTGGTGTACGGGTTAAGTGTCGCAATTCTTTTTACGCCTTCAGGATTCCAGAAAGGTAATTTCCGGATAGTCCCGTCAGCATTGTATTTCATTTCGCTTACACAAACCGAACGGCGTTCGTAATGTTTACTCATTGTCTGTTTCCCGATATTATAATTGAATCCGAAAACATACGTTTTCCCTTTATAATCAATAATTCCCGGATGGTTTCCGTTGGAACGTTTGTCACTGTCCATAATCATTCCCTTAAATTCCCAGGGACCGGTGGCGGATTTGCTCATCGCATAGCCCATCCCTTCCGGGCAGCAAGTAGAGGCATAAGCCAGATAATAATGGCTGTTTCTTTTCCAAACCCAAGGTCCTTCCTGATAATGAAAAGGGTCCGGTGAACCTTTCACTTTAGCGATTGAAGGATCTTTTACGATATCTCCATTGACAGAAATCATATCTTTATTCAGCTTTACATACCAAAGATTTGGATTTCCCCAGTAGAGATAGGCTTGTCCGTCATCGTCAATGAAAACGGTCGGGTCGATATCATCGCTGGAATTTTTTACCAAGGGTTTCCCAATCGGGTCTTTGAACGGACCATACGGACTGTCCGCCACAAGAACCCCTATTCCTCTTTGTCCCGGCATCGGGCAATACATATAAAACTTACCGTTTCTTTCGGTCACCTGCGGGGCCCAGGCTCCGTTTTCAGGATCGGTCCATTTGAAATCTTTTAAAGAAGCTACTATTCCATGATCAGTCCAGTTGACCATATCAACGGAAGTATAAAGCAGCCAGTTTTTCATTTTAAAACCAAACGCATCATCTTCATCATGGCTGGTGTAAAGAAAAACGGTGTCTTTATAAACCATTGGCGCCGGATCGGCTGTGAATTTGGTCTGGATGATCGGATTTTGGGAATGAACAGATATTCCTAATAACAACAGACCAAAATTCAAAATATATTTCTTTATCATTACTTATTATTTTCTCATTAATATTTAATGACTTGTTCTGTCCAGGTCGGAGGATTGATATAAAAAGTTCCGTCTTTGTAATGCACCGGCTCAATTCCCATCTGTGGACCAAGTTCCCAAGGTTCAAAAGTCTGACTGTATGGATATGGTCGTTTTTCATACATAAAATAATGACAGGAATTCCAGAGATTTCCGTCCGGGCCGATGAATAACGCGTTGTGTCCCGTTTCCTGATAAGGGTCCTGAGTATCTGTAAACTGCAGGTTTTCATAGCCTCCATCTTTTGCCATTTGCTGTCTGTAACCTTTTTTACGGGTTCCAAAAATCGGTTCTTGCGAAGCGAGTGTCCAAGGTCCCAGAGGTGATTTTGATTTCAGCAAACCCACTTCATAGCCTCTTGTCCAAGTAGAAAAAAACATAAAATACATTCCTTCTTTCTTGGTTACGAAGGGGCCTTCAATTCCGCCAACCATCCATTCCGGCCATCCTGACTGTCTTTTATCTAAGAATTTCTGAATAGGTATAGTTAATTTTCCTGTTTTTAAATCAATTTTAGCCTGAAACAGTCCATTTCCGCTGCAATACAAATAAACCTGACCATCTTCATCTTCAAACAGAGTGGCATCATTATTATATTGCTGAGTAAGCGGACCATTCAGCAGTTTGTAAGGGCCTGTTACTTTATCAGCAGAGAACAGCCAAATGCTGTGCGTCGCCATTCCTTTCGGATCTTCTTTGGTTACCTTTCCGCTGTTTACAATTAGATAATATTTTCCCTTGATAAAATGAATTTCCGGAGCCCAGAAACGACCGTCATAAGGGCAGTCTTTGGGAAGTTTTTTAGCATCTATTAAAAAGGAATGCTGTTTCCAATTCACCATATCTTTTGAGACCAGCATCCGGACTCCGGGATTTTTGCCTTCCCAAACAGGATTGGAAGTTCCCACACAATACCACAAATCATCGACCTTAATGATGAAATGGTCACGCATAGAAATGGCAGAATCTCTGGTAATCGGGTTGGTATAGCGAAATTCTTTTGTAGTAGTATTTTTTTGCTTGTCAGCCTGCGCAAAATTCAGATTTGCAGCAAAAATAAAAAACAATACTATAAGATTATTTTTAATTGTTTTCATAATTTACCTTTTATATGGACTTTCATTCATTTTTAAATACGTTTCTTCATAGCCCCCATTGTCTATAATAATTTTGTGCAATACAATCCCGGGATCCAGCGGTTCTATTGTTAAAGAATAATTACCGTTTTGATTTTGTGGAACAACAAATGTTTCAAGTTTTTCCACGATTCTTGCTGCTGCGGCAGGATACATTTTGATGTAATTATTTGCCCAAGTTAAATCCTGATTGATGCGGATGATTTTTGAATTATTTTTATCGAGATAAGCCTTTACACTGTGTCCACCTTTTTTAAACGGAAGCGTGGAATCAAAAATGAAATGAATTTTTATCTCGGTAGGCTTATTTTTAAGATTAAATTGATAAGCTATTGCTGAACCGGTAGCTTTTTCCGTGTAAGGCATCAATGCAATTCCGGAAAGCGTTCTTCCCAAATCAGGAATGATCGTCCATTTTGTATTTTTTGAAGCTTTAATCTCAAAGAAATGTTCGGCATCCATTGCAATGACACCATTCTTTTCTTCAAAAATATAACCGCCGGTTTTGGCTTCTTCTTTTGTTATTCTGTAGACAGTTGGCTTAATATTTCCTTCTTTAGGTTCGTCCCAGGATTTGTAGCCTATATGGGTCTGATCCATCATATGATTCCATTTTCCGTTGGAAATATTCAGGCTGTAATCTTTTGTATAATCGGCATCTCTGGTAAAGCATTCATCGGCATAATCTGCCCACCCATTGGCTTTTAAATCTTTTTCTGCTGCCAGTTTATGATTCATTGCAACAGCATAATACATATCGTAAAGATTTGCCATTGCACGAACAGGATGCAAAACAATCTGTTTGTAGGTATCTTTATAAGCCTCATCCAAATTGATGAATTGTCTCAAAGCCCTTGTTTCCAAAGCTAAATATGAATCTTTTACCTGCAAAAATTCACCGCTTTGAAGATTATAGGTTTTATCATTCAGCATTTCTGCTGAAACTCTTGAATTGTATTTACAGTAAAGATTAATAATTTCTGCAATTTCCTTTGCATTGGTCTTTCCAAAATTTTCTTCTGCAAATTTCACCGAATAATTTTCGAGATTATCCTGTGTAAAGGAAGTTGGATTCCACGCCATATTCAGGAAGAAATCCATTGGATATTCATTGGGTTTTAAATCCCCGACATTCAAAATCCAGATTTTATCAACGCCATAACTGTACGTTAACTGCAACTGTTCCCACATATGCGGAATCTGCGTCATATTCAACCATTGATAGGCTCTCGGAGCACCGTGCAAATCGACGTGGTAATATATTCCATAACCACCTGGATGTTTTTTACCGTTTAATTCCGGAAGGCGCCGCACATTTCCCCAATTGTCATCGCAAAGCAAAATAATGACATCGTCCGGAACTTTCATTCCCTGGTCGTAATATTCCAAAACTTCACTGTACAAAGCCCAAAGCTGCGGGGTCTTTTTCGCAGGCTTTCCTGTTACTTTTTCAATAACTTTTCGCTGGTCATTCATGATCTGTTCCAACTGTTTGAAATTGGCTGCAGCACTTCCCAAATCGCTCATCGGTTCGTCGCCGTCACCGCGCATTCCCATTGTTACGAGATTATCATAATTTTTGTTACGACGGAATCCGTCTTCCCAAAACTTCAGGAGTGCTTCTTTATTGGTGTGGTAATTCCATTCTCCGTTTCCGTATTCTTTACGGTGATTTCCCCATTCTTTCTGGGCTCTCATCATCGGTTCGTGGTGTGAAGTTCCCATTATGATTCCATATTCATCGGCTACTTTCGGATTAAGCGGATCATCTTCGTTGAAGGCTTTTCCCCACATGGCAGGCCACAGATAATTGGCTCTCAGACGAAGCAGAAGCTCAAACATATTCGCATACATTTTGTTATTGATGCCACCGAATTTCGTTCTAGCCCAGGTTCCGAAAGCAGGTTCTTCATCATTAATGAAAATTCCACGGTACTTTACTTTTGGCTCGCCCGAAGCAAAATATCCCGGAATAACATATGCTGAAGGACGTTTCTGAATGGGAACATCATTCCACCAATGCCATGGCGAAACACCAAGCTGTTTTGATATTTCATAAATTCCATAAATCGTTCCCCGTCTGTCACTTCCTGCGATGATGAGCTGTTTTTGAAATTTTGAATTTTCTATGGTCGTTATTACAAAACTTTCCCATTTTCCTTTCAAATCTTTAGTATTGATCTTTTTTGAGGAAATCAGTTGATCAATCTGTTTATTGGTTCCAACAGTTCCGATGATGATTTCAAATTCGTTGGAAGTGTCTGTTGTTCCCAAATTGGGCAGTTTCCCTGTCACTTTCTGAATGTCGGTCTGTAAGTCTTTTGCAGCACGAATGACGGCAATATTTTCTGATTGGTCATAAAATAAACCGGTAACTTTTCCTTCTTTTGAAACAATAGGAAAACCTCTATCATCTGAAATGATATTTTCCGGAATTCCTGAGGTTTGCTGGGCAAAAAATCTTGCTGCAAAAAACAGAAACAGGATTAACAATTTATTATTTTTGTGACGCTTTTTCATGAATAAGGTTTATCATTTAAAATCTATACTCACTTTTTTCCCGGAATAATTCACTGGTTTTTGTTGACCATTCGAAAGAACTACAATAAAAGTTCTTGCCTCAATCATTCCTTTGTACTTTCCTTTTCGGGCAGCTATTGTCAGTGTTTTTGATTTTTCGTTCCAATGAAAAGGGATTTCAGTATAATCGCCTTTTTCGTAATTGTAATTATCAAATTCATCTTCATACAAAATAAAATCTGAATCTGCTCCCGGATAAACTTTTACCGTAAGATGATCCCATTTTTTCTCAGTGGCATATTGAACATCAGGACCAAAGGGAATAATGCTTCCTGCTTTTACATACAAAGGAATGCTTTGAAGATTGACAGATTTCTGAATTTCCTTCCCTCCGCTGTGTTTTTCATTGGTCCAGAAGTCGAACCAATCTGTTCCTTCCGGGAGATAAACTTTAACGGTTTTATTTTGGGTAAAATCTATGTTGGAAACTGAATTTTCCTTGTTGCCATCGGTTTTATTCCACCCTTCATTTTCATCAGTTTTAACGGCCTTTTCAGGGGTATATTGGGCATTGAGAACCGGTGCTACCAACAATGATTTTCCAAAAAGATATTCATTATTCATATCCCATGTTTTTCTGTCTGAAGGAAAATCCATGGAAAGGGCTCTCATAAAGCTTGACCCGTTTTTTGAAACATCATGGGAAACAGAATAGATATACGGTAACATACTGTAACGCAGTCTGATGAATTTTTCTATCGCATCATAAACAACGTTTCCTTTATTCCCAAACTGGTAAATTTCTCTCGCAACATCAGTTCCGTGCGAGCGCATCATCGGCGTAAAGGTTCCATACTGCAGCCACCGGACATACAGTTCCTGGAACATTGGATTTTTTGAACCTCCATTTCTTTTGTAAGTACCGGCGAAGAAACCTCCGATATCGGAGTTGAAATTCGGGTTTCCGGTAAGACTGAAGTTCAATCCTGCCGGTACCTGTTTACGTAATGTTTCCCAGGAGGAATTGACATCACCGGACCAGGTGTTGGCGGCGTATCTCTGCTGGCCTGCAAACGCTGATCTTGTTAAAATAAAAACCCTTTTATCACTGGTGGTTTCACGCTGATGGTCGTAAACACCGCCTACCGTCATCAGCGGATACGCATTTCTTACTTTTCTGAAAGAGCCAAGGTAAGTTTTAGTATCCAGATCTTCCGCTTTCTGGCTGAGATGATCGGGTTCTGTTGAATCCATCCACCAGGAATCTACACCTAGACTGAACACGCCTTTGTTGAGATATTTCCAGTATATATTTCTGGCTTCCGGATTATAAGCGTCGTAAACGCGTACACCGGAAGGATAATTCATGTCCGGAGGCCAGACTTCCCTGCCTGATTCCGGCCACGTGCTGAAATTGAAAAGCATGTCCTTTGAATCCATTTCACGGTACTGTTTGGTCATTGGCCCGAATGATGACCAGATGGAAACCGAAAGACGGGCATTCATGCCATGGATATCCTGTACCATTTTTTTAGCATCCGGAAAATCGGGGCTTATGAAATCCATCGCGTTCCACTGGTAATTATTTCCCCAGTATTGCCAATCCTGTATAATCCCGTCCAGAGGAACTTTCAGATCACGGTATTTTTTAACAACGTCCACCAGTTCATCCTGACTTTTGTAACGTTCTTTGCTTTGCCAGTAGCCATATGTCCATAAAGGAAGCATAGGTACCTTTCCCGTAAGATCACGCATTCCGGAAACGACTCCATCGGCATTTTTTCCGTAGATGAAATAATAATCTATACCATCTCCCACTTCTGATGAAAAGGATGTTTTCTGAGGCGTATCCGTAAATTGTGTCGGCGAATAGTTATCCCAAAAGATACCGTATCCCTTTACAGACTGAAAAAAAGGCACAAAATCCCAGGTATTATTCTGAATCATTTTTACATCGGTATTCCGCTGGGACATTTTTTCATTTTGCAGGATTCCCAGACCGTAGATAGGTTCATCCTTTTCAAGCTGAAAATCCTGTCTTACGGAATAAGTCTGCGTTCCGGCATCATTAAATGGTTTAAAATCATTTGCGGTTTCTTTCAAAAGCTCTTTTCCGGATGGTAATGTATAGGTGATCACTCCATTTTTACTATTAATGAAAAGCAGCAGAGCATTTGTTTTTAATGAAATAATATTATTTTTTTCTGAAACTGAGAATTTAATTTTCTGCTCCTGCTTTATGACTGACAAACTATTTTTGACAAATGATCTGCCTGCAGGATATTTAATAATCCTAATCGTATTTTCTCCATACAATTTCACTTCAACATTCATGTGATCAGCAGAAAACTTCAATCCTGAATCTGTTTTTTGATAAGACTGTGCATTGATTATTACTATTCCGGAAAACATGATGACCGTAATAATGGAAGTTTTGATGTTCATCTTTGTAAAGCGCATTTCATTTCAGATTTGAATTATTTCTATTTATACCATTAACTTAAAATATTGAAGTTGTCTTAACTTTTATATTTATTATTTTTAACCACAAAAGGCACAAAAGTTTTAAACACTTAAGTTTTTTGATGCCTTCTTATATGAACTTTTCTGCAGTTTCATTTTAAACTTACTTAAGCGAACTCAAGTGGCTTTAAATGAAAGCTTTTGTAACTTTTGTGATTCTAGCTTTACTATTTAAAAAGTACCTGGGCAAACTGATGCAGGCTGTTTCTCCAAACCGGCCATGTATGACCTCCCGGATAATCGGTGTAAGAATATGTAATTCCTATTTTATCCAGTTCTTTCAGCATTTTCTGACCGTTTTCATAAGCAATATCATCTTTTCCACCCATTGAAATCCAGAAATTTCTGACATTGGATGAAAAAGCAGATTTATTTTGATTTAAAAATTTATACTGTTTATCGGCAACATCCTGGAGCATCGGCAGCATATATCCTGAACTGAAAACTCCCAGGCCGGAAAACATATCAGAGTTCTGAATTCCGGCATACAGCGAATAAATTCCACCCAAGGAAAGTCCTGCCAATGCACGGTTTTCTTTACCTTTTTTTATTCTGTAATCAGATTCGGCAAACGGAATGATGGATTCCTTCAGTTCTTTTTCAAACATCTGAAGATTGCGCTCACCAAAATTCCGGATCCCTCCTTGTCCGATATTGGCGTCCGGCATAATGATGACCATTTTTTCTGCTTTTCCTTCTGCGATCAGATTATCCAGGATCAGGTTGGTTTTACCCTGGCTGGCCCAGCCGCTTTCATCTTCCCCTCCGCCATGTAAAATATACAGTGCAGGATAAGATTCAGCAGGATTCTGGTCGTAACCCGGCGGGGTGTAAATAAAAACCCTTCTCCAGGAATTGGTGATTTTAGAATAGAAATTTTTAATACGGATATCACCATGCGGAACGTCTTTTAAGGCATAAAAATCATCTCCTTCAAAAGGAATATCAATTCCGCTGGCATACCTTCCCATTCCGTAAAATGTTTCGCTGGACGGATCTGCAACCGCAACACCGTCAATCAGCAAAGAATAATAATGGAAACTTCCGCTTTGAGGATCGGTTATGCCTGTCCAGAAGCCGTCAGCATCTTTTTTCAGGTCATATTTTTTTCCTAAATCGATCTGAACTTTCTGCGCTTCCGGAGCTTTCACTTTAAACATCACCCTTCCGTCGGGAAAGATCTGAGGATACTGGGCATTTCTGATATTGGTTGCTGCAGGAGTTCCCAAAACGGTAAATCCATCAAATTTATTTGTATCAACCGGCTTGAACAACAGCTGTGAAAAAATGTACAAATCATTTTTCCAGACTTTGAAATCGTGGCCACCCGGCTCTATATAAAAAATATGGGGGATTTTATTTTTTCTCAGATAATCGCTGGTTCTTTTACTGAAAGGCATCAGCCCATCCGCATCACCGCAGGAAATAAAAATCAGCTTCAGCTTTAACGCATCTTGCGGATTGGGTAAAAGCTTATTGGGTTCTTTCGTATTGGGTGCGGAAGAAAATGCACCCAGCCAGGCAAACTTACCGATGTTTCCAAACGCAAAATTCTGTGTCTGCCCCCCTCCCATTGACAGTCCTGCCAATGCACGGTTTTCACGGTCTTTTTTAACCGGATATTTTTTTTCTACAAACGGAATCAGATCATTCAGCAGATCTTTTTCAAAGGTGGCAAAAGCTTCAACTTTATCCGGAGCCATGATATTTCCCGTCGCCCTGTCATCCTTCATTGCACGACCGTTAGGCAGCACAACAATCATCGGCTGCAGTTTTCCCTGTGCATACAGATTGTCCAGAATAATATTGGGCTTTCCCTGGCTGAACCATTCTTTTTCATCTCCGCCAATGCCGTGAAGAAGATAAAGAACGGGATATTTTACCCCTTTTTTGAATCCCGGCGGTGTGTAAACCAAAGCTTTCCTTGTTGTTCCAACAGTTTTTGACTGGTATTGAATCGTGTCAATTTTCCCGTGGGAAATAGCAGTATTTTCCACATCGAAACCCTGCGGCGCCTGTTTATCAAGAGTTTGTGCGGAAACAAACATTCCCGACAAAACAAGTCCTAAAGCCCATACAACGGATTTATTCATGATTTTTATTTGTATTTTTTACACTTATTATTTCAGATAAAAAAATAATAGCAACGCTGTTTTAAAGTTTTATAATTGATTATTTTTTAACCGCAAAAGACACAAAAGTTTTAAACACTTTAATCTTTTCAGAGCCAAACTTCATGTGTAATAAGTACACCTAGGTTTTGGGAAAATCTTTGATTTTCATCTTATGTGAACTTTTCTGCGATATCACTTTAAACTTACTTAAGTGAACTCAAGTGTTTTAGAATGAAACCCTTTGACTTTTGTGGTTAATAAAGTTTAAACATCTGAATACTTATTTTATTTATCTGTTTACAGCAGACTTTTCACTGTTAATTTTATTATTTTTCATTCCCGGCTTTATTGACTCTGAAAAAATCCACGTCTACGAAACCTCCGGTATTTTTAGTCGCATAATTAAAAACTGCGAATTTTGATCCCATAAAAAATCTCCGGTAATCAAAGATCATTTTGTAGTCTTTTGCCATTTCCGTCCAGTTCTTCTGATCCGTACTGTAATAAAAGTCTGCAAGATCTTTCCCGAGGTTAAAATCGGCATCAATACGGAGGAAAACCTTATCCGAATTGAGGGGAATCCGTTTTTTTTCTTCTTTTTTAACTCCAGTAATGGCTTTCGTTTTATTGTCCAGGCTCACTTCGCTGGTTGAAAAAACAATGAATTTTTCTTTACCTTCCTTTATTATTGATAAAATCCCGGAATCCCCGTTGAAAGCACTGAAACCTGCAACGTCCCCATCTTTCATTTCTTTGAGATCCATGGCAACAACTGCTGAAGAAGTAGGGCCTTCCATTCTCTGGGTCAAAGTATTGGGTGCAGCGTACAGATTATCTACTACCCTGCTGGTTTTCAATCTCAGAAAGCCTTTTCTTTCGGATAAAGACCATGCTTCATTCACAGGGTTATGATTCCATTGCCATTGAATTTTCATTTTTTTTTCAGAGAATTCATCGCTTTCCACCAGATGATTTTTGGGTTTGAATGGCGGAAGCGGAACTTCTCCTTTCAAAGGAACTTTTCCTTTATCTCCCAATACCGGCCAGTCATTTTCCCATTGTACGGGAAGCAGCAGCGGAACGCGTCCCACTCCGTTTCTGTCCTGGAAAATAAGAGAATACCAGTTTCCGTTTTTATCATCAATCAAAGCGCCCTGCCCTGCATAGAAAAATCCTAAAAAATCGTCTTCCAGAATTACTTTTTTCTCGTAAGGACCTGTCACTTTATCTGCTCTGTAGACTACCTGACGGCGTTTTCCGTTTTTGGGCCAGGATATCATCATCATATAATATTTCCCGTTTCTTTTGATGATCTGGTTTCCTTCCAGAAGTCCGGTCTCCGAAGCATCTTTCTGAAATACCTCAGTTCCATCCGGATTTCCGATAACCTCTTTAAAATCAGGACTCAGTTCAAAAACTTTGTTGGAAGTGAAAACATATACTTTGTCATCATCATCGAAAAACAGTGAAGCATCATGAAAATGCCGTGTTCTGGTGATGAGTTTCCATTTTCCTTTTTCGGGATGATCAGTCACATAGAAATAAGATTTGAAAGGTTCATCATTCGGAGAGAATAAAACGTAATATTTCCCTTTATGATAACGGATTGAAGAAGCCCATTGGCCTCTGCCGTAAACGGTTCCGTTCAATAAATCATATTTTGAATTATCATTCAAAGTATCGAAAACATACCCGGACATTTCCCAATGTACCAGATCCCTGGAATGCATTACCGGAGCTCCCGGCATCAGATGCATGGTGGTACTGATCAGGTAAAAATCATTTCCGTTTCTGGTAATGGATAAATCCGGTGCATCTGCCCAGATGATGGGATTGGTAAATGCTGTCCCCTGTTTTCCGGAAGGATTTACCTGGGCTGAAAGAAGATTCAGCCCGATAAATCCCAATAAAGAAACTATATAAGATTTTTTGATTTTCAAAATATACTACTGTGTTTGGTTTTACGCTTAGTTTTTCAATTTAAAATACTTAATTGCTGTCACTAAGTATTTTTTCTCTGCTGTCAGTAAAAGACGAGATTATTCATTCACTTCGTTTCATTCGGAATGACAGATCTTTCATACTATTGCAGTACAATATCGTTGGAAGAAGTACTGTACAGCCCGATAAGACTTCCTGTAAAACCTCCCGCAACATCCGTAGAAAGTATATCTCCTGAAACCGGCCCGCCAAGATTTTTATAGCTCTTGCCATCCAGAGAATAATTAAAGCTATGCTCATCTTTATCGGCAACCACCTGCAGTTTAACCGGTTTGGATAATGAAATCTTCTCGCTGGCAATCAGCTTTGATTGTCCTTTTTCTGTTCTTTCCAATACGATGTAGAAATCTTTATCTTTTTTCGTGATTCCGAAAACATAATTGAATGTTTCACTTTGATAACAGGTAATTCCTGCCAGTTCTTTTTCTGATTTAGGTTTAAAATCCAGGGTTACAGAAGTTTCAAATGATTCATGCTGCAATCTGTGGAACAGGGCCGAAACCGGAGCCAATGCCTTGATATTGGTTGCAAAAGGGTTTACTTTTACACCGTTTTTTGTAACCGTAATAAAGCTTTCACGAGGTCCACGCATGGCAATCCATCGGAAGTCAAGGTTTTTATCGGTCAGTTTATCAGTATAGGTAAAGTTTCCGTTGGGTAAAAATCCGTTTTGCCCGGTTTGATTCTGAACACCTGCAGGTAATTTCAGTTTGGGTTTCATCGGAACCAGTCCATTTTGGAAAACCGGGTATTTTCCGCTCCAGTCAACCGGAAGGATGAATGTTTCACGGCCTTTGTTGACTCTGTTTTTCTCATTCGGGCGTATCGCCAGAAATACTCCGTAATATTGGCCGTCCGGCGTTTCTACCAGGTCTGCATGGCCTGCCCAGTCTACTTTTTCTTTTCTGTCTTTCGGGAAATAGCGCTGTGTCAGAATCGGGTTGTTTCCAGCCGGAACGTAAGGTCCTTTCGGAGAATCGGACATAAAAATAACTTCACTGTGATTACCGCCGGTTCCTCCTTCTGCACACATCAGATAATATTTACCGTTCTTTTTGTAAATATGGGGACCTTCAATCCAGATGGGCTTTTGGGAAAGATCCACGCCGCCGTTTACAATAATCTTGTCCGAGCCCGCAACTACCTGATCTTTTTCGAGATCATAGTCCCACATCTTGATAACACGATGCCCGCTGTACTGTTCGGTACCTTGTGGCGGGGCATCGTTATGAACAATATATGCTTTTCCGTCATCATCAAAGAAAATAGAAGGATCAATACCTTCAAAATTCAGTTTCTGAACTTCGCTCCATCCTTTTGCCGGATCTTTTGTTTTTACGACCATATTTCCGATACCACCTGCAAACTGGGTAGTGATCATATAAAAAGTATCGTTGTGCTTATTGTATTTGATATCCGGTGCATAAATTCCATGGGAAACGCCTGATTTTTCAACTTTAAGCTGTGAAGGCCTGTCCAAAACGTGTCCCACCTGCTTCCAGTTTACCAGATCTTTAGAGGTAAAAATCGGGACTCCCGGAAACATTGAAAATGAGGAATTCACAAGATAATAATCTTCGCCTTTTCTGGTAATGCTGGGATCGGGGTAACAGCCCTGTAAAATCGGAGAATAAAACTCGTCCGGTTTAAGAGGGTTGTCATTATATATTTTATCGTTTCCACGGTAGCTGAAGTCGGAAAAAGTCTGTGCAGAGAGATTACTGATGGAAAGTAAGGCAGCCACTGCAATAACATGGGTTTTATTTCTTAAAAAAACAGGATTCATTAGACTCTTTTTCATATATAGATTTTTTAGTTTTTATTGTAGATAGATTTAGTTTCAGATTGTCCTTCAGAGCTTTTATCACTCCATGTTAATGTATACACCTTTCCTGCTTCAGTAGGGAAATCATAGATAAGATCAGTTTTAACTTCAACAGGATTCAATGTTGCTTTGCCGGATATCAACGGCTTAGGAATTTCCGGAATTTCAAAAAAGGAGTTCGGGTTTTTACCTTCTGCTTTTTTCAGTTTTGTGTTTGCGGAAAGCTGCATTTCGTTTGGAAGCCTGACTCTGCAGTTTCCTCCCAATCCGGATTTTATGGTAATTTCTTTAGCTTTATTATTTTCCCAGATCACTTTGACTTCGAATCCTCCATACGTTTTCAGCCCGGAAATGCTGCCGCTTTTCCACGTTTCCGGAAGTGCGGGAAGGATGTCTATAAATCCATTCTGAGTCTGCAGAAGCATTTCGGTAATCCCGGAAGTGCAGCCGAAATTTCCATCAATCTGGAATGGAGGATGTGCATCGAAAAGATTCGGATATGTTCCGCCTTTGCTGCCCCAACCGTCTTTTTCTACGAGCGTCAGCTGGTCTCTGATTAATTTGCCGGCATGGTTTCCATCCAGCAATTTAGCCCAGAGATTGACTTTCCAGCCCATTGACCAGCCTGTGGATACGTCTCCGCGATGAATGAGTACGGTTCTGGAAGCCTCCAGCAATTCCGGTGTGGTAAACGGACTGATCTGGTTGGAAGGAAATAATCCGTACAAATGGGAAACATGTCTGTGGTTGTCTTTAGGATCGTCCAGGTCTTCCATCCATTCCTGCAATTGTCCGTAGCTTCCAATTTTCATCGGCGGTAATTTTGAAATAATCGTGTTCCAGACCTGAATTTTATCTGCATCTGTATTGAGAATCTGTGCCGCCTTTTTAGTCTTGGTGAAAAGGTCGAACATCAATTGATTGTCCATTGTATTTCCTGCTGCCAGAGCACTTCCCTGGTGTCCCTGCGGAATATTTTCGGGAGACATTGACGGGCTTACTACCAGCCAGTGATGTGCAGGTTCTTCCATCAGGAAATCTTCATAGAACTGTGCTGCAGATTTCAGAACAGGATAAATTGTTCTCAGGTAATTTTTGTCTCCGCTGTATAAATATTTTTCCCATAAATGCTGTGAAAGCCAGGCTCCGCCCATGGGCCACATTCCGGCATTGGCAAAATCCACTACCCCTGTTATTCTCCAGATATCGGTGTTATGATGTGCTACCCAGCCACGGCTGCTGTACATTGTTTTTGCTGTTTCCTTTCCTGTTTCGCTCAAATCTTTTATCATCTGGATCAATGGTTCATGCATTTCAGGAAGGTTGGTCTTCTCTGCCGGCCAGTAATTCATTTCCGTATTGATGTTGATGGTATATTTGCTGTCCCAGGCCGGTTTGTTGGAATTATTCCAGATCCCCTGCAGATTGGCAGGCTGGCCACCCGGCTGAGAGGAGGAAATCAGGAGATAGCGTCCGAACTGATAATACAATGAAATGAGTTCAGGATCATAACCATTGGCAAAATTTTTAATTCTGATATCCGTTGGATTTTTCGAAGCTTCAGAAGTTCCTAAATCCAGATTTACTCTTTTAAAATAGTTCTGGTAAGCATTCAGGTGGTTTTGAACTAAAGTTTTGAAACTTTTATTTGCTGCTGTTTCAATATACTTTCCGGCTTTTGCAGCTTCGTCTGTATTTAAATTTTTGTAGTCTGTAAAATTAGTGGCCATGGAAATAAGAATCATGACCTCATGAGCATTGCTTACTGAAATTCCGGCCTCTGAGGTCTGAGTTTTCCCGCCTTTGGTAATGAATTTCGCCAGCGCATTGAATTTCACCTGACCCTGGATGCCGTCCAATGTGGAAGAAATTCCATCCATCTGTAAGGTATTGGCATCAATAGCCTTAACGTTCTTTTTAAGCTCGCTATTGAATTTCGCTGTAAAATTCAATGCATTTTTGTGGTCTGAGCTCAATTTAATGACAATCACATGATCAGGAACCGAGGCGAAAACTTCTCTTTTAAAATTAATGCCACCAGAAGTAAATGTAGTGGTTGCGATCGCTTTTTCAATATCCAGTTCTCTGTAATAATTACTGATATCTTTAAGATGATTCAGATCCAGCGTAAAATCACCCATATTCTGAAATGCCGAACCGTGAACTGTTTTTGCTGTTAGTCCTTTATCCGCCAGGATCCGGGCTCTTTTATAGTTTCCGTTAAATAAATAATAGCGGATGGAATCCAGGACTTTTGGTGCATCCGGATTATCGTTGCGGGAAGGCCCCCCGGACCAGAATGTCCCTTCATTCAGCTGAAGTTTTTCCTGGTAAGGATCTCCATACACCATCGCTGCAATGTTTCCGTTTCCTACCGGCAAAGCTTCCACCCATTGTTTTGCGGGCTTGTCATACCACAGCTTATACTTTCCTCCTTTCTGGGCAAAGGAAAATATACTGATCAGAAGACCTATGGTCATGTAAAGCCCGGATTTCATTTTTACTTTTTAAATTTCAAACTGTATTATTGTTACACTGTTTTCTTTCTGTTAATCACCGAAATGAGTCCCCACGCGGCAACATATGAAATTCCTGCAATAAAGAAAATAATATTGTAACCGCCATTGACGTTTCCTGCCTTTTTGAAGGTGTCTAAAACGATTCCGATGAACAAAGGAAAAATAATTCCTGCCGCTGAACCGAGCATTCCTCCAAAACCAATGACAGAACTGACGTAGCTGTTAGGCAACTGATCTCCAACCGTTGTCATAAGATTGGCTCCCCAACCTTGATGCGCGGCTGTTGCAAAGGCAATGATGATCGTGATCATCCACATATTATCTACATATTTTGAGAACATGACCGGAACTACCATCAATGCAAACAGTAACATCGTAATGCTTCTGGCTCTTCCAATGGCCCAGCCTTTTTTGATCAGAAACGATGAGAGATATCCTCCGCCGATACTTCCGATCGTAGTTCCGCTGTAAATAATAATCAACGGAAGGGATGGTTTTGTTAAATCCATTTTGAAGACATCCGAGAAATAGGCCGGCAGCCAGAACATAAAGAAATACCAGATAGGATCGGTTAACATTTTACCGATGGCAAATGACCATGTTACTTTATATTTGAGTAATTCCGATAAAGGAATTTTGGTTTTTTCCTCTGTTTTTTCGGCCTGATCGCTTTTTATGTACTGCAGTTCTTCCTTACTGAGATTTTTGGCTTTTTCCGGAACGGCATAGAATTTCCACCAAAGGATAATCCAAACCATACCCAAAGCTCCGATCCATACAAAAGTCTGCCTCCAGCCGTAATGTCCGAGAATGAACGGAACCAGCAGCGGTGCTAAAATAGCTCCCACCGTTGCTCCTGAGTTAAAAATTCCCGTTGCCAGTGCTCTTTCTTTTTTCGGAAACCATTCAGCTACAGATTTGATGGCAGCAGGAAAGTTTCCTGCCTCACTGATTCCCAAAGTACTTCTCGCAATGATAAACCCGATGGTACTTTTCACAAAACCATGTCCTATAGAGGCCAGGCTCCATACAATAAGGGAAACGGCATACCCGATTTTGGTTCCCACCTTGTCTATAAACCTTCCCATCGCCATATAGCCGATGGCATAAGTCGTGGTAAAGGCCATAACGATATAGCTGTAATCTTTTTCGTCCCAGCTGAATTCTTTTTCCAGTACAGGTTTCAGCAAACCCATTACCTGACGGTCAAGGTAATTGATCGTAGTGGCGAGAAAGACAAGGGACAGCATCCACCATCTTATATTGCGGTTTTGAGGAGCCTGCATTTAATTATGGATTAAGTTGTTGTAATAAATTCTTTGTTTTATGAGTCAGTTCTTCTTCATTAACATCTTTTCCGATAAGAGAGCTTCCCAAGCCTGCTGCTGCAGCTCCGCCATTGAGCCATTCCATAATATCTTCAAATTCAGCATGGATCCCTCCGGTGGGCATAAAATTCATTCCCGGGAAAACAGGCTGTACCGATCTGATATAGTTCTTCCCTAAAGCATCAGCCGGGAATATTTTAACGAGTGTTAAGCCATTCTGATAGGCAATATTGATATCGGAAGGGGTAAAACAGCCCGGAATCAAAAGGATATTTCTTTCAAGCGCATGTTTCACCAATGCTTCACTGATGACCGGTGTAATGATGAAATCTGCTTTTGCATGAATATAATCATCCATTTCCTGTACGTTTTTTACCGTCCCTATTCCTAACAGAAGGCCTGGAAATTCTGTATGGGAAATTTCTTTCAGTCTGGTGAAATTTTCCAATGCCTGATGCCCGCGGCTGGTATATTCTATCACACGGATTCCCGCTTCGTATAAAGCTTTTATAATATTTTTTGAGACTTCAAACGATTCGTTATAGAAAAGCGGAACTATTTTCTGGTCTTTTATTTTTTGTACTATTTCACTCATAATGTTTCGATATTAATGCTTTCATCAATGGTATCTCCCTTTACAAAAAGCTTTTTAAAAGCAACTTTTGTCGCATCCTCAAGGATCTGCTGATCAGGATTTCCTCTTAAAATTCCATGAATTAAGGCGGCCATAAAGGAATCACCGCTTCCTACCCTTTCTTCAATTTTTTCTGCATTATACTTTTCTGAAATCAAAAGTTTCCCATCAGTAAATAAGGTGGCAAAATAATTGACCTGTTCGCCGTTTGTAAAACGGAAAGTATTCGCAATTTTTTCCACAGCCGGGAATTGTTTCCGGATTTCCAACGCTGTTTTTTCAGCCTGTTTCAGAAGGTTTTCATCATCAAATTTCCCGTTAAGCTCGTACCCAACAGGAATTTCCAGAAACTGCTCTACAGACCAGATATTTCCCATGAGAACGTTGACAAAAGGCATCAGTTCCTTAATTTTATAAGGATGCTGGTTTTGCCAAAGCAACGCTCTGTAATTCAGGTCCAGGGAAACCGTAATATTTCTTGTTCCGGCTTCTTTCATGATATGCAGACATGTGCGGAATGCATGGTCACTCAAAGCAGGTGTGATGGTACTGATATGCAGCCATTTTACTCCTGAAAATATTTCTTCATCACTGAAAGTTTCAAAATCCGATTGGGTAAAAACAGACGGAAAGCGGTCGTAAACCACTGAAGCATTCTGCATATCGCCATCGGAAGAAAGATAAAATGTTCCTATTCTTCCCTTGGTCTTTTCTGCAAGGACTTCTATTCCTTTATTTTTAAGCTGATATTCCAATTGGTTCCCTACGAAATTCTCCGGTAAAGCTGATAATAATTTCACAGGATTCTTCCACTGGGAAAGCGCTGACGCTACATTGTATTCAGCACCGCCCACGTAGATCTTCAGAGACTGCTCATTGAGCCAGTTCCCTTCGGAATCCGGGGCAAAGTGAAGAAGCAGTTCCCCGAAACATAGTATTTTTGCTGAATCCTGCATGGTTTTATATTTCAAAATAATTTTTTGTATTGTGATAACAGATATCCTGAATGATTTTTCCTACCCATTTTTCGTCATCGGGAAGAAGCCCTCTTTCCATTTCACTTCCGAACAGGTTGCATAAAAGCCTTCTGAAATAATCGTGTCTTGAGAATGACAGTAAGCTTCGGGAATCGGTCAACATGCCGACAAAAGTGCTGATCAGACCGATATTGGAAAGCGTATTCATCTGTTTCGTCATCCCGTCCAGCTGATCGAGAAACCACCATGCTGCTCCAAACTGTACTTTGGATTTGATGCCTCCTTCATTGAAGTTTCCGGCAAGGGATGCCAGAACTTCGTTAAATGCCGGGTTCAGATTGTATATAATGGTTTTGGCAAGTTTTCCTTCTGTATTCAACTTGTCCAGCAAAACACTCAGCCTCTGGGCATAATACAGTTCGCCAATGGCATCATATCCTGCATTGGCCCCCATTTTTCTGAACATTTCTGAATTGTTGTTTCGGGTTGCCCCTACATGAAACTGCTGTACCCAGCCTTTTTCTGCGTACATTTTGCAAAGCTCTTTCAGCAAATAGCCGCATAATGCATCCGGATCGGAAAATGTTGGCAGATTACCCTTCAGAAATCCGGAAAGCTCTTTTTCAAGGTTATGGTTCCATTTTGTGGTATCCGGAAAATATTCAAAGCCGTGGTCGGCTACTTTTGCTCCTGCTTCCGCAAAATAATTGATTCTGCCCTGAAGTGCATCCAACAGATCAGAAGCTGATGTGATTGAAAACCCACAGACTTTTTCAAGCTTTTTGATTCCTGAAAGATATTGTTCAGGATTAATGATATTAATATAGCTATCGGGGCGGAAAGCCGGAAGAACAGCTGTTTTAAATCCACTGTTTTTTAATGCTTTGTGATGAGCCAGATCATCAGCAGGATCATCCGTAGTACACAACGCTTCTACCTTAAAATTTTCAATAATGGATTGTGGCAAAAAAACGGATGTCTGCAGGCTTTCATTCATCTGATGATAGACAGTATCTGCATTATCGGATGATAAATATTCACTGATCCCAAAAGGATTTTTGAGTTCCAGATGGCTCCAGTGAAACAGTGGGTTCCGAAGGGTATACGGCACCACTTCTGCCCATTTCATAAATTTTTCGTGATCTGAAGCATTTCCGGAAATAAACTGTTCATCAATGCCAAAATTTCTCATGGCTCTCCATTTGTAATGGTCACCATCCAGCCAGATAGCGGTTGGAGAAAGGAAATTCTGATTGGCCGCAATAACGTCCGGCTCCAAATGATTGTGGTAATCTATAACCGGCATATCTTTAGCATAACCGAAATACAGATTCTCTGCCTTTGCCGATTCAAGCAAAAACAATTCTCCGAAAACTTCTTTATTTTTAATGGAATGACTCATGATTTATTGTTATAATCCTGAATTTTAATTCTAAATTTGTTTAACCTTTGCAAAACCACAAAAGTCACAAAAGCTTTATTTTTAAAACACTTTAGCTCACTTAAGAAAGTTTAAAATGATTCTGCAGCATAGTTCACATAAGATGAAAATCAAGGATTTTCTCTTTACATAGTCAGACTTTAGGTGAGTCTGGATCTTAAAAACAAGACCTTGAATGAAACCATTAAGGTCCTGTTCCAATTTATATATGAAGAAATTAATTTTTTATACTCCACTGAATGCGCTGAAACCTCCGTCAACAGGAATCAGTGCTCCTGTGATAAAACTTGCGGCATCGGAACACAGAAACTGCACAACCCCGTTCAGTTCTTCTACTTCCCCAAATCGCTGCATGGGGGTTTTCGCCATCACTTTTTTACTTCTCTCGGTTAAGCTTCCGTCCGGATTCAACAGAATAGCACGGTTCTGATCTCCAATGAAAAAACCTGGAGCCACAGCATTTACCCGTATCTTATCTCCGAATTTCAATGCCAGATCAGAGGCCAGCCATTGGGTAAAATTGGTGATTGCCGATTTGGCGGCAGAATATCCGGCTACCCTTGTAATCGCTGAGTAAGCAGCCATTGAAGAAATATTAATAATGTTGCCGCTCCCCTGCTCCGCCATTACTTTTCCGAAAACATAACTCGGGTAAACGGTTCCATTGATATTAAGATCGGTAACCTCTGCCCATCCCTTCATATTCATATCAAAAAATGACTGTTCGGGAGTTAAAGTGGCTGCCGGAATATTTCCACCAGCTATATTGAGCAGAATGTCAATACGTCCATACTTTTCTTTTATTTTCACAGAAGCAGCTTCAAGGCTTTCAATATCCATCACATTGGCTTCTACAGCAAGTGCTTCCCCTCCCAGATCTGTAAGCTCTTTTACCCGGGCATCCAATGTTTCCTGGTTTCTTCCCAATGCAACAACTTTTGCTCCGGCCTCTATAAAACTTTTGGCAAGGCTGCCTCCCAAAACGCCTGAAGCCCCTGTGATGACTGCTACTTTGTTTTTAATACTAAACAGGTCTTTCATTTTACTTTTTACTATTTTATTACAAACGCAGATTAATTTTTCTGTAATTCTGACTGAACGGCAGCCATTACTCCTTCGATCTGGCCCAATGCCAGCATTCTTCCTAAAAATGAATAGCCGGGATTATATCCTTTGTCAAAATCTTCTGTTAAAAGTCTTCCGTGGTCAATTCTCATCGGAAGATCAGGATTCTCTTTTTCGAATACACGGATCACTTCAATGAGCTTTCCTCTTCCTCCCAGATGATGAGCCTCGATAAAATCACCGTTCTCAAAGACATTCGTGCTTCTCAGGTGAACGAATCTGGTCCTGTGGGCAAACTTCTGCGCCAGCTTGGGAACATCATTCTGAAGGTTAGCGCTTAGAGATCCGGCACAGAATGTTAACCCGTTGTGAGGGTTATCAACAGCTTTCAGAAACCAGTCAATATCTTCTTCATTGGTCACTATTCTTGGTAAGCCTAATAGTGAAAACGGCGGATCATCAGGATGTACACACATCTGGATATTCCACTTTTCACAGACAGGCATTATTTTTTCAAGGAAATATTTCATATTCCGGCGAAGCTGATGTTTATCTATACCCTCATACAATGCCAGTAAACTTTTGAACTTTTCTACAGGATTCAATTCACCTTCTCTGATATTTCCGTTCACGAATCCCTGTGTTTTTACAATGACTGAATCTATCAGGTCATTGTTATCTTTTTCCGTTAAGCTATTTTTTAATTCTTCTACTTTTTGAAGGATTTCTGAAGTATAATCGTTTTCGGCTCCTTCTCTTTGAAGGATATGAATTTCAAAGTAGGCAAACTTGGCTTTGTCAAAATAAAGTGATGACGAACCGTCTTCCCATTCATGAAAGAGGTCGGTGCGTGCCCAGTCGAGAACGGGCATAAAGTTGTAGCAAACTGTTGTAACTCCTGCTTTACCCAGATTTTCAAGGCTTGTAATATAATTTTCTATTAAAGAGTCACGGTCTTCACCTCCGTATTTGATAGCTTCACTTACGGGAAGACTCTCCACAACAGACCAGCGAAGTCCGTGGCTTTCTATATAGTTTTTATAATCATTGACGGCCTCTAAATTCCAGATTTCTCCGTTTGGGATATCATGCAGCGCAGAAACAATTCCTTCTACTCCTATTTGACGAAGCGTGTTCAGCTGTATTTTGTCTTTTTTTCCAAACCAACGCCAGGTTTTTTCCATAATGTAAAGTTTTAATTCAGATAAACAAAGCAGGTGTTTTCACACCTACTCTGTTGCTGATATGAATGTAGAATGAAATTAGTTGTATCCGGGGTTCTGGTATTTTGCCTTAATATCTGCTGATACTTCCATCGCATCAATCTGACTCTGAGGAATAGGTCTCAGATAGTGAAAAGGTTTGATGGTTCTTGTAACCGTCTGCGGGCTGTGGTCTCCATAAGAAGCACCTCCGATCTGATAACTTGCCGCATAATCTCCCCATTTCTGTGTACGTACCAAGTCATACCATCTGTAGAATTCTCCGTAATATTCACGGGATCTTTCTGCAAGGATATAATCAATGGTAATTACGGCTGGTGTGGCCGCTGTCATTGCAGCGCTGTTATCTGCTACATAAGCGGTATTCTGGGCATTATTGAACTTCCATTTTCCGGCACGGGCACGGATTACGTTGATAAGGTCTCTGGCTGTCATAGATCCTGCAGCTCCTTTTACGGCTGCTTCCGCTGCGATAAAATAGAATTCTGAAAACTTAGCGACACTGAAAGGGCGGGTTAATCCTGCATTCGGATATCCTAAACCGTTCGGATCATCGGTACGGTAAGTTCCTATTTTCCATAAACCAGGGTATACAATTCTGCTGATTCCGTTCGGTGCAATGACCCAGTCTGCTCTCCCCGGAAGGGTTCCTGCTCCTACACCGCTTTGTCCGGATCCTGTAGGATAAAAAGGCATCTGGCTGTCATCATTCAGGAAGCTTAAGATAGCTCCTCCCGGCTGTACAGGTAAATTATTCGCGTTATAAAGTACAGGAACCGTTGTAAGGCCTGTTCCATTTTTGTTCCAGTTTCCTCTGTAGGTGGTTACAAAAGTTCCATCATAACGGGAATCGTTGGTTTTATCTGCAAAAGTATTTTTAATAACTCCCAACGTAGGACACATACGAACCCAAGGACGTCCCAGTGACTGTGCCGCTTCTCTCTGTACTGAACTTACAACGTCTGCGCCAGCCCATGCTGTTGTTTTACTACTTTTGATGGCAGTATAGTTCCAGGTCTGCATCCATGCTGCAAAATTGTCCGGAGCCCAGCCTGATCCAAATCCTACAGGGTCGCTTTCGTTATAATAAGTACTTGATTGTGTATGGTCTGCATAAAGCATCGATTCGGTATTCCTGTCATTTGAACCTACATTGACATCATAGAAGGTAGGCTGAAGCGCGTAAGGTCCGGGATTGTTGATTCCTTCCAAGGCGATATCATAAGCCTGCTGAAAATACCACTGGGCATTGTGCCCGTCAGGATCAGTTCTTGCCACTTCAGGGTAAGTTGGAATGCCGTTTGGATTCTGCAGCCACCATCCATAAGTAAGGTAAGCTTTGGCAAGCATCAATCTTGCTACATTTTTGGTTACCCCTCCGGTTACTCTTGGTGAGGCAGGCAGGTTTTCTATTGCTTTTTTAAGATCCGCAAAAACAGTTTTTGTATATACTTCCGGCACGGTATTTCTTGCGGAAGAGGTGGAAGGTAAAGTGTTATATTTCAATTCTCCTGCCCCTAAATCCAGAGGAACTCCTCCATAGGTCTGTACGAGCATGAAGTAGTAAAATCCACGGAAGAAACGGGCTTCAGAGATCATAGATTCTGCAATTCCGAATCCTGGTCCTTTTTCAATAATTCCGTTGGCAGTATTGATATACGGGAACACAGAGTTCCAGACCATACTTGTAGGAAAAGTATTGGAATTGATAATCCCGTTTCCGGACATATCCAATTCTTTAAAGTTACCATCCGCACTTTGTGCCCAGGTAGATTCGTCAGTTCCGTTCTGACAATTGCTCATAAAGTAGCCATTGCCATACAGTAATCTCATCTGTCTGTATAAAGCTGTAAATCCCTGATTAACCCCGTCCGGTGTATTAAAATAGTCAGCTGTATAGATTGCTCTTGGCTGTTCATCAAGAATTTCATTACAACCTGTAAATGTTAAGGATAAAAAGATTGCTCCTAATAGCAGTTTTTTGTTAAAATTTATCATGACAGTACAGTTTTAAAAGGTTAAGTTAAGTCCCATTAAGTAATTTCTTGTGGAAGGGTTGTTGGCTCCTATAACAAGCTGGCGGTTTGGATATCCGCTTACTGCCTGGTTTTCATTTCCAAAAGAGTTTGGTTCCGGATCCATTCCTGAGAACTTATGATAAGGAGAGAATAATACTACAGGATTGGTTACGGTGAAGTAAATTCTTAAGCTGTTGATTTTCAAATCTTTTAAAAAGTCTTTATTGACATTATAGCCTAATGTAATGGTACGAAGTTTAAGGTAAGAAGCATCAAACATTGCTAAAGTAGAAGAATACTTCGGATTGTCACCACTCAAATGACGTCCCGGACGCGGAAAATAGGCACCGGTATTATCTTCTGTCCAGTAATCCACATCCACGTTATTTCCTCTTCCCGTTAATCTGTTAAGATAGCCTGCAGATCCGTAAATAGTACTCACCAGGATTCCTCCGTGCTGGAAAGCTCCTACTGTACTTAGCTCAAAATTCTTGTAGGCAAAGCGCATATTAAATCCTCCCTGGAATTTCGGAGCGGTATCAAAAATCTGTCTGTCATCAGGTCCTATTGCCCTTACCGGAGTTCCGTCGGCATTATAGCCTCCGGTGTAAAGAACCTTGATAGATCCTACCACATCAGCAGCAGTTCCCGGCTCCAGAATGCTCTGATACGGGTCACCAGCCTGCCAAAGACCGATGTATTGATAGTCATACAATGAATTAATATTATGTCCTACAAACCATAAGTTATTGATATCACGTTGTGTTCCGGAAGCAAGTGATAAAATTTTATTTTTATTGGTATAAAAATTAACTCCTGCTTCCCACGTAAATCCATCAGGATTATCAAAAATTACCCCGTTTAAGGAAACTTCCAATCCTTTATTTTCTGTTTCTGCCACATTGGAAACAATGGATGACCAACCGCTTGATGCCGGAAGACTTTTCTGTGTCAGCAGGTCATAGGTATGGGTTTTGTAATATTCCACACTTCCCGTAAGGCGGTTGTTCAGTATTCCGAAATCTACCCCGTAGTTTTGTGTTTTTGAATATTCCCATCCTAAATTCGGGTTTGGCGGCTGGCTTCCGTAAATCCCTGTACTTCCTGCAAGCCCATAATTATAAGGAGCAACATTAAATCTTCCCATCGTAGTGTATGGATCTACTGCCTGATTGGAAGTCTGCCCCCATCCTGCTCTGAATTTAAGGAGATTAATTGCTTTGATATTCTGCATGAAAGATTCGTTGGTAACATTCCATCCTAATGATAATGCGGGATATGTATGCCATTTGTTACCCGGTGCCAGCCTGGAAGATCCGTCGGCACGGAGTGTTGCTGTAAGCATATACTTGTTATCATAGGTATACATGATTCTTCCCATGGCAGAAAGCAAACCGGTTTTCGAATACACCTGGTCGTCAGGTCTTACCGTAATGTCTGCCTGAGGCGACTGTCCCAGGTTATAATACTGGAAAAAGTCTGCAGGGACATTTTTTGCACTCATGTATGAGCTTGTATATTTATTCTGTTCCGCAGAGTATAATGCTACAGCGTTGATCTTATGTTTTCCGAATGTACGGTCGTACGTCAGGAGGTTTTCCAATACCCAGTGATAAGTCTGGTTATTCCCTTTTCCTGCCGCTGACGGCCCCAGAGGGTTTGTATTGAATACTCCCACACCACTGTAGTTTCCGCTGTTTGAGGTACGGAAATCCAACCCTACATTTAACCTGTATTTCAATCCTTTGATGGGAAGGCTGGCTTCTCCGTAAAGGTTATTATAGGATGCAAAAGCTTTGGTTTCATCAATATATTTGTCTGCCAGGCTCTCCAGGCTTCTTCTGGTATAAATCCATGTCTGATCGATACCTCCTGCGGTGCTCATTACTCTTTTCGGGCTTCCGTCCGCATTGTAAGGATCGGCAATAGGAGAATATCCCAGAACCGCCCCCGGATTTACTCCGTTTCCTTCCGAAACGGAATAGTTTGTATTGGTTGTAAAACCAAACTTAAAGACAGATCCTACCTGCTGGTCAATCGCCATTCTCAGGGCAAATCTTTCGTAACTCTGAACAGGAATTAACGCATTTTGTTTAAAATAGGATAATCCCACATTATAATTTCCGCCTTCTGTTCCTCCTGAAACCCCGATGTCGTGGCTGGTCATCATCGCCGGCTTATAAAACAGGCTTTGCCAGTCCGTATTGACGCTGTTGTTTTCATCAGCCCCGTTTGAATACAACGGTGTTGTATTTCCTGCAGGAATGGCATAAGCACGCAGCTTTGCAAACTGAGGGCCATCCATCATCGGATATTTTGAAAACAAAGTCTGAACTCCTGTAAAGGTGTTATAGGTGAATTTAGGTCTCTGCCCTTTTGCTCCTCTGTTGGTGGTAACGAGAATAACACCGTTTGCTCCTCTTGACCCGTAAATGGCTGTAGCGGAGGCATCTTTCAGGATGTCAATACTTTTGATATCACTTGAGCTTATGTCTCCCAGCGATCCCACAAAAGGAATACCATCCAGTACGATCAACGGGTTATTATCCCCTGTCAGGGATCTTGTTCCCCTGATACGGATCTGCATGGCAGCACCCGGCTTAGTGGAACTTTGCGAGATATCTACCCCTGCCGTTCTTCCCTGTAATGCCTGGGTAATGTTGGCAGAGGGTACTTCACGCAGGGCATCTCCTTTTACAGTGGCTACAGAACCTGTTACAGCTTCTTTTCTCTGGGTTCCATATCCTATCACAACAACTTCATCTATTTTATTTTCTTTAGCTACTGTATCTTTCTTAACCTGTGAATATGCTATGCCGGAAGGCAATAAAGTCATTGCAAAGAATAATGCGGCTCTATTGCTTTTATTGAAATAAAATCGGTTCATAATTATTATTTTAGTATTAGTTGTTGAATAAAAGGCTGTTTAATAATTATAGTGTATAAAAATCCTTAGTGTTTATAAGCCTTTTATTTTTTTATTATATATACATATTCACGATAGCCTCAAACAATTCCTGTTTTCCGCTTTTTGGCTGTGGTTCGCCGATTTCGTGAGCGATTCTCTGCAGATCTTCCAAGGTAAGCGAGCCTTCTTCAAATGCTTTTCCGTTTCCGTTATCAAAAGAAGCATAGCGGTCTGTTCTCAGTTTTTTGTAATCCGAATTTTCAAGAATATCAGCTGCTGCAAGAAGACCTTTTGCAAATACATCCATTCCTGAAATGTGAGAAATGAATAGGTCTTCAGCATCAATAGAATTTCTTCTGATTTTAGCGTCGAAGTTTACTCCTCCAGTTCCCAGACCTCCTGCCGGAAGCAGTACCAGCCATGCCTGAACCATATCATAATAATCGATCGGGAACTGATCCGTATCCCAGCCGTTCTGGTAGTCTCCTCTGTTGGCATCAATACTTCCTAAAAGTCCTGCATCAACAGCTACCTGAAGCTCATGCTCGAATGTATGTCCTGCCAATGTAGCATGATTCACTTCGATATTCAGCTTAAAGTCTTTGTCTAATCCGTAATGTCTCAGGAATCCGATTACGGTTTCAGAATCATAATCGTACTGATGTTTGGTAGGCTCCATTGGTTTTGGTTCAATCAGGAAAGTCCCTTTAAAGCCCTGCTGACGTGCATAGTCTCTCGACATGGAAAGGAAACGTGCAAGATGATCTTTTTCACGCTTCATATCAGTATTCAAAAGACTCATATATCCTTCTCTTCCGCCCCAGAAAACATAATTTTCACCACCAAGCGCTATCGTTGCATCTATTGAATTTTTAACCTGCGTTCCTGCGCATGCCACTACATCAAAATTCGGGTTTGTAGAGGCTCCGTTCATGTATCTTTCATGGGTGAAAACATTCGCTGTTCCCCATAAAAGCTTAATTCCTGTTTCCTGCTGCTTTTGTTTGGCGTATTCCACAATAGTCTGCATATTCTTCTCGTAGTCTTTCCAGTTATTCGCTGGGTCTACCAGATCAATATCATGGAAGCAGTAATAGCTGAAGCCCATTTTAGACATGAATTCAAAACCTGCATCCATTTTGTGCATTGCTCTTGTTACCGGATCATTTCCGATATCCCATGGGTGGTGGATGGTAGGTCCCCCGAACGGATCACTTCCGTTTGCACACAGGGTGTGCCACCATGCCATCGCAAATCTGGTCCAGTCTTTCATAGGTTTTCCCATCACGATCTTTTCCGCATCATAATAGCGGAATGCCAACGGGTTCTTACTCTCCTTCCCTTCAAACTTAATTTTTTCAATACCCGTAAAAAACTCTTTTGTACCTGTTAAAGTGTTCATATTTATTTGATTATTTTTTATTTATTTTTAATTTTTTGCGTAGAGATCCCCTTCTCACTGGTTCTTAAGAGTCAGTAAGAGGATGAAAAATACTGTTGTAATGGTCCTAGATTATTTCGTTAAGATGATGTTTCCATCTGCCATAAGCTTCTAAATATTGTTCCCGTTTTTCGTGTTCAGGCTCTATCACCGCTATCTGTTCAAGTGAAGAAAATGCTTCTCTGGAATCTGAATAAAATCCTATTCCCATTCCGGCAGCTCTTGCTGCTCCTACCGCTCCATCGGTATCATAAAGTTCAATGACCGCATTGCTCACACTGGATAGCGACTGGCGAAAAATTGAACTTAAAAACATGTTGGCATTTCCTGCACGGATGACCTGGATATCCATTCCGATATTTCTCATGATATCCATTCCGTATTCATAAGAGAATACAATACCTTCCTGCGCCGCACGCAGTATATCTCCTTTAGTATGTATATTGAAATTAATTCCGTGAATAGAACAGCTTGTATCTTTATTTTCCAGCACTCTTTCTGCTCCGTTTCCAAAAGGAATAATACTTAACCCTTTTGAACCGATAGGTGAAAGTGAAGCCATATCGTTCATATCCCCGTAAGAAGAAAGTGAGGTTGCAAAATTGTGCTTTAACCATGAATTTAAAATACCGGTTCCGTTGATACACAGCAAAACCCCGAGTCTGATCTGTTCCGGTGTATAATTGACATGGGCAAATGTATTTACCCTTGATAATTTATCATATTCCAGCTGATCCAGAACTCCGTATACCACTCCTGAAGTTCCTGCTGTAGAGGCAATTTCTCCCGGATTAAAAACATTCAGGGAAAGCGCATTGTTGGGCTGGTCTCCCGCTCTGTAAGAGATAGGCGTACCTTCTTTCAAGCCTAGTTCTTCCGCTGCTGCTCTTGAAACTGTTGCCTGAATACCAAACGTGGGAACAATTTCCGGGAAAAAACTTTTAGGAATTCCATAATAGTTAATGATATCTTCCGAGATACAGTTGTTCTTAAAATCCCAGAAAATTCCTTCTGATAACCCTTCAATGGTCATTCCTATCTGTCCGGAGAGTCTCATGGCAATATAGTCTCCGGGAAGCATTATTTTGTCTATCTTTTCAAAAATTTCGGGTTCATTTTCTTTTACCCACGCAAGCTTTGATGCTGTAAAGTTCCCCGGTGAATTTAAAAGATGGGAAAGACATTTTTCTTCGCCTATGGTTTTAAAAGCCTGCTCACCATAAGGTACAGCACGGCTGTCACACCAGATAATTGAAGGTCTTAAAAGGTTCTGATCTTTATCTACCAGAATCAACCCATGCATCTGCCACGTAATTCCGATTCCTTTGATATCTTCAGCATGTACCCCAGATTCATGCATGACAGCTTCGTGCGCCAATTTCAGATTGGTCCACCAGTCAACTGGATTTTGTTCTGCCCATCCCGGATTTATAGCAGTGATTTTCATTTCTTTTTTGGGAGAAAATTCAGAAGCAATCACTTTTCCACTGGATGCCTCGATGAGACAAACTTTCACAGAAGAACTGCCAATGTCATAGCCTAGTAAGTACATAATATTTAAAAAAAGATTATTTTATAAGTTTTGTATTGTTTTTCTTGTAAATCTTAGCATCAAACCTGTAATATCTTGCGGCACGGTGTGATACATCTTTTTGGATTTCATCCAAAGGAACAATATAGGGGAATGAAGATATTTTTTTATGGAAATTCTTGATATCAATATTTTTTTCGCTTAAAGCGCTGTACAGCTGATAAAGCTGTCTTATGGTGAATCTTTTCGGCAGCAGCTCGAAAATAATGGAAAAATCGGATTCAATCCATTTTCTGATCTCAATCAGGGATTCACTGATAATCTTGTTATGGTCAAACGGCAGTACCGGCACCTCATCAACAGGATACCAGTCTACAGTATCATATTTTGTACTGTTGATCTTATGGTCTATTTTACAAAGGGAAAGATAAGCCACTGTGATGATCCTGTCTATATGATGCTTGTATTCCTTATCCATCCATTTTATATCATGTACGTTGCTTGCCCTCATAGGATCCGCAAAGCACCGGAACTGTTTAAGAACCATTTTCTTTATTCCCGTAAGCTCATGAAGTACCCTTTGTGCGGCATCATCTACATCTTCATCGCTAAAGATCAAGCTTCCCGGCAGTTTTCTCTGTTTTTCCAGCGGGATATCATCAACATGGCGTTGTACTAATAAGATATTCAACCGGTTTTCATGGTCAAATCCAAATACAACACAATCTACAGAGACATAGGTATGAATAAAGTTCTGATTCATTAGTTTGTTAACATTTTGGTAACATTACAAATATAAAAATTCATCTGAATAAAAAAAATAAATCCGCCATTATCTACTGCTTATCAACACATTACATATCGATTTTTTATGATATCAATTGTATAAAAATTATGATAAGGTTATCATTAATTTTACACTTACCATTTTCATAAGATATGAATTCACAATTAATTGCAATCATAATCAGCTTCAAAAAAAATCCGAATTTTCAGAATAAATATTATGATAAGAAGAATTAATTTTTTTTTCATTTTGCTTGAAAAAAAAATGTAAAAAACACACTTTTTATTAATAAAACGCCACCAAAAATGGATTTTTATTTACCATTTTCCATGCCCTAACTGCAAATAATTACGAAACAATTAACTTAAACACTAATATGATGAGATACTGTGAACAGGAAAATTCATAGTCTGCGAACCCTTAAAATCATGGCATGCTTTATGCGTAAATACTAAGTTTATTCCACTAAACGGTAATATCTGTCTTAGAGGTTTCCGCTGTAAGCTTTAAGTTTAAACAGGTAAAATAAAACTGAAAAACATAGCTGAAATATTTCCGGGAATGGCAAAAACTACTGATGGAAGCAGACCGGAAGGGCTTATTGCACCCAGACTTACCGGAGACCAGATTAAAGCAGCAGATATCCAGTATACAACGGATCAAAAGGGAAGTATTGTCTGCGCCACTTCTGCAGTAACTTCCGTATCTCCAAAAACAATAAACATTATAGCTGAAGGATATTATTTTTTTTGATGGAGCAGCATGGCAGAAAATAAACACTGCAGATATCAATATATACAAAGATAACAGAGTGCTTCTATCTGACCGGGTGGTAACAATGGCTGATAAAACTCTTTCTTTCACTTCTTCTGCCACTACCGGAACCAGTCATTTTCAAGCAGATAATACAACCTTGAATGTAGATGCCGTCAATAACAGAGTAGGTTTAGGTACAGCAGTTCCAGCGGCAAGATTGGATATCAACAACGGAGCAATTCCGGGAGCGATTAAAATTACAGACGGAACCCAGGGTGAAAGAAAAGTGCTGGTTTCTGATTCAAACGGTATCGGTACCTGGCGTGATACTACCGGTTCCGCCCTTATAGTTAATTCAACAACAGGTAATAGTGTTAATATTGTAGGCTCAATGACCTATGTGAGGGCAAGCGCTGTCGTTACTGCCCCCGGATACTATATTGTTTCGCCCCGCCTTATTACCAACAAAAGCCCGGCAGGCTGCGGAGCCTTTATTGCTTACAATCTGAGCAAAAGTGCAACAGCATATGTAAACCCTGCCTTTCCTTCCCAGGATATTCATTTGGCTACCGGCACGGGAGGTTTTGATTTTATTTATACTTCCAATATAGCTTACCTAACGGCCGGAACTTACTATATGCAGGTGATGTGCTGCAGGCTGTATTACGAATACATCCAGAAATACGTTTGCTGAAAACAGTTTCACCCTGACTTTGTTAAAATAATTGTACCCATTTAAACGATATTCAAGCGTACTTAAAAATTTATTTTTCTTTAATAAGGTTTCTCCTGCATTTACAAATCAAATGTGGGAGATTTTTTCAGGGATATGTGAAAGAATAAATTCTTTTTTAATTTACAATTAGCATCCGATATACCAATATCCTTTTCCGCCGAATGTCTGCTTGTGATTGCTGTGTTATGATCATACTCATATAATTGCAGAAGTTAAATATCGAAATTTGATTAAGCTCAGGAACCCAATAACCCATTATGAAATATGTTATGAAAAATCTAATCTTATCAATGGCAGCCACCAGCTGTATTATTTTAGCCTGCAAAAAGAACAATACAGAAAATAATATCTCTGTTACCGATTCTGTCAATACCCACCGCAATTATTCTGACACAGCGGTTTCAGCAGCTTCGGATACCCAGAAAAGCGGCAAAACAAGTCAGGACAGCATTAATACAAAAACTCACATTGGAGGAAGAAAAACCAGCAATAATAATACAGGTAATGCTACAGGCAATATCAATGCTGCCGTATCTGACAGTGCACACAATGTAGAAGGCAAAGTACAACGTGTAAAAAAGTGATATTTGATAAAAACAATACCCTGCTGTTACAGCAGGGTATTGTAGTTTCAGTTTTGTTCTCAGAAAATAAAAGTTCTTTGAAATTACTGCCTTAAACTACTCTTTAACGTTTGATTACTTTTACCGTTTTTACAGTATTGTTGGCAGCATTTACTTTTACCATATACACTCCTGACGTTAAAGCAGAAAAGTCAACTGTTCCTTGAGCATTATTGATAGTTTCAACAAGAACCTGTTGTCCAGCTGCATTGTAAACCACTACAGACAGGATATTTTTATCGGATGAAACGTTGAGACGATCAAGTACCGGATTCGGGAAAACTTTCATATTTTCAGAGGCTATCGAAATTTCTTCAACGGCTAAATTACTTACCGGACATGCAAGCTGGGTAAATGCAAGTTTTTGAACGTTCGTACCATCGCCGATCTGGCCATAGTTATTAGCTCCGGATACTTTTAAGATACCGTCATTATTTACCGATAAGGTATGCCATCCTCCCGTAGAAAGGATTATATTCGTATTGGCACCCAGGCTCACCCAGTTTGAAGAGCTTACAGAAGTATTATTGCCAAAAGATCCGGTGGTATTATTTCCACAGGCAATCACGGTGCCTGATATTGTAATGGCCATGGTATTGAAGCTTCCTGCAATAACTTTTTGAATTCCATCAGCGGCTAAATAAGGGGTAGATCTGCTAGCGGTAGTTCCATCAGCCAGCTGACCAGATTCGTTGAAGCCCCAGGTATAAATAAGCCCGTTTGTTTTTCTTGCTACAGTGTGTGAATTCCCTGTAACCACATCCGCCCAATCGGTACTGGTTCCAATCTGTTTCGGCACCATACGGTTAGTTAAAGTACCATCGCCCAATTGTCCATGCCCATTGTATCCCCAGGCCCATAATGTACCGTCCGTCTTTACTGCCACTGAATAAAAACTACCGGCAGCAATGCTTTTCCAATTGGCTGTCCCTATTTGAACAGGTACAAGTTTATCAGTAGTTGTTCCGTCTCCGAGACCCCCGTTTATATTCATTCCCCAGGCCCAAAGCGTTCCGTTTGATTTCAGACCTAAATTATGACTGCCTCCAACTGCAATATCTTCCCAGTCTGTAGCTGTCCCTATTTTTGTAGGAGTTGTTCTGTTGGCAGTTGTTCCGTCTCCTAAATACCCGAACTGGTTATTTCCCCATGCCCAAAGGCTTCCGTCTGTTTTGATAGCAACACTATATTTCTCACTTGCAAAAACTTTTTTCCAATTGGTTTCTGTTCCTATCTGGACTGGATTATTTCGGTTAATATTGGTTCCGTCTCCCAATTGATTATTGCTGTTATTACCCCAGGCCCAAAGCGTTCCGTCCGCTTTTATTCCCAATGAATGAAGATATCCTGCACTTACTGTTTTCCAGCATCCCGTCTGGGCAGGAAGTGTAGTAAAAGCTCCTCCCGGAACCCATGTACTCTGACTGGTAACGCAATTTGCAGTGACCCACCAATAGTAAGTCGTGTTAGGAAGTAAATTGGCAATATTCGCAGTTGTAGAAGAGCTGGCAGTAGCTGAACCTGTCATTGTAGGACTGGTGCTGTAAACATAATAATACCCTCCGTTAGGTGCCGATGTTGAAGGCAGCCAGTTAAGGGTAGCAGAATTAGATGTGATATTAGAAGTATACAGCTGGGTAGGTGGATTGCAAACGGTTGCGGCTGGTGTCATTTTTACCAGACCAAGCTGCAGTGTTCCCAGCCAGATAGTTCCTGAAGATTGTGTTCTGACAGCACTAAAATAGTCGTCAGGCAAACCTGAATTTGTATTGGTTTTGGTATAAGTCGTACAATTTGTAAAGTTTTGCAGGCCTGCACCATTAAATCCGATCCATACTTTGCTGCTACTGTCAACATCTAATGCATTGGGATTGTATCCTGCCAGACAGGAATTATTCTGATAAATAAATGTAACGTTAGTTCCACTTGTCGTTAAAGTAATTAAACTATCAGATCCTTTTACATAAATGGTATTGTTTGCAATCCTCAATATTTTTTGAGTTCCCTGGGCTACAAAATTAAAATCAACACCATTAAATTTGTATAATACTCCCCCATTTGTAACCCAGACTCCGTTATTACTGTCAGTTGCTACTGAATTTAAATTTGATACTGAATTATAAGTCGTCCAGGTAGTACCATTGAATTTTGTAAGACCTGCAGGTGTTACAACCCAAAGATTATTTTGCCCGTCAACCGCTATATCGATGATCTCATTGCTGGGAAGTCCCGAATTAGACGTGGTATAATTGGTCCAACCTGTACCATTGTATAAGATGATCCCATTAAATTGAGACGCGATCCATTTTCTGTTCTGGCCGTCAATTTCAATTTTTAGAGTTGCATTAGATGCAATACCGGAATTCGCAGTATTATAGTTGGTAAAAGCGGTTCCGTTAAAAGAAGAAACACCGTTGTAAGTAGCCAGCCACAATAATCCATTGGTATCTGTTTTAATGTCAGCAATATAATTACTTCCTATTGCTGAATTTGAGGTATTGTACGTCGTGTACGTATACGTCTGCGCCAATGCAGAAAATGAAATACAAATTAATAGTAAAAAATAAAGTTTTTTCATGGTTTTTAGTAAAATAATTCTCTTCATGTTTAAGTTTGCTAATGTTCTTCCTACTCGTTTAGCTTTTCGGTTCCGCTTTGTTTACATGGTTTCTGAACTCCCAGAAAGTTCTGCTTCAGAAATAATCAGTAAGCCATACCGATAGATACAGCTTATATTTCCAAAGAAATTTTCAGGGTCCGATGATGTTCTTAATTGTTGGAAACAATCAATGTGGATGGAATAATAAAATAAAATCCAGGATAGTTTTTTTCATGGTGTAATTAGTTTTTAGTTAACAAATGAAATTAAGTATGATTTCACATTGTATTCTGCAAAAATATACCTTTCTTACGGATATTCAAATAATTAATTCGAAATTACCTATTTGTGGTATTTTCTTACACACAAAAACTATCCACTAAGGAATGATGCGGTAGCTTTTATTGAATGGAGTATATATTTCTATTATGTTCTTTATAAGGAAAAAAGAAAAAAGATTTAATTTTAATGATTATGTACTATTTCTAAACAATATAAAACAAAAGCAATCTCTGCTGTGATCAAAAAAATAAATTTTCAATAATTATTCTTTTCTGGTGTTCCAGAATATTATGCTTTTCAGACTGTTCAATAACGTGTGTCTTTTGCAGCAATTCCAATAATATGAAAGGATGTGCCGTAAGAGAAATCATATTGATGATAAAATGAACAGGATTATCATATCGTGTGATAATTTTTGTATTGATCGCCCTCTGTATTTCGGATGAAAACTGCATGATATCATTATGGAACTCATCAGTGTAAGTATCAGACTTCCTATTTATACGGCTTAAAAGGTAAAGGTCTGCGAATGGATATAAAGAAAGTCTTTTGTACGAAGTAGAGATATACAGTTCCACTTTTTCCCGTATAGATAAGCCAGATGTGATCCAGCTTTTCCCTTCTTCCATAAATTCTGCAATCATTTCATTCTCTACAACTATAAATAGTTTTTCACGTGTTCTGAAATAATAATGTAAAGTACTTTGGCTGATGCCTGCATTATCAGAAATTTCTGAGAGCAGTAAATTAAATTTTCCTTCTCCGAAAATTAAGGTTTTTGCAGACTGCATTATTTTTTGTCTGGTAGTCATTTCTATAAGTTATTTTTAATGATGAACTAAAATACAGCAGGGCTATCAATCAAATTATTCTTAAATTTCCTGACCATTGTCTCATCAATCATCATTTTAATATCTTCAGGAAAATTTTTTGCGATAGCCCTGCCATAAATCAGATACCAAAAAGGAGATAAAATACCATGCATAGACAGGGTTACAATAATATCCACACCATCTTCCAACTGTACATGATAGTATGAAATGAATAGATTATTTAATGGAAATACCAGTAGATAAACTATTCTTTTCCCTAAGTCATCTCTGTTAAAAATAACCATACCTGACTGTGGAAGTATTCTGTTCTTTAAGTGAATGCCATTTCCGGAGGAGAAACTCCCGTTTTTTGAAGAATATTCAATATTAAAATCCCATTGATCCCACTTCCCTATTTCTATGATAAGCTGCCACATCTGATCAAAGGTAATTTTATTGGAAAACGATGAATACACGTTATCATCCATTGGTATTGTTTTTAGTTAAAATATAATTTCTGTCGGGCGTGGGTTTACTGTTCCTGATGGGATAATAAGCCTCAGAGACTGATCATTTGTAAAATATGCTGCAATATGTTTACTGTTTTCCGTCATCTGATTTCTTTTTTAAATTAATATTCCCCGATTGCTTTTTTATAGGCAGCTTCATTTATCTTATATTCTGTCTGGGCATCAATAATATCGGTATTTGCCTGCTGCCACAGAACCTGGGCTTTTAATACCTCTTCCCCTATAACTGTTCCTGCATCAAAACGGTCCTGATTCAGTCTTAGATTTTCTTCTGCCTGTTTTTTTGATTTCTCTGCCAATTCAATTTTTTTGACAGATTGGTTAAGGGACAGCCATGCACTTTGTGCCTCCAGCTCAAGCATTTCTTTTGTTTCTTCCAGTTCCTCTTTCTGCGCCTGGGTTTTATAATATTGTTCTTTTGCTTTCTGTTTTCTGGCTCCCCAGTCATAGATAGGAATATTTACAGAAAGCATTCCCACAAAGCCTTTTACAAGATCTTTTCCATTAACGGGATCCACATGTTTACCCAATCCGGCAAAGCCATACCCGGAGAGGGCAACTGTCGGTTTCCGGTCTCCTTCCAGTAGCTTTTCCTGTATCTCATTCACTGTTACTGATTTTGATAAAATCGAAATCTCGGGTCTTTTTGTAATGGAGTTTTTAATATCGGTCTGCCCCACCAAACCGAAATTCCCATCAAGGGTATTGTCTATATCAAAATCCGTGTCTGTACTTCCGATAAGCTGAGCAAGGCTTAATTTAGCCAGCGTTAATCCATCATTGGCCTTGGTAAGGTTTAGTTCTGCTTCATTAAGCTGGACCTCCACTTTCAGAAGGTCATTTTTATAAGTAAGGCCTGCATCATAAACATTTTTCAAATCTTTTCTTAAGGAGCTCAGCAGACGGATGTATTCTTTTGCCAGTGCTACTTTATTTTTTACGTTAATAATCTGCCAGTAAGTCTTTTCAGCCTTTAACAGCACCTCATCTTCTGTAAGATTTTTCTGATCTTTCTGGATATCTACCAATACAGATTTCAGGGCAGTGGCATTTTTAATTTTTCCACCTGCATATAATACCTGGGTAACCGATAAGGATGTATTTCCCATCACTTCAGGAAAAAAAGCGGTTAATGGCTCTGTGAAATAGGTTCCCGTAACACTTCCTTCCAGTGTAGGCTTATTGGAAGCTTCTGCTGCTGCTTTTGCGGCCAACGCCGATTCTATATTATTTTGTGCTTTTTTAAGCTTTTTATTGTTTTGAATAACTAAAGATTTGATTTCTTCTAATCCTAGTTTTCTTTCTTGTGCCTTTACGGTGACAGCTTGTCCAGAAACTATCAGAAAGACGAGCAAGACTTTTTTTATATTCATTGGTTTAAATTTAATTTTGAAAAATCTACCCCACACCTGTTGTATCCGGCAATTCCAACAGGAAATGAGGCAGAACTGAAAATAAAAGGAATCTCTAAAGCATTTAATGAGCCGGCTTTGGTTTGTATAAAATTTCATCTTCACCGGACTGATCTTCCGGTGCTTCCTCTTTCACCAAAGGATCTTTAAGCAGTTTATAATACATGACCGGTACTACAAAAAGGGTCAGGATCATTGAGAATATCAACCCGAAAGCCAAGACACTTCCTAAAGGTGCCCACATCGGAGATTTGCTGATAATCATAGGTACAACTCCCACTGCTGCAGCTGCTGAAGTAAGGAAAATAGGACGCATTCTTCTTTTTGCGGCGGCAATAGCTGCTGCTTTGTGCTTATAACCATGTTCCCTGATCAGTTCATCAGCATAATCAACCAGAATAATTCCGTTACGTACCACAATCCCTATGAGACTGATAATCCCCATAAAGCCGGTCATTCCTAAAGGGTTGCCTGTAATATACAATCCGAAGAAGGCACCGAACAGACTTAAAAGGAAAGTACATAAGATAATCAATGATTTCCCAAGGCTTCTGAACTGGAATAAAAGAGTCAAAAAGATCAGTATCAGGCTGACACTCAAGGACAGTCCCATTCCCGGAGCATTTTCCTCACTGGATTCTGCGTCTCCTCCGTATTGAAGTGTAGTTCCCGCAGGAAGCTGTAATGCATCAATCTTAGGCTGTATATTTTTTAAGATTCGTGAAGGTTTTATTCCCATCTGTGCCTCTGAGTAGACGCTTAATAATTTAAGCCCATTTCTCCTGGTCAAAAGACCTGTGTGCCATTCCGGTTCCAGAGAAGCTACTTCTTTCAGAGGAATTTTAGTTCCATACACAGAAGTGATGTGTAAATTCTGAACAGCCTCCAGATCTCTTCTGCTGACAGAGTCATACCGTACGAAAATATCAACAGGCTTGTCTCCTTCCCACATGGTTGATACGGAATATCCTTTCAATCCTGCTCCCAATGTCTGGGTAATCATCTGGCTTGTTATCCCCAGCCTGTTAGCCTTTACATCATCTACATTCAGTTTTACGCCCATATAGTCAGACTCATTACTCAGCCTCACATAGTTCGTCCCTTCCGCCTCTTCCAGAATCTTCTTTACCTGAAGGGCCGTTCTTTTCTGATCAGCTTCATTGTCGCTTATAATTCGTATGTCAATAGGAGATCCTTCCTGGAAACTCAATTGTTTTAATTTAACAGCTCCATCCGGTACAAAGTTTTTTAACTTGATCAAATATTCTTTTACCATTTCATCGGTTTCTTTACTTCCGGAAGTTGTGATGAAAACCTGTGCAAAATATTTTTTGGGAGTCTCCGGAGCATATGATGTATGAAATCTTGGAGAACTCATTCCTACAAAGCTTGTCATATTAACGACCCTCTTATCTTTCTTCAGGAGCTCTTCCAGTTTCTTTACCTGTGCTTCTGTTTTATCCAGTGAAGAGCCGTTAGGCATCCAGACCTCCATATTAAACTGGTTTCTTTCACTGATCGGGAAAAACTCACTGTCTACCTTATTTCCTGCTAAAAAGAACGCTGCAAAAACAGATAAGACGCCAATGGCCATTGTTACTTTAGGCCATTTAAATGCCTTCTCCACACCTTTGTCAAAGATGGTTTGAAGATGATCTAAAAGGCTCTTCTTCAAAGGCCTGTCACTCATTTTGTGCTTCAGTCCCTTTTTGATAAATATATAGCATGTGTAGGGAGTAAAAAGAAGGGCGATAAACATTGAAGTTAATAATGCTATCGCGACGGTCACAGGCAACGAAACCATAAAGTCTTTGGCAATCCCTTCCATAAAGAAGGCCAATGGAGCAAAGGCAAAGATAATAGCCATTGTCGCTGAGAAGATAGGAATAGAAAGCTGTTGTGCAGCCTGCCAGGCAGCAGTCCACGGAGTAACTCCTTCGTCAAGTTTTTCTATATAATTATCTACCACCACTATGGCATTGTCTACAACCATTCCCAATACGATAATGAGTGCAGCCAGTGTTACCTGATGAAGTTCCAGGCCTACAATCTGCATGATTCCAAATGTAATGATCACTGAAATTGGGGCAGCAGCAGAAGCTACCGCAGCCACCCGGAATGGTAACAGAAGCATCACTACAAGAACTACAGAACCAATCGCCATCCCAAACTCCACCATAAAATGGCTGATACTTTCACGCACAACTTCCGGCTGATTAACAATGGTATTCATCTTGATATCAGGAGGGAAAGTTTTCTGTATCTCAGCAATTCTTTCATCAACCTCTTTACCGAAAGCAACAATATTATTTCCTGGCTTCATATCAATGGTCAGAACCATTGCATTTTCATCTCCAACTTTTACAAATGATGATTTTTCCTCAAAACGTCTTTCTAATTCAGCAACATCTTTAAGGCGTACAACAGCTCCCGCAGGAGTGGTATAAACAATCTGATTACCTATTTCGGCTTCATTTTTATACCGGCTGTTGGTATAGACAGGAATAATATTATTGGATCCCATTGACAGCTCACCGGAATATCCTGTAACATTCTGCTGCTGTAACGCTCTCATTACAGTTGAAACATCAAAACCATACTGCTGAAGTTTCTGATCATTGATCTTAATATAAATCTGCTGTCTCTGCCCCCCGGACCTGTTGATTTTGGAAACAGTTGGAATAACTTTTAATCCATCTTCCAGTTTATCAATATATTTTTCAATTTCAGCATACGATCTTTCTTTGGATGATACCGAAACAATCATCGCTGTAACATCTGCAAAATTGCTGTTTATAAAAGGGCCGATAACTCCTGCCGGCAGTTTGGAGCGAAGGTTTGCGTCCATATCAAGCTGCAGGGTATGCCAGAATTTCTTACGGTCTTTGACTTCTGCAAAAATTTCTACCGTCAGAAAAACCTGACCTTCTTTAACTTCCGTTTTTACCTTTTTCTTTTTGATTTCCTCAAAGGAAAAAAGATATTGTTCTATTTTTTTAGCCACTTCCTCTTCAACCTGATGCTCATCAGCACCGGGATAAAAAGCATATACCATGGCAGTCGGCATTTCTATTCTGGGGTTCTCACTTCTTGGCATATTCTTTAGTGAAAATATTCCCATTATCATCAGCAGTACAACCAATACGATCACTACCTGCTTATGTTTCATAGCAGCTTCCAGAAAATGCATTTTTCTTTTGGTCATTTCTTCTATTTTTCGATTGATTAGAATGCTATTCTGCTGCCGTCAGTTAATTTGGTTTGTCCCTCAACAATAAGCTTATCACCTTGCTGCAAGCCCTTTGCAATGACGACCTCATTAGAACCGGCTGTTCCCGTTATCTCTACTCTTTTCTTAAATGCTGTATGGTTTTCTTTAGCCAGGTATACGTAGCTCACATTGTCCGGATCCCGCACAACAGCCTGGGCCGGAATAATAATAGAAGGAATATTTTCACCGGTATTGAGATTCAGATCGGCAATCATTCCGGGCATCAGCTGACCACCCGGATTTGAAAGCCTTATTTTCACCTTATATGTCTTGGAAAGATTATCTGCCTGAGGATTAATAATGGTAATTGTTCCGTTCAGTTTTTTATTTAATGCCGGAACTGTAATTTCTGCCGGCGTTCCTATCTTCAGGGTTCCTATTTCATTTTCTGTCACAGACGCTGTTGCATATACGTTGTCTGTTTTTACAATATTAAAAACGGGAACTCCCGGGGCAGCATATCCTCCGGCCTCAGTTAATTTTTGAGAGATTATTCCGGAAAATGACGCATACAGCTTTGTATCCTGTAAATTTTTAATTGCAGATTCTCTGTTTGCTTTTGCCTGTGCAAGTGCAGTTTTAGCAGAGATATAGTCTCTCTCTGGAAGGCTTTGCTTCTTATAAAGCTGATCCAGCCGTTTAAAATTGTCCTGGGCCTGCTCCAGACTTGCATTGGCAACAGCAAAAGCATTTGAATAAGTATTCTGCTCAATAACAGCCAAAAGCTGCCCTTTGCTGATGCGTTGTCCTTCCTGTACATTGATGCTTACCACTCTTCCGGGAACATTAAAGCCTATAGAAACAGAATTATCCGCTTCTATATTCCCACTGTATGTTAAATTTTGAAGTTGATGGGTTAGCTGGACAGTCTGTATGGAAACCTGTTGTGAAGATACTTTTTTCTCTGTATTTGTTTTGTCATTGCTTTCGCAGGAGTATAACATCAATACAGAAAACATACTTAATGAAATACTTCTTAAATTAATCACCATAATTTTTTGAAATTTATATTTACCGGTCAGCACAACTCTATTGGCTGATTCTGCAAATATCCATCAGTAAAAAATCAAAAAAAAGGTTACTTTTCTGCCAAAACTGGTCTATTTCGATACTAGTGTAAATATATAATGATCCGAAAGTACTCACATTTACAAAGCAGAATTCTGTTGTTTCCGAAATTCTTTGGGTGAGACCTTCATTTTCTTTTTGAAGAATTTTCCGAAAAAAGACTGATCACTGAAGTGAAGCTGATCAGCAATCTGAGCAACTGTCCATTCTGAATTCTGAAGCAGATCCCGTGCCTCTATTACTACAGCTTCTTCAATAATATCGCTTGCCGTTTGCCCCGAAGCTTCTTTTAAAACTTTAGAAAGGTATCCCGGAGTCACAGCTAATCTGTCTGCATAAAACTGTACGGAACGTTCTTTTTTACAATGAGAGGAAAGCAGGGTCATAAAATTTTGAATCAAGGATTTCTGTCTGCTCGTTCTGGGGTGATATTTCTCCTCCGCCAGACTGTGCAGAACCCTGAGCTCCAGAGCAAGTGCGTTGAAATAATGATAAATCCTTTCCATGGCATGAAGCTGTTCCCGGTCAGAATTCAGTTTATGCAGATTATCCGTAAGGTTCACAATATTTCTGCTTTCATCGGAAGATAAAGAAATAACAAGCGTACTGTTGTCTGAAAGCAGACGTACAATATTGATATCGTTATAGTTTTTTAAGTTTGAAAAAGCGAAGTCGTCTGAAAAAGCTATGGCTACACATTTTATATTCTTCGTAATATTGATAATGTGAGTATAGGACTGTGAAGGAAGGAAAATAATACTATTGTTACTAATGTGGTTCATTTCCAGATTAATATTAATTTTCATTTCACCTTCCAGTAAAAGCAAAAGAGCAGAATTATCCGTTTTGTAAGGATATGAAATAGGATTCTCTTCAAAATACCGGTCTATATAATGAACATGAAAATCACTGTGCGGATCTTGTTCACCCAGAATTTCAAGAATTTCCTTATGGCTGTGAAAAGTTGCTTTTTCCAAAATATTTCTTTGGTACAAAATTAAATATTACAGCTGTTACTCAATACCATTTGACATCTCTATTTTTTATTATTTAGCGTTATCGTGTCGATACAGGAAAAGAGTTTTTTATGTGTATATCCCAATAAAAAAGCCCCTAAATAAGGGGCGATAAGTGACCGCAGAAGGATTCGAACCCTCACTGTCGGAGCCGAAATCCGAAGTTCTATCCATTAAACTATGCAGCCGTATTCATAAGTAATGAGTAACTCATAATGATTACTGATTACTTATATTTTTAGAAAGTGATCTTCACGCCTCCCAGAATCTGTGCACCCAGGACCTTATATCCTTTGTACGTCTGGTATTTTGAGCTCAGAAGATTATTTCCGAGTGCGAAAATACTGAAATTTTTGTGAATTTTATACTCTGCGGAAAGATTTAAATCAGCATAACCGCCAACTTTATCATTTGTATTCTCCGTAGACTGATAAATTACATTCGGAGCACCTACTGCTTCAATCGCATAAGAGTTTGTAGTTCTGTCACTTGCAAAGATTCCTTTAAATCCCAGTAGTAACTTTTTGTCAAGCATGGTATATTTTGCCCCGACACTTGCATTGAACAAAGGAACGTTATAAATATTATCGTAATTCTTAAGATTGTACTTTGTAAATCTTAATTCTCCGTCTAAAATAAGATTTGCCAACGGGAAATACTGTACACTTCCTTTGATATCACTTACATTTCCGTCATCATATATTGCAGAGAACGTATTGGCAAAATTGTATGCAGAACGGTTAACAGAGCTGTTATCAAAAAGATCATTGGCCTTAAAGAACATAATATCTCTCATCTTTCCGTAACCTGCAGAGAAGTCGTATTTCAGCGTTTCATCAATATCTCCTCTCAATCCTACATAAAAATGATATTTCGTCTCTGTAGGCTTTAAAAACTGGTCAGAAAGGATGAATGGATTCGTCTGCAGCATATCTCCGTAAGTATTCAGTTTCAGACCACCGTCTACCCCTCCGTAGAATTTAAATTCATTAGCCGCGGCAAACTGGAACTCTGCCTGCGGGAACCAGTAAGTCTTATTATTTTTTTGCTGGTCCAGCTGGTCATTGGAATTTTTAGCATTCAGGAAAGAGAATGAAGATCCTAACATCAAATAAGAGTCTCCTTTTCTGAAGGTCACTTTAGGAGCCAGGCTGGTATTGAAGAAATTAGCTGAGTTTTTATCCCTGATGGCAAAATCTGTCTTCACAGCATCTAATCCCACTCCCAGATCGGCATTCAGGTTAATTCCTGATTTTCCTAATTCAACCGCATGTTTTGAGAAATTGGCAAGAATAGACACCTGGTTTTCCTGTGCATCAAAATGATCTTTCAGGAAGGATGATTTTACTCTTACATCATTCAGGATTTCATTGGAATAAAAATCATAGTAACCGTTTACCTTAAACTGATTGACTTTTTGCTTCAGGTCAAGTTCTCCGGTAGGCTGCATGGCATAAATTCCATAATAATTATAGCTGTCCAGACCATATTCTGCATTAAGGTTGAATTTACCCTTTTCACCGTAAGAATTTAAGAAAGCACCGATATTGGCTGATGTCTGCCCGGATTTCCAGTCATAATCTTTTTTAAGACCATTCGTAGAAAGAACATGAACATCTGCTCCTACTTCCAGCTTATTCTCCAGGGTTTTGGAAACATTTCCGTCTACTAAGACTTTCCCGTAGTTACCCATTCCGAACTGGAAATAGTTATTCTGAGCGGTCCCGTCAAATTTCGGGGCTACGTCCTCCCCCTGAATGGTTGAAGTTTTGAAATCTGAAACAGCAGGAACATCTGTGATAGTATACTTCACAGGGTTCTGCGACTTCTCTTCCGGCGGATAATTTTTAATGGTTTCCACTGAAGTTTTCTTCTTCTCGATCTTCTTCACTTCCGGTTCCCTCTTTTTGTTAAGAACCAGTTTTTCCTCCTTGATCTGGGAAAACGCCACCGACGAAACCCCTAAAAATAATATGGATAATATTTGAATTTTCTTGTTCATATTTTCTTTATTTGAAAAAAATATATAACGGGCTTTTATTTATTGGAAGCAATATAACTGCCTAATAAAGCTTTTCCTGACTGTTTTGAAAAAGTTCTCCCCAGTCTGAATATATTAAACAGCCAAAGGCTTTGATAAACCTGTAATTTGTATTGATAATTTTTTGTTGTATTGTTCTCAGCTACATCATAACTGTAAGAAATATTATATGGAAATCCTGAAGGCAGCAATCCGACTGTAATCATACTCCCGATCATTGGGTTTCCGCAAGGGGGTGTATGCGTCATCATCGGATGCAGGGTAATTTTAGCTGCATGGATACTGTCTTCCACAATTTCATAAATATCGGAATGTTTTAAAATCTCAAATTCCTTCTTAAGTTCTTTATTCACTACAAAAGCCTTTTGCTTGGGAAAGTCAGCTTTTGCACGGTTATACTCTTTGGGATATGCACTGTACGATGGAATGCAGCTCCAGAGTGAAGCCGGAACCAAGAAAGAATAAACAGCAATTTTAAAAACCTTCATCTCCTATTTCTTAATCTGTTTTTTAACTTCTTTTGCTTCTGCAACAATTTCAGGGAAATCCTTATAGTTGGCAATGATCTGATCACAGGTATAACTTGCCTGGTAGTTATCCTTCAGGCCGATATAGTTTTTCGCCATCAGTACTAACGCTTTCGCTCCCCAGAATTCCTCTGACGCATAGTTATTGGCAAGCTTAAAGATTGTTTCATTGGAAGATTTAAACGCTTTTCCTTTGTTCTGATAATAGGCTTTGGCATATAAAGCTTCTGCGGCTACTGAAGTATTGGATGATTTTTCAAGAGAAGAATAAGAAGTCTGTGCATCTTTATCTTTTCCTGAGTTCATCAGGCTTCTTGCTTTGATCACTTTCGCAGTCTCAATAACAGCTGCTGAGTTTTTAGAATTGGCAATTACTGCATTGGCTAATTTTTCAGCTTCTGAGAAATTATTTTCTTCTGCATACAGTTTCATCAATTCAACGTTTGCATAATTTTTAATGCTGATATTAGAAGAATTTTTAATGCCTTCAAGGTACTTTTTAGCTTCCGCTGTATTCCCTTGTGCAAGGTAGATCTGAGCTAAACGAGTTTGTGCATCATCCTGGTAATCATTCTGAATTCCAGCCACTTCCTGAAGAACAAGTAAAGCTTTAGTTGAATTATTGGTCTGGTAATAACTTTCTCCCAATTCATACTTCGCCTGGTACAATCCTTCCCCTGTTGGGTTCTGTGTCAGATACTTTTCGTAATAAGAAATAGCGTTTTTATAATCTTTCTTCGCGAACAGCTGTTTACCTGTAGATAAGTTGATCTCATCAATTTCTGCAGCATCTACGTTCACCCCAACATTTCTTGCGAAGGTTTCATATCCTGAAACATCTCCGTTTTTCGTAAAGATAGGTTTAGCAGCCTGAACAACTTTTTGGGCATAAGCTGTATTTTTATACTGCTCACCCAAAGTCTTCAACTCAGAAAGTGCTTTGTCATTCTGATTCTGGTCTATATAATTCTGTGCTCTGTAGATAGAAGCATTGGCAATAAGATCTTTGTCAGAAGACCCTTTAATTACTTTTCCGAAATAATCATTGGAATTGGCAAAGTCATCCTGAGCCGCATATGCAGTTCCTATTTCATATTGGGCATCATCGTAATATTCAGAATCAGGGTATTTCGATAAAAGGTTTTTAAGGTTGTTAATTTTTGCCTGAGTATCACCTTTAAATCCTAAAGCCATTGCTTTCTGGTACAAAGTATAATCCGTGGCATCTTCATTTTTATCATAAATGGCAATCGCTTCATTCAGATCATTATTGGCATAATGAATATCTGCAAGACGAAGTTCTGCATCATTTTTAAATTCCGGTTTAGGATTGGCAAGATACTGCTTGAAGTAAGTTGCAGCCTGATCAAATTTTTTGGATTTGAAATAGGCATATCCCAAATCATAAGGAAGCTGCTGTTTCTCAGGGAAATTTTCGTTAAGAAGTTTTTCATAACGAACAATGGCAGATGGATAATTTCCTTTCTGATAATACACCTGTGCCAGCCAGTATAAAGCTCTGCTGTTAAATTCTTTATTGATATTGAAACCAAGACTTCTTAAGAAATACTTCTCAGCTTCATCATAATTTCCTTTGTTGAATTCTTCCGTTCCCAATAAATAGGAAACTTCCTGATCTACTTTGTTGATCTCAGGAGTTGAACTCTGTAACCTGTCGATCGCGTTCAGGGTTTCTTTATAGTTTCCGGAATACAGGTATGATTTCACCAATAATGATCTCATTTCAGAAGCATTGGCACCATCCTGATTCTCGTTGATATAGCTTTGGATAACCGCGGAAGGACTTTCAAACGGGTTACCGATATCATAGCTTAATTTGGCGTACTGCTCGTGGGCCAGTTTTTTCACTTTTGCATCATAATCCATCTGGTAAGAAGAACGGAATGCAGAAAGTGCCTCCTGCTTTTTATCTACTGCCAGATAAGCATTTCCCAACTGATAGTAAGCATTCTGCGCCAAAGCAGAATTGCTGTTCAGAAGCTGGTTATAATAAGAAACCGCTTCATCATACTTTTTCAGCTGTGCTGCCACAAATCCCATCTCATACAAATCGTTTTCAGATGGATTCTGCTGTACACTCAGGTAGTCTTTTAGATGGGGATAAGCAGCGTTATAATCATTCTTCATGAAATAACTCTCTCCGATGATCTTATGAACTTCTGCCTTATAAGAATCCGAAATATTTTCGTTCAACAGGGCATCTCCTTCTGTAATGGCCTGATCGTAGTTCTTATCATTATAATACATCTGTACATAATAAGGACGTACAAGCTTTGAGAATTTATCCTGATCTTTAACGGAATCAAAATACTGAAAAGCTTTATCATTTTGCCTGTTGCTGTAATATAAGTGCCCAAGCATATAAGCAATATCTCCTTTCTGAGACTGATCTGCTGTTTTATAGGCTTCTTCCAGTGCATCAATAGCTCCTTTAGAATCACCTGTCATAAATTTTGCATACCCAAGCTTAAGAATATACTGAGTATTTTCCTCTTTCGAAAGCTGATACTGATTTACTTTTTTAAGTGTTTCCAGCGCTTTGTCAAAGTCTTTTTTTGCCAAATAATAATCCGCAAGCGGAAGATTAGCCTGTGCAAAATAAGCAGAATTAGGATATTCTTTCATGAAAGCGGTTAATCCCTCTTCAGCATGATTTTTCTGAAGAATAACGCCGATCACATTATCAAAAAACTGGGCACCTTCTTTCTTAGAACGGGACAAATTCTGATTGTAGAAATATTGTCTTGCATATTCATATTGGGAGGCGTTGTATATTTTGGTCTGATAAAGATTTTCGGCTAGATTGAACCTGTAATTTTCTTTCTGGGTAAAATATTGGGACTGTTGAGCATCGGAGATTCCGAAATAAATGACCGCAGCCGCTAAAAGTATTTTTTTTGATTTCATTCTTCTTGATATAAGAAAATTAGTCTAAATAAGTTAACGAAAATATTAAAAACTTATTGTTTAAGCAAGTTTTAACAGATTTAATGGTTGTAAATAACAATTTTATAACACTGAAAATTTTCTCACTGCCTAATGATAAAATTTACTACTTTCGTCTGATAAAATATAAACAATTTTAATAAACAGTTATCAAAAACTTATTTTAATTTGATACTTTTTCAACAGCAGCTAAAAACATACCATAAATACACCAATACATGAAATTTAAGATACTTTTAGCATTAATTTTTGTGAACCTCATGCAGGCACAAAAATTTTACTTTCCAAAAACAGCTGTAACTGACTCTGTTATATTGGAAAAACAGATGCCGGGACTTGCACAGCAAGTGATTCCTCACCTTCAGTCTGCAAAATATAAACCGGAAAATACTGTTGATCTTATGGATAATCTTTTCCGTCTGCAGATGGTTGCCCAGGATTACAAAAACTCGTTGGCTTCTCTTTCTGAAAACCGTAATCTGTTTGCCGACAACAATATGGGTGGATACAGATATATCGGATTTGAGCTGTACAGCCTTGCAAAGACGGAACAAAAAGAAAACAATATTCCTTTTTCCAATGCGCTCCAGAAAGTATTCAACCAAAAATATGAAAGTCTTCCGGAAAATTTGATTCCAAGACTGGAGCTCGCTCTTAACGGAGATGTGAAAGAATCCAGAAAATTGTTGAAGAACCTGCTGAACAAGCAAAAAGGCAAGGACAGCATCGATTACAGAACAGCGCTGGCTTTATGTAAAAGTTACCTGAATTATAAAACCTACTCCAGCATCAAACCTCAGGTCATGCAGCAGCTGGCTTCAAAAGACAAGGAAAAATTTATTACCGAAACGAAAGACCTTAAGATCAACGGGAATACCTTAACGATCACTATTGTCCGTAAAAGGGAGAATACTTCCCCGCTTCCTGTTATTTTAACCAATAATATCTATGCAGGTCCCATTGATGGTTTCCTTGGAAAGAGAGCTGCTACTTATAATTATGTGGGAGCTATAGTCAATACCAGGGGTAAGAGAAACAGCAATGATATAAACAATCCTTTTGAGCATGAATCGGAAGATATTTATGAAGTGATAGACTGGGTAAGCAAACAGCCGTGGTCCAATGGAACAGTGGGAATGGTAGGAGGAAGTTATTTAGGCTTTAGTCAGTGGGCTGCGGTAAAAAAGCTTCATCCTGCATTGAAAACGATAGTTCCTCAGGTAGCAGTAGGCATCGGAATAGATTATCCTGCTCAGAATAATGTCTTCATGAGCTATATGCTGCAGTGGATTCAGTATGTAACCAACAATAAATTTACCGATGAAGCAAATTTTACTAATGCTATAAAATGGGACTCTATTTTTACAAAATGGTACAAAAGTGGGAAATCATTCAGGTCGTTAGATAAAATAAGCGGGAAACCCAGCAAAATATTCCAGCGATGGCTGGATCATCCGGGATATGATGAGTACTGGCAGAAGATGGTTCCTTACAAAGAAGATTTTTCTAAAATCAATATTCCGATCCTGACCACTACAGGGTATTATGATGACGATCAGATTGGTGCGTTGTATTATTTTAAGCAACATCATCTGTACAATAAAAATGCAGAGCATTATCTGGTAATTGGTCCTTATAATCATGGAGGGGCACAAAATTTCGGGTTTACGTATGTGAATGGAAATCCTATTGATCCGGTGGCCAGAATAAGTATTGATGATCTTGCTTTTTCCTGGTTTGATTATATTCTTAAGGGAGGTAAAAAACCGGAAATCCTAAAAGACAGGATCAATTTTCAGGTCATGAATACAAATACTTGGAAGCATGTTGCTGATCTTGACAAAATGCACAATTCTTCCTTGAAATTTTACCTTCAGGACAAAAAAAATACTTCTTCAGTATTCAGCAAACCGGTAAAGCAGAGCTTCACCAGGCAAACCGTTGATTTAAAAAACAGGAATCAGAAAGACACCTATTATAAAGTCAGCAAAAAAGACAGTATAAAAACGACGAATTCTGTTGCTTTTGAAAGTGAAGTACTTGACAAAGATATCATCATGAGCGGAAATCTGTCAGGAGTTTTCAATGTTTCGGTCAATAAAAAAGATTTTGACACTGATACTTATCTGTACCAGATTTCTCCGGATGGAAAATCCTATTTACTATCAACTCATATCGTGAGAGCCAGCTACGCTAAAGATCATGAAAAACGACAGCTTCTTGAGCCTAATACAACGGAACAGATCCCAATTAATAATTCGTATGTGATGAGCAGAAAGATCGAGAAAGGAAGCAAACTCTTGCTGTTGGTTGGCGTTAACAATAACCCTAACTGGCAGATTAATTACGGCTCAGGCAAGGATGTAAGTGATGAAACCCTGAAAGATGCCGGCGAACCTTTGGAAATAAAATGGTACAATGACAGTTATGTGGAAATCCCTGTCTATAAAGACTAAAGCTTTTTGTTTGAGCATTTTTGCTTAAATGTTGTTAACGACTGTTAACATCAAAATAAAAAATCATTACATTTGCTTTTTTTCAAATCAAATATAGTTATTGAATGAGTCAACTTTTTAGAAGAAAAATCTATTCAGATACAGATACTTCGACGGGGCTTTTAAGGGTCTTAGGTGTGTGGGACATTGTATTTTTTGGTATTGCGGCCATTATTGGAGCTGGGAGTTTCAGCAGTTTGGGAGAAGCCGTTTTCAGAGGGGGTCCCGGTGTTATCCTTCTATATTTGATTTGTGGTTTTGCCTGTGGCTTTACTGCTTTATGCTATGCTGAATTTGCCAGCAGAATTCCTACCGCCGGGTCTGCCTACACGTATGCTTATGCCAGTTTTGGGGAACTAATTGCCTGGATCATCGGCTGGGCTTTGATCATGGAATATTCTTTCGGAAATATTTATGTAGCCTTTTCCTGGTCGGATTATTTCACCAGTTTTTTAGGCCGTCTCGGAATGCATATCCCTGATTACCTGACCTGCAGCTATACCGAAGCCAGAAAGGCTTTTCAGTATGGTTCAGAAAATAAAGAATTATTAAATGCATGGAAAACAGCACCGTTAATCGGAAGTCTGAAGTTTATTGTAGATATTCCTGCATTGGTTATTAATGGATTGATTACATGGCTTTGTTATGTAGGAGTTAAAGAAAGTAAAAATTTCAACAACTCTCTGGTGATTTTAAAACTGGGAGTAATTCTATTGGTTATTTTGGTTGGTTTTGCTTACATCAACACTGAAAACTGGACTCCTGTAAGCCCAGCAACAGGAACACCTTCCTTCATGCCGAATGGCTTTGCAGGGGTAATGAGTGCGGTATCCGGAGTGTTCTTCGCGTATATCGGATTTGATGCTTTAAGTGTACTCTCTGAAGAGACCAAAGATCCGCAGAAAACCTTACCAAAAGGAATGATCATTTCCCTTGTACTGTGTACGGTAATTTATATTGCTTTAACACTGGTATTGACGGGAATGGTGGATTACAAGAAATTTGATGGTGTGGGAGATCCGCTTTCATTCATCTTCGAAAAAACAAACGCCAATGTAGCGTGGATGGAACTGGTGGTTTCTTTCGTAGCCATCGTAGCCATTACTACAGTATTATTAGTATTCCAGATGGGACAGCCGAGAATCTGGTATGCCATGAGCCGTGACGGACTGATGCCTGCAAGATTTCAAAAGATACACCCTAAATATAAGACACCATCATATGCAACCATCGTTACCGGGATCGTAGTGGGGATTCCTATCCTGTTTACAGACAAAACCTTTATCCTTGACTTTACGAGTATCGGGACTATTTTTGCTTTTGTACTGGTATGTGCCGGAGTACTTCTTCTTCCTGCCAAAGAAAAAATAAAAGGCAGATTTCATCTTCCTTATGTAAATGGTAAAATCATTTTCCCTGTTGTTTTTATTGGTGGATTAATTGCTTTCTATCAATGGCAGCCGGATTTTTTTGACAACCTGATGAACTGGTCAGATCCCAATGAAGGAGAATTCAGAGCTTCTATTTTCTTCTTTATTATCATCAACCTTATCCTGTGTGTTGTGGCTTTTATCAAGAATTTATCATTGATTCCATTGGTTGGACTAAGCTCATGTCTGTATCTTCTTACAGGAATGAGCCATGAGAACTGGTTCTGGTTCGGGATGTGGTTCCTGATCGGGATGGTTATTTATTTCTGCTACGGATACAAAAACAGTAAGCTGGGGAAAGAATTAAAAAATAGCTAAATCATAATTAGCAAAAATTGCGAAAAGGCAAAATGGCAGAAAGGTTAAACCCAATGGAGAAACTGATTTGCGATTTTGTCTTTTTTATTTTTTAACCTCTGATAAAAATCGGCAGAATTATTGCTTTAGCTTCATAAGAACCCATCAACTAACCGCCATGGCTGAAAGAATCAAAACATACAGAGAATTTTATCAGTTTTACCTTACAGAACACAGTAAAACGGGAACCCGGATTTTTCATTTTATCGGGACGTTTCTTGTATTTTTCGTTATAGGATATGTTATCAGTTCAGGAAAAGAAAGATTTTTATGGTACATTCCTATTGTAGGCTATGGATTTGCCTGGTTCAGCCATGCCGTGATTGAAAGAAACAAGCCGGCTACTTTTAAATATCCTTTATGGTCTTTAATCTCAGACTTCAGACTGTTTTTTGAACTTTTGATTGGGAAGCAGAAATTCATAATGCCTAATAATAAACCCCAGAATCCATAAGGGTTTAAAATTAAAACCCTTATTTGAATAATTGAGATTTCTTGCTTTGCCCGGAATGACAAAAGTACCGTTGAAATTTTATCGAAGATAAAAATCCTTGCGTCTTACGTACATATGGCTTGTAAAAATCTTAGCGACTTTGCGTTTTCCAACTTTCTGCTTATGAATAATGTTGAGATTGCTTCATATTCGGTTCGCAATGACTCTATAATTTAGTGGGTATTTGGATAAAGCTTCTTCCCTATCAGATATCCCAATGAAGGCAGAATAAATGACAATACAACAGGAATTATTAATGCCAGACCGGAACCATCAAGAACAACAGTCAAAGGAAAAAGATATCCATTATAAACAAGAAGAGCCAGGGAAAAAAGGAAACTGTCACTGTTACCCGTAGAAAGGATATTAAAATTACTTCCAAACTGATCAAATACCCCGGAACAAGTGAATAAGAAAACATTCACAAAAAACACCCATAAAACAGTTCTGTAGATCATTCCTTTTTTTGCGTTCAGATATCCTGCAAAGATGAGCAAAAGAGATAATATTCCGGAAACGGTAAAATCAAGGCCGGATATGGCCACCTCGCTTCCGGTTCTTCCAAAGAAATACATAGCATACAATACCAGGTTCAGGACATAAATTACTGTTACATAATTCATAAATCAGAGGTTTAATTTTTTATTATCAATATTGTTTTTCAAGTATCTCGTAGTGAACGGTATTCACTATTTTTTCAGCAAGAGCGTCGCCATCTACTTTTGCCCGTTCAGGAATATAACTTGAAAAAGTCATTGTTTTATCTTTATTCATTGTTACCACTACTTCTTCAAGGATATTCCGGTCATCTACATAAAACTGGATCCTGTTGTCTACGATTCTCCAGAAAGACAGTCTGGGTTCAGACGGGCTGCAGTTTCCTACACTTCCTTCTATATAATTATAAACAGCAAAACCATCTTCCCTGATGGCATAGTTTCTCATAAGACGGCAGTTATCAAATTCTTTTATCACTTTCTCTTTCCCTTCATAAAACCCGGCTTCTTTCAGCCTCCAGAATCCTGTAACATTTTCTTTGGTTATTTTTTGTGCATTCACCATAGATGAGACTGCAAGAAAAGAAGCAAGACAAAATATCTTAAACATAAATAAATCTGTGTTTTTTTAATGATTTGAATAAAATAATATAAAAGATTTCCGCGGGCGGCTTCGCCGCCCGCGGAAACTCTAAACCTTAAACATTGATCCCTTAACGCTGAACTTAAAGGATCTTATTTGAATTTTTTCTTAAAGCTGAATTTAAGCCTGTTCATGAGTCCCGGTTCGATAATATCAATTCCCAAACCGTAATTACTATCGGCAATGGTATGATGATCTGTTCTGAACTGTTCAAACTCATTCTGAGGAATTTCAATATTGATCAGAGGACTATATTCTATATACACGCTGGCCCCGTTCTTATGCACTTTTTTACGGCTTTTATAATCAAAATACGGATTGGTAATCGTACTTTCCTGAATTGTATATTTTTCTTCAGTATCAATTTTATGATCTGTGTGAAGGTTGATCTCGTATTTCTCGCTGTCAAAATTATGCCAGAACGGCAGATCTTTATGCATAAAATCCCTGGCACTTGCCTTCACTACATTCCTGTCAAAATACATCAGGAAACGGTTCTTCTGCGGATCTACAAAGTAAGGATTCTCAATAACAGCGGAATATTGAATTCTGACTTCATTCAGTCTCTTGTCATCACTTACCACGTCAATAGCCGCATCTTTAAACACATCCCGTACATCTGTCCCGTTCCTGTCTCCTGAATAGTTAAGCGCATAGAAAAGGAAGCTGTTCCAGCTGTCAATAATTTCTCTTTTATTCGTACTCTTAAAATACCTTCTCATAGCATTGGCTCTGTTTCCTTTGTAGGTCGTTGACAAAGTAAGCTTTCCAATATTACCCTGTGCGCTGAAGTCTACTTTTTCGTCAATACAGAAATAGGGGAATTTATAAGGTTTTCTTACCTGCAGTTCCTGATCTTTTTTCACTTCCAGATAATGCATAAAATATATGAATCCGCGGTTTTCTATCAATCCGAATTCATCACGGATGGTGGCATCAATAAAATATTCCTGTCCTTTATAATTCACTTTTACCACCACGTGATTAAAGCTTAATAACGATGGAAGATAATACTTGATATAATAATCCGTGTTAAAATTCACCAGTACAACAGAAGCCTCTACTCCGATATAATCAAGAATCACTTTCAGTAAAACCGATTTTGCCTTACAATCCCCTTGCTTGTTTTCATAGGTTACCGACGGTTCCTGTGGCTTATGTCCGTTCATCTCATCAGCATTGAAGATATAATAAATATGATTCTGAACATATTCTATGGCAAACTGAAGCTTTTCATCCTGATCGGCAATGGCATCCAGCTTTTCAACAAGATTCGGAGCAAAATCCTTTAAGGAAGCTTTATTGAAAATTTCCTCATAAAAAGGAACAATATAATTAGACAGGTCTTTCCAGTTGCTTTCTGTAGCAAAGTCCACATAAGGGAAAATCTCACGTCCTGAATCTACAGGATTGATATAATTCTGTTCTTCGATAACGAATCGTTCTCCTTTTTTCAGATGGTTTACCTGCGGCTCAAGAACATTACCCTGCTCATCCCTGAAAAACGTTTTCTTGTAAGCAATCGTCTGTTCACGTTCATTGATGAATGTAAATTTAAAACTTCCGTAAGCCCAGTAATTATCAGGACTTACCCAAACGTATTTGGAGAATTCTTTTCTCAGGAAATCACGATCGGTAAATTCTTTAATCCTTGAATCTTCTAAAATAAGTATATCATACAGCCTCAGATCTTTAATGGTAATATTGATCTTTTTATTACTGCTCAGAACACCTCCACTGCTCTGGTTTTCACTGTCAAGAACTTTGATTTTCGTATCCGGAATCTTATCGATCAGCACGCCATCTCTCAGAACACTGATCCTGTGGATCTGGTACACTTCGTTTTCTTCCACAATAACATCAGAAACAGAGGCCCTTTCCAGATTCCCTGGTTCATTCAGGGTATACGCCATGCAGACATATTCACTGTTCTCCGTATTGCTTGTATAGTATTTTTTATCTAAAAAGTAGCAGTAGTCTCTGCCCTCATCGATTTGTTTTCTGGCAAATTCTGAATCTTTGATCCGGCTTATGATTTCTTCATCTCCGATATTTCCTGCCCACATTTCAGGTTTTTGAATCCTGTAATTTTCAACTTGCATTTGATTATCCATATTCATTATAAGAATTATATTTTGGTTAGTGTTTAAGAAATTCAAATTAAACAATTAAAAAAATAAAAAACAATAGCAGAAGTACTACAAATTGAGGATTTTTTTTCGGCATGGTAATTGCGACGTAAGGGAAAAATCAATGTTTATGAAAAGTATAGCAACAATTCTAAAAGGGGCAGCACCCGCATTAGCATTATTCGCAATGACTCAATGTACAACCACAGCCAATGCATCCGCAGGTGATGAAAAAACATTCATTGTAGGACCACAGACAGCAGACTGTACAGGCGTAGCTCCTATGAAATGTCTGCAGGTAAAAGAGAACGCTTCCGGAAACTGGACTAATCTTTACAGCAATATTGAAGGATTTACTTATGAGCCGGGTTATGAATATGTCTTAAAAGTAAAAACAGAAAAAATTGAAAACCCGCCAGCTGATGGTTCATCCATAAAATATACATTGGTAAAACAAGTCTCAAAAACGAAGAAGGCAGAAATGGCAGCCAATGAAAAAACAATCATTGTAGGGCCTCAAACCGTAGATTGTTCGGCTGGAGCAGGCCGTATGAAATGTCTGCAGGTAAAAGAGAAGGCGTCTGAAAACTGGACGAACTTCTATAGTAATATTGAAGGTTTCACCTATGAGCCGGGTTACGAATATGTTTTAAAAGTAAAGACTGAAAAAATTGAAAATCCGGCGGCAGATGCTTCTTCAATCAGATACACACTGATAGAACAGGTTTCAAAAACGAAGAAATAATAATAAATAAAAAACGCGTCTGAAAAATTCAGAAGCGTTTTTTATTGCGGGAAGCCTGAAGAATGAAGCCTGAAGTTATTTTTGACAATCACGGAAAATTCTCCATTAATTCATTTTTCCAGTTTCATTTACGTTTCTCTTTGTTCTTTTTATCTTAAAAGCCTGATTCTTTTTGAGGAGGCTCAGGGTACTTCCCTTTTGTAGCTTCTCCTACTGTGTTTGCTGTTGTCATAGCTACCACAAGATCATTCAGCATCCCGCTTGCTGCAGTGGGCGAATTGGGAAGAAGTACAAGATTACTTCTGTTGCTTGCACCTACCGAATGCAGCGTATCATAATGCTGTGTTACCACAATAAGTGCTGATGCTTCATGAGAGTTGATATCCACATTATTCAGCATTCTAACAGATTCTTCAAGCCCTTTTGCAATTTCTCTTCTTTGGTCGGCAATCCCCTGCCCCTGAAGCTTTTTAGATTCTGCCTCTGCTTTTGCAACGGCTACAATACGGATTCTTTGGGCTTCAGATTCATATTCTGCAGCGGTTTTTTCTCTTTCTGCAGCGTTAATTCTGTTCATCGCATGTTTTACCTGCTCATCCGGGTCAATATCTGTTACCAAAGCCTTGATAATATCATAACCATAACTGTTCATAGCTTCCTGAAGCTCGCTCTTTACTGCTACTGCAATATCATCTTTTCTTACAAAAACATCATCCAGTTTCAGTTTCGGAACCTCTGCACGTACTACGTCGAATACGAATGAAGTAATCTGGTTTTCAGGATTTTCCAAACGGTAATAAGCATCCCCCACCTGATTCCTGATCACCTGATACTGAACCGAAATTTTCATTTTGATAAAAACATTATCCAGTGTTTTGGTATCAATCATTACATCCAGCTGCTGGATTCTCAGGTTCAGTCTTTTCGCAATCTGATCTATAATTGGCAGTTTAAGATGAAGACCGGAATGTTTTACAGCCTGAAATTTCCCGAAACGTTCAATAATTGCTGCTGTTTCCTGCTTAACCACAAAAAACGAAGCGAACAAAATGATAAGCCCGAAGAAAATAACGGGCGCTAAGTATATACCCATAGTTTTTAATTTTTTAATATGTCGTTATAAATCCTGTTTTGTTAAAACAATTTTTACCTGTGCTGTTTAAATATAGGAAAAATAAATTAGCCTTAAAGCATAGTTCACTGTAAATCATGTAGAATTATTCACAACATTTAAATTAAAATGATCCTGAAAAAACTTACTTTTGATTATTCATTATACATCATGGTCAATTCTAAAGAAATATTAAAAGATCACCTCTCTAAATTCACTTCTCTTACTGATGAACAACTTGACTATGTTTTCGGACATTTCGATCTGATTACTTTAAAGAAAGGGCAAAGTCTTATTTCGGAAGGTGATTTCGTGAATCATGAATATTTTGTTCTGGAAGGCTGCTTGAAAGCATTTTATCTTAATGACAATATGAAAATGTTTATTCTTCAGTTTGCCATGCCGACGTGGTGGGTAACGGATTTTGATGCTCTTTACAATAAAACAAGGGCTACCATTAATGTAGACTGCATTACAAATGCAGCAATTTTGTCCATTTCCAATGAGGACAGGGAAAAAATCTGTAATGAAATTCGTGAAGTTGAACATTTTTTCAGATGGCGGACCAACAAAGGGTATGTAGCTGCACAGAAACGCCTTCTTTCTCTTATGAATAATGATGCCAAATTCAGATACCAGGAGCTTTTATCTATGTATCCCCAACTATACAATCTTGTTCCGAAACATCTGATCGCTTCATATCTTGGAGTAACCAGAGAAACTTTGAGCAGGCTTCATCAATAATCTGCAGCTTTTTAAACTGTTTATTCTCATCTGCATTTTGTGAGGTACATCACATCAATATTTCTTTTGGTCAGCTGAACTTTGTATCCATATTTAAACCCAATAAAAATGGATACAAAAATTTTTAAAGTCAATACCGAGAACAGTACTATCCACTGGATCGGAAGAAAAGTTACCGGAGCTCATAACGGTACAATTCGCATAAAAGAAGGCAACTTCATATTTGAAAACCAAAAACTTCAGTCCGGAAAGTTCGTCATTGATACCCGCTCCATCAAAATCCTTGACATTGAGGATAATGAAACCAATACTCAGTTTGCCAACCACCTGGCTTCTGATGATTTCTTCAATACAGAACAATTTCCTGAAGCTTCATTTGAAATTACTCATGCAGAACCTGGTGATGAGAATCTTTATTACGCACAAGGACATCTTACCATCAAAGGTATTACTCAACGTATCGACACCAGTCTTCATATTGTAACAACAGATAATGCAGGTGTCCTAAAAACCAAACTTGTAGTAGACAGAACAAAATTCAATATCAGATTCAGGTCCTCTAACTTCTTTACCAACCTGGGTGATACGTTGATCTACAACAACTTTGATTTAAACATTCATCTTATTGCGGAAGCTTATTAATTCAATAACTCTAAAAATTTATCATCATGCCATTCATCAAAGTAGATGTGCTTCGCGAAGACCTTAACCGCGAAACAAAACAACAGTTAATCAGAAAAATCAGTGAAGCTGTAACCTCAGTTTTGAATAAGGATCCTCATTTAACACATATTGTTATTAATGAGATTGAAGACGATAACTGGGGGTATGCAGGGGAACAGGTGTCAGTATTAAAACAACAGGGATTTTCAACAGTAAAAAAGTAATCATCAGTGAAAAAACAAACCATAATCATAACAGGAGCCTCTTCAGGAATAGGGTTGGAAACTGCCCGCTATTTTTTAAATCAAGGGGATAACGTGGTCATTAATTCACAAACGGCAGTCAAATTAGAGAAAGTATATCATGAACTGGGAGCCACAGAAAATCTCGCAATGGTTGCCGGAAATGTTTCAGATAAAACAACAGGAGAAGAACTGGTGAAAACAGCTTTAGAAAGATTCGGATCTGCTGATGTGCTCATCAACAACGCCGGAATTTACGAAAACAAGCCATTTCTGGAAGTTACTGAAGACTATCTGGACCGTTTTTTAAGCACCAATTTAAAAGGATCATTCTTTACCACGCAGGCAGTCATTCCTCAAATGATCAAGCAAAATGATGGTGTGGTGATCAATATAGGAACGCCATTAGTGTATCACGCCATTGCCCAATCTCCTTCTACAGCACCTATTTCGAGTAAAGGAGCTATTCATGCACTGACATTGCAGCTTGCGGCAGAGTTTGGAAAAGACAATATCAGGGTTAATACAGTTGCGCCAGGATTGATCAGGACACCAATGCATGGTGCTGACCTTGATAATAATGCAGGAATACACCTCATCAACCGTATCGGGGAGCCTGAAGAAGTGGCTCAGATGATTTTTGCTATTGCTAAAAATAAATTAATCTCCGGAGCCATCATCAATGTTGATGGAGGGATGAGTGCCGGACATCACTTATCATGAAACTATCATTAATTATAGCATGGCTGTTCAGCTTTCCGTTGAGCGGTCATGCACAAAACCTTAAGAATATGAAAACCATTCAGGCACCAGAAACCGAAATAAGAAATGTGATAGAACATTATTATTTCAAAGGAATTTATAAAGGCGACACAGAACTTTTGAAAAAGGCTTTTTATAAAGATGCGCTGCTTTTCGGAGATATCAATGGAATTCCTTATTTCAAAACTGCGGAACAGTATATTGAAGGAGTGAGAAACCGCGTAAGTCCGGAAAAATCAGGAAAGGATTTTATAGCTGAAATTATTTCAGTTGATATCATCAATTCAATTGCTGTCGCGAAATTGCATGTAAAAATGTATGACTTCAATTATTATAATTTCATAACTTTCAATAACATAGAAGGGAAATGGCTCATTATTAACAAGACATTGACTCATTTACAACCTTAATTCAATCTTTTAATCTAAACCGAAAAGCATGTGGAACAAAAATAGAATTACAGAATTAATCGGGATTGAATACCCTATCTTCCAGGGTCCTTTTGGCGGAGATTTTTCTACTGTTGAGCTAACAACTACAGTGAGTAATCTTGGCGGACTGGGAGGTTTCGGAGCCTATACTTTGTCACCCCGGGAAATCTATGACATTCACCATAAAATACAGTCGAAAACTGATAAACCATACAATCTCAATTTGTGGGTAAGCGATCACGATATCATTGACGAAAGACACACAAAAGAGCAATATCAGAAGGCTGTTGAAACTTTCAAACCTTATTTTGACCTTTTAGATATAAATATTCCGGCACCTCCACCCTTTTTTGAATCGAGATTCCAAAATCAGCTGGAAGTGATCTTTGACATCAAACCTAAAGTTTTCAGCTTTATGTTTGGGTTGCTGAATGAAAACATCATCGAAGATCTTCATCATCAGGGAACTGTTGTGTTGGGAAATGCGACGACACTGGATGAAGCTGTTGCTTTGGAAAAAACCGGAGTGGATATCATTGTTGCCTCCGGATTTGAAAGCGGCGGTCACAGACCTTCATTTCTTGACAGGTCTGAACTTTCTACAACGGGAACTTTTGCTTTAATTCAATTAATCCGGGATCGCGTAAAGATTCCTGTAGTTGCCGCCGGGGGGATAGCTGACGGCACTGGTATTGCAGGTGCTTTCCAGTTGGGAGCAGAAGCAGTACAGATTGGAACAGCTTTTCTTGCAACGGAAGAATCCGGGGCGCTACCCGTTCACAAAGAATTGTTATTTTCCGCAGCTGCAAAATCTACCACTCTTACCAGGGCGTACACAGGAAGATTAGGGCGCGGAATTACGACAAAAATTACACAGGATGTTTTGACTGCAACTGATAAAACACTGCCGTTTCCTTTGCAGGCTCACTTCATGGGAGCCTTGAGAAAAGCAGCTTTGGAACAACAGAAAAATGATCTGGTATTCTTCTGGTCCGGCCAGATTGCTCCGGTTTTAAAGCACAAAAAAGCCTCCACTTTAATGAAATCATTAATCGAAGAGGCTTCTGAATTATTACAATAAATAGAATTTACACGGTCATTCCGATGTCTATTCCTTTAATTTTTCTATACAGATCGGTAGCATAATTATCAGTCATGCCCGAGACGAAATCAATAACCCCGAGCACTTTCTGATAGTCCGTTCCGTCATTGTAAATAAATTGCTTTGGAATTAATTTCAAAGCTTTTTCGTCATAAGATTTTCTTTTGTCGCCAGACTTCAGAATGGAAGGAATAAAGTGATCCAGCAATTCATACATCACATTATATCCTGCATTTTCAATTTCAACAACCGCTTTATGATTATAAATTTTTTCTACCGAAAAACTCTCAATATCCTGAAGTGCCTTATTTTCTTTTTTATAGATGTCCAGTAAACCGTTGCCAAGATTTCCTTCAAGAATGGTTTCAAAGTTATGCTTATACATCTCAATTGATTTATTGATTAAAGCATTAATCACTTTTGCCCTTAAATACGAAATCTGTTCATTTTCATTGGAGATAGAGCTTAATTTTGTCTCAATTCTCTGAACATCATCGGTTTCAGATTTTACCAGCTCGAAAAATAAGTTTTTACAGTCTGCTGTTGATACAATTCCCAGTCGGTGAGCATCTTCCATATCAATGATATTGTAGCAGATATCATCTGCTGCTTCTACCAGCCATACGAAAGGATGTCTTTTGAAAATATGAGGTTCTTCACTTTCAGCAATAAGCCGGGTTCCTTTGGCAATCTCCAGAAATATATCCTTTTCATTCTGGAAAAACCCAAACTTCTTTCTGTGGATAATTCCTTTTTTCTTGGCTACAGCCTCACACGGATATTTTGCAATGCTTGCCAGCGTTGAGAAAGTAAGCTGAATACCTCCGGCATCTTTCCCTTGCTGCTGCTGTGCCAGCACTCTGATCGCATTGGCATTACCTTCAAAATTAACCAGATCTGCCCACTCTTTCTCATTGAATTTAGATTTCAGATCTTTTTCATTTCTTTCAAAATAGCTCGCAATGGCATCTTCCCCGGAATGTCCGAAAGCAGGATTTCCCACATCATGGCATAAACATGCTGCAGCTATTACATTTCCTAAATTATGGAGATAAAAGTTCTTTGAATCCTCAGTCAGTTCATTTTTAAAATCTTCAGCAATAAATTCACCTACAATACTTCCTAAACTTCTTCCTACAGACGAAACTTCCAGCGAGTGTGTAAGTCTGTTGTGTACAAAAACACTGCCGGGAAGAGGAAAAACCTGGGTTTTATTCTGCAGTCTCCTGAAGGCAGAAGAGAAGATAATCCTATCGAAATCCCTTTGAAAATCAGTTCTTGAAGCTTTGGTCTGCGGATTATTTCCTGTACGTTGATTGGTGAAAATGTGGTTTAAATTCATCATTTTTCAAAATTACTTCAAATTTTAATTGTACGGAATAGTATTTAGATTTTTATTGGACAGATCTCTCATTCAAAAAATCTATTATGATAAACGTTTTTTAGAGACCGGAAGCTTGAAGAAATATTTTACATTTGATGCAACTAATATAACTGAAGAATACTTTTGATTCTTCTTCATGCAAATTTTAAATTCTTTTACAATGAAAGACAACACATGGCTCAACAGATGGGATGAAAGGTACAGCAGCGAAGAGTTTGCGTATGGAACCGAACCGAATAATTACCTGAGGGAGCAACTCAGTCAATTAAAACCCGGTACTATACTTTTCCCTGCAGAAGGCGAAGGACGAAATGCTGTTTTTGCAGCGACACAAGGTTGGCAGGTTTCAGCTTTTGACATCAGTGCCAATGGCAGAAATAAAGCGCTGCAGCTTGCTCAGCAACTGGGAACCGCAATTGATTATCAGGTTGGGGAACTTTCTGATTTGAATTACCAAAAAGAGCAGTTTGATGTCATTGCACTTATCTACGCTCATTTTCCGGCTGGTGTTAAATCTTCTATCCATCAGATGTTGAATCAATATCTCCGTAAAGGCGGATTTATTATTTTCGAAGCTTTCAGTAAAAACCATCTTGAATATATCGCCAGGAATGAGAAAGTAGGCGGACCCAAAGATGTTGAATCCTTATTTTCTATTGATGAGATCAAAGCGGACTTCCCGGATTACGATATTATAGAATTAAAAGAAACAGAAATCGAACTCAGGGAAGGCTTGTTTCATAACGGAACAGGTTCTGTTATCCGTTTTGTAGGGCAAAAGCATAACTGATACCAGTGATGCTTACATAAGTTTGTTTTAGGGTGAAGATTCAGATAATGGAATACTATTTGAATCTTTATCTCAAAACAAACTTATGCCTGAAGGTCCATCCATCATATTAATGAAAGAAAGCCTGCAGCCATTTGCGGGCCAGCAAGTGACAGAAGTTTCAGGGAATGCCAAATTTGAAAAAGATTCTTTTATCGGGCAGACCCTTCTCGAAATCCGTACTTTTGGAAAGCAGACTTACCTTGTTTTTGAGAAAGCTGCCATCCGGATCCATTTATTAATGTTTGGCTCTTACGGTATTGATGAGCAGACCAAACCGGATAAAAGCCTGCGTTTGGCATTGTTTTTCCCAACCGGAAGCATCTATTTTTACACCTGCTCGGTAAAGTCTGTAGATCTGGAATTTCTCTCCGCCATTGATTGGGAAGCTGACGTTATGAGTGATCAGTGGAATCCGAAAAAAGCTGAAGAAAAACTAAAATCGAATCCGAAAATGATGGTGTGCGATGCCTTAATGAATCAGGATATTTTTTCAGGTGTAGGCAACATTATTAAAAATGAAGTCCTTTTCAGAATTGGAGTGCAGCCTGAAAGTCTGTTGGGCAATCTCCCGGCTAAAAAAAGGAAAGAGCTTATTACTGAAGCCAGAAATTACAGTTTTGATTTTCTGAAATGGAAAAGGGAGTTTGTTTTGAAAAAACACTGGCTGGTACATACCAAATCTGTATGCCCGGTTTGCGGACAGAAGCTGATCAAAAAACAGACAGGTGCCGGAAAAAGAAGGAGCTTCTTTTGTGAAAAGGATCAGAAGCTTTATTGATAAGCAACTATTTTAAGTTTTGGCTAAAGCCGCTGAAGAGTTTGATTTATTTAACGGGCTAAATCCCGGTTCTATTGAATAATTTTTAACCGCAGATTACACGGGTTTATACTGATGAATATGCATATCTTTTTCATACATAGATCATTAAACTACTGATTGCTTATTGCTTATTACTCATCCATCAGTCTGAGTTGAGAAGCCCGCCGGCAAATCTTGTAAAGAATTCTGATCTGTATACTTCCCCAAGCGGGATTTCAGAGTCTTCAATGTAGATATTATGATTATCAAATGAATCAATATAGTTCATATTGACAACGTAAGATTTACTTACCCTGATGAAGGTTTCACCTGAAATTTTCTGATGAATGGTTTTCAGGTTCATAGCAGTGATCAGCTTCTGCTGCTGGGTATGGATCACAACATAATCTTTAAGTCCTTCTATAAATTTAATATCGGAAAAATTAATTTTGTAAAACCTGCGTTCGGCTTTGATAAACAAAAAGTCTGCAGTATTAGATTCTACCGTATTCTTTACTGTATCTTTAGATAACAGTTCTGTGTAAAGGATGGCCTTGTCAATTGCTTTTTCCAGCCTTTGGGGATCAATAGGCTTCAAAAGATAATCTACAGCTTCCAGCTCATAACTTTTTAAGGCATATTGGGAGTAGGCCGTCGTAAAGATGATCAGTGATTTTTTTGGAAGCATTTCAGCAAACTCAAGACCGGTCACCATAGGCATCTCTATATCCAGGAAAATAAGGTCTACATCATTATTCTTAAGAAATTCAAGGGCAGATGGAGCACTGGAAAACTCCCCAAGGACATCAATGCCGGAAATTTCAGTGATCAGCGATCTCATTTCTGATCTTGCCAAAGGTTCATCATCAACTATAATACAATTCATCATACGGGAATTTTTAAATTTACAATATATTCTTTATCTCCTGATTCTATCTGCAGATCAAAAGTATCACCATAAAGAAGTTCAAGCCTTCTGGTAATATTGGCAAGCCCGAGCCCGCTGTTCTTTTTATCCTGAACAATATAACCATCGCTTCTTGAATTTACACACATAAAATGAAGCTGCTTATTCTCAATATTTATTTTGATATTCACGTAAGATTCTCCTCCACTGATGTCTACACTATGTTTAACAGCATTTTCTACAAAAGTGGTAAACAGGTTCGGCGGAATAAAGGTACTGTTGACAATTCTTTTATCAATATCAGTCTGAATACCAAAAGAAAAGTGATCACGTCTTATTTTTTCAAGATTTAAAAAGTTGGACAGAAAATCTATTTCTGAGATCAGTAATGTTTTTTCTTCACTGTTTTCATACAGCTGATATCTGAGAAACTCGGAAAGTTTTACAATCACCACTGAAGCTTTGGCCGGGTCCGTCCTGATCAGGGCCTTTACATTATTCAGCATATTAAACAGAAAATGTGGATTGATCTGGTTTCTGAGCTCATTGAGTTCCATATTCAGGGTGAGACTGCTCAGTTCATTAATTCTTTTATTATCACTGATCCATTTCTGCAGGAGTTTTATGGTAGTGGTTGTAAGAATAATCGGGATACACATCAGCATGCCTTCATAAATCCCTCCTTTTTCATTTTCTCTGAGAATATTTTTAATCCTAAAATCATCGAACAGCCATTTAAAGCTATATCCGATAAGGTTGATTCCCGCCACTCCCATCAGGACAAGCAAAACAAGATAAGTGATGTATTTCGTTTTAAAGAAGAACCTGGGAACCAATACATAGATATTAATGTAAACCATTGTAATCAGTATGGTATACACAAAAAATAAAACATAATACTGATATATCCCGGAATACCAGTGCCAGAATCTTGCGCTGTATATCAGAAAGAAAAAGAAAATGAGAAACAGCAGATGTCTACGGAACCCATATCTCGCTTCCACCAGAAAATCCATTACAAAGGTTTCTTCAAATTTCCACGGACTGTATTTCATAGGATAGGCTCATTTTATCATTAACAAAAATAGAGAATAACGGAAACTACAACTATTTTATTATACAAAACCTGTATTTTATTATACCAATGATTATACTTCCGGTTTTGGTATAAAATACCTGCCATTTCGTATAAAAACAAATCTGCCAGATACTTTTCTCTATTTCTTTGTACTATAAAATGCACACATATGGAATTAAAAGCTTTTCATGAACTGACTCAGGAAATATCATCAGAATGCTTTTTTATGACAGAATCTCAACAGGAAGAAAAAGTAATACAACTTATTGATCTGCACCATTTCACAGAATGCTTCGACCCAGAAATGAAAATCATCAGTTATCTTCATCATCCTATTAATATCGTAGAACATAATGGTAATAAAAAAGGAATTCTGTTTTGTGATCTTAAACACGCTACAGTACCGGACAGTAATCATTCAGAAGCGTTCAGAAGGAGATACGGACTCTCAGAGCTCTGGTTTGTCTTTGTAGAGGAAACATGTACTCTGGACACAGCCGGCTATACTGATGCTATTATTGAGAACTGTCTGGACATTTTCTATGACAGGATTTTTACTTTCAACTTTTTTCAGTCTATCATTCAACCTTTAAAAGATTAAATCAAATTTCTTAATGTCTGAACTTATTATTAAAGTCTCACTATCAGAGAGATTAAAAAAAAATTAAAATTTCCCCTTTTCAGTATTTAACCATTCCGGTAAAATATAATCAAAACTTCATAAATACAAATTCAGGGGATTCTCTTTCATGAAAAAATCTTATTACCTCTCATGCAAATGGTTGATGAAAATGATTTCAGGATTTTAATATAAGAACTTACTAAAAATAGGATATGGCTGTACCCAAACAGATATTTCAGACTTTTATCACTAAAAAACTTCCTTTGATTACGCGTTATCATATCTGGAATATGAAAAGAAAGAATCCTGAATATGAGTATTACTTTTATGATGATCAGGATATAGAAAAATTCCTTGAAGAAGAATTTCCTCCCCACTATATTGAAACTTATCGCAAACTGAGGATTGGTGCTTCAAAAGCTGATTTTTTCAGATATGCGGTTTTATATAAGAAAGGAGGGATATATCTGGATGTAGACAGCAGTATTATCAAACCATTCAGAAAATTGATTAAGGATAATGATGAAGCCGTAATCAGTGTAGAAAGACATGAAAACCTGTATGTTCAATGGGCACTTATTTTCAATAAAAATCATCCTTTCCTAAAGAAAACACTGGAATTGATGATGGATAATATAAACAGCCACCGCTATCCACATGATATACATTCTACTACAGGACCTACTGTATTCAGTAATGGGATCAGACAGTCATTAGAGGAAAATCCGGCCATTCCCTTTACATTATTTGACGGTATCGAGTTCCGCGGATACTTAAAGTTCAAATATAAACTGGGAAAATTCTTCCTGTACAAAACACGATCTAAACATTGGAAACAGATGCAAAAGCATCAGGAGATCATTTTTTAATGAGCTCCCATTTTTGAAAATACATTAATAATAATCACCCCCAGTACGATCAGGACAATACCAACTATAGCCGGCAGGTCCGGAACCTGTTTGAATGCAATAACACCGATCACCGTAATAAAGACAATTCCTACTCCGGACCAGATAGCATAAGTAATTCCTACAGGAATCTGACGAAGGGTGAGACTCAGAAAATAAAAAGCGCAGGCATATCCGATGACTGTTACTACAGACGGCCATAGTTTGGAAAATTCCTCAGACTTTTTCAGGAAAGTAGTAGCGATGATCTCAAATATAATTGCCAGAGCAAGGAAAATATAACTGCGTCCCATAAATTCATTCTTTGTACAAAAATAGTGAAAGCTTCCGGAGAATTCCCAAATGAGAAAAGTTATTATAGTTCGTACCCTGATGGCAATTGGCATTTCTGTATCTGATGAGGTTCCGGCCTTTTCAAAACATTAATAAGCAAAAATACTTTCTAAAGGCACTTAAGTAATTGTTAGTGCTTTATTTTTTAGTTATTCTCATTTTTTCCATACGCTTATCTGACGTAAAAAAATATGCCATCAGGTCTTATTATGATTCAACTGTGTCATAAAATTAATATCACTCTATGTCATAAAATGTCACAACTGACAAAAATTCCAGCACAAAAATTATAACCAACAATAAATTTTCTTAACACAAAAATCTATTTCAGGTGAAAAATCTACAGTCAAAAATGACATTTAAAAACAATATTATGCGAAGCATTATTTATTATTTGTTTTATCAAGTCCGATATAGAAGCCAGGAAACGGTTAACGTTTTCACATAATTTTACAGAAAGAACAATAAAAGTATTAATAAATTCTCAATAACACATTAATTTAATGTAAACAAAACCTAACTAAATAATAAACATAAACCACCGTAATACACTGATAAACATCATAATATTTTACTTTGGCACATGATTTGAAAATAGTAATATTGCAATTGAAAAATTAATAAAAAAAAGTCAAATAATTAAAAATAATACAAAATGATAACTTATATCGGTATCGCAACAGGTTTAGTAGTAATTACTTCATATTTCATGACAGTAAGAAGAGAAAGAAACTAATATTAAATAAAGCAAGCCTATAGAATATCTATACTAATTATATTGTTTTATGTTTTTAGTCTGAGAAATCGGATTGCTCTTTTACCCATCGGGTAAAAGGGTCCAAAAACATAAGCAGAAAGATCTTAGTTTCATAACAAATTTTAATATCCAAATGAATAAAGCCGGCCGCAAGTCTGGCTTTATTTTTTTATGTTCCGTCCTGTAACAACGTAGAGGTGTATTTCCCACAGATTTCGCAGATTTTCACAGATCTTTAGAAAGATTGTACAGAATATGCTGGTTTGTTCGTTAACCACTGATTCCATTCATCATTTATCATTCTATGCGTTGGACCAGATGTTTATTATGATTCAGGATTCCTTTTGACATTCAACAAAGCTTTATCTTTGTCTATTCAATAATTTATTTATCATCATGAATCTGTACAACCTTATTATTCAGGATAAAGAACAGGTAAACCTTAACGAGGTATTTCTCGATACAAAAAACAGAGACCAGCTTGTACAGCTCATCAAAGAGCATACATATGTTAAAGAACTGCAGGAATATAATCTTCCGGTTAACCATAAGATTTTACTGGAGGGAAGTTCCGGATGCGGAAAAACAATGACAGCAAAGGCCGTTGCCAATGCTCTGGGAAAAAATATTATTATTTTGAACCTGAGCAATATTGTTTCGTCGCGCATTGGGGAAACGTCACAGAATATTAAAATGATTTTTGATAAAGCTGCCAGGGAAAGGTCTGTACTTTTTCTGGACGAACTGGATCAGATCGGGAAAGCAAGAGGAAGTGATGATAAAGATGTAGGGGAAATGAGAAGACTGGTTAATACCCTGATTCAGCTGATAGACTATTACCCTGAAAATGCACTTCTCATCTGCGCTACCAACCACCCTGAAATCATTGATACTGCCCTTTTAAGGCGTTTCCAGCTGAAGATCAACTATGAAATGCCTTCTGCTGAGACTCTTGACACTTTCTACGATCAATTACTGGGTCAGTTTCCTGAAGATATGAGAAGCGTTGAAAGAAAGTATTCTGTTTCTTTTGCTGAAGCGAAAGATAATGCCTTAACTGCCGTTAAAGCTGCTTTAATTAAAAAACTGGAGGCCAAAGAAACCATCCCATCATGAAAGAAGATATTCTCCACAACCTCGCCGTTATCAATGAAAGAATAAAAAAGGCCTGTGAACAATCCGGAAGGAATATTGATGATGTAAAGTTATTACTTGCTACCAAAACTGTTTCACCAGACCGTATTAAAATTGCTCTGGAAAACGGACAGACGTTAATTGCAGAAAATAAAGTACAGGAACTGAAGGAGAAATATGAAGATCTGAAAAACATTCCTCATGAAAATCACTTTATAGGCCATCTCCAGACCAATAAGATTAAAGATATCCTGAAATACGATGTCACCTGCGTCCAGTCTCTGGATCGTCTTGAGCTGGCAGAAAAGCTTCATCAAAGACTTTTGGCTGAAAACAGAACGATGGATGTTTTAATTCAGATAAATACTTCTGATGAAGAAAGTAAGTTTGGAGCTGATCCTGATGAGGCTATTGAGCTTATCCGGAAAATAGCCGGCTACTCTACCTTAAAAATAAAGGGATTGATGACCATTGGCCTGTTCAGTGCTGAGACCGATAAAGTAAGAGCATGCTTTAAAATCCTGAAAAATCTTCAGCAGGAGATCATCCGTGAAAATATCCCCAATGTAGAAATGAAAGAGCTTTCCATGGGAATGAGCGGAGATATGGAAACAGCTGTTGAAGAAGGCGCCACCATTGTACGGGTAGGAACTGCTGTTTTCGGAGCCAGAAGCTATCCGGACAGCTATTATTGGAATGAAGGAAAAGCAAATAACAAAGACTAAAATTATATGTTCCCGTTTACTTATACTTTTGAGAGAGAAATCACAAAAGATAAAACCTCGGATCAGGTTACCTGCACAGTACGTGATCTTTTAAGTAAGAAAAAGGTTCAAAATATTCTTTACGGACCTGGATTTGTTTCTTTTAATGAAGGTTTTTTCAAAGAAAGATCCAATTGGGATTATTTATCTTTAATTGATACCGGAAAATTCACCTATGATGAAAACAACAAAATACTGACCTATAAAGTCTACCTATGGAAACTAAATCTTTTTTCTGTCATTTTTTTCATTATTACCATGGTTTATTTTAAAGAGTTCTTCGGTAATCTACTCCCCTTTTCAGCATTTTTGATCAATCATTCCCTTTGCTATTTTGGAAACCGTGGATTAATAAAAAATATTGTCCATAAAATTAACTTTTTGTCATAACGAAAAAACTCAATAACACATTTTAAAAGTCTACAAATCCGGTATAGTTTTTGCTTTAAATATTTCGTAACCAAATAAATACATTTATGAATAAAAAATTACTATCGGTATGTCTGTTCTTGACATTATTATTCTTTTTTTCATGTGAAAAAGAAAACACACAGATGAAAAGTGGAATTTCCATTGAAACCATTTCAATTATAACCTGCGTTACTATGGGCTTTGCTATTTTGCTGGCGTATAGCTTTAAACGAAGATAACAAACCGGAATTTAAATACTAGGCACCTCCCGAAAACCGGGAGGTGATTTTGTTTTAATTAAAAAGAATTCAGTACAAATCTTCAGTATCACCTCTTAATATCACCACAATTTTCTATCTTTACTCATCATAAACCTTCAAATAAGCTTAAAACCACAAATGGAACAAAAGATACATCAGGGAAGAAACGTTAAAAGATTCAGAGAAATGCTGGGCATCAAACAGGAAGCTTTAGCGCTGGATTTAGGTGATGACTGGAACCAGAAGAAAATTTCTTTATTGGAACAGAAAGAAACCATTGAAGATCCGCTCCTTCAAAAGATTTCTGAGGTTTTAAAAATTCCTGTGGAAGCATTCCAGAATTTTGATGAGGAACAGGCTATAAATATTATTTCAAGTAATTTTCATGACAATGCAACAGGTGTGATTGTCAACAATTATAATCCTATTGATAAAATCATCCAGCTTCATGAAGAAAAAATCGCACTTTACGAAAGAATGCTGAAAGAAAAGGATGATATGATGACCAGGCTTGAAGAATTAATTAAAAGGAAATAAAAAATCATTTCTGTTTTGAGATTGCTTCGCTTTGCTCGCAATGACAATTGACGTTCAAGGCTCGTAATTTGTCGGAAAAACACATCGTTTAAGCTTGCTGAGTGGAATGCCTCTGCGAACATTGAAACAATTAGTTGTCGGAAATTCTCGCGACATTTGCGTTAAAGAGATTGCTTCGCTACGCCCGCAATGACGATTACTGCACAGAAAATACTCAATAAAAACAAAAATCCCTCTCATTACTGAGAGGGATTTTTTATAGTTAAAAACTGAGATTACATATAAGCTTCAATCGGCTCACAAGTACAAACCAAGTTTCTGTCTCCGTACGCTTCATCTACTCTTGATACAGAAGCGAAGAATTTGTGGTCTCTTACCCACTCTAACGGATAAGCTGCCTTTTCTCTGCTGTATGGTTTATCCCATGAATCTGAGATCACCAGTTGTTCTGTATGGGGAGCATTTTTCAATACATTGTTTGTTGCATCTGCTTCTCCGTTGGCAATTTCATCGATTTCTTTTTTGATAGAGATCAATGCTTCTGCAAAACGGTCTATTTCAGCCTTGCTTTCAGATTCTGTAGGCTCAATCATCAATGTACCTGCAACCGGGAAAGAAACGGTAGGAGCATGGAACCCATAATCCATTAATCTCTTCGCCACATCAGCCACTTCAATTCCTAAAGATTTGAATTGACGGAAGTCTACGATACATTCGTGAGCTACTCTTCCGTTTTCATTTGAATATAAAATCGGGAAATGCTCTGCCAGCACTTCTTTCAGATAGTTAGCGTTAAGGATAGCATGTCCTGTAGCCTTTTTAAGGCCTTCAGTTCCTAACATTTTGATGTAAGCATAAGAAATGTTAAGGATCAGTCCTGAACCGTAAGGTGCAGCAGAAATACCGTCGATTGCTTCTTTGGAACCGATTCTGATATTCGCATTGGAAGGAAGGAATGGCACTAAGTGTTTAGCAACACAGATAGGGCCTACTCCAGGACCTCCACCTCCGTGAGGAATTGCGAAAGTTTTGTGGAGGTTAAGGTGGCAAACGTCTGCTCCGATGTTTCCAGGACTTGTAAATCCTACCTGAGCGTTCATGTTTGCACCATCCATATATACTTGTCCTCCGTGCTCGTGGATAAGGTTGGTAATTTCTTTAATATTGGCATCAAAGAATCCGTAAGTAGAAGGATAAGTGATCATTACAGCCGATAAATTCTCTGAATGAAGTTCTGTTTTAGCTTTAAGATCTTCGAAGTCGATTTCCCCGTTTTCAAGGTTTTTCACGACTACGATTTTCATTCCTGCCATAGCAGCAGAAGCCGGGTTTGTTCCGTGTGCAGACTGAGGAATCAATACTACATTTCTGTGGTGGTCTCCTCTTGAGATATGATATTGTCTGATGACCATTAATCCTGCATATTCTCCCTGAGCTCCGGAATTTGGCTGAAGAGAAGTTCCCGCAAAACCTGTAATTTCTGCCAGGTCTTTCTCCAGTTCACGGATCATTTCCTGATATCCTTCAGCCTGGTTTACAGGTACGAATGGGTGAATAGCTCCCCAGTTTTCCCATGAAAGCGGTAACATTTGTGTTGCGGCATTCAGTTTCATTGTACAAGATCCTAAAGAAATCATAGAGTGTGTCAATGATAAATCTTTTCTCTCAAGACGCTTGATATAACGCATCAGTTCTGTTTCCGTATGGTATTTGTTGAATACTTCTTCCGTAAGAATCTCGTCTTTTCTCAGATTTTCTTCAGGAATGCTGTATCCTTCTTTAATTTCTAATTTGAAAGTCTGCTTGTCTTTAAACTGAGCGAAAGAAGCCATCAGATAGTTTAATTTCTCTAATGTTGTACTTTCGTTGATCGCAATACTTACTACCCCTTCTGTGAAATAGTTTAGGTTAAGTCTGTGATCCAGCATCAGTCTTACTAATTTAGCTTTCTCTTCTTCAGGCATCGTGATTTTTACAGTATCGAAGATTGGCTCTTCTACTACCTGATACCCTAATGCTTTAAGACCTCCTTTCAAGGCGTTTGCTTTAAAGTGGATCTGATCAGCGATATAATTTAATCCTTTCGGACCGTGATACACAGCATACATCCCTGCCATTACTGCCAAAAGAACCTGAGCTGTACAGATATTTGAAGTAGCTTTTTCTCTTTTGATGTGCTGCTCTCTTGTCTGCAATGCCATTCTTAATGCACGTCTTCCGTACATATCCTGAGAAACTCCAATGATTCTTCCCGGGATATCTCTTTTATAATCTTCTCTACAAGCGAAGAACGCTGCGTGAGGGCCTCCGTATCCTAATGGAATACCAAATCTCTGTGTAGTTCCTACAGCACAGTCAGCTCCCATCTCTGCAGGAGACTTTAGCTTAACCAAAGCAAGAGGATCACAAGCCACTGCTACCTGAAGGTCAAGTTTTTTATATTCTACGATATCTTCAGTATAATCTAAAACGATTCCGTTTTTACCAGGATATTGTAATAAAACTCCATAGTAAGAAGCATCAAACTGGTGTGTTTTATGATCTCCAACTACGATTTCAATTTCTAATCCTTCAGCTTTTGTTTTTAATACAGAAACGGTCTGAGGAAGAACAAGATCAGAAACGAAGAACTTATTAGCCCCTGCTTTTTTCTGGTCTTTAGACCTGTTATTGAAGAACATGTGCATGGCTTCTGCGGCAGCAGTAGATTCATCCAATAACGATGCGTTCGCCAATGCAAAACCTGTAAGGTCACATACTACAGTCTGGAAATTAAGAAGAGCTTCAAGCCTTCCCTGTGCAATTTCTGCCTGATACGGAGTATATGCCGTATACCAGCTAGGGTTTTCAAAAATATTTCTCTGGATTGCTGAAGGCAAAAGTGTATTGTGGTATCCAAATCCGATATAACTTGTATAATCTGTATTTTTAGATGCCAATTCTTTTGAATGGTTCAACATTTCGTATTCAGAAAGTGGTTTCGAGATCTCAAGATCTTTCTCTAAACGGATAGAAGAAGGGATAGTCTGAGAAATTAACTCTTCAATACTTGAAACGCCAAGTTTTTCCAACATCGCCTGTTTATCGGCTTCATTAAGAGAAATGTGGCGGCTCACAAACTGTTCTGTATTCATTTTTATTTATTAGATTTTGTTTGTAAAAAGATGGGTAAAATTACAATTTTTTGGACGATTTCACAAGAGTACTGCCAAGGTGATAATTCACACATCTATTTGTGACTTTTCTCACAATTTGCATTTCATAATTTATGATAAGGTTTACATCAATCTTATCAACAATAACCATTATTCAGTACATAATACATAAAACAAATTATCAATTCGTATATAATCCAGTATTTTATACATTATCAAATCAATGTATTTAATCAATAAACTCAACCTTATTGATTGAACTTATATTAAAAAAGAATCTGTAAAATAAATTTTATTCAGCATGTGTTTTATATCAATACTGGGATTTATCTGCCATTCAACGTTAAGCCTTTTAAAATCTTTAAAACAAGCTCTGACTGCTATTCATCAGGTTCTAAGAATTTTATGAAATTTTATTAATTATATTTATTCTAAATTAATATATTTGCACCATGAATATGATAGTCCCATTTAAAGTTCCGCCTTTGGCACCTTACTCTTTCAATAACGAAGAGATGTTCTGTGAAAAGAAATCTTGCTGTAAAAAATTCAAGAAAGGAAAAAGATGTAAAAAATGCCCAGGGAGAAAGAAAATGGCATAGCTAGTCGAAGCTTTTTATCAGTATATAGATTGCAATCGCCAGGATAATAATGCCCCAGATCAGCATCATTATTTTAGGTTGGCCGAATTTGTTAATCCGGGTTGCGGGCTGTGGCTTAAACATTTCTTCCACCGAATTTTTGAATTTTTCAGAATCGTTCTCAAAAACTTCTGTGATGGTGATTCCCTGAACAACCGTTTTGTGCAAAAGAGAATTTGTTGCATGAAGCAAAAGCTGGAATTTTCCATCTTTAAATTCTGTGATCTTAAAGATCCTTTCTCCATATGGTTTCTCTAACCCGAAAGGCAATACCTTCACCACATCGGCATTACTCGTCTGCCAGTTGATGATGATCTCCTGTCCTTTTTTCGCATGAATCTTATTCGCTGTAAAAGTTTTGATAGCAGGTGGAATATTATATCTGAAACTTCGCTGGTGACTTTCTAAATTCTGGTCATAGGTACGTCTTCTCGCCGGATCACTCAATGTTTCATAAGCCTCCTGAATCTCACGGAAGCGATCTGCGAAAAAATCATCATTATCATTTTTATCCGGGTGGTATTTTAAAGATAACTTCCGATAAGCTTTTTTGACGTCTTCTTCTGAAGCATCCTGTGATATACCGAGAAAATAATAATAATCTTTCATTGAGCAATACAAAAATAAGGATTTATTTTTCTTTGTGTTTGATGTTTACGGTAAATTTTGTCAGAAAAAAACAGATCTTAAAGTCATTACGAACCGAAGGTGAAGCAATCTCAATATAGCTCGTATCTATTGGTTGGAAAATCGCAAAGACGCTAAGGATTTTCACAACAATCTGTATATTTTTAAGGCGCAAAGATTTTATCTCCGATAAAATTATATTTCTCTAAAAATGAAACGGTTATTTTCAACAGTTTCCCTGTCATTCCGAGTAATAGCAAGGAATCTCAACTCTGTATTCCACAGATTTTACAAATTACGCAGATCATTTCGCAGCAACTTCAATGACAACCACTAAATGATAATAGACCACCACTATCTATTTGCGGTAAACCCAATCCTTAGCCGGAGCAATCCAGTCATTGAGCGCCTTGAAAAGAAAACCATGATTCAGCCCCGTATTAAGTTCTATTTCCTTAAAATCTTTAATATGAGATCTGATGAACCGCTGTTCATGCGATATCGGAATATGTCCGTCATCAGATTTTTCCGTAATGGAAAGTATTTTTCCATAAAGCCTGAAATTTTTATCTTTTTCCAAAGAATCATCTTTAAAACTGGCACCGATAATTACAAATTTTAATTGCGGATTTTTCTTATAATAAGACACATATTGCGCAATATATCCTCCCTGGGAAGTGCCTACTACCGTGATATTTCCAGCAGGAATTCCTTTTTTCATAAGACTGTCAATCTGCTTTGCCACTTTCTGAGCATACACTGAAGGATCCGTATCTGCTTTTCTTTTTTCAGAAATCACAACCGTATTGTTATCCTTTAGTTGATGAAGTATTGCTTCATATTCTGCCACTCCGTATTTTGGATGCTTTTCCTCCAGAGAATGGCCTTCCAGAAATTTATTATGCAGAAAGAAAATATAATGTTTTTGCTGAGAATTCTGTCCATAGATGATGATGGAGAAAACAGACAGCAATGCAATATAAATATACCTGAACTTCATGATAACCGAACTATTTTTTCATACAAATGTAGCGTTAAAAAAGCTTATACAACTGTTTAAATAAAAAAATTCCGGCGCGGGAAGCAGAGCTTCCCGCGCCGGAATTAAACAATTTCAATTTAGTTCTTATGTATTATGCTTCGCAGGTATTATCTTTTCTGCAGCATCTTGAACCGAATTCTTTTTTGAACTTTCCTTTCAGTTCCTGATAGTCTTCGTCATTCATTTCCCTGATCTTATCTGCCAGTCCGAAAGGGGACTTTTCTTTGATTCCGTATTCGTCAAAAATACCTTTGATAAATCTTTTTCTTTGTGCGGCTTTTTTAGCAATTAAGGCTACACCCACAACGGCTAGTGCTCCAAGAGCTCCTTTTAATGCTGAATTTTTCATTTTTTCAAAATTTTAAATTTTACTACTTCTTGTTTTTTATAGAGACGAATGAATTTTAATTTTACTTTACTACTTCTTTCAAATTTTTAAATTATTCGTTATTTCTGTTGAAGAATCCTCCGGAACATTTGTTTCTCCAGATTTCCTTGAATTTCTCTCTTTCCTCAGGAGACAAACCTGCCATTTTCTCCCTCATTTTTCTTTCTTTGAAATCTCTCACTCCTTTTCCGAAATGAAAACCTCCGAAAAGAATTTTGCTTAAGATCAGTATTCCCATTGCCTGCCAGAAAGTAATCGTTTTCGCTCCTAAAATCTCAGGAAGGAGAGCGTTCCAAAGCATCATTACAATCCATGTAACGGCAGTTAAAATTAATGGCGGGCATAACAATAAAAAAATCCAACCCTTTTTGTGTTTATGATTCATAATTTCTTTTTCTAACTTTTTAAATCTTCGTATAATTTTCTCAATCTGTTTCTTAAGTGCTTCACAGCATAGTTTTTTCTGCTGATGATGGTTTTGATGTTTTCTCCCTGTTCATCGGCGATCTCCTGGAGGGTTTTGTCGTTCAGTTCGTTTTCTACGTAGACCAGCCTTTGTTTTTCGGGAAGTTCATCAAGCGCTTCAAACAGTTTTTTCCAGATTTCATCCTGAAACATCTTTACTTCAGGGCCTGCGCTTTCGTCCATCAAAAGGATATCTTTGATAGAGAATTCGCCGTCTTCGTCTTCATATACGAAATCTTCAAGATTTTCTGTTTTCTTTTTACGGTAACGGTCAGTAATTTTATTTGCCGTCACCCTGTACAGCCAGCCTCCAACGTTTACGATCTCAGAAAGATTCGTAAGGCTACTGAACTGATACCACACTTCCTGCAGGATATCTTCCGCATCCTCCGCGTTTTTCACTTTCGGACGAATATAAGACATCAGCTTCCCTCCGTAGTTGGAAACGGTCTGTGAGATGATGCTTTCTTTCTCCTTCTGTGGCATTGTTATTTTTTCGACAACCTCCATACTGATATGACGGTTAGTCTTTTGGTTTTACTTTAATAAATTTAAAATATTTTTCTTACAATTCAGTTTTTCTTTTATCCATCGGTTTTTTATCTTCTCAATTATTCCCGGATTACTCATTACTCATTACTCATTACTTATGTTTAAGGGAGCTATTTCCCGCTATCCGCTCATACTCCTCATGCCAGGCCATCCCACACTCTTACCCTTCGACTCTCCCACTCATGTTCCGGGGTAACCGCTGCTATCGGGGCTAAGTTGGTAAGTGATAATTGGTAATTGATGATTGATGATTGATGATTGATGAAGATCTTTTATCCATTCTCAATTTCTAACGTTATTTGAGATTCCTACGGAATGACACAATTGTAATGATAGTTTATCCATACAGCTTGTCATTCCGTAAGAATTCAAACACCACCTAATCAATAACAAAAGAAACGGAAGACCTGAGCCTTCCGATCCACACATTATAAAATTATAGGTTACTTATTAAAATTTTCAGCAAAGAATCCTAACATTGACTTATAAAGCTCAATCCTGTTAGGCTCTTTTCCAAATCCATGTCCTTCATCATATTTAACCAGATAAGGAACTTCAAATCCTTTGGCACGCATCGCTTTTACAATCTGATCAGATTCATTGATATTAACCCTTGGATCGTTGGCTCCCTGGACAACAAATAAAGGCTTTTTGATCTTATCAATCTGGTAAACCGGGGAAACTTCCTTAGCTATTTTTGCTTCTTCAGGATTGTCAAGGTCATACCAGATCTGTTTTACCATTTCTTTATAAGGTTTCCAGTATTCCGGGAAGGAATCAAAGAAAGTAAAGATGTTGGAAACTCCTACGTAATCTACTCCACACGCATACAAATCCGGAGTTTTAATCAGTCCCATCAGTGTTGCATATCCTCCATGGCTTCCTCCGTAAATGGCAACTTTATCTTTATCTACCCATCCCTGTTCAATAGCGTATTTTACTCCATCTTCCACATCATCCATAGCTTTTCTTCCGATCTGCTTATAACCTGCTTTCTGGAATGATTTTCCGTATCCCCCGGAAATTCTGAAATTAACCTGAAGGGTAGCATATCCACGGCTTGCAAACAGCTGAGTTTCCGGGTTGAATCCCCAGCTATCTCTGATTCCCTGAGGGCCACCATGAGGATTTACAATAAGAGGAACTTTTTTTCCTTCCAATGCTGCCTTAGGCAGGGTGATATATCCATGGATTGTTAATCCGTCTCTGCTTTTAAATTCGATAGGTCTCATTTCAGCCATATCTTCTTCTTTCAGCTGAGGCATCAGATTGTAGAGAAGTTTGGTCTGTTTGGTTTTGGTATCGTATTCATAATAGGTTCCATACAGCTTATCACTTCCCACGACGATCAGAAGTTTATCATTATTATCATCAGAAGAGGCAATTCCAAATTCTTTGTCTCCGAACTGAGCTTTTAATTTATCGTGTATTTCCTTATAAAATTTACTTACCGGAACCGTTTCTCCTTTGGTTCCTTCATAGCTGATATAATCAAGCTCATAGTTTCTGTTTTTACCCGCAGTGCTTATTGAGCTCACATCATATACCGGATTGGAATAAATTTCTTTAATCACAGCATTTTTCTTCAGATCATACAGTACAATCCTCGCTTTATCGCTATCCAGATTGGTTACTACATACGCTTCGTCTTTGTTTTTAGAATTTTCATTAAATTCAATAATACTGAAGGTATCAGACCAGTCTGCAGATTTGATCAGATTGAATTTTCCGGTCTGCAGATCCTTATAATAGGTTTTAGTAGTTAATCCGTTTTCAAGAACGCTGTATCCTCTCAGATTTCCGTCTTTATCAAAAAGGTAATCATCAATAGGGCTGTTGACATCTTTATTTTCATACAGCTGGGTCATTTCCCCGGTAACGAAATTGATTTTAAAGGGTTCAAAGATCTGCTTGTTATTCTTATTCATGGTAACCACAACGAAATCCGTATCCTTAACCGGAATAATGGCCTGTACTTTTACACCGTCAAATGGTGTTAAATCTTTCTGATTGCCTCCATCTATATCTGTAGCGTAAAGGTGAATATTTTCATTTCCCCCTCTATCCTGCGTATAGAAAAGACGTTTTTTGTTCAGCCATCCGTAACCTCTTATCAGGTCATCTTTTTCAACTATAGCTTTGGTAATTTTTCCGGTACCAAGATCTTTAACATAAACGTGATTTTTTTTATCCTGATCTTTTTCTTTGTAGGAAAGATACTTTCCGTCAGGAGAGATTTTAAATGCTGAAGCTTTTGGCCTTGCAAAATAATCTTCAACTTTGTATTTAAAGTTTCCTTTATCGTAAGAAATAAGCTTTTCCAGATTGGCTTTGGAAGATGGCAAAGTAGGATCTCCCGGCAGTTTGGCAGTAGAACTTTGTGCGTTGATCATAATAGTGGACAGTACAATATAGGCTGTACCGAAAATTTTGGGATTCAGTAAATTCATAACTTATATTTTAAGGTTAAAAGTTATTGAAAGCACTTTTTTAAATAATAAAATCAAGTGCATTTATACAATAAGACACATTATCCCTATAAAATGTTACAATTTTTTATCACTTAATTAAAAAAACATTATAAATATGAAAAAAGACAGCCTTTCCCGACTGTCTTTTTTAGTGTAAATAAATTCCGAAATACCAGGTCCATGCTATTAAAATAACCTGCATCGGAATTCTTTGATAATAAAGGTATTTCATCCCGGGACCGGTGTAATCTGCTTTAAAAATATTGATGTTTTTCCTGGAGGAATTGATATTGGCAATAAAAACCAGTACATAAAAAATGATCAGTAAAACAGCTGTAGTTTCGCGGATGGCCGGAATCATAAGTCCAATCCCTGCCGCAATTTCCAATACCCCTGTAAAATAGACCCAAAACAGTTGCCCAGGAATAAAATCAGGGATCATCATTGCCATTCCTTTTTGGAATTTAAAATGTGAAAAGCCTGTAAAGATGATAAAAACAGCCATCCCCAGGTTTCCCGAAAATATAAAATCCGGTTTCCCCTGAAAAAGAAAAGTTGCCAGCAAAGCCAGAATACATGTTGCGAAAAGTATGACAAGTAGTTTCATAAATGATAGGTTGCAGGTTGCAGGAATTAGACTCAAGTATCAGTTGTAAACCTGAAACCTTGAACTTTAAACATTGAATTATATTATACTGAATCAAGGCTAACTCCTTCTGCAAGGCTTTTTACAACCATCAGCCCTTTTGTAAATCCTGTATTGAGATGATCCTGCCATTCTTTTTCAACCTGAACCTCTGTATGAAGTTTTGTTTTCCCATCAAAATCGATCAGGAAATATTTCTCAAAACTGCCGCTCCACTCCATTACTTCTTTGCTCTGTGTATCTTCATGACCTTCCTTATCTACCATTCCCAGGTGTTTGAATACAACCTGTCTCGGCTCATCAAGACTGTCTATGGTAGAAACCATACCTTCTCCACTCGCATTAACAAAGTAGGTTTTTCCGCCTACCTTCCAATCGGATTTCATGACGGATCCTTCTCCAAAGTAACGGGTCCATTCGCTATATGTTTCAGGGCTCCAGAGAATATCCCAGACTTTCTGCATGGGAGCATCAATTACTGTTTCGTATGATAAAGTTTCCATATTTTAATTTTTATGATTTGTATTATTTTTTTTGCCACTCCTACAGCTGATTTTCCGAAAGGTGCTTCACAAGTGACATGGCTTTTGGAAATTTCTCCTCAAAAAATTCTTTAAATTCTGCAGGAGTCTGAATCTCAGTCCTCAGCAAAGTCCCTTCTTCGTTTTCCTTCAGGAAGTAAGCTTCTGTAGCCTCACCCCAATCCTGAGGAACTTCAATACCATCGTAAATCTCACCCAGATGCAGAAATATTATTTCCTCGTTAGGAATCACTTTTTCTACCCTGCTGTACATTCCGTTGTTTTTGGGATCAAGAAATTTAACAATATTATTCTCATCCAGCGTCCCTTCATAAAAAGAGCCGTCCGTAAAAGCCGATGTCCATTGCCTGTAGGTAATATCCCCCCACAGGACGCTCCATACTTTTTCAGGTTCGGCATTGATTTCTATTTCGTATGATAGTTTTTCCATTTTTTAAGTATTAAGTGGTGGGTAATGGGTTTAAGGGTTTGAGGGTGAGGGTGAGTGAAATTACTGATCAATCACTTCTAACTTCCAGCTTCCAGCTTCCAGCCTCTGGCCTCTCATCTATCCTCCGACAAAATCACCGCCGTTGATATGAATGATTTCTCCGGTGATATAACTTGCATCTTTTGAAGCAAGAAAAACATAGGCCGGGGCTACTTCAGAAGGTTGTCCCGCACGTTTCAGCGGGGTATCTTTTCCAAAGGTGGAAAGATCATCAAAAGCTTCTTTTACCAGCGGGGTCCAGATAGGTCCGGGAGCAATTCCGTTTACCAGAATTTCTTTTTCTGCGAGGTTGTCTGCCAGAGACCGGATAAAAGATAAAACAGCTCCTTTTGTTGCCGCATAATCTATCAGATGATCGCTTCCACGGTAGGCTGTAACAGAGGTGGTACAGATAATACGTCCTCCTTTTCCTATCAGCGGAAGAAAGTTTCTGGTGAATGAAATCATGGAAATGATATTGGTTTCAAATGTTTCCTGAATCTGCTCATCAGAAATCTTTTCCAGACTGGTTTTCGAGGTATGTATTCCGGCGTTGTTGACCAGAATATCAAGGCTCTTCCACTCTGCTTTAATCTTGTCTGCACACTTGGTCCTGAATGCTTTCCTGGTAAGATCTCCTTTGATCAGAATACACTTCTGTCCTTCTTTTTCCACCAGTTTCCGGGTTTCTCTGGCATCATCGTCACTTTCTTTATAGATAATGGCAACATCTGCTCCTTCTCTGGCAAAATGAACGGCTACAGCCTGTCCTATACCACTGTCTCCCCCGGAAATCACTGCTTTTTTTCCTTGCAGCTTCCGGCTTCCCTGATAATCATTCCGGATAATTTCCGGAAACAGCCCTTCTTTAGGGACCTTTGACTTAGAGTCTGATTTGTTCTGTGTTTTCATATGCAAATCTTTTTTCTCTAAATCACATCAAACAATACGCCGAAATACATTAAGAGTTATAGGCATCTTCCAGATCCTGAATGATGATTTTCTGCATTTTCATCATTGCCTGAACTACTTTGTAGGCTTTTTCCTGATCGGAATCGTTCATCAGCTGAATGAGTTTTTTAGGGACAATCTGCCAGCTCAAGCCATATTTATCTTTCAGCCAGCCGCACATACTTTCTCTTCCTCCGTCTGCCGTCAGTGTATTCCAGTAATGATCTGTCTGCGGCTGGTCATCTGTCATGACCACCAATGATATTCCTTCATTGAAATCAAACGGATGATCATAGGAATTATCCATGCAGAATAAGCTGTAGTTATCAATTACAAAATGAGCATGCTGAACATTTTCTGCCGGTTCCGGAATGTCATGTCCTTCACTTCCTGCTCCATACGTTAATATGTTTCCTATGTTTGAATTGGGAAAAGTCTGCGTATAAAGCTGCATTGCTTCTTTAGCTTTTCCATTGTTTCCATGGATAAACATCAAAGTAGGAATTATTTTCTGATCGTTTGCTTTTTCTCCCAGGAATAACTGCCATGTTACTCCGTATTTATCCTGAACCCAACCGTATTTCGGGCTCCATGAGTAAGATCCCAGTTCCATGAGGGCTATTCCGCCATCCAATAACCGGTCCCAGTATTTTTGAACTTCGTCTTCCGTCTCACAGATTACCATAAAAGAAATGGAAGGATTTTTTTTAAATTGCGGACCACCATTCAACAGCATCAGTCTTTGTCCGAACAGGTCAATGTTCATTACGACAGGTGTGTCTGCTGTGATCTCTCCTCCAAAAACATTACAGTAAAATTCTGCAGATTGTTTGGCATCTCCGTCATACCAGAGACATGGAAAAATATCGTTGTTCATAACTTTATATTTAAATGGGTTGATAGATGTATTTTTATATTTGCCTTATGGATCATTCCGTTTCATAACGAATAAGATACCGTGAAAAGTTGTACCATAAATAACAGCAAAGAAATATGATGCCTCTGCATCTGAAAGTGGCTTCTTATCTGCAATGACACCGTAGAAATGCCAGGTTGAAAACTTATTATGCCTCTTTAAAACATACCTGATGCTCTTTCATATAATTCTTCAGTTTAACCATCGTATTTTTTCCGAAACCATGAAGCTGCATGATTTCTTTTTCGGAATAATCTGACAGTTTTTCCAAAGAATTTATTTTTTCTTTTTCCAGAGCCCTTCTTGCCGGTATTGCTATAACCCCATGAAGAAATTCTTCTTTAGAGTCATAATTAAAAGCATACATTGAATTTAAACTCTTTGACATGATAACTAAATTGATCATGGCTACAAAAAATATTGTTAATGATTCTCAACATACTTGTGGAAGTTATTAAGGATAGCATACCAGCCATCTCTCTGCATTTCCACAGAATTTTGTTTTTCCGGATCGAAAATTTCAATCACTTTCGTTGTATTGTCATCTATTTTATCAAAAATAACTTCTACTTTCCGGCCGTCTTCCATATGATATTTGATCAGCTGGTGAGGTATAACTGCATCATACACTCCTTCAAAATCAAACCCGAAGCTTTTATCTCTGGCTTCCATTCTGTTTTTGAATTTACCTCCTACCTCAAGATTATTTTCAGAACTAGGACAGTGCCAGCTTTCATGGGCGAAATTCCATTTCGTGATATGTTTGGGTTCATTAAAGTAAGTCCAAACCTTTTCCACCGGTGCTAAAATTGTAATATCGATTTTAATTGGATCCATAGTTCTGATTTTTTTAAGTTTAAACAAAGAGCTGCCCATAAAGCGGGCACCTCTTTTATAATGAGTTAAATATAGTACTATTTTGCGTATTCTTCATTATAGTTCACCATCCAATGAACACCATATTTATCCTGGAAGCATCCGAAATAGTCTCCCCAAAACTGATCTTCAATAGGCATTTCCACATTTCCGCCTTCAGAAAGTTCTTTAAAAATTCTGTCTGCTTCACTTTTGGAATCAGGGAAAATAGATACGTAATTGTTATTTCCCACAGTAAGGGTCTGCCCAAACCCAGGTACAATATCAGATGCCATTAAAAGATCGTTTCCTACAGGCAGGGCAACATGCATCACTCTGTTTTTTTCTTCTTCTGAAAGATTTTCGGTACCGGGAGCATTTCCCATTTTATGAATTCCTCCTATGAATTCGCCACCGAAAACAGTTTTGTAAAAATTGAACGCTTCTTCAGCTGTTCCATCAAAATTCAGATACGGATTTAATTTAGCCATGACTTTTAATTTTAAAGTTATTATTATAAAAATAGATTCTACTGTTGATCCATTAAGAATTAATTAAGTTAATATGAATATAAAATGCTTAATGGTTTAAAAATTTTTCTACTTCTCTGACGGTGAAGTCTATTAAGCGGGTATCAATACTTCCGTCAAAATCCGGCATCATATAAACACCGTGCGTTGCAGGAAGTATCATCAAACGGGAACCTTTAACCAGCCGCCACATTTCGGCAGCGTGTTCCGGCTTCATGACATCCTGATCACCACTGATGAATAATGCGGGTGATTGTATGGAAGACAATACCTCATCATTCCAGTCCTGAAAAGTCTGCATTCTTGTACAGTCTTTCTCAAAAAGGTTTTCAAGCTTGGAAAAATCAGGATTGAGGCTTAAAAAATTAATTTTAAAAGGTTCCGGCATCGAGTCAAAGGTGGCTTCCTGCATTCCTTCAAAAAAACCGTCTATCATTCCGCTTCTTTTGTAGAAAGCTGAGGCAACAACCAGTTTTTCAACGATTCCCGGATGGCGGTGAGCAATCTGCATTACGGTACTTCCTCCGTTGCTGAATCCCCAGAATGACGCCTTACCAATGTTCAGTTCTGCCAGAAGTCCTGCAACATCGTCAGCATCCTGCTCAAAGGTTTCAGGAATATAGCGGTGCTCGCTTCTCCCATGATTCTGTAAATCGATTCCTATCAGCCGGAATTTGCCTTCCAGTCTTGCAATAACTTCTCTAAAATCATACAAAATGGAAGATCCTCCGCCATGAATCAGAACCAGAGGTTTTCCCGATCCATAAATTTCGTAATATAACTGGATTCCATTAACCTTCTTATAACCTTTTTCTACCGGATTCATCGTTAATATTTAAGGTTTTCGTCAACATCATATTTCATTCCCGGATAATTTAATATCCTGCGCATTAATCCTATCTGTCCGCATAAGTAATCTTCACGGCCGATACACATACCTGCAAAATTGAGCTTTGTTTCTTTGATGAAAGGGATATTCATTCCTATTTCAAATATTTCGTCAAGTTCTTCATCGGTTACCTCATGCAGTTTCTGGTATACTTTAGCAGAAATGGCGTGGAAATTCTCCTTTAATTCAGCCAAAGCCGGATATTTAAAGCTTTCATCGAGCGCTTTTCCCTGGAAAAACAGGTCATTATAAGGATCCTGTTCCTTAATTCCCAATACAGCGCCCAAACCGTAGCGCATATTGATAAAGTTTCCTGCCATCCATACAATATGGTTGGTTTTATTTTCAATTCTTTTCAAGGCGTCTTCTTCCGAAATGCCGTCCAAAACATTCATAAAGCTTTGGGAATGCATTCTGTAAGCCGGAATAATGACTTCTATTTTTTTTGATTTTGGGGTGTCCATTTTAATTTGATATTAGAGATTAGAAGTTAAAAGCTGGAAGTTGAGATAAATACAAAGGCGCTAAGTATTTTACAAACTGTGCGTTTTTAAGGCGCGAGGATTTTATCTTCGGTAAATTGTACTTTTCTGAAATAGTCTGGAAACTTCGACAGTTCATTCGTCATTCCGAGCAGAGCAAGGAATTTATTTTATTGCGCCCGGCTTTCCTAAAATTCTCCTGAGATAGCCCAGCTGGCCGCTGTGGTAAATTTCATGAAGGCTAAGGGTTGAGATATCTTTAACCGTTTCAGATTTAAAACTTTCAAGGGTGTTGAGTTTTGCTTCCAGTTTGTCCTGAGATTGTTTTAAATAGGACTTTAATTCTTCGAAACTGACCAGTTTATCTTTGTGATCCAAAGCAATTTCGCCTCTGTTGTAGAAAAAAAAATTTTCATTGTCCCACACAGAATCTTCACCTAAAATATTCAGTAATGGGTTTCTGATATAGATCAGATGCCCAAGAATCCAGTTCATACAATTGGCCTCACCATTGGGAAAAACCATCGATTCATCATGGGTAATGCCGTCAGTGTTCATAGTCATCACATAATAGTTACTGACTACCTGATTTTTTATGATTTCTATATCGTTTGATTGTGTTTCCATATGACAGTTATTTGATAGTTAGAAGCAACAATTATTCGGAAGGCAACTGAGAAACATCTGCATGCATTACTTCCCACTGATGACCGTTAAGGTCAGCAAAACTGCTTTGGTACATCCATCCGTGGTCCATAGGCTCACTGTATTTTGAACCTCCGTTTTCTATAGCAGTTTTTACCATGTTATCCACTTCATCACGGCTGTTGACTCCTATGGCAAGAAGTACCTGTGTTGTATCTCCTTTCGCAAAAGGCCTGTTGGTAAAGGTCTGGAAGAACTCTTCTTTTAGAAACATCGCATAGATGTGATTTTCTTTCATTATTACGCAGATTGCCTTCTCATCTGAGAATTGCTCGTTGATAGAAAAGCCCAGCTTCGTCCAGAACTCTCTGGTTTTTTGAACGTCTTTTACCGGTAAGTTGACGTAAATTTCATTGATTTTCATTTTCTGTAATTTTAGTGGTGATTATGATTCAAAATTATCAGGATATACTAAGAAAGTGCTTGCCATAGGACAAGATTTACTTTGTATCCGGATGGAGTTATGTTGTAGGCATTTTAGACAGATCGGCAAAAGTGATATTCCAGCCGTGCCCGTCCGGATCCCAGAAGGAATTCTGATACATCCATCCGTAATCCTGAGGTTCTTCATGCTGCCATGCTCCGTTTTCTACGGCCGTATTCACTACCTTATCCACTTCTTCACGGCTGTTTAATCCTACTGCCACAAGGACCTGACTGGTGTTTTCTTTGGCAACGGGCTTATTAGTGAAAGACCTGAAATAATCTTCCTGCAGAAACATAACATAGATGGTATCATTCAAAGCAACACAGGCTGCTTTCTCGTCTGAGAACTGTTCATTAATTGAAAAACCTACCCTGGTCCAGAATTCTTTTGTTTTCTGCACATCTTTTACCGGAAGGTTCACATAAATCTGATTGACTTTCATTTTCTGTAATTTTAGTGTTAAACTGTTATCCAAAATTACCAAGGTGCAATGAAAATCAACTTGTCATAGGGCAAGATTTAAATTTTCTTGGGATGGGAAACGATTTCTTTACGGATACGGCTCAGAGAGGTGTCTGTAACTCCAAGATAGGAGGCAATCTGTTTTAAAGGAGCAAATTGGATGACTTTGGATTTCTGTTCCAGGAGATTAAGGTATCTTTTGGTTGCCGAAAGGGTAAACATTTCCACAGACCTTTGTTTGTAGGCAAAAAGTTCCTGCGACATCCATGATCTTCCCCATTCTCTGAGGTTTGGAATTTTATGGAAAAGTTCCTGAAAGGTATCATAATCCAGCTTCCAGCATTCACAGTCTGTAATACAAACGATATTTTCCTGAGAAGGTATTCTTTGAAACATCGATAAAACCTCAATAATCACTTCATTTTCTGTAAAAAAATGAGTGGTCACTTCGTTTCCGTTGAAGTCATTGACATATGAACGGGCAAGTCCGCTCTCAAGGATATAGTATTCATTGGCTGTTTTTCCTTCTTCAAGGATAAAATCTCCTTTCTGAAAAGATGTTTTTTCATGAGCCTTAAATATTTCGTCAAGTTCTTCACGAAAAAAGAATGGAAAATCATAGCAGATTTCTAAGGCTTTATTGGTCATTTGGTGTCAATTTTTTAAGTCTTTAAAAATAAAATTTTTAATTGAATTAAAAAGAAAAAATATTAAACAAAGAATATAAACCTTTTACAAAAAAGCAGATATTATACTGGAATAAAAGATATTTTAAAGCTGATACTTTTTAAACACGTATGTAAGACATGCCTTTTCTGGCCACCCCGTCAAAAATTCTTTGAATTTTTGCCATCCCTCCGGAGGGGGGAATGACTGTTTGTTGATGATAGTAATCGTTAACTTTTGAAAGAAACAGAACTAAAATAAGGATAGCTGTATGGGTTTGGGAGGGTTTGGTTTCTGCGCATCACCGAATACCGTTTTCCCGCCAAAACGCCAGGAATTCTGTCTTTCTTCTTCAATCACCTGCTGAATGTCAAAATCCGGTGTGAAATCTTTTTCTGCCTTAGCTACGATCTGATGCAGCTTATTTAAGGAATTCAGTTTATCAGAATTTCCCAGTCTGGATTTTTCAATCCCTTTCCTGATAATGCTGATACTTTCGTCATAAGTATTGATGGGAACTGGGAAAGGATGTCCGTCTTTACCTCCATGAGCAAAGGAAAACCTTGCCGGATCTGCAAATCTTGACGGTGCCCCGTGAATCACTTCACTTACCAGAGCCAATGACTGCATGGTTCTGGGACCTACACCTTCCAGCATCAGTAAGTCCTCGAAATTCTGAGGCTGCTGCTCACGGGTTACATACAGAAGGGCTCCCAAACGCTTCAGGTCTACATCAGAAGCCTGAACATCATGGTGGGCAGGAAGAATCAATCTTGCAAAATCTTTCATTACTTCTGTTGAATCGGTATGGGAAATATCCAGGATCCCTTTTCTGTTTTCTGAAGCTTCTGCATCGGTAAGATTCAGTATTCTTCCTCTTGAAACTCCGTTGATTCCTGTATGAGGATTCTCCACAAATGAGGTGAGGTTTTCAGAATGCCAGTGGTACCGTCTTGCCGTTCCGTCCGACTCATGCATTCCCTGCTGGATAACGCTCCAGTTTCCATTGTCTGAGAGAATGAAATTGTGCAGATACAATTGGTAACCATCCTGAATGGCTGTATTATCTACTTTTGCAGAAAGTTTGCTGGCTCTTACAAGGTCTGTTCCGTTTAGTCCGGTTTTATCCGCAATTTTAATCAGTTCCGATGGTGTTTCCCTGGAAAATTTTCCTTTTCCGCCACAGATATAAAGCCCCAAAGATTGTGAATTGGGATTTATAGAACGTTTCAGTGCTCCCATTACGGAAGTGGTAATTCCTGAAGAATGCCAGTCCATTCCCATTACAGCTCCAAAACTCTGAAACCAGAACGGATCTGCCAGCCTGCGCAATACCTCATCTTTACCATAATCCATGAGAATTACTTCGATAATGGAAAGTCCCAGCACAGACATACGCTCATACAGCCATGGCGGTACTTTGCCATAGTGAAGAGGTAAATCTGCGGTTCCTGAACGTTTCATCCTGCAAAATTAGCTTTAATATTCCGGATTCTTATTGACTGTAATCAACATCCGCAATATTTCCAATGCTTTAAATTAATGAATGGAGAAAAAATCAAGGTCTTTATGTTTTGCTTCATCATATTCTTCTTCAAAAGTAATTTTGTTCCCGAAAGGATCAATTACGGTGAAAGATACGGCGCCATAGAATGTTTTTTCCAGTCCGGGACGGTTATATTTATACTTTTTGTCAATCAGTTCTTTATGATATTGAGGAACACCTTCGCCCCAGATAGCAACCCTTGTTCCGGGTGTTCCGTCTCCATGGTGTTCGCTCAGATGAAAAATGATATTTTCTCTTTTCACTTCCATATAAACGGGAGTATTTTCATCAAAATAATGCTCCCAGACAATCTCGAAGCCCAGCCAGTCTACATAAAATTCTTTTGCTTTCTGATCATCAAAGATTCTTAATATCGGAATAATACGTTCTGCTTTCATTATATCTTTTTATTGGTGAGACAGAATATTGACCAGCTTTTGAAAAGGATCTTTAACAAAAAACCTGCGGACCCCCCATTCTTCGTCAGTAAGTCCGTAAATGATTTCAAAGCCGGCATTTTTCATTTTATTATAAATTTCATCTACATTATCTACTTCAATGGAAAGGTCCGGAACTTCAGTATCGTTTCCGCCCTGTTCTGCAAAGCTGATCTGAACCTTTGCCTCTTCATCATTGCCTAATGTTTTAATCCACCCGTGATCCATTAAAATATCCAGCTCAAGAATATCCTGATAAAATTGTTCTGCTTTAGAGAGATCATCTGTTTTAATATTGGCTACGATTCTTTTTACCATTTTTGCGCTGTTTTATGTATTCAAAAAAGCCTTGTAAAAATTGATTCACAAGGCTTTTCTACAAAAATTATTTTTATTATTTCAATGCTGCAAGAGCCGCATCATAATTAGGTTCGTTGGCAATTTCCGGAACCTGCTCCGTATATACTACTTTGTTGTTTTCGTCTGTAACAATAACGGCACGGCTCAATAGTCCCTTCATAGGAGAATCTGTAATGGTTACTTCATAATCATCACCAAAGCTGCTTCTGAAATCTGAAAGTGTTTCTACATTATTCAATCCTTCTGCTGCACAGAATCTTCCCAATGCGAACGGAAGATCTTTTGAAACATTGATGATCACTGTATTATCAAGCTTTGAAGCTTCTTCATTGAATTTTCTGGAAGAAGCTGCACAGGTAGGGGTATCAATGCTCGGGAAAATATTGAATACTTTTTTCTTTCCTGCAAAAGTTTCAAGGGTCTTTACATTTAATCCTGAGTCTACCAGTGCAAAATCTTTTACGGTGGTTCCTACAGCCGGTAATGTTCCTATGGTATGTACTTCGTTTCCTTTTAAAGTAATTGTCGTTGACATAATATTTATTTTTAGTTCTTCAAATGTAATCAAAAAAGAAAATTTTTCCTGTTTTATTAAGGTTAAATTAATCTTAAAGTCAAAATACCTTTTTTCTTTTATCCAATGATCATTTTACAAACAGAAATTGGTTTATAAGCCATACAATTACACCAATGTAAAATTAAAGAGGTATAGCCTCTTTTTTTATGGAAATATCCCAAATAAAACAATGATATTTACTAAATTTGTGGGACTTAAAATTTCAAATAAAAAATAACAGTATAATGTCAGAAAAATCAAAAATCTATTACACACTTACTGATGAAGCTCCAATGCTGGCTACTCACTCGTTTTTACCTATCGTAAAAGCTTTTACCAAATCAGCAGATATCGAAATCGCTGTACCGGATATTTCCTTAGCGGGAAGAATCTTAGCCAACTTCCCTGAGTTTTTAAAAGACGACCAGAAAATCAGTGATGCTTTGGCAGAGCTTGGAGAATTGGCAACAAAACCTGAAGCTAACATCATTAAGTTACCTAACATTTCTGCTTCTGTGCCTCAATTGGATGCAGCAATCGCTGAATTGCAAGGTAAAGGTTTCGCAGTTCCCAACTATCCTGCAGAGCCTAAAAATGACGAAGAAAAAGCGATTAAAGCTAAATATGCCAAAGTATTGGGAAGTGCTGTAAACCCTGTATTAAGAGAAGGAAACTCTGACAGACGTGCTCCAAAAGCTGTTAAAAACTATGCTAAAGCAAACCCTCACAGAATGGGTAACTGGGCATCTGACAGCAAAACTGACGTAGCTCACATGAACAATGGTGATTTCTACGGGACAGAAACTTCTACAACAGTAGAAAATGCTACAAAATACAGAATCGTATTCAAAGGAAACGACGGTTCTGAATCTGTACTAAAAGACTTCGCAGGTCTTCAGGCTGGTGAGGTAATTGATTCTTCTGTAATGAACTTAAAAGCTTTAAAAGCATTCGTTCAGGAGGCTATCGAGGAAGCAAAGAAAAGAAATGTTCTTCTTTCCGCTCACCTTAAAGCTACCATGATGAAAATCTCTGACCCGATTATTTTCGGGGCTATAGTTGAGACTTTCTTCAAAGATGTATTTACTAAATATGCTGAGACTTTCAAGTCTTTAGACATCAATCCAAATAACGGTCTTGCCGATCTTTTCGAAAAAATCAAAGGGAATGCTCAGGAAGCTGACATTAAAGCTGATATCGAAAAAGCGCTGGCTGAAGGACCAAGAGTGGCCATGGTAAACTCTGACAAAGGAATTACCAACTTCCACGTACCTTCTGATATTATCGTTGACGCCTCTATGGCTGCTCTTGTAAGAGGAGGAGGTAAAATGTGGAACAAAGACGGAAATGAGGAGGATACAGTTTGTATCATTCCTGACCGTTCTTATGCGGGTTTCTATCAGTCTGTAATTGATGACATGAAAGCGCACGGAAAATTGGACCCTACCACAATGGGATCTGTTCCAAACGTAGGTTTGATGGCTCAGAAAGCTGAAGAATATGGTTCTCACGATAAGACTTTCCAATTATCTGCTGACGGAACTGTAGAGGTTCAGGATGAAGCCGGAAACGTTCTTCTTTCTCAGAAAGTAGAAAAAGATGATATCTTCAGAATGTGCCAGACTAAAGATGCTCCTATCCAGGACTGGGTAAAATTAGCGGTTAACAGATCAAGATTATCTGATACTCCTGCCATCTTCTGGTTAGACAAAGGAAGAGCTCACGACAGAGAAATCATCAAAAAAGTAGAAAAATACCTTGCTGATTACGATACAACAGGTCTTGACATCAGAATTCTTGATGTAAAAGATGCCATGACTGAAACGCTTAAGAGAGCAAGAGAAGGTAAAGATACCATCTCTGTTTCAGGAAACGTATTGAGAGATTATTTAACAGACCTTTTCCCAATCCTTGAGCTTGGTACTTCTGCTAAAATGCTTTCTATTGTTCCATTGATGAATGGTGGTGGTTTATTCGAAACAGGTGCCGGAGGTTCTGCTCCGAAACATGTTGAGCAGTTCTTAGAAGAAGGATACCTGAGATGGGATTCTCTGGGTGAATTCTTGGCGCTTCAGGCTTCTTTGGAGCATTTGGCACAAACTCAGGGAAATACAAAATCTCAGGTTTTAGCTGATGCATTGGATGAAGCAAACGCTAAATTTTTAGCTACAGATAAATCCCCTGCAAGAAAAGTAGGTCAGATCGACAACAGAGGTTCTCACTTCTATTTGGCAATGTATTGGGCTGAAGCCTTAGCTAACCAGACTGCTGATGCTGAACTGGCGGCTCAGTTTGCTCCGGTTGCACAGGCAATGCAGGAAAACGAAGAAGTAATCAATGCTGAATTAATTGGTGCTCAGGGTAAACCTCAAAACATTGAAGGTTACTACAAAACTGATACATATAAAACGTATGCAGCCATGAGACCAAGCACTGTTTTAAATGAAATCATTGACGGAATTTAATTTTCGTTCTGATATAAATAAGAAGCTCCTTTTTTAAGGAGCTTTTTTTGTGAGATACTATTTTGTTGGAACCGCCCCGTCAAAAATTAAAATAATTTTTGACACCCCCTCCAGAGGAGGGAAATATTGGGCACATATTTACCCATCGAGGACGGAACATCCATAATCCCTGCGCCCTAACATCTGCAGCCTGCCACCTATCTACCCTCCACAATCACTCTCCTGTGCTCCCTGCCCCAGTTAATCATTTCCATAATGATTTTTCCAAAAGTCCGGCAATATTCTGTAGGCTCATATTCTATTAAAACAGGAGTTTCGGGGTAAACGGTACGTTTTACCAATTTGTTCAGTTCCATATCTTTCAGTTCTTTGGAAAGCATTCTGGTAGTAATTCCGGGAATACTCCGTTCAATTTCCCTGAAACGTCTGTTTCCGTTACAGATTGAATTAATCACAGGAATTCTCCATTTTCCGCCGATAAAATAAAGGGTATCTTGTAAAGCTCTTAGCTCTTCGTTCTGATCTCTTTCCATAATTGCAAAGTTAAGTGATATCATGAATGATACTGATATACTCTGTGATACTGATTACAAAAGTATACCATTTTGAAATAACTTTGTCAAAAAATTTACAATGAAAAAATTCAGTAACAAACTGGCTGTCGTAACAGGAGGAAACAGCGGGATCGGATTCGCTGCAGCAAAAGAACTTATTTCAGAAGGAGCAACTGTCATTATTACCGGAAGACGAAAAGAAGCAGTGGAAAAAGCGGCTCAGGAAGTTGGTGCCACTCCATTTATCGCAGATCAGGCAAATCTTAGTGATATTGATCTTTTAAAAGAAGACATTGAGAAACAATTCGGGAAAATAGATATCCTGTTTATCAATGCAGGAATTACAGGTACATTGACTCCGATTGAAAATATGGATGTCGAAAATTTTGATCAGGTCATGAATATCAACTTCAGAGGAGCTTACTTTACATTAAGCAGATTCATTCCATTATTAAATGATGGTGCTTCGGTCATCTTTTTATCTTCTATTGTCGCTTCTACCTATAAACCTAACAGTTCCGCCTATCAGGCAAGCAAGGCAGCACTGAATTCTATTGCAAAAACAGCAGCTGCAGAATTGGCTCCAAGAAAAATAAGGGTGAATATGATCAGCCCCGGCCCTATAAGAACTGAAATCATGAGTAAGGCAGGGCTGGATGAAGAGACTTTGAAAAATATTCAAAGCCATCTTATAGAACAGATTCCGTTGAAAAAAATGGGAACCGCTGAAGAAGTCGCGAAACTTGTGACCTATTTATCAGATGATCAGATTTCAAGTTATGTCACCGGCACTGAAATTGTGATCGATGGCGGTATAACTTTATAATGAGCCGATTTAAGCAAATCCCGGTAATGGTGGTACCGGGATTTTTCTTGTGTATTTTCGGGGTTAAAAATTCAGGATTCACCTTTTGATTTGTCCGGCTCGGCCTGTTTTCCATTTTATAGTATGGGCTACACGTCTATTTTTGAATCAGAAAATAAAAACAATACTCATTATGGAAACCGTAAAGAAAAAAAGAAATCCCATTGCTATAGTATTTCTGGCTATATTAGGAATCTTCGGAGGACTTCAGCTATTCAGCAAACCTTTGGAAGGAAAGCCGGTTACAGGAAAAATCGAAGCACCAAAAGAGGTGATCAGTATTCTTGAAAACTCATGTTTCAACTGTCATTCCAATCAGCAGAATCTAAGCTGGTATGATAAACTTGCCCCTGTTTCCTGGGCCGTGAACAAAGATATTAAAAGAGCCAGAGAAGTCCTGAACTTTTCAGAATGGGAAAAATTATCTCCTGCAGAACATCAGGGCAAAATGTATGCTATTCTCAATATGATGCAAAGTGGTAAAATGCCTCTCCATGAATACACTCTTCTGCATCCTTCAGCCAAGATTACAGAGAAAGATATTGAAACCATTAAAAAATATACCCTTTCTTTATCTTCAGTAAGCCCGTCAGCACCTAAAAAGAGTGAAATGCCTGCAGCAACTTCCAGCAGTACATCCATCCCGGCATCAACAAAACTTCCGGTTTCTCCCAATGGAGTTCAATATACACCTGATTTTAAAAACTGGAAAGTAATCAGTATGAGTACGCTGTTCGATAATTCTATTCGTGTCATCTATGGAAATGATATTGCGGTAAAAGCTGTGGAAACAGAAAATTTCCACCCATGGCCGGACGGAAGTATTGTCGTAAAATCTGTATGGAAACAGGAAGAGCTTCCAGATGGAGAGATCAGACCCGGAAAATTTATCAATGCACAGTTTATGGTAAAGGATTCCAGACAATATAAAGACACCGAAGGCTGGGGATTTGCAAAATTCTCTGGAGATGACCTTCACCCAACGGGAAACACAGCATCTTTCGCCAAAGAGTCCTGCATTGCATGCCACAGACAATTAGCAGAAAAAACAGGTTATCTGTTTGATGTTCCGATGAAAGTAAATACCCAAAGACTAATTCAAAACTTACAGAAAAAATGAAAAATTCAATCCTGATCTTACTGGTAAGCCTTATTTCCCTTACCGCCTGCAGCAAAGAAAATAGTGATACAAATAATGGCCTTTCAAGGGTTATTTTTGACCCGGGTTCTCTCAAATTCATCTCCAATTCCTTACATCCTAAGAAAGAAACTATGTCTGCTTTATATGGAAATAAAGAAGCATTGGAATCTTTATCAAAGGAAAGTCAGACACCGGAAGCGGGGGCTGTTATGAAGCTGGTTACCTGGCGATATCATGAAAACCCCCAGTATACCGGCGGAACCATCACCGGGGAACTGGTAAGTGTGGAAACGGTTCTGGCTGATCATCTGGGAAATGTTTCTTATGATATAAAAAATAGTCTGCCCCAAAGCACTAATCCCGACCCAGAAAAAAGAATACAATATTTCATGAGCTATCGTCCCGTAATAAGGCCTTAATAAAAATTTCTGTTTCACTATTATCATACTATTTTGAATAAAAAGCATTAATTTAACCTTTTCAAATCAGCAGATTTCATGCAACAGCAAAAAATAAAAATCTCACCAGCCATTATCTGGATAAGCTCTATTTTCCTGGGTGTTTTATCTTCTGTACCTCAACTGGCTTCCCATGAATTCAACTGGAAAGAGGCAGCCGTAAACTCAGCAATTACAGCAGCTTTTTCAATTATCATGTGGTACATCAATATCTATATGCTGAACCGTACAGGAAAACGCAGACAGCATATTTCCTATTCCAGATTGATGGTTGTACTGGCTTTCGGGATGGTGATTATGTTTGGGCTGGCATGGATTCAGCAGCTGATTCTATCTCATATCAATTTTGGTCCGGTGATGCTGATGGTGGAGGTAAGAGGAATTCTGATCAATCTGGTATGTTATATGTTCCTCACACTGCTTCAGAACAATTACACGGGACAGCAGATCCAGCTTGAACTGGAAAAGGTAAAGAGTGATAATCTTGGAGCTCAATATGAATTATTAAAGCAGCAGATCAACCCGCATTTCCTTTTCAACAGTTTGAATACCTTAAAATTAATGGCAGAAACCCATGATGAGGAAACGGTTGATTTTATTGTAAAACTTTCAGATTTTTACCGGTTTACACTGGAAAGCAGGAAACTGGATCTGATCAGTGTTCAGGAAGAAATGAAAATAGTAGACGCTTATCTTTTTCTTCAGAAAGCACGTTTCGGGGAAGGAATTAAGTTCACCAACGAACTGGGAAAAGAAATTCATGCAACCCTTATTCCGCCATTCACGCTTCAGCTTCTGGTGGAGAACTGCATCAAGCACAATATCGTTTCGCAAAGTAAGCCTTTGCACATTAAAATCTATCCTACTGACAACCAAATTGTGATTGAAAATCCCATACAGCGGAAAATGAATACGGAAGATTCTCTGGGAGTGGGGCTTGATAATATTAAAATGCGTTACAAACACTTACTGGAAAAGGACATCGTTATTCATTCGGACGAAAAAACTTTCCAGATAAAACTACCATTAATCCATGAATATAATCATTATTGAAGATGAATTCAGGGCTGCCAAATCCCTGCAGAATTTAATCTCAGATTTAAAACCAGATTCGAAAATCCTGGGCGTTTACGACAGTATTGAAACAAGTATTGAAGGTTTAAAAGAAATCAAACCTGATCTTATCTTTATGGATATCCATCTTTCTGACGGACTTTCCTTTGAGATTTTCAAATCCGTGGAGATCACCTGTCCTGTGGTTTTCTGTACGGCCTTTGACCAGTATATGCTGGATGCCTTTAAAAGTAAGGGAGTTGACTATGTTTTAAAACCGTTTTCAAAGGAAGACATTGCTGAAGCCCTGAGAAAAGTAGATGAACTGAAAAAATTCTTCCGGCAAAATGATCTACCGGATCTGGAGTCACTGATACAGAAAATCAACCAGCCTGCTGCTGCAGGTAAGAGTAGTTTCCTGGTTTTTAAAAATCAAAAATACACCACCATTCCTACTGAAGATATTGCTTATTTTTATATCCATAATGAAATTACACATCTGGTAACTTTTGCCAGGGAGCAGTTTCCTCTTTCCCAGCCTCTCGGACAGGTAGCGGAACAGGTTTCTGACAGGCAATTTTTCAGGGTAAACAGGCAGTATCTTGTTAATTTCAAAGCCATTAAAGAAATGGAACATTATTTCCAACGTAAAATTCTTGTAAAACTCACTGTTGAAACGCCTGAAAAGCTTTTGATTAATAAAGAAAAAACACATAGTTTCTTTACTTGGCTTGAAGACAGGTAAAGGAGTAAGGAAGTTTGAAGCTGGGAGCTGGAAGTACTTGCAGTCATTCCAAGATATAGAACTCTTTTGAAATACATTACAACCCTGATTGATATGATCGGCGTTTTATTTTGCTTTTATTTGATCTGTCTTAGTTCTTAAGCTTTGTTGCCTGTATAAAAAAATAAAAACGCTATTTCTTTTAACACCCCAAAACTTCCGGCTTCTCACTTCCAGCTTCCAGCCTTAAAATATTTTAGGAGTAAGGAAGTTTGAAGCTGGGAGTTGGAAGTACTTACAGTCATTCCAAGATATAGAACTCTTTTGAAATACATTAGAACCCTGATTGATATGATCGGGGTTTTATTTGGTCTGTCTTAGTTCTTAAGCTTTGTTGCCTGTATAAAAAAATAAAAACGCTATTTCTTTTAACACCCCAAAAACTTCCGGCTTCTCACTTCCAGCTTCCAGCCTTAAAATATTTTAGGAGTAAGGAAGTTTGAAGCTGGGAGCTGGAAGTACTTGCAGTCATTCCAAGATATAGAGCTCTTTTGAAATACATTAGAACCCTGATTGATATGATCGGGGTTTTATTTTTCTTTATTTCATCTTTCTTGGTTCTTTAAGCTTTGTTGGTTCTTTAAGCTTTGTTGTCTATATAAAAAATAAAAACGCTATTTCTTTTAACACCCCAAAAACTTCCGGCTTCTCACTTCCAGCTTCCAGCCTTAAAATATTTAGGAGTGAGGAAGTTTGAAGCTGGGAGCTGGAAGTACTTGCAGTCATTCCAAGATATAGAGCTCTTTTGAAATACATTACCACCCTGATTGATATGATCGGGGTTTTATTTTTCTTTATTTCATCTTTCTTGGTTCTTTAAGCTTTGTTGCCTGTATAAAAAAATAAAACGCTATCTCTTTTCACACCCCAAAAACTTCCGGCTTCTCACTTCCAGCTTCCAGCCTTAAAATATTTTAGGAGTAAGGAAGTTTGAAGCTGGGAGCTGGAAGTACTTGCAGTCATTCCAAGATATAGAACTCTTTTGAAATACATTACCACCCTGATTGATATGATCGGGGTTTTATTTTTCTTTATTTCATCTTTCTTGGTTCTTTAAGCTTTGTTGCCTGTATAAAAAAATAAAACGCTATCTCTTTTCACACCCCAAAAACTTCCGGCTTCTCACTTCCAGCTTCCAGCCTTAAAATATTTCCCCTCACAAATTCCGGGTTCACCTTTTGATTTGTCCGGTTGAACCTGTTTCATATTCTTTTGCCTTTATCAGGTATCTACTTTTGAATCAAATTAAAAGACATGATACTAAAAAACTTAATTACAGTAAGCGCTTTTACCGCAGTATTATTTGCTACTTCAGCATTTATTCATCAAAATAAAGATCAAAAGACAGCACAACATACAACCTCTGAAAATAGGGGGTTCGCTGTTCTGGAACTTTTCACTTCAGAAGGCTGTTCAAGCTGCCCTCCGGCAGATGAGCTGATGGGAAAGATTGAAAAAGAATATAAAGGAGAACCCGTTTATGTTCTCTCCTACCATGTTGATTACTGGAACCGTCTTGGATGGAAAGACCGGTTCAGTACTGCAGAAAATTCGCAGCGTCAACAGCAATACAGCCGTATTTTGAATTCACAGGTTTACACTCCGCAGCTGGTAATCAATGGAAAAACGGAATTTGTAGGCTCTGATGAGAATCATATTAAAAATAGCATTCAGAAAGCCCTGCTTGTTTCTAAAAAAACAGATATACTGCTATCGGCAAATATTTCCCGGAATACGATTGAGGTTCAATATAAAACTTCAGCCTCAGATTCTAATAGTGCTCTTCTCGTTAATCTTGTTGAAAAACATTCTTCTACCCAGGTTGGAAAAGGTGAAAACGAAGGGCGTCATCTGCATCACTGGCAAATCGTTCACAAACAAAACCAGATTTCACTTAATAAACAGGAAGGAACAACAACATTCAAACTTCCTGAAGGTTTTTCTCCTGAAAACTGGGAAGTCATAGCCTTTATTCAAAATGTCAAAACCGGAGAAATCTCAGGATCTGCAAAAACATCTCTTAAATAATTTCTACTTAATAACATCTAAAATATACAGCAATGAAAACAAAAACTACAAAAATCATCTATTGGTCCGGAGCTATTTTTATGTCGCTATGGTTTGGAGCCAGCGGGTTCTTTGAACTTACAAAAAATCCGGTAGTCTGGGACATCACGCAAAAACTTGGCTATCCATCTCATTTTATCTATATACTCGGTGTTTTTAAAATTTCTGGAGTTCTTGTCCTTCTGCTTCCCAACACATTATTAAGGTTAAAAGAATGGGTATTTGCAGGAATGTTCTTTGATATTCTTTTTGCTTTCTTTTCAAAAATTGCAGTACTTGGTTTGTCATCTACGGTGGATGCGTTAGTTGCCTTTTCTGTGCTGACAGTAACTTACATCATGTTCAGAAAGCTGTATTCTCCTGAAGTGGTATTTGGTGAAGCCTGATAATAAAACTCTAATTTTTTCTTATGTATAAAAACAGATCCTCCCGTAGCCCGGGAGGATCTGTTGTATAAATTGATGATTATTAAATTTTGGCTAAAGCCGAATGGTAAATTTTTATTGAAAAAACGGACTAAAGTCCGCTGCTATTGATAGTATTGTGTGTATGATTTTACCACCCCGTCAAAAATTCTTTGAATTTTGCCAACCCTCCAAAGGAGGGGAATGCCAAGCACTTTATTACTATTGGGTAAGATAACATTCTCCTTGTTTCCAATTTCTATTGTTGTCCGTAATCCCTGCAAACTATTACCTGCCACCTAACTCATAAAACTCTCCGGAAACCATTCAAATCCGGCAGCCTTTCCTTTTGTAAAGCCCAGCCCCGGCCATGGCAAGTGGTAAGCAAACGCTCTGATTCTGGTATCTGCCAGCTGCTTCAGTAATTTTTTTCTTGAAGCAGTCGCAATATCCAGATCTGTATCTCCGAAATATCCCCATTCAGGATGTGGAAAAAGGATCACATCGGAATGAATCAGATCTGCAATATAGATCAGCTTTTCATTTCCTGAGGAAATTGTTGTAACCGTTAAGCCTGGTGTGTGACCAGGTGCCAGTTGGAACATGAAATGGTCATATAACGGATTATTAAAATCATAAAACTTCAGTTTGGGATGAATCGTTTTCAGAATATTGCGGACAGCAGGAATAAACTGATCAAGGAATTCAGGCTGTGTTTTCAGAGCGCTATTGCTGAAGTCTTTGATAGAAGCCTGCATCCAGAAGTCATGTTCTGTTTTTGCGATGAAAATAGCTGCGTTAGGAAAAATAAGCTGATTCTTTTTATCTACAACTCCCCCAATATGGTCAGGATGGGCATGGGAAATAAAAACGTCAGTAATATCTTTGGGAGTAAAACCAGCTTTTTGCAGGCTTTTTAACAGAAATCCTGTTCTTTCATCAGCAAAAATCCCCATTCCGGTATCCAATAGAATGAGTTTATTTTTTGTTTTAACCAATAGAATATTCATTGCCATATCAATATAATTCTCCGGCCTGAAATGATCTTTAAGGATTGATTTCAATTCTGAAACGGTGCCTCTTGGTGCAAATGAATTCAGGTTTTCTTCATGGATATATCCGTCTGTAAGAACAAATAGTTCAAGCTCACCAAGCTTCAGTTTTTTAAAGCCGGAAAGATCATCCCCTGTTTTTTCCGGAGTGGTTCTCTGTTCTGCCATTAAACCGGAAAAAGGAATCATACTTAATGTTCCTGCCAATAAACCGTTCTTTAATAATTCTCTTCTGTTCATAGTCGGGTTCTTTTCATTTAAAAATAAATGTAAAAAACTGAGCTCCTTTCATAAGAAGAAACTCAGTTTTTATCTAAAATAGTTTTTAGTTGTTTACCAATTTCATTGAACCTTCATTGTATCTTTCTCCTACATTAGGATATTTTTTCAGGATGGCATCAATGGTATCCAGATCCGACCGGGAAAGCTCTATATTGACCGCAGCAATATTTTCTTCCAGGTATTTGATTCGCTTTGTACCCGGAATCGGAATGATATCATCTCCCTGGTTCAGCACCCAAGCTAGGGCAAGCTGGGTTCCCTTCACTCCTTTGGAAGCTGCAAATTCGTTGATTTCGTTAGCCAGCTTTGTGTTATTTTCAAGATATTCCTGCTGATAACGCGGTAATGATTTTCTGAAATCGTCATCACCCAGATTTTGTGCATCATAGATATTGGTGAAGAGCCCTCTTGCCAGCGGTGAATAAGGAACCAGAGAAATTCCCAGTTCTCTGATGGCCGGTAAAATTTCTTTTTCAACATCTTTGGTTAAAATAGAATATTCAGATTGTAAAGCTGCAATCGGGTGAATTTTATTGGCTTTTCTGATAGATTCTGCTGAAGCTTCAGACAATCCGAGATATTTTACTTTTCCTGCTTTTACCAATTCTGCCATTGCTCCTACCGTTTCTTCTACAGGAACATTGGGATCTACCCTGTGGGCGTAATATAAGTCAATAGTATCGATTTTTAACCTTTGAAGGCTTAAATCTACGGCCTGTCTGATCCATTCCGGAGAACCATCAAAATAAGTTCCCGGAGCTCCGCTGTGGCTTGCTTTACCATCTTTAAACCTGAATCCGAATTTGGTAGCAATAAAAATTTTATCTCTGTTCGGAACCAAAACCTTAGAGATCAGTTTTTCGTTTTCTCCATTGGCATACATATCTGCTGTATCCCAAAAGTTAACGCCCAAATCCAACGCTCTGTGTAAGGTATTGATACTTTCCTGCTCATCGGTAGGACCATAAGCAAAACTCATCCCCATGCATCCTAAACCGATTGCTGATAACTGTTCTTCTGTGTTTCCTAATTTTTTAAATTTCATGATAGGTATGATTTAATTTTACAAGACAAAATTAGAATATGGAAAGATCAACTGTTATATAGAATTCAAACCAAGAATTATAAAATTCAAACAAGGTTCATCCGTAGAGCATTTGGGGTAATTCCCGTCTGCTTTTTAAAATAGTTGGTAAAATAAGCAGGTTCTTCAAAGCCCAGGCCGTAAGCAATTTCAGAGATATTCCAGTCTGTATGGGTAAGCAAAGCATGTGCTTCCTGAATAATCTTTGCCGTGATCTGCTGGCTGGTTGTTTTCCCTGTAATCTCTTTTACAGAACGGTTTAATGAATTCACATGTATTGAAAGGCTCTGTGCATAATCATTGGGAGTCTTTAATTTTAAACAGGCCGCGGGACTGTCAATCGGAAATTGTCTTTCCAGCAATTCCATAAACAAAGAAGCTACTCTTTGCGAGGCATTCTGATAAGGCTCAAAACTTTCTGCCGGCTGCATTCTGATGGTTTCATGGATCATCAGATGAAGATACGCTCTCAGCATATCGTATTTATGAATATAATCCGACTGAATTTCAGTCATCATTTTTGAATACATATCCGAAAGTACTTTCTGCTGTTCTTCATCAACAAAGAAAACCGGAGTTCCTCCAATCTTAAAAAGCGGAGAATCCTGAAGATTACCCATACGGCTCCCATTATGCAGAAACTGATCTGTAAACAGACAGAACCAGCCTTTCTGATTGGCATCATCAGCCTCCCATGAATAAGGAATATTAGGATTTGAAAACAATAATGCAGGGCGATCCACTTTAATCCATTTATCTGCATAATGAAGTTTTCCCTTTCCTATGATCAGTGAAATTTTGTAATAATATCTCCTGCTATAAGGAGTTAGTAATGAGCAGTGTTCCCGGGAAAATACATTGAAGTGCCCCATTTTACTGATTCCGATGCATGGTGATTCCAGACTGGGAGCATTTCTTTCGTAAAAGTCCTTAAGTGATTCGTGTGTTTCCATATATCAAAATTATAAAATTCAAACAAATTAATAATAAAAATATTCCTGCCGAATATAAAAATGGCTGACAAAGATGCCAGCCATGTAAGTGAGTATAGTTGATAATTGTTAATCCCAATCGTCGTCATGTCCATGACCACGATGTTTGTTCTGTTTCTTATAGTACTTCTCCTGATTTTTATAGTATTTTTCCTGTTCTTTACGGAACTTTTTGTAATCATTTTTGTTTCTTCCGTAAACTATGACAGGATTTTGCCCTCTGTAATATTTCTTTTTAAAGATAATATACTTTTCTCTACCCAGGATTCTTTCCAGTTCAGAATAACGGTCATTTCTCCATCTTCCCGGCTCTACTACATAAACCCTGTTCCATGAATCATAATCACGATACCTGTCATTCAATACATAGATCTGATTCGCCTGTGTGGTTGAAAGTACAAGATCAGTGATCACCCTTTGCCAGTTGATATCTGAAATACTCCTTCTGTAATCGTTATAATAATCGGACTGGGCATAACTTAGACTAAATGTCCCAACCAATAATGCTGTTAATATTAATTTTTTCATTTCACTCCACTTTAAGATTAAACATGAAGAGACAGTCAATTAAAGTGCCAATTGTTAACTGCAAATGCTAATATTTGTTAAGAAAAACCATAAACATCTGATTATATTCAAAATACATTCTATATTTTTTGATAAATTTTAACCGTTTTAATTTTATTATCGAGAAAAAATTAATTTTACTAAACAACACTTACTTAGTGATATTTAATCACTTATTAAGTGACCGTAACTTTTAAAAGAAAGTTGTTTAAGTTTCGGCTAAAGCCAACGGATGATATTTTTGAGTAGGTGGGCTAGCCAACCCCTATTGAATTGTAATAACAACATCTTTTATCTTTTATCTTTTTCCCATTTACGTTATAAAATTCGTTAAGATTATTGAAAAGTATTATTTGATATCATTTAATTTTGTAATTTTAATGAAGAGAATGTTTTTTTGAAAATATTCTTCAATTATTTAATCAACCAAATCTTAATAATTATGGAAAATATAAAGTTTCAGGTATCTCCATATCAGGATGAATTGCAGCTGTTTATTGATGATAAAAAAGCAGGTTATATGTCCATAGAGGTTGACGGAAGACTGCTTATCGTATATTATACGAAGCTTGATGAAGAACGTGAGGGAAAAGGATACGCCAAACTATTGCTGGATGAGCTGGTACGTTATGCAGAAGAAAAAGATTTGCTTGTAGACCCGGAATGTGATTTTGTAAGACAACAGTTTGAGAACCACCCCGCAAGATATAAAGAAATCTGGCATGCCTGATCAGCTTTCCCACCAGGTGGTAAATTGCTGTTCTGACTGATTCAGATCTACTACCTCACCGATCATCGGAGTGAGGATATTCAGTTTTTTTTCTTTTCCGAGAGCCGTTATCTTTTGTAAAGGTTCATTCCATGGATGAAGTGCCAGTGCAAATTTTGCAGCATGAACAGGAATAATACGTTCTGCTTTGAGATCAATAGCAGCCTGGATAACATCTTCCGGTAACGTATGGATGTACTTCCAGGCTTCCCCATATTGTCCGTTCTCAAGAATTGCATAGTCAAACGGACCATATTGCTCTCCGATTGTTTTAAAATGGCTATCATAACCACTGTCTCCTCCTAAGAAAATTTTCTTTGTTGGCGTAATCAGGACATAAGAACTCCAAAGGGTATCATTCTTCCTTACCCTTCTGCCGGAAAAATGTCTGGCAGGGGTAAAAATAATTTTCAGGTCATTTTTCAAATCAACTTCTGCTCCCCACTCTTCTTCAATAAGCCTGTCTTCAGTATACCCCCACCTTTCCAGATGTGCTCCCACTCCCAGAGGTAAAATTACCATTCCTGTTCTATCTCTTATAGACTGTACAGTGGGATAATCCAAATGATCAAAATGATCATGGGTTATGACAAGGTAATCAATATCGGGAATATCTTCCGGCCTGAAAATATCCGATCCTTTAAATGCTTTATTAAAATATTTAAAAGGTGAACCATACAGACTCAAAACAGGATCAATTAAAAAAGAAACCCCATCTGTCTGCAAATAATAAGATGAGTGCCCCAGCCATATCAGTACATCCTGATTTTTATCTCTATTCAAATCCGTATGAAAAGATGGGATAGCCTTCAGAGGCTTCAACAGCGGATCTTTCTTACCTAAAAAGAAATCATACGCCACCTTCGACATTTTATATCCTTCTGTGATAGAAGGAGTATGGCTGATATTCCGGAACTGCTTGTTTTTATAGAGCTTCGACTGTCTTATCCGCTTCAGCCTCTTTCCTTTTGGCACCCCGCCAAATGCCTTCATATTGATCACAATAAAAAAAGTAACTGTCAGAACAGCCACACTCGTAATAACCCAGTAAATCATCCGTATAAAATAAATATCAAATGTATCGACTTTTAGTTTTAAATGAAAATATATTCCATTTTACTACATTTTTTAACTAAATTTATCATGTATTTTGGAAAATTTATTACTCATTTAAATCATGATTAATTTTAAACTTTCTATTTTAGCACGTTAAAAAAACTCAGATACATTGAAAAATTATTCGGTAATATTTCTTCTCGCTATATTTTCGTCCTGTGGCTCTATAAAAAAACACAACGAACAGCGTGCTGCATGTATTCCACCGGAACAACTTAAGGAGGATGTGGATTTTGCCTATTCAAAATTACAGCAAATGCATCCTCAATTATACTGGTATATCCCCAAGAAGGAATTGGAACATAAATTTGACAGTCTCAAGCAGACAATTACTGAACCTCTTACTCCTCTTCAGTTTTATTTTAAGCTTCAGCCTGTTATTGCCGGCATCCGGGAAGGACATCTTTCACTGAGAATTCCCAGACAGAAATTTACCAAAAACGAAATTAAAAGACTGGAACATCAGAAAGGGATGTTCAGCCGTTTTGAATATTATATTTCAGGAGATAGAATGTATATTATTGAAAACAAAGATTCTATTGAGCATATACAACCCGGAACCGAAATTTTATCCATCAATCATGTTCCTGTATCCGATTATATAAAAAAATACAGAAGCCTCATCAGCAGTGACGGCGATAATACCACTTTCTATCCCTATTTTTTAAAGGACCTTTTCTTTAATTTTTATACTGCAGAAAATGGTTTTGGCAGCAAAGCCACCCTTGAAACCCTCTACCGGGGGAAAAAGAAAGCGTATACCATAACCCGGGAAACAAAATCCGACTCTGATCTTGAAAAGGACAAGGAAATGCAGAAAAAGACCCGGGAAAAGAAACTGAATGATTATGTAGCTTCCAGTGATTCTTATAACAGAAGCTTCAAATTTCTCGATAAAGACAGTACTATTGCTTATATAAAAGTGAAAAGCTTTTCCAGGGACTTTTCGGATAGGTTCTATAAGGAAACTTTTGCCAGGATCAGTAATGCCAGGTCTTCTTATCTCATTATCGATGTCCGGAACAACTATGGAGGCTCTCTTTATGAAATCAACAACCTGTATTCCTATCTGGCAGATGCACCGTTCACTCTTATCAAACCTTCGCAGGTGACCGCAAGAAATACTCCTCTGCGTACCAATTACTTTAGGAAAAGTAATCCGTTGGAATATGCACTGAAAAGTATTGCCTACCCAAGTTATTTTTTCGCACAGGCTTTCAGTACGTATAAAAAAGACGGAAAGGTTTTCTATAAAATGAAAGCTGACAAACCTACAAAACCTAAAAAAGAGGCCTTTCATGGAAAAGTTTTTGTACTGATCAACAGTGGAAGCTTTTCAGCCTCTTCTATTATTACGGCCAAGCTTAAGAATGATAAAAGAGCAACGCTGGTGGGAGAAGAGACCGGTGGTGCCAATGACGGGACTGTTGCAGGTTTTTATTCGTATCAGAAGCTACCCAATTCTGAAATAAGATTTCCTATCGGATTGCTTCTGGTACAGCCTAATATCAATTTTTCAGATTCGCGGAAAGGGGTTATTCCTGATGTAAAAGTTATTGAAAGCATGCAGGATATTATTGATAAAAAAGATCCTCAGCTGGATTGGATAAAAAACGAAATTGCCAAGGAAAAGAAAAATAAAAAGCAATAATGATAAAAAGGTTTCGGCGGGCTTTCAGCCCGCCGAAACCTTTTTATCTCTTCAATTCTCCTGAAGACTTTTATGATTTCAGCTGAAACATCAATCTTGTTTAAAATCAGGAAAGTCATCTTTTTGAAGATAATGGTTCAGGGCAGTGATAAGCTGGGAAGCAGTAACATCTCCATACTGCCGGAAAGCAAGGTCTACCACATCCTGAATATTCTCATCAGAGCACATATAGTTTAATTTATTATGGTATACAAAATCAGGTAAGATTTCATTATCATTTTCACCAATATCGAGAGGATCTCCGATGAAAATTTTCATTTCAGGCTCAAATTCTTCTTTCGAAGAATACACTGCATAATTGTATTCGGGGTCATAGGATTCTTTCCTGTCTTTCTTATACTTCACAAGTTCCAGAAATTCTTCTATAGAATACATCTGATTTTTAATCTCATCCATCTGATATTTTTTAACAGCTCAACTTGTTAAAGATAGAAAATTTACAGAAGACAGACCATTTCTAATTAAGTTTATTTAAAGCCCTCTGTAATGACCCGATATCGAGGAAATCCAGTTTTGCCCCCAGTATGATGATGATCAGAAGAACAAGTGTCAGGAATAAAATGATAAAAATATACATGGATATAAACCATATGACGGTATTCAGAATATTCCCTTTAATTCCCATTTTATTCATGAAAAAAATCTGTGAGCGTTCAAACCAGGACTTTTTCTTTTCCTGTTTGGGGCTTACTTCAATTCCGTTAAGCTCATCTACCAGCCGCACTACATCATCAATATACCTTCCATACATATAATAGATCCAGTATCTGATGATAAAAGCGATCAGCAATAATGTAATCAGAAGGCTGATTCCGAAGATCGCCAGATTATATTCCATGTCAAAATGGAAGTTGATTTTAACCAGAGACAAAAGAAACCCGAGAGGGATATAAGAAATATAATAGGAAATATAAATTTCTTTCGAGATAAGAAGCTGGGTTTTAAGATTGAACAGGTCATAATTGGTATTGATGCTGTTTTTCCTGAGCAGCTTATACAGTTTCAGGAACCGGGAATAAAAATAAATGATAATCGCAACGGTGAGGATGGTGACAAATGCTGATATGGTCCTGATGTTATAATCTGTAGAAGCAAAAGGGAAACCGGTTAAAAGCATTGGCAGTGTTACAATCATCAGCCAGAATTCAGTTTCCATATTCACTTTCAGCATCTGCAGCGGAGAATGGATTTCTCTTTTCTTTTCCAGAGAAATTTCAGGAGATTCCTGTCCTGTATCTTTATTCCAAAGTTCTTTAAAGTTTTCTAACTCCATAGTGTTATCGTTTAATAGGAGCCCGTATTCTGGCGGGTAATGATCTCTTTCAGTTTTTCTTTAGCCCTTTTCAGCTTTACCCTTGTATTCACTTCGGTAATTCCCAGCTGCACTGCAATTTCTTTTCCGGAAAAACCTTCTAAAAAGAAAAATATCAGCGCTTTATCAATGGGGCTCAACTGATGGATTGCATCATACATCCTCTTCATGTTTATATCATCTGTATCATTATAAGGCTCCTGCCGGGCACTTAGCCCATCTATATTCTGATTCTGTATAAAACTACGTTTTTTTTCACTTCGCAAAAAAACAATTGCTGTGTTAAGTGCAGTTCTGTACAGCCATGTGGAGAAATCACTCCTCTTTTGAAAATCACCGTATGATTTCCAGGCCTGGTAAATAATCTCCTGGTAGAGATCATTCTGATCGTCCTTATTATCCATATACATTTTAGAGATCTTGAAAACTACTCCTTTGTGCTTTTCAATTTTCTCTAAAAATTCTTTTTCCGGTGAACACATGATTTAAAAACTGATCATAGATGATATTTCTAAAAAACACCACCTTATTATAACACAAAACTTTAATTTCCGGTATTAAGTTAAAAAAATCCTCAACAAACAAATAAGTTTATTGAGGATTTTTATTTTATGTTAAATACAATATCGGTACGATCAGAAAATATAATCTGTACTTAAAAAGTTGGAATCATGCTCTCTTACAATAGTATTAAGTAACTCTTTGTTGGATTCCGTAAGTTTTGCTGCTACTAAAGACCTAATAGAGAATGAACGCAGGGCATCAAAAACTGAAAGCGTTCCTTCCGCACTGTCTTTTCTTCCGGTAAAAGGGAAAACATCCGGGCCTCTCTGTGCCTGACAGTTGATATTGACACGGCTTACAAGATTCACGAACGGATCGATCAGTCTCGCTACCTCCTGAGGATCTTCACTGAAAATACTTACCTGCATCCCGTGTGAAGCATTCACCTGATATTCTATAGGTTCTTCTATATCTTCAAACGGAACAACAGGAATTACGGGACCAAACTGCTCTTCATGATACAGTTTCATATCACTGTTTACAGGATATACTACCGCCGGGAAAACAAACGATTCATCCGTATAGCCGCCATCTTTATTCAGCACTGCGGCCCCTTTCTGCAGGGCATCATCAATGCATTCCTTCAAGTAAGGAGGTTTATTGACTTCCGGAAGTGGTGTTACTTTCACATCTTTCTCCCACGGAAGCCCCGGTTTCAAAGCAGAAACAGCAGCACTCAGCTTTTCAGTAAATTCCAGTGCCACTTCTTTCTGAACAAATATAAGCTTGAGCGCTGTGCAACGCTGTCCGTTGAAGGAAAGAGAACCTAGAATACATTCGCTTACCGCTACATCCAGGTTTGCATTCTTGGTAACAATGGCTGCATTTTTCGCATCCAGACTTAAAATGGCTCTTAAACGGTTTACCTTAGGATGCAGTTTTTTCAGCCCGTTCGCTACTTTACTAGACCCGATGAAAGCAAGGACATTCACTTTTCCGCTTTCCATGATCGGGGTAATGATTTCTGAGCCTTTTCCATATAAAGTATTCACTGTTCCCTTTGGAAATGCTTCTTTGAAGGCTTCTAATAATGGATAGTGAGCCAATACACCATGTTTGGGAAGCTTGAAAAGAATGGTATTTCCCATGATCAGGGCAGGAATCAATGTGGTAAAAATTTCATTCAGAGGATAATTGAACGGCCCCATACTTAAAACGACTCCAAGCGGTGCTCTTCTGATCTGCGCAATGGTTCCCTCCGCCTGCTGAAAACGGGAAGATTCCCTGTCAAGATCTTTCAGTGCATCAATGGTTTGATTGATATAATCTACGGTACGGTCAAATTCTTTTGTAGAATCGGCCAGCGTTTTCCCGATTTCCCACATCAGTAACTTAATGATCAGATCTCTCTGCTGGATCATCAGGTACACGAATTTCTGCATACATTTTATACGCCCTTCCACAGACATAGTCGGCCATTCACCAAGACCGTTATCATAGGCTTTTACACAGGCTTCAAGGACTTCCATGGCTTCATTTGGTCCAATATTCGGAATGCTTCCCAGCAGTTTCCTTTCCAATCCGTTTTCTGTAGGAATGCATACAGGTGAATAGATTTCGGTGACATCACCGTTCCACTCTACCAGTTCGCCATTCAAAAGATAAGTCCTTTGGTGAATCACCGGAACTTTATATTCTTCAGGGATTTCGTTTTCACTCTTAAAAATGTGATGAAATGATGCTGTATTTTCTGAACTCATAAATCTTTCTATTTTTTTATGTGATAAGCTTCTCCTTCTTCCGGAGATTTATAATATAAAGGTAGAGGTAAATTGTTTTGAAAAAAATATTCTGACAATAGATTTGATCTATTTGAATTAAAATTAATCTCAGGTCCTAAAAAAAGAATAATTTAGCATAAAAAATTAAATTTCATGTTTTCAAAATTAGTTTTCAGTACACTCTTATTCTGTTCTGCAGTGGGCTTTGCTCAAAAATCCAAAGCCATCAATACAGTTTTAATGGGAGGAAAGGAAGTCCATACCTATGCCAAATTACCGGCTCTCAATAAGCCAGCTCCTAAATTTACCCTAACAGATGTCAATATGAATGATCAGACCCTGGATTCCTACAAAGGGAAATATGTTATTCTGAATATCTTTCCGAGTGTAGATACAGGAGTATGCTCTGCCTCCGTGCACCATTTCAATGAAGAGGCGGGAAATCTTCCCAATACCGTAGTACTTTGTATTTCCAAAGACCTGCCGTTTGCCCAGAAAAGGTTCTGTGGTGCGGAAGGAATCAAAAATGTGGTAATGCTTTCAGATTTCCGTTCCGACTTCGGGTGGAACTATGGTGTGGAGCTGGTAGATTCTCCAATGAAAGGGCTTCTGAGCAGGGCAGTTGTGGTAATAGACCCATCAGGAAAAATCATTTATGAAGAGCAGGTACCGGATATTTCCCAGGAACCGAATTATGAAGCGGCTATTGCAGCAGTGAAATAATAATTTTTATTTTATAATAAAGACAGTCTCGGGCGATCTTCGATCGCCCGAGACTGTTATTTTAATTATATTTAAATATACACAATATATAGCATTCAGAGCAAAGGCCGAAGGTTGGGAAGATAGTTCAGAAGTGCAAATTATATGCGCACCATTTGTCATTCAGAGCGGAACGAAGTGGAGCATGGAACCTACATTTAAAGTAAAAGCCTGGATTCCTCCGGAATGACAAAAGAGGTGAAGAGCTCTACGTTGATTGTGCAAATTATGTGCGCACCATTTGTCATTCAGAGCGGAACGAAGTGGAGCATGGAATCTACATTTTAAAGTAAAAGCCTGGATTCCTCCGGAATGACAATAAAGAGGCAAAGCTATCTGTCCAGAAAACGGGCTAGAGCCCGTTCTATTGATGTTGAGATTCTATCAGCATCACTCCATCTTTCAAAACCATATACTCCTGTCCTACTTCCTCTGAAATGTTTTTCAAATCCTGATCATCAAATACCTGAGGAATATAAAATTTCTCATGCGTAAACAAACCATAGTGTATAGGGACCAGTTTTTTTGCATGGAGCAAATGCGCTGCTGCAAAGGCTTCTTTCAGATTAAGCGATGCAGGAACCGGGCTATACTCCAAACCGATAACTTCAAAATTGACAACAACACCGTTTACGGGTAAAAAGGCATAATCTATATTTGGATTTTCTTTTCCGAGCTTCCAGAACTGGTTATGCCAGATGGTATCTCCGCCATGAAAGATCTTGGTTTCTCCATCATCCACAATCCATGAAGACTGTATTTCTCCCACGCCATCCATCGCAAATACGGGTTTGAAGGTGATATTGTTTTCTGTGAAGGTTTCATCAAGATCAAGAACAATCATCTCTACGCCAACCAATATTTTTCTTACTACATCTTCAAGTCCTTTATATACAATCAGTTTTCCGTCATTCTTTAAACATTTCCGGATGACTCCTTTATCAAAATGATCGAGATGCATATGGGTAAACAGGATATAATCTGCCTGTACATGGTCTGAAAACTCTATAAGATTCTCTACTGCATCCCCTAAAACGGGTTTATAGTAAGAGTAATCTTCTACAGCGTCTATTAAGATGGTTTTGTGATCTGATGTCAGTTGGATACCTGCCCAGTTTAATTTTTGTATTTCCATATTCTTTTTTCCAGCAAAGGAAAAGACTTCCGGAAGGCCAGTCAATAAACAAAAGATAATTAATGAGGGCGTTTTGAGGATGGGAGCTGAAGGATGGAAGTTATTGAGGTGATAGAATAACTATACCTCTCCTTTATTTGAAATGATGGATCAATTTAATCATTAAACCTAAAAAAATCTGAAGACTGAGAGTAACCTCCAGCTTCCAGCTTACAAAATTCTTTTTCTTATTCTGCTTAAAGAGATAGGCGTAATCCCGATATAAGAGGCCAGATATTTTAAAGGAATATTCTGAATGTAATGGGGTTTGTTTTTCAGCAGGTATTCATAGAGGTCCTGCGGAGTATTTTTCAGTAAAAGCATTTCCCTCTTCATGGCCGCATTCAGTTTTCTGCTGAGATAATAATTCTGTACAAAACGGCAGTGTGGATTTAAAGCAAACATATCTTTCACCTCAGCCAGGGTAATTTCCCATGCCAGACCGCTGCTGATGGATTCGTAAACCGCATCCGAAGTTTTTTCTTCAACAGTAAAAATATCTCCCGGAAAGTAAAACTCTGCACAGATTTCGGTATCCATATCCGATGTGCTGCTGATGTAATATTTCCGGACATGCCCATCTTCCAGCAGATAAGCTTTGCGGTCCGGAAATATCTTTTTTTTTGAAAATTCAACCTCAGCAAATTTTTCCCATACAGGATCGTTATCCTCTACGTTCAGATGTGAAAACAGTTTTTTGTTGATCGTTGCCAATGCTGAATTTATATATTACAGTAAGTCTTCGTCTACAAGGTTTGGCAGGGTTACCTTCAGGTTCGGTTCTGCTTCCATAGCTCTTTTGATAGCGAAAATAGCACCTTCGTTTCTTGCCCAGCTTCTTCTTGAGATTCCGTTGTTTACGTCCCAGAAAAGCATAGACTTCAGTCTTCTGTCGGCATCATCGCTTCCGTCAAGAAGCATTCCGAAACCACCGTTGATCACTTCTCCCCAGCCTACTCCGCCACCATTGTGAATGGAAACCCAGGTAGCCCCGCGGAAACTGTCACCAATCACATTGTGAATGGCCATATCTGCAGTAAACCTTGAGCCGTCATAGATATTGGAGGTCTCCCTGTAAGGAGAATCTGTTCCTGAGACATCATGGTGGTCTCTACCTAATACCACAGGTCCTATCTCTCCGTTTTTAATAGCTTTGTTGAAGACTTCCGCAATCTTCATTCTTCCTTCTGCATCTGCATACAGGATTCTTGCCTGGGAACCTACCACCAGTTTATTTTCCTGTGCTCCTTTGATCCACTGGATGTTGTCTTTCATCTGCTGCTGGATTTCCTCAGGAGAGTTCTTAATCATTTCTTCCAATACGGCACACGCAATGTCATCCGTCTTTTTCAGATCTTCAGGGTTTCCGCTTGTACATACCCAACGGAACGGCCCGAAGCCATAATCAAAACACATGGGTCCCATAATATCCTGAACATAGCTCGGATATCTGAATTCTCTTCCTAATGTCGGATTTTCTGCCATTACATCAGCCCCTGCTCTGGAAGCTTCCAGTAAGAAGGCATTACCGTAATCGAAGAAATAAGTTCCTTTTGCTGTATGTTTATTGATAGCTGCCGCATGTCTTCTTAACGTTTCCTGAACTTTTTCTTTGAATAATTCAGGGTTTTCAGCCATCATTATATTTGATTCTTCAAAACTTTGTCCTACCGGATAGTAACCACCCGCCCAAGGATTGTGAAGCGAAGTCTGGTCTGAACCGATATCGATTCTCAAATCTTCCTGATCGAATTTCTCCCATACATCAACCACATTTCCAAGATAAGCCAGAGAAACCGTTTCTTTGTTAGCCTGTGCTTCTCTTACTCTTTTTACCAGTGCATCAAGATCTTCATGGATCTCATTCACCCATTTCTGATCATGACGGATTTTGGTAATTTTCGGGTTCACTTCGGCACATACCGTCACACAGCCGGCAATATTGCCTGCTTTTGGCTGGGCACCACTCATTCCCCCTAATCCTGAGGTTACGAAAAGACCTCCTTTCGGTTCTTTTTTGATTTTTCTGAAAGCATTTAAAGCCGTAATCGTTGTACCGTGAACAATTCCCTGTGGGCCAATATACATATAACTTCCTGCTGTCATTTGTCCGTATTGGGTAACGCCTAATGCATTGAACTTCTCCCAATCATCAGGTTTTGAATAGTTCGGGATCATCATTCCGTTTGTAACCACCACTCTCGGTGCATCTTTATGAGAAGGAAATAATCCCATCGGATGGCCGGAATACATCACCAATGTCTGCTCATCGCTCATTTCAGACAGATATTTCATTGTCAGCAGATACTGCGCCCAGTTTGAAAATACGGCTCCGTTTCCTCCATAGGTAATCAATTCGTGAGGATGCTGCGCTACCGCGTAATCCAGGTTATTCTGAATCATCAGCATAATCGCTTTTGCCTGTTCAGATTTTCCGGGATAATCTGTGATCGGTCTTGCTTTCATTTCATAATCCGGACGGAAACGGTACATATAGATTCTTCCATAATCTTCCAGTTCCTGCTTGAATTCAGGGATGAGTTCTGCGTGAAATTTAGGGTCGAAATAACGTAAAGCATTCTTCAATGCCAGTTTTTTCTCTTCTTCCCCTAAAATTTCTTTACGCTTCGGAGCATGGTTGATATTGGTTTCGTATGGTTTCGGTTGTGGCAGCTGATCAGGAATCCCCTGCTGTATCTGTTCTTGAAATGTCATATTACTATTTAAAGGTCTATGTTTTTAAACAATGTTTGAAGTTTTAAAGATATTCAAATTAGGAAATATAGGCAAGGGGTGAAGGGAAGAATGGTTTAAGTTGTAAACCAGTCACCATTTGATATTAAATACTATATTTGATAAATACATCTCATTCCCCTCCATTGGAAGGGTGGATTCCAAAGTTGATAACTTTGGAAGACGGGGTGGTAAAAAATAAACACAATCATGAAAGAAATCCTTACCGTTATCAATGGAATTCCGATCCGTAGGAATTTCGTTGAAAATCTTCCCTATAATCCCTATTTAAAAGCATTATTAAAAGAAAAACGTAAAGCCCATATTTTAGGTGAAGTGATATTCTGGAAGAAAGTCCGTGCAAAAACTTTTCACAAAATTGATTTTGACCGACAAAGAATAATAGGAAATTATATTGTTGATTTTTATGTAAAAACACTGGGGCTAATCATTGAGATTGATGGGTCCAGCCATGATGAGAAACAGGTTTATGACGGCATAAGGGAGGAGTATCTGGAATCTTTAGGCCTGTTTGTTTTCAGAATAAGTGATTTTGATGTGAGGAATAATCTAAGTGCTGTAATGAAAGAACTGGAGAATTTTATTGTATTGCACTTTGGAACCACCCCGTCTTCAAAAATTCTTTAATTTTTGAATCCACCCCTCCAAAGGAGGGGAATTGCCATTACCCTATTAGCCGTTATCCAACATAAAAAAACCTTACTAAATTCAGCAAGGTTGGTTTATTATCGTAAAAATTTAAGTTAAAACATCATCATTTTCCTCTTCATGGTCATCCTCATTATCGCTGAGACTCCAATAGTTATTTTCTTCATCTTCCTCCCCTATTTCTTCCATCTCATCATCATCTTCCGCACCGGGAATATCCAGTCCCTTATCAATTTTATCTTCATCAAAATCCTCATCTAAAACAGGATTTCCGTCTCCGTCAAGCGGAATATGTTTTTCTTTTTTGAATATATCTTCGTTAGGATTATAATCCATCTGTTCCAGCTTTCTGTTTTGTTCATTAATATTGTTTTCTGGTGCCATAATATTACGATTTAAAGGTTTCTGTAATCAGAACAAAAATAATTCCAAGTTAGGCTGAATGATTAGAATAAACTTCAGGGTTGGCACAATTTGGCATTTTTTTGTTTTCTGCAAAAGCAATGATATTTCCTGCAGCCAGTCTGGCCATTCCGTTTCGGGCTTCAACGGTAGCCGAACCGATGTGCGGAAGAATGCAAACGCTGGAAAGCTGCAGAATGGGATCATCCGCAGCCATAGGTTCAGGATTGGTAACATCCAGACCTGCACCCCAGATTTTCTGATCAACCAATGCCTGGTATAAATCTTTTTGATTGTGAAAGCCCCCTCTGGCGGTATTGATGAAAATAGCATTTGGTTTCATCTGTTTAAAAACAGACTCATTAAACAACTCTTTATGTTCCGGAGTAAAGTTGGCATGAACACTCAATACATCTGAGTTTCTGATCAGGTCTTCAAAAGAAACATAAGTGGCTCCCAGCTCCTGCTCTGCTTCTTCATTATGATGACGGTTATGATAAATGATATTCATGCCGAAGGCTTTCTTTGATTTTTCTGCCATTTCATATCCGATACGTCCCAGTCCAAAAATCCCCAGCGTTTTTCCATACAATTCCTGTCCCAAAGCGTGTAAAGGATCAAATGCACCCCAGCTTCCCTCTTTTACTTTCCCGAAATTGTAGCTTGCTCTTCTTGCTGCTGCCTGCATGAGTAAGAAAGCAACATCCGAAGTCGCCCGGCTCAGTACATCCGGGGTATTCCCTACCGGAATATTTCTGAGGGTGGCTTCTTTAATATCTACATGGTCAAAACCTACAGAATATAATGCAATGGCTTTAACGTCCGGGCAGGCTTCAAAGAAATTTTTGTCATATTTAAATTCTGTTCCAATACTTAAAACAGTATCGGTATTTTTACAGTAATTCAGCCATTCTTCATAAGACAGATTTTCTTTTTCCGGGAAAATTATTTCAAGACCAGATTCTTCCAGCATTTTAATTCCTGCTTCCGGAATTCTTTTATTGATAAAGACTTTCATTGTGATGGTTTAATGGTTTTCAATAAAAAACCTCACTCGCAAAAAGTAAGGTTTCTGAACTTTAATATTAAAAATTATTTCTTTTCATCTGAATGGTTTTTATTCTTCTCCCAGGCTTCCGAAGCAATTTCCTGAATCTCAGCCCAAACTTCTTTTGCAGATTTCTGAGCCTGCGCCATAAATCCCTGCTTGGTAGCTTCCTGATTCCTCTTTTTCATGTCGCTGATGTAATCTTTTACCTGCTGTGAATAGCTTTCTACACTATATCCCGGGTTATTGTGCAGGTTTTTCTGAAGATTACTAAAATCATGTGACGCTTTGAATCTGTTCGTATCCATAATAGTAAGATTTTAGTGATTGGGTTCTGATGTGAATCCAATTTTCATTCCGAAATCAGTTAAAATATTTTAATTTTAGTTTAAACCTTTTAAATTTCATTCATAAAAAAACGGACCCAATAGTCCGTTCTTATTGTTATATTGTTTTTACAATGGCATTGGTGTCTGAGACCAGTAGGTCTGCCGATTCCGTATCTGTGATACAATTATTGGTTGGTACTTCCAAGCATAGGAACAAATTTATAGGCACCGAATTCTTCTTTTTCAAATTCTGTGGGACCTACCTTGGTAAATCTGTATAAAACCTGTTCATCCGTAGGCCCTAACGGAATCACCATTATTCCTCCGACATTCAGTTGTTTTAATAATTCTGTCGGTAAAGTAGAAGCTCCACAGGTAACGATAATCTTATCAAAAGGAGCAAAGGTAGGAAGCCCGGCAAAGCCATCTCCAAAACTCTGGAATTTCGGGAACAGATGTAGTTCCCTGAGTTTCTTTTTAGAAAAATCAAAAAGATCTTTCTGCCTTTCTACTGTGTAAACATGGGCTTTCATTGCCATTAAAACAGCGGTCTGGTAACCGCATCCGGTACCAATCTCCAACACTTTTTCACCAGGTTTTACCTTCAGCAGCTCAGACTGCTCCGCTACCGTGGAAGGATGGGATATAGTCTGGTGTGCCAGAATGGGAAATGCCCTGTCCTCATAGGCAAAATCTTCAAAAATACTTTCGATAAAAAGGTGTCTCGGAACTTCACTCATAGCCGAAAGTACATTTTCGTCTGAAATTCCAATTCTGTTGCGAAGGTAATCTACTAAAATCTTTCTTTTTCCTTTATGTACAAACGAATCCTGCATTTGACAAAAATAAGAAATTAGAAGTTAGAATTCCGAAATCGTCAGAAAGAATTATCCACAAAAACACAGCCGTCATTTGTTAACTGCTTTTCTTTTTATTTTTTAATTCCATTTTATCGGATAAGGCCCGGAAAAATCACTGAAGGTGTTATCTGCACATCTTTTTCTCACAAAAAAGTTATAATTCACTGTTTTACTTAATCCTATATAAACAGCTTTTTGACCTGAAATCACCTGTTCTCCGCTTGCCGGTGGCACAGGACTGGTTGTCAAAACAGTTTCATATATGGAAACGCCATCACTTTCCCAGGTTACTGTAGCATCAAAAACAGAAGAATTAACAGAAAAGGTTGTTTTTGAATAGGTTGCATACGCAGGTTTTATACAGGTGGTTGTATTAGCCGCCAATACGGTAACAGGTCCTGCCCAGTTGCTCCGGCCATTGTCTGCTCCGCAGTTTTTTCTTACATAAAGATCATATTTATTATTTTTATATAGAGGGAGATGGCAGGAATTCTTACTGGTTACAACGGTTGTTCCCTTTCCTACAATGAAACCCTGCTCTCCATACTGTACTTCATAATATCCTTCGCCCTGACTGATCATGTTCCAGGAAAGCAGGTTATTTGCTTTTTCAAATATCAGGTTTGCAGGAGTTCCACATTTAGCCTGCGGGTCATATGGACTATCTCCTATACATCCGGCAGTGCATAATCCAAAGATGAGTACAATCGAAATTATTCTTTTCATAGTTATTTTTCAGGCCTTGAATTTACTGCAATTTCTTTAATGAACAGATGTGTTTAATCTTAAAAAATCTCCAAGTAAAAAGTCATGTATTTTAATAAATGTACATTCACTATCTTTACAAAAATTTAATACAGCTATGTTAAAAGCAGGTTTGGTAGGTGCCGGACACTTGGGAAAAATACATTTAAAACTTCTTAATCAGTCAGATAGATATGCGTTTGTAGGTTTCCATGATAAAGATGTTGAAAACGGAAAGAAATTAGAAGCCGAATTCGGGTATAAATATTTTGAAAATTTTGATGATTTACTGCAGCAGATCGATATGCTGGATATTGTCACCCCGACGATTTATCATTATGATTATGCATTAAAAGCCATTGAAAAAGGACTTCACTTCTTTATTGAAAAACCGGTAACCCAGACTCTTGAGCAGGCAGAAGAAATTTTACGTTTATGCCAGGAAAAAGGAATCAAGGCACAGGTAGGACATGTTGAGAGATATAATCCCGCTTTTATAGCGACTAAGGAATACATCAGCAATCCGATGTTCATTGAAATCCACAGGCTGGCAGAATTCAATCCACGCGGTACGGATGTTTCTGTTGTACTGGACCTGATGATCCACGATCTGGATATTCTGTTGAGTATGGCAAAATCCAAGGTTAAAAACATCCACGCAAGTGGTGTCTGTGTAGTAAGCAAGACTCCGGATATTGCCAATGCAAGAATAGAATTTGAAAACGGATGCGTAGCTAATCTTACGACTTCAAGAATTTCTATGAAAGCCATGAGAAAAAGCAGATTTTTCCAGAAAGATGCTTATATTTCTGTTGATTTCCTTGAAAAAAAGGCAGAAGTGATCAGAATGAAAGATGCTCCTGAAAATCCTACTCCATTTGATATGATCATTGAAAATGCAGATGGGGAAAAGAATCAGATCTTATTCGAATATCCGAATATTCAGCCTAACAATGCAATTTTGGATGAATTAAACTCTTTTGCAGATGCCATCACAGGGGATAAAAATGTTGAGGTTTCTCTGGAGGACGGAACTGAAGCGTTAAAAGTGGCTTTAGAGATCATGAAACTGATCAGTTAAAAATACATTACTTTTCTAAGCAATAATTAAATGCTATCTTATAATCCTGAGTAATCAGTTATAAGATAGCATTTTTAATTTTTGATGTTATTTATTGCAAACTTACACGCAAAGGCTTTATTTTCAGTAACGCATTATTTTAAGGAAACAAAGGAAGAATCGATTTTCAATCGATTTGATGAAGTTGCGGGTTTATTAATTAATGTATAATTTGTCTTTTAAGAAACTTATAGAAAAACGGTTTATTAATAATTACAGATTTACCAATAAAAAATCTTTTTCAAAATAAAAAAACAATATATTTGGAGAATAATTCAATACAATATTGAAAGATTTTATTTTACATATATGGATATCTGATACAATAAATGAACTGAATACAGATTCATTGTGTGCTTGCATCATTCATGATAATTTCTAATATTTCCCTATTATTTTAAACCATTGAAACCACTATGAAAAGAGCTATTCTACTATCCGCGTTTTTATTGTCTCAATTTGGGACATCGCAATTATTGAAGACTTCCGGACAAAAAATTGTTAATGATAAAGGTGAAAATGTTCAGCTGAGAGGTCTTGGCCTTGGCGGCTGGATGCTTCAGGAAGGTTATATGCTGAAAACTGCTGATTTTGCGGGTCCGCAGTATAAGATTAAGGAAAAAATTGCGGAGTTAATTGGTGAAGACGGCATGAATGCGTTTTACAAAGCCTACCTGAAAAACGGTATTACCAAACAGGATATTGATCTGCTGGCCAAATCCGGATTTAATTCGATAAGGCTTCCGATGCATTACAACCTTTATACCCTTCCGATTGAAAAGGAGCCGGTAAAAGGGAAAGATACCTGGCTGGAAGAAGGTTTTAAAATGACAGATGAATTATTAAAATGGTGTGCAGACAATAAAATATATCTGATCCTGGATCTTCATGCTGCGCCGGGGGGTCAGGGAAATGATGTCAACATTTCGGATAATGATAAGTCTAAACCATCTCTTTGGGAAAGTGAAGAAAATCAAAGAAAAACAATAGCGTTATGGAAAAAACTGGCAGAAAGATATAAGGATCATCCCTGGATCGGAGGATATGACCTGATTAACGAGCCTAATATTAATTTTACAGGCAAAAATCCAAATGGTACAGATGAAATGTCGAATGCCCCGCTTTGGAAACTGCAGAAAGATATCACTGCTGCAATCAGAGCAGTTGATAAAAAACATATGATCTTCATTGAAGGCAACGGATGGGGAAATAATTACAACGGGCTTCCTGCGCTTTGGGATAACAATATGGCTTTCAGTTTCCACAAATACTGGAATTATAATGATGATCAAACGTTAAAATTTGCACTAGATCTCAGGGAAAAACATAATATTCCGATCTGGCTGGGTGAGACCGGTGAGAATTCCAACGTCTGGTTTACCGAACTGATACAGCTTCTGGATAAGCATAATATCGGATATGCTTTCTGGCCTATGAAAAAGATTGATAATATTGCCGGAATTGCGAATGTAAAAATCACCCCTGAATATGAAAAGCTATTGGATTACTGGAAAAACGGCGGAGAAAAGCCAACAAAAGAATATGCCCAGAAAGCATTAATGCAGATTGCCGATCATTACAAACTGAGCAATACGGAAGTTAAAAAAGATGTTATTGACGCAATGTTCAGGCAGACAACAGATGCTTCAACAATGCCATTTAAAGATCATCAGGCTCCGGGAAGAATATTTGCTTCAGAATATGACTTTGGAAGAATGGGCTCAGCTTATCTGGATAAGGATTTCATTAATCTTTGGGTAAGTGATCCGGCCAAAAGATCAGAATGGAATTTTGGACAGCAAATGAGAAATGATGGTGTAGACCTCTATAAGTGTAATGATAAGATTACGAATCAATATTATGTAGGGAAAACAGAATCCGGAGAATGGCTGCAGTATACGGTGCAGTCAAAAGGGGATAAAAATTATACATTTGATATCAGATATTCGGGTGCAAAAGATTCTAATGTAAGAATTGAGACCGCTTCCGGAAAAGTCCTGGCCAATGTATCACTACCATCCAGCGGGGGAAATGAAAACTGGAAAACAGTTTCTGTAAAAAACGTTCCGCTTCAGAAGGGAGAAAACAAAATCAGAATTTTCTTTGAAAGTGATGGTGCCAATCTGAATTATTTTGAATTAAAATAGTAATAATTGTCTTAAATTGCAGCTCTCTTCTCATCTTCAGAAGAGAGCTTTTTAATTTCCGTATTATGAAAAAAACAGCACTTCTTTTTCTTCTGATTTCAGCATTTTCATGGGCTCAGACCTCTTTATTGGAACAAAAAATTAATTCGGTCATTAAGAACAAAAAAGCTACGGTTGGTATTTCTGTTCTTGGTTTTGAAAATGGCTTTAAGTACGATAAAAACGGAGATAAAAAACTCCCGATGCAAAGTGTGTTTAAATTTCACATTGCAGCAGCAGTTCTGAATGCTGCAGATCAGGGAAAACTTTCTCTGGATCAGAAAATTATGCTGGACAAATCGAATTTACTGGAAAATACATGGTCGCCGCTTCGTGATAAATATCCGGCCGGAAATGTTGAAATTCCGTTAAGCGAAGTGATTGAATATACGGTTGCCAAAAGTGACAATAATGGCTGTGATATTCTTCTGAAGCTGTTGGGAGGAACCCAGGTTGTTCAAAAATTCATGGATTCTAAAGGAGTAAAAGGTTTTCAGATCAAATACAATGAAGAGGATATGCATAAGGACTGGAATGTTCAGTATGAAAATTACAGCACAACAAAATCCGCTGCTGATGTCCTGAAAAAGTTTTATGACGGAAAGTTATTATCCAAAAAATCTACAGAGTATCTGATGAAAGTAATGCTTTCTACTTCAACCGGATTAAATAAAATAGTTGAACAACTTCCCAAAAACACACCTGTCGCAAGAAAAACGGGAGCTTCAGGGAAAAATAAAGCAGGCTTAACAGGCGCAGAAAATGAAATCGGAATCGTTACTTTACCCAACGGGAAACATTATGCATTAGCTGTATTTGTCAGTAATTCAATGGAAACGGATGTCGTAAACTGCAGGATGATTTCTGATATTTCGAAGGAGGTTTGGGAATATTTTAATAAATAAAATTTTAAGCTTATTTTTAAAGCGATTTAACATGAAAAAAATAATAGTAACAGCTGCTCTGTTTGCATTCACTTTCTTTTACTCACAGAAGAATCAGAATTATTTAGAAGTCAGCTATGGAAGTGTCTGCTGCGGTCCTTCGTCTGATAAGCCTGTCATCAGTTTTCTGAAAGAATTTAAGAGAAAATACCAGATCAAAAGTCTGGAAATCCTGATACAAAAAGGAATGGGCAGGGAAGGTGAATACACATTGTATGTTGGTACAGACTTTCTGACAAAAAATCAGAGAAGCAGGCTTGTAAGAGGACTTACGGCTACAGTTTCGAATCAGAACAACAACAAAGAACAAAGCAGCAAAGGAAATGTTAGTTTTGATCCGTCAGTTACGGTTTCACAATCGGATCTTGCACAAGCAAAAAATTTAACTATCTATAAAAAATAAAGGAAAAATGATTAAAAACATTGTAGTTATCGGAGCTGGAACCATGGGAAATGGTATTGCACATACTTTCGCGCAAAGCGGTTTTAAAGTAAATCTTGTAGATGTATCTCAGGAAGCTCTGGACAGAGGTTTAAAAACCATTACTACGAATCTTGACAGAATCATTGCAAAAGGAAATCTTACAGAAGAGCAAAAAGCAGAAACATTAGGGAACATTACTACCTTTACAGCACTGAATGATGCTGTAGGCACTGCAGACCTTATCGTAGAAGCTGCCACTGAAAATCTTGATCTTAAACTGAAGATCTTCGGTCAGATGGATGAACTGGCTCCTGCCAATTGTATTCTTGCCACCAATACTTCTTCTATTTCTATTACAAAAATTGCGGCAGCTACCAAAAGAGCTGATAAGGTAATCGGTATGCACTTTATGAACCCGGTTCCTATCATGAAGCTGGTAGAGATCATCAAAGGATATTCCACTTCCAAGGAGACTTTCGATGCAATCTATGAAATGAGTAAGACTTTAGGGAAAGTTCCTGTAGAGGTGAATGATTACCCTGGTTTTGTAGCGAACAGAATTTTAATGCCTATGATCAATGAGTCTATCGAAACACTTTATAACGGTGTGGCTGGCGTAGAAGAAATTGATACCGTAATGAAACTGGGAATGGCTCATCCGATGGGTCCTCTTCAGCTTGCAGATTTTATTGGTCTTGATGTATGTCTTGCTATCCTGAATGTTATGTATGACGGATTCAAAAATCCAAAGTATGCACCCAATCCGTTATTGGTAAATATGGTAACAGCAGGGAAACTTGGTGTAAAATCAGGAGAAGGTTTCTACGATTATTCTGAAAGCAAAAAAGCTGAAAAAGTTTCAAAAATGTTTTTGAAGTAATTTTAAGTCAATAATTTTATTTATCTTTGAGAAAGTTAAAACATTAAAAAAATGAAATTACCAAAGTTTTTATTAGCAGATAATTCGGAATTTCCAGAGGATCTATTCGTAGTTCACACAGAATATCCAAGATTTATCTTAAACGTTGAGGAAGAAGAAGTTGAGTGGTTAGATGATCTTGAAGGTGATGATGAAGAAACTATGGCAGACGAAGCGACTAAAGTAGTAGAAGCAGCGTTCAAATGGTGCGACGAAGAGTTGGCTAAGTACGACGAAGAAGAGGAAGATTAATAACACTCCAAACATAAAAAAGGAACTCAATATTGAGTTCCTTTTGTTTTTTATTCTGATTTGGTAAATTTCAGTAACAGAAGATTGTCTTTATACAATTCTAAAGTATTCCCGGAAATTACATATTTGTTTGCTTTTCCCATCATATCCATAAAGTTCTGCTCTACCCCGATGTTATTGCACATCATTTTGGTGGATCCCATCTGCCCTGCTGTAAAACTACCTGTAGACGGATCTATGCTGGCAGTTCCGAAATAGTTGTTACACCCTGCATTTCCTGTGATTTTCTCTCCTTCAATATTCAATGTCGGAACTTTACCTTTTACCGTTTCAGCCAGTGTCCATTTTGTATTGGCAAGAGCAGGCTGAGCTTTTCCTACTTTAGATGCAGAAGGGCTTGTCATTGATCCGCATGAAGCCAGTACTGCAGCTGTACATATACTTAAAAAAAGATTTTTCATTTTTTTCTTTTTGAATTAACCCAAATTTACGGAAATTATATTATTTAAACGGGCTGCCGTGAATTTTATTATTCTTTAACACTTGTTAGTTTGAATATTTTCCGGTTATTTTCAAAGGCTTAAATATGAAATTTCCAGTGCTCTGTCCTTCCAAAGAATCTCTATTACAATTAGCATATAGAGCGCTGAGACTCCTACGGAGTGACAAAGATTGAGGGTAGACTGACCAGAAAAGCATTCACAGAATACAGTTAATTCAACAGGAACGGGCTTTAGCCCGTTTACTTAAAATAGCCAACAATCCAATGGCTTTAGCCAAAACATATTAATCCGGGATATGTAAAAAAAGATTCAAAACAAAAAAACGGACTTTAAAGTCCGTTTCTATTTATGTTGAAATATCTATTTTCAAATATTAAGATCTCAACTCAGCATTGAATTCTTTCTGGAAAGATTTGATTAAAGAATCCATTACTTCTGTAATTTCTTTTTCTTCCAGTGTTTTCTCTTCGTTTAGCAGCTCGAAGCTCATGGCGTAAGACTTCTTGCCTTCAGGAAGATTTTTCCCTTCATACACATCAAACAGGTTAATGCTCTTAATGAATGGAGATTTATTCTTTTTGGCAGTCTGATATAGATCCTGATAGTTTACCGTTTTATCAATCAATAAAGCCAGGTCTCTTCTGATCTTGTTGAATTTCGGAATATCTTTGAATTTCAGTTCATTTTTAGAACGAAGTTCCTGAGCATATTCCAGTTCAATTTCCGCATAGAAACAATCCTGATCGATATCAAAATCTTTCAATAAAGCAGGTGCTACTTTTCCGATTCGTACCAATGCTTTACCTTCTGCCTCATATACCAATGCATCAGAGAATCTGTCATCCGTTAATGCCACTTCCTTATAATTTACAGCAAGTCTTTCCAATAAAACTTTAACATAAGCTTTAAGGTTATAGAAACTTACTGCAGATTTTGGCTGGAGCCAGTTTTCTGCAACATCTCTTCCTGAAACCAATAATGCCAACTGTTTTCTTTCTTCGTATTTATCTTTTTTGTGATAAATTTTTCCTAATTCGAAGAACTTGATATCCTGATTTTTTCGGTTGATGTTATATACTGTATTCTGAAGAAGCCCTTCCAGCAAAGACTTTCTCATGAACGCCAGATCTCCGCTTAAAGGATTCAATAGTTTTACGGCATCAGTTTCATCTTTTACAGAGGTTAATGAGTTGTTCATCACTTCGTTGAAACCAAGCCCCTGTAAAGTTCTTGCCCAGCTGTTCTCCAGTTCGTCCTGATCGTTTGCACTTAACTTAACAGGAGTAAACGAAATCTTCTGTGGAGCATCAATTTTATTGTATCCGTAAATTCTTAAGATCTCTTCAATCACATCAATTTCTCTTGTTACATCTGCTCTGTAAGCAGGAACGGAGATTTCAAAACCATTAGGAATTTCATTCAGAACCTGAATTTCCAATGCTTTTAGAATTTCCTTTACTTTTTCTCTATGGATTTTTGTTCCTAAGATCTGTTCAATTTTAGAGAATCTCAGGATCACATAGTTATCTTCTATTTTCTTAGGATATTCTTCCAGTAACTCTCCTACTAACTTCCCTTCAGCAATTTCCTGAATCATTTTGATCGCATGGGTAATTGCTGTTCTTGTAATATTCGGGTCTACTCCTCTTTCAAACCTGAAAGAAGCATCTGTATTCAGGCTGTGCGCTTTTGCCCCTTTTCTTACCGCAATCGGGTTAAAATAAGCACTTTCCAGGAATATTGTTCTGGTAGTTTCAGATACTCCTGACTTTTCACCACCGAATACTCCGGCAATACACATTGGGTTATCTTTACCGTCTTTGATCATGATTTCAGAACCGTTCAATGTTCTTTCTACACCATCTAAGGTAGTAAACTTCGTTCCCGGCTTTACAACGCCTACTTTCACTTTTTTGTCTGCAATTTTATCTGCATCAAATGCGTGAAGCGGTTGTCCGTAACCGTGAAGAATATAGTTCGTAATATCTACAACATTATTGATCGGGCTTAACCCAATCGCTTTCAGCCTGTCCTTCAGCCATGATGGTGATTCAGCTATTTTTACATCTTCAATAACAGCTCCGATATATCTTGGGCACAGTTCAGCATCTTCAATTTCAAGCTTGAAGTCATGAGTTCCCTCGCCATTCAAAGCTTCGGAAGCTACTTTATTAAACTGAGACTTTAGCTGGTTTGTAGAAAGATAAGCATGTAAATCTCTTGCAACACCATAGTGAGACATTGCGTCTGTTCTGTTGGGTGTTAATCCGATTTCAAAAACCTCATCATTAGTTAACTCAAAATAATCTGCAAAGTTTTTCCCTACCTCATATTTTGTTTCGTCCAGCACCATAATTCCTCCGTGATCATCGCTAAGACCTAATTCATCTTCAGCACAGATCATACCCTGAGAAACTTCTCCTCTGATTTTTGCTTCTTTGATTTCAAAAAAGTTTCCTGTTTTGTCATAGATTTTAGTTCCGACAACTGCCACAGGAACAGTCTGCCCTGCTTCTACGTTAGGAGCTCCGCAAACAATGTTCAGTACTTTTCCGTTTCCTACATCTACTGTTGTCTTCTTCAGTTTGTCAGCATTGGGATGTTTTTCGCAGGTTAATACTTTACCTACAACAATTCTTTCCAGGCTTCCTTTTACACTTTCAAATTTATCTATCCCTTCAACTTCAAGACCTATATCTGTAAGGAACTCACCGATTCTTTCAGTTTTTAATTCCGTTTTTACAAAGTCCTTCAGCCAGTTGTTTGATATTTTCATTTGTTAATCTATCTACTTATTTAATTCGTCAGATGAAATTAAGGGTTCATCTGCTCAATTTGAAACTTTATTTGAAATCCCACACCTTATTCAAGTGCAATTTTTCGAGCTACAAATGTCGTGTTTTTTTGAGAAATAGAGAAATTTAGAAGCGATTTTAAGATAATAAATTTTCGTTAATCTTTCTGTTACTAATTATGGAAACTATTGGTCCGACGGTCTTACCAGCTTCTTCAGGCTATCAGAAAATAATACCAACCCTCCGGCCATCATGATAATATCCTTCAATACAAGACGTCCTGCTCCGGACAGATAGGGAAAACCATATTGAGGTGTAGCGTAATCTCCACCCAGATTGGGGACGTAAACTTCAGGGGTCGTGATCAGAAATGACAGGGTAACCAATGACATTAAAAATGTTAAGGCTCCCCCAACGGCTCCTATTTTAGGAAACCAAATTCCAAGCAGTACAAGAAATCCTATCACTACTATCGTGGTTCCCAAGCCATAGGAAAAGGCATACGTTCTGTTTTCCTTTTGCCAGTCAATATTTTTCTGAATGATCTTCCCTTCCGGATTTTTGTACAGAGTATATTCTGCGACCAGCTTTTGATCTTTATTAAGGACTTTATTGCCTGCATTTTTGTAGAAGAAACTCATCAGCGGGCTGTTGGCTACGAAAGGTACAATTCCGTCGGCTTCGTAATGAAATGCCTTCAGGCCTCCAATCCAGGCCATAACAATGAAAATTGAAATTCTGAGAAAATTGAAAAAATATGTATCCCATTGTAGTAGTTGGTCGTAAAGTCTGTTATTTTTCATGTGATTATTTTTTTAACAAAGGTATCCACATGCATACAGCGCCAACATAGACATTTCAGGACATTACATGGACATTTTCGCCACCACCGAGATCCCAACTTTTTCTCTGTAATTTTTAGGTGAGCAGCCCACCGATTTTTTGAAATACCTGCTGAAATAAAATTCATCTGCAAATCCCAGCTCTGAAGCAATTTCCTTGACAGATCTGTAGGTTAAATGCAACAGTTTTTTAGATTCCAGGATAATTCTTTCATTGATAAGCTGAGTAGGTGTTTTGGCAAATTCTTTCTTTACCGCTTTGCTTAATGTATTATTGGTAATATTCAGTTTGTCACTGTAAAATGACAGTTCCTTTTCATCTTTAAAATGGGATTCCAGCAGTTTCTGAAATTCTGCAGCATTTTTATTGGGAATTTTATCACCTGTAATCACGCTTTTTTCAATACTGCTTTTCTGTTTGCTTCCAATGGCAAGGATAAGCTGTATATAAGTTTTGATAATGGATTCTGAAAACTGATGTTTTTCCGATTCTTCTTTTTTAATGTGACTGAAAAGTTCGAGAATATAATGATAGCTTTCCTCTGTCAATTCAACTCCCGGATTCAGGTAAATATTATTGAAAAGAAGTCCGTTACAAGCTACTTCCTCTTTGTGATATTCTATACAGTAATAATCGCCATGAAAGAAAAGTACATGAATATCTTCCTCGGATTCAGAAGCCAGCTTCAACTTCTGGTAAGGAGAAAGAAACAGAATATTGTATCCGCTGTAAGAATAGTTGATGCCATCTACTGAGAAAATACCGGAACCCTTCCACAGAAAAACGCTATAGTTTTCAGTAGTGAATTCCGAGGGAAAATCCGAAGTGTGGTAAGAGTGGATTTTTATTTGCATGATTGAATCTTTTTAAACACTAATGACACTAATAGACTCACAAATAAACACTATCTTTTCAGTACTCTTTTGAATATGTTCTTTTCTCTGTAAGATATTCTGTTTTGCTTCCGTTACCGGTTCTGAAAAGAGTTTTGAGCGTATTCTTCTGTTTAGGTTTTGAAGGATCGGGAAGAAAGCATTGGAAATGTAAATGTGGGCCGTTTGTCCAGCCTGTATTGCCACTCAGTCCTATTAAATCACCTTTTTTAACTTCATCTCCTATTTTAACTTTAACTCCATTTTGTTTCAGGTGAAAATACTGCGCAATCGTTCCATCCGAATGTAAAATTGAAATATAATTAGCCTGATTAGCACAACTTGATGTAGGACATCCCGTATTATTACTCTGAACAGCATCAATGACTTTACCTTCTCTTGCCGCTGTAATTTCGGTTCCTTCAGGCATTACAAAATCTAAAGAGTTTTCATTCTGATGAGAAAACATTCCATTGTACCCCTGATAAACATTAAAGGATTTCCCTTTTTGAAAAGGCAGATCATAGGTATAGTCAGCATCATAGGTCTTTATTGTAGCATCTCCAGCCAAAGTGTAGTAAGCAGGCATTTTCTTGATTTTCCACCCTTTTCTTTTATCATTGACAACAAAATAAGCAATTCTGTTTTTCGTTGATTTGGGAGGCAGTACTCTGATCATTTTAAATGCTTCGGGACTCTTCAGATTTTCTGTTTCCGGCTGTTCGGAGAACGTTATTGAAATTGGATAGATTTCAATATTATCAGCATAGTAAGTGATAATATCTTTTGTGTGCTCATAGTACATTTTCGCACTCTTTTGCGAAAAAGCCCATAGAGAGCAAATAAGTGATCCGAGAATTGTTATTTTTTTCATGTTTATTAAAATGTTTTTACTATACTTTTACCCTGAAGCAAAAATATACAAAATTTCAAGTCGGGAATCATCCGCTAAAAATTTGAATGTCTTCCTAAAATTTCCAAACTCGCATGGATTGTCAGGTTTTCCTTCGGATTACATTTAAATTTTCCTGATGCTCCTGATTTCTAAGTAGATTCCACCTCTTTCAACTATAAATCGGAAGGCAGGATTACAAAAAAAGCCGGAAAATTCCGGCTTTCTATTATTTGTCATCTTACTATTACAATCCGATTACCGGCATTGATAACATTAAGATATTTTCATTTTCTTCAAGACCATCAAGAGGTTCAATGATCCCCGGTCTGTTAGGCTGAGACATTTTCATTGTGATATCGTCAGATCCTAAAATGGTCAGCATTTCAGTTAAGAATTTGGAACTGAATCCGATATTGATATCTTCACCGTTGTAATCACAAGGAATCTGCATGTCTGCTTTGTTTGCATATTCAGTATCTTCTGCATGAAGGTGAAGAATATTTCCGGAAAGCTTAAATCTTACCTGGTTGGTAGATTTGTTGGACATGATAGATGCTCTTTTGATCGCTCCTAACAACAGGTTTCTGTTGATTGTCAATACATTTGGATTTTCCTTTGGAATTACCGCTGTATAGTTCGGATATTTACCATCGATCAGTCTGCAGATCCAGATATGCTTACCAAAAGTAAATTTAGCCATATTCTCATTGAAGTCGATGGTAACGTCTTCATTGGAACTTGCCAGGATATTTTTGAAAATGTTAAGAGGCTTTTTAGGCATGATAAACTCCATCGGCTCAGCATTCATTAGGTCTGCTCTTTTATACACCACTAATCTGTGGGAGTCTGTAGAAACGAAATTGGTTTCATTTTCTCCAAACTGGAACAGTACACCTGTCATTACCGGACGAAGAGAATCGTTACTTGTAGCAAAGAGTGTGTTTGTCAAAGCTTCAGACAAAACTCCTGCCGGCATCGTTACACTCTGTGAAGCGTCGAATTCCGGTAATTCAGGATAGTCATCAGCATTGTCTAATGCTACTGCGAAATTATCTTTTTCATCTAAAATCTCAAGCTGGCTTCCGGTACCTTCGGCATTGTCTTTTACAACAAATGTCAGAGGCTGTTCACCATAAGTCTTGATAAAATCCTGAAAAATTTTAGCAGGAACAGCAAATTTACCTGTATCATCAGACTTTACTTCCAGGGAAGTAACAAGAGTTGTCTCGCCGTCAGATGCTGTAATGGTAACATTATTTCCGTCTAATTCAAAAAGATAGTTTTCTAAAATCGGTCTCGATTGAGAGCTTGATATTACGCCACTTACAGTTTGCAAAGCCTTCTGCAGTTCACCACTTGAAATAATAAATTTCATAGATTTATAAAATAAGTTTCTACAAATATAATAAATAGATACAATAAAGAAAAGAATATTATGGAGGAGTTTTTAACAAAGATCCTTAATTTGTTTTGAGCCTTGATATTATACTTAGATTTCTGTGGATATACATTTTTTTATCAAATACAAAACCTATATTTGTGAAAAAACTTAGGAAATCATGCAAAAACCTCCCATCCATAAAAGTTTTCTCAATGCTTTCAGAGGTGTTTTCATGATGATTAAAACAGAGAGAAATTTCCGGATTGAGCTTTTTATATTCTTCATCAACCTCTTCTGTATTTTCTATTTCAGACTGAACAACACAGACGCAGCATTGGTTTTCATTGTCTCTTTTGCTGTTTTGAGTGCTGAAATTTTTAATACGGCTATTGAAAAGATCTGTGATATCATTCAACCTGACTTCGATAAAAGAATAGGCTTTATTAAGGATATTGCTGCCGGAGCTGTAGTTCTGACCGCCATTGCAGCAGTGATTGTCGGAATTCTGGTGTACTGGAAATATATTTTCAGCTGAGCCGGAAGAAAGAAGCTGAAGTTTCAGACCACCCCGTCAAAAATTCTTTGAATTTTCGCCACCCCTCCAGTGGAGGGGAATTTCACGTCTTAAGTTGGAAAGTTTGCGAAGTTTAGCGATCTTTTATTCTTTAACTTTTTATTTGACAGCGATGAAGATATCTACTTCTGCGTCTGAAGGATTTTGTGCTTTTTTTCCATAGGCTTCAAAATCGGCAGTAAATAGCCTTTCCAGATCCATTTCCCATATTTTCGTCCACTCGTTGATCACTAAATCTTTTGAAAGATCCCCTTTTGTGGTAAATTTTATATAATCTCCACCATCAAAAGAATAACCAGCCATTCCTTCCGGGATGTTCTCAAGACTTCCCACTTTACATCCAAGAACTGTAGTATAAGGTCTGGTATGGTCTTTTTCGTAATCTGTGTAAATGGAATAGATGGTATTGTCTACCCTGTTCGGGATTGAATTGAGGATGTCTTCCCTGATCATTTTTTCCCATAATAAAGGGATGTCTTTTCCTGCCTGTCCATTTTCGTTAGTTGTTCTTACTGAGATTCCGATCACATTAAAAGGATCGACTTTTACTTTATTCATTTTTTGATTTTTGTTGTAGGACAAAGATAGGAACAGGTTGTGACAGGTGTATGTCAGCAGTTTTTTACGTTTGGGCTGAAGCCGGTGAATTTTGCATTTATAAATGAGTGGGCTAAAGCCCACTCCTATTGGATATTTTATTCGTGGTATTTGTGGTAATATTAGTGTCATTAGTGTTTAAAATGGAAGTTTTGTATATAAACAATCTATCCATAGCCTTTGTCCATTCCGCAAGGTATCTAAACTTCATAAGCTATTAATCTGTGAGTATATGAAAGTATAGGTTCCTTGCTTTGCTCGGAATGACAAAGAGAGTGTTGACCAAAGATAAAATTACATGAGTTTAGTGCTTTAATTCTTATTGAAATTGCTTCGCTTTGCTTGCAATGACAGCATGGGGATGTTTTAAGATGGGGAACTATTTCCCGACATAAATAAATCCTTTCTTTCCGGATTTAAAAATGGCTTCAATTCTTTTGTAGTCATCCACTTCATATTCGTCTGCCTGAAGGATCTCCGCTTCGGTTACCTCAAAAAGCACACCTTCTATATGATCATTATCATTACCTGAAAACTTTAGCACCGGATGGTATTTCTGCCCACTTTTTCTTAGTACTTCGGGATCTGTAATCTCAAGCATATGAAGTTGATATCCGGATAAAATATCTTTTTCTCCCTCTAAAAGTCTTCCGAAAGTTTCAAGCTGCACCTGTTCTTTCTGCAGGGTTCCATAAGAAAACAAATAAACCATTATAAATATTTTTCAATAATTGGTATAGCTACTTCAGCCATCATTCCATAGCCTTTTTCATTCGGATGCACACCGTCTGCAGAAAGCAGAACCTCTTTATCAGCAAGGAAAGCCGAATAGAAATCAATATACCCCAGCGAATGCTCTGCAGCAATATCTTTAAGAATCTGATTGTAGACAATCACTTCTTCATTGGTTCTCAATTTCCCTGAACTTACCACGACTCCGTTTACCTTTTCAGAAAAGGGAAGAATACTCACAAGATAAATTTCATTGGAAAACTGTCTGGCATGATTGACAGCCGTCGTAATATTTTTTTTAAATTTTTCACGTGCTACAACCTGAATCCCACCTTTTACAGCAAGATCGTTGGCGCCATAGCTTAAAAAAATAATGTTCCCGTCAGCAGAATTTCTGGCCTCCAGTTCATGAGGAATTCTTTTGAGTAAGCCTTCTGTAGTTTCTCCACCTATTCCGAGATTGAAAAGAATCAGTTCATCTCCGTTTCCTTCATGAAATTTCTGTAAGGCATATCTTTTCAGAATATCTACCCATCCTCCAAAAATACCGTCATATTCCCCGTAAGTAATGCTGTCACCGAAGAACAGCCCGTAAGTAATCTTTTTCATTCAACTTTATTGTTTCCTGTTTTGTTAAAGTAAAAATAGGAAGAAAAACTATTCCGGGATTATTAAAACTTCTGAATTTATGGGATTTTAACGCAGGATCTTATTATTCTCTTAGTTCAAGGAAACAAAGGAAGAATCAACTTGTTGATTTGATGAAGGTGGCTGGAAAAAGTTTCCACTCATTACTCATTATTCATCATTCTAATGTCAGCGTAATATTGGTATGTGATTCTATAATTTCCATCAGAATATCAAAGAGTGTCTGCCCTTTTCCTTCCAATAAATCATTTAATTTTTGTTGAATTAATTCTATGTTGAAGGGTTTTCCCTGCCTGATTTTATTTTCATAGAATTCACGGGTAGCATTAAAGCCTAAATTTTCTTTTGACTTTTGTGATTCTTTCCAGATGATTTCAATTTCTTCTTTATTTTCGAATACTCCGAAACCACCGTAGAGAATATCATCAAATCCATCCAATGTTCCTACCTTCCAATCCGCATTTTTCATCATGACGCTGGAAATTTCCTCATAGAAACCTGCCAAAGACGAAAAATGACCGCCATGGATGACGATCATTTTTCTTGTATTGTTATTTGAAGTATTCAACACCGTTTTTGAATATGTTGTGATAATTCGCGGTTGGTATATTTTTCATGAGACCTTCAGCAAATCGTTCAGGGTGTCCCATTCTTCCGTATATCTTTCCACATGGACTGGTGATTCCTTCGATTCCGAATAATGAGTTATTCGGGTTGAAAGGCATCCCATGGGCAATGTTTCCATCAAGATCAATGTACTGGGTTGCAATCTGCCCGCTTTCATACAGTTTTCTGATTTCTTCTTCTGAAGCCATGAAACGTCCTTCCCCGTGAGAAATAGGAATAGTGAAAGTCTGATCTTTCATTCCTTTTAACCAAGGGCTTTCGTCATTTACTACTTTTACCGTTACCATTTGGGAAATATGCCTTCTGATCGCGTTGTGAGCTAACGTTGGAGAATTTTCATCCAGATCTTTTATTCTTCCATAAGGCAGCAATCCTGATTTTACAAGTGCCTGGAACCCGTTACAGATCCCGATGATCATACCATCCCTGTCTAATAATTCATGAACTGCATTTTTCATTTTCTCGTTTTTCAGAACGTTTACAATGAATTTTGCAGAACCATCCGGTTCATCCCCTGCGGAGAAACCTCCGGAGAAAGCCAGAATCTGAGAAGTTCTGATCTCTTCTACCCAGGCATCAATACTTTCATCCAGTAACTGGTGATTGATATTGATCAAAGGAAGGCTGCTTACTACAGCACCTTCTTTTTGGAATGCATTCAGTGTATCATATTCACAGTTGGTTCCCGGGAATACCGGAGCAAATACTTTTGGTTGAGCAATACCGTGCTTTTTAATGATGATATTTCTTGGATGAATTGAGTTTGATTTTTCATCAATTTCAACCGTGATCTTTTCCTTTTCAACTGTTGGGAAAAGATTTTCGAATGTATTGGTATCGGCTGCTACAAGGTCTGTAATGTTAGATTCAAGACCATTGATTTTTAAAGTCCCTGAATCTTTTACTTCTCCGATAAACTGAAGAGCTGCTGAGCTTAATTCTTCTTTTGCTTCAATGATTAAGCTTCCGATATTTTTAGCCAATAAAACAGTTTCATCAGCATTGATTTCAGCTCCTAACCTGTTTCCGAAGCTCATTTTTGCTAATGCTACGGCAAGACCTCCTTCTTTTACTGTTTTCACAGAAACAATTTTTCCTGCTTTGATATTTTCGAAGATCAATTCAGAAACTTCTTTTAAAGCATCATAGTTTGGAAGTCCGTTTTCCCGGGCAGTGTGATTGAAGAAATACAGTTTGTTTCCTGCATTTTTCAGTTCAGGAGAAATGATATTTTCTTTGTCTCCGTTGGCACATGCAAAAGAAATCAAAGTCGGCGGAACATTCAGATCCTGGTACGTTCCACTCATGGAATCCTTTCCTCCGATAGCTGCAAGACCTAAATTGATCTGCGCATCATAAGCTCCTAAAAGTGAAGCTAAAGGTTTCCCCCATTTCTCAGGGTTTTGTCCTAACTTTTCGAAGTATTCCTGGAAGCTCAGTCTGATGTTTTTATAATCACCTCCCATTGCCACGATCTTCGCAACACTTTCCACTACGGCATAAGATGCTCCTAACAGAGAGTTTTGTTTTGAAATTTCAGCATCGAATCCCCAGCTTGCCAAAGAAACGGTTTTAATATCTTTTGCTCCTAAAACCGGTAGTGTCTGCACACTTCCCTCCATCAGGGTCTGCTGGTATTTCCCTCCTAAAGGCATTGCTACTGTTGTGGCCCCGATTGAAGAATCGAACATTTCAAGCAATCCTTTCTGGGAAGCTACATTTTTATCTTTTAGGGTGTTCAGGAAGTTTTCTGCTGTGAAAGCTTTTGTTTCTTCTTTTACTTCTTCAAGATGAGTGATTTTCACTTCCTGGGATTTTGAACATCCGTTGGTATCTAAGAAAGCTCTTGAAAGGTCTACAATTTTGTCTCCTTTCCAGAACATCTGCATTCTTCCTGAATCTGTTACTTTTGCTACTTCTACCGCAACAATGTTTTCAGCTTCACAGAATTTGATGAATTTTTCTTTATCCTGAGGATCTACCACCACAGCCATTCTTTCCTGAGATTCGGAAATAGCCAGTTCGGTTCCGTTTAATCCTTCGTATTTTAATGGCAATACGTCAAGATTTACTTCTAAAGAGTCTGCAATTTCACCGATTGCCACAGAAACACCTCCTGCTCCGAAGTCATTTGATTTTTTGATCAGCTTCGTTACTTCAGGATTTCTGAATAGTCTCTGAATTTTACGCTCTTCCACAGCATTTCCTTTCTGAACTTCTGAACTCATGGTGTGGATAGAAGTCTCGTCCTGCTCTTTTGAACTTCCGCTTGCTCCTCCTACTCCGTCACGGCCTGTGGCTCCTCCTAAAATAATGATTGAATCGCCATTGGCAGGTTTCTCACGTCTTACCCAATCTACTGGAACAGCTCCGGTAACGAAACCTACTTCCATTCTCTTGGCTTTGTAGCCTTCGTCATAGATTTCGGAAACCATTGTCGTAGCAAGACCAATCTGGTTACCATAAGATGAATATCCGTTGGCTGCCTGTTTCGTAATGGTTTTCTGAGGTAATTTTCCTGGTAATGTTTTATCTACCGGCTCCAAAACATCTGCAGCACCTGTTAATCTCATGGCCTGGAATACGAAAGATCTTCCCGATAAAGGATCTCTGATTGCTCCTCCCAAACAGGTGGAAGCTCCTCCGAAAGGTTCAATTTCCGTAGGGTGATTGTGTGTTTCATTTTTGAATAATAAATACCAGGGTTCTTTTTTACCGTCATATTCTGCTTCGATCTGAATGGTACAAGCATTGATCTCATCAGAAATTACAAGGTTTTCAAGGTTTCCGGTTTTATGGAAATATTTACCGCATACTGTTGCCAGATCCATTAAGGAAATCGGCTTCAGCTCACGGCCTAAGAATTTTCTTTTTTCGATATAATCATTGAAAATAGTTTCCAATGTGTGTTTGAACTGGCCTTCAAACTGAATGTCTGACAATTCTGTTTCGAATGTCGTATGACGACAGTGATCGCTCCAATACGTGTCTAATACTTTTAATTCTGTTTCCGTAGGATTTCTTTCTTCAGTTTTGAAATATTCCTGGATGAATTTCAGGTCATCCAATCCTAATGCAAAACCATGGTTGTTATAGAAGGTTTCAAGTTCCGAATCATTGAAACTAATGAAATTTTCGTGAATGATCACTTTTGACGGTGTTTCTTCTGCAGGAATATCCAGAACAGAAAAGTCTTTTTCCTGAGATTCTACTTTATTGATCAGAAGGTCTTTGATTTTAACCAAATCAGCTTCGGAAACCCCTTCAAATTCGATCAGTTTTCCACTTCTTACTTTTGATTTTTCATTTTCAGTCAGTAAAGCGATACACTGCTGTGCAGAATCTGCTCTCTGATCATACTGTCCCGGTAAAAATTCCATTCCGAAATGAATAGCCTTTGCAGGGTTTTCTGTATGCAAAATATCAGTAACAGGGTCTACGAAAGTGTTGTTCACCACTTTTTCAAATTCTCCGTCGTTCAGATTGAAAATATCGTACACATTGTATACTTTCACGCTTTGAACTGCCGGAACCACCGCTTTTACTTCATCAAAAATTTTTGGACTTTCAACATCGAAAATTCCTCTTTTTTCTACGAAAATTCTTTTGTTATTAGACATTAGATGTCAGATTTTTAATATTAGATTTATTTTTCTTTTTACTTTTTCTGAGTTAAAGCTTCTTTCTTTAAACCCATCTATATTGGAAACTTTTGAAAGAGATTTTCTCTCCAGCCATTATTCCGTACAAATTTAAAGGAATAAGTCGTATGTTCTTCAAATTTGAACTTCCGAATTTCCAATTTTATATTATTTATTGATAAATTTATTCGGATTATCCTTATGCGCTTTCTGAAAGTCCTCTGCATTTTTTATTTCTTCTTTCAGCCAGTTTTCGAAAGGAACTTTTTTATCATTATAATCTTCTATGGCATAAAATGTTTTACCATCTTCTGAGACCAGGAATTTGAAACGATAAAGCATATCCAGATCCTTTTTCCTGTAATCATAGGTATTCACCTGATAATAGGGGAAATTTTCTTTTGGTCTTTCTACGATTTCAAAAAACAGGTTCTTTTCTTTTTCAGACAGTTTATTGTAAAAGTTCACATAATAGAGGTCTGAAAGCTTTTTCTTCTGCTTTTCAAAGAACTGAAGGATATTCTTCTCCTTGTCATTGTACTGAAACGGATTAGGATAGTATTTACCCTCTATTTCAACATCCTGAGCTGTTGGTTTTGTTAATGGCTGAACAGTTTCTCCTTTGACATTCATTACTCCCCATTTTCCACCTACAATAGATCTGTGTTCATCATTTGTTTTTTCCCAGTCACAGCCATCACAGAATGCAGCATATCCGTAATTGAAGGGAGATGCAAAATCATGCTCAGCCTCAATAACTGTTTTTGCATTTCTGTCTACAAATCCTACCTTTCCGTTTTTAACAAATCTTCTCAGCCCTTCAGAGAAATAATCTGCTCCATTGTCGTAAGAATAGGGCTGGTAAAGAAGATTTCCTTTTCTGTCAAAGACAACTCCCCAGGAATTTTTCTCAATTTTACTTTTATCAGCCAGAGAAGAATCAAAAAAAATAGTATTATTTGTACTCTCAACAATTTCGTTGTCTTTCATTCCTGTAAGATTAATAAACTGCGCCGGAATAATAATCTCCCCTTTTTGATTTTTCACCCCCACCAAACTGTCCTTGGAAATAAAATATTTTAACACCTCTTTTTCCTGAGAAAAAGACATGACTGGCATCAATAAAATGGTTAAAAACAGTTTTTTCATAGTTGAGGCTGGAAATAAAATATGCAGCCGAAAAGACTGCATATTGTTTTATACTTTAAGATCAGCTTCCAATCCTATTAAGTCTTTGTTTTGGTCTATAATCGGCTGTACCTCGTTCTTGACGAATTCCTCCGTCTGAATCGGCGCGAAACCAATAAAGTTTTTAGGATCTAAAACTTCTTTCAGTTTTGATTTGTCTAGTTTTAAGGAATCATCATTCAGGATTCTTTCGATAAGGTCATTTTCTTTTCCTTCTTCTTTCACTTTCTTGGAAGCCTCCATAGAATGAACTCTGATTACCTCGTGGATTTCCTGACGGTCACCACCTGCTTTTACTTCTTCCATGATGATATATTCTGTCGCCATGAAAGGAAGTTCTTCCATAATATGCTTGTTGATCCTGTTCGGATATACAACGATTCCGTTCAGGATGTTATTCCAGATTAACAGAATAGCATCCACCGCTAAGAACGCCTGAGGAATGGTTAATCTCTTGTTGGCAGAGTCATCCAATGTTCTTTCAAACCATTGTGTAGAAGCTACCATTGCAGAACTTGTTGTCAGAGACATTACATATTTTGCCAATGCTCCGATTCTTTCGCTTCTCATTGGGTTACGTTTGTAAGCCATTGCCGATGAACCGATCTGGTTTTTCTCGAATGGTTCTTCAATTTCCTTAAGGTTCTGAAGTAAACGTAAATCGTTTGTGAATTTATGGGCAGATTGTGCAATATTCCCTAATAAAGCAACTACTTTCGCATCAATTTTCCTATCGTAAGTCTGTCCGGAAACCCCGAAAACCTTATCAAAGCCAAATCTTTTTGAAAGTTCTTTATCTAAGTGCTTTACTTTGGAATAATCTCCGTTGAACAATTCAAGGAAACTTGCAGCAGTTCCTGTAGTTCCTTTTACTCCTCTGAAACGAAGTGTTTCAAGGAAGAAATCCAGTTCTTCGATGTCAAGAACCAAACTCTGTAACCAAAGGGTAGCTCTTTTTCCAACTGTTGTCAACTGAGCCGGCTGGAAGTGTGTGAATCCTAAAGTCGGAAGGTCTTTATACTGAATAGCAAAATCTGCTAAGTTCTTCATGACGTTAACCAACTTTTTCTTTAAGATTAAAAGTCCGTCACGGATCTGAATTAAGTCCGTATTGTCTCCTACAAAAGCTGAAGTTGCTCCAAGGTGGATAATTCCTTTTGCCGAAGGCGCCACATCCCCGTAAGCGTGAACGTGAGCCATTACATCATGACGGAATTTTTTCTCATACTCTGCTGCTTTCTCATAATCGATGTTTTCAGCATTAGCTTTTAACTCAGCGATCTGCTCGTCTGTAATTTCAAGTCCAAGGTCTTTTTCGATTTCAGCAAGAGCTATCCAAAGCTTTCTCCAATTCTGGAATTTGTTATTGTGTGAGAAGTTAAATAACATTTCTTCACTGGAGTAGCGCTCTTCCAATGGATTTTTGTAGGAATTCATTCGTTCTTTTACTTTTTAGATGTACAAAAATACGGTTTTTCAGTGAGAGATGAAAATCCAGCTTTGATGATTTTCATTCATGATTTTACTTATACTTTGTCTTGAAACAAAAGCATGCAAAAGTTCAAGACGGAATCATCCGCTAAAAATTGGAATGGACTCTTAAAATTTCCAAACCCGCATGGATCATCCGGTTCTGCTTCGGTTCTGAACAAGTCCATGCTCAGACAGTGGAAATTTCTTAACGGATTCCATTCAAATTTTCTTAACGCTCCTGATTCCTAAGTCGATTGATGGGAAAGCACATAAAAAAAGCTATCCCATTTCTGGGACAGCCTGTTTTTACTATTTTTAATTAGTTAATCAATAATAAGTCCGCATGGTGACCCTACCGGAATGCATTTTCTTTCCAATGAACACCAGAAGTACCCAGCAAGACACATCGGGATACCGCCTTGAACAGTTTTTAATTCTCTTTTCGAAAGTTTTCTTAGATTTTTCATAGTAACATTTTTTGATTTTCTCCTACTCTATATGCTTTTCGGATTACGCTTTAATTTGGTAATACAATATACATATTTTTGGAATACAAAAACATAACATGTTCATTTTATAATATTTACAATAAAATTTGTTTATTAACTTTGGATGATCAATTTTGTATGTTAATATAGTTTCTTAAAACAAGGAATAAAAAAAACCTCCGCTGTTGCAGAGGTTTTGTTTTATTTGTGGACATGAGCGGACGCTCGCGCCAGTGGGGGAGCTCACAGCTTTAAAACTCATTAATTTTCATCATTTAGGTAATTTCGACTCTATTATTTTGATTTAATGTGATTCCATTACTATCCTCTATGTCATCTTCTTCAACTAAAAATAAACTATTTTGCTTTATTAGAATCCATTGATAAGGTTCATCACATATAATATTATCATTAACAACAACATCTTCATGAATCTTATTTGAGATAGCTATACCTACAGAAACGTTGTTATTAAGTTTAAGTTCTCTAGCTCTTCCTTCATCTATACAATAAATATTCAACTCAACTTGAAACTCCGAAATATCATCTAATATGCGGTTCTCGAATTTAATTAAACTTTTTTTATCATCCATGAGATTACTAATTTCTTTTATATCATAGTTAAAAATCTCTTTTAATAACTTAATAATATAATTATCGCTTCTTTTTCTCCTTAAATAACAAATAAAATGAATCATATTAATATTTATTTATAAACTCTTTTGCAAAGTTAATATCTATATTAGATACACCGACTCCTTTTAAGGCTTGATCTACTTTATTAGTAGGTACCGTTTTCATCAATTGTATTGCTTTAATTTGCCCTTGAGATAAATCTTGAAATTCGGGAGCTCCTCCACTTCTAGGAAATAATGTTTGACCCTCATTTTTTATACCATAAATTCTACCATTAATAATTACATCTCCATTTCCATTATTTGCATTCGAGAAATTGCCAGCATTGTATGTGGTTATATCCAAATCTAATATTTCTTTTGGAGCAAAAGTTCCTGCACGTGTTTTCCCTCCCGCTATTGAAGTAGAATTTAAATTGTGACGACCATTTATTTTTGCTGAAAACTTTGGTGTACTTTTAGGAACATATCTAGAATATCTAAATCCATTAGCATCCTGCATTGCGGAACCAAAAGCTACAGCAATAGATAATAAGACTCCTTCATTCGTATCAGGTATTGTAAAGTTTCCAGGGATACTACTATGTGCTAAATCTTCTGCTGCTTGAGCCGTTCCTGCCTCAACAGGCTCATCTAACCATTGCTCAATAGATTCTAAAAGACCTACTTCAACTTGGTTACTCTTCTTTACATTACTTTCTTTTTTGTTAGCATATCCCCAAGCTCCAAAAAATCTCCCAACACTATCCCAGGCACGACGCAATCCTCCATGAGGACAATTCGGGTCATCACACATTCCATCAGAATCTAACCTGTTAATTGGGTTTCCAGAACAATAATTATATGGTGTTTTATTATGTGAATGGTCTGCCAACGGGTCAACAACACCCCATCGTCCTAAGTCAGGCATATAGAATCTCGCTCCATAATCATACATTCCAGTCTCTTGCAACTCTTTGCCATTATATTTGTACTTATAACTTGGATTTCCTGCTAATGCATTATATCCCTCATGCTTCAATCCAAACGGGTAATAATTGCTTTCTTCAATGATCTCTGTTCCTGCTCCACTTTTAGCATAACTTAATCTGGTATTTCCAAGGTGGTCCGTATAATTATACACATACTTTCCGGTTTCAACATTAAAATATCCTTCTGTCGTTGGGAAGAATTTCAATATAGAATTTACATACTGGAAGCCATCCAGATAATCGGTTGTTTCTGTTCCGAAAACCTTTCTTACCTTCACTCCGTCTGCTCTGTAAATATAATCTGTTACTTTGGAGTTTTGGGTAATCTTTCCTGGTAAATTTAGATAATTATTTTGGTTGAAAGTATAATCGACTGAAGCAGTTTATAACATAAAAAACCTCCGCTATTGCAGAGGCTTTGTTTTATTTGTGGACATGAGTGAGACGCTCGTGCCAGCGGGGGATTTTACTCCCAATCCAACATATTATCAAAAATACTATGGTTATAAATCTTATCATATCCTATCTGATCATAAAATATAAAAGTAATAATTAATGGTTTTTGAAAATAATCTGCATTATTGTTCTTAATACGATATTGAACATATTTCCTTTTGGCTCCATTGAAAATAGTATCTTTTATTTTTATATTTTCCTTTAAATTTACATCAGAATTGATTTTTTTGTAATTTTTATAGAAAAATTTCTTTTCCATTGATATAACTCCAGGATAAACCTCACTTTCATAAATTAATGATTTATATTTATTTCCATCCTTTTTTTCAACAGCATCTAAAAAAGTGATTACTGTTTTTTTTATTTTCCTTTCAGCCAAAGTATTATTATTGCAAGATGTTGATATAACACTAAACAATATTATTAATAACCACATTCTCATTGTCCCACCTTTTTTAATTTTTCTTTTTGTTGTCTTGCAGCTTCATTTAACTCAGTCCTTTTTTTAACTTCCGGACCATTGCGAACTATAATACCATTTTTTCTCATAATAGTGTTTGCAGTATTGACAATATTAGTTTTTGATTGTAAACTAACTACGGAATTATTTCTTTTATTGATATCTTTTGGTAAAGAACCATCAAATATATAATTAGTAATTTCTGTTTTAGTTTTATTATCTAGTTTTAAATCAGCTTTATTGACCACACTTAATGCGGTTTTCATATCCTTAAACTCTCCTGTTAATTTATCCATATAATTAACTGCTTTTACATTTTTATCGGTAGCAACCATCCCTTTCACTCCTTCGATTCCTTTATTTACAACGTTATATAATTCTAGAATACCTATAACTCCTTTAAATGAAGATGAATTCTCTGCTCCTTTTGCCGCCGAATTTGTTGGATACTCTTCAGCTGTCATTAATTCTGGATCAGGAGTAGAAGGTTTATAATTTAAATAAGACATATAATCTGGTAATTGCTCTTTTGTATATACATCATATTCTGTCATACCTATTGATGTTATTAAACCTCTTTCCTGCAATAGCTCAGCTCCTTCTAATTCTTTACCTAAACCCATTTTATTTTCCTGAAACGCATAAATAGAATTGTATTGAAATTTCTCTGAAAGCGGATCAAAATTGAAAAATCGTCCTAAATCAGGCATATAATTTCTCCACTTAAAACTATACCAACCACTTTCCTGCAATTCCTGCCCTTGGTATTTGTACTTATATGCAGGATTTCCTGTCAACACATTATACCCTTCATGCTTCAATCCAAACGGGTAATAATTACTTTCTTCAATGATCTCTGTTCCTGCTCCACTTTTAGCATAACTTAATCTGGTATTTCCAAGGTGGTCCGTATAATTATACACATACTTTCCGGTTTCAACATTAAAATATCCTTCTGCTGTCGGGAAGAACTTCAATACTGAATTCATATACTGGAAGCCATCCAGATAATCGGTGGTTTCTGTCCCGAAAACCTTTCTAATCTTTACCCCATCGGCTCTATAAGTATAATCAGTTACTTTGGAGTTTTGGGTAATCTTACCCGGTAAATTTAGATAATTATATTGGATGGAGGAAATTCCTTTGTCCAATTGAGTAGTCATATTTCCATTGACATCATAAGTAATGGTGCTTCCTGTACTTCCTGATGCTAACGGATATCCGCTGATGGCATTTCCGGTTCCGGTTTCTTTTAGATAAGATAACTTATTACTTTGTTCCCCATTTTCATAATGGTATTCCAGATTGTCCATTACTTCAGGGGCTGTATATCCCGGAAGCTGTCTTCCTCTTCTTAAAAGCGTTTTTATGTTTCCGTTAAGATCATAAGTCAACTGTTCATGATATTCTCCTCTTTCCAAATTCATGGCATCCCAGAAACGTCCTTCCTTAAGTCGGTTAAGAGCATCATATTCGTAGGAATAATTTCTCAATACCGCATCATTTTGGGTAATCCATGACATCTGGGAAATATTTCCATTATACCTCGCAGAACCTGAAAACTGGCTGTTAGGATTATTATAACGCAGTTCGTATGCAAAAAGTTTATTCTGCAGATTGGAAGGGTCATTCACTTTTGTCATCCAGCCTCTGATATTGTAGGCATACTTTATACTTTGCAGTGGGCTGCCTGTGGTATTTCCTACGTTTTTCGTCTGCAGCTGCCCCAGATCATTGTAAAGATTTTCAGCCAGAAGCTCCTGAGTCCCTCCATTTACCTGGTTCCAATGTCTTACTAATCTTTCCTGGTGATCATATTCAAAGGTTTCTTTGATATTTACTTTGGTATCATTTGCAGATCTTTTATGTTCAACAAGGCTATACTCCGGTACGCCTGAAAATTTAAGGAAGCTTTCGGTCTTCGTGTATCCTCCGAGATGGTTCAAAGAATGCGTTGCGATTGACCTTCCTTTCTTATCATAATAGGTATAAACTTTTGTCCAGCTGTCATTTTCAACATTCTTGGTATAAGAAGCCGTTGGAAGGCTTTTCGTACTCACTTCTGAGTTCTGTGTGGTCTGAGGCAATACTTCCTGTCCTAAGACCGTAGTTACTGCCGGAGCTCCCTGAGGATAGGTATCATAATAATTTACGGAAAGGATTTTATCAAGGTAAGTAGGGTAAGATACATTCCCGTATTCAATCGTCATTCCATTCATGGTAAGGCTTCCGCCACGGGTTTCGTAGTCTACAGACTGGTTATCCACTGACTGCTGAATATTCTGCCTTGGGGTTCCGTCCCGGCAAATTCCTGTGTAAGCAACCCTCCCGAATTGATCATATTTTGTAAATACCCAGGCCTGGTCAGCTACAAAATTACTAATCCCGTTCTTAAGGTTTGTATCACGGTAATAAATCACCTGATCTTTCTTATTATAAATCATCTGCTCCCAGCCTTTCCCCGGAAGTTTCTTTTCCACAAGCCTGTTTTTACCATCGTATTTATACTGGTAGCAAAGATGTTCCAGTGCGGAAGCGGAAACGGTTGCCGAAGCCGAAGCTAAAGGTGGTATAACAAATGCCAGCTGGTCATATTCATTATAAACATAATACGTATCTGCATTTTCTGAAGCACTGATGACTTTTCTTACCAGTAAAGTCTGCCCTCTGCCGTTTTTAAATTCTATGGTTTTATTATTGTCTTCGTCGGTTACCGTATTTTTATACAACTGCGCATCCCCATATGTGCCGGATAATACAAGCTGAGAAGATGTAGCACCATCCACCCATGCGGTAACAGTGGTGAATTTTTTAACTTCGCCCGCCGCATTGGCTTCATACCCGAAAACAACAGGTTTGTTCTGCCAGTCAGTTCCTGGATTTTTCTGGTTTAAAACACGGTCAAGCGGAGAATTCTCCAAAGTTTTATGGGTAAAAGGATAAGAATCATTAATGCCGTTAGACTGATAGTAGCTGTTGGCACTTCCTTCTACCCCGGTCTGGATATTCCCGCTTAATGAAGCCATAGGCACCGGAAGCCAGCTGTCCGCCTGTCTTCCAAAATTGTCATAAGGAATATGGGTTACCAAATCCTTTCCTGTAGGAGTTGACTTAATACTCACAGTCTGTTTCGGCCTTCCCAGCCCATCAAAAAACCGGACACTCTGTATCTGCTGAAGGGATCCGTCTGAAACAGCAGTGGGTACCAGGTACTCTCTGGTATAAATATAGTTTTCTGTCCCTGGAATACTGGACGAATAATTTACAGTGATGGGCGTGTAAGTACCGCCACCACCTGCAGACGATCCTCCAATATAAGCCCGGAAGGTTCCATTGGCAGAACTGAACTTGAACCCCGGAAGCATACGGATACTTTGGGGATCTGCCACTTCAGTATTCGGAGCGGGGGGAGCGGTTAAAACCACCTGTCCAAAGTGATGAAGACTCCACAGCAACCCAATGCTTAGATATATTTTCTTATACATTTCTCTATATTAACGGGTTGTATTGGACTTCATCATAAGGAATTGCTCTTTCAACTGCTTAATTTCGGAAACAGCGTTTTTAAGTTCTGAATTCTCTCCTTCTAATTTCTGTATTTTTTCCTGCTGGTCCTTTAACTGTCTTTCCTGTTTAATAGCATAGAGGGTAAGCTCTTCAATTTTCTGTAATAATTTGATCTGAAATTCACCAACGTTTACGCCTTCTTTTTCCATTACCCTGGCAGAAGCAATTTCAGGAAGGTGTTTTTTCTCTTTAATATGTTTGGCTACCGCTTCCAGATTAGGAAGATCATAGTTTTCTTCAAATACAAAATCAGCTGTTGGGGTTAAGGTTACTTTGACTTCTTTGGCTTCAAATTTACCCTGTAGTGAAGTATTTCCGTTGATATTAATTCTCATGATCTCATTCAGTGTTACTGGAGAGTCAATCGCTACCTGCTGTGAAGATGCAGTCAGGAAACTAAATCCTTCATTTCCTACAGTAATAGCTGTTTTTGCAAGACTTGCTTCCCCGCTGCTGGACAACCAACCTACATTTGCTCCGTTCGCTTTTACTCCAAAACTCATATAGGAAGATGATGAACTTCGTAATGCACCCCAATTATTCAATGATCCTTTTACATATCGTATTGCAAATGCATTGATCCCTAATGCGGAATCTGTAGCTCCTGCTACAATATTACCTAAAACATCCAGTTTTTCTCTGGGCTGAGGACTTCCCAATCCAACATTTCCATTGTAAAGGATTGAAAATCTTTCAGCCATATTGGCTGCATTGGTATTATCATTAAGTAAAATAGAAAATTTCGACCCGTATATATTCCCTGTTTCTTCAGTAGCTGTCATTCTCACCTTAGGAGAATTTAAATATCCGGCAGATTCTAATGTGGGATATTTAGGACTGGCAGAGGTACCGCTCCATCCTGCTGTTGAAATTGTTATCTTACCTCCGTTTTGGTTACCCACTTCAAAATTAGAATGGGGATCATTAACCCCAACTCCTACGTTAGTTGATGCAGCTGTAGTGGTCTGATTGACAGCACCTGAAGGTGTATATAACTGTGCAAAAGACAATTGAGCGGCTAAAATTCCTGCAATGACTATTATTTTTTTCATAATTTATGTTTTTTATTGTTTGTAATTATATTTGAATTCTTTTAATAAGTTTCCGGTCTGGCTGTTTTCTCTGATTTCTTTAAGCGTGTTAGCTGAATCGTAAATATATATTTCCCTGATCCCTGATGGAGGCGTGATGCTTCGAACGCCAATTAATGGATCATATGTGTATGTTGTGATCTGATAGTTTGGCAGACTATTTCTGAATGTATTCAGTACAGATAAAAATGAAGTCTCATCATTATTAGCTGAAGCAGATGCATCTGTATTGGAAGCTGTCACAATGGAATCTATTAAGGACTGCTGAATATCTGATAATTTCGCTCCTTCTATTTTTGCAATCGGCTGGGTTAGGTTGTAGCCCCAGATGATTACAGTGGAAAGGCCATCCTTGGTGGTGTATTGCTGGAGGTTTCCTCTACTATCATATTTATCGTAAGTCACTTCGGTAGAAACAACGTTTTGCAAATCAGTAGAAACAACAGAACTTGGAAGTAAGTTCAATGGGTTTTCATATTTGGTTTCAACCTTCGAAATTGTTTTGGTGGCAGTTCCAATAGTTCTAGTTGTTTCAGTTTCTAAAGGAATACCAATCATATTAGCATTGATCAGCTTTTGGTTGCCTTTTTCAGGAGAATATTTATAGTTGGTATTAATGGTAACATCCTCTCCTGAAAAACTATCTTTTTTGGAAGTTAATTTTGTTGGATATAATGCATCGTCATAAAAATATTCTGATGTTTTCGTTTTCTTACGGCCGCTAGTGAAATAATCAGTTGTTGTCTCTTTTTTCAATAAAAATGCATCGTTGTGTCTTACAAAAATGGGGAAAGGATATGGACTGATAGTAGTATTCATTCCTATGTAAGAAGGAAAAACGCCATTGATATTAGCATCTGACTCTAACATTGAAGCCCCTTGGTTAGTGGTTCTCAACGGTAACCCACCAGGCATATAATCTATTGGTGAAATTAAATTACTTAAAATCATTTTAACATTTCTTTCTAATAGATAATTTATAGAAGCACTTGGAGGAGCAGAAAGATAAAAATCTCTATTAATAGTTTTTATAGTATCATTAGTATTGTTTAAAACAATTTGTTTCAATAACTGTCCATTTCTCCAATCTCTACTCTCCATAAATTCATATCTGGCAGAAGTTCCTTCTGTAGTCGCTAAAAAATTATCTCCTGTTTGTAGCGGAGGCTCTACATAATATTGATATATCTCCTTCCCTTTATTATTGTTTTGAGCATCCGTTCTTATAACCTCAACATTTGTATAACCAATTGTTTTTCCTTGCGTACGCATTCCTGTAATAGCAGGTCTTACTGATAGTTCTATGGCATCTTGAACATTTTTAATTACACCAAAGCTCCCGCTACCAGGACAAGGGCTGCTCGCAATTCTTCCCAACCTATTATTCTTAGTATACATTGGAATATTAAATAAAACTCCACTCGAAAGCTGAGGATTTCCATCCTTTACATAGGAATATTTCATAGAATACTTGTATTGATCATTATCATATTGCTTGATTTCTTTTATGCGTATTCCTCCACCAAAAATAATGGGAGTCTCAACTGCATTGGGGTCAGGCTCTTCCCAGCTAAAACCTACCTGAGAATAAAAATACATATAGTCTGAAACATTTCCAGTAGGATTTAACCCTCCCCAATATGTATGCTTAATCTCTATATATATCTTCTGAATAGGAACCTGAGCATTGTTGAGTTTATGAAAATTAACTACAATTTCGTTGCTATTCATAGGACTATCTGTAAACCAGTATTTTTTCACTCCATTTTCATAATAATAAATACCATAATCTGCATGTAAATAATTGCTATCTAAACTATTTGAAAGAATATGTGCATTAAAGGTCGATTTATATCTTATACTCAGCTTTAGTTCTTTATCATAATTTGACAAATCTATTTCTTTTACAAATGTTTTCACTGAACCACCACTAGTGGTTGGCACTTGGGAATAATTAATATCATATCCTTGTACCGTTCCACTTATAACGAATAGCTCACCTTTTTCAATCACTTTTTTCTTACTTAAAAAGTAATGTTCATCATTTGGTTGATATAACAATGAACTCGCAGTATTAGGTTCATATATATATTCATTCTTTCCTCCACCAGGATAAGTAATAGATTTCAATGAAAATGTTTTTGTAAACTCAGGATTTACTTCTTTATCTGCAATTCTAAGAACAGGAGATTCAAGGTCCTTAGTAAACCCATCTATGGTATACATAGAATTACCTTCAAACGTATAGTATTTTATAGGCACATTAGGGTAGCCATTATTATTAAGCTTACCATTATAATATCCCCAATGATCTGAAGAATAAGAATTTCTTTGTGTCATTTTATTCTGCTCATAGTATTCAAAAGAGGTTGTTATGCATTTCCCATCCCTATCACACTCTTGGTAGGAAAGAAGTTTTAACCTTTTAGTAACATCTTCAGTAGGGTCTGAAACTCCAGCAGCCTCTGGAATAGTCTCAAAGTACCCATAATTAAATCGTTTTTCAGAAATGATCTGTCCTGCTTTATTTTTAATAATAATCTTATCAAGCTTTTTTAAATCATTAAAATCCAATCGATTAGAATAAATAAAATTGATTACAGCTTCATTTGTTTCTATTTTCTGTATTAGTGCTTCTTTTGTTTCGTACTGGATCTCTGTTTCAACAGGATTTATAGGATCTGTAGGAAAACCACTTGTACATCCTGTACTAAAACTATAATTAGTGTAGGGAATTATTTTTGTTTTGGGAGCTAAGTCTCTTTTAAAATATCCATTATTTAAATAAGAAAAAATTATTTCACCATTATCAGCTCCTTTAATTTTCTTTATTTTCCAAGTATTAACACCGAAATAATTACTAGCACTCATTGAACCTGTTAGATTATAAGTTTCTACACCATCTCCTCCAAAAATATATTTAATACCGTTTGTACCTATAACATTAATAGTATCTATTCTATTGAAATAAACAGGATCAATAGCCTTTGTATAATAATCAATCTTCAAATCAGACAGTGGAAAGGTGACAATCTTCTTGCTTTTAGGATTATAAAAAAAACTACCTGAAAACTCATCAAGTGACATACTAAATTCATCAGGCATTAGGTCAGATGTTGATTGATTAAACAAACCATTTGCACTATAGACTAATTTGAGTCGTTGATTTTCAAAACTATCGTTTAGAAAACTATCAATATTATTATCATGTCTCATTACTCCGTTCTCATCAGTATATCCATTAATCTTTCTTGTAATAGGTGCTACCGTACTAATAGACCATCCTAGTCCTACTGAACTAGCAATCTCTGATACCAAAATACCACCAGCGTGATAGGATAAACTAATAGGAACTTCAACACTTCCTGATTTTACTTTATAAATAGGTATTGAAATATTCGGAATTCCAGTGTAATTAGAAACAGGCGTTTCCTGATATTTTAGAAGACCACTTGTTTCAGGGGCATAAGGGAATATATTCTTTGGATCTCTAAATATTTGTGAAAATCCAGTACTATATATCAATGTTAAAATTATTGTTACAAAAAACTTTTTCATATTCACATTCATATTCATATTTACTTCTTAATCAGTTTAGCATTCGCCATTTTATTGTTATCCGTTTTTATCGTCACCAGATATGCTCCCTGAACCAAAGCCTGGGTATTGATCTTGGTTACTTTATTCTTCGTTTTAATACTCTGAAGCTGTCTTCCACTCATATCATACAAAAGAATATCAGCCTCTTTAAAATCAAAGCCAATTTCTACGTAAGCATAATCGGATACAGGATTCGGATAGATTTTGATATCGTATTTTTCAATGAGCTGATCAACCTGCTTGTCCCCAAGCTTTACAATCTTCCAGTTTTCTTTACCCAGCTCTTCTGCGCTGGTTCCTGCTAAAACAATAGAACCGTCCCTGTTCAGCTTTAAGTCGGAAAGCCTTTCTTCCTTCTTTCTGGATTCTCCTTTTACGTGTTTTCTCCACTGCTCATTGCCATTCTGATCCAGATACAGCATCCAGAAGGTTTCATCATCCGTTTCTATTCTTCCTTCCGCCTGGGTATAACCTCCCAATAGAATACCTTTAGAAGATTTATCGTCTGCAGAATGTATTACACTCATGCCCATCAGGATGTCTCTGTTTTTGAAATTATAAGATTTCTGCCACTGTTCATCACCTCTTTCATTTAACGAAATCAGCCAAAGGTCTGTTCCTTCTTCCAGGCCGACAGTTTTGTTTCCTGATCTTTCTGATCTGGATTCCCCGCCAATGATAAAGCCGGCTGAAGTTAAAGCAAGGGTTCTCAAATGATCATCACCTTTTCCTCCGAAATTCTTTTCCCATTCTACATTTCCGTTTTTGTCAAGCTTTACGATCCAGTAGTCGCCTTCACCAAAGTTGCTGCTGGCTTTGGAATAAGAGTCGATCTTCACGCCACTTCCAGCTTCCAGCTTCCCGCTTCCCGCCTTTACTTCAGAACTTCTCGAATAAATACCCAGTAACGCTCCACCATCTTTCGTTGGAATCATCTTCTCGACTTCATCCAAACCTTTTCCCCCTAAAATTACCTGTGAGAGTTCTTTTCCGTCTTTGTCCAGTTTTGTGATCAGAACATCTTTGGAACCGTAACCTTTTGAAGAGCCCTGTACGTTACTCGCAACAAAGAATCCTAAATCGGTAGTCTGGATAACTGCCCTGGCTTCTTCATCGGAAGTACTTCCCAATGTTTTCTGCCATAATTCGTCCCCGAATTCATTGATTCTGACCAGCCAGATATCTGATCCTCCTTTGGAATCCTCTTTTTTATCCAACCCTTTTCCTGAATAGCTGGTACCAGCCAGAAGAAATCCGCCATCCTGCGTGGTAACCGTTGCAGAGAGATAATCATGGTTTTGTCCTGAGAAGTATTTGTCCCAGACCTCTTCACCCTGCTGGTTCAGTTTGATAAGGTGAAAATCGTAACCGTTGTTCTGCTTACTTCCAGCCTCCGGCTTTCCGCTTCCTGACTGTATGGAACTTCCTGTGATAAGATACTGCTGATCAATGGTAGTGGTAACCTGGTTTAGAAAATCCTGGGTAGAGGATTGGATATCTTTCTGCCATACCACTTCCTGGGCGGATGTGCCCAAAAAAGCGCATAGGGTTAGCGCTCCGAGATAGATTTTTTTCATTCCCGTGTTGTTTTTTTGAGTTAGTAATTAGTTATAAAAAACTTGGCGAATTTAACACTTTTTAAGACATGAAAATTATTTTAATGTGGTATTCTGTAAATCATACTATTAATAATCAAATTCAATCTATTTATATCTATTTTCATTCTATTATGATGTAAAAATATCCATCAACAACGACAAAACTTGTCGTATAAAAATTTATCAATTCATTTTAATGCACAAAAAAACCACTCTTCCGAGTGGCTTCCATTTTTAAATCTAATCTATTGATAGATAACAACATCATTTTTTTTGATCTGGTAACTTTTTTTGTAGGGTGTCAGAATATAGCTGTCTTTAATGTGAGAACCGCTTTTCCAGACTTTTTCTTTGCCTTCTTTATCCAGAATAATGCTCTTAGCCATTCCATCCGGAATAAAAATTTCAGCTTTTTTCATGTTTTTACTGAAAATTACGGCTGTCATTGAAGTATAGCTTTTATCCGGGTTAACTTCTTTGAGCTTTATTTTCTGACTGAAAGTTTTTATACAGTCATTTTTTAACTGTGAGTAGGTGTATCCTGCAGAACCGATACAGCCGTGAACATCTCTGTCACCTCCTAGGACAGGAGCACTTTTCTGTGCAAAAATTAAGGAACCAAGGGACAAGGCACTGAGTAAAATTATTTTTTTCATAGGTAAAATTTTTGTTTTCTGATTGGTTAAAATATCACAAAAAAGTGATATTAATTAATTTCTCTCTAAGGTACAAAAAAAACCACTCCTGGGAGTGGTTTTTTCATCTTAAATCTGATCTACTGATAGATCACGATATTATCTTTCTTAAGCTGGTATCCGTTTTTCTTGTAAGGAACCAATGTATAGCCATCCTTTTTCCATGCTTTAGCTTTACCCGCTCTGGTTAAAATAATACTTCCAGTCTCTGCATCTTTAACAAAAACTTCAGCCTTTTTCATGTCTTTGCTGAAAATAACTGCAGCTATGGAAGTATAGCTTTCTTTTGGAGCTACTTCTGTCAACTTGATTTTCTGTTCAAAAGTTCTTACACAGTCTTTTTTAATCTGAGAGTAAGTATACCCTGCAGAACCGATACAGCCATGTGCATCCCTGTCACCACCTACTTTGTGAGTTTGTTGTGCGAATACCAAAGAACCAAGGAACATTGTGCTCAATAAAATTGTTTTTTTCATGTCGATTTGCATATAATAGTAATTACCGAGGTATTATTAAAAATCATGCCAAAAAAGACATAATACACAATTCTGTGAGTAACTTTCCTATATTATTTGGTCCAGTTAATTTTTGAGTGTTGTACCTGATCAGAACTTGTTCCGATCATGATATCAAATTCGCCTGGTTCCCAGTCATATTTCAACTCTCCGTTATAGAACTTAAGATTTTCAGGAGTAATATCGAAAGTTACTTTTTTAGATTCTCCTTTTTTAAGAAATACTTTCTGGAAGCCTTTTAATTCTTTTACCGGTCTGGTAATGCTTCCCACCATATCTCTGATGTACAGCTGAACGACTTCAGCACCATCATAGTTTCCTGCATTGGTTACTGTAACAGATGCCTGTACAGTCTGATTTCCTTTCGGGTTGGTATTGGAAACTGTCATATCGGAATAGTTGAATTTCGTATAGCTCAAACCGTATCCGAAGGCATATAATGGTGTATTACATTCATCCATATAGTTTGAACGGAACCTTTCATACGTACATTTGTCCACTTTATCCTGACTTAGCGGACGGCCTGTATTCTTAGCATTATAATAAATAGGAACCTGCCCAAGGCTTCTTGGGAAAGTCATCGGAAGCTTTCCGGAAGGATTTACTTTTCCGAACAGAACATCTGCAATTGCATTTCCTGCTTCAGATCCTGCAAACCATGCATTCAGGATAGCATCCGGAGTATCTTTTACATTCGTTAAGGCTAATGGGCGTCCTGTGAAAAGAACCATTGCGATTGGTTTTCCCGTCTTCTTTAATTCGTTGAGTAAGTCCACCTGAGACTGAGGAATGGTGATTTCTGTTCTTGAAGAAGATTCTCCGCTCATTTCAGCAGATTCTCCGATTGCCAGAACAATAACATCAGCTTTGTTCGCCACCTCTACAGCTTCCTTTAACAACTCTTCTTTGGAACGGTTGTCTCTGTCTGTTTTTTTACCGTGTGCCGCATAGATTTCTTCTAATTTAGCATCATAATCTATATTGGCTCCTTTTGCAGATAAAAACTTAACTTCTTTTCCGTAGTTTGACTGTAATCCCTGCATTAAAGAAACTGATGAAGCATGTTTTGTAGCGACACTCCATGTTCCGGCCATATTCATGGAGTTATTGACCAATGGTCCGATAACGGCAACTGTTCCTGATTTTTTCAAAGGCAATACCTGATTGTCGTTTTTCAGCAAAACCATGGATTGGGCAGCGGTGCTTCTTGCTATATTACGGTTTTCCATATTATAGACTTCTTTTGCCGCCAGTTTTGCGTCACCATGTTTGTATGGGTTATCAAATAAGCCAAGATCATATTTTGCTTCAAGAATTCTTCTTGCCGCCATATCAATTTCAGCCTGTGTAACTTTTCCTTCTGCCAGGGATTTTTTTAATGTTGTTAAAAAACCTTCTCCCACCATATCCATATCAACTCCAGCTTTTAAGGCTAAAGCAGAAACCTGCTGAAGGTCTCCCATACCATGGTCTACCATTTCATTGATACCGGTATAATCTGTTACTACAAATCCTTTAAATTTCCACTGGTTTCTCAATACTTCAGTCTGAAGCCATCTGTTTCCTGTGGCAGGCACACCATCCACTTCATTAAAAGAAGCCATTACAGAGGCAACACCTGCATCAACAGCCGCTTTGTATGGTGGGAAATATTCGTTGAACATTCTCACATGGCTCATATCAACAGTATTGTAATCCCTTCCTGCTTCTCCGGCGCCGTATAGTGCAAAGTGCTTTACACAAGCTAAGATATTACTCCCGTTCGCCAGATCTTTCCCCTGGTATCCATATACCATATTTTTGGAAATTTCACTTCCCAGATAAGGATCTTCTCCTGAACCTTCCGATACTCTTCCCCATCTTGGTTCCCGGGAAATATCCACCATTGGAGAGAATGTCCAGTTGATTCCGTCAGAAGCAGCTTCTCTGGCAGCTACTCTTGCAGACTGCTGGATAAGATTCATATCCCATGAAGCCGCTAAACCTAAAGGAATGGGAAAAGTGGTTTCATAACCGTGAATAACATCCATTCCAAAGATCATAGGGATTTTCAGACGGCTCTTTTCCACAGCTACTTTCTGAACAGCTTTGATCTTATCTGCTCCTTTTATATTGAATAATCCTCCTACTAATCCCTGCTCTACTTTCTTTCCGATATCAGAGCTCTGCGCCTGGCCTGTAGTGAAATCTCCGGAAGTCGGCAGATTCATCTGACCGATCTTTTCATCCAATGTCATTTTAGATAAAAGATTGTCTACAAAAGCTTTCTTTTTGGCCTGATACTGAGCCGTCTGATAGGACTGAACGGGCTTCGTTACCATTTCCTGCGCGGAAATTACGGGAGCCAATGCTAAAGTGGCGATTACAATTAACTTTTTCATAAATCTATCTTCTTAAATTATTGTTTTATATTTTTTGCTTTAATTTGATGGGTCTATTTTTCCATCATTGTGTGTCAGATTACTTATTTTTCTTTTTCGACAGCATCCATTCATATAATACAGGATCTGAATAGGTTGAATCCCATGAATTATGATTATCATTCGGGAAGATAACCAATTCTGCCGTTGGATTGACAGGGTGCAGCTTCTGATAAAAATTAAAAGCATTGGCAGGAAGTACAATATCATCCATTCCTCCATGAAATATTTTCATATTCAGATCTTTAAACCGATGAATATTGGCGGTCATCACCTGATCTGTAGGAGCACATACAGAAGCTACTGCCGCAAACATTTCAGGATGTTCCATGGCCAGCTTCAAGGTTCCCCATCCTCCCATAGAAAGCCCGGTAAGGTAGATACGGGAAGCATCTATTTTATATTTTTTCTGGATTTCTTTAATCAGATTATAAACCGTAACCGTATCCCACCATATTCCTTCCGGACACTGGGGTGCGAGAATAGCTACCGGTTCCTTGATCAGGTTTTTATAGGTAAACGGACTGTGTGCCTTTACCAGATCAAGATTAGTTCCACGCTCTCCTGAACCGTGAAGGAAAACTATTAATGGTACGTTCCCTTTTACATTCTGCGGGTAATCCAGAACGTAAGACATTTTTTCCTGTCTTTTAATTTCTTTATTGAATTCCGCTTTTATTTCCTGCGCATTCACCTGTAATGAAAACGGCAGCAGTAAAAGCGGGAGATGTTTCAGTTTTAATTTCATATTATTAGGTTTTGGATAAAGCCATGGATTTGAATCTTTTTATTTTAAACAGGCTAAAAGCCGTTTCTATTGAATTTACTTAAGTCCATATTTGGCTGACTGAAAGCTTAGTTTTTTCAATCCCTGCTGAATTTCAGGGGCATTCATAAACAGCTTCCAAAGGAATCCTGATCTGTAATTTTCAATCATTGGGGCAATGGTTCCCTGATCAATAGCCAGATATCTTGGGGTAAACCAGTTGTTGTTATGGATAGAAGTGGCATCATAAGGTCCTGCAGATCCTATGAATTCAGGTTTTTGGGTATATATAAACCTCAGGAAAGCCATCGATTCTTTTGGTGTATATGGAAAACTGCTCAATGCAGCTGTAGGGGTTATCACTCCGTTATCATTGGTAGGCATGTGTGCCGTGTATCCTGTGCTTCCATCCTCATTTCTTGTGTAACCGGCGGTCAGTCCCCAATAGTTAGGCCCGTAGCCTTTCCACTGTTTCGGATTCTCAACACAGTATTTATAGTCGATAAGGGTTTGATTTTTATTGACCTCAAAGTAATTTTTCACAAGTTTATCAGATAATCCTGTCGGATCAAGCCCGATATATGAATATTGTGCCCAGAACAGAGGTCCTCCATATTCTTCAGCGTAGTTATGTTTTACATACAGAGGTAATCCGTATTTTGTTTTGTCTGTAAGATAAGTTCCGTTTCTGGTCCAGCCTTTATAATAGGTTTCGGCATCAATGGAATAGGTAGGTGAAGATGCTGCTAAGATATAGGTGATCAGACATTCATTATATCCTTCAAGAGGAAAGTTCATTTCCCATTGGTATTCCGGTGACCAGTGCCAGTAAAGGACTTTCTCTCCTCCTTTGGTATACCAGTTCCACTGGATTCCTTTCCACAGCTCGTCACATTTTGCTGCAAGGGCTTTTTCTTCTGCATTTCCGTTTTTAAAATATTCACGGACCATCAGTATTCCTGAAGTCAGGAATGCCGTTTCCACAAGATCACCGCCATTATCTTTTTTACCGAAAGGAACTGTTTTCCCGGTTTCCCCGTTGATCCAATGTGACCAGGCTCCTTTATGACGGTCTGCCTTGGCCAGGAAATCCATGATATGAGTAAGCCTTTTCACAGCCTCTTTTCTTGGAACAAATCCCCTTTCCACTCCTACCAGAATAGTTGCCAAACCAAATCCTGAGCCTCCTGTAGTGATTACGTGCTTATCGTTATCCGGATAAATATTGTCTTCATGGTAACGCTCTCTTCCCAGCATGGAGTTAGGTTCTGCGTAGTCCCAGAAATACTTTAAAGCATCTTTCTGTACTCTATCCATCAGTTGTTCATCCGTGATATTGCTTTTTACGACTTCAGGTTTTCCAGCTTCCTGCTTAGCGACAGGAGTGTTTTTACAGGAATACACAAAGAATAAAGAGGTAATAGCCATTGATAATACGTTCCTTTTCATGAGATCTCTTTTTATAGGGTTTCTAACTAAAAGAAGAGGAGAACTTCCATTCTCCTCTAAAGTTTTATTGATTAAATTTAATAGCCTGGGTTTTGTGTAAATAATCCCGTACTTTCATTCATCGCATCCAATGGAATCGGGAATAATTCATTCTTCCCTGCTTTGAATCCATAAGGAGCAAGTACAGTAGCTGCCTGACCTGTCCTTACAAGATCTACAAAACGGTCTCCTTCCATAGCAAGCTCTACTCTGCGCTCATGCCAGATTGCAGTCCTTAATGCAGCCTGCGTTATAGCTGTAGTTCCTGCCAATTGAGCTCTTGTTCTTACCCTATTAAGATTAGTAGTTGCTGTAGCAGTATTACCCAATTCATTAGCTGCCTCTGCATTGATTAAAAGAATTTCTGCAAACCTTAAAATTCTTATATTCTGTCTTGATCCATAAGCACAAGCACTATTGTTTAAGGCTTTAGGAACATATACTTTTTGGTTAAATGTAGTTACAGAGTTCGGGTCTCCCATTGCAATAAGATCTCCCTCCGGAGTTGTTTCACCGTTTCTAAGAATAGTAAGCTCTTTTCTGATATCTCCCGGCTCGAAGGCGTTTTCCAATGCCTGAGAAGGTGTAAAGAATCCCCATCCGAACTGGTTTCTCACTCCCTGAACTTCTGCATATTGACTTCCTCCGAATTGAGTAGAACATTCACAGTTTACTTCAAATACCGATTCTTTTCCAAATTCACCTCCAATTCTGAATACATGATTAAAATCTGGATCTAAATCATATCCCATAGACATTACCTGATTAGAGGTCTCATATGCTTTCTGCCAATCTTTTTTATACAGATATACTTTCGAAAGTAATCCTAAAGCGGCTCCTTTTGTCACTCTTCCAAGGTCAGCAGCAGGATATGTCTGTGGGAGAATTTGTGTTGCACTTGTAAGATCTGAAATAATAAAGTTATAAACTTCTTCTGCAGAGTTTCTAGGAATTTTATAAGTAGAAGGAATCCCATCAAAGATTGGTACCCCACCGTAGATTCTTAATAAATTAAAATAGAAATAAGCTCTTAACATTTTTGCTTCAGCCACCAATCTGGTTTTTAAAGTAGCATCCATTTCAATTTTCGGAACATTTGTAATCACCTGATTACATCTGTTTACCGCCTGCCATTGCCCGATCCAATATCCTCTCACCCCATCATCGCTAACGGTATAAGTAAATTGATCATAGGCATTAATAAATGAAGCATCCCCTGGGTTAGAGCCTTTTACAACATCATCAGCAGGAACCCCAAATACAAACTGATAAGGGAAGGCAGAGTTTTCCCAGCTTCTTAAAAATACATAAATAGCATTCGTTGCCTGCATTGCATCATCCTGAGTTTTGAAAAAGGAACCTGCTTCTGTTACTCCTTCCTGTTTTATATCCAGATAATCGTCTTTACAACTTATCACAAGTGAGAATAAAGCGATTGATAAAAATATTTTTTTCATGTTCTTCTAATTAAAATGTTAAGTTCATACCGATTGTGTAAATAGCTGAAATTGGATAAATATTATTATCAACTCCCATTTGTACTCTGTCTGTATTCACAATCTCCGGAGAGAAACCATTATATTTAAAGCTTGTCCAAGGGTTCTGAGCACTTAAATACAATCTAAATTTGGTAAGCAATAAAGATTTTGCAAAATCTTTCGGTAAGTTATATCCTACCGTAATATTTCTGATTCTGAAATAACTTCCATCTTCCACAAAGAAACTGCTTGGAAGAATAACAGACTGATTATTGGTAGTCATTGGATATGCATTAGAAGTTCCAGCGCCATGCCATCTGTTATTGTAGAAATCAAGATCCCAGTTTTCATTTCCATAACGTTGTTCACGGTTATAGTTATAGATTTTATTACCAAATACTCCCTGGAAGTCTACTGCAATATCAAAATCATATACATTTAAATTAACTCCGAAACCATAAGTTCCTTTCGGGATTGGGCTTCCTAAGAATGTCTTATCTCTGGTATCAATAACTCCATTTCCATCTCTATCTGCAAATTTAAGCCATCCGGCTTTTGCTCCTGTCTGACCGGATGCAGCTGCTTCCGCATCTGTTTGAAATACACCTGTTACCTCATATCCATAATATGATCCTACTGGTTGCCCGTTTTGTAGTCTTACTATAGAGTTTCCAAATAAACTTGCTCCTGTTTCAAGATATGAACCTTCATACACCGATGTAATTTTATTTTTAAGAGTGGTAAGGTTACCATACACTCCCAGTCTTACTTTATCTGAGATTTTCGTATCATAATTTACTGCAACTTCAAAACCTCTGTTATTAAATGAATATGCATTTGTAATAAAGTTCTTCCAGTTGCTAGCACCTGAGACAGTACCTTGTACTACACCATATACTACGTCCTTAGTATCTTTATCAAAATAGGTTGCATCAATTTTCAATTTATTGTTGAATAATCCCATTTCCAAACCGATATCTCTACCTGTTGTAGTTTCCCAGCCAATATTTGGATCAATCACTCTATCAATAGTTTGTGCAGGAGCTCCTGAGTTTCCGTAGTATGCACCTTCTTTAAGAATTGTAGTTCTTAAAGTATAAGCCCTTGTTACGTCCGGATTACCCAGTTTTCCCCAGCTTGCTCTTAGCTTTAAAAGGCTGAACACGTTCTGATTGCTCATAAAGTTTTCTTTGGAAATCACCCATCCAGCACTTACTGCAGGGAATACTCTGTGTCTATCACCTGATGAGTATTTTGAAGTACCATCTCTACGGACAGATCCATTTACCAGATATTTCCCCTTATAATCATAGTTCACCCTGGCAAACATAGATTCAATTCTATCCTGATAAGGAACAACATCATATCCCTCAACATCCTTATCGATCATTATAATATTGGTCCCGTTGAAAATATTCATAGATGCATTAGTTCCGTCATAATTAACGTTAAGCGCCTCTAAATATGTCTGAGCATAGGAGTTTCTTGTTCTGGAAAAACCAGCAAGAATTTCAAGATTGTGATCTCCTAATGATTTTTTCCAGCTTAATGTATTATCCCAAATATAATTTCTATTTCTTGAATCTCTTGTAATCAACTTATTAGGCTTCTGATCAGAAACAGGGACATAATTAAATGTAGGAGTATACTCGTACAAATTCGTATTATAATTATCTGTTGTATAACTTACTCTTAAGGTAAAGTCTTGTAAAAATTTATATTCTGCCCAGACATTGTTTAATAATCTTTCCTGTCTGTTCTGAGAACGATATAAATCTAATACGGCACGTGGATTAGGAATAGAATAACCATTAAAGAATTGATAATCTCCTGTACTAGGATTCATTACAGAGAAAATCGGAGGTGCATTATAGGCATTCAATAAAGGATTTTTGGCTTGATCGGTACGCATTTTAGAAAATGTAAAATTGTTTCCAATCGTAAGATTATCAGTAATTTTATAACTAAGATTTAACTTCGTATTAAGTCTATTAAATCCGGATCCTGAATTAATACCTTGTCCTGCAGCAATATTACCCTCATCTTGTAGATTTCCTATGCTTGCATAATAATTAAGTTTTCCTAAACTACCGGAAGCGGAGAAATCATTAGAGTTAATAATACTTGTTCTGAAAATTTCATTAAACCAATCTGTATCTGCAGGGAAATTAGCCCTGGAAAGCGCACCATTGAGATTTCCGTTGTCATTCATGAGCTTTTCATTATAAAGCTCGATATATTGGTCAGAGTTGGTCATTTTAGGAACATTGGTAACTTTCTTAATCCCTAAATAAGAATTAAAATTGAATATCGGCTTCCCTCTTCCTGTTTTTGTTTTAATAATAACTGCTCCATTGGCTGCTCTTGCACCAAAGATCGCTAAACTAGAAGGATCTTTCAGTACACTCATAGATTCAATATCCTGAGGGCCAAGGAAAGAAATATCATCTGTGATCATTCCATCAACAATGAATACGGTCTTACCAGTAAGGGAGCCTACACCTCTGATATCTATTCTTGGAGAGCTTCCCGGGGTACCGGAATTCAAAACCTGCACACCAGACAACTTACCTTGAATTGAGCTTATTGGGTTAGCATTCGGCTTATCAGCAAGATCTTTTGCAGAAACCATTCCGATGCTTCCGGTAACGTTTTCTTTTTTCTGAGATCCATATCCTATCAAAACTACTTCCTCAATCTTCTGCTCTTTGGCTGCAGTGTCTTTTGGAGTAGTCTGAGCATTGACGTTCATCCCGAAGTACAGAACAGCAATGAGACATGAATACTTTAAATTACTTTGTTTCATATAGTTTCAATTTTATTCAAATAAATTCAATTTCGTACCTGTCTAAGTGGAGTTATTTAAAATCTCAAAAAAAGACATTAGCCAAAAATATAAAAAATATCCAACAATGTTAAATTATCTTAAACATTTAAAAATTGATCTGTTTTATTAAACAAAAAATGACAAATAGTTAAATTTTATAATTTTATATTTAAAATTACTATCTTTTATTCATCATATCTCTAAAGGATAACTCATCTTTTTTTGACACAATATTCACCAAAATAGGTACTCAATTTAATATTTTGTTAAATAGAGAATAGTAATTACCTTTGGTGCGCTTTTTGACAAAAGCATTTAGAAATAGATAATAAAAAAGATAATGAAAAAATATATCATTGCAGCCGCTCTTATTATCGGGACCGGTGCTGTTATTACCACCAGTGTTCAATCATGCACAACATTGGCCACATCCGATATGGGGCTGTCTATAATTAAAAGAATCCTGCTTAATGGTATTGATAAAGGAATGGGAATCTACAGTAATAAAGAAGCATTTCTGCAGAATAATATGGTAGACAAAGCCCTTCCTAAAGAATTGAGAGACATCAATACTACCCTGGAGAAGATTGCCCCTTCCCTGGTGGCAAAAGAAAGAGATTATATTGCTCAGGCAGCGGCTTATACCGTTACTACTTCAAAACCTATTTTGCAGGATGCTGTAAACAGTCTGAACGCTCAGGATGTAACGAGAATTATGCAGGGAACTACGGCTACTCAGATTCTGAAGGAAAAAACATCTCAACAGCTTATTGCAGCCATTGCTCCTAAAGTAGATGAAAAACTGAATGAATATGGGGTTGTAAAAACTATTAATACAGCATTGTCAGGAAGCAATTTTCTGGGCAGTCTTTTGGGTGGAAATAACAACACAGTCAATTCAGGAGGATTAAGTAAGCTCGCTTCTGAACAACTGGTAAACGGACTATTCAATATCATCGAAGATTATGAGCACCAAAACTCCAAATCGCTGCTTGGGCCATTTGGAAAATAGGTAAATTTTCGTTATATTTATATTATATTAACAATTGCAGATGGATATATTACAAGGAAATCAACACGCAAGCCCTGAAGATTTTTACAAGTCTTTGAGGGAAAAGCTGGAAGATCATCATGATTTTCCGGAGGATTATTTATTTAAATTTATTATTCCTACAGACCAGGCAAAACTTACTGAAATTTACAGAGTTTTTGATGGAATTAAATTTACACTGGGAAACCGCGAAAGCAAAAATGGAAAATACACAGCCTGCAACATTAATGCATTTGTTTTAGATGCCAATCAGGTTGTGAATATTTATAAAGAAGTAGCAAAAATAGAAGGCGTTATTCTATTGTAAAAACAAGCCGTTTCATAGTAATGAAGCGGTTTTTTATTACCCAAAGCATACAAACAAAATATGATGAATATCCAACTGATCCTGTTTACTGTTATTTTAGGGACATCTGCAACAAGCTGCATCCACAAAAATAACAGCGAAAACAACACAACAAATATTACCAACACTGTGCAACAGCAAAAGATTGAGAAGATTCAATTAGTAGAAAGAACAAGAGGGTTCAGCAGAAGCATTACCGTTACTCCTTTATCAAAAGAGGTCAATATCAACGAAGAGATCTCTAATACCAAAATAGCTCCTGCGGAATGGAAAACGGTTTCCCAATTGGCTGGAATTATTGACTTATCCAGGATATCAGAACTGAAATCTCCTACTACAGGCAGACATTCTGATCAGGCGATGATAGCATCCATGATCATTACTTCAGATGGAAAAGAATATACTTCTTCGGACTTTGATTCCGGACGCCCTCCAAAAGAATTAGAAGCTTTATATAATGCGGTAAACGGGCCCAATAAGATGGATCCCAATAAATAAAATCCGCTCTTTAAAAGAGCGGATTTTTCTATTTATTAAATTGATTATTTTTCAATAAAGAACTTTACATTTTCAATAGGTCTTCCCAGCATTGCTACTGAACCTTTTACCAGAATAGGCCTCTGTATAAGAGATGGATTTTCAGAAAGAATCTTTATCCATTCTTCTTCCGAATAATTTTTATCGGCATAGTTTTCAATATAGAGCTTATCTGTTTTACGGATGATATGAAAAACACTTTGATTAAGCTTTTTCAGTACTGTTTTAATTTCAAGCACACTTAAAGGATCTTCAAGAATATTGATGATCTCGAAAGGCACGCCGTTTTCATCAAGATACTCTAATACAGCATTTGACTTTGAACAGTTTCCGTTATGTAAAACTTTAACTACCATGATATAATTATTCAAAAAATAAATTTGACCTAAACAAATTTAAAAAGAATTACGCTGAGTCTCTCTTAATGTACTGATAAAAATATGTTAAAACAACCCGTGCAGTTCTGCCTCAATTTTCTCCAGAATGAATCCGAAATCTTCCGGCTTTTCAACGAAATCAAGATCATCCACCTCAACGATAAGAAGCTTCCCTTCTGTGTAATTGGAAATCCATTTTTCATATTTCTGATTCAGTTTTGAAAGGTATTCAATACTGATAGATGCTTCATATTCACGGCCTCTTTTGTAGATTTTTTTAACCAGGTTGGGAACATCTGACTTTAAATAGATCAAAAGGTCCGGAGCTGACACAAAAGACTTCATCAGATCAAAAACCGATGAATAGTTATTGAAGTCCCTGTCTGAAAGAAGATTCATATCATTCAGGTTTTCAGCAAAAATATGGGCATCTTCATAGATCGTACGGTCCTGAATAATATTTTTCCCGCTTTCTCTGATCTCTTTTACCTGACGGAATCTGCTTCCCAGGAAATACACCTGTAGTGCAAAACTCCACTTGCTCATGTCTGAATAAAAATCTTCCAGATAAGGATTGTGATCTACATCTTCAAATTGTGCATCCCATCCGTAATGCTTCGAAAGCATCGTTGTCAAAGTTGTTTTTCCTGCTCCGATGTTTCCTGTAACTGCAATATGCATAATATTCTTTTTCCTTGTATTTACTGATTAATTGATAAGTTTTTCGATAACCTCAGTCTGAACTTCGGAAGTGTCTTCAATCAATTTCTGTAAGGTATTGTCTGAAGGCTTCTCTGCCGTATTTTCATCTGGCTTTTCTACGGGTTTTTCCGTAGGCTGCTGCTGAGATTCCGGCTGAGCTTCCAGCTGTTTTTGCTGTTTGGCTTTCTTTACTTTTTCAAGGCTGTAAAGATAGAGTTTGTTCCCTTTGATTGCAAAATAAGAGAGTATGTTTTTATCCACAATTTGCGCATCCGGATCTTCGAAAATAGTCATCATTCCTTTTTCAGGAACGTATTGTGAGATGAAATTACCGGCGACAACCATGATGAGATCGTTCTCTCTCCGAAATCGTTTTCCGTTTTCCAAAGGAGCTTCGAAAAGTTTTTCAAACTTAAGGCTGTAAATCCGGATATGTTTTCTCGTTAAAATATAGACCTTATTTTCATAGACCAGCATATCCATCAGATCTTCAAAGCTGATGTCAAAAGGATAAGAATTAATGGTTGTATCATTCCTGAAATTGTACTGTATTAAACGCTTTGTACTGTCATCCAGAAGCCACAGCTGCTGAAGATCTTCGGCATAAGCCATTCTGATGAACCCGAATTTCTGTTTAAAATCCAGTCGTTGAATCTCATTCATATTCTGATCCACAAATTTCATTTCCTGGGCATTTTCAGAAAACAGTGGCACATTCAGCGGGTTTTGTACAGTCTGCACTTTGTATGGAACGGTAAGCATCATTTTTCCAATCTGCTTTCCTAAAGAATCATATTTGGTAAAACTGAAATCTTTGTTTTTATAGATATACAGATTTCCGTAGTCGTCGGCAAGCAGATCCTTTGCTTCCTTTAATTTCAAAGTATCCAAAGGAAGAATATTCTGCGCCGAAGCCGTACAGAAAAGGAAAATCAATATCAGATATAGTAATCTCAAAATTCTTTTTTACTAAAGATAGCGTTCCCTTAGGAACGCTACCAATTTACATACTTTATTTTATTCAAATGAAAATTATTACTAAACTTTCTTATTTAATAACAACTTCGTAAATCTTTGTCCAATTCTTACCGGTCACCAGCATATTATCCCCTTTGAAAGCGATTCCGTTCAGGACATCATCACTTCCTTTGGTGTTCTGTTTTGCAATTTCTGTGAAATCAAAAGTTCCCACCACTTCTCCGTTTGCCGGGTTGATTTTTAAAATAATGGGCTTCTGCCAGACATTCGCATAGATAAAGCCGTTGTGATATTCCAGTTCGTTTAATTGATCATATGCCTGCGAGCTTCCGGCCACAGCAATATACTTGATTAGCTTGGACGGATCATTAACATCAAGGAAATATAAAAGTTTACTGCCATCAGAAGCAATAAGGTTTTTCCCATCGTATGTCAACCCCCAGCCTTCACCCAGCACATTTGGATAGGCAAATTCCGAAAGCAGCTTTAAAGAGCTTTTATCATAGATATAGCCTTTTTTACTCTGCCATGTCAGCTGATATACTTTATCCCCCACAATGGTGCTTCCTTCAGAAAAGTCTTCCTGAGCCTGTTTTGTGGAAGCAAGCGGAGTTGTTGTTCCTAACGTGTACTTTAAAATCTGGGAAGATCCGTTCTGCCCGTCACTTTCATAGATGGTATTTCCTTCAATCTGGAATCCCTGTACAAAGTTTTTAGGATCATGAGGATATTCCGCCACAATCTGATAAGAAATATTTTTTTCAGGATTTTTTGCAAATACATTAATGGTTGCATCCTGATTCAGGACTTCGCCTCCTTTTGTTTTAATATTGAACGTTACAGCATTATCACCTAATGTAAAGAATTTAGGATCAATGGTAAGGTTTGTTGTTTCTTTATCTCCAAAGCTGATGGTTACGCTTTCTGCATTTTCTGTTACCTCTTTCGGAAGCTCAAGCTTATCTCCGAAATGGTATCCCTTCGCTTCCATTGAAGTATTATAAGTGTTTAATGTATTAAGAATCTCTTTATCCTTATTACAAGACGCCAATAATAAAATCGCTGCGAAACCCGCTATTATATTTTTTTTCATTGAATTTCTAAATATTTCTCCAAAAATAGCAAATTTTATTCCGTATTGCCAATATTATCTGCTGCTTCACCAAATTGTAATATGTAACCGTTGTTATCATAGATCGCAAATTCTCTCATTCCCCATTCAAACGTTTCAATCTCATAGCAGATTTTGGCTTTTGTTTTAAGGTCTTCCCAAAGATCATTTACATTATTCACATTGAAATAGAATGAGCCTGAAAAACCGATTGCAGCAGCAGCTTCATGCTGATTGGGCTGAGAAAGCATCAGGTATATTTCATCTTTTTGAAGGGAAGCCCACTGCCAGGCATCATCCCTTCCCATAAGCGTAAAACCGAGGACACGCATATAGAATCCTATGGTTTCATCAATATTTTCCGTCCATAAAACAGGCCTTAGTGCGGTAAACTGTGTCATGATTTCTGCGGTTCAAAAGTATTTCTGTGGATTTTCATATTCAAAGAGACCCATGTTTCCTTATCAATCGTTGCTTCACTTTTAACACCCGGGTCAAAAACAAAGCCTACTTTCCGGTAACATTCAATAGCTCCGGTATTCCAGTCGTAGACGTTGAGTTCTGCTGTCTCCCTATCAAAATGGCTGAAGCCATATCTCAGAAGTTCATACATTACTTTTTTGCCATACCCTTTTCCTCTGTTGTTCTCGTCCCAGATCAAAATCCTTCCCAGCAGAAAAGTCTTCTCTTTTAAAAATATCTGGGCATGTCCGATTGTATTTCCGGCCTGGTCTGTAATGTTAAATAAAGTTCTGTTTTCATCAGACAAATCCTTTTCCAGCTGTTGTACTGTAAGAGGAAAACGGTATACAGGTCCGGCAAACTGAAGAAGCATTCTTTCGTCTTTTATCTTTGAAATCAGTAGTGGAGCATCCTCTATCGTAAAAGGGTGTAATGTGACCATTTTTTATTTTTCTAAATATTCTTTTAAACTCTGTCCCAAAATCGTATTCCAGCCTTCTGTAAAGTTTTGCCTTGAAAAATTTTCTCCTAAATCCCTGAAATTGTCAATATTTTCGTGAGTCAGCTTTACAAGGGTTTGCCCGTCTTCAGGCTGCAGCTCCCAGGTTACCACTGTTTTCTGATCTGAAAAATCAGGATAAGCCCAGGAATGTTTTAATTTATGATTGGGAATGACTTCTAAAATCTCACCCTGATGGTGATATTTATTGGCTCCTCCAGGCTCAAAGAAATTGAATTTCTTACCTGTTTCCAAAACAAAATCCCGGATATCAAAATACCAGGATTTCATTTCATTTTTATCGGTCAATGCTTTCCAGACTTTTTCAACCGGAGCATTTATTTTATACTGAACTGTGATGGGTGTGCTCATATTATAAATTTAATATGTTTAAATGTACACATTTTGTAATATCCAACCACAAAAGTCACAAAAGTTTTTAAAATAATCAAGCTGTTTTAAAGTTTAAGATTCTACTCTTGAGAAGCATCCTTAAGTCTTGAAAATCAATAGATTTTCATTTTGTGATCTCTCCACCATTCGGGCTTATTCCAGTCTATATTCTTTTATGACTTTTGTGGTTTATCTTTAATTACCCATGGGAAAAACCGGTGATCTTGGCTTCATCAAAATCCAGCTGCATTTCAATACTTCTCATCACATGATCATCAAATATTTTTTCTCTTTTCATCCGGTGCAATTCGTTTCTCTGCGCCTGGATGATCTGCCGTAAGACATCTTTATTTTCATTGATTGCCGACACATAATCTCCTGTGGAAGCCATACATTGGGCTTTATCTGCCATCAGCATCATTTCATTTTCCAGCTTATGCTTCTGGTGGCGAACCAGGCTGTTGGTAACCGTTAGCTCAGAAAAGTCATTATCCAGTTTGTGTAATGCTGTTTCTTTCAGTTTACGCATAAGAATAACTTCCTGTTTTTCTTCCGGCAATTCACTTCCGGCATCCTGAATGTTCAACAGCTTCAAGATCGGGCTAAGCAATAATCCCTGTCCTACCAGAGTAATCAATATAATAACAAAAGTTACAAATAGAATAATATTTCTGTGCGGGAATGCTTCTCCGTTTGGCAGGAAAGCTGGAATTGACAAAGCCGCAGCCAGTGAAACCACACCTCTCATTGCAGCAAAACTGATAATGAACGGTTCCCGCCAATCCGGCTTAGGAACTTTTAACCTTAATTCTTTGGAGCAGATTCTTGGAAAATACATCAGTGCATAGCTGTACAGGATTCTTGTTCCGATAATAGCACCTCCAATGACTACACTGTAGAAAATACCTTCAGAAATGGTATATTCTTTCATTCCCTCTACTACAATAGGAAGTTCAAGACCAATCAAAATAAAGATGATGGTATTCATCAGGAATATGAGTACACTCCATACATTCCCGGACTGAATCCTTGAAGTATGGCTTAAATAACAGTGTGAGTTATAAGACATCAATAATCCTCCTGCAACAACAGAAAGCACCCCTGAAAAATGGAAATGCTCTGCACCCACATACATAATGTAAGGTACAATCAGGGTAATAATGGTATCTATATTGGAATTGGTCGGGATAACTTTTAACAAAGCACCAAACAGGAAACCTACCGCCACTCCTACTGCAATTCCACCGATTGCCATCGTAAAGAAATCCTGAACGGCATCCCTCCAGATAAACTGTCCGGAAATAACGGCTGCCAGAGCAAACTTAAATACAATTAAACTGGATGCATCATTGATAAGACTCTCCCCTTCCAGAATATTAGTGATTTTCTTTGGAATTTTCATATGCTTAAGAACCGAAGTGGCAGCAACAGCATCCGGCGGAGAATTCACTCCTCCCAGCAAGAAGCCCATTGCCACGGTAAGTCCGGGAATAATGGAAGACGAAAGGTAAGCGACCACTATTGAGGTTAAAAATACCAATCCGAAAGCCATGGAAAAAATCTGTTTTCTCCACTTATGAAAATCCTGCCATGAGGTAAACCAGGCTGCCTCAAACAAAATAGGCGGCAGGAAAATAAGAAAAACAAGGTCAGGCTCTATTTCAATGCGTGGCATTCCCGGCACAAAGCTTATCAATAATCCTGCAATCACAAGAAAAATAGGGTAAGCTACTTTTAATTTCTGGCCGATCATTACCAATATCATCACAGACAGCAGGACTGCAATGGATATTATAACATAGCTGTGAATCATTTTGAGTTAGTTTTTTTAAGTATTATTTTTATTTTTGGTATCAATATTTATTATTACCAAACCTGATAGGTTTAGATATATCCGAAGTCTGTCATTAATCAATATCTAAGATCATAAAAAGGCCAATCTAAAGCACGATATTATTCTTCGGAGTAATAGCAGGCGGAAGATCAGATTCATCCAGCATATCTCTCATATCGATTTCAATGGTACGGCTGATCTGGGTGATGGGAACGTCATTGGGACTTCCTTCAAAGGGATTAACCGAAGCTTCCCCCACACTGTCCAGGGTATGAAAACACCATGTCACCAATAAAGAAAACGGAATATTAAACCATAAAGTCCATCCTTCCACCATGGTTCCGTCACCCAGTTTATCAAATTCCTTCAATAAACCGAAAGGCACAAAAACAATGAATAAAAGCAAAAGATAAGTGGTGATGGAAGAGAAATTTCTGGGATATGGAAAGTTTTTAATTCTTTCAGCTTTCCCCTGATTATCGGTGAATTTTACCAGTTGCTGGTTGATCTGCGTCCATTGAAAATCATTGACTGCCCCTTTTTCATAAGCTTCTGACAAAGCCTTGCTCTGGCTGGCCATTAATTGTGTAGCCCTGTTCTTTTTGCTCAAAATATACTGAAGCTCGGGCCCAGAAAGGTATTTTTTCAGTTCCTCATCCAGTTTGGAGAGTCTTTCCGGAATATCATATTTCTTAGCATATTCATCAAACTGATCTGTGCCCATGTTTTCCCATGCTCTGGGCTCACGAAGCTGAAATCTCAATGCAGTAAGCCATGCATAATGACGAAAAAACATTTCTTTTACCTTATCCGGATCTTTGGAAAGCAGCGCATCTCTCAGCATATACCCAAAGCTACGGCTGTCATTAATAATGGCTCCATAGATCTGTCTTGCTTCCCAGAGCCTGCTGTAGCTGGCATTGTTTTTAAATCCAACGATAAAGGCAACCGCTGTTCCCATAATGGCAATCGGCTGCCATGGAACGGAAAGAAACTTCCAGCCCAGAAAGTACAGGACTGTAGGGATTGCTGACAACACAATCAGAGCGTAAATACTCCTTCTGGTCCAGATAATGAACTCCCGGGCTCCGAATCTTTTTCCTGAATGCATAAGTGTTTATTTTTTGTGTTTAATTTTTTATTTCAAATAATAGTTTTCATCAGGGCATTCAGCAGCAGCTTCATTAGTTTTTAGTAAACGGAATATTATTGTAAAAACCAATCTGAATCTGTCCCCGGTTTCGGTTCTCCTGGATCTGATTCATATACCCTGCTTCAATCCTCATATTTTTGTTGATGACATATCCTAACGCTCCATAAACTCTGTTCCTGTCGAAAACGGGATTGTTGAAATGCAGGAATATTTCGTTATATACTGAAGCATACAGCGTTTTTGGCAGCATTTCCTTTTGAGTAATCGGAATATTGACTCCCAGCATATAACGGAATCTCATCCTGAAATCATCTTCCAGAAAACGTTCTTCCAAACGGTAACGGTGCTGAAGATAGAAACGCCCAAATTTCTGTTTGGTAATATACTGCTGGAAAATCCTGTGCTCAATATTCTCCTTTTTCCCGCCGTTTACATAGGGCCGGCTAAGAATGAAGCCATATCCCAATAAAACATTGTTATTATTTTCTGTAAGATCATACCCGATTCCTGTACGGATAAGTAATTGCTCAAGGTCTCCAACAGCATCAAAATTACGGTACTGAATTTCATTATGCCAGTTCAGCTTCTCACTGATCTTATTATTTCCGAAATACATGTACCATGCCCCCAGATCACTCTTTTGGGCAAATGTCAATACGGATCCGAAACCTAATACTGTGAATGCCAGCCTCGTAAAAACCTTTCTCATATTTATCAATTACTATTATCTATCGTTTTTAACAAAATTAATATTTTAAATCAATAATAGCAAACAATATTTAATGCCAGGACAGAAAGAGGCTTTCTTTTGTATCTGATTTATATAAGAAGCAGGTGGGATTTTTGCCAGAATATCACTTACGATACAACTTTTTCAACAGCAGATTTCATCCTTTTGCATTTTTCTGACTTTTACAATGCAAGTTTTTAAAATTTTAGAAACGTAAAAACTCAATGAATCAAAAAAATATAAAAGGATGCTGGATTTTTAGTGGACTCATTCTATAAATGCTTATTCGAAGCGGTCTTTTAAGTAGTTCATATCTGCAATTTTACTTTCTATGGCATATACCACCAATCCTGCAGTATTTTTGGCTCCGGTTTTCAACAAAAGACTGTTGCGGTGCCCCTCAACGGTTCTGGAGCTTATAAAAAGCAGGTCTGCAATTTCGGCAGTGTTGTATTGTTTACAGATCAGTTCCAATACTTCTTTTTCTCTTTTGGAAATATGATTGGCATCAAAAATACTGGAAACTTTCTTTTTAGGTTCTGTAAGATTCTGATGTAATGCTTCCATTACTTCATTATTATAAAAAAAACCTTTACTATATACTTCCCGGATTGCAGTAAGTAATTCGGCGGGGCTTGAGTTTTTTTTAAGAAAGGAACAAGCTCCCGACTGTATCATATTGACGATAAATGCTTTTGTATTATAGCTGGTTAATGCAATGATTTTGATCTGAGGATATTTGATATGAATTTGTTTGGTAGCCTCTACCCCGTTTATTTCCGGCATATTAAGATCCATCAGAATAATATCCGGCAGTTCCTGAAGGGTTATAAGCGCATCAAGCAGCTCTTTCCCGTTACTGAATTCGCCCACCAGTTCTATGTCTTTTTCCCTTTGTATCAGCAATGAAATCCCCTGACGAAACAGTGCTTCATCGTCTACAATTGTTACACGAATGATATCTTTTTCCATCTCATCAATATTTAAAATGTAAATTCTACAGTGGTTCCTTTATTGTTTTCACTTTCAATTTTCAGTGTTCCATTGATCAGCTCTACACGGCTTCTGATATTTCGCAGGCCCAGTCCCCCTTTCAGGGTATTTTCATCAGGATTAAATCCTTTGCCGTCATCTTTATAAATACATGTATTTTTTCCGTTTTTTCCCAAAAATTCTATATCAATATGGGTACTTTCACCATGTTTTATAGAATTATTGATAAGCTCCTGAAGTATTCTAAAGATATGTAAATTTTTTTCATCTTCCGCTTTTGCAAAATACAAACTGCTGGAATAGGTAACCTGCAGTTTTTTGGACAGGTTAATTTCTGAACACAATGCATCTATGGCAGCATGCAGTCCAAATTTTTCTAAAATGGGAGGCAGCAGATCGTGAGAAATCTGTCTGGCACTTTCGGCAGTTTTATTGACCAGATGTATAATTTTATTTTTCAGGTCATTATACTCTTCCCTGGGAAGATTATCAAAATCCAAAAGATGGATATTTAAAGAAACCACACTCAGTTTTGAACTGATGTCATCATGCAGATCCTGAGCTATCCTCAGTCTCTCCTTTTCCTGAGCACTGATAATAGCATGGGTAAGGTCTTTCTCATACCTGAGTTCCAGTTCTTTTTTCTGAATAAGATTTCTTGTTATTTTCTTGTTTGAAAAATAATAAAATATGATCAGCGTAACGGCCAGTAAAGTAAATGCCAGAAAGGTATAAACGATAGTGGAAATAATTGTATTTTCATTCATTTTGTAAAATCATAACAGTAATTACACATTTTTTCTACGGGAAGAAAGATATTCTGCCAGAATAAAAATCTGGTACACAATAAACATAACAACATTGAAAACCCATATCTCTTTATGCAGCTTCCTGTTCATCACCGTATACAGGTTTCCGGACAAAAATATAACCGTACTGCTTATGAGATACAGCAAAAGTCCCAGGCTTATATAATTATATTTCTTCGGAGTATCCAATATATTATACAAATGAAATAATGCCAGAATTATAATAGAATAAGAAGTGACAAAAATTTCAAACAGATTAAAAACATAATATTTTTCCGGATCTATCATATACTGTATGATGAGAATAACAGGAATGGTAATTAAAAGAATACGTGTTGCTTTTTTCTGATACTTTTCCGTTAAAATCTCATGAAAGAACAATCCCAGCAGCAAAAACTGACCTATCAGATAATAATGTGAGAAAAACAGATTATTGATCTTCTGGGAATTCAGTACATAGAATACGATTTCACAAATTAATATCCAGGCCAGATAACTGATGAAAAATGTATAGGCTTTTCCGGAACCGGAAAAACCTATACCGTATACTGCCAGATTAATCAGCAGAATGCCTTTTCCAATTAATGACAATATTTCAATCCAATGATCCAAGATCTTCGGTTTTCAGGTTACAGATTCCACCATTTCTCAGCAGAACATACACTCGGGCAGGGTGTGGTCATGTCATATACATAAAATCCGTCCTCATAATTGACAATATCGTTCCCATAAGCATCCACTCCTACCATTAAAAATTTAAACTCTCCCTGATCAGTGATCGCGTTATATCCGCGATATTGTTCAAAGCCTTTATCCTTGTTGAAAATATCATTTACATCTTGTACAGGAATAATATGCGCTTTTATTGACATTCCGTCAATATCATTTCTACTCTGCCAGTTGCTGATCCATGTTTTAGCATCATCCAATGATACTGCATGCTTAGGTAATTCCATAGTTTTCTCGTTTTAAATTATATAATAGGTTTTTAAAAAAGTTCCTGTAATTGCACACTACAAGTTATGAAAAAACCAACCATACCGTGAAATAAATTTATTTTCCATAACATAATCTCTATTTTTCAAAATTATAACAATAGCAATGAACAAAACTGCGTATTTCTACGCGTTTTTAAATCCGGTATTTACTACGCTGTAACGGCTGTATCTTTCATCGTTACTTTGTGGTATCCTTTACAGGAAAATTCAAACAGAATCCAACAGGACAGGAGGTCTTTCACTTTCTTCATCCCTTAAAAATCTATACCATGAAAAAAATTATCTCTTTTGCCATTTTTGTTTTCTTAAGCACGATTGCACTGATCAATGCACAGACAACAACGGTAACTTTTGAAAATTCATCTGGCGGCAGTACCAGTTTTATCAGCAATGGATATACTTTCAATATTATTTCACAGGCCGGAACTTTCAGAATTCAGGGCAATTATCCAAACACCGGCTGGAACGGAACAGCCAATGACAATGTCTACATTGACAATACCGGAACAACGAATATCAGCTCTCCTTCATTCAGTCTTAAGAGCAGTTCTTCATTCACAGTATCAAAATTTTGGGTATTTTTAAGCAATATTGCTTTAAACCAGTCTACCTCATCAGGAACCCTTATCATCACAGGAAAATTAGGAGGGATTCCAAAGTTTACCACCACCAAAACATCCGGTTTTAATACAACATTCAATGCCACTACGGGAACGACAGGCATCAGCAATGGGTTTACTCTGATTGACCTTGCCACTCTGAATAATCAGAATAACAGCAATACTGTAATTGATGAGATCCAGCTGCAATCCACCGGAGGATATGTTTATATGTGCCTGGATGCATTTACATGGTCAAAAATTTCCACTTTGGGAACCTCAGAAAACACGATCCAAGACAAAGGGAATATTTATCCTAATCCAACTTCGGGTATCTTCCATATTGATCATGTGAATAAAAATGATAAAATTTCTTTGTATGACCAGTCCGGAAAACTCATAAAGTCTGCAGAAGCGACAAACGATGAAAATATGTTTGATATTACCGAACTGCCTCAGGGAATCTATCTCATCAAAACAGAAACGGCCAGCTATAAAATCATCAAAAAGGACTAAGAAGTTTAAGCCTTTGCCAGTCAATAAAAAAACCGACAGTTAGCTGCCGGTTTTTATTATTTTGAATTCAAATGATTAAGGATGCTGCTGCATTTTCGCAGGATCGTCATAGTTTACCATCCAGTTAATCCCGAATTTATCAGTAAACATTCCGAAATAAGCTCCCCAGAACGTATCTGCCATAGGCATTGTTACCTGTCCTCCTGCAGAAAGGCCACCGAATAATTTGTCTGCCTCTTCTTTAGACTCTGCATTTACAGAAATAGAAAAGTTATTTCCTGCCTTGAAACTGGAAGACCATTCTCCGCCGGTATCACTTCCCATCAAAATCGTTTCCTTAGAGATCGGAAGCGAAACGTGCATGATCTTGTTTTTATCTTCTTCCGGGGTTTCTTTTCCCTCCATTGGAGGCATTTCTCCAAAAGTTCCGATGTAAGGATATTCTCCTTCGAACACAGATTTGTAGAAATCAAATGCTTCTCTGCAATTGCCGTTGAATGTTAAATAAACGTTTACTGTTGCCATGATTGTTTTTTATAAGTTAAGTTTGTTTTAAGTCATCTTTGTATAATGATCCTGATCTACCTGTGCTGATCTATTAAAATCATATTGCCATCCGGATCTTTCAGGTAGATATGTTCAGGTCCTGAGGTTGTTTCGTCTGCTTCTCTGCCGATTTCCACTCCACTTTCTTTTAATCTTTTCTGAATTTCGCGTACATCATCAAAAGAATCAAGATTTTGTGCATTTTCATCCCATCCCGGATTGAAAGTAAGCATATTCCCGTCGAACATGGCCTGGAAAAGCCCTATCAGTGTGGAACCGTTTTTCATGATCAGGTAGTTCTGTTCTTCCGTTCCTGCCATTGTTGTAAAACCCAGCTTCTCATAGAAGTCTTTGGATTTCTGAAGATCCTTTACGCTTAAGCTGATTGAAAATGCGCCTAGTTTCATAGTGTTAGTGAGTTTTTAAGATAAGACCTGAGGTCTGAGGTATTTTTAAGTCCGGTATAAGATGATGAGGGGCTGTTACTGATTTTTCAGATGGGTTTTAAATTCAAGGGTTCCGTCATAACTTTTCCAGTCTCCTGTAAGCTCAATGTACTGCCCTTCAATTTTCTCTGTTTTCTTGTTCCATTTAAAATTATAGGTAAATTTCCCTTTGAAAAGGCCGGAATGCTTTCCTTTATTCTCTTCTGCCAGCTCATATTCGCCATATACTGTTCCCTGCTTCCTGGAATCTTTATATTTTGAAATGGTAATTTTACCTTCAAATTTTGTATAATTGGTATCTACAAGAGAATACCCTGAAACGAAATATTCCTGATCATTTTTTTTATTCTGTTCAGAGATATTGATCTTTAGTTTCAGTTCCTGCCCCTTGTTTCCGATAGTGCCTAGATAAGGTTTACTATTATTCAGCCATGCATTGGAAATATCCGGCATCTGGCCCATTACAAAATTGGCAGCCAGAACAAAAAGTAATAAAAGTTTTTTCATGTAATGTTGTGTTTATACTCCAAACTGTGCCAGGTGATGGTTCAGATGCTTGGCAAACATATTGTTCCATTCCTGAGCATTTAATTTTCCAAAAGAGAAAGACTCTTTCCCATCGAAAGCCTCTGCTCCCAATTGCTGTGTCTTCTGAATAAAACCTATCAGTCTTGTTTTTTCTTCATGAAAATTTTTTCTGGTGGTAATCAAAAACTGGGGTGCTGTAGGAGAATCTCTTGGATAGGCTTTTTCCCCTACCACTTTAGGTTTTACAAAAGCCTTCAATATAAATTTTGCAATAGCCCCAGGTTTTTTGTGTTTTTCCGGTTCGTATACCATTTCGTAGGTTATACAGCAGTGTGCCAGCATCTGATCCACCGTCATTTTCCCCCACAAACCATGGGTATCTTCCACCAACCTGTTGATTCTATCTATATAGTTTTGAGCATCTTTTGCATCAAATACATTTTCCATATAATTTCTATTTTACAACAGACAAATATATCAGTTTTTTTGTTTGATTTTATAGCCGGTTGAAAAAAGGAGAAATTGGCGTATAGGATTCGAGGTATAGGGTTACGGGTTGCTGGCTCTAGTTGATGGGTTGCGAGTTGTTGGTTGCAGGTTAGGGATAAAGGGTGAGGTGTTATACGGTTAAGCTATAAGGTACGTGTTCCGGGTTTCGATGTTACGGAATTTTGAGGTTTGAGAAGGAGGAGTCTGGATGATGCAGGCTATTCTTTGAATTTATTTTTTGTGTTATTGTTTTGAATAATTTAATCTTAGTATTCTTAACCACTAACCAGCAACCAGCAACCAGTAACCAAGTAACCAGCAACCACTAACCAGCAACCAGCAACTAAAAAACTACTCACTATCCCCCGGAGAACTATTCTCTACCGCAATTTCCTGTGGAGCAGCTTTTTTAAATATAAGCCAAAGCTTGATCTTTAAAGCAATCCAGCCAATAACAGCATATATTACTAAAAGAATACTTAAATGTTTCAGGTAAGGAAAAGTAAGTTCTACCGATCCCTTTTGAATCAATAAGATTTTAAAGGCCTGTAAAAAGGGAGTCAGCGGAATAATATTCGCGATAAACTGAACAAAGGCAGGCATCGCATTCAGAGGCCAGGTAAAGCCACTGATAATGAACGCCGGTGAAGCGATAACCATCAGGATCTGTGTTGCTTTCAATGCATCCGGAATCAGAATACTGATAAAGACACCCAGAAATGAAACGGATCCCACAAAAACAGCTGTAAGAAGAATAAAATTGAGTATCCCTTCCGGCATCGGAACCCTGAAGATCATATGCATAAAGTAATAAATACCTACAATAAGAACAGAGAACACCCAGATTGGTATTACCTTAATCAGCATGGTCGGGAAAGCCCATCTTTTCATTTTCAGGTATTCCTTTACAAAAGAGCCTCTTTCAAATTCTGCGGCAAAACTTACGGCCATAGCCAACAGAATTACCTGCTGTAAAACCACTGCAAGCATAGCCGGCCACATGAAAATAAGGTAGTTTCCGGTAGTATTGAATAGCGTAATGTAATTGGCTTTGAAAGGTTCATATTGTGTAGCAGCCTTTGCAGCGGGCATTCCCGCCTTTTGGAGGGCTTTGATGGAAGCTCCGGCTGAGAATGTTCCAATGGTCAGCTGAAGTGCTTTGGATGCAAAATTGGCTGTTAAAACATTCCCGGTATTGATATAAACATTAAGTTCAGGATACTTTTTCTGCAGCATATCTCCTTCAAATCTGGAAGGAATAATTACCACTGCTGCCGCCTCATGTCTGATCACTTCGTCTTTGATACTGAGAGGCTCCTGCAGGTATCTGAAAACCTTAATGCTTTTATTGTCTTCGAGCATTTCCGTCAATTGGTTTGACAAAGGGGTATTATCTCTGTCGACAACCAATACAGGTGTATTTTCAACTTTTCCGCTTTTGTAGACAAACCCCAGCAAGGTTGCATAGAACACCGGTGCCAGAAAAAACACCGTCCTTAAGGTAGAATTGCCGATAAAAAGTTTAAACTCGCGTTTTAAAAGACGGAAAAATTCTTTCATCTGTATATTTTTATAGGTTGGAAACGTAATGGAATTCGCTGAAATTCTATCCGTTCTGTTTCATTTATTTAAGGATTACATTGGCATTAACCAGAATATTTTTAGCTTTATTCATATCCTTAGGTTTTACTTTGATCTCGTAGATCGCATCCTGCAGCTGATAATCCGGATAGGCAGTAGTAATATCCGCATACTTTGTCAGCTGTTTGATATACACGATGGTTCCTGTCAGGTTTTCTTTATTGTACACCACCTGCATTGTTACGTCCTGCCCTTTTTTATATTTTGAAATGGCACTTTCCGGAATGGTAAATCTGAAATATGTACTTTCCGGAATATATCCGTTGAATAATGCAAACCCTGCCGTTGCAAGCTCACCGGTGTTTAAGCTGATGGTTTCTATTTCCATATCGTTGGTCGCAATGATATATCTCTCTGAATATGCGACATTGGCTTCCTGTAAAGCTCCTTTTGCCTGTGAAGCCTGTCCTGCCGCCATCTCCACTTTTTCGAAGCGGGTTCCTCTTTTTACGTCATCCAATTCAGCCACTACAGCATCATACTGAGCTTTCGCCCCCTGTAATTTGGCATAGATTTCGTCATGGGCTTGCGGAGACATTAAGCTGTCACGGAACATATTATTGGCTCTTTTATAAGATTTCTGGGCAAATTCATATTGCTCTTTCAATCCTTTATATTTGGCCTGAAGCTGTTTCAGCTGATCGGCTGTTGCACCGTTTTTAGCCATTTGTTCCTGCGCGGTAGCAGCACTTACTGCTCCTTGTGCCTGCGCTATTTTTGCAGAAACTTCAGGGACATCAAGCTGTGCCAGGGTATCACCTTTTTTCACAGTCTGCCCTTCGGAAACATATATTTTTAAAATCCTTCCGGTGACTTTAGGGGCAAAAGAGATCACATCTTTCTTGGTTTTCCCTTCCGGTTCTTTGATCTTTTCGTTCTTTTTGTCACAGCTCCCCAATAAAATCAGAGCGGCGAAGAGTAGAGATATATTTTTATGCATGATTTAAATGGTTAAGGAATTAAATAAAATTTAGTGATATCCAGCTCCTGAGTAGACCTCATCAGTTCTATTCCCGCTCTTCTCTGGTTAAAAACAGCATTCTGGTATTCCAGTTCGGCGGCTTCAAGATCATTTTCTGCATCAATGAGCTGTGAAGATTTGCTCATTCCGTATCTGAATTCTTTTTCTGCCTGTACGAGTGCATTTTTTGCAAGCTCTTTTTCTTTGGCTTTCAGGGTAATCTGTGCGGAAGCAATATCATAATTGGTTTGGTTATTGGCCAGATTCAGTGTCAGTTTTTTCAGAGCATCTTCTTTCTGGTTTTGTAATACCTCTTTTCCGACTTTGGCTGTTTCTTCAGCATGTTTTCCTTCCTTACCGTCAAAAATTTCCCATTTAAAGCCTACTCCTGCTGTAATCAATGGAAATACATTAATATTATTGGGCCTCCAGTCCAGTTTTTTCCCTTCATATCCAAGCAATGGAACTGCCGGGATTATATTTTCTGAGGATTTTATTCTGTTCCCATACAATCCGATATAATAAGCAGAAGCCATCAGCTGTACTTTAGGAATCATCCAAGTCCTTTCGGCTTTTATCTTATAATCTGCAGCACTGATGCCATGTTCCAAAGCACGGATTTCTGCTCTCTGCTCTATTCCTTTTTCTGCAGCCAGCAGTTCTACCGGAGATAATACCGGATCGATCATTCTAAGCCTTTCCTTATTGATTCCGGTTAAAACATAAAGCTGGGTAAGAAGTAATTCTTTTTTACCTTCATATTCTACCATTTTAGCATTTAAAGTAGCTTGTGCCAGCTCAATCTTCTTATGATCATAAGGAGTAATCAGACCGTAACCAAGAGCTTTGTCTGCAGTTTTCCTGTTGATATCCAGTCTTTTTTTACTTTCGTCCAGCACTTTTTTAGACTGATGAATCAGAGCCAGCTGATCATACGCTCTGGAAATAGTGGCAATAACTTCATCTTTTGTTTTCTCCAGAAGTATATCTTCAGACTTTTTCTTTTCTTCAACAGCTTTTTTCATGTATTTTACTTTTCCTCCCGAATACAGAAGCATTTTGGCATCTGCTTTGGCAATTCCTGAAAATCCTGATACATTGAAATTATTGTTGAAAGTCCCTTCCGGAATATTAATAAAGGGAGCGAGATTGAATTCCGGTGACGTAAGTCTTGCTGTTCCGTTGAGATAACCGGCCTGACCACTTAATTCCAGTGTTGGAAGAAAGATATCTTTCAATTTATGTTCATCCAGATCGGTAAGTTTGTTTTGGGTAATCTGCATTTTAAGGTTCGAATCCCGAACCATAGCACTATCCAGAAGTTCTTTAAAATCCGGCGCAGACTGTGCCCAGCCAAAAGCGGGGAAAGCAAAAAAACTAAACGTAAAAATCAATAAATTGTTTTTCATGGTTTATGTTTACAACAAATATAATGCAAAAAAAGGTTAAATGCTTAAAGATAATTCTACAATGTAGTGAATTTAAAGTAAGTTTAAAATATGTTTAGGTTCAAAGCCCTACAAAATAAAGTTTTGACAGAAGCGTTTAAATGTTAATTAAATACTAAAAAAACTGAAAAAAAATTTTAACTCTACTTTTTTTGTATTTTTTTTACGGCACTTTTGCAGGAAACAAAGGAAGAAAAGAACGTTCTCCGGAAAATTAATTACGCTGAATATTGGGATCCGGATTCCTGCGGAATGACAAGTGGGATGGATAGGTTTATATAATAAATTACTTCATCTATAAAATCTGTGAAAAATAATATTCAATAGGAACGGGCTTTAGCCCGTTTAATAAAAGCAAATTCCAGTTGGCTTCAGCCAAAACCTAAAACCATTGGTAACAGAAACACTATCATTTATGTTGAATATTGGAAGCTGGATTCCTGCGGAATGACAAGTGGGATGGATAGGTTTATATAATAAATTACTTCATCTATAAAATCTATGAAAAATAATATTCAATAGGAACGGGCTTTAGCCCGTTTAATAAAAGCAAATTCCAGTTGGCTTCAGCCAAAACCTAAAATCATTGGCAGCAGAAAACACTATCATTTATGTTGGCCCTGAATATTGGGAGCCGGATTCCTGCGGAATGACAAGTGGGATGGATAGGTTTATATAATAAATTACTTCATCTATAAAATCTGTGAAAAATAACACTCAATAGGAACGGGCTTTAGCCCGTTTAATAAAAACAAATTCCAGTTGGCTTCAGCCAAAACCTAAAACCATTGGCAACAGAAACACTATCATTTATGTTGGCCCTGAATATTGGAAGCTGGATTCCTGCGGAATGACAAGTGAATGGATAGGTTTATATAATAAATTACTTCATCTATAAAATCTATGAAAAACAACACTCAATAGGAACGGGCTTAGCCCGTTTAATAAAAACAAATTCCAGTTGGCTTCAGCCAAACCTAAAACCATTGGCAACAGAAAACACTATCATTTATGTTGACTCTGAATATTGGGAGCCGGATTCCTGCGGAATGACAAGTGGGATGGATAGGTTTATATAATAAATTACTTCATCTATAAAATCTGTGAAAAACAACACTCAATAGGAACGGGCTTTAGCCCGCTTAATAAAAAACAAAATTTTAGTTGGCTTCAGTCAAAACCTAAAATTATTGGCAACAGAAAACACTATCATTTATGTTGACTCTGAATATTGGGAGCCGGATTCCTGCGGAATGACAAGTGGGATGGATAGGTTTATATAATAAATTACTTCATCTATAAAATCTGTGAAAAATAATATTCAATAGGAACGGGCTTTAGCCCGTTTAATAAAAGCAAATTCCAGTTGGCTTCAGCCAAAACCTAAAACCATTGGTAACAGAAACACTATCATTTATGTTGAATATTGGAAGCTGGATTCCTGCGGAATGACAAGTGGGATGGATAGGTTTATATAATAAATTACTTCATCTATAAAATCTATGAAAAATAATATTCAATAGGAACGGGCTTTAGCCCGTTTAATAAAAGCAAATTCCAGTTGGCTTCAGCCAAAACCTAAAATCATTGGCAGCAGAAAACACTATCATTTATGTTGGCCCTGAATATTGGGAGCCGGATTCCTGCGGAATGACAAGTGGGATGGATAGGTTTATATAATAAATTACTTCATCTATAAAATCTGTGAAAAATAACACTCAATAGGAACGGGCTTTAGCCCGTTTAATAAAAGCAAATTCCAGTTGGCTTCAGCCAAAACCTAAAACCATTGGTAACAGAAACACTATCATTTATGTTGACGGAAGCCGGATTCCTGCGGAATGACAAGTGAATGGATAGGTTTATATAATAAATTACTTCATCTATAAAATCTGTGAAAAACAACACTCAATAGGAACGGGCTTTAGCCCGCTTAATAAAAACAAATTCCAGTTGGCTTCAGCCAAAACCTAAAATCATTGGTAACAGAAACACTATCATTTATGTTGACGGAAGCCGGATTCCTGCGGAATGACAAGTGGGATGGATAGGTTTATATAATAAATTACTTCATCTATAAAATCTGTGAAAAACAACACTCAATAGGAACGGGCTTTAGCCCGTTTAATAAAAAACAAAATTTCAGTTGGCTTCAGCCAAACCTAAAACCATTGGCAACAGAAAACACTATCATTTATGTTGACGGAAGCCGGATTCCTGCGGAATGACAGAAACAACGTTGAATTGACACGAATACATCCTTCAAAGAAAACGAAAAACTCCTCACAGCATGTGGGGAGTTTTCTGTATCATTATAATACGCTGGTTTATTTTTGAACTGCTTTTTTCATCGCAGCATCTGGACGTAAAATTCTGTAACGAACTTCGATATCTTTCGGTACATAGAATACCAACGGCAGTTTACTGTTGTATCTTACAATTTCAGGCTTTAAAGTCACAAACTTTTTAGTCAGTTTTTTATCCAGGCAGGCCATCAGGGTACCTCCTGTTTCGCCATTAGATTCTACTTCATAATAGTTGTATCCCCACCCCTGAAGATCCTGGGTTTTCATTTCTCCCATCAGGAAGTAATTGTTACAGTCTAACATTTTTTCAGCCCCAACAAAAAGTTCAACTTTTAAATCCTTTTCGTTTTTTGCTACGGGAAGCTGAATATATACCTGCTTATATCCTTCTTTTGCCTTTGGGAACATTTCGATCTGTAGTTTTTCAAACTTTTCTGCTTTCTTTTGTGCAAAAGCATTTACCCCAGCCATCAATACCAATCCTGTAATTAAAGTTTTAGAAAATTTCATCTTTATAATTTTTTAATTTGTATTCATCTGATTTCAAAAACCATTCCAAAATTAAACATTTGTTTGATTTTTCGATTTAATTCTATCCTACCTAAAAATCGTTAAACAAAAAACTGCAGTAAAAATTACTACAGTTTTATGCTTATCAGTTACTCTGAAATTGTTACGTTGCTTCCTTTGGTGTGTGCATTCATCTGCGGTGCATAATAATTCTGCATCGTTGTTATTCCGTTGGAAAATTTTCCGGATGCATTGGCCACCACATCGTATTCAAAAACATATTTTCCTTTCGGCATGTATTGGATATAAAAATTGGTAGAAGCATCTTTGGTTGACTGATAATATCCAAGGTTATTCTTCCACTGATAACCGGATAATACATCTGTCGGTTCAAATCCTGCTGCGCGCATATCTTTGATGTGAATAAACTCCATTGCTCTGTCTGTATTCAGAATCATTCTTAACGTCACTTTATCTCCCACTTTCAATGGGGTTTCGGAAGAGATCTTCTGAAGTTCTTCGCCGTTTACCGTTTTTACTTTTTTATAGAGTTCTTTCGTTAAAGAGATATAATTTTCAGAAGATCTGATTTTATCAAGATCTTCGTAATACTGCCAGAACAATCCTCCCTGAACAATTCCGGGACCAGGTTTTGTAACCGTTACAGCTGCTAAATTTTTATCTATCGCTTCAGTTTTCACTGTTGATTTTACATAGCCTGTTGCCTGAGTCTGAGGAACCAACTCTTTTCCTCCCCAAACGATAGTCGCTTTATCGCTTTCTGCTCCGGTCCATGATTTTCCTGAATTCAAAATAGTAAAGATCACCTCTGCTGTTCCTCTTGAACTTCCCCATGAGTTGACTTCTTTCTGGGTTACGAGCCAGATCTTCATATCTTCAATAAAGTTTTGATCATTAGACTTTAACGTATTGAAAGCTTCAAGGGCGCCAGCATGGTTAACCACTTTAGAACCGAACCATCCCCAATCATTAAGGTTTTGTTTCCAGTAAACACCTTGCGTTTTGGTATCTGTGGAAGTTTCTTTAAGATAGGTCATTAACTTATCGGATACCTCTTTCAGACCATAGTCATTCATTAATAATGCAGCCCGGTGAAGCCCGAAGAAGGTAAAATCTGTGATCTTAGCTGTTTTGGCTTTTTGTTTTACCAGCGTTTTCAGGGCAGCACCTTTTCCTTTTAAAGGATATTGTTTTTCCCAATAGTTTCTGGTATCAAGATAGTCTATTGCCCAGTTGTTCCAGACATTTCCTTTTTTCACATCAAAATACCTGTTAACTTCATTATCTACATACTGAATCAGTTTAGCAACAAGAGCTTTTTGATCAGCACTTTGATAATCTTTCACATTATCTTTAAGCCAGGAATTGATTTTCCCTAAGTTTTTAAGGATGTATAACGACGTTCCGTAAGAACTTGGATAACCAGGGTACCATGAGAATCCGCCATCCGGATTTTGCAGTTTTTTGAAGTCCTCCCAATCCTGATTGATCGAATTTTTCATCGTATTAACATTGAATAATAAAGCCACTTTCTGCATCTGCTCTCCTTCATTTTTGCTCTCCAGTACCCAAGGGGTTTCTTCCAGCAACAGCTGCTTCAGTTCCTGATTCTTCTCAAGATTTGATTGTAATACTCCTTTGTTCTGATACTCTTCAAAAACCGTTTTCATTTTCGGATTAGCTTTGAATATTTCTGAAGCTAAAACATCAGCAAACCATTTATTAAAGATCACATCCGCAGAATTATTCTGATCATTTTTCAGACTCGGAAGAGCAAACATCATCTCCCAGATCGGATTGGTTGTCAGCTCCAATGTATTGGAAACATTAGACGCTGTTGTGGAGGTATTATTTTTAAGATTGTCCAGTACAAATGTTTTGGTTTCTCCTTCTTTCACAAAAACCGGAACGGCGTCTGTCACCAGCATTCTGTTCGGCAGTACAGCAATAGCCTGCTGCTCGCCGTCAGAATATTGCCCTGCTTTGGCAACCACTTTGAAAATAACGGAGGAAACATTGTCCGGAACTTTTAATTTCCATGTTAAAGCGCTGCTTCCGTTTTCATTTAAGCTGAAGTTTTGCACTCCTGAAGTGATTCCGAATTTCGAAGAAATATTTTCATTGGTAAAGGCATCAAGGATCTGTAATTCAGCCGAACCATTTAACTTTTTATCCGTAAGGTTTGAAAGTTTCGACTGAAGGTTCAGTTCATCATTTTCTCTCAGGAATCTAGGATAGTTGGGAGTCACTGAAAATTCTTTCTGTGTTACCACTTCTTTTTCCAGGGTAGCTGCTCTTGCATCTTTTGTATGGGCAAGAAACATGAGTTTCCATTTTGTCAGTGCTTCCGGGGAGGTGAACTCGAAGTTGACATTTCCTTCGGCATCGGTTTTCAGATCCGGATAGAAAAATGCGGTTTCGTTCAGATTCTGGCGAACAGCTACTTTATCCAGCGCTTTTTCTGTCTCATCATGGTCTAAAGCACCACTTCCATCAGATTTCATTACTAAGGATTCTTTTGCTAAGGGAGCAGCCGGCATAGCAACTTTCGCACCCCTCATAGATCTGTAGCTTGTAACTTCTGAAGCAGTTACGCTCTTAGGTTTAGGACAACCATTATATTGAGAGGATCCCGGAACAGTAGGACAAGCATCATCTTTATCATTAACACCATCACCATCATAATCCCATCCAATACCAAACCTTCCATCAAACCAGTTAAACTGAGGAACAGTTACATATTTATCCTCGAAATATCTCAGCCTTTTCTGATAGTTTTGCTGCTGCAGGTAATTGTTAATGCCATAAGAAGTGATAATCACAAATGGGGTATATAATTTCGTCCAACTAAAACTGTTTGCAGCAAACTGATCCAGAGACATATCATACATATTGGCCAATACCTCTGCGTTGATCTTTTCTTTATCATTTCCGGTTACTTTTACGGTCCATTTTTCTTTAACATTAGGCTCCAGTTTATCTCTGAAGGTTACCGTTTCAATCTTTAAAGGTTTGTCAGTGTCTTTGATCTTTAGGGAAACAGATTCTGTATTCACATCATTAAATGCTACCAGCTGGAACTGAAGGTTCAATGAAGAGACACTTTTATCTTTAGGAATTTCAGCAGTATATTCCAATATTCCTTTTTTCAGCTGATGAACTTCGGAAACGGTTTTTCCGGATCCATCCTGCACAAAAACATTCACCAGCGCATCAGGAACTGCTGAGAATACATACACTTTTGCTTTTTCTCCTCTTGACAATTCTTCTTTCGGAGCAATAACCGTAAGGAATGTTCTCTGGCTTGGCTTTAAAGCTGTTTTATCCCAAACACTAAAGTTCTGAGCACTTTTGATGGTATCTTTTCCTTCAATATTGAAAAGTTCCAGCAGGTAGTCTCCTGCTTCCAGCTTCCCTAAATCAAGCTGAGCATTATCTGCAGATGGCTGCTGTTGTTTTTCAAGTAATACTTTTTCCGTTTTCCAGTTTTTGATCTCATCATTTTTATCGAAAAGATCGTGCGGGAATTTACTGATGAACTCTTCTTTTGAATATTTCGGAAGATTTTGTACCTCAGATTTAAAATTATCCCTGAAAATCCTGTCCGGAGCGGTCAGTTTTGATAGCTTAACCTGATAGGATTTCTTAAGGTTCTGTTCATTATAATTTTTAGTTTCAACCTTTACTTTTACATTTTCATCCGCAAAAGTATTGCTGATATTTTCTGCCTGAATATAATGCGAAACCGATGCTACTTTCAGTTGGGTATCCGCGGTCTGCGTTTCACCATTGATATCTGTTACAGATGCATTGACAGCATAGTTATCAATCTGTATTCCTTCCAGTTTTTCATCTTTTTTAAGTTCCAGACGAATGACAAATTCCCCCTTTTCATTGGTTTTTGTTTCTCCCAGAATTGAGTTTTCATTATCATCATTCTGCGGATACCAGCTGAAATATCTCCATCTGATATTCTGTTTTTTGATCTCGTAGTTCACCGTGGTATTGTTCAGCGGAACACCGGAGAACATCACTGCTTTTCCTTTCAGTTCTATGGTCTGGCCATATTGATACTCGTCCTTTACAGGTTCAAAGGTTACTTCAAACTTTGGTCTCTTGTATTCTTCTACCCTGAAATTTTTATACCCCTGGCTTTCTCCTTCAATTCTCAGGTAAAAATTACCGTTCAGTTTTCCTTTCGGAAGAATGAAACTTCCATGATAAGAACCAAACTCACCGGTCGTAAATTCCTGGGAAGAAATTTCCTCATTATTGGTATTCAGTAACGTTATTTTCTGTTTTAATCCGGAAAGAACAGCTTCCACTTCTTTATTCTGCCTGGTATTGATGACCTTGAAATAAACGGTCTGTCCGGGACGGTAAATCCCTCTGTCGATGAAGATCTGAGCCGTTGATCGGGTTTGTTTATTAGGGTTATAATCATCATCGTAGCCCCTTTTTCCGTACACCTGCATGATCTGGAAATCATTGGTCTTAGGCTGCTGAATCAGAAAAGTCCTGTAATAGTCTTTGCTTTCTGTGGAAGGAAACTTAAACACTCCGTTTGCATTGGTTGTTCCATCTATTTTATTTAATGTTTTATTGGAAACAAATTCATAAAACTTAAGTCCTTCATTGGCCACCGGCTTTCCATTTTCACTGTTTACCAGCTTCAGCTCATCAGAAAGAGGATTTCTGTCCGTTTTATTCTGATAAATAATCCTGTTTCCGGAAACCAGGAAATAAAAGTTCTGTCTTGAGTCTGTATCTTTCATATCAGCACCCGCAACCGTAAATTCTGCAACATACACCCCTGACGGAAGCGGCTTAACTTCCAGTGAAGTTGTATGGTTCTGATAATCCTTAGGGTCCGGAAGCTGGAATGTTTCTTTCCTTACGAGATGTTTTTTCAGCTTTCCGAAAGTATCGGAGTAAGAATTCTGAACATACTGAAGCAGTGAGGTGAAATCATCTTTTACTTCATAAATATTCAGGGTAAATTCTGATACATTCTGATATTGCGCCACCATATGAATCGGCAGGTTATTCTGGGTCTGGGATTCATATTTAATCGTCAGGTACGGATTCACAATCTGTGCTTCCTTACTTTTGATATTTTCGATAAAAGGAGATTTCGGATATTCACTTTTTGCCTGGGCAGCTATTGCAAGGGCTTCTTTAGGTTTCTTCTTGTTAACAAGTTCATCCATGATATTATCCATAATCATCACTTTATAATCTCCTTCCACATTAGTTTTTAAGAGATTCTGAAGCTGCTCAAGCCTGTCTTTGCAATGACTGAAATTACAGTTCTCTGTAATCTTTTCTTTCATAAAGTATAACTTTGGATTCCCGGTGTTCTGTGCAATCAGCTCGTCATAGATGGCATTGATCGCTGTACGGTTGGCTGTCAGTTCATTTTTTGTGAAAATATTGTTTTCAGATAAAAATTCTATTTTTTTAAGCGCATACCAATCGGACAGGGTCGGGAAATAAGCAATGTCACTTGTTCCGGAAAAGATATCCTTATATTTTTCCAGTGAAATCTTTTTCATTTCAGGTTTTTCCTGGTCAAGTTCCTGAAAACTTTTGGTAAGATAGTTTTTGTAATCAAGCTTACTCCAGGTTTCTATCTGCGAAACATCCTGAGAATTGATGTTGGTTCTTCCGTTTATTTTCCATACGTTTTGATTGTAATAGTCCATGAAGAAACCGTTCAGCAGGACTTTGTATACCAATTTACCCTCACCACCCAGTTTTCCTTCGGTATCCTTAAGTTTTTTGAAAAATTGGGAAGCAGCATCATTCTGATCATCATCCACCGTTTGATTTACAATACTGAATTCCGCTTTCAGAGAACGGATCAGCTCAAAGGCATTATTTTCTTTCATGGCTTGTTTTTGTATGTCTAAAATAATGGGAAGATTAGATTTATACGCTCCTTTTGTACTGTTTTCAGCAATTTTTTTCCATTGGATATCGTAATACTTCTGTGCAGATACCATTGAAAAGCTCTGCATTACAAGCAAAAGCAGAAAAATCTTGGAAAATCTTTTCATATATATTAATTTTGATAAATGAACATCTTAAAAGTACTGAAAAAAACTGTCATAGACAGCCAGATTTATGTCTCCCTTATGGGAACTCTTTTTGCAGTATTTTTCATGAAAGAGCAAAACACATTCCGTTTCCCTACCTTTGCACTTATTTTCATCACTTATTTCAGCGGTTACCTTTACACCAAATATCAATACACCAGACATTTCCTCAAAATACTGGTTCTGAATGCTGTAGCCGGAATTGTTTGTGCCTTTTTAATCATCCATAATCATAATGAGATAAGGCTTTTGAAATGGTTCATTATTGTTGTGCTGGGATTGCTTTATAACAGCTTTTTTCTTGATGTTTATATCCGTAAAATTCCTTTACTGAAGGTTTTTTATGTAGGCTTGGTATGGGCTCTGGTCAACTGCTGGCTTACGCTTCCGGAATTCAGCATTCCTATTTTCCTGATCAGTTTTTTCTTTATTACGGCACTTGTCCTTCCCTTTGACATCCGGGATATGAATAGTGATACAGTAAAAACCTTTCCTATGCTGATTGGGGTACAAAATACCAAATATATTGCGTATGCACTTGTCTTCATCAGCAGTATCATTTCAACTTTTTATCTGGAATCAGAATATGCGATTGCTTTTTTTATGGCGAGCATTGCAACTTATATTCTTATTTATTTCTCTGAAAATAAAAGGGATGACGCTTATTTTTCATTCGGGGTGGAAACTTGTTCTGCACTTCCTTTTTTATTTTTACTAATAATGAAGTATTTTTGACGAATGATTATCAAGAAGCTTTCCCTCTACAATTTCAAAAACCATACTGAGAAAAAATTTGAATTCTCCCCGCAGATCAATTGTTTTGTGGGTAATAACGGTGTGGGAAAGACCAATATTTTAGATGCTTTGCATTATTTATCCGTAGGAAAAAGCTTTTTAGGCAATACGGATCTCAACAATATTAAAAAGGAGGAAGATTTTTTCACCATTGATGCTGAAATTCAGAATGAGGACAGTGAAGACCTCATCAGAATTACCCAGCCTAAGGAAGCCAAAAAGGTGATTAAAAAAAACGACAAAAGCTATGACAGGCTTGCAGATCATATCGGCTATCTTCCGAGCGTGATGATTTCTCCTTATGACTCCAATCTTATTTCGGATTCCGGGGAAAGCAGACGTAAATTTCTGGATTCTATGATTTCCCAGACAGATTCGGGGTATCTTTTTGACCTCATTCAGTATCAGAAGACCATTCAGCAGCGAAATGCCTTGCTCAAGTATTTTGCCAAGAACAGAACCTGGGACAAAGATTCGCTGGAAATCTATGATGATCCGATTATCAGATTCGGAACGAAAATATTTAATAAAAGAAAAGAGTTTGTAGAGCAGCTTAATCCTATTGTTCAGAATTTCTATAAGATCATTTCCGGTGGAAAAGAAACGGTATCTGTTATTTATGAATCTCATTTGCTGGAAAATCCTTTTGAAAACCTTTTAAAAGAAAGCCTAGAGAGAGACCGTATGCTTACTTATACTTCAAAAGGAATTCATAAAGATGATCTTCTTTTTGAAATGGATCATGTATTAATCAAGAAAACAGGTTCCCAGGGGCAGCAGAAATCTTTTCTTATTTCTTTAAAACTTGCTCAGATGAGCCTTGTAAAAGAGCTCACGAAAAAGACTCCTATCCTTTTACTTGATGATATCTTTGATAAACTTGACGACATCAGAGTTTCCCAATTGATTGAACTGGTTAATCGTGAAAGTTTTGGTCAGATTTTCATCACAGATACTCACAGAGAACGTACGGAAAGTGTAGTAAAAAAGATCAATGAAGAAAGTATAATTTTTGAAGTTTAGTAAGAGTTTCGGGATGCGAGCTACGAGGTATTAAATGCAGGTAAATAAGTGTGGATGCAGATATGAAGTAAAAGACTAATATTCTTTATCATCGAATCATTTTTTGTCTTAACTTAAGATCCTAAAACACAAATAATATGAGGTATAGAAATCTGGATATTTATGCGTCATAGAAAATGGGAATAAAAATAATCTACAGTAAAAAATAAATCCCCAAGCCAAAACCCCGAATCACGCATCCCGAAAACTCGAATCCCAACTATGAAGAAGAAAAAACGTGAATATCAATCCTCCGAACTGGTAAAATCTTTTGCCAGGATTTATGGTTTTGAACATAAACTTGTAGCTTTTGACATTAAAGACTTCCTTGAGGAGTATCTTGACGAAAGTCTTTTCAAAGAAATAAAAAGCGTCAATATAGAAAATGAATGTATTGTGATTAAGATCGACTCTCCTTTATTGAAACATGATTTTAAAATGCGCAAAAGCTTTTATCTCAAAAAGTTTCAGGATAAGTTTGGGGCGGATAAATTTAAAGATCTTCAAATACTTTAAGCTTACTTACTATATTTAAATAAAAAGTGCTATCCACTGACAGCACTCTGTTTTTATTAATGTTCTTCTGATTTATTGGAAATCGTACTGCTCATCAGATCATCAGCCTTTTTATCCAGCCCGGAACGCAATGGCAGGAAGAATTTTAACGGGTGCTTGATAAAATATCTGAAGATTTCTTTATAGATCTCACTGACCTGCCCGAAATTCATCTTTCTGGATCGGAATGCCAGGAACATGGATAAACTGAAGCTTACCAGGAAGTTGAAGAATCCAATTAAAAATACCGTTAAGAAAGATATCCAAAAGGTGTAGGAATCTACTGAAAAATCTTTTCCATACAACCCTAATGCAAAGTTACCGGCAGCAAAGGTAATATGTCTGATATCAAGATCCAGCCCGAAAAACATCCCTACCGGTGCTGTCGCCCCAAGGAAAACCCCGAACCAGAAATTGGAAATGATTCCCGGCCAGTTTTTAGCATAATATTTTGACAATCCTTTTGCAAATTTCTTCCCGAAAAAGCTTCTGATAGACAGATTTTTAGCAATCCTTTCCGGAATCTGGTAAAACACGGAATTGTTTCCGATATTTCCTGAAATAATCCCGGAAATAAAAAGATAAAATCCGGCAATACTCGCGTGTAAAATCGCTTTGGATTTAAATGGATCAAGATCTTTTAACAATTTATCAGATCTTTCTACTGCAAGATTCTGGGAGAAAAATACATCCAGCCCGTAAATGATGGCAAGTGCTATGGGAAAGGCCAGCAATACATTTCCTACAAAGGCAATAAACTGGCTTCGGAATAATTTGGAAACCAGATGGGCAAATTCGGTATTGTTTCTTTGGGCATTCCCTTCTTCAGACAGTACTTTTGTCATGGTAGCAGCCGTCATCGCAGGCTGTTTTGTTGCGAGCGTAAAGCCCATCAGATAAATCATCACGAATCCCATCGCATAATTCATCGAGTACAGGAAAGCATGGGAGAAATCACTTCCCGGGATATATCCATACAGCATTTTCAGAACGCACAGTGCTCCTACAATAATTCCTCCACCGCTAGCCTTATAGAACATTGTCATATATTCTTTACGGGTAGAAGTGATATAGTGTGTTCCGGTTTCTGCGGTATGATTGGTAATAAGATGGGAGATCAGCCTCGTGCTGTCATTGATCAGATCTGAAATATTATTTTTATGAGATTTATAGTTCAGAATATTAAAAACCAGCTGTTTAGATTTTATCAGAATATCCTCATCAGTATCAATTACCAGTAATTGTACGATCTCATAAATTCTTTCGGTCTGCTGGCGGATTTTCAGAAGAGATTGGTTAATCTTACCTGAAATTCCGTATTTGGCAGAATTCTTAAAAGCAATATTAACAAACTCAAGGCACTGTTCTGTATAAATTTTGATCTGCTTATATCTGCTGTCTTTGGAGTGCAGCTGTACATAGGGATCTTTTGCCAGATCCTCAGCTAATGTCTCCAGTTCATTCTGCAGGGCCAGAAACGGATTATCGAGATTTCTGTACTGCGGAGCCATTCTCACCACCTCTACTTCCATGGCCATTCCTGTAACCCTCCAGGAAAGAATATTCATTGAGAAAATGAGTTCTTTTTTAACATTAGGACGAATAATAAAATCCGAAGCTCCTAAAATGGTTAAAAATTCATTCATCTCATTTTCAGGAAGATTATGCAGGTATTTCAGATCTTTTTTCGGTCGCAGACTGACGTTATCAATCATGTACCACACCGTTTTCTCGTTTTCAACAGGTGGTAAAACCTTATTCAGAATTCTTTTTTTAAGTTCCGGAAAAAAGGCATTTTCTGAAAGAATATTAGCTTCTGTCAGAGAAAGATTGAAAGGACGCCCTTTAAAAATATTGTGAATATAATATTTAAAGTTCTCAGCAAAGTTGGGATTGCTTCTGAAAAAATTGAGCACATCAGTAAAATCCGTCTCTTTTATGGCCTCTAAAAACTCTGCAAAAGGCTCTAAAGAGAGAGTTTCGTTCTTAAAAGAAAAATATTTTTTAAGAACTGACTCAAAATTTGTGCTGGAATTAAAGAATTTCATTAGTACAAAGATACTATTTCAAACTCACATTCCTCATCTGTCTCATGATCCAATTGTGTTTCTTTCTTAAATACGGCGATGGATTTTTAGGGTCATACTTCTTTGGATTAGGCAATACAGCGGCGATCCATGCTGCATCAGAGACACTTAAATCTTTGGAAGATTTTCCGAAATAATATTGAGCTGCTGCTTCCACTCCAAATACGCCCTGCCCCATTTCAATGGAATTCAGGTATCTTTCAAGGATGATGTCTTTAGTCCATACTTTTTCAATGATGAAAGTGTAAACAGCTTCCAGTCCTTTTCTTACCCAGCTTCTGCCCTGCCAGAGAAATACATTTTTTGCCGTTTGCTGGGAAATAGTGCTTCCTCCTCTTATTTTTTTGCCTTTCTCATTATATTTCATGGCTTTTTCGATCGCTGTATAATCGAAACCGTCATGATCAAAAAACTTCTGGTCTTCTGAAGCAATGACCGCTTTTTTCACATTGTTTCCCATTTCGTCATAGGAAATATAGTCCCTGTGCAGTTTTCCGTATTCAAAAAGTCCTCCTATCTGGGTAAGGGTAACCGGTGGATTGAAGAATCTGCCCCAGATGATAAAAACTACATTCAGTACAAGAATGATGAAGATAAGCTGTTTAATTTTTTTCCACATAATTTGATAAAAAGGAAAGGCAAAAATAAGCAAATACTGCGAGTTACTGCAATTCTTTCATATAAGTAAGCTGATAATCCGGTAAAAGTTCAGGATGAAAGATCTTAATATAGTCTTTGAGGATCAAATCTGCTCTTACGACACCGCTTTCAAAGAAATCATTTGCCTTCAATTTTTCTTTTCCGGCAATGGTATAAATTTTCCCTTTATTGAATACATCCAGTTTCCCATAGAAAGGATTCATGCCCAGCATCTCCTTTTTCGAAGTGTGGCTTCCTGCATTTACCCAATACTGAACGCTTCCGGCTTTTGCATATACTTCTTCAAAACTCATTGTCAATGCTTTTTCGTCTTTATTATCTTTCAGGATATAACTGGCATTGGCATCTGAAATATAATGGGCTACGGAAGTATTTCCCCCCGGAAGATACCAAACATCCCCATACATCTCATTGGCAAGTACAACAGGTTTTTCTTTTGTTTTTGACGCAAGCTGTTTCAGATCGTTGTAGTTTTTCTCTACTTCCTGATATTTAGCTTCCGCTTCTTTCTCTTTCCCTAAAAATTCTCCGAAAAGTTTAATATAGGCTGTTTTTTCCAAAGGTTTCTGTTCCATGTATTCATCCAGAAATATCACCTGAATACCGTTATTTTTTAAAAGTTCATAGGTATTGTCAAAACTGGCAATGTGATTGGTGAAAATAGCATCCGGTTTCATAGAGATGATTTTTTCCACATCATATTTCTGTTCACTTCCTACATTCTGGATTTTTCCTTCTTTAATCAGATTCTGAATTTTTTCTGAATAAATATACTCCGGGCTGGAAACACCTATGATTAAATTTTCTGCTCCAAGCTCTGAAATATAGCCAGCCATACTTGCATTCAGCAGGATTATTTTCCTGAAAGGTGTTTGATTTTGTTGAAAATTATAAGTAAAATTACCGGATTTCAGCTCCAGTATACCGTCATGTTCCTTAAATTGGGTACGAGCGGAGATATTTATCCAGTCTGCGGACGAAATTTTTGATTCTCTTTTACAAGCTGTTAGCGCTAAAACCGTAAATAAAAGTAAAATTCTTTGTTTCATCTTTCAAAGAACGGAAAAAAGTGTTATATTTGCAAACCTTTAAACAACAAGGTAACACAAGGCCTCGTGGCGCAACTGAATAGCGCATCTGATTACGGCTCAGAAGGTTACAGGTTTGAATCCTGTCGAGGTCACAAAACCGACATTTGAAGATTTTTCACTTCTTTGTCGGTTTTTTTTATTTCCTAATTCCTTCTTTATCAGAAAGATAGTATGTACAAAAGTATTGATTTTTGCGGTTTGAAAATTCTCGCCGTCAAAGATTAACTTTTCAGGATATATCAAACCAATTATAGCTCTTTTGTCTACTGAATCTGCTTTTTTATATCTCTCAGAAATTTTCGTAACAGCCTTCAAAGCCGCATCCAGCTTAAGTTCTACGTTATTATCCTTCTTGGTTTGCTTTATCGAATTGAGTTTGAATAAGAGTCGGTCAAGTTCATCCTTATTTTTTGTCTTCACAGCTCTAAAATCCTCTTCATCTAATTTATCTTCCAGATATAAATCTCTTGCTTTTGCTATCTTTTGTTCAATTCTGGTGACTTGCTCAGTCAGTATTTTTCGCTCATCATCAAGACCGTCCGAAACACTTGAAAAATTTTTCATCATTATAGTTTTTAACAAACTTGCAAATGCTGGAATAAACTCAAATTTTGAAAGTTCTGCCTCAAATAGTTCATTAACTATTTCAGAGTTGTGACGGAAGCCACACGCTAAAGTACAATGGTAATAGTAATAATGCTTTGACCTTCCTTTAGCACTACTTGCTGTTAAATTTTTTCCACATTTTGGGCATAGCAGTAATCCGCGCAGAGGATACCTATCTTCATTGATCACCCTACCTCCCGGTAAAAAAATATCTTTATTGCTTTTCCTTCTGAGTATATGTTGAACTTTCATAAAAAGCTCTTCTGAGATTAAAGGCTCATGTTTGCCTTTAATAACTCTCTCTTCTTCATCACCATGGGCTTTTAGCACAATATTACCACAATAAACCACATTGCGAAGAGCCTCAAGAAAAGAATTACGTGTGAGTTTCCTACCCTCCCTTTTATTCATTAGCTCTCTAACTTTTGCACTTGGCAGATGTCCTTTCGCTACTTCCTTAAAGGCCCAGATGATGTTAGAGGCCTCAGGTTCTTTTACTGCCACATATTTTCTGCCATCTTCCGTGCACTTATTGATATATCCGTAAGGCGCAGTTCCCATCATTCTGCCTTCTTTAATGGCTCTGCGCATTCCATAAATAACATTCAATGCACGACGATCATTTTCTACTTCAGGAGTTGAAAGATATATAGCCAATAAAAGTTTATTTTCAGGAACTCTCAAGTCTAAAGGCTGCTCAATAGCCTGAGGAGAAATATTTAACTTAGTAAGTTTAGAGATCATCTGGTAAGCTTCGCTTGTATTACGGCTAAACCTATCCCATTTCGTAAACAAAAGAAGTCTAACTTCTTTAGCAGGCTTGCCTCTTCTGAAGCTAAACATATATTTCTGCCACTCTGGTCTGTCGAAAGTTTTTGCAGAATGATCCTCAAAAATTACCCGATCGATTTGAATATTTTGACTATTGCAATGTTTGCGAAGGCGCTCTTCCTGATCGCGCTGTGAATAACCTTTATCAGCTTGTTCATCCGTTGAAACTCGGATATATAAATCGGCGATTTGCATAAAGTTTTCCATTAGTATGTTAGAAGGTGACTAATATTGAGATCAATTTGATTATCAATATTATATTCACTAAAATACGAAATTAATTTTTAGCAGAGATGAACTCTTTGAGGGTCATCTTTACTAGAGTATGGAGTAAAGCCAGCACATCTGAAATTTCTTTTTCAGACATATTGATGTTTGATCTTTTCAATATTTTATCGGCCTCACTTACCGACATTTCGTTAAACTTCATAAGCGGTTCGAGCTCGAATTCCTTCAAATCTCTAAGTTGAGAATCTTTTTGTTTTCTTTTGCTACGCATCGCCCCTGAATACTTATCGCATTAACTTATAGATTAATTGATCATTTTGACTCAGTATATTTTTTACAATAACTGTTATTTTAATAATCAAATATTATCAGCTAAAATCGCAATAAATATGGTAGAATATGGCATCATAAATTGATCAAAGTCTATTTAACCACTCAATGGGTTACTTACGAATTTTGATTTGTAATAAAGGATTAAAATAGAATAAACTACAAGAGCAAATCTTATAGTTCTTATCATTTAAATTGTCTAGCCAGTAAAACATTATATAAAACGAAAGCAGATATTTGGAAAGCTTTCTGCTAAACATCTCCAGTCCAAAAAATACCCAATCAATCTTTATTCACCGGATAATAGCTAGAGCTTTGTAATCATACGATTGATTACTTCTGCATTACGCTTGTCTACATCGAACTCTTTTGACAAATCTTTCCATTGGTTTAATGCATATTTAGTCTGTTCAATAACATTATCGATTAGACTCTGTGGGAGTTTAGCTTCCTGACCTAACTTTGCCAAATGTTTTATGCTTACATTTCTGCCCTCTCCTAGGACCATTGTACTCTGCTCTCCACCAGGACCTGTCGAAAATGTTAAATCGTAGGCAGGCGAAAGTTTCCAGTTGCCTGTTTCGTCCATTAAAAAACTGAAGTTCTTTGCATGGTCATCCCTATTGTGAGCCATAACATTGAAAACCGCCAGTCGATACATTTTTTCGACTTCACGAATATCTTTTGTCAGGGTTGCAGTCAAATTCAGTAGATCTTCGTAATCAAGCGAAGGTAACCTGAAATTGCTATGCAACAATCCACTTACGGTATGCATATGTAATCTCCTATTACCGTCCCTGTCGAATCTCTTCACTGCGAAATAACCGCTCCCACCATTTTGAGAAGGAAATAAATGCACATCCGGCATTGCGATACCCGCTTCTGCAGCCATCAGTGCATAGACATATTCAATAGCTCCGGAATCCGGACCGTCCTGTGAATTGGAAAACTTAACCAACCAATGTTCAAAAGTTTCGTCTAAGTTTTGGGCTCCATATAAAATATTTTTACGTTCGCTATCTACGCCAATAAGTGCTTTAGGCCTGGCACCTGCTGATGAACCATTTAAAGCTAACAGCTCAGTAATTACCTCTTCCGAACTTCCTTCCAGGACTTTTTCAGTTTGTACAGCCAGCACGTCCAGGTCAACTTTATCTTGCGGCACTTCAGGACTATTATCCGGCTCGTAGACTAATGCTCCCATTCCGTGCATACCTACGTGAGCAAGGCGGTCCAGTGACGAAACATCTGAAGGCATCAATCCAAAGGTTCTGATCATTCTGTCAAACAGCAATCTTCCCCAGCCATCCGGCAAGCTGTCGCTGAATACTCCTGCCAATCCGTCAAATGGATGCAGAGGCAATTCACTAACGCCCCTTTTCAGAGGCAGCCTGAAAGGAGATATTTCGATTCCTGCGTCAAAAAAATTGTCATCGTATTGGAAGTAGATGACACCATCACGTATTGCAAGACGTCCAACAGGCTGGACTGCCAAGCCAAAATCTAACCCCACTTTTATTTCTGCAACAGGCTTAATCATTTTCTTCTACCTCTTTTTTTAATTATACTATCATCTTGTTTTAAAACATCATCTATTGAATTGAAAGCTGGCTTATCTGGCTTAAGAGCATCTAGCAATTCTTCCAATCCTCCAACCACCATCAAGATCTTTAGAAAAGAGTCCAGAGAAATCAATCCTTTTTGCTCAAACTTCCTAAGGGTGGAAAGTGCTACACCTGAACGTTCAGCAAGACCTTCCTGAGTAAGCTCCATCAGAAGCCTACGGTCACGAACATGAGTAGCAATCATTTTTTGCGCTTTAGATAATGATATAAGTAACATAACTGTATTATTTAATCTTATTAATAAGCAATAATTATCATTATTGTATTACAAATATACTAAATACAGACTGTATAGATCGCTAAAATATACTATATTTTTTCTTTTAATTTAGATCTTCATACTAATTTCATTTTCTTTAGAATCCATCATGATCCTCCTTTTTAGAAAAAACAATCAATTCCATTTTATTCCCATCTATAATTGAGATGTCATCTGCGTTGTATAACGGGTCACTCACTTTTTCTGCTTTTTACGAAATGATTAAACTCAAATAATTCCTTGGCCGGTTGATCCCAGTTTTTTCTGGGAATCAATTGAAGGGTAACGAAAATGTCGTCTTTCTTATTGTAGGAGTCAATACGTTCAAGTCTGCCTTGATAATCATTTTCAGCGTGTTTGTATAGAGAATAAGGAAGAATAGTATCTGTGGGGAAGATATAAAACCGGTTATAGTTCCAGGGCGAATTGATTTCGAAGCGTTTGTATTGTTTTCCAAACAGAACGGTGTCGGAAAGATTTTTTCTGTTCCTGTAATTGGGAATCAATTCCTTTGAAAAGACGGCACCTTCACGCTTCGCCCACACCAATAGTGGCTTTTGTTTTAGAACAATATCAGAAAGCAGGAAGGTTTTCCCTTGGAAACCCAATGGATAGCAAAGAGAATCGGTCATATAGTAAAGCTGCTTGTTCATTTCCGGGAAGCTTCGGTCGGGAATGATCTCGATCAACTCATCTCCGGAATAGCTTATTTTAGAAATATGGAAACTCTGCATCTGCTCCAATCCTTTAGAAGCGTTGAAATATACATTTGAAACGAGATCGATCCCCCCTTTTTCGGATTTGATTTCCTTATTGCAGGAACTTAAACCGAAAGTCATTGCAAAGGATAATAATGTGAATTTTAATTTCATCATGTTGGTTTTTAAGAAAAGCGGTAAATCGTTAGACCTACCGCCTTGGGATAATAGTCAGGTAAAATTTATCGTTTGATACTCTGTTCTTTCACGTTATTTTTTTCGTGCTTGTTATCCTGTTCCAGCCCTTCCAATGGTTTATTGCTGTTCAGCCTGTTCATCTCGTTGTCATAGAGTTTAAGGTTTCTGTTCTGTGGGTCCAGAACTGCTCTTCCTTCGATAATGGAATCGTCCTGTTTAAATTTTACTTTAACGATATTTCCTTTTTCCAAAGATTTTATAGCATTATCCTTCCATTCTGGTTTATCGAAGACCAAATTTGCTTTCTCAACGATCTTATCCGTGTCAACACCGTAATTTTTGTAGAAGTTTTGAAACATATAGTTTCCTTTTTCTGTTTTAGGCTCATTGAAATCAAATTGCGCAAAGGCATTTTCCCGCTGCCCGCTTTTCGGATTATCGAATTCAATCTTTACACTGCGTCCTTCCAGAAGATTGATGGCCTCTTTTGCGGTAAAACTGTTATCCCTGCTGACAGGAAAATTATGGGAACGTTCCTCATTTTTTTCATTAGTCAGTTTTGCATTGAATGAATTGAGAAAAACGCCGCCGCTATCGGTTTTGTTGAATTTTAGCGTAAAATCAGCTTTGTTTCCGGGTAAAGCTTTATCGGAACCCGTCTGAATTTCAAAATGTTGCTCTGTAGATTGAAGGCCCTTTTCTAAATCTCTGTGAAGTTGTTCACTTTCGCCGAAGCCAAGATATTTCATCTGGTCTTTCAGGTATTGTACCCTGTCGAATTCTTTTTCTGTTTCCATAATTTGTGGATTTTGATTGTTAAACTTTATATCATTGTTTGTTAGTGTTTTATATGAGGGCAAATTATTTTCATCCAAATAAGTTTTTAATATTTCACCATTATTTAAGACGGTGTAAAACTCACCATATTCCCGTTTTTCCAAATAACCAAACGCCAATGCATATTTATCACTTGGTGTTAAAGAATGACCGTCGAGGATATCAGGGATGGTGTCCATTTGCTTTGCTGTCAGTGAATAATCGCCGTTAGTTGTTCCAAATTCCATTTCTTCCGCAAAAGCCTTTCTTTGGCTCGCTGTAATCATTAAATCTTTCAGCTTATATTCATTTTCTTTTTTCAAGATTCTGTAATCTAGTAGCCCCTTTATCTCTTCTTCGGATAGTTTTGGAGAAAGATCATTTTGTGCCGCTGATTCTTTTAAGGCTTCTTCAGAATCGCTTTTAAATTCATCCAAACTTTTAAAATCCCCCATATTTTTCCATTCATTGTTTCCATAAGGTGATCGGTATTCCTGGGTTTGCAGATCATAGCTGTAATAGGAATGACCCTCCGGGCTTCTCAAAGAACCGCTTCCATCGTCATAATCATACCAGATCCACCCCTCCGGAAGGCCGGACGCAGCAACCAAATTCTCTTTTTCGCCATATCGAAAAAACAATTCAGATGGTACGCTTTTCAGTTCATTTATGAAATCTTTATAGGCTGTGGTTCTGGAATTAATCACTCTTTCGAACCAGGATAATTCCTTTCCATTGCGTTTCATTATTTCTTGTGACAGTTATTTATCGTTCGATTAATTTTTTCCATAACGATTTGCTTTGGCAGGAAATTCCAGCAATAATAACTGCTGCTGTAAGTAATCTTATTATTGACGAGTCCATTACATTTAAATTTGATTCTTTGATCAAACATCAGTAATTGTAACTCTTTTTGCATAAAAAGTTGTTTCGGTGCGGCATCATTTAACCAGGTATTGGACATTAACAATGCAAAAGGCTTATTGAAATTCAGACATCTTTCAAAAATTTTTCTTTTATTGGTAAAAGGAGGATTTGATATGATGATATCCCAGCTTTCAGGTTCGTACCTGTAAAAATCCTTACCATCGTCGATATGCGAAAACACAACTTTATTTGTTTTGCTGATTTCTCCTACAAATTCGCTTTTTTGTGTATCAAAGGGGCACCAGACAATAGCATTTTCCGGTATATATCCAAGTATTGGTATTACTGCGTATTTAGGAGTGTGACATTCGTCATTATTGCCAGCGGAATATAAAATTTCATTACTTCTCATAATCATTGATATATAAAAAATTATCTTGCTCTAAACTTTGCCTTTTGTAACTCTTCTTCCTGTCCTTCATATTCCTCGCTCATTCTGCTAGCCTGGTCGTATAGATCTGAATCGATCACATCAAACAAAATATTAGAATCACCATTGCGAATCCTTTCATCTTCGATGGAGATTCTCGCAACGGCATCAAGTTCCCTGGAAACTATTGTGATATCATTTGAGATTTCTTTAGCAATTTCCGGATATTGGTCGATTTTGTCATAGATATAATTTTTCAGCTTTTGTAGTTCAGCTTTGTAGCGGTTTAGTTCCTGCAGATTCTTTTGATCGGCTATAATAGCGGTAAGCTCAGTAGCATTTTTAATAAAGTCAAATTCAACTACTTTTCCATTTTGCTTATCAAAAATGAAGGCTTTCTTTTCGATACCCCAATCTTGTTGAGATTTTAAAAGATCTTTAATGTCCGTATACTGGAATTTTTCTTTGCTTTGTTCAAGAATTTCTGTAAGGTTCTTGTCCCTCTCAAGAAATATGACTTTCAGCTGGGTGTTATTATCAGTAAGTTGGAAGGTTGCCCTGTTTCTCTCATTATCTGCAACAATTGTATAACCCTGAAGAAATTTCTTAATATCGTCAGAACTTAATTTTTTGGAAAAAGTTAGATCATCATTAATAATTCCATAGTTTTTCAAATCTTCTGTAGGTAAATTTTGATGTTTCATAATTGTATTTTTTATTTTTGGAAATAAGAATTTGGTTCGTTACCATAAGATGCTATTAGCAAATGATTCGCTCTGATCAGGTCATTAAGAAAATGCATAGGATCGATAAATTTTTCATTCTTCTTCACCGCAAAGTGCAGGTGAGGTCCGGTAGAGTTCCCGGTATTGCCACTTTTTGCAATGATGTATCCCGTTCTTACCAACTCTCCCACTTTGTAATAGCTTTCTGAAAGATGTAGGTATGCTGTTTCAAAACGGTTGAAATGTTTTACTTTGATATAATTTCCGCCACCTTTGGGATCCCAGCCACTGGCTGTAACTATCCCGTCCATTACAGCATACACATTCTCAAAGTAGGCTTTAAGGTCAATGCCATTATGCATTCTCACTGTTCCGGTGATGGGATGTATTCTTTTTCCGTAGGAAGAAGATATTTTAAAAGCATTGCTCAAGGGCATTGCGATCTTTGAGAACTTTACTTGATCATTCATATTCTCAAAGTCTCTCTTTTGTTGATGGATAAGTCGTCGGCTCTGTAAGTCTAAAATCAGTGAATCCTTAACTTCTTTCACATCCCATTTTTTGTCTTTTTTATCTGAATTCTCCATAATCCATCTTTTCAGTGAGTCCAATTCTTTTTTCAGCTCAGCTTTGGATGTCGCGTTAAAAATGTCTTTCCAGAATTTTTTATCCGTTTTCTTTTTAAGATCCTTGGTCTCTTCCGTTTTTTCCAAGATTCGAACGTTTTCTGTTTTCTTTGGCATTGTAGGTGTAAGCGTATTAAATTGTCCATAAAGCGACGAATGAAAAGAAAAGAGCAATCCGATCAGAAAGTATGTTTTAAGTAAATTCATGATGCTGATTTTATAAATTCATTCACAATGAGTTCGACTTCCTTGTTGATCTTCCGGAAATTGCTCATCAGTATTTCTTCTTTGCGGTTAATTCCCCGTTTGTCAATAAATGAATAATAGACCGGCATCTGAGGGTATTGTTTCTCTTCTTCCTTAAGGACTTTCATATCCAAATTGATCTTTCCATGAATTGCAGATGTTTTATATTCATCTGCGTCGTTTTCTTCTCCTTGTGCAATCATTCCAACCATTTCACCTGTCCTCAATGCTGCTATTTTTCCAGCCGGGATCATATTATCCATTTTTTCATTGATGCTCGTTGTCGTTCCTTGCTGTGATATGGATTGGGAATAGGATTTCTGCTTGATCTTTCCAAACAGTTTTTCCAGCCATTCTAGTGTATTTTTGTCCCTTGCCGATCCGGAAAGAATATTTCCGACAATGGCAGAGATGGTATCTGCCACCTCCTTTTTATAAAACTGGCGAAGCTGAGGAATCTCCTGAAGGCCAAGCAACACGGCAACCTTGTTGCTCCTTGCTGTGGCGACTACATTGTCAATCTTATGGATATAAATAGTTGGAAACTCATCCGCAATAATGCCACCCGGCAGATTGTGCTTGGAATTGATCAGTCGTAGGGTTCGGTTTAACACGGACGAATACAAAGCAGAATTAATATCCTGTGTTCCCGGATCTGAGGCTAAGATCAGGATGGACGGATTTTCCCTGTCGGTAATCTTTAGTTCAACTTCATTGCCGGAAAACACCCAGAAACTTTCTTTGGTTGCTAACCTGGACAAAAATATCTTTAATGTTCCGATCTGCCCTTCCAATTGGTCAAAAGCTCTGTTGTCATAGGCCGTTTTGAATGGTGATAGAAGGGAGCCTATCTCCTCATTAGTAAACAACGTATCAAAGATCTCCTGGTAGCTACGGTTCATAAAGGAAAGGATATGCGGCAGGTCTGAGTATTTTCCGTTTTCCAGGGTAGCAAAGAAGTAGATACAGGATGAGAGGAAGTTGATTGCGGATTGGGTAAAGAACGCATCCGATCCTCCCCCTGAACTGCTTCCGCCTTTCTGTAGTGAGGATACCATCGATTCCGCCATTTCCTGTGCTTCTGCTAGTGTTTGGACATACTTTTTATGAAAAGGATTGACCCGCTTTGATCTTTCGACCTCATTGAGGTTGATCACATAGAAGCTATAATTATATTCAGACGTTTTACTTTTTTTCAGTAGATAATGATAATAGGCGATCTGCGCTAAATCCGGAAACTTAAAATCATAAATGCATAAACAGAAGCCTTTTGCGATCATCTGGCGGATAGCCGGATTGATCACCCCGAACGACTTCCCGCTTCCCGGTGTTCCGATCACCGTTGTTCCTCGGAAGGGATTGATGTTGATCCATCCTTTGTTGATCTTGCCCTTATAACGAAACAGGTAGGGAATATTAATACTGGTGTCGGTATTGACAAGCTCTTTGCTCTGGTCAAAGGATTCTTCTTCCACATTCCATCGGTCTTTCCCCATTTTCTGCTGCATCAGCTTGGAGATGCTGTCTGCGCCTATTTGAAGGATAACAGCACCCAGAAAAGAGAGAACCGCATAAATGACCTGGTACAGGTTCATCCCGGGGAAGACTTTTGGAAGCTTGGTGTCTACTGCTTCCTTCTGCCATAATAGGGAACAGAACATCATTACCAGTCCCAGAACCATTGGAACAATGATCTCCTTTGCTACATTAAGGTCTTTCTTTTTCTTAGCCTTCGTGCCGATAGCAACCAACCCGATCAAAAGGAGTGTGGCAAACTTGGCATTAATGGGTGGATAAATAAAGCTCATCTTCGAGAAGTTCTTTAATAGATTGGAGATTACCGGAACTTCAGCATTCAGGTAAAAAAGAGCAGCACAATCCAATGCAACCACACCATAGACTGCCTTTTGCAGGAATCCATAGATCTTTATCTGATGTTGTTGTTCTTGCATTTCTTTTTATTTAAAGTTTAGAAAAATGGAAGCGGAACTTCCGCTAGAAGGTATCTGCTTTAAGGATATCCGAATAGTTCACTTTCATTTCGATGGTCCTTCCGGATAGCTGTTGCTCAATCATCCGGATCATCATCACTTTGGAGTTCGGATAGGTAAATTTTTTAAAGATGTAAATATTCCTTAGGTTTTTCCTGAAATGCTTTTGAGCATTTAGCTGAAATACCGGTGTCATTTCAATACTTTGATTGTTGGTTGCCTTGTGGATCTTTTTATCCTCTATTGAGAACTTGAGCGCTTCCAAGTCGTAACTCAGGTTGGAAGTATTTTTAAAGGTCATATCCAGAAAGATGTAATCACCCATCACATACACATTGTTAAGCTGCATACTGAGATTCAGATTGTTTTCAGTTCTGACCGGTTTTTTATCGGCCTTCTTTTGAATGATGCCCAAGGCAAATTTCCTAAGCTCACGGTTTGAGAAGACCATTCTATCGAACTCGATAGGCTGCATCGCTTCGGGCTGAATGTGAATATTGGTAACCGTATTGAGATTATCTGCGTTTCTATAAACCGCTTTATACTGTGCGATGAAAGATTGCCCGACAACCGTGATGATACCCACAGTATCTCCGCTGAAAAAAGGCGCGGACTGTTTCTTTTTATCTTTCTCAGAGCTTGGGTTATCGGTAATTTTAATCCTTGCGATATTGTTGGCTGGGAGATCCCCGGTCAGTTTATCAGTGGAAAGGTCTACATACTGAATCGGTTCCGGTGATATCATATGCAGGTTTATTCCTTCCGTGATCTCAAGTTCCGGCAGATCAGAAATGATTTGTTCAGGAGTAGCGGTTTGTGCGGTTAACAAGTTTACTGTAAACAGCAGCAGACTGTATAATAAATTTCTCATCATTTTATTTATTTTGCTGGTTTTGTGATTCTTTAAGTTGTTTTTCGTCGATCAGGAATACATAGGAATTGTACTTCAGTTTGGCTTTATTGGTTTTTATCAGATTGGCTATAGATTTTGAAGTGGAAGTGAACAATTTGGAACCGATGCTGGTGAAGAAGCCCTGTCCGCCCATATCCATTTGCGTACCCTGAACCGAATTGCTTCCCATTTCCCGGATCATATCCCGGAACACGCTCTGGGGAACATATAGCCCTTTCATCCCGTCCACATCATAGATGGAGAGGTTAACAGGAAAGATCTCTCCCTTGGTGAATACCGAGACGATCTTCAGATCAACCCTTTGCATAGAGAATCCGGAAATCTGCCCATAGAGAATGGAACCTTTGCTGATCTTTCTGTTTCCGACGAATATATCTTCTAATAAACGGAACCTGATCCTGCTGCCGAGGAACCCTTTATTATTCTCATCAATGACCGCTTTGATAAAGCTGTTTTCCTGTTCTTTATAAAAGGCATTGAAAACATTGTTGATTCCTGATTTGCTGACATTGAATGTTGAGTTCAGAAACTCGTCCATCTTTTCCTTATTGGCTTTGAGCCGTTGTTCTGCCGCCAGTTTGCTTTGGTATTCCGGATCTCTTGCCTTTTCCAGGGAATCCATCACTAGCATCTGTTGCTTCAGATATTTGACCGGGTCAGGTTGGACATTTTGTGTCTTTTCCTTCGGTGTCCCGGCGAAATTGTTTCCCTGATCCCCGTATGATTTCTCATTCAGCATCCGGATAATCTCAGAAGACCTTTTGTAGTATTTGTCTTCATTTTGCTGCTTTGGATTATAATAGGATGAAGAATTTCCTTTAGCCTGATATTGATTCTGTCTTGAGGAAACTGCTTTTAAGGAATCAATTTTTCTCTTTTGAGCCAGTGATAATTGATCGTCATAACTTAGCAGGCTGTCCCGTTCCTTATCCAGTCCTTCCAGCATCGTCCGGTTGTCATCTTTTTTGAAAAATGCGTCGTAGGCATCGTTCTTATTCATAATAGAATCCTTGGTTTCGCCTAGTGAAAGGGACAGCTCTTTCGGCTTGTCTTTGGGCTTATCCTCTTTCGAGAACTCCGCACCGACGTACCCGAAAAGAAGCAGGAACGGCAGAGCCAGGAGCGGCAGCACATATTTTTTCTGTTTGAAATTAATTTTCTTCATTGCGTTTGATTTTTATAACATCCCCGGTATTACCGGTTATTTTTGAATTGCTGGTACCGGTTAAAGAGAAACTCTATTCTCAGGCTGTCTTCTTTTTGTAAAGCATTCCGATCTCTTTTGTCTTTCAGCAATTTCAGCTCATTAACGATCTTTTCCATCTCCTTATCCTGAACAGAAGCTATATTATGGCCGATCCCACTATTGGAATGAAGAACAGGCGGTTTAATGGTAAAGGTCTTTTCAGAAGGAAAAAAGATTCCCTGTACCAACGATACTATAAATGATACCGAAAGAAAGATCATCGAACAGATAAAGAACCTTTTCGGATTTTTAGCCACACGGCTCAGCCATTTCTGTCCGTTCAGTTTTATAAAAGCATTCATTGTTAATACGAGTTTTTGGTTTGATTGGAAAGTTCATCGTTATCGATGATGCGCCAGTTCTTCAACAGCACACCATGTGGATTATTGGTGCTTCGGATAATGTCCTCGAAGAATCCTTCAGTAATCAGCTTTCGGGTGATGACCGATGATTTCCTCGTGATCATCTGCTTTCCGAAGAATTGAAATTTATTTCGATCCATATTGAGCGTGATTGAATCAGCATGGATGCTGACCATTGAGCTGGAAGCAACGATCTGGTTATAAAATCCTTTTTCCCGGAGATTGGTGTATTCCTTTTTCCCGCTGTCGTCAATCAGATAGAGTGACTTCTGAATATTCTCCTTGATATAAGCATCGTCCGGAGCCAGTGTGAAAAAAAGGCGGTGAAACAGTTCAATCTGGGCTTTGTATTCTACCGGGCGGTTCAAAAGGACATCAGTCTGCTTAGTCAACACCGGAACGCCATTATCGAGAATGTAAATGGATCTTCGAGAATCCTGGATTATCTGATAGGAAAAGAAAAATCCGGCAATAACGATGAATACGGCAAAACCAATGGCAGATAGAGAAACGATCTTATTGATTCTAATTCGCTGTTCTATATTTTTTATCAGCATATTTTATGTCTTTTTGTTATTCATTGCACTGTTAACCCTACCTGAAGCGGAACCTGCTGCGGCTGATTTGGCAGCTGACGCCGCTGCAGCAGCTCCGCCTGTTTTCACAGTCAGTACGGCTGTTTTCGCACTGCTTGCCACTTTTCCGGCGGCTTGTTTCATTTTCGTCATAGCACCGGCCCCGCCTGCTGAAACAATACTGTCTGCTATTGTTGGAGTCATCAGAACACCAATACCGGTTACTATATATGCAACACAGGTAAAAAGTCCATTATAGATCATTCCTGAATTACTAACATAGACCATTAAGGCATCAAGGTTGGTAACAGTTCCGTTGGTCAGTAAGGTATCATACCGTTCGATTTCCATCGTGTAGCCTGAGGCGATAAGCTGTTGTCCAATGTTGATGACAGTATAAGCGACAAATGTGTACAGATTAATATTGATGAACTTGGATACCCAGCTGTAAAGCGAGTTTTCAAATCCCGGTACAAGGGCCATTCCAATAGCGATCGGACCTAAAATGATTAGAATGTATGCCCATATTTTCTGGATAAAAAATATCAGGTAAACACAGATCCTCAGAATGGAAAGACAGACAAACTCGATCACTTCAGCAACGAGTTTCTGCATTTGGAACTGCATCCTGATCTGCCATTCCTTGATGGGCTGCAGCAGCTTATCGATCCCGTCGCTGATATCAAACCACGAATCATCTGCATCTTTTGAAGTATTGTTAATCACTTCCTGCTTCGCATCTTCCTCAGCATTAAGCTTAATGACGGCATCCAACAATTGCTGTTGTTTTTTGAATCGCTGAACCCGCAGATCATTGACCTCAGATTCTATATCGCTGAAAATCGCAATGCCGGGTTCCGCAATAGCTTCAAAGGGTGCCTGTATAAGATTGACAAACCCCGTCCAATACACCAAAGTAAAGCCAATCAAAATCGGCTTAAGCATCGGGGTGATTTCCCATTCCCGGTCTCCGGCGGCCATCTGCCAGCCCATATAACCGAGATACGTCAATGCACCCAAACCTCCAATCGCTCGTCCTACTAGTGCGGAACCTTGAGCGCTGTCCTGAATACTGGTGTCCAGCTTGGTAAACACCTCCATAAACCACTTTTCGAAAGCGCCGTCACCCTTTAGAAACTGAAGCAGATTGCTGTAATCGCCATCGGTCTGTGCAAAGGTGATGACCGGTAGTAATATTGCCAAAAGGCAAAGCGTTAGTTTTTTATTCATCTCTAATATTTGTGTTTATATTGCTGCATCACGTTTTGAACAATTCCTTTGTCTGAGTTAGGTGTCCATTGTGTAGGCAATGCAGTTGTTAAATGATTGTTCAGAATGTTTTTATAATCCAGAAGCAGCGTTGTCCTGTTATTGTACTTTCTGAGTTCCTGCACAAATATCCGCCACCGAATCAGCGTTTCGTGGTACATAATGAAGCGTTTCCCTCTCGGCATATCCATTGTCCGGGACAAAGTGTATTTCTCTTTTATAAGATCAAGTTCTTCCTGAAGCCGTTTTAATGTTCCCGTACTATTAAGCGTTTCGAAGGTCTGCTGGTCTTTCAGTCGCCATTCCATAAAATTCTGTGGGTTGTCCGGAAATTCCGTTATCGGTTTGAGCATTCGTTTGTAGTACAGTAACCATAGCGGGTCCGCATCGACTGTAGCAGAAGTCCAGTGTGCAAGGTCCTGCACGCTTCTTTTATAGATCGTATCGGATGCAGCCTTGATCTTCTTAACTTCCTCTTCCTGGAATTTCAGCTGTGCGAACCGCAGATTTTGTTCTCCTGTAGATTTTAATGGACGGATATCGTCACCGTCCTTATAGTCCCTGTTGATCTTGGGTGCCCACATTCCCCAAACCGTTGCATAGGCAAAATTGGTCTGGATACCCAGGAAATATTTGGGGTATGGCCGCCAGTCTCCCCAGCTCTCAAAGGTCATACGTTTATGTTGGGCAACAATTGCTGGATCATTCAGTCTTTTGACACTTATTTGTGCTGATGCCGCTACGGCAACACATAGAAAAACCAAGAATGGCCCTTTTTTCAATACTATTTCCATAACTATTAATTGAAGATGTATTTGTATTTAATCATAATATCGCCAACGATAGCTCTGTCAATATTGACGTAATTCCTCAGAACCGGTACCTGGTACACATACGGTATTTTCCTCGCGTTTTCAAGTCTCATAATTATGTAGAGGATGTTCCCCTGGATGTTCCTCACCCGGGTAAAAACCTTTTCAATCAGCATCTCGCGATCCATCGCATCCATCAGAAAATCCTTATCCTCGTTCAGAATATCCTGCGTAACCTCCTGCTGGAGCTTTATGACCTGTTTTCCGATTTCAACATAATATTTGGAGACCAGGGAGGCGTATTCAGGATGCTGCACAGAAAGATCCAGCATCTTGTTAGAATTGCTGACGATCTTTCCCAGATATTGATACAGATAGATCAGCTTTTTGCTTTGGCTAAGTGCGGAATTGACATTCTTCAGCTGCTGGTAGATATACTCCTGAATGGCGATCACCTGCATTGTTTTATTGTTGATCTCGTCGTAAAGTTCTTTCTGCTTTTTGTAAGAATCCAGGAATGCCTGCTCGCTGGCCAGACGTACCCCGTGATTAACCGTGATCTGTGAGAGCAGTTTATCGTTGATTACGATCTGCTGGCTTGTAGCAGGAGTTACACCAAATAGGAATGTTCCAAAGATTATTATTTTCTTCATCGCTAAAAGGATTTAATCTGATTCATAATGTTTTCCACCACCTGGCGGTCCCTGTTGACATAATACTGGAAGGCTCGTTTGTTCCGCAGTACCTTGGCTTTGATATCCCGTATTTTTAGAAGCATATGGGTTGAATTTCTACTGAGCGACTTAACCTCGCGCAATGCATAATCCAGTAATACCTTGCGTTCCGATTGTTCCATCTGGTTGATTGCACCGTAAGACAAAATAATTCCGGTGAGTAGCCGTAAGGTCATTTGCAGGTCATCCACAAACTGTACTTGTGCCGGAAGAACAGTAATGATGGAATAAGGCGCTGTATTAATTTCATTGATAATGGCAGTTTGATTATCCGTTATTTTGGTTATTTCCCTGCTCATTGCTATGCCTGCAGGTATTGCCTGGATTGCAAATGAGACAACACGCAGCCTGTCCTGGATCTTGGTCACCTTGTCTTTGAAATTCTTCCATTGGGACTCATTGGCCGTTTCCACAGAGGCATTGAGCGTTTGCTTTTGCCGCATCTCTTTTTGCCGGTCGTGTTCTTTCAAGGTAGCATTGATCTCAATATCCATCATTGGGAAAGAAACATTTTCCTGTTGCCAGGCCGGTGTAGAACTACCGCCGGATGAAGTCAGCAGGAAATAGGCTGCCACAACGAAGAGAAAAGTGATCAGTTTCTTTTTCATCACTTTTGATTTAAAAATTTCTTTTATAGCGGTTCATAATGTCATTCACAATGGCCTTATCGGTATTAATGTACCCTGCAAAAGGATTGATGGAATTCCAGAATCCCAGCCTGTTGGCTTTCTCCAGTCTCAGCTTGATGGCCAGAAGCCAGAGCTTGAGGCTTTTCACATTTCCCGAAATGTTATGCAGGATCTTGTAACGATCTCCTGCTGTTGCCAGGTTTAATTCTCCAGATGTCAGGATATCCGTAACATCCGTCACGATCTTCAGGCTTTGCTCATACATTTTCTGCGAAGCCCTAGTACCGAAAATCGCATAATGCGGATGCTGTGATGCCAGCTGCACCACCTGTGAGGAATACATGTAGCACTTATTCAGTTCGGAATAGATCTCCTGTACCTGGATTCCATTCTGTAAGGTTCCCGAAACCTCCTTCAATCCTTTCAATATCTTATTTTGAATATCATTGGCAGCGACCATCTGGGTTCCCACCCAAGTCTGCGCATCCTTCAGTTTGGACGTTTCATCAATAACCTCGTTCTGTTTAGCTTTCAGATTTTCCGAATAGAGGATCATCGCAGCGGTTACTGTCGGGTCGATGTAGGTGTTCTGAGCAGACAGCAGTCCGCAGAATCCTACAAATAATAGGCTAAGCTTTTTCATACTGATATTCGTTATTATTGATTAATTCAGGGAAATTGATGTTTCGCTCTTCCATTTCCTGGGTGATAACCTTGAATATATTTTTCACGGGATAATTGCTCCTCATCTTTTGGTAGTAAGAAACCACCTTCTGATCCAGAGGAAGCTGGTAGAGATTTACCAAGGACACCAGATTCTCAAGACTGTCACCAAAAGCCTTTAAGTCCGAGACGATCTTTACCAAAGCCTCGTCATAATTGCCGTACTTCTTAACATAGTATTCAACGGCCGATTTCTCAGGCTTTTCTGTGGTGTAAGTCAGGTATTGTTCAAGAGAGACTTCATTACCATATACCTCACCCTTGGAACCTCTCTTCAGATAAAATTCTTTGAACCTGCTTCGGCCGGATTTATTGCTGAGATTATTGATCGTGAAGATCTTGTTTTGTTCTACTTTATTCAGCGATAACAGCGCGGCTATCCGGTCAAAGTTGTCCTTGAATTTCGTCTGGTCCAGCAGGATAAAGGTGTCGGAATTGTTGATGATAGAATCCTTGACCACAGCATTGCCAATGATATCATCGAGCTCCTGTGTTACAACCACCGCTTCACCCCAGAATTTTCGAACGGTTTTGTAGAGGTACAAAATGTAACCTCCCATCAGCTTACTCGCAATCGCTTTCCAGGCTTCTTCAATGATAAGGGCTTTTCGTCGGTCTTTTCTGAGCCTCATCTTCTGAATGAATGTGTCCATAATGATCAGCGTTACAATCGGAAAGAGTTTCGGATTGTCCTTTACATTGTCGATCTCGAAGACAATGAAGGATTCATCGAACAGCGTATTATCAGCAGATTCATTCAGCGTGGTTGCATATCTTCCGCCTTTGTAAAAATCCCTCAGTACAAATAAAAATGTCCGGAGATTGAACTCTCTTTCCGTAATGCTGTGCTTTTTGTTGTTCAGATAAAGCGGCAGGAATTTGTCGCAGTAATCATAAAATCCGTTGAATGAAAGCTCTTTGGCTTCCAACTTTTCTTCCAGTTCCTTGATCTTTTTGATAATGGCCTTTCGGAAACTTTGATTCCAGTCTTCTGTGGATCCCGGACGTTCTATGATGTCTTTTGACTTAATAAGAATCAGCTGCGTTTCATTATAGATCTTTCTCCGCTGCTCATCGCTCAGGGTTTCATAGGCTTCATACACTTTATAGAACCTTTCGCTGTCGTAATCGGGATTATTCAGATTTTTATCAGGATGGTACGATTTCAACAGTTTTCGTCCTGTCTCTTTGATCTGATCTGCAGATGCATCGAAGGGAAGTCCCAAAATATCGTAATAGCTATTTTCGAAACCGCCTCCGGTTGCTGATCTATCAGTAACAATATCTTCTTCATGAATATTATATTTTGCAAGGTAAAGGATCAGTTCTTCTGACGTTTTATTGTCAAACCAATCGGTTCCTGAATTGAAATATTGATGGTAATAGGACATCAGCACATTATCGAGGATTGATTTTTGTGCAGAAGACACCGTTGCATCCGGTCCCTGCCAGATCAGGAAGATCAGATTGGTCAGAAACTCTATTTTCTCGATATTAAACTCTTTTTTATCCATCAGAAAAGGATTCATCGTAATTGGTTTTTCTTCGGTGTACTGGATGTATCTTCCGCCTTTATATTTGCAGGTTCCCGAATAGGAATCACCGGTATCCACTATCACCACATCATAATTGTAGGTCAGATACTGCTCGATAATGTTGTTCATCAGGAATGACTTTCCTGAACCTGAGGGTCCAAGTACAAATTTGTTCCGGTTGTTGATCCGTCCGGTTTTCATCGGAAGGTCAGCAGGGTCAACCTTTAAGGGTACTCCCTGCCGGTCCGTGAATCTTAGGTAGAAATTGGATTCTTCATTCACGGGATAGCTTTCTTTAAAAAAAAAACACAAGGCCGCTTCGCTTGTCGTCATAAAAAGATCATACTCCCTGAGTTCTGTTGCATTGCCAGGAATGGCTGCCCGGAATAGCTCCAGCTGATTGTAGGCATTCTTGGAAACGATGATCCCTTTGGTAAACAGCTTATTCTCAATCTGGGACTGTATCCCTTCCATTTCTTCCAGCGTGTTTGCTGAAAACAGCAGCGAAAAATGGGCATTGACCACCAGCTGGCCATCAATAGCGATATTATGAAGCAAGGTTTGGATCTCATCTGCGATGATGGCATTGGATGGTGAATTGTTGGCAGCACCCTCGTGTTTTTTCTTCTTTTTATCGAGTTCCCGTTGCTGCTGCGCCTGCAACGGAATGGTAATGACCTGGTTATAAACAATAGTTTCGTAGTCTTCCAGTTCATTGATGAAGGTAAAATTATCAACCGCTGTTTCCGAAGCGGCTCCATTTCCGCCAAGTATTGAATAGGGTTCTATTTCTGAGGGCAGATCGATATTTTCGACATCGACATAAGCGATACTCTTGACATACCGATTGCCAACTTTTAGATATTCACTGGTACTTTTGATATTGTCAAATAACGGCACTTCTGAAAACTGCATTGACAAAACGCCTGAGATGTAAAATTCAAAATCTTTTTCAAAGAGAAATTCCGGTTCACAACCACTCTGATTCAACAACATAAACACCTTCTGGGACTTATCACGAAGCTCCTTAAAACTCTTTTCGGAAAAGCTGTAATGCTTGCTTTTCTTTTTCAGCTTGTCATCCACGATGTCTGTAAAGAGCAAAACAGTCTCAATAGTTTTAAACAATCTTCCGTCAAAATGCTCTGAATATTTTTGCTGCAGGAATTGAGGCGATGGCTCGGCGGTGTATTTCTTCTTCGTGAATATATCCAGTTTTTGAATGATCCTTCCCTCTCCTATTATCGACACGACCTGATTAAGTACCGTATGGAAGTTTAGGTAGTTATCCGGATCAGCAGAATACTGCTCAACGATGTTTTTGATCCTGATTCCGATAATGGGATTGCCGTACTGTCCAAACAGCACATCAAAATCCCAACTGAAATCCTTTCCGTAATCGTAACCGATAAACGGAATATCAAATGCGTGTTTTTTTGCTGTTGCCATTTTTTAAAATTTTGTTGTTGTTCAACCTTTTTGGAAAAATGAAGATCTGATTGAAGTTTTTGGTCTTGTCGTAGAGTCCATATTTGTCCTGTCTTCTGAATATCAGGTAAACGCCTCCTGCCGTTGCTGCCAATCCCACCAACGAACCGAGCAATCCGAATTTGGATAATATCAATGCGGCCACAACACCTGCGCCGATCACGCCTACTGCATAGATGATGTACTTTCCTTTGAGCCCGAAGAATACAAGAGGCTTTTTCAATCCTTTGTATAAATAGAAACCCATAACTTAGGCAAAGAATGAGGTTACAAATTCCGGAACAACGATTAAAAAGATCATCGCTCCGCCATACCCCAGGATTTCCTTGTTGACATCCTGATCACCGTTGGTCCATTTGTTATATACTCGAAGTCCGCCGATGAATCCAACTAGTCCTCCGACAGCTTTTAAGATCAACTTAATCGGATCCCAATAGTCTTTAATGTCATTGGCTGCATTGGAGATGGCAGTAGCACCACCCTGTGCCAGCATAGGCGTGACCGCCATAAGAAGCAGTGCCGCTGTAAATAATTTTTTCGTCGTTGGGTAACGTTTACATTTGTGTTTCATAATAGGTAAGATTTATATTTGAACTGTGTTTTTTTGTTCAGAAAAAGTCATAGAAGGTGTGCTATCCGGCTCTACTGAGCGGATCATCTGAAGATTTAAAAGTTTAGGTTTTCTTTTAGATCATTGAATGGTAAACCTTAAAGCCGTCACGGTCTGAAAGGACCTGGACCTGGGTTTCGGCAAGGCTGAGGAAGTGGTTGAATTGCTGTTTGAGCTTTAAAGCAATATCTTCTTTCTTGTGCTCGGATTGAACACTTTTGTCGTCAGAATTTGGAGTTAAGGACTCTTTTATTTCATCGCTTTGAACAGCTTCCGGCTCAGAAGACTGGTGTTTCGAGGTTTCGTTCGCTGTTGAATATCCACCAATTTCCGGGACCGTTTCAAACGCATCGATGTCCTGCTCGGATTCAAATTTCTTACGCCAGTTTTCTAAATCGTGCGGATCATCCGGTTCTTCGCCATTTGAAGAAAAGAGCTCCTTCGTATTAAATGAATTGGGTGTATTAAGATGTTCAACATCATCGATACTGACTGATTTTATTTCGTTTTTGTTCTGCTCTGTAAATTCAGTCAGGGCATATTCTTCCGCTTCATTTTCTTTTAATGCAGCATCCTTTTTCAGAAAAAGGTCATAGACAATATTTCCTGCATAGTACAGCAGATAAACAGCCAGAATGGTTAGAAATATTTTGATCATTGTAAGTGTTTTTAAAATCGTTATATATTAATTTCAAGCATTTGATTAATGTGACCGATCAGTTCATTGAAAGGATTTTTGACCGCATATTTCTGCTCGTAGGTCAGTTTCCTTGTATCAATGGTTTGAAGACAGTTTCTTTTGAATACAGGACTTTTCAGCAGAATTCCGTATTTACTGATCTCAGCATCCATTCCTTCCTGGTTTTGATATTTATACCCCTTATCGTATTTAGACCTAATGAATATTCGCTCTGCCTGGCTTTCCAGCAATCCCAGAAAATTGATGAAAACCAGCGTTGATTTTGCGGAAACATTAGAATACTCAAAAGGGATCACGATAAAATCACTGTAAATCAGCAGATCACTATACCTGGCATCCAGCGTTCCGGCAAGGTCAAAAACATTGACCTCTTCACTTTCTTTCATTTCGATCAGATGTTCAAAATCAGAGAAAGGCTGCTCATTGTCCTCATCAATGATCTTGACCTCATATAGTTTCGGCAGTTCTGATTCTTCATCTTCGATCCATTTTTGATAAAAGGATTTCTGAAAATCAAAATCGAACACATTGACCTTCCTTTCAGATATTCCCGAAATATAATTGGCAAAAGCAATGGCAAGCGTGGTTTTGCCCGTTCCTCCTTTTTGTGTTCCAAAGGTGATAATCATTTTTGTTACCGGTTTTATCTTTTTTTTCGTCGCTTTTTCAATTCGTTCTCAGATGGGTCTTTTGCTGTACCGGAAGACCTCATCCATTTAAACAGCATTTCGTTAACTGCTTGCTTCAAATCGTTTCCGGTATTGTTTTCCAATAGCTTTTCATTTTTCATTTCCGGATTTAGAAACTGCTGATATTGCTTTTCTCCGATCAATGGTTGCAGCTCTCCAACGAAGTGAAGCCTGGAATGGATCGCGTAATATTTTCCTTCCTCGGATTTTACAAGGCTTACATCATCTCCACCTTGACTTTTGAGATATTCCTTTACATCATTTCTGATGGCATTGAATACTTCCCTGTTCTTCATCTTTTTATTCTCAAACAACATAAAATCCTTCAGCTCATTTTCCGGATATCGTTCTTTAAGATATTGTAGCATCACCATCCTGGTTTCCGCATTGTGAATGCCATAGTCTTTCAACTGCTCAAAAAACCTTTTATCCATCATGGTTGATGTGAATTCAAACAATTCTCCCATCTTCATGATCTCACTGCCTTTATGAACTGTTGCGGTCTTGTGATCGATCAACGTGTAGCCGAAAGGCATTTTATCATCCTTATGATGAAACACGATATCGATACCGAAAGAATCTCTCAATTTTTTCTGAAGTTCGCTTTCAAATTCAATCTCTGGTTTCCAATGGTCTTTATGCTTTTCTTCAGGGAGCATCGCCTCCTGTTTTCTGTAATCATCCACTCTGAAAACTTTGTTGGCATAAATCTGCCTGTATTTTGAAAAAATGGCTCTGATCTGCTTAATTCGTTTCTCACTGTCTTTATTGCTAAAAACAATCTGATTCGCTAATAGCCTTCGCCGGACAATGCCGTTTTTTAAAATGGTAATGGATTTTCCATCATTTGTGTTTTCGGTAAGTTGGTAACCATTTCTGTTAAGCAAAGTTTTCAGCTGCTGAAAAGAGCCAATTTTGTAATTTAAAAGTTGATTTAACTTTTCCTCTTCATTTATTCCGTAACGTTTTTCCATCACCTGGGCCATAGCTTTTTGGGCTTTTAGCTTTTCGTAGCTGTCATAGATCTTTTTTCCGGTTTGTTTATTGACCCTTGTGGAAACTATATGGATATGATTATTCTCAGTATCCTTGTGAAAAATTACAATGTAGGGCTGTTGTCCGTATCCCATTTGCCCCATAAAGTCTGCGCTGATTATTGTAAGTTCTTCCTTGCTGTGCTCCTGGAATTTGGTAGAGATCACTGCGTGGAATTGTGGCTTTTGTATCTTATTGCTTTTGGATATCGCTTTCAGATAATTCTTGACTTGCTGCTTATTGCTATTTTCATTAATGAATGGCGGAAAATTCTTCATCAGCATCAGCTCTCCCTTTCCCTTCTCGATCTTCTTATCGTTGTACTCAACTCCGGGAAAGTTTGATCCCGCAGGTTTCATTAACTTGACGATCATTTTGAAAGCAGTCGACAGATGTTTTCAAATATTATATTTTGCCTAATTTTCAGTTTTGCTATTTCTGTGAGCTGTGCGGAAAATACTTCTAATTGACTTTCCGAGATGAACTTCTGTCCGTTAACCACTCTTGCCAACTGATTGACATTGGTTTCGATTTTTACAAAGATATTATCCTGCTTTTCAATGAACTCAAGAACTTTTCTTCTTTCATCATCCATTATCCGGCGTTCAACACAATCGATAATCAGACTGGTCAGAGAAATATTTTTTTCTTTGCACAATTCCTTCCAGTTTTCCTTTCGCTCCTTTTTGATTCTGAAAACAACCACAGAAGATTCTGTACTATCATCTTTATTCATGGCACACTCCAACTGGCAATTCCATTGACGCTTTTTAAAATATATGTTCCTGTCGAAGGAGGTGCCGGAATTATTTCTGATGCGAAACCAAATGAACCATCAGCTTTTGCCACAACTTTTTTTGTATATGATGCGTCGCCGTCTGCGTTTGGCATCTGGGAAGGTGTAACGCTTAATTTACCATTAATATTTAACCACCTTTCGGAAAAATCCCCCGAGATAAGGGCAAACTTGTAGTCGGTATAATTGGTTGTGATACTATCCCAAAAAGCGTTTGCATTTGTGTTAACCGGTGTCGAATGAATGGCCAGCTTATTACTGACACTTCTGTCTCCGACGGCAGGACTTCCAGCACCAACGCCAATAAAAATATTATTAGAGCCTGTCCGGTTTCCGGTTCCCGAAAGGTAACCGATTGATATATTGTCATTGCCTGACGTGATATATGACATGGCGCCTGGGCCTATACCGATATTCCTGTTACCGGATATAGTTCCGTTAGCAATACCGTTTAATGCCGAAACACCCATTCCGTAATTTAACTTACCGGTCACCTTTCCCTGTGACATTGCGTAGGCAAATGCTGAATTTCCTTTACCGGAAGTGATGTTGGAATCTGTCGCCACGATGGTATTGTATTCACCTGTGATCGGACTTCTTGATTTTCCCAGGATATAATTTTCTTTCTGGTCAAAATCGAGCTTAAGAAAGTCCTTTACGATAATTTCAACCGTAGAAGTATTGCCTCTAAGTGTAACCATTTCCAAAGAGTCATCCTTAGTCAATGCATTCCATTGCTGACCGTCAAAACAATACAATCCCGATTTCGTTAGTTGAGCTGCCTGTCCTGTTGGGCTGTTTGCAGGCGAGGTGACGTACACAATGGCCCCTTTTTGTGCGGTGGAATATGTCTTTGCAGACAATTCATCGCCGGTAATACGTGGCGGAATGATTCCGTCAAAATGATTCATTTCACCTGGTTTTCCAACCACTTCAAGTGTTGCTTTCGGAAACTGAGTATTAATGCCGACCTGTCCTGAGACCGATATCGACATAAGGCTAAAGAAAAAGTAGACAAGTGTTTTCATCTTTTTTTGATTAAGATTTCTGTTGCAAAGTTGGAACATCAAATCTCTCAAAACAATAGCTTTGAAGGGACTTGGGCTATTTAAAGTCAGTCCGGATTAATCTGAAATCTGTAAAGATTAAAAAAGAATAATTTGGAATATTATACCAGATTTTAGAATAACAAAAGACGAGTTCCGAAATCTTTCCCCCTTTTGCAAAAAGGCAAGATCGTCTTGGATGTCCAACTTGAAAAGTGTATATACAAAGACACATCTTGCTTAATCGTACCACTAATTTTTTTGAACTCTGAAATTAAATTACATTCAGTTGATTATTAACCAGTTGTATCATTTTATTTTTAAAAAAAAGAAAAAGGAAATAAAATGATATTAGTGCTGCTCAATTTTTGAGCAGCAATGATTATACCTGCTCAATTTTTACGCAGTATTAGGAATGACCTGTTTAAAAATGGCGCAATTTTTAAGCACGATATAAGAAAACCTGCTTAATTTTTGCGCAGGGTAAATATTGCCATTCAAATTTAAGCAGACCTAAAAATATGATATGCAATTCGATTCGGGGGAAGCATTGCATGTAGAAGTTTCTTTAGAGTGGAATACTACAGTAATATTCAATTGTCTATTATTATTTAAGAAAATATTATGGTAGTTTATTAAAAAATATGCTTTTAGATTGATACCAACTTAGTATGTTAAAATAAAAATAGTTTTTTTCATATTTCTTAATAGTTCGATGCCCTTTATGCGTCATATTTTTATAAATAAGTGTACTGTTTTATGCTAAAAAGCTAAATATTAGTGCGTTTGTTTAAATTTTTTTTGTTTGGTGTATCATTTAAAATTATTAACTTTATAAATATAACCTAATGACCAATCAATTTATTCATGCTTTCTCAAGACGAAATTTTAGGATCTCATCCTATAGCACCAAGCTTTTTTGAAAAATGGTTTCATAGCGACAACATAAAGCGTACTAAAAATCGTTGTCATAGAGCACTTTCAAGTAAACTTGCATCGGATGATTCCGAGCTTATCTCCTGGCTTGCTGATAAAATAATTGAACATCACTACAGTACTTCTAAATTGAGACGATTAAGGAGAATGTATAAAAACATAGGTTTTCCAGCTTATGCTAAGCAGCATAGACAGATTCCGAATGCAGACCGAACCATGAAAGGAAACGCTACAGAAATAATTTTGATTGAATACATTTTAGGTTGTAATTCAGATCGAAATCTTATAAAATGTTTTAAATTTCATTATAATCCAAACGTCAACCAATCAATGAAAGGTGATGATGCACTGATAATTGATGTAATTAATAGTGAAGTTGGAAAAGAGGAAATAAAGGTTTTCCTTGGAGAAGCCAAATTTAGGAGCAAACCGGATAAGGCGGTGGTTTCCGAACTAAGTAATTCAATAAGTAAAGACAAGTTACCACTATCTTACACTTTTTTATTGGACCGCCTTTACGATAATGATCATACAGTTGATTTAGCAGAGTTTTTGGAGAAATTCATTTTAGACGAAATAAAGTCAAAAGGTAATATGAAATATGCCGGGCTACTACTTAGCAATGACAAAACATCTGATTTTATAGAAAAAAATTATACAAATGATAATCCTGATGCAGTTATAATTTCAGTAGGTATTGATGATCCAAAGTCATTAATTTATAATGCTTTTTATGAAGCCAATGCAATAATCAATAATCCAACTACTATATGAATAATGAACTAATCGCTAGTAAATTAGAAAGATTGGATGCTGATGCTACTATACAAAATTATTTTGCACAGGCCAATGCAAGATATATTTTGCTTAATACAGAGGAAAATAAGGAAAATTACCCACCATATACAATTAATGATGAACAACTCAATTTATTAGCCCTACAATATTTGCATTTAGGGTGTAGCTATGCTGAAAATGAAGCTTTGTCTAACGCTAGTGTTCCTCTAGAAAAGGGTGCTTCATTACTGGAAGTTATTCATGGTGCAAAGACAAATAGAAAAACTGTTAGTGATTACTATGGTCTGGTAGCATCATTAGCATATTATGTAGCATTTGAATATTCCAAAGCATTTATACTGATTAAGAAATTTGAAGCGAATACAATTATAGCTTCAATGTTAGGGCTTTTTTTACAACGTAACTTTGTACAACTTAATGATCTGTTGTATTCTATGCTAATGGATAGCAAATACAGTGATGATAAGGTTGCCGAGAATAGTGAAGAGGAAGGTAATCAAAAAATTTATGAGATTACTATCGCAAAATCTTTAAATGGCTTTATTCAATTCTATACTTCTGGAAATCAACAAGCTTTAGAAAATTCCAGATTTTTACTTAGGAATCTAAAGAAAATTGCAGAACTAGAGGAAGACGCTGGCATATGGTGGATAATAAGATTATTACTCTTAATTTCAAACGGCTTTAATGAAGCTGCAATATGGAATGTGCTTGCTAAATACTTTAATATCGAAAATATTCAAGTTAAAAATTATTTGCGATCGCTTGTTTATTTGCAACCGAGAGGACATTATGAACTATTTATTACCCAGCGTGCGGCGTTAGATCACGTTATAAATAGTGAGTGTGGGTGTGTTGTTAGTATACCAACTAGCAGTGGAAAAACTAGGATTGCAGAAATAGCAATTTTACATTCTATACAATCTAATCCGGATGGAAAAATTTTATACGTTGCTCCATTTAGATCTTTAGCATTTGAAATAGAGAATAGTTTAGAAAAAGTTTTTCAAAGCTCTGGCATAGTGGTATCACACCTTTATGGAGGAAGCTTATTTAGCAAACTTGATGAGTTAAGTATCATGGAAGCTCAGGTAATCATTGCTACTCCTGAAAAAGCGAAAGCTTTGTTCAGGGCAAATAACGATATCATAAATAATGTCACATTGACTATTTTAGATGAAGGCCATCTTCTGGGAGAAGATAAAAGATTAGTAATGAATGAGATTTTCTATGAAGAACTTCGATTTCACATGAAGCAAAATAAAGGTAGATTTCTTTTACTATCTGCCGTTTTACCAAACGCTGAAGATCTTGCACAATGGCTGACTGATAACAATGAAGCCATATTTAAAAATGGTTGGAGGCCTTCAGATGAGCGCTTAGGAATACTAGAATGGCGAAACAATAATGTAAGTTTAAACTGGGAAAGTCAGGATCATGAGAGAAGTTCGTTTAATCCGTATTTTATTACTTCAGAAGAAGTTTCAAGATATAAATATCGTGGTGAAGAACGAATAAGATATTTTCCGAGTGATAAAAATGAAGCAGTGGCAACAACTGCGTACAAATTAAGATCATTTGGTCCGCTACTTATTTTCGTTGGTTTGAAAGATTCTGTTTTTGTGATGGCTGAGGCCTACTTAAAGGCTATGGATGATGGCGGGAATGATTATCAATGGAAAAATAAATCGCTATGGAGAATATTTCAGTTAGCATGTGCTGAAACATATGGTCCTGATAATAAGTGGCTGCAGTATGCAAAAATGGGTATCTTATGTCATAATGCAGCATTACATAGTGATGTTCGCCTTCCATTAGAGCGGATTATGAGAGAGGAGAAACCATTGGTAATTATTTCAACTTCGACCTTAGGTCAAGGTGTAAATCTAGGAGTCTCTACAGTCATTTTTTCAACTCTTTATCAAGCTGGATCTCCAGTCAGGGCTAGAGATTTTTGGAATATTGCGGGAAGAGCTGGACGCGCTTTTGTGGATCATGAAGGTAAGATTTTAGTAGCAATTGATACGAACAACAAAAATCAAAAATCAAGATTAAATTTATTTAATAGTGTTCGAAAAAACTATTTTAATAAAGAAAAAATTGACTACGCTGAAAGCGGAATACTCTCTTTAATAAGTACTTTGAAAACTTATGCAGACAATATTGGTGTAGATTTTAGTCTTCTTATAGAACTGATAACAGAAAATAATATTTCAGCTATTGGCGAAGAGGCAGACGCAATTGATGAAATTCTAGATTGGGTAGATGACACTCTACTTTCATTACTTTTAATTCACAATCCTGAAGGTGATATTAGTATTTCCTGGGTTGAAGATTTCTTCTCAAAATCGTTGGCATATATTCAAATATCCTCCAACAAAAATATATCACATAAAGAATTTCTGGATTTTATTGAGGCAAGAACAATTGGTATTGTAGCAAAAGTGAGTAACAGTAGAAACAAATGGAGGTCGATTGTTGGATCTGGTATTCCTCTTAACAGTGATCTAATCATTGAGGATAATATGGATCAGTTAATTTCGAACGTTGACGAATATTTATTAACTGAAGGCACATTTGAAAATTTATTAGAATTGCTGGAGTCTATTGAAACAACTATTGAAGATTTACCTGTATTAAATGAAAGAGGACAGTATTTAAAATATCCTAACGTTGCTCAAATAAGAAGATTATGGTTAGGCGGGGATGATGCTTATAAAATTTTCCATATAGAGAAAGGAGCTGAAATTGTAACTGATGTTTACTCATTCTCATTGCCATGGATTCTAAATGGAATAGCAAGAAAGTTTAAAAGCAGAGATTTGGATATACAGGCTACAGTATTAGAGGAATTATCTTTATTTGTGGAAGTTGGCTTACCCTCGATCATAAAAGTCAAAATTTACCAAGCGGGTATAAGGTCTAGATCAGCTGCAAATGAATTGGGGGATTTTTGTGTGGATTTTTCTGGTGATGAACCGGTTTCAACAATAAAAAGAACCTTAATTGCCAATATTGATAGTTACTCATTATTTGTTAGCGAGACTACTGAAGAGTGGCTAGAAATGCTTAGAAAGACATCAATGCAAGATCGATTAAAAATAGATCGAGTTTCATCTTTTGAGTTTGGAGATACTCATGAAAAAACCCAAACTTTAATTGCTCAAATTATCGACGGTAAAAAATATCTTATTAGCCCTGACTTTGAATTTGTACATAAAGGATGGGGTAATGTTGATTTCATGCCTGCATTGAATAAATCTGGAGTGGTTTTTAAATATGATGAAAATGATAATTTGTGGTATATGGAAAGTTTAAACCCATACATTGAAATAATTGATAATGATTAAGCGAAGAAAACTAGTATTTTTTCTTTAACTCCTCCCGCATTTTCTTCATATCATTTTTCAAAGACAAAAACATATCTTTGATTACACTATCCGTCAGATCAATTAGTTCGTATTCATCTGTAAGGGCTTTTACGAACTTCCAGACTTCAAGAATCTCACTAAAAGGAATCTTATAATTTTCATAAAAAGTGTTCTTCGAACTAACAATAATTGAATTATGATTAATCTTTTCGATAGTTTTATAAACCAGCCCACTTTGCGTAATAATCAGATAGGTTTTATCTACCTTGAGTTCAGATAATTTCTCAACAAATTCACCAATGATATAGGTACCATCTTTAAATGGCGGCATCGAATCACCTTCTGCTGGAAAAGCCCTGTATTTCCCGTTTCTCAGAAAAGGTAACGACATATACTGCAGGCTTTCAATATACCCCGGGTCGTTATAACCTTCAAGATAACCCATTGAAGCTTTGTGAGGTATAATTTCAATTTTATTTTCACCGAATTTATCGATCAAAATGGGCAGGACGATCCTATTATCCGGCAACTTGACAATATCTTCAATAGGATATTTTCTCACATCCAATGTCAGCATTAAATCGATGCTGATGCTGAAATATTTGGAGATGTTGAGAAGAACATCAAACGGAGGTTCGGAGCGACCGTCCTCATATTTAGCATAACGGACTCTGCTTATTCCCAAATTGTCTGCGATGCTTTGTTGGGACAAGCTTTTTTTATGTCTTAGAAACCTGATATTATCTGAAAAAATTGACATTGATACAAATTGTATCAGCAAATATAATAAAAATGATACAAATAGTATCTAATTTTGTCGATATGAATCGAGCGATAGCCCATATGGATCTTGACACATTTTTCGTCTCCTGCGAGAGATTGAAAAATTCTGACCTTGTTGGAAAACCGCTTATCATTGGTGGCGGAGACAGAGGCGTGGTAGCATCCTGTTCTTATGAGACACGGTATTTTGGGGTAAGAAGTGCCATGCCGATCAAGATGGCTCTACGGCTTTGCCCCGAGGCAAAGGTAATCCGGGGCGATATGGAAATGTACTCCAATATGTCGCATACTGTAACTGAAATCATACAGGAAAAAGTGCCTGTTCTTGAAAAGGCAAGCATTGATGAATTCTACCTTGATCTTTCCGGGATGGATAAATTTTTCGGTTGCTATCAATGGACCACTGAAATTGCAGAGGCAGTCAGAAAAAATACCGGTCTGCCCATCAGCTTTGCCTTATCCACCAATAAAACTGTTTCAAAGATCGGGACCGGCGAATCGAAGCCTATTGGTAAACTTGAAATTCCTGAGCAGAACATCAAGCCCTTTCTGAATCCACTTTCCATAAAGAAGATTCCAATGGTTGGCAATGTGACCTTTCAATTGCTATCCAGGTTAGGTGTAAGAAATATCCAAACCCTATCAGAGATGCCTGTTGAAGTGCTGCATCAACTTGTTGGAAAAAACGGACAGGAACTCTGGAAAAAAGCCAACGGTATTGATGAGACACCTGTTGTCCCTTATTCCGAAAGAAAGTCCATCTCAAAGGAAAATACATTTTCACAGGATACCATCGATATCACCGGCATAAAGAGCATACTGTCAGGAATGGTGGAACAATTATGCTTCCAACTCCGTCAGGAGAAGTGGCTGACTTCTACCGTTGTCGTGAAAATCCGTTACTCCAATTTCGATACTGAAACCAAACAATACAGGATTCCTTATACTTCGTCCGACCATACGCTGCTCAGGTATGCATTAGAATTATTTGATAAGGTCTACAACCGCAGGATGCGAATCAGGCTGATAGGGATAAAATTTACGGGATTAGTTCACGGCTGCCATCAGATGAACCTTTTTGAAGATACTGAAGAGCTGATAAGTCTTTATCAAACATTGGATAAAATTAAAATGAGGTTCGGATCGACAAGTGTCGGACGGGCTTCAGGACTTCTCACTTAATAATTTATTTATGTTTCTCAATTGTCATTCTTTTCACAGTCTTCGATATGGTACCATTTCCGTTAAAGAATTGGTTCAGCAGTTGGTTGAACTGGGAATCGGTGTGGCTGCCCTGACCGACATCAATTGTATTTCCGGCATATATGACTTTCACAGGTTATGTGAGAAAAACAACATCAAACCGGTAGTTGGTGTGGATATAAGGGACGATAATAGACAGCATTACATCTGTCTGGCAAAAAATCAATCAGGGATTGGCGAGATCAACAGGCTTTTGACACGGCATAATTGTGAAGGAAAGGATCTGCCATTACATCATCCCTGTCTGTCAGAGGTATTTATCGTATATCCTCTAAGCAGTTATCCGGATAAATTGAACCGAAACGAATACATTGGCATACGTCCCGAAGAAATCAATTTGTTGATGAATCCTACCCTGAGAAAGTATCTGCCAAGAATGGTCATTTTACAACCAGTGACTTTTACAACAAAGAGAGAATATAAACTGCACAAGATCTTGCGTGCCATCGACCGGAATACGCTGGTCACAAAACTTGATGAAACTGACATATGCGGCCAAAACGAAAAGCTGATCTCAAAGGATGAGCTTTTAAAAAATTACCGGCATTATCCGCAAATCATTGAAAACACAAAACAATTGCTGGAACAATGCCATTTCCATTTTGACTATAAGATCCCTAAAAACAAAAAGAACTTTACAGATAGTAAAGACACTGACATAAAACTTTTAACGGATCTTGCCAATAAAGGTTTTAAAAAGAGATATCCTGATGATAACGGAAAGGCTAAAGAACGGATGAACAAGGAATTGGGAGTCATTGACCAACTGAACTTCTGCGCTTACTTTTTGATCACCTGGGACATCATCCAGTACAGCAACCGGATGGGTTTTATGCACGTTGGTCGTGGAAGTGGTGCCAATAGTATCGTTGCCTATTGTCTTGGCATTACAGACATCTGCCCGCTAGAGCTAGACTTGTATTTCGAGCGCTTCCTTAACCTGAACCGGAAAACACCGCCGGATTTCGATATCGACTGGAGCTGGCAGAACAGGGATACGATTTTGCAATATATCTTCGATAAATACGGAAAAGACCACGTAGCATTTTGCGGCACCAATGTCGAGTTTAAATACAGATCGATTTTCCGGGAGGTAGGAAAAGCATTCGGTTTGCCAAAAGAGGAACTTGATGAGTTGGCGACCAAATCTATTGAACAGCACGATATTAATTCGGTGTCAGCAATGGTCCACAAATATGGAAAGCTTTTAGAGAAATTTCCCAACCAGAGAAGCATGCACTCCTGTGGAATTCTAATCTCTGAAGAGCCTATCACCAATTATTCAGCATTGGAAATGCCGCCGAAAGGATTTCCGATCGTCCAGTTCGATATGCACGTGGCCGAGGAAATCGGTCTGGAAAAATTTGATATCCTTTCCCAGCGAGGCTTAGGAACAATCAAAGATACGGTAAAACTCATCGAAGAAAAACGAGGTATCAAAGTCAATATCCGGGATGTGAGTTTGTCAAAAGATGAACAGAGATGCAACAAATTTCTGAGCAGGGGAAAAACGATCGGCTGCTTTTATATTGAAAGTCCAGCCATGCGAGGACTATTAAGAAGATTAAAATGCAATAATTATAAAGTATTGGTAGCGGCATCATCCATCATACGTCCGGGCGTAGCACAAAGCGGAATGATGAAAGAATATATCTTCCGTCACAACAATCCTGATCAATTTGAATATTTTCACCCTGTTTTTGAAAAAGAACTGGGAGAGACCTATGGTATTATGGTATACCAGGAAGACGTTATCAAGATCGCCCTTCATTTCGGAGGCTTATCCCCTGATGACGGTGATGTTTTAAGACGGGCAATGAGCGGAAAAGGACGTTCGCTATCTGCCCTTCAGAAAGTCAAAGACCATTTCTTTGAATCCTGTAAAGCCTTGGGACATCCTGAACAACTTTCAAAAGAGGTTTATCGCCAGATAGAATCCTTTGCAGGTTATTCATTCTGCAAGGCTCACTCGGCATCTTATGCCGTAGAAAGCTACCAAAGCCTTTATCTGAAGGTGTACTACCCTATTGAATTTATGGTTTCAGCAATCAATAATGGCGGCGGCTTCTACAGAACAGAGGTTTACGTTCACGAAGCGAAAATGTCAGGTGCTACAATATTAAACCCCTGTATTAATCTAAGCGAATACCAGACTACGGTTTACGAAAAAGACGTCTATTTAGGGCTGATGCACATCGAAAAGCTGGAAAGCAAAATCGCCGTTTTAATTCCTGAAGAACGAAAAAATAATGGTGATTATATCTCCCTGGAAAACTTTGTCAAAAGAATCCCCATTGGTATCGAGACTTTACAAACTTTGATATTCATAGGAGCATTCCGGTTTACAGGAAAGCAAAAGCATGAGTTGTTAATTGAGGCCAGGTTTCTCTTAGCAGGAAACAGGCCGACTTTTAAACATTTGACATTACTGGAAGAACCACAAAAAGAATACACGCTTCCAAAAGTACAAAGACATCCTTTGGAAGATGCTTTTGACGAAATCGAGATCTTGGGGTTCCCGGTTTCAGTAAGTCCGTTTGACTTATTACAAACCAAATACAGAGGTAGCGTGATGGCTAAAGATCTTACAAAATACCATAAGAGACAGGTCAAGATGATGGCCTATCTGATCTCCCGAAAGCATGTACCCACCAAAAGAGGAACGATGTTTTTCGGAACGTGGATCGATGCGGAGGGTGAATATTTTGATACGGCTCATTTCCCTGACAACCTAACTCAATATCCTTTTCAGGGTGGTGGATGCTATCTCCTATTAGGAACGGTTGAAGTAGACTTTCACTTTCCTACCATTACCATACTAAAAATGGCAAAGATGCCCTTTATTCCAGATCCCCGATACACCTCGGATAAAGACAAAGCTTACGAAGCCTATAACAATATCCGTGAAGATGTAAGTATGACCTCCCGAAAGCCTTATCCTCAGGAGCACGAGATCGGATTGCCGAGAAGGAAAATGAATTAAATAAAATGAGAATTTTAGAATATAATAAAGAGTAACCTATCTAAAAAATCATTATTAAATATATAAAAATTACGTAATTTGCTTTAACTATACTATACGAAAATGGAAACACTATATGCAACATCAAATATTGCTAATAAAGTAAGAAATACTCGTCTCCCACGTACAAAACCTTTAATGCCATTATTCGAAGTGATAAGTAACTCTATTCATTCGATCGATGAAGCAGAAAAAGCTGATCTTTTGAAGAAAGGAAATGGAGAAATCTTAATAAAATGTATAAGAAACGGTGGTGACGATGTTTTAAGCAGTCTTCCAGAAATTGACAGATATCCAATTCATTCTTTTGAAATCACAGATAATGGAATAGGTCTAAATGCCGACAATTTAAAATCATTTGTCGAGGCTGACACTGACCATAAAATAGAAATAGGAGGTAAAGGCGTTGGAAGGTTTGTGTGCCTGAAAGCTTTTACTGAACTTAATATTTATAGCCAATTCAAGGATGATAAAGGTGATTTAAAAGCTATTTCTTTTGATTTTAGAAATACTAAAGAAGGCTTTCATAATATTGAAGAACCTAGTCCTACCGATAATTCTACGGGAACTAAAGTATTGCTTAAAACTTATAAAGAAGATTATCAGAAAAATCTTGATTTTGATTTACATTCTGTTGCAAAAGAGATAGTAGCTCATTTTCAATTATACTTTATTCGAGATCAGGTACCGAAGATAATTATCAGAAATCAAAATAATATTGAATTTAACCTACTTAACCTTTATAACGCAGAGTTCAAAAGTGATGTTCAACAAAGAGATTTTGATTTAGATGGCGAAAATTTCACATTGTTCCTGACCAAATCACTTGAATTCCAAAGCCATAAAATACATTTCTGCGCTCATAACAGAAGTGTTATTAATGAAGGATTATACACAAGAATAATAGATTTGGGCAGATCTTTTATAAAGGATGAGCATGGTGAAAAATTTTATTACCAAGCCTATGTGGTAGGCGATCTTTTAGATGAATATGTAGATACAGAGCGAATTGGCTTTAATTTTCCAGGAGTAGATGATGAGACTGAAGAAGAATCATTATATATTAATTTATCAAGGCTGAGAAGAGCTTCCGTTAATTGCATCGAAGATATCCTATCAGATTTCTTGGAATCAGTTAGAACGCAAAAAGTCGAAAATTATAGGCCTACTATCACCGAAGAGCTTCCTCAGTATAGAAGCACCTTAAACTATCGTAAATCAGAAGTGATGAAACTCGCTCCTGATCTGCCAAAAGAAAAACTGGATATTGAATTGTATAAAATTGAGGCAAAATGGAGGTTAGAAGTAAAGGAAGAAAAAATAAAGCTTCTTGATGAAAGAAAAGATATTACAAATCACGAGGAATATGTTAAAAAATATGAAGAGTTTTTGGCAGAATTTAATGAGATTGGAAAATCCGATTTAGCCAGATATGTATTGCATAGACGAACCATAATCGAATTACTTGAAAATCTAATTGGAGTAAACTCTGAAAGTAAGTTTGAAAATGAAGATTTATTGCATAATATTTTCTTTCCAATAAGAACAACATCTGATGAAATCACACCGGACAAACAAAATCTTTGGCTTATTGATGAACGGTTGACATATCATTCATTTCTGGCATCAGACAAAACTTTCAACAGTATTAACGAAGTTTCTCAAGATAGCAAAGACAGGACAGATCTCTTAATCTATAATGAAGCCTTTGCATTTTCTGATTCAAAGATGGCTCCTCATAACTCCTTCACAATTGTAGAGTTTAAAAAGCCTATGCGAGACAATTATCAGGATTATAATGAAGAAAAAAATCCAATTGAACAGACTGAAAAGTATATTGATAGTCTTTTGGATAAGAAAGTAAAAGGACGAAATGGAAGAACGATTGAGGTCACTGACAAAACTCCCTTCTACATTTATATCGTTTGTGACATCACACCTTCGTTGGAAAAAGTATTAAAAAACAGAGAGTTTGAAAAAACTCCTGATGGTAAAGGCTATTTTAAAGTTAAAAGTAAATATTACTCTGCGTATTTTGAGGTGTTACCTTTTGAAAAAGTATTAGATGATGCTAGGAAAAGAAATAGAATACTCTTTGAGAAACTCAACGTAGAATAAGGCTAATCAATATATCACTCAATCTCTCTTTTATTATTCCACCAGAAATCTTCAATTTTCCAGGTGTGATTTTTAATCTGTCGAACTAATTTTTCAAGGTCTTCGGAATATTCTGTTTTTCCGTATCCCATTTCTATTTCGGATTGAATAGTCCAAAGTGAACGGGCTAAGAAATTGATTTGTTTTCTGAGTTCACTCATTCTTTCAGCAGTAAGTTCTGAATTTTCTCCTACATTTAGATTTTCATTAGTAGAATGGTCATTCAATAGGATGTAGTCATCCTCTTCTTTCTTTATGAACCCTAAATTCAGTGCAACTTTTTGGGAAGCTATAAAATTCATGGGCCCGATCTGCATTTCGTCAATGGTAATTCTTTGTTGATCTCTGCTCAAAAACAAATGCGGAATAATGGTACTTTTCAGTGATTGTGTCAAATAGCCTTTTCCACGGTATTCAGGTAATACAAACCAATGTAAATCCCGGAGCATATCATATACAGTTGCGACAAAGACACCCTCATTATTTTTGATCAGGTAAAAATGATCCGGGCCGTCAGAAGATGTTACATTATCATTAGCAGTGGGTTTTTCTAACCAGATTTTAGCAAAATCGACATATTGACTTAGGGATCTGCGGAAGATAATGTTAGACCTAGTATTACCTGAATTTAAATTATCAATAAGTGATTGTAATGATTTGTCAGTCATTGTCAATAGCAATTAAATTGATGTTCTTTTACCATTCCATTTCGTATATCTTGTCATCATCATTCAATTCCAAATCCTCTACTTTACAGTTGTGCTTTTTAGCTTCCGACTGCAGGAAGTTTCGTAAATCATTGTATTCATCTGTTGAAAAGACGGCAGTCCGCATCAATTGGGCCAATTTTCTAAAAGACAACTTACCGCCACCTAAGCCAAAGAATGTTGAATTAATATGGCGCATATAAAGATAAAGATGTTCATTACCAGCGTTAATGACATCATCCAGATATGGCAATAGATTGACTGCTCCAACTTTATCATAATCTTTCATTGTTCTTTCTATCCAATATTCCAGGTGCAAAAACATTGCAATATCGGCCTTATTGCTCTCCGTCATTTTCATATTATATTTCAATGCGGCAATAGAGAATATGATATGAACCCAAGAAACCTGAAAGCCACAATATGGAATCTCCTCGAAGGAATAATGACTATGATTTCTGGTCAGTCTGCTTCCATAAGATGCTTTTCTTATTTCGTAGGAAAAACTGCTGATCAAGTTCTTTTTATCTTCGTATCCTTTTATATCATAGAGTAAAGGATCATTCCAAAATTTTGATACTATTCCATAAAAGTATTCTAGATCATCACGTGTTCCCCATATTTCAATTCCTAATCCCTTTTTTGTTGCTACGGTGTATATCATATCCTTTTTCGTTATAAATAAATTCTCGTCGTAATTTTTTTTATTTTTTAGATAATTGTTAATATTGCTTCGACAACCTCCTTTCAATAGTGAGGTAAATAAGTTAGTTAAATTAGCGCAAACATTCTTTTTCTAATTACGGAAAACCGCAAATAAATCTAAAAACATTTATTATAACACCCTCCCGCAACATACCATTCATTCAAATCTTTGAAAAAATGATACGTTAAAGAGTAATCCTCTACATTATCATATTCACGCTGAATTTCAACTGCAACTGATTTCCCATTTTCATCATTGTCAAGAAAAAGTAAAATCTTACGGTACGCCTTTAATATTTTCTCAGCTTTGAAAAGCATTGCCGTAGAATTTAATACTAAACAATCGCAAGCCAAATTTAATTGACTTTGAACATTACGAAAGGTCAGATAATCAAAAAAGCCTTCAAAGACAGCCACCTCGTTTGTCACATTATTTGAATTGTTGGTCAAAGTTATATCTTTTGGACCCAAGCAGACTTTAGCATACTTATTCCTTATTTCAAAACCACCAGAACCATTCTTAAATCCGATCCCGAAATATTTTCTTCCATCCACTTCATAATGCACTTCACACACACATTCCTTTTGCTCATAAACTTTCCGTGATTCCAGATACTGAATCAGTGCAGGGTGTCTGATTTCGGTGATTTTTAAAATTCGGTAAGAGATTTCCGACTGTGTTTCTTCAGTTACATACTCTGCTTTAGCTGGAAAATTAAATGATGAAAGGTATTTCAACGCTTCCGAAACCGAATATTTTTTTATTTGCTGCACAACAGAAATTACATCGTAACTCTTCCCTGTCCCAAAATCAAAAGCACTATTCTTACTATAATCCACACAAAGACTTGGAATTTTTTCTTTCCTGTCCAGCGCAAAATAAAAAGCAGTTCTACGATTTTCTTTGACCGGAAAAAGACTGAATGATTCCAACACCGAACGGATGCTGATATTTTGTTTGATTTTTTCGCAATTCATTTTTTTTCTTTTTTAAAGCAAAATTTCTCTAACAGATTCCTTTTAAGTAAAAAAATAACTTTTTCAACCTTTTCAATCTACTTTTAGCGATACGATAAACTGAACTAGCATAAATCCTTTCAATGATTTCTGAAATGAGTGCAATTCAGATATAAAGATCAGTCTAATTCCGAAATAAGAATAAGTCCAAATCCGAAAAAGAAGCGTTTTTCAAATGAGTGCAAATCCGTTTTAAATTCTCCTTTATTCTTCAAACCAATGACTTATCCACAATATTGCCAAGATATCAACATAAGAACAGTTTTTCTAAACACAGGGAACGAGTGCAATTCCGATATGTTACTAAGAAACTCTACTCTTTTAACAAGGGATTAACTTCAGTGAGTGAAACTCCGAAATACACAAGAGTGTTATTCCGAATTACGAATGAGTAGCAATCCGAATTCAAAGAATTACCGGATAGCCATTCGGCATCAATTTTCCTATTTTAGTTTCCCTATACAGTCTTATAATATTATCCTGGATTTCCATCAAAAATATCCGACCTTGGAAGTGGGCAGACCTCTTTCCTTTCAATCTGTTAGTCCTTATAAATTCCGAGAAAGCTCTTTCGATGAGCTCGCGGGTCTGCAAAATATTTCTGTACTGGTATGAAAACTGAAGCATGTCATCCTGTTGCAAACCATATCTTTTCCTGAAATACCTTAACCTTCTGGTAATATCAGTGTACATGGGATTTCCGTCCATCTTTTTTTCCGAAACATACTCTTTCGTGGGATAAGGAATAATAAAGATCATATCACCCTTATACTTGAAATGGAATGATAAACTATTATACTGATCAAGATTCGATCTGACGGCCTTCAGGAATTTAAAGCAAAGATCATTGGCCGTCCTGTAGCTGAGTCCAAATTTTTTATTAAGTGTGGAAAGCTTAAGCGAAGTTCCGGTCTGAGGAAGTTTGGCCAGCCATATGGCAAATATTATATGCTTGTTATTTCTGATATTGTACACCAGATGGTAAAGCACATAATTATACTCTGGAATGACCATCAGCTTTTTAAGCCAGTAACTGCTTATCAAAAAGCTGGTGTAACCTCTTTGATCATAGCTGGGAGTTGAAATGAGACCTCCAAACGTTTTGATCTCCTTCCCTTTTGAATTAAGAGACACGTACCAGCCCATCTTAAACTTGGCAAGATATTCATAGGCATCTATAACCTGTCTGCTTGAACCGCTTGGAGAGATCTTACTGTTTTTGATCTTCATCGAGGCAAACACATTATTCTCCGTCTCAAATTCTTCATCAAAAAGAGAAAGCTGTTGAGGACGGTCCTCCGGTCTGAACTGCTCACTGCTGATGATCGCAATGATATTGAATATGACCCGCAATGCGTTGATCGGAATATCGGCTGCTAAATGGCCATCAAAGATAAAATCATCAACAAAGCCATTCCCCAGCCTGATTCTTTCCGGAGTCTTTTCAATCTGACTTTGAAAAACTTTACGCACAAGCCTGCGGTCTGTTGGATAAAATGTCATTCTCTTAATTTTTATGGATTTGAAGCAATAGGCCTTCATTATTTTTGCTCAGGATGTCTGATATAAGGAATATCCTTTACTGACAAATGAACACGCTTATTATCGGACAAAAGAAAAGGCATGATGTTTTTCAGAGTGGAACGCCAATTGGTGATTGGTCGTCCATTACTGCTTTTCCAATTATTCTTTAACCAGCTTTCGTACTTTTCCTCAATAAGCTTATCGCAATCAGGAATGTAGGCTTCTAATGTCCTTGCAAAATCTAAAAATTCCCTGAGATCAGGAATATTCCTGTTTATAGAAACAGAACTGGTAGACACTTCGATGTCCTGCGCCATATTGTTCATTTCAGCTTTATCTATACCTGAGCCCTTTTCATAAGTCTGACTACTTTCAGACAATGTTTCCTCTACAATATCCCGTTGTTTAATCTTGACCTCTAGACCCTCAAGAGGATAATCCAGAATCAGCCTGTAATGTCCCGCAGCCCCATTCTTTGTCCTGAATTCTATCAGTCCCAGATCCCTGAGTTTTTCCTTGGTTACTTTTACAGTTGAACGGCTTAATGAAAGCCTTTTTCCCAGCTCCACATCTGAGATCCTGAACTGGTAATCATTATGATCTTTCGCCATCTTCAGCAGATAAAGATAGAAGGCAATAACAGTACGACCAGCCCCTTCCCTTTCATTGAATTTCCAGAACCTGTCAATCAGCTCCACATAATACATCCGTTATTTTTTTGCGAAAAGCTGCAATGCTTTCTCTTTATCAATAATGATAATATTCCTGTTCTGGATAATTGCCTTATCCAGTATACCTGAGGATTTGACCTCGGATGCCTTTGATACCGAGCAGCCCAGTATCTTAGCAAGACCTTTCAGACCATATTCATATTTCTTATCGGTGCTAAAGTTTTTAGACAATTCCAGAAATTCAGCAACAGTGAGCTTCCATATCGGAGTGCTGGGGTCGATATCATTTAATGCCATAGTTTTGAGATTTACGTTTTACTGATAAAAATTAACACGACAAAATTTCAAAATCAATGGGAATATCTTTCGGTAGTTCTTCGGTACTACCGAAAACTTTTTACCTACTTAATGGAATATCTTAGTCACAGATAAACAGAAATCTCCGGACCTAGTAATGGTATAAGCAAGAAAGATCTCCCGTCAGCAATCTTTACTGCAGGGAGATAATTATTTCAAAATAAGGGTTCAACAGTTATAATATTCCCATAAAGAATGCTTTTTACTAAAAATTCAAAGATCAGACGTCCAGATCATCCAAATACTGGTTGAAATTTTGCCGGATCAGACTTATAAATTTTGATCGGTCTGCTTTTCTGAGCCGTATTTCAGAAAGCGTCTTATGATAATTGCCCAAATTAATCTTCAGCGAGTTTTCAGCCCATCTGAAAATTTCAGCAAGGTCAGCATGGCCACCATTAAAGCAATTGCTTTGGTATAGCGCATACAGAAGTTCTGTCAATGCCACTTTCGGCGCTGTCCATTCTAAATTTCTGACCTGAGTAACGTCGGTATCCGTGCAGTCACCGGAGTTGATCTTATTGGTAAGATACTGATCCAACAGATCATTGGCGATAATCTGAGATATCAGATGATCGTGAGAAGTCGAGAACTCCTCATCATAGCTATAAAGTTCAGGACTAAGCTTTAGCTTGAAATCAAATCGAAATCGGGTAAAGTATTTTTTATCCAAAAAGGTGGATTTCCTGCGATAGTAATTGATAAAATCTTTCTGTTCGCTGTAAAAGTATAACAGATTGCTTCTTTCCTGCTCAAAATATGATTTGAGTGCTGCGGGGTCGGCAAAAGGCTTAGAAGCTTCTATCGAAAGGATCTTTGAATAATAAATGTACAACGCCACAAATTGTGGCTTTGTATTTTTAAAGAAGTAAATTTCCTCATTCCAATCTGCAAATTGATACTGTTTTAAAATGGTTTTAAGCTGCCTTATTGCAACATCGGTTTCCATAAGGATTTCTTCAGCCCGGTGGATTATCTCGTTCTCACTCCTATTGATCTGGTCAATGCTGCTCATAAGATCACTCCACAGCCGATCAACTTTTTTTCTGAAAAGCTTTCCGTTCATACGTCAAATTTTTTGTTGGCGTAAAAATCGGGCTAAAAAACAGAAATCACCTTTTTTCAAGTTCCTGAAGCCTCTTCTTAACAAAATCAGTTGGCCGAATTCCGTTGATTTCCAAAAAGTGATTAGAAAAAACAATCCTATTCTTCATCCCACATTCAGCAGCCAGTGTATCCATACTGTATTGCAAATAGATATTGTTTTCCATCAGCTGTTTCGTAATATATTTGATCCGCAACATTTTAATATACTGTGTGAAGGTAGTATTCATATGTTCGTTGAGTACAAATGACAGAGCTGATCTGTGGGTATTAATTAACCTGGCTACATCCGGCAGCTGAAGATCCTTATCAAGGAATTGCTTTTTTTCCTCAAAAACCTTCAGATTTTTCCTGATCTCTGCAATGGCCTCCTCACTGTATAGCCCTTTAACGGTATTGGAATTTTCCGGCAGAATATCTCTAGCTTCATCAGGCATTTTCAGTTTTTCCAAAAGATCGTTGTACTTGGTCGTGATAAGCTTTTCTCGTTGTCTATAGTGATAAAGTGAGTAGCAGAAAAATAAGGCAACACAAACTATCAATAAAATAAGAAATATATTTCCATATTTATGCTTTCTGACCAGCTGATCACGGCTTTCATTTAATTTGTCGACCTGATATTCCCGGTATAGCTTTATTGAAAGTTTAGAAAAATCCGAAGTAATAATTGAATCTGCTCTTAATAGCTTATTGGTATAGTAAAGCTGAAGACGGTCATCGCCCTTGTCTTTTGCAAATTGAATAAGGTATTTATAATTACCGACCACTTCAGGGGTAACAAAATTAAATCGATTAAGTATAGAATCGACCTTATGAAAATAGAGGACAGCTTTCCTTTGACGCCCGTCGGCCATATGAAGCTTACCCAGATAAAAATACACCGTTGCCACTGCAGCAAAATCCTCTTTTTTGCTTAAAAGCCTTCCTGCATTCTTCAGGTACTTTTCAGCAAGTGGCAAATTTCCGTTACGTATGCTATTAATTCCTTTTGCTTTTTGAAAATAGGCAAACTCCTGTACAAATTCATCTGAGTTCCTAACTTTTTTAACGCCGATATCAATCAGTGAATCTTCCTGCCTGTACAGTTTCAGATTTCTATAACAAGTACTAAGCCTGTACAGGCTGTTCAGATACCCATGCTGATCATTTAGTCTCAGGTTCGGGTCAGTCTCACAGGAAAGCTCCTGCTCGTAGTATAATAAAGTTTCCTTGAAATGTATTGCGGCCTCTTCGTAAAAACCTAAATAAGATTTTACCATTCCCAGGTGATATAAAATTTTGTGGTACAGATAAAGATCTTTCGTATTTTTCGAGTAGCTGAACGCCCTCAAATAGTCCTGCAACGCTCTATTGTAGTTTCTTTTGTTATAATAGTAAACAATTCCTCTTTTCAAATAAGACATCGAAATCTCATCGGGATCATTTGCTTTGATTGCCACAGCAACCGCACTGTCAGCATACTTTATTTTCCGTTCTGCGGAATATTCATAGTATACTGCTTCGTCGTATCCGGCAATCAGCTCCGATAGGTTTTTTTCTGCCTTAGCCTTCTTAATATACAGATTAACAAAAACCATCGCCCTTGCATCATTCTCCGGATAAGCGTCAAAAAGTGCCGTAAGCTGAGCGTAAGTATACGGTCTAATCTGCTGACCTTGGACGCTGCAGATTATGATAAACAGGAATAAAAAAAGAAATTTATTGAAGACTTTCATGGTGATATTACATCAAATTTAAAGAAAATGTTCCCATCATCCCGCTTATCATAATAGTATTTACTGAACTACCAAATAACAATTTATTTTTCAGCCAGTTGTATAATAAAACACTGGTAATAAAAGATCTTTTATTACGTAAACAAAAATCAATCATTACCATCACTCATTTTTTAATCGCCGTGCCAGTGGTAATTTAGCTGCACGAATTCGATAAAATAACCGGCCGGGATAACTTTTAAAATCATTAATTCTATAATTCTATGAAAAAGTATATCTCAATATTAATTTTTGGTGCAATAGGGATTCTGCAGTCATGCGATCGATCAGATGCCAATTATAGCACCGACTACGAAATCCCATCTCAGAAGCATGTCGATAATATTTCAGTTGCCAGGTCTGCAGAAACTGGTATTAAAGAAAACTCATCTTCCTATGAACGAAAGAAAAAACGAAAGGATAAATCACATTGGCGGGTTCATATTGATACCGTGAGATGATGAACGAATCACCTAAAAATGAAGATCAAAAAATAAAGGAGATCATCATTCAATCAGGAAGGATTTGTACTATCAGCGGTGAGTTTGAAATCAAGGATCGTATCAGCACAACAGCTTACGTTTCCAAAGGGGAATTAATGCCATTGTATTGTGGCAGAAAAGTAAAATGGACCTTAGTTAGGAAAGGATAAAAATCAGTACTATGAAGACTATAAAAACAAGATTCGTTGAATTCACGAGCTATTTTTTCATACTGCTGTTCTGTTACGCCAGTGTCAGCAAGATCATGGATTTTGAGAATTTTCAGGTACAGATCGCACAGTCTCCTATTTTCAGTTCAGTTGCAGGATTGATTTCTTACGGTGTGCTGATTGTAGAACTGCTTGTTTGTATTCTGCTTATTATTGAAAGAACAAGGATCATCGGATTGTACTCTTCTTTTTTTCTGATGGTCTCATTTACGGTCTACATTTATGTCATTTTAAACTATAGCGAAAATGTACCTTGCTCCTGCGGTGGGATATTGGAAAAAATGGGATGGAGAACCCATCTCATTTTCAACTTCGCGACGGTTCTAATTTCTTCTTTTGCAATTTTGGCACATGCCGTTCAGAGAGGAAAAAAAATAATTACGACAGCTTTGCTCCAACTTCTCCTATCTTTTGCAAGTACCGCAATGATCATTGCATTATACCATCGCTCCGACTATTTGATCAAGAAAGAGAATCCTTTCATCAGAAAATTTCTGGAACATCCTGTAATAGAGGAAAAGAGGTATGATCTCCAGGTCAATTCTTTTTATTTCGCAGGCTCAACGAAAGACTCCGTGTATCTCGGTAACTACACCACTCCTTTCTCGCTGATTTCTTTAGATGCAGAACTAAAAGAGATGAATGAAAAGAAAATCGTTCCGGATCGTTTTGATTTCAGCTTTAAACGGGCTTTGATACAGATCAATGCACCCTATTATTATCTTTATGACGGAACCGTTCCTGTCATTTACAAAGGTTTGCTGGGAAATGAAAAAGTGAGTACTTACAGCAGATCTCAAGCCTATTTTAGTCAACTCGTCAATTGGGATCAGCACTCTTTTGCTTTCAGCACCTACTATGCACCTTTGAAAAAACAGTCGTTAGGGATTTTATCTCCTGAAAAAGAAAATCCTCTTCAATTAAAAACAGATCTTTTAAAGACATATAAAGACGGGGTTTTTGATACAGACGGACTGATGCATTCTGATCGTGACAACCAAAGTCTGGTCTATGTTCATTATTATAAAAATCAGTTTTTGATTCTGGATAAGGGCCTTAATATAAAAGGTGATTTTAAAACCATTGATACCATCAGCCGCCCTCAAATTGATGTTGCTGAACTAAGCGATGGAAGAAGAAAGATGAATAAGCCTCCACTTAAGGTCAATATCACATCAACCGTCAAATACGGCTTGTTGTTTAACCAATCCAATCTGATGGGCAGATACGAAAACAGCAAGAACTGGGAAAACAACGCAGTCATTGACATTTATTCAATTACTGAGCAGAATTATATAGGCAGCTTTTATCTTCCAAAACCTAAAAAAATCAAGAAGATACAATTAGAGATCTCAGGAGATCATCTTTTTGTATTGGTCGGAAATGAGATTATCAGGTATCGTTTTGCGCAGAACCTTACCAGGCATTTCATGAAAGGGGAAAGCCGAAAACCCTGACCAAGAGTAGGCACCAATAACAAATTTCAAGCATTATGAAAAATTTAAGAAAAATCGCATTGCCCGTAGCAGTCCTATTGATGGGTGCCGGAAGTGCGTATGCTACAACAGCATTCAAGTCAGTAAAAACAGATTTCCAAGGCTATCGTTTTGATCCTTCAGCACCTGTCGGACAAAGATGTGTTCTGACGGAAAAAATGTGTACCGATATTCAAGGAGAAGTCTGTACCTACAGCGATGCTTCCGGAACACACAATCTATCCAAGAACATTGACGGGACTTCTTGCGGAGATCAGCTGTTTGAGATCGAATAATTTTTAAAAGGTGAAGGATGCTAATAAGCATCCTTCATTTGTTTATCTATCCAAGGGATATTTCCTTTATTCTTTAAAAAATATTCGAACCAATCCAGCATTCTTAATGTGTAGTCCTTTTGTGCAGGATATTGCGTTATGGTGTGCCCTTCGCCTGCATAAAACAATGCAATAACTGTTTTCCTGTATTTCCTTAGTGCACTGAAAAATGTTCTAGTCTCCTCCCGATCAACATTCTTATCCTCGGTACCTGTCCATAAAAGCATCGGCGCAGTCACTTTTGATGCGTGATATAAAGGATTGTTATCAAAATATTTCTGATTATTACTCTCAAAACTTTCACCCATTCTAAATTGGCCACCTTCAATACGATAATAGTCTGGTGATTTGAAATTGTAGTTGAATGAATAGGCCATATGAACAATGTCAGACGGAGATGCCCCCGAAATATATGCCGCAAAACGATTGCTGTGTGTAGCAATGAAATTGGTCTCATAGCCACCAAACGACTGCCCCATTAGTGCAATCTTTTTCGTATCGACCTGCTCCAATTTCGCAAGCTCATCCAAAGCATTGTTTATACACTGTAAGGCTGACAGTCCTGCTCCTTTATTACCATAGTTGATATCCGGAATCAGCACCATATATCCAGATTCCAACAATAACCTGGCATTAAAACCACGTCTGTTTTTGAACGTTGGCACTAAATATTTATCGGTAAACTCCTGCTGCTTTTCGTAGATCCATAATACGACAGGATATTTTTTTTCCGAGTCAAAATTTGCAGGTAGAAACAGACTTGCCTGAAGATCTTTATTGTTGACACCTTTATAGTACAACTGTTTTTTAGTAATTTTTTTAGCTCCTTTATCCTGAGCATTATATTGATAAACTGTTCTGGAAGCTGAAGATTCTATTTTCGTCATTACCACTGGCGCTTTATTGTAATTCTCTTCAGTCCATATAAAATTTTTACCATCATTACTTGACTGAAGATGTTTGATTCGATCTGTGCTCTCTTGAATAATGACAGACTTCTTGCCCTGATCCAACATATAGTAGGTCGATCTGAGATCGCTATAGTGATGTGCAGCAATTAGTAGATAAGGATCATCCAAATAGTAATACTTTCTGTGAAAACCTGCTTCGGTCGATTTTTTCACTACGTTGATAACCTCAATGCTATCCGCATCGACGGACATTATTTTTTTCTTTTGAAGGTCATTTATATTCAGCTCCCATAATTCACCTTTTGAAGACCATAAAATTGTTCCTGACGAACTAAAGTAAGGAACTGCTTTGGATGGCATGCCTATAACTTTATCCGTCATTGTTCTGGTGTCCAAAAGTTTCCAGTTAGCCTTGACATACCTAAGAATAAAATTCCCTTCTTTATCAAAATACATCACATCCCCATCTTTCTCAAGTATTTGATCTTCTCCTGATAACGAATTCCATAAATGCATCTCATAATGATCGACCTTATCAGCGCCTTCTATAACATCTATTTTTTCTTTGTCCACCTTTTTTCTTAAAAATAGATTTGTCCTGCCAATACCTGTATACCCACTGTAACCGGAATCCAATTTGACTACCTTCCGCTCCTTAGGATACCATAATAGATCAACGCTTGGTCGTTCTCCATAAAAATAATTGCTAAGATCTTGTTCCTTACCATACCAGATACTTACCGTCTTATCATCTATAGGAAGCCTATCGCTGAGCGTCAGGAAAACAGCGTTTGAATCAGACGACTTCTTAACGGTGATCTGGGTATATTTACTGATCGAGGGATCATCCAGTTCCACTATACTCAGATCAGAACCCACAAAATAAGTTTTCAATCCTTTTGCCGCTGAAACAGAAACCACATAACCCTCTTTTTCGGTGTCAGATTTTGATAACTGATAAACTTCATCTTCCGATGACCAAATTGTTCTATATGAACGGCCATCTGAACTGACCTTCAATAAATTTTTCATTTCGCCCTTATTCTCAAAAATTATCAGATCTCCTCCTGTTTTCTGCCATCGTAAGACTGATTCAATTCGCTGTCTCAAAATAAAGCGATCATCATAAATCTCCAGCATATTGTTTTTACTGCTGTCATAATGAATCAATAGCTGTCTTTCACCCTCTAAAAAATCAATGCTTTTGATGTTTTGTATTACAGATTCCTTCTGAGACTTTAGATCGATCTTCTGAAAGACACTCCCTACCTGAAGAACCAATATATCATTGCGCAAAAAGAAATTCTTTGACACATCGGTCTTGCGGATCTTTCTGAAAGGTTTCTGTGTTTCAGAAATGATAAGACTTACTTTAGAGTCTTCATTGATCTCAAACATCAGCACATATTTTCCATCCGGAGACATTTGCATGACCAAAGGTTCCACTGTATCCTTCGCTAATTTTTCAAGCTCCGGTCTCGGTGTCTGTGCGTAGATGACCAATTGATACCTGATGATGAACATTCCCAACAACATCATAAGGATGTAGATCAACTTACATAAAAAACTATTCATAAAAGCAATGTTTAGTAACCGGTATTCTGAGGATTAAGCTTTGGATTCAGAAGCAATTCTTTCTGCGGAAGTGGCCATTGCGCGTGAAAGCTTTTCCAATTCGGCTTTAGCAACGTAAGCTGGTCCAGCAGTCCCCATCGTTTGAGATCAAAAAAACGGATGCCGTGCTCCGTAAAGAATTCTCTCCTTTTTTCTTCCCGCATCTGGATCCTGACGTCATTTCCAGATAATGTGCTGCTCAACGCAGGAAGACCTGCCCGCTGTCTTGATCTGTTGATCAGCGGGATGGCTTCCGAAGCCCTATTAAGTTCAGTAAGAACTTCTGCCTGCATCAAACAGACCTCATCCAGCCGGTAGATCACCGAATATTCAGTAGGATTATTGACCGAGAGATTCTTATATTTTGCAGAACGGTAATTGGTCTGCTGTCCGAAAGGGACTGCTGCCATATAGTTCTGACGGCGCAGGTCTGCCGTCGAAAATAAGCTGACCAGATCAGGTCTAAGTACAAATGATGTCGGAGCTCCCGTGAAAGTGTATAAGGAGGCTTCTTTGGTGGCATCATTATTATTCTTCGGCTTAAGCTGCCAGATGATGTGGGACCCGTTCTTCTGAAATACTTTTGAGATATCGCTCTGATAACTGTAGGCAGGATTCTGCATAATTTCAGAGCATAAGACCTCTGCCTCATTCCACTTTTTCAGCAGCATCTTCATTTTGGCCAGTGCCATATAGCCCGCATATTTATTCGGATAGATCCTTTCCGCATTCTTATAGGCTGAGGGAAGAAGATTAACTGCCTCTGAAAGATCCGTCTCTACCCTTTGCAACAGCTGATCCTTAGGCATTCTGCTTAGTTTACTGTTGACCATATAGTCGGTGGTATCCGTGTAAGGAATCTCACCGAAGATCTGATAGAGCTGCAAATACAATATCGACCGTACAAACAATGCCTCTCCCCTGATCCGCTCCCTAACGGAGACAGAAAGTGCTTGTGAACTCCCGGCACCTTCCATAATGCTGTTCGCTGCATAGATCTGCTGGTAAGCGTTCGTCCAGAATGTCGTAATTGCCGTATTGGTAGGAATCTGCTGGTTATTGTAGAGATCAAGCACGCCATTGGACGTACTGGTATAGACACAGCTAAGATCATCTGTGTAAGTACCCAGCAGCGCACCCATCCCATCAATGCCTCCCGAAAACATCGAGTTCGTCCAAAGGCCGGCATAGAGACCTGCCAGAGCAGCATCCGCAGTCTGCTCATCCTCAAATACCAGCTTGGTGGGGATCTGGTTGGAAGGAAAATCCGTTTCAATAAATTTTTCGCACGAGACCGCAGAAAGTAAAACAGCCGTGAACAGACACCCTGTTATAAAGTATTTTATATTTTTTGCCATGATTTTAATTTTAAATTATAGTTGACCATTTCGAGGGGTCTATCAAAAGGTAATCTGAAAGCCTACAGAATATGTTTTCAATGGCGGTAAAAATCCATTCAGCACAAATTCAGGGTCCAGACCAAAGTATTTGGTAATCGTCAGCAGGTTCTGTCCCTGCACATAGATCATCGCCTCCCTGATCCCGAACTCCCTCACAGGGATCCTGTAGCTAAGCTGTACATTTTTCAGCCGGATAAACGAAGCATCCCCGATCGCTGCCGTAGAATTCTGAAATAATGAATGTGCAGAGGTTTTTGCCGCCACATTCCCTGAACTGTACGGCATATAAGTTCCCGAAGGATTGGAAGAAGACCAAACATCCAAAACCTCAACAGGCTGATTGTTCATCGAACCCGGAATGACCATCTGCTTATTGTAGTTCCAGCTTCGCTGCTTCACGAAATACCACAGGAACGATGCTGACCACGGGCCATAACTTAAGGTATTTGACCAGCCTCCGAAAAAGCGCATTCCGATCCTCTCGATCACCTTATTGTCATCAGGGGAAGATATCTTTCCGTCACCGTTATAATCAGTAAATTGGTAAAGCCCCGTCTGCGGATTGATGCCCTCGTACTGATAGACCTTTACCAGTGATGTCGGATAGCCGATCATATACTGGTTCGCATAGGTAGAACCTTCAAGATTCGGAAACTCCGTCAGCCTGTTATCGGGGATTGATATATTGAATGAAGTGTCGTACCTCAGCTTCGAGTTCCTCAGCACCTGAACAGAAGTTTCCAGCTCCCAGCCTGTATTTCTGACCTTTGCCGGAAGATTGGACTGTATACTTGGAAACCCTGTTGTTGCAGGCAGAGGAATACCAACCAGCTGGTTGGATGACGTATTTTCATAATAGGCTGCCGAAAGATTCCATCGGTTCCTGAACAATGAAAACTCAGCCGCTACCTCCTTTTTCAAGGTCTTCTCCCAGCTGAAGTCAGGATTATACAGCCTGGAGGGATTAAGCCCCGTCGTGTTATTGTAAATATTGGTAGAGACCGTGTAGGTGTCAAGATACTGGTAATCCCCGATCCTGTCATTTCCGGAGGTCCCGATGCTCCCCCTGATCTTGGCCAGGCTCAGCCATGAGATATTTTTCATCCACGGCTCTTCAGACATCAGCCAGGCAGCACCCAACGCCCCGAAATTCCCGAAACGGTTGTTCGGTCCGAAACGGCTTGAGCCATCCCTTCTTCCGGTCACATTCACGATGTACCTTTTCAGGTATTTATAATTGAGCCTCGCAAAAACAGCCGTATAGTTATACTGGTTATTCACCTGGTCACCGATCACCTTGGTCTTAGCCGCTGCAATATTTCGGATGAGGGCATTGCTCTCAAAGCCGTACCCCTGTATGGTTCCCGATTTGGTCTCCGACTGCTGCAATGTCGCGCCGATCAGCATTTCAAAACTGTGCCGACCTGCATGATACTCTCCCACGATCTGCGGTTCCAGGATATAGGAAAAAGCAGAGCTGTTGTTTTTCGAGGAATTGGAAGTCGAGCTGTTCAAACCGAATGAAGGATTGTACATCGTATGAGGCTTGAGAGAATATTCCTCAAAATTATTAAAGGTCAGCCCGCCGTTAAACTTCACAGACAGGAACGGGAACAACCGATAAGACAATTGGGTCCCTGTATTGATAAAGCTTGAGGTATTGAGGTATTCGCTCACGAATGACGCCACAGGATTGGTAAATGAATTGTTCTCCCAGTTCAGAGACCCATCAGCATTATACAAAGCAGGCGCATTGGGACTCAGGGTAAGGCTGCGCTTGGTCAGATCATCATTCACGACATTATTATCCTGAAATGAGACCGTGTTGTTTAGATTGACCTCCAGCTTACGGTCAGGACTCCTGTAGCTGAAATTCCCTGTAAGATTATTGGTCCTGTACCGAAATCCGGCAGGTAATACCGTTCCCTGTTCAAGATGACCATAGCTGATAAGATAAGATGTGTTTTCAGAACCGCCGCTCAAGGAAAGCTGTACCACCGAGGCATCAGCCGTATTTCCTATCAATACTTTCTGCCAGTCTGTATTCCTCTCCTGCCTCCACGTATTGAGATCATAGGCATTAGCAGGAATTGCAGTGATCCCGTCATTCTGGAAGGCCTGCCTCCTCATGCCGAGATACTCAGAAGTATTCATCATTTTCAGACGATTGGCCACCGTACTAAGCGAATAAGAGGTATTAAGCTTCAGTTCCGTCCTGCCCTTCCTGCCTCTTTTAGTGGTTACAATGATCACCCCGTTCGCGCCACGGCTCCCGTAGATCGCCGTAGCATCAGCATCCTTCAACACCTCAAAGCTCTCAATATCATTAGGATTGATCGCATTAAGAGGGCTCACGGAACCATAAGGTAAAACCGTTGCACTGTACACAGACGGCGATTCAGATAGGATCGGCACACCGTCAATAATGTACAGGGGCTCATTCCCTTCCCTACGGATACTGTTCTTCCCCCTAATCTGGATATCAAAACCTCCTCCCGGCGTTCCCGAGTTCTGCGTGATCGACACCCCGCTCATCCTTCCCTGCACCGTAGAAAGCACATTTGCAACAGGCTGGTTTTCGATCTCTTTTGCGGAAACCCGCACAATGCTTCCAGTCCGCTCTTTGTCACGGACCTTATAGTACCCTGCATTCAGCACCACCTCCTCGATCTCCTTCTCCTTACCTAGCGAAACGTTCAGAGTATCCCTGTTCCCAGGCATTACCTTTCGTTCAGGATAATCCGGATGCCGAAAGATCAGGACAGGGTTTTCTCCCGTCACCTGCACGCTGTATGTTCCGGAACTGCCAGTGAGCGTAACAGCACTGCTGCCCTGCTGAAATACCGAAACACCGGTAATAGGTCTGCTCTGTTCCGTGACAGTGCCTGTGACCACACGCATCTGCCCTATTGCCACGCCTGAGACGAGCAATGTTAAGCCAAGAGCCATTTGGATATGACCCAGGCTGCAAAAGTTTTTTTTCATACTTTTGTTATAGTTTAATTTATTAGACTTTGCTCTTTCCTGCGCGGCGTCAACTTTGCGGAAAGGGCTTTTTATTTGATTTTTATGGTATTCTAAATACTTTCATCATACGGTCATCCTTTTTTTCATTCTCTGCTTTTTTTTATAAGAATTATCTCTTTTTTTCCTTCCCCTTTCCAGAATCAGGAATGCGGCATCCAGCATTTTGGTTAGATGGATACAGGGACCTAGGATCTTACTCTCGGCCGAGTGCGCATAAACGCCCAGTGAGAAATACACCGAGACCGAGATATAATACTCAAAATCTTTGAGGCTGTATTCTGCAAAAGCTTTTTGGAATACAAGGAACGGATTACGGTACTCCTGATCAGAAAGCGCCCCTGTTATCGGAGGAGCATTATTTTCAGCATATACCTTCACATAAGATTTCTCTTGCTTTAAACCCAGCACATAACAAGCACGCACAAATGAGCGCAGGGCCTGATGAAAGTGAAAGACTGCCGAATGATCTTCTTTGATCACGCATTTCTTTTTTGCCGCACAGATCATAATATTATGGAGCATTTCCTTAGCGGTCGCCAGCTCATTGAACTGGAAAAAGGTTTCAATAAGCCCCAACCCGGAATACGTATCACTCCCGGACCAAAACCTGGCCTCAAAGTCAATTCTGTTGTTTTTCAATGGTTCAGTTTACATAATTTTTTAATAGCAGAAGGCAGGAAGTTCTACCAATACATAAAACCTCCCTACCCAAAGGCCATCAATATGAATAAAATTAAGGTCACGTGTAAGCTCTAAAGCCGCAATAGGTTGTACACCCCCCATTGTATCTTGTCTAATCTATACTTTATAGTAAAAGCGGCCTAGAGAAATGTAGAGCAGGCGGACAGCATTGGATATAAAAAACGGCGTGAAACTCTACTTACTGGATAGGGGTACTGGCATACCTTGCAACAGATAAGAGAGCTCACGCCATGGTCGTGAGCCTTCTGCTTATCGTCTCGTTGCTAAAAAGTGCCAGTTTTCTATCCGAGATTCTAAGCGATAGCTTCTAATATTCTTTGAAGTTTCGCAAAATTACATCAAAAATTTGATGTTTCGTAATGCGAATATACTAAAAAAAATTTACACATGTGTAATTGTTAAGATTGTTTTTTATCACTCCATTTGTTAATATGAGAAAGCAAACAAAAATTCCAGAATTAACTGATGCAATTTCAGATGTGATTAAAGACCTCTATAAAGAAAGTGGTAAGGCATTATTGGACGTGAATAATGAATACTTTAGTGAATTTGGGAAAAATCTTGCTTTAGAACGCTACACTTCTACAGACCATAATATTACTTGCAGCAAATTATTTGCAATCTGTGATTATTTCGAAATTTCTATGTCAGAATTTTTCAAAAGAGTTGAAGATAAAAATAAGTTATTAAAATTTAGAAAAGATCGGAAAGGCGTTTTAGTCAAAAAAGCATATAAAGAATCTTAAATCAACCTCCAAATATGAGAAGTTCTGATGATATTTCGAATTTTACGTACAAAAATCTAAATATGAAAAAATCCTGACGATAGTTGGGATTTTTGTGTTTTACGGTTTACCGTAAATAGACTATTGAAGTATTTAATATTTTAGCGTTTAAAAATAGTATTAACAATATGAGTGAATCCAAAGACGACGAGATAAAGGTAAATTTAATGCATCGAATGAATTCAATACAACAGAGTTTTTATCTAAAATTAGAAATACCTACAAATTAAAATTTGAAGAAGTTTTACGTAAAAATACTGATTGGGATTTTTTTCCTGTTATTTATTTTTGTTGTTTTCGAAAAATCGTAATTACTGTAAAATTATTTATACAAGTATAAAAAATAGAATTAAAAGTGTGATAAACTAATAGCTAGTGAGTTATCTTCTGTGCAATTCATTATTAAAAGAAACTAATACATCCTGAAAAAATGAGAATTAAACAATTACAAGTTAAAAATTTCAGACTTTTAGAGAATCTGTCAGTTAACATCGAAGATGATATAACTCTTATAGTTGGTAAAAATAACACAGGAAAAACTTCTTTGTTTGAAGTTATAAATATTTTCACAAAAAGTTCGCAAGAAATATCTTTTGAGGACTTTTCATTAAGCACGATTCTGAAATTCAAAAGGATCATAGATTTCATAAATCGGATTGATTTTAAACAGATTTCTGAGAAAAGAAAAGACCTTTTTGAAAAAATAATTCAAAACCAGACTCCAAAAGTTCAATTATATATAGAATTTGAATATGATATAGAAAATGATTCCTTAATTAATCTTAGTGAATTTATCACAGATTTAGATGAAAAGAGAAACGATGTAACTATTTTATTAAGTTTTGAATCTCTAAATTCACTGGGAATATACTCATCATTTTTAAATAGAGAGAAAAAAGAAGTTGACTTGATTTCATGGTTAAAAGAAAATATTAAAAAATATTATCAACTTAAATGTTATGCTATTGACAGAGATTCTGATTTTAAAAAAGAGATAGAGATAAATTTTAAATCGAAGATCGAAAAAATTGTTTCCTTTGAAGATGTAAAAGCTTCAAGAACTCTAGACGATACAAAGTCAGATAAAAATAAAACATTAGCTAACGGATTTTCCCATTATTATCGGGAGAGGGATAAAACAAAAGAGGATGTTAAAAAGCTGGAAGAAACTTTAAAACAAGTATCTGTTGACTTAAAAAATGAATATGAGAAAGTTCTTAATGATGTTATTGCCGATTTGAATAATTTTGGAGCTTCTACACCAATAACAATACCTCGGATTGAAATTGATTCAGAGTTTAATTCAGAAGCCGTAATCAAAAATAATATTAAATATTATTACAGGCATGATGATATTAACTTACCTGAAAGTTATAATGGATTAGGTTATAGTAATCTTATTTTCATGGTTCTGGAACTAACCAGTTTTATTGAAAGATTCAAAAATTCAAGCGAAGAAAAAAAATCTGAGTTTCTAGCTATTTTAATTGAAGAACCAGAAGCACACATGCATCCGCAAATGCAACAGGTTTTTATTAAGCAAATCACAAAAAAAATTAATGATGCTAAATTAAATGGTATCAATATCCAGCTTATAATTACAACACATTCATCCCATATTATAGCGGAAGCTGGGATTGATCTCAAAAAAGGTTTTGACAGAATCAGATACTTTAATAAAATTGATGGGAATCTTGAGGTCAATGACTTTAACAACTTCAAACATAAAAAGAGTGATACTGAAACATTTCGCTTTTTGAAACAATATCTTAACCTGCACAAATGTGATATTTTCTTTGCGGATAAAGTTATCATGGTGGAAGGTATTACTGAGAAAATGCTTTTACCAATGATGATTAACAAAGTTGCGCCTGACTTAAATAAAAACTACATTTCTATTTTGGAGGTTGGCGGAGCATATACTCACAAGTTCAAAGAATTACTGAATTTTATAAAGGTAAAAACATTAGTGATAACAGATATTGATTCTGTTCAATTAGAAAATAACAGAAAGGCATGTAGAGTGGCTACCCCAGATTCTGTGACATCCAATGCTACCTTGAAAAATTGGTTGCCTAAAAAAACTACAATTGCAGATTTAATTTCAACAGAATTGAAGGACAAGTTTGAAGGAAAATTCATTCGGGTATGTTATCAGATTTCTGAAAATACCGAAAACTTATATGTAGCAAGAAGTTTAGAAGAAGCTATAATTAATAGAAATTTAGTTTTTTTTAAAGGTAAATTTAAAGATTTGAATGCGGAAAATCTTGAGGTTGAAGTTGAAGTGAAATCGAAATTCGAATTATTAAAAAAAATAGATTTTGAAGGCAGTTTAGATTTATATGATTTATCTCCAAAAAAAGAGGAAAAATCACAATTCGCCTTTGATTTAATGACCTTTAAAGCTGGAAGTGAAGATTTAAGCTGGAATGTTCCAAAATATATTGAAGAAGGTTTAGAATGGTTATCAAAAGACGAATAATATGACAGCAATCGAACAAATTATACAGAATATTGATAGTGGAAAAAGCTTTGTATTGGAAGCTGGTGCTGGTTCAGGAAAAACTTATACTCTAATCCAAACACTGAATTATTTAATTGAAAACAAGGGTGAGGATTTAAAATACAATCATCAAAAGATTATTTGTATTACTTATACCAATGTTGCGAAAAATGAGATCATCGAACGATTGGAAAATCATCCATTAGTCTTAGTCTCAACTATTCACGAATTTTTATGGGAATGTATAAAACCGTACGAAAAGCAATTAAAAATTGAATTATGTAAATTAAATGAGATCAGGTATAAAATAGATATAGACTTAGGCATAGAATCAAGATATATCGAAAATTTATTAGGAAGGTTAGATGGAATTGATTCCGTTGTTTATAACGATACAGCATTTAGAGACTTTGAAAGTGGGCAGCTTCATCATGATGATGTAATTGTCTTATCAAAAATGATGTTTCAAACTTATCCTTTACTAACAAATATCTTATCACAAAAGTTTCCTTATTTACTAATTGATGAATATCAGGATACCGCACCAGAAACAATAAATGCACTCGTCGATTCATTGCTTGATAACAATAAGGATAAAATTACTTTAGGATTTTATGGTGATTCTCATCAAAAAATTTACAATAACGGCGTAGGCGATTTAACAAAGTACTATATTAATTCTGATACTCAAAAGCTGCACATTATAAAAAAGGAAGAAAATTACCGATCTTCGAAAGCAGTAGTAAATCTTTTAAATAATTTCAGAACAAATATAGAACAACAGGCACAAACCAAATTACAAGGAAGTGTCAAATTTGTCTATTGCGAATACAGACCAATCAAAACAAGAATTAACAGAAATAATCGAGAAGTAGAAGACGAAAGTAGAACTGCTTATAACAGAGAAATTGATTTACAAAAAAATGTAAATTTTGATAAAGTGGTTAATATTTTAAAAACTGAAAAAAATTGGGTTTTTGATCAATTGGATAATAAAAAAAATGACAAAATATTAGTTTTAGTCAACAGTGCTGTTGCAAAAAGAAACGGATTCTCTAGTTTATACAGAATTTATAGTAGAAGATATACCAGACGTGTTGGTGATGAATTAAATAAAAGGAAAAATGCGCTAATTCAATATTTTGTAGGTTATACAGATAAAAAAACATCACAGGAAAGAGAAACAGGAGTAGAGCATTTAATAAAATTCTGGAAAGATTCCAATTATAATGAAGTATTACGTTTTTTTAAAAGAAATAGCATGCTATTCACTGATGGTCATTTGGAACATAAACATAAAAAAATCATCACTGATATTTTAAATAATTTAGTCACAATCCGAGAAACTAAATCTGTGAAAGAAGTTATGGAATTTGTCGAAAGTAGAAAATTAATACAAAAGTCCGATGCAGTACAAAAATTCATTGATCAAGTTAATTCTGATTTTGATAAATTAGAGGATGGACCAGAGAAGATTAGACTAGCAAATAATAAAACGTTTTATGATTCATTGATGGAACTTCCGTACAATGAAATAATTAGTTTTTTTCAATTTACTCAAAATCATACTGTGTTCTCAACAAAACATGGAACAAAGGGGGAAGAGTATAGAAATGTATTAACAGTTATTGATGACAAAGATTGGGTTAATGAAGCTGAAGGATACAACTTTGAAGGCTTTTTTGATGATACCGATCCCAATGTAGAAAGAAAACTCAGAACTAGAAATCTATTTTATGTTGAGTGTTCAAGAGCCAAGGAGAATCTTGTTGTTTTGGCACTTTCTCCAATGGGTGAACTGGCATTAAATAATGTGACAAAATTGTTTGGAGATGATAATGTTATTAAAATTGATAATTTATAATTTGACAATATCAATAAAGATGCATATCTTTCTTTAGACAATAAGAAAAGGTGTTGAGTAAGGTCGCAGTTGTCTAGAAGGGTAATGACTGACTCATTACAAACTAAGGTGAAAAAGGAATAGATCTGAGATAAGCTGCTGTTCAAAAAAAAAGCATATTAAATATGAGAGAAATTAATTTGATTTCAATAATTGATTCTTATAAAAATCTAAATTCAGACCTTTTCCAAAATTATCTAAAGTACTATTCCACAAAGTTAAAGGATAGTGAAATTCAGGATCTCTCAAAATTAGTTGTTGCGATTAAAACCATCAGTCAAAAAATAACAAATTTTGATATGTTCTTTGTGGGATATATTATTCCGCAAATAAGTAAGGAATTTGATTTATTAAGATTTGACAAAGACATAATTCTAAATATTGAAATAAAAAGGGAAAGTACAACTGAAAAATTAAAAAAACAATTAGAACAGAATAAATATTATCTTAGTTTTCTGAATAGAGAAATTCATTGTTTTAGTTATGTATCTTCAGAAAACAAAGTTTACTCAATTGATGCTAACAATCAGATATTTGAAAGTAATATCAAACAATTATTAACAGTTATTGCTTCTCAAAATCCAGAAAAAATTTCAAACATTGATACACTTTTTAATCCTTCAAATTACTTAGTTTCTCCTTTTAATTCTACAAATCAATTTATTAAAGGCAGATATTTTCTGACAACACATCAAGAAAATATTAAAAAAGAAATTTTGAAGGAAATTAATGAACCAAGAGTTTCCATTATGTCTGTTAAAGGTAAAGCAGGAACAGGTAAAACATTGCTTGTATATGATATCGCAAAAGAAATTTTCTCCAACGATAATGTACTGGTAATACATTGTGGACAATTAAACGAAGGACATATTCAGCTTTTAGAACACTATAAATGGGACATTGTTTCGGCAAAATATATTTTCGCACAAGATTTTTCAAAGTATAAACTTGTGATTGTTGATGAAGCGCAAAGAGTTTATCCGAATTATTTTGATAAGGTTATAGATGAAGTTAAAGCAAACAAATCAAATTGCATTTTATCTCACGATGAAGAACAAACACTGAGTAAAAATGAAATTAATTATAAAATAGTCGAAAAAATTGAAGATGTAATAACAGTTCCTACCTTTGAATTGACAAATAAAATAAGAACAAATAAAGAAGTTTCTAATTTTACAGACTGTCTTTTCAATAAGGATAAAGAGTTTACAAAGCGAGAACATCCGAATATTGAAATAACTTATCTACAAAATTTGGACGAAACATTGGATCTTCTTACTCATCTTCAAAAAAATGGTTGGAAAATAATAAATTACACTCCTGACGGATATAAAACGCCACCATATGAAAGATTTAGATTAGTTCAGGAAACGACTAATTCGCATAGAGTAATTGGACAAGAATTTGATAATGTTGTAGCCGTCATAGACGAGCATTTTTATTATAAAAACAGTATTTTATCCACAAAAGGATATTTAAAAAAACCATATTATCATCCAACAAAGATGCTATATCAAATCATCTCCAGAACAAGATTAAAACTTCACTTAATAATTTTCAGAAATGAAGAAATATTATCAAGATGTCTGGAACTAATAAAATAAAGAATTTACAGCTAAATTAATTGCTGTTGTATGATTCTCAATATCTTATCCAGAAGAACCTGAAATAGTTACCAAAAATCATTTCTAAAATTAATGTTCAGTATTATACTTAGTATTTTAATATTAAAGAAATTTGATTGATGACAACACAGCAAATTGAAGCAATTGGCCATTTTCTGGCATATTATAAGAGTGACCTACATTACATCAATCAATTTCAAAATTATAAAGGAGGAAATCTTTCATCAGTTGATTACGTAAACAGGTCAAAAGGCAGCTTCTATTCTTTCCTCATTGAGTATAAAATCGTCAGAAACTTAAAGGGAGGTCAGATTCACCGGCTTTTGGAGGAGACTACAAATTTTATCAAACTTTGTGACAACAGTGATGTTGACGCATTCGCACTTAAATTATCACAAACAGACTTTACAGGAAACAAGATTGTTGCTTCCTTGGCTTCTAAAATACTTTTTTTAAATAACCCTTGCTTAATTATCCCAATGGATTCGCGGGCAAGAAGAGCTCTTGGACAAAAGGCAAACAAATATGATATTTACAATCAAAATCTTACCAATTTTATTAATCGAAATGAAAATATAGTTACTGAAATGCTTGATTACGTCCAGCCGATGATTTCAGTAATTGAGAAGGACTTCCCTTTGCTTGGTAACAAAGAACTGATTGCAAAAAACAGAATAATTGACAAGCTTTTATGGACTACTGGTAAATAATTACCGTGATTAGTCTCTAGCTCAGCACAAACTCCCTGAATCCTTCCGCGGTTAGGAGATCCTTTAGGAGTTATATTAACAATGCTTCACCACTTAATAAAATACAACCTATTCTTTCCAAGAACGTAAAGATATCTCGCAGAAAATAGAATGAATTAAGTTTTGTAATTTAGTTTAATGAAAAATATTTTTACTAAGCTTGAATTGGACAGTTTCATGCAGTACTTCAGAATTATGATTCGTTATTTGATTGTATGTACTTCCAATATTGATGAAATTATCGAACAAAATAATGAAAATAGAGAGAAGATTGCTCCAGTTAATTATTTTTTAGGTCATTATGTAGCTCTAGCTTACTCATATGCAGGACTTACGCTCTCTAAACTGTTTATCACTGATGAAAAACGAAGTCTGAAAAAATTAATGAATAAGTTAGAAAGTAGTGATTTTGACTAAGATCTAAAAAAAATATTAAGTAGTAATCGACAGCTTTTTGAAAATGGAAGTAAGGGTGAATATGATTATCTTTTTAAAAATAAAACAGATATAAAAAATGCTATTAAAATTTCTAGAGAAGAAATTGAAGAAGGTGAACTGCTGGTTGAAAAAATCAAAGCAAGACGTGACTCTTATTATGCCCACTTTGATCCAGATAAAATTGGAGTAATTGAAGTTGAAAGTCTTTTAGAGATAAAGCAGCTTTCTGATATTGCAGAAGGCATCTATAACCGTTTCAATTCAGGATTTAATAATTCTACCTTTATGTTTAATAACCTATGGGATATGAAGGATTTATTCACCATAATAAATGAACATCATGATGTTTTCACTAAAAATAGAGACGAATTAGATAAGGAGTAACCTAATTATTTTAAAAACTAAAAACCAAAAACTTATGAGTGATATTTTATATTATCCTTACATAAATGTACCTGATAATGACTGGACGGTAAGAACTCTTCTTTATTACAATGATATTGCAGCGATTGTACCGCAAGAATACCTATGGAATCCTGAGCGACATTATGATCCTTTTATGATGGAATTGGTAAGGATGTCATTAGTTGTACCTGTAAATCCTGTCGAGGTGTTTGATAATCCTTGGGAAGTGACCAGGCCTTTTGTGACACAAATCGAGAAGCATAAAAGTTCACTTGAAAAAGCGCAGAAACGTTTCAGTAAATTACAAAGGAATTTGTTGCATTCACAAAAGTTTTCTTCAGCCCGCATACACGGAGATAAATTTGATGATGAAGTATTTTATAGTCTTACTAATTTAGGTCTTGCAAGTCGTTCAGAAGGTAACTGGTATGAGGTAGAGACTAAGACAGCAGACCAATTAATGAAATTTGTGGCCACTATGATTGGTGCTAAAACAAATAGAATTCCTACAACTGATGAGTTAAGACCAAGGTTTTACAGTATTAAGAATCTTAAAAATCAACAAAAAAGGGAAACTATTTTAGAAAAGTTAATCCCATTTCCACAAGATATAAAACTTGATAAAATGCTGCGATTTAAAGAGAAGCATGGCGACTTGTTAGAGGCCTTTACAAATAGAGTTGAACTCCTTGTGCTTGATCCCAACGTTAAAGAAGGAACTGATTTGTTTAACGAAAAGATTAGAGAATTGGTGATTAGAAAAGGTGAGTTGACCGCAAAAATGAACGAAAGCCAAATAGGAAATATTATATTTGGTTCTATCTGTGGTTTTATCAATGGCGCTCAGTCTTTTGCAGCTTCAGGTAATTTAAAATCTATGCTTTGGGGGCTACCGGGATTTGCCAATGCGATATACTCAGCATTGAAAATTGAAAAAGCAGAAAATGTTTTTGACCAAACTGGCATGAAGTATCTCGCCTTAGTCGATAAGAAGTTGCGATAACTTTTAATTCTATGATTTATCCCTGTATTATAACTAACAAAACTTTCTATAATACGAATAAAAACTAAAGCTGAAAATCCGAAATATTAGACAGACTGGAAAATCCCGACATTGTTGGGATTTTTTGTTTTATAAAATTTATTTTATCGATATTCCTTAGCGAAATTCAGTGAAAATACTGAACAATAATTTACGACCAGTTTTTATTTTTGTTAATTACGGAAAACCGTAGTAGAATTTTGATATCATAATATACATTTGATTATTAAATGATTTTATTTTAATTATGAATTAACCAATAGCACATTTAAGTAATATTAATCATGGAAACAAAAAAACGCTCTATTTTAAAACTAGACATTCCAAAATCTGATACTGGAATTTTAGTTTCAGATCTATTTAAATTATTAATTTCAACAGACCAAACAGCAAATCAAATTAAAGATATATTGAACAAACAATTCGAACAAGATGAATTTATTCCCATTTCAGGAGCTCAAACACTTGTAAATTCTCAAATTATCCAAAACAAAAATTATATCAAAAAAGATTTAATTTCAACTCTTGAGAATATAACTTTCTATTCAGATAATACTTTTACTATTAATTTTAATAAGATTAATGATCCAGAGAACTTTGGAGATAAGACGACTCTAAACACCTATCCAAAATATTCCGCTCAACGTGATTTTTTCGGTAATTTGTTCAGCATGGACAAGTATGCAAAAAAGCTAATAGATAGTGGATTTAAGAAAATTGTAGAAGCAAATCTAGAACTCTTAAAAGAAGAAAAAATAAAAGACAAAAAATATAGGCTAATACATTACAAACCTGATAACAATTATTATTTGCGTGCAATAGTTTCTACAGATAATTATTTTGATTACAATAATTCAATTGCAGTTGTAATAGCACTACTAACTCTATATAAAGAAATTAAATCCTCCGGCGTTGCTTATTCTCTTAAATTATGTGAGTATAATGAATCAAATATCAGAATGTTTTTTGATTCAACAGGCGAAAAAGAACTTGAAGGAATTGGTTATGTGAAAAATATCGTTGAAATTTCAAATGATGAAATTAAAAGAGAAGCATTACGTTTTTCAGGAGTCTGCACGATTAGCTATGATAACAACAAGCAAAAAAATGAAATTTATATCAAGCCAAAAGATGTTAAATCAAAAATATTAACTATTAAGCATAATCAAAAACCTAACAATGGATTAAAGAGTTTAACTGATTTTGAAAATGTAGATAAAGTCCATAATGAGCTTTACGAAGATATAAAAGCGATAAAAAATATTAAGAATACAGAGCAAATAAAATTTCTTGTGCGTCGAAAGATAGATAATGCCAAAAATGATGATATCAAGAGATTCAAAGCATCTATTTTGAATGAATTGACAAAAACAACAACTAAAAACATTATCGATCTTTTAAATGTTTTCAATAATATTCAAGTCTTAGCGAATGAAGATATAGAAGCCTCAGAATATTTGAGATATGTGATTTACGAAGCTTTGATAAATAGGAAGTAAATTTTTTATCTTTCACTATTTCTTATATACCCCTATATATCAACTAGATTTTAATAAACTGTAATTAATTGCAAATATTGGATAATCGTCTAAAAGTAGGGATTAGATTATAAATTATAAAAAATAGTTTCATCTTTCATAATATATCAAATAAGTAAACAGCAAATGAGTGTACAAATAATAAAAGGAAAATATTTAATCTTTAAATCTGATAAAACTTCCGAAGTCAAGTTCAGGAAAGAATTATCTAAATTAATTATTGATACCTTCGGAAAGAAAGATTACACAATTGATGAAACAACAAAAATAATAAGTTTTAGTCTCGATTATTTTGTTGAAAAATTTAGGGAAATTTGCTTAAATGAAACTTCAGTTAGATTTTATCAACATATTTTCAAATTTCATGAACATAGCGTTGAAATAGTCTATAATTTTTCAGATGAGAGGAATAATCAAGATAGTGAAATAGACTTTAATTACATTGCAAAATATAGAAGAGTATTAAAATATATTTTGGAAATGGGCTGTGAAGTTAAAATGCATAATCAAGAGGCTTCTACTATAGCACTCAAGACTCGCATTGAAAATAAACTAAATGATTTGCTTTTTCTTGGTGAAATGATATTGACCTGTGTAAGTTTATATGCAGAACAAACAATGATAGAAGATATTAATGAGATTAGGTTTGAAGATGATCTTTATGTTTTTTCGAGAAAACATCATTATGATTTTATTTTTCAACATATAAAGCAAGAATTCGGTGGACAATTAACAAAAGCAGTAGTTGACAATACAGAGTATGCTGGGCTTGCTGATTTGAAACAAGCTCTAAAGAATTGTTTTGATATTAGCTATGATAATGTTGGACATATAATTGCTTCCATTCATGAACAAAATAAAAGTAAAGGAGGTGACGTAGTAGGTGTAAATTGGGACGCTTTTCCGCTTAATCTTTCAGCAATGTTTGGAGTCGACTCAGAAAATGCTAAACTTTTTTTTAAAGGTTTGACATTAGACAAATCAAACAAAATGCCTCTTTTAGATTTAGCTTGTAAACCCTATAAATTAAATAGATATTTATATAAACCAATAATTATATGGAATATAGAAGGTGAAGACTATGCGCTAGTTGGCAAACATTCTTGGAGTGAAACTTTTATACAGCTCGCTTCTAACGCAATTCCATGGGGGAAGGCACCAGAAGAATGGCTAAAAAATAATTGTTTTAGAAAATATGTGAATGAAAAGGAGGATGCACACGATAAATGGCTTGATGATGCAGTTGAAGAAAAACTGATTCATAATAAAATATATTATGAAAGAAATTTGAAATCTATAGATAACGTTGACATTAATAATGAAGAAGTAGGTGAAATAGATTTCATTATAATTTCAGAAAAATTAAAAAAAATTTTTATAGCAGATTGTAAGCATCTTCTTGGAAGATATGATACTCCAAATCAAAGAAATGATTATAATGTCTTTGTTTCTGGTAAAAAGCCGTACAACAAAACTTTAGAAAGAAAGGTAACTTGGTTTAAAAAAAATAAACAACTAATCCAAAATCATTTTGATAAAAAATATCAAAGTGTATTCATTGATATCTTAGATTTTGAGATCGAAGGTATTTTTATTATTAACACTCCTACTCTGTACATGTATAATTCAACTTTTAGAATCTATTCTATAACTCAAATAGAAAATGTAGTTTTGGGAACGCACGAAGATCCTACATTCACAATCTTTGTTGACGAAGCAGATAAAACAGGTATATTAAATATAAATTATCCATATTTTAATAAACCACAATATAATATAATTGATCCATTTGAAGATACTGAACAAGAAAACCCATAAAACTGAGGTCGACTTTACTTTTCAAATACGTGGTCAAAAATACAAAAATAACACTTAGATCTTTTTAATAGTGCTTTCAAATTCCAGATTTATTATTAATTTAATTTCAATGAAAAAGTATCTGTTGAATTTAAAAAAAGGCTGTAAGAAGTAAATAATGTTTTTATTAATAAATAAATAAAAATTACTATGTTTCAAATTATTGATTTAGAATACCTATTAATCGGCTGCTTATTTTCGAAAGATTCATCGGATGAATTTCTTATAGAAACATTCAAATCTGCATTTAAATTACTCGACGTTAAACAAGATTCATTTGAAAAAGTTCCTTATATAATTTATGCTTCTAGAGAATATTTTGAACACAATAGCAAACAACAGATAGATAAAAGAGATAATCACTCGCAATCCGAAATTTCATTTTATGAAGATGAAGGAATAATGATTTATGATGGAATATACGCTTCTGCATTCGGTGAAATGAAATATATTTACAGATCTAAAGGAATGAGAATTTATTATTGCAAAGATGGCGAATTGAAAATTTTGACATCTCATTCTACAATTGATAATGAAGGCTTTCAACTTTGTCAAGAGTTAGTTAATTCGTTTATGATCAAAGACATAAATAGTATTGACCAAATTATTGAGATCCTTCATGTTTATATAGATGCTAATCAAGAATTTAATATACAACTTGCACTACAAAAATTTTTAAAGTCTCTTACACACATAGTAAAACCATTTAAAAAGGCATATTTCATTGAATATTTGCTATTTCCTCCAGACGTTCATTATCCATCTGATTTTTCACTAAAATTGAAGGATGAGCTTTGGACCCTAGCTTTATCTTCTAAATTTAAGGAACATTGGGATATTAATATTCAAAATGAAGTAATTAGTTTGCTTTCACATCTCGGAATAAATCCAAACTACAATGTTATAATTAATTTCTTAAAAAATACCGCAACATCAAATACAGAAATCCTAGAAAAAATAGAGCAATTAGAAAATAATTTGGTAAACATTATTGAAAAAGAAGATATCATAGAGTTTAAACCCAACATTGGTGGCTTAGGGTTTAATGGTAATGAGGCTTTTCGTCGACTACAAAATTTTTATAAAAAGTACTTCTTATAGCTCCTTAGATAAAATCTGAACACTTATTAAATTAAAAAGTAAAATCACAAATGCTCACTGAACATAAAAAATGGCTGACCTATTGGAAAAAAAGCTTATCCGATTCCTTATATACGGATATTGACATAGAAAAATCATTTTTTTTTGAAATTGATAATTTCAATATTGATAATCAGTTAATTATTGAAATCGATAAAGTTAATACACTAATCGATCTTGAAGAAAAAAGAATCAATGAGAAGAAAGGCATAAAAAGCAAAGAAAACGAAGAGTGGATTCATGTTGATTATGCTGTCGTAGTAATAGCTCCATTTAAGCTTATGCCTCTTCCCGAACATTTAGTTCATCTTAAAGATAAAAAACCAAAATTCCCGTTTTGGTTTTATGCAATTCTCGATAGGGATGGTAAATTATCCATTCCAGAAGAGACTTTTCCTTTATTTCAAAGAAAATACCTTGAGCCATTAGCAGATGAGAAAAATGAATTTATTTTTGGCAACGTAGAAGATGTTGACCACGCGACAACTTTAGGAAGAGAGGATTATAATAGCTATTCTGAATATGTTTACAATGTAGTCAATGTATTTGAAAAAGCTACTAGTCAAAAATTTCACGAGTATCGATCAGAGGGATATGAAACAATATATAATGGACTGGTTCTAATTCCTAAAGAAGACATTAATGCTGCTGATGGTATCATCAAGTTGTACGATAAAATTCTTAAAAATAAAAATACTCCTTTACTTTTAGAGGCATTGATTACCCTAAAAAACAATAACGAGAAACTTCCTGTTTCAGTTCCTGACTGTATTGAATTTAACGAACTTCATTTAGGACAGATGGGATTTGGTTTCCCATTATCAATATCTCAGAGAAAAAGTTTAAATACTCTTTTAAGCACGAATGATAAAGTTTTTGCGGTAAATGGTCCACCTGGGACCGGAAAGACAACGTTACTTCAAAGTATTGTGGCTACCAAGGTTGTGGCAGCTGCCATAAAGGGGAAAAATGCTCCCATAATCCTTGCCTGCTCTACCAATAATCAGGCAGTAACAAATATAATCGATAGTTTTGCTCGTACTAATACAAGGGAAGGGAAACTACAGGGAAGGTGGCTTCCTGAGGTTGATGGCTATGCTACTTTTTTACCATCTACTCGTAAAACTGAAGCAGAGCTAAAAGGAATAAACTATAAAAAACTGGATGGGCAAGGCATTTTTAGAAAAATTGAAAATCAAGAATATTTTAGCCTCGCCAAAGAATACTTCTTGGAAAAAAGTAAAGGCTATCTTAACAAAGCCGTTTTAACGCTTGCCAACTCGGCACAAGGTCTTCAACATGAGATTATTGCTATTGAAGAAAGTTTTAAAAAAGCAGGTTTGCTCTGGAAAGATTATTTAAGATCTGAAAATGAATTTAAATCGGAATATTTACCTTCATCATCCTCCGATCTTTACTATAAAGAAGGTATCTTAAATGAGTCTCTATTAATAACTGACATTCAGCATTTAATGCTAATTGAGCAGCAAATAATTTCCTACTTCAAAGAAGAACCTTTTTTCAGAAAAATCTTTTGTTTTTTAGGTTTGAAGTCAGCTTTAAAAAACAGATCCAGTGAGATCAAAATCATTCTCAGAGATTCTTTGATTGTAATCACGAACGATTTTATTTTAAAAAAAACAGAAATTCTTCATAAAATTGATTCCAAAATAAGCCTTGCTAAGAAAATAGTTGATACAATCGAAAAGTGGAAAATTTGGAAAAAAGATAATAAAATAAAAGGTAACCCTCCATCTTCGGAAAAAGAGTACTGGGACTTTGAGTTAATTAAAATTAGTGAGAAAATTCCGGCAAACTGTTTCTATGATGAGCTGGACACAACATTACGACATAAAGCATTTCAGTTGGCCTTACATTACTGGGAAGCCAGATATCTGATGGAATTAGAAAGCAACCTCTATGAATCTAACTTCGATAAAAAAGGCAAAGAACCTGCGATGATGAGATGGCAAAGACATGCTATGCTTACTCCATGTTTTGTAAGCACTTTCTTTATGGCTCCGAAATTTTTTAGTTTTTATAAATTCTTTAAAAAAGCGGAAGACGGAAAAAATATATACGATACTCCCCCACTTTTTGATTTCATAGATCTGCTTATTGTTGACGAAGCCGGACAGGTCTCACCTGAAGTAGGAGTTGCAACTTTCGCCTTGGCAAAACAAGCTGTTGTTGTAGGAGACGTTAAACAAATCGAACCCGTTTGGAATATTATCAACAAAATCGATATTGGCAATCTTAAGAAATGTCAGATTATTACAGATTACGATGATACTATTTATGAAAAAGAATATGATCCGAAAGGCTTCCTTTCCTCCACCGGAAGCATCATGAAAATAGCTCAGAATGCTTCTGGATTTAAAGAGGCAGAACTACATGAAAAAGGAGTTTTACTTACTGAGCACAGAAGATGTTATGATGAAATTATTAATTACTGCAATGTTTTAGCTTATGGCGGTCAGTTGGTTCCATTAAGAGGAAAAGCTTCATCAGATCTTCTTTTTGCTCCAATGTATTGTATACATGTAGAAGGGCAATCGACAAAAAGTAATAATGGAAGTAGATTTAATTCAAATGAGGCAAAAGAAATTGTTGAATGGCTGATAAAAAATAAAGTTTCGATTGAGAAAAAATATGGACCGATTGAAAAGGCTGTAGGAATTATTACTCCCTTTACCGGACAGAAATATCTTCTGCAAAACACATTAAAAAATGCTGGCTTTAACGTTGATGATTTTAAAATAGGAACGGTTCATGCACTTCAGGGTGCAGAGCGAGACATTGTTTTATTTTCGATGGTGTACGGTGATGAAGACAAAGGGACACTATTCTTCGATAGGGATAATAAGCCCAATATGCTAAATGTAGCTGTCTCCAGAGCAAAAGATAATTTCATTGTTTTCGCCAATACCAAGATTCTTAATAAAAATGCTAAAACGCCTTCCGGAGTGCTTGCCAATTTTTTAAAATATGAAGTTCCAACAAATTAATACTTCAATTACAACACTATCAAAAACTTATAATAGGCTATGAACCCAGAACCTCTTACTCCTAAACAAATTAAAACCAGGTGGATAGATATTAAAAAGCAAATTAATGGAAGACAGTTGTTAGCTTATAGAGTATCTATTCCACTAGAAAAATGGGATGAATATATGCATTCCACTCCATCTGAAAATGAAATTAATAGAATATATGATGCTATCCAACAAGACAGAATAAATAAAACTGCTAGAGTTAAAGAAGCTTTATCTAAAATTGTCGGATATAGAGAATCTGTTGTGTATAGCAAAAAAATAGGTATCTCAGATAGTTATATTCGTGAGATTCTTGAAGGGAAAAAAGTGAAAGCAGGCTACGAAATAATTGATAAAATTGAACTGTTTCTAAATACAATCTTACCTGATTTTGAAATGTCTGTTGAAAATCCACTCACTTTAAAACTTCACTCAGGATTATGCTAATACAATAACAAATGAGATCAGTAAGGTTGTTGAAAATCTGAAAGATTATCGTTTTGATCTTTCCCAAATGATTACAAAAAGAGTAACTCCAATAGATTGGAGGGGTGATAAAATTTCTGTTACAAGATCAATTGAATATTCCATAGAAAAGCTTAAAGATATTAAAGAAGAAATGGATCTTTTCTGGAATTTATACATTGAAAAACAAAATAAGCCTAAGTAATACCACTTGCCAGCAAAATGAGAGCCGATGGAGAGAATATCTTAAATGAAATATATTAACATTATAGACTCATTAGTGAGACACTAAAGGTTTTAAAAAGTACTTAGAAAAAACTGAAGATCATTTTAAGTTAAAATAACTAGTATTGAAAATTTAGATCTGAGATTTATTATATTAATAAGAATAAATAATTTTCATCTTATGAAATATGAAGAAAGAATTAAGGAATTAAAGGAATTAAAAAAAATTGCGAATGAGACTCTCGACAAGTACAAGAATTTAAGATTTGACAATAATAAAAAATGGATAGAAAAAAAAAGTGAAATTTCCATCGAACAGCTAAAAGAGATTATCCAAAAAATAAATCATGACCGACATCCTGATCAAGTCGAATTATATTGTAATCTAAAGTCAAAATTTGAAGATGGCAAGATTAGTACACAGGAATTGTCTCAGCTTTTCAATGTCACAATGATGCAAATCCAAACTGAATCTATAATATTTGATATTGCGAGATTATCCCCAGAATCAAATTTATTGCTTGATATTTCGTGGTTGACGGATGGGTATGTTAAAGATTACATTGATATCTATCTTAAAAGAAAAGACATTAGTATTCTTGAAAAGTTTCTTCCCTCTAAAATTACCGAGATAGCTGATAGGATATTGCCTGCTATGAAGTGTGACAAGGAATTTCAAGAGATCGTTTCGGTTCTTGAGGTTGCTGTCGAGTTATCAAATAACAGTAGTTTCGTCGCAAGTAGTATTCTATTGATTACAGCGTGTGAAAGCCTAGTCAGACTTTTTTCAAGGAGAATTTACCAAAATCAAAATCCAAGTTTAAATGATGATGAAATAAATGAATACATCTACAATAAGTTTACTTCATTAGAAAGTTTAATAACGAAAGGCAAATGGCTTAATGATTTTCCTATTATGTTTTCAGAAGCATTAGTACATTATAAAGACGTCAACGATAATTCGCTTAATCAACTTCGTAAAAAACATAAGATGCATGTATCTGCACAAAAAAGAATTGAAAAAAGATTATCAAAATTTAGTAAGCACACAATTACCGAATCTGAGCTTTATGATTTAGTCGAACATTTAAAAAATGACTCTAACGAATTGATGACAGACGAAGATAAGGAAATCAAGATTAATTTATCTGTGATGTTGAATTTTCTCGTTAGAAAATATAAGGATGACAGAAATCAAATAATTCATGGAAATTTCAAGGAATATAATTTGAAGTGGAAGAATTACATAAATTTAGCGGCAATTGTAAAAATATTTGATGTATTTACAGAGTATGAAAAATTTTATAATTCTAAAAAAAACAACGCATAAATACTGTTTTATTATTATTTTTGAAAATATGACTAAAAACCACTAATGAAGACTCTTGTTGAAAGTATTTATGAGATCATAAAAGATTATCGTGTTCACGACGGAATAGAGATAACACCAGAGAAAATTTTAAAATGGAGCGAACAGTTTGGTGACGATGCTGAACTTATTTTAACTGAGCTCAATAATATTTTACCGTTTGTCTATATTTCAAGAGATACTGCTAAAGAATATATTCTTAGCCATATCAAAGTGTATTTAAAATTATTTGGATTTGATAGTGTTTCTAAGTTCTTAATGGATACGGAATTCTTAAATGTACAACACTCCTACAAAAGCCAGCCCGCAATTTTAAAACTATTAGAGGAAGTTTTAGAAGAAAAATATTCTCTTTCTTACATGGATTACAGCACTTTTCCTAAAACACATTATATATATTTTGATGATATTTTAGCTTCTGGAAGTACTATTGGTAGAGATGTGATAAACTTCTTAAATGAAGAAGATGACCAACAGAAAAAAAATCACGAAAAATTGGCTGCCAATGAAATCACGCTTAGCGTAAGTGTTTTTTGTTTACATTCATGGGGCCGAGCATTTCAAGAATATAGAATCACAAAGACATTTAGCGATAAAGTAAGCAGAAAAATCAATTGGTATTTGAATTATGAAATTGAGAATCATGCAAAATACTCTGATCAAAAGCTTAACGTCGCAAAGCCTGTTAAAGGAAACAATACCAAAATCAACAGTTACCTGGAGAATCTTAGCGCTGATAAGCACGAAGATTATGCCTATAGAAGAATGAACACTCCTGTCAACGAGACATTTTTCACCAACTCTGAAAACAGAATAAAATATGAAAATATAATTACTGAAAAAGGGATTGATATTATTGACATGATTGCCGGCGAAGTCAAGCCTAATCTCAGACCATTAGGTCTTATAAATCCGGCATATAAGATATTTGGGTTAGGAACTCATTTTTTTACATGGCGAAATATTCCCAACAACTGTCCGTTAGTATATTGGTGGCAGGTTCCTGGTCATGATTGGATACCTTTATTTCCTGTTGCTAACAGGGGATAAAGAAAAAATGTTTAAATTAGCACTATGAATCCTAGCATTAGAGAATATAATACAAAAGAAATTATAACTTTTGCAAAGACTGAAAATAAATTTGGAGGCCTATCCAATATGGCTCCAGGTTATTCTTTGTTTATTAACGAAGTTAATATTCAAAGTACAGAAATTCTTTATCAGGCCTGCAAATTTCCATTGTTTCCAATGATTCAGAAGGAAATTATTGAAACTAAAAATCCAATGGATGCAAAATCTGTAAGCAGGAAGTATCAGCAGTTTAGCAGACAAGATTGGGATAGCGTAAAGTTTAAGGTGATGAAATGGTGTCTTGAAGTTAAATTGATTCAAAACTTCGATAATTTTTCGGAATTGTTATTAAGTACGGGTGAAAAAACAATAGTAGAATTTTCTAAAAAAGATACTATATGGGGAGCTTCACCTTTAACCCCTACTTTATTAAAAGGACAAAATGCATTGGGAAGACTGTTAATGGAATTAAGAGAAAAAATCAAATCCAATATCATTACTAAAGACACTGTAATTCTTGAGCCACAAATCAAAGCTTTTCTACTTTATGATAATCCAATAAAAGAAATCCACAACGATAATTATTTTATTGATGACCTTGATGATATCTACGCATACTAAGAATTGTTCTTACTGTAGTTTATAAATCTCTAGTTTCTGAAAGCATTGTCAGCCCCAATAATCACAGCCGATTTACTAAGTTTCATTAAAATCAATCGCGATGCAATTGCAACCAATCGTGGTTTTTACTATCAGTATTTACATGTTGTCTTGAAATGGCTGGGTAACTATGTCAATGGTATTGAAGATGACATTAAAACCGAAGTTGAGGAGGATATCCAAGAGATAGGTGAGCAACTTGTGTTTACGCAGATTAAATGCTATTCCTCAGTTTTCAGTTTTAAATCAATCGAGATAAAGAAGTCATTATTTAATTTCTTCAGCTTATATCTCGAGCACTATAACAGTTCAACACCAGTACTTTTTCACTTTATTACAAATACTAAAATTTCAGAAAATGAGCAATTGCTACAAAGATGGGTTGCAGAGCAAGACAATATTGAAGAAGAAACCCTTCAACAATGTGCACAGATCGTGGCTGACATTTTATTTTTACAGATCAGTTCAAAGATTCAGAACTCTCTAGCAAAAAAAACAATTTCGGATGATGAGAAAAAAGCCTTGGAGTGCCATTTATCTTTATTTCAGAAATTACTCGATGATGAGAATTTGATCCATGATTTTGTGAGTAAAGTAAAGTGGGATTTCCAAGAAGTACCTACCGAAGAAGCTATCGATAAAATAATTATTGACATCAATAATTATTTAGATCATCCTACTTTTGAAAAAAGACCAAAAAAACTACTTTTCGATGTTCTTTTAAGTGAGATCTATCGTATATCTCAGCTAACAGATCCAGATAAAAGAAAAGTTAACAAAAGCATTTTAGATGGCCTACTGAAATCAAATGATTATGAAATAGTACATTATATAGATCTGCGCTTTACAAAATTATTTCATTCACGAGTTGATGTTCTTGAAAAAGATGTCGCTGTCATAAAGAAAACGGTCGATGGTCTGATAGATATACAGAAACTACATGGAGAAAAACTTGAAGGGCTAAGTGGCAAGAAGCTGATTCCACAAATGATAACCCCTATCCCCTTCATCAATTCATCAATGATGATTGGACGGGAAATCGTGATTGCTGATCTTTACGATCTTCTTAAAGATAACAAACATGTTATCGTAAATGGCAATGGAGGAATGGGAAAATCTTCATTGTTAAAACTTTATGTCTCAAAATATGTTCAGGATTATGATCACATCATTTGGATCAATGTTGAAACGGGCCTGGTAAACACTTTGAACTTTCACGAGCAGTTAGCCATAAATCTCGATTTACCTGCTTTAAATCCCGATGAATTCTCATGCAGGTTTGGTTTAATCATAAACAAACTGAATCAGATTACAGGTAATAATTTGCTTGTAGTCGATAGCTACGATAGTACCGAAGCCGAAATGGCAGAATTACAGTGTTTAGCGAATTGGAAAATGATCATTGGTACGAGATTACGACTGGAGAACGTAAAAACTTTAACCATAAAAAAATTAAGTTTTGAGGAATCTAAGGCAGTTTACCGTAATTTCGACAATGCTGCTGATATTGCAGACGAGCAATTTAAATCTTTATTTAAATATGTAGAATATAATCCGTTGGTTATTGGCTTAGTTGCTAAAACAATTAAATATAGTTTTGATCTTAGTTTGGATATTATGCTGGATCATTTTGAACAGCAAAGTCTGGATGATGATAATCTCAAAATAGACATTCCCAATGATGGTGAACAATCACTCAATCTTTTAAAGATTTTAAATCAGACATTCAGCCTAAGCAAGATAGAACCGTTTGATGCGTATCATCTAAGTTTCTTTGCAATGCTGCCTTTGGAAGATGTGCAGTTTAATGATCTTGTTGATTGGTTTGGAGAAGAATACAAGTCTGAAAGCAGAACAAATTTAACGAATGCGATTAATAGATTGCATGCTAAAGGATTAATTGAACGCGAAGGCTCCAAAATTACAATGCATAAAGTATTGAGAGATTCTATCATCTATCAGGAACGCGCAGAGGAACTGCCGTTTTTAAGCCAACTTCACAACATATGGTGTCTTTTAAAGATGCTTAAAAAAGGTTCAGATCAGGATCTTAAACTTGCTTTACGGTTTTTAAAATTTGGAGAAGCAATCCTTAATGTGATCAATGAACCACATCGTGGGACGATTTATCAACCTTTGCTACAATTGGAAAATGAGGTTTTACATATTTATAACTGGCTCGGGAAAGATCATATAACTGCTAAGTGGACGAGCTTATTTGAACGTGCGGAAAACCACCTGGAACCAACCGACCCTCTTCTTGGATTAATAGCCAATAATTACGGAATCGCACTTGCAGCTGACGGTAATATGGATCAGGCTTTTGAATATTTTGAAAAGTCAGTCTCAATCTTAAGTCTTCATAAAGAGCACCTCCCTAAATTGTTCGTGTCCATTTGTAACCTCTGTCACTTGTTTATACAACAAAGAAAGATGGACCGTTTCCAGGAGTGTTTTGAGAATCTTGAGAATTTAAGACAGAAACACAATATTTATGATGATTTTTCCATTTCTATTCAATGTCAGGTTTTGGCATTAGCCAACTATGAAGTGTTAAATTTCCCAGAAGCCATAAAACTTTTTAAACTTGCTATTAATCTGCATAACGAACTTCCGGAAGAAAATAGAAATGACGCTTTTCTAATGCACTACTTTACCAAACTTGGAGAATCCTTTTATTTCAATGGAGAGTTAGAAAATGCATACCGGGCTTCCGAGATTGCCTTTACTATTTTTACGGAGCTAAATGTGAAAGTATTAGGTTATCCACATCCTATATTTAACTTAATGTACTCTGTGGCTCATACAAAAGACGATTATGAGCTTATGGAAAAAGTTAAAATAATGAAAGAAAAGTATAACGACTGAGATAGGATATTTTTAATATTAAAAAAGCCAATACTATTAGATTATTTGGCTACCTACAGGTCTCATTCCCGTAACCAGTCAAAGAGAATATGGGCAAAACATCATTCATCAAGATAAACAACAGGGATCTAAAAATGATATAATTATTCTAAACCTTCGCAACCTTTTTTCAAAAAATATAGAAAAGCTATACCCTGCAATGTTTTTGAAATGGGGTTGCTCCAAATTCCGCAAAAATGCGATTCCGACCATAGAGAGGAATTGCATTTTTGCCGCAACATTTTCCAGAAAAAACTAAAAAACCTACAAAGCTTTAATCTTTGCAGGTTTTTAATTTAATATTCTAAATGGCGCACTCGAGCGACTATTAAAACCAAAAAAAGAAATATTATTCAATCGCTTTATTAAAAGAAAAAACAATCCTCCCAACCTCCTTATCAAAACGAATATACCCCTGATATCCTCTCCCTTTTTCACTCACCAACCCACTGATATAAGCCATCTCCCCTGCCTTTAATTTCTCAATCTGCCAACGACGAAGCTTCATCCCCCTAAAAGTCGAAGGAACTACAAACTCAAAGCTATGTTCATCATTCCGTACTTTCAACTTCTTATTGAAGAAAAACTCCAACCACTGCTTTTCTGCATTAAACTGCAACGTCGAATTAAAAAGCCTTTTACTCTTAGATAACATATTTTCAATAAACAAAGGTTTTCCCGAACGAAGAACCCCCTGCTGTTCCGAACTCAAAACCACGCCACAGACCACGGCAGGAATTCTGACAAAATCCATTGGTAAATAAAACAGTTCATTGGTCAGCTTATCCCTGCTAATCAATGACGGAACCAATTCTCCTGTGACAGGATTAACAAGATGCACCACCCTGCCTATATTTCCGATATTCAGAAGATTTAATCGATCCTCTTTTGAAAACTTATGACCCAAAAATTTTTTCCTGAAATCAGGCATTTTTTGTGATCTGTAAACGTGAAGCACCACTTCCCCATTGTCATTTAACTTTAACTGTAACCTGGCATTAACAGTACCTCCCTCTTCCCCGTCATCACTTCGTAGAGGAAGCAACACTGAAGTTTTAAATCCCTTCAATAACTCATCCAAAACATTAATCTTTTCCAACATCTCCCGATCAACTCCAATCTTAGCGACCGCATTCCAATCGACATCTTCAATCTGATAACGGTATCTCGGGTTAATGACTTCAGCAGATCGTATCTTTGAAAAATAACTGATTCCATTTGAGCTATCACTCTCCAAATTCTTTTTATTCCTCAAAACCTCAACAGTATCGATCGAAACCTCATACTGCTTCAGGTCTTCTCTATTAACAGATGATGAACTATCAATATAATCCTGTAATTCCAGCGCAGTATCCACCGCTTCAAATTCTGTCACCTTAAAAAATGAATAGGCTTCGGGATTTTTAAGCTGATTATAAAAATCCGCATAGAATTCAGTAAAAGACTCTGCTGAAGAATCGATCCGTATCATTGAATCGACACCAGCAGAATCTGGAGCAACATCGATAAGATGTCCATTTTGATTGACATTCTGAACCATTCCAACGGAATTAGTACTGTGATGAAGAACCAATAAGGTATTGGCTTCTGAAATTGATGTGCTATTGATTGTATTATTCATAACGTTGATTTTATGAGTTGTTATTATTGTCTTTAGTCTTTAATTAAAATTAATGTACAAACTTGTTTGAAATACCTGCAATGGTGTGATAGATTCTGCAAAGGATAGGATTTGCCGTATTTCAACAACATTGTAAAATGAATCTGAAGGAAAAAGCTGTCTTAGAAGAATCCGTTCTCATAAACTCCCAACTTTTATAATTTTATTGCTTTGTAAAAGCCTTAGAGCTTTGCTTGACATTCCAAGACAGCTTTTAAGAATCTATATCAACCCCTCATCCGCAAAGGAAAAATGAGAATCCGACGTCAGGATCACATGATCCAGCAGAGTCAGGCTCAGAATCTTTGCTGCCTCTTTGATCTGGGAAGTCATTTTGATATCACAGGAGGATGGTTTCAGATTTCCTGAAGGATGATTATGGGCAACAATCATTGCCGAGGCATTGCAAAGCAAGGCTGCCTGCATCACGATCCGTACATCCACCAGTGTGGAAGAAATCCCGCATTCGGAGATCTTCTTAATCCCCAGCACCTTATTCGACTGGTTCAGATACAAGGCAAAGAAAGATTCCCGATAATCCATTTCCTCCGCATCAAAATGCGCCCTGAAAATCTCCACCGCATCCCTTGATGACGATATGGATCTTTCACAATTTCCCTTTCTTGAATAGCTCAGCTTAATTTCGTTGACAATATTGAATTTCATCTGAATTGCTCCGTGTGCGGCGGAGACATGTTTTTCCCGCACCTGCTGTTAAAAAACCTGTAGATTGCAGCTTGAAGGAAATCTTGACCTTTCTATTTACCTGATCGTGTCATTCATTTTACGAATGGTTATCAAATGTTTTAGAGATGGTATCATCTGATCAAATGATCTTTTTACGATATATGATGAGAATGTTTTATAATCATTCAGATATATGAAATAATACCAGGGTTAATCATAAGGATCAAAATTTCAATGAACTGCATTTGCATCTTGTGAGGTTTCTGACTTTTCTATGCAGATTCACCATTCAGGCAGGCACAAGGAAAACTGGAATCAATTCCAAAAAAACAGTAAGAAAGTGTATTGATGTAAGCCTGAAATCTTTTTGCGGAGGCTCCGGGATCGGAGATCCCGGATACCCAAAAAGATTTTTTTCAGCAGTGACCACGGAATATATTTGCTATAGAAAATCGGATAGCCTCAGATAGAATTATGGCAGTAGAAATTATGATCAGTTTATTATGGCTTAAGAAGAATTAAGGTGATAAATAATTAAAATATTTATCTTCAGAAGAATAAAATATTGATGAAAAATTATTTAATCATCCAGAAAGAATTTTTAAGTGAAATTTAAGATCTTTTTCAGTGAGTCATACTTTAATAAATTTGTGTATATAAAAACTTTAAACGTAAGAATAGATGTATGAAACTTTTTCGTTAAAAAATCAGGAATGAAAAATATCAAATATCTTAAGAATTTATATTTTAATTTTGTAGTAACTTGATAGCATATCATTTTGTTATAAAATAGATAGATTTTTGAGTTAGAGCAAAAAACCAAAACAAAAACTATGACCGATCACTCCGAAACTATTATCACAAGAGAAATAAAGTATAGCATAACTGTACAAACAAATTTTCACATTCAAAACTATTTAAGTAATAACAGCAGAATTAATGATTCTTATTTTTGGGTGGAAGAAAGCGAATTTAACGACACTTTATGCTTTTCATCAATTCTACTTAATGAACTTACAGACGTACAAGAAATATATGATACTGCAAATCAAATTATTTCTATCTATGAAGGAATTTACAAATTACTTGATAGGACAAGACATAATCAACAATATTTTACTCTTTTAGAAATAGTCAATCTGGATGAAAGAAGGATCATTTCACGGTCAGGTCATTCAGAGCTTTATAAAATTGACATTAATCTCAAAGGGATCAAAAGCGAATCGCCCAAAGGTCCTGTCAATCCAATATATTCTTTGTTTGCAGAAATTGTAAAAGATGACTTCTTAACTAATTTATTTTTCCTACTATCAAATAAAGTAGATTTTAGAATGCTTTATATTATTTACGACGATATACGATTTTATCTAAAATCAATTGATGACAATGAATTTTTAAAAGAATTTTCGACCCCTTTAAATCGTTTCACTCATACAGCAAATAACTACGAAGTATTAGGTTTTTTTGCACGACATGGACGGACTAATCATGAACCACCCAAATCACCAATGCATTTAAAAGAATCAATGAATTTAATTTTTGACATCATAGTTAAATTGTTAAGAGAAAAATTTTCTATTGTTCTTCCTTCTTTTTGGGGACTTATGTATGTTGATTTTTCTGAGGGTGAAATTGAAAAATTATTTGAAAAATAATAAAAGTACCTGACAAAAGTTTGACAACATAGCTACTACATTGAATCTATGGTGGATTTTTGCAAGAATTCATAGCAGAAATTGTATTAGTTGAGTGGTTAAACAGATCCGACAAAAATGGTTATTGGCTAACAGCTAAAGAGGTTATGAATTAGTTTATTAAAAACTTAAAGCTTATGAGTCCTGAAGAGATAAATAAAAAATTATTACAGAAGATGAAAGATGATAAAAAGACTGAATTAGCGCAAAATTCAGTTTTGATCGATCAATTCATTGCGCACTGTAAAACATTGGGAATAAATATTTCCTTGTCAAATATTGACTATATCCAATCCATCGGAATCATTGCAGAGTTTCCTGACTTGGTACGATTGCTGAATCACGACATGGTTCCGGACAAAGAAGGACTGATCAACACAAAAACTTTGGAGGCACAATTCTCTAAAAAACAATTTGAAGGTTACTATTATGGAAGTAACTTTATGGTTATGGCAAACCATCTTTTCAGAAGAGGTTATTCAAAAAATGCGAATTTTGCACCAGAATTTTTAGATTTCTTTTGGAAATTGGAACAACCTAGCAATGACACTTACATTGCCATTGACCCAGACAGAGTCAGAATCAATGTAGACAGCAGAATGTACATGGAGTACGATACATGGTATGGTGCAAAATTCAAGAAGTCAATTCATGAAATATCCGATGGCGTTGTAAAACTACGGCCTCCAGCCGAGCTTACTGATTTTTATCTTGACTTCCTTTTTGCGGGAAGCTATTCGCTTGATATTTTATGGTATTCAACTACTGAAAATATTAATGATATACAAAAGAAGATCAAGGTATTTCAATCAGAAGAATTTAAAACAGACAATCACTTCCTATGGATTGATAAGGAAAAATATTATCCAGTCCGCTATGTTCATGCCGAATTTGACGTTCAAGAGAATCATTTCAGACGCTTTGACGGTGCCATACATTTCTACACCGAGGAAGAATATATTCAGAGGAGAGATAGCGATCTCAACTTCAATAACAAAAATAATTTCAAATTAAAGACACAATCACAAAAATTATTTAAGATAAACGGTTCGGTTTCAATTGATGACTGGATCAGTTTAACCAGCCAATTCATGTCCCAGAATCCTTTAGTTAATGAATACTTTGAAGGAGAACTGCCCCAAAAGGTAACAGAAATCCTATCCGCATTGAAAAAAGAAGAAGAAGACCTTTAAATACTTTATAATTATCGTGTTGAGAAGCTCTTTAGAATTCCAAAAGGAAAGCTTTAAGCTAGTTTAATAATATTTTAATAAAATTAAATGACACTATAACTTTTAATTGAAATCATTAAATAATTCAAATCCCTATAAAAATCGGGATTTGTCTTGATACGGAAACCCGTAAAAGAAGAATTAATAGTTTTTTTACTTTTAAAGCTCCACATTTCAACTATGAAAAATCTAGTCCTGCTTTCTATCTTATCATTAATTTTATCATGTAGTGCACCTGCTACAAAAAACACGCTTAAATTCACCAAACAGGATTACATCGGTGAATGGCCATTTTCCGTCAATGAGATCGAGGTCTACTGTTCTGGTTACAAAGAGATCTATGGCAGAACGAGTAACGGAAAGGTCTATGCCATGAATGGATCTGCGAAAGGAGCCTCACACAATGACACTTCCATCAGCAAGATCGAAGAGATCTGGCTCGATGATCCGAAATGGGCCGGGCTAAAGATTTCCTATGGAGATTTTATTACCCAGGGTCTCACACTTTGTGAGAGTAAGTAATAAATTTTAAAATTGTAGAAATTAATCGGGCGGCTATCGATATCAATAGTCTCTGTATTAAGGAATATAATACCAAGACATCAAAATACCTTTGCCAAAACAAATCCGATGGCCAAAGCAAGTATAAATGCAAAGATGATCTTTGCATAATCAGTTTTGCTATTTTGTAATTCCTGATTAAGCCTAATATTATCCTTATTCAGTGTTTCCAGTTGCGCCTTAATTGAGGCTGTCTTTTCATTGATGGCAGACTGCAAATTCTTTTCATGCAAGGCGGAGATCTCCTTTTTGTAACTTTCCAATTCCTCCTTTCGTTGCTTCTCCTGCTCGGAGAAGTTCTTCTGCGTATCCTGAAGCTGTTTGACAGACGATTCCTGAAGCTTCTGAAATTCTTCGTTTCTTTTGGACAGTTGTTCAGTTAAGGTTTTAACCTGCTCAGAAAACTGTTTTGAAACATCTTTTTTAACCTCATCGATTAATAGAGCTCTTGAGTTGGATCTTTCCAAAGACAGTTTTTCTGCTATGGCATGCAATCCTGCTCCATAATCATGGGGTAAATGGAAACGTTTATCCGCAAGTTTGTCAAGCAGGGTTTCATCGACCGTATGTCCGATTGCTGTAATAGTTACTGAATTAAGTCCAATGAACAGCTCAGAAAGCTGAATATTGTTAAACGTCTCCATGCTCTGACGGTCACCGCCTCCCCTTACCAAAGCAACTATATCATACTCCATCGATGAGATTTCATTCAATTTGGAAATGATTGCCGTTGAGGAGGTAATATTACAGCTATGGTCATCGATCTCAAAATATTGCACGGAAACATCCAGTCCTTCAGAAAAGTCTTTCTGGACAATAGCATTATTCCCATAAATATTGGCAATCTTTACCTTTTCATCTTTCAGCATCTTCTCTCTAATAAGGGTTTCAAGATCCTTTGATCCTGTTTCAAGCTTTTTCTGGATCAGCTCATATCTTTGCAATTCCTCTTCCGATATAGATTTTTCTTCCTGCTGGATGATCTCGTCCACTACAAACCGTAATTCGATAGATGAATTTTTGATGCTCTTTTCAATAAACCCTCTGAGCGTATAGATTTCATTATTGGTCATCTTACTTCTCAGCAGAGAAGAGATGCGAACCCCTATTGAAACGTGGTCACCTTCCGAGAATAGGAGGTCATAAAAATAATTACCGTAGGCTTTACCCCCACCGAAGGAATATCTACCTTTCAGATAGATGATATTGACCGTAGCATTCAGCTTCAAAGCATTGCTAAAGATTCCAATGACGGAGGCCGGTGAATAAACCGGATAAGTGATTTCTTGTTCTGACATAGATGAAAATCATTCAAAAAAAATTCCTAACAAAGATATTGTTATTTGTCACGAAATAAAATACGATCGTTTTACAGAAGTTTCACCTTTTTTATGAGATTAAATTACCCTATCCTCGATTGGGCTTCAAGTAGTCTCGATTGGGTTACATTAATTTTAGTTTTAATATCCATCTTTGCTTCATTAAATTAAAACAATAAGATTATGCAAAACAATGAAAATAAAGTGGCACTGGTATCGGGCGCGAACACCGGTGTGGGATTCCAGATCGCTAAAGCCCTTGTAGAAAACGGCTATATTGTGTATGTGGGTTCACGTGACCTGCAAAAGGGTGAGGCAGCCGTGGAACAGCTGGGCGGATTAACAAAAGCAATCCAGCTTGATATTACGGATTCAGGGTCTATCCGTGCCGCGGTGGAGATCGTCGAAAAAGAACACGGATACCTGACCTTACTGGTCAACAATGCCGCAGTCTCTCATGCCGGTACTCCAGGACGTACATTGGAAGAGATCATGGGTGCACAGCGTGCGAGCATAGCACCGATCAGCGAATTAAAAAAGGTATGGGATACCAACGTATTTGGAACCCTAGCTTTGACCCAGTCTTTCTTGCCGCTAGTGCACAAAGCTCCAAGTGCAAGGATCGTCACAGTTTCCAGTGCTCTAGGGTCGCTGACGATCAATTCCAACCCTGAAAACCCTTACCGTTCGAATTTTGATGCGGTATATGGCGCTTCGAAAACGGCACTTAACGGAATTTTTCTTTCCCTTGCTATTGAACTGGAGAACACCGGCATCAAGGTGCATCTGGTAAGTCCGGGATTTACGGCTACGGCGCTCAATAATTTTCAGGGAACGGATTCTGTAGAGGAAGGTTCGAAGGAACCGATCCGGGTAGCTTTGGCAGAGGATCTTCTGACGGGAAGTTTTACAGGTCCTGCTGATTTCAGCGGGAAAGATAACATCCTTCCTTGGTAGTTTTAACACAAAACCTATGATCGCCGGTCATAGGTTTTTTATACATTTATAGTATGAAATCTAAAGAAGATAAACTGGTACGCTTTATATCGATATCGGAAAGTCATCAGGCTTTTGGACTGCCGGCACCTCAGCATCCGCTGATCAGCCTTGTCCATTTCAACCAGGACAACCCTTTTAATACGTCAATGGCACCGATCTACGATGTCCTGAGTTTCTATAAGATCACCTTTATTACAAGAAACAGAGGAAGGCTGAAGTATGGCAGAAACTATTATGATTACGATGAGGGCAGCATGCTGTTCATGGCGCCTAATCAGTTAGTAGGAAGTACGGATTACAACAGCGAGACCTATTGTTATATTTTACTGATCCACCCCGATTTTTTGCTGGGCCATCCCATCGCCCGTAAAATAAAGCAGTACAGTTACTTTTCCTATACCTCCAATGAGGCACTCCATCTTTCCGATAGTGAAAGAGAGGTTATTCTTTCCGTTTACAGGATCATGGAGCAAGAGCTGAACAGCCGCGTGGATGAATTCAGCCAGGAAGTCGTAATTTCGCAGCTAGAGCTGCTGCTAAGCTATGTCAACAGGTTCTACAAGCGTCAGTTTATCACCCGGAAAGCAGTCAATAACGACATTCTCCAGAGAACGGAAACTATTCTCGATGACTACCTTAATACTCAGACATCAATACATCAGGGACTCCCAACAGTACAATTCCTCTCGGATCAGCTAAAGATCTCACCCGGCTATCTGAGTGACCTATTACGCTCGTTGATCGGACAGAATGCACAGCAGTACATTCGGGGCAAGGTCATTGAAAAAGCAAAGGAGAGGCTAACCAACACTGACCTGACGGTTGCTGAAATTGCCTATGAACTAGGGTTTGAGCATCCGCAGTCATTCAGCAAGATGTTTAGGGTGAGGACCGGGCTCTCGCCTTTGGAATTCCGTACGTCTTTTGATTGATGGGCTTTATAACAACCTGGATATGGTTAATACCTTAGTTCTTCACCATAATTTACGAAACAGCAATAAAAGTTAAACCATCTTTAATTCTTAATTTTTAATAAAAAGCAAAGTAATTCTGCACACTAAAGTATATCATTGGCAAAATAATTTTACACATCAAAGTATGCCATTACACAATAAAATTTTGTTGCGTTGATAATATATTATTGCCATGCACTAAACTGATTCGATCGATAAGCTTGTACAAATCACTCAACGTTTTCATTGAAGGGGTTCACACTGATTTCTATCAAGAGATATTCAAAATAGAAATAGAACCCAAACGTATTTCTGATCGATTTCGGTTCTCCTTCAAACCGTAAGTTTTCTTCCTTCCGTAGCTTTCTGTACATATTCCAGACAGCTTCCTGATCTTGCTGATAAAATCCGATATGGAAATTCTCGGGATACTCAGGTATATCTTCCTTTTTATTCAATACCTGTCCCCAGATCACAAGGGCAAATTGGTCTCTGTTTTCCAGGACTGCCATTTTACTGTTTCGGTTAACGATTGTGCTGAAGCCGAAATAGTTTGTAAATAAATGCAAAGCCTTGTCTACATCCTTTACCACCAGATTGATATGATTCAAACTCATTTGGTTTAATTTTATTTGTTCTATTGATCAAACAAAATTAGGTTTCTTACATCAGGCTCAATTGGATAAATCGGTCGTTTTCGTTTTTGTTTAAGATCGTAGGTTTTACCCCTGAGAATTTCTTTACTTCCCTGATAAAATGGGATTGGTCACCATAATTAAGTTCCGGGTAGAAATCGCCTTTTTTCAACTGTTTCAATGAATTTGAAAAACGGATAATATTAATATAAGCTTTTAATGTAACTCCGAACCAAGTAGTAAAATAACGATTTATCTGCCTACTGCTCCAAGAAACTTTTTTTGATAATTCCTCAACAGTTGTTTCTCCTTTTGATAAATAAATCAGCTCAAACAAATTCTTCTTACGGTCATCGATTTTCTTTTCTACCTGCATCTTAATAATGTAACAGGCTTTTCTATAAAATTGCTCAAAATTTTCCAGATCGTTTTTACAAAATCCCAAATAATCGCAAGGGAGAGTTTGTTTAGTATCTTTTAAATCTGCAATGGATTTTTTAAAGATATATTCAGCGGCTATCGGATGAAAGCTTATGGCAAACATCGTCGATCTGGGGAAAGGTGGTTTGATGACAGGCCCGGTGCAAATCCCCGATATAAAGATCTCAAAATGCTCATCTTCTCCTGAAAAAAGGAATAGATCTATTTTCCCGTCAGGAACGATGATCCCTTCTCTTTTTTCATCAGCATGATTTTTTACCATCCAGACACTTTCTACTATATCTGAAAGGGAATTGTCGGGTTTAATCGATAAATACTCTAATTGATTTTTGGTGGTGTTCATGCATTAAAAATTGTATTTTGAATACCATACAGCAAAAGAACGCAAAATATTTACTTTATAGCCTTACAATATCAACGATTTCATTTTATTTACGTTACGAAACATTAAAGCAAATCGTGTTACCATATTTTATTGGCTAACGAAAGCCTATATTTCTATCCGATAAGTCCCCTACATCCTCCCCACATATGGTATCCTTGCCCGATATACCTGATGCACTATTTTTCATAGATACCGATGTCGCCTGTAAGATCCAGGCATTTGAATCCGCCTTTTCCGTTTATTGTATGAATTCCTTCTATACTTGTCACTTAAAATTGCACATCCATAGATCATATCCACCCTGCTATTAAATCTGTAGTTTAACGTTGCTTATAATTCAGTAACAATTGATTAGAAGTTACTATAATGTAAGGTTCACTAAATCCCTGCCAAAATCTGAAAAGCTATCCTTGTCACCCGTAAAACTCTGATGACTGATCATCCTTATCGCAACAATATTATGTTTTGGATCGACAATAATATAGTTTCCCAGATAACCATCCGCCCGGTAAGTTACACTTCCGCTGAAATCTCTTTTTCGAAGACGCAAACCAGGTTTAAGATGTTGATTGATATATTCATACGGATTGTTACCAAAGACAGTCTGTAATTTAGCTGAAAAATCCTCATTTGACCGGTAGATTCCTTTCATTCTGCTGACTTTACGTATAAATTCTTTAGATACATTTGCTTTTTTAAGTTCTTTGATAATCTCATTGTCTACAGTTGACACGGTTTTCTCATAATCGAGCCACCAAAGCATTCCATATCCTTTATATTGAGCAGACGGCGCAACCACTTCGGCAATGTGTTCTTTTGCGATCACCTTATTATTCTTGTAATATCCCTCGTTTAGCAACAATAAACCAAGCTTGATTAAATCTTTTGGCTTAATCTGGCATCCAGACATTACATGCGGATTACCGGCATTGTCTAATGTCCAGGAATAATCTGTAATTTCCAGTGGCTTAAAAAGCCTTTCCCCAATATACTCATCCATTCTTTTACCCGTGATCTTCATTATGACACCTGCCATAAGATTCAGCGACTTGTTATTGTATTCAAAAGCTTCTCCCGGTTTTTTGGAAAGTTCCGCTGCAAGCGCCAATTGAACAAAATTATCACTGGGATAGATTTCCACTGAAGCATTAGGATTATTCTGCATACCGGAAGTCATATTAACAAGATGCCGAATGGTGATCAGCTTTTTCTGACCCTGTTTCCATTCAGGGTAAAAATCCGCAATTGGAGTATCAAGGCTTTTAATCAAGCCATCGGTCATAAGGCAGGCTACGGAAAGCCCGACAATACTCTTGGTACAGGACATAGCTTCGATCTTCACATCCGGGTTACCGACGCCAAAGTATTTTTCGGCAACCAATTGATTATCCTGATAAATTATAACAGCCTCCGAATGCTTATCTTCAGCTTTTTTTAATAACATCTGCAGTTTAGCCTCATCTATTTTTTGCCCATACACAATACTTAAAAAAGATGACAGCATCACGATCAAAAATCTGGTAATCATTAGAATTATTTTTTTGAGACTTATAGCTACTAAAACTTACAGCATCTCAATATTAATAGTACAAAGAAATCACATTTTACAGAAGCAAAATTGTAAAAATGGAAACATTCAGATGAACAGCCAGACAACTTCCTTATCAATTTCTACATTTTTGAAAAAAGATTTAGGTGTTTTATGGGTTAGTTCCTTAAAATCTTTGATAAAATGGGACTGGTCATAAAAAAGGCTTTCGTGCGACAGCTCCGTGAGGTTTTTTATTTCATTTTTCTCAGCTATTGATTTCCTGAAACGATGAATTCTGCGATATTCGGCAGCAGATTTTCCTATATTTTTCTGAAATAATTTATTCAGATATTGCCTGGAAATGTTATTCTTTTTTGCGACCTCATCAATTTTACCGTCAGTTTCTATCCCCTTTATAATTTCTTCCAGTAATGAATATTCTTTGTCAATATATTTTGAAAGCCAGTAATTCTCAAGCTGTTCTATCTGCATTTCCTGATCGTTCAGATTCAGGATTTTTTGCATTTCATCTTTAAAATCTTCAAAAGGATTGAACTCGATCACTTGGGTATGATCCTGAACAAAAAACAGTTGAGGATTTTCTACAAAAAAATTGATTCCTAGAGGCTTGAAGTAAATTGTAAGTTCATTGACAGGTTCTTCGTAGGATATTTCAATGGGAGAAGTGTAACGGTAAACCATATTAGCAAAAATTTCATCTTTTTCTGATCGCTTGATTTTCATCCTATTGGTACTTTGACTTAGCGACACATTTTGCATTACCGTAACAATAGTATAGTTATTAGGAAAAGTCAGATAATGCAAAGGCTCAGAACCCTTACCTCTCTGAATGAAATAATAGCCCTCAACGTATTTTTTCAGGAATTCACTTCTAGGCTGGTAAAATTTCAACTGCATTTTCTAATGGAATTATTTGTTACTTTTCACATACTCATTCGAACGACACAAAGATAAGGAACAGAAGCATCCCATTGTAGATTGATTTAACAAATCATCAAAAAAATCAGACGATTCTTTAGATAGTTTTTTCAATGTTTTTAGTATAGCAAAACTTTGCGATTGTCTGAAGATGACATCAATTGCAGGGTATTTCATTGAAAAAAATAAGAACCATGAAACATTAGGCTTTTCAATGATGCACTTTACTGTTTCCTAAAAGCTCAAAGGACTCTGAAAGCTATCTAAACACTGGAAGTGGAGGAAAATCGCAAAGAAGCAACCATCTGGTACGGTAGATCTCTTGAAGTTCATCACCAAAAAAGCAATAACATTCAATTTCGAATATATAAATAATTGCAGGCCCAATTTGAAAGTCAAGCCTTAGCCTTCGCTTAAAGTAATTTTTTTTATGTAGCTTGCTGCAATGTTACTATATCCTATTTTGAATATGATCAAATCTTTTCTCTTCGCTATCTTTTTACTCATCTCTACTTCTTCGTTTTCACAAGCTTTAAAAAATGACAGCGTCAAATCATTTGTGGATACCACCGTTGCCCTAATCAAATCAAACGCAGTTGATACTTCCAACATAAAAATGATTGAAAATATTTTATATACTAAAGCTAAAGACCTTAATTCAGTTTCTGAACTCGCTCCGATATATGCTGAGGTTTTCAAACTGCTCAAAGATCATCATGGCGGCCTGAAATATAAGGGTAAAACCTACGGATGGAACAAGCCTGGAAGCTCTGCAAATGTCTATCTGAAAGAAAAATTAAAAACTGAGAAGTCCGTAGTGAGCCAGGTCATCGGTAAAACAACAGCCTACATTAGAATACCGGGCAACGATGACTTCGCCTTTAAAAAAGTCGACAGTATTGCCAATGATATCACAGAACATATCAATAAAGTTAATTCAGCTAAAATCAAAGCTTGGATCATTGACCTCAGAGTCAACAGCGGTGGCAATATGTACCCTATCCTACTGGGATTGAAAGAATTTATCGGCAGTGATGATATTGTTTTCGGCGGTTTCAGGAATTCAAAAGGAGAATCTTCAGGAAAATGGGAGATAAGAGAAGGTAAAATGTTGATCGACGGTATTGAACTGGTTAGAAAAACGCAACTAAAAATTCCGATCAAGCAAGATATTCCGATTGTTATTTTGACCAGCTGCTACACGGCCAGCGCCGGTGAAATGACGGCTATATCTCTGATTGGAAGAAAGAATACTTTTGTTGTGGGTGAGCCCACCGCCGACTACACGACCGCTGTCCAGGGTTTCAAAATAAATAAGGATGCCGGGTTGAATTTGTCTACCGACTATGTTGTGGATAGAAATTCAAAGGTCTACACCAACAATGTCCATCCTGATACTGAAGTTGTACAAGGTGATAATCTTGAAGATCTACTCAAGGACAAGAAAATCATACAAGCTTTGAGAATGTTAAAAAAATAAAACTGTCATCCATCGACAACTTATTATACATTTAACAACAGTTATTAAAATTATAAAAAATCGAGAAGATGAACATTTTCCCTATAACGGCAAGTATACTTTCAGAAACCGAACTATGCAATTTTATCAGAGAAAAATATGCTTTAAGCGGTGAGTATCATTGTAAACTGTTCCGGACAGGTGTCAATCATACCTATTTCATCTCAGGTGAGAAAGGTAAATTTGCGATAAGAGTTTACTGCCATAACTGGAGAACCAAACCAGAAATTGAGGAGGAACTTAAACTTCTCAACATACTTAAGGAAAATTCTCTTTCTGTTTCCTATCCAATCCCTGATAAAGATGGAAATTTGATACAAGCTATCAACGCTCCGGAGGGTATTCGATATGCCGTGCTCTTTTCATTCGCTGAAGGTCAAAAGATGCGATATATGTCTAATCAGACTTGCTATTCTATTGGTTCACTTATGGCAAAAATCCACAACATAACAGAGCATAAAAAGGTCGACAGGGTAAGCTATAACTCTGAGATACTTTTATACCAGTCTTATGACCTTATTAAATCGTTCTTTGACGAAGACCTGTATGAAATGAAATACATCAAAGAAATCAGTCCTTTAATAGCCAAAAGATTTGAAAGCAGCCATTTATCGGAAAATCAATGTGGAATTGTCCATCTTGACATCTGGTACGACAATTTAAGTGTTAACGATGAAAACGAAATCACTGTTTTTGACTTTGATAATTGTGGAAACGGCCCTTTTATCTTGGATGTCGGTTACTTCTTTAAGCAATTGTTTTTTATCGAGACTAATAAACAGGAGTACGAATTAAAGGTGCAAAGCTTTTTAAACGGTTACCGGAAAATAAGAGCTCTTTCGGATCGTGAGATTGAATTGATTCCTGATGCCGGAGCCTCTATTTTTATATTCTATCTCGGCGTACAGGCTAAAAGATTTGATTGGTCCAATATTTTTTTCACCGAAAACTACCTTAAAATGTTTGTCGGAAGAATAAAAGACTGGAACGATTATTATCAGAAGGGAGATAAACGATTATCATAATAAATATAAAACTAAAATTTATTCTTAAAATAGATTAAGACCAACCAATTCATCAGTTTTCTTTTCATTTGCTGAAAACTCATTGAGACCATCTGCATATTTTTTTAAAACATTAATGCATAGCAAAGGAAGTATCATAACTGTTTTTTTAGTGAAACAAATGATCTCTTCATTTTGAGTAATAAAAAACAGTAATATTTGAAAGAGAAAGAAATTAATAAAGTCCGGAAATTAAAAAGAATAAAATTGATCACAATAACAAGCAGATCTCAAAAATGGATACGGCAGATTGAGAGTTCTGGTGTATAAGATAAATATGATATAGCTAAAATTCTCGACAGTCAAAATTATTTAATTTGGATGTTTTTTGGTTAAATATAACCATTGACAGTATCTGCTAAATTAAAATAAATTTGCTCTAAAATAAAATCACCTTGCAAATCATCAAATATAGGCAGAAGTACAAGGAAAGATGTATACAGATCTTCAAAACCAACCTCCCAAAGTTTTTTGCCAAGGAAGAATTACAACAATTTAAAGAATTTTTGGATCAGTCTCCAGATCACTATTATATGGTTGAAATTAATGGCTTCCCGGTAGGCTGCGGAGGAATTTATTTTGATGAAAGGAGTAATGAGGCAGCACTATGCTGGGGTATGGTAGATGCTAACTCCCACGGGAAGGGAATTGGTAAATTCCTCACCCGTTTCCGTTTAGATCTTTTACAAAAACTGAATGCTGGTAAAATGATTACAATCGAAACTTCCCAACATACTGCATCATTTTATAAAAAGAATGGTTTCACCACTGTAGATATCTTAGCTAACGGATTTTGTGACGGACTTGATAAATACATTATGAAGATAGAGGCAAAAACTTAAAATCCCAGATATTTAGATTTGTCTCATATTTTTTTACCCGATTACTTTGCATAACCTAATACCTTTTAAAATATGTTCTATAAATTACAACAAATTAAATTTATTCAATGGATGATTATTCATATCAGATATCTTGTTGCATTGGCATTCGTCCCTTCCGGGTTTACAAAAATAATTGGTGAGAGATTTACTCAATTACCTACAACCGGTTCCATAGGACAGTTTTTTGAAGTACTTTATCTTTCCGGGATCTATTATAACTTTATAGGTGCTATGCAGATCATTACCGCAATCCTTCTTATGACACAGCGATTTGCATTAATTGGAACATTTCTTTTTCTGGCAGTAACAGCCAATATCTGGATGATTACAATTTCACTGCATTTTACAGGTACCTGGATCATCACGAGTTTGATGATGTTTGCGGGTATAATTCTGCTTTATTGGGATAAAAATAGAATCGCAGAATTGAATTCGGAGTATGATTCACCAAAAAAAATGTATGCTCCAAGGGTATCAAGCATTTGGGTCAATGCGGGCATCATTTATATAAGCACCCTACTCATCCTTTGCTTTGTTGGTCCGAAGACCGATTTGATATCTAAAACCATTTACTACGTAGCACTATTTATTTTAGTCGGCACTGCACTTTACTCCAATTTAGTTTTCTGGAAAAAATCAAAGCAAAGCAAATAGAATTAACATGGACTTTTCTTTTAAATTATTCAAAAAAAATACAGTAAAACCCGGAAATGTATGAATTTAAACCAGCAATGTTCAATTCTGTATAATAAATAACGGAATAACAATAGACCCCGACCGATACAACGTCATAGGGAAAATATTATTCGTATAATCAGGATATCTTGATGATGTAACTTAAAGCCCAGAAATAAGGTGGATCTTATAAGGATTACCAAGGTTTGCAGGATAAAATGACGGACGGTTGAATAAAAATGATTGATAAATAAAATCTTTATCTATCTCCTGTACTTAAGCGATTTGACTTCGTTTAAAGCATCCATCAGATCAAATGGTTGACCCTGTAGAATCTTCCTATTTGTTCTGCTTTAATATTACCTTTTAAAATGTTTGAGCGCACGGTTTGATAAATGAGTTTAAGAATTTCTGAACACTCTTTGATAGAGCATAGCTTCTTTTTTAACTCAATTTCAGGTTCTTTTTTGAGAGAATAGAGTAAATCTTTTACTTCTCCTAATTCGTCGAGAATGGTTTGGAATGGATTTGTTGTCTGCATAATATGTAATATTTATTTGCAGACAAAATTGTATGATTGAAATAACTAATGATGCAATTCTACTCAATTGCGTTAAGTTTAATGCTTGATATTAAGTATGATGTAATATTTTGGCAATGCCAACTGTCTTATTATAATACTTGATTTACCCCTACAAACATAAAACCCATTTATGAGACTTAAAATTAACTATACCGAAATTATAAAAATAAAATTTATATTGATCGCCGTAACTATTGTTTCAAACCTGTGTCCAGCTCAGACCTATTCACAATTAAATATATCAGATACAATCTCAATTAAATCAAAAGTCTTTGAGACCGAGCGAAAAATAATAATAACAAGATCTCTTAAAATAAAAAAAGAAAATAAAAATAGCTGTATTCTATATACGGATGCCGATGATAGGGATATAAATGGAATTATACTACAATCAGCCAATAACTTAATTGCTTCCAAAGAAATGCCTCAAAGTTATTTGGTTGGAATAATGCATCAGGACAGAAATACCGAACTCGTAGAAAAAGAAAAATTGCACCGATTCATCAATGAAGAAGTATTTCCTTTTCTTGAAAAAGAGTATACTATTGAAAATAAAGTAACAATTGCTGGTCATTCATTCGGAGCGTACTTTGCGACATATGCATTTTTTAAAAATAATAATTTGTTTAATTCCTGTATTGCCATAAGTCCTGCGTAATGGCACAACAATAAGGATGTACTCAGTTTAATAGAGGAAAAAAAGAATTCTGTATCTGGAAATTTCTTTATGGCTATTGGAGGTATAAGATGCGATAAGATTTCTTTGAGGGATAATGCAAGTATTGCCGGTAAATTATTAAGTGATATAAAAAGTTTAAGATTCAATTTTGCTGATTTGTCAGGATTCAGTCATAATGCAACACCAACTGTTGGTTTTGAACTTGGTTTTAGCTATATTTTTGATGAATGAGAATGGGGAAATATATTGATGGAACAGGACAGAAGATTAAAAGATTTTCCAGATTTTTGGGGATTTCTTGAAATAAGGGGCGATGCTTTATTTCATTTAGCCCGAGTATCAGAAGCACAAATTTTCCATTCCCGAGCTTTATATAATGTTAGGGAAGATAATGAGTTATCGAAGGAGAAGAGAACGGACACCATAAAAAGGCTAAAACGAAAATGCGTAAAAATAAATGAAGTTTATGATTGATCGTACTTCTAGTGTTTTAAAATGGTTCGTTTTTCTGCTTTATCATTGACTGCAAACCACACACCATTTTCATATATTGCCGCCTGATGATCACCACCGTGCCTGTTTACATCAATGCCTAATACCTTTTCACCATAGTAAAATGCTATATTACCTTCAACAATGGTGTGACCGACAATTATCCTTTTTACCTTGAATATTTCCAAAGTACTTGAGACTTCTGCCTCTGTTGCCTTGGGCTCAAAGAAATACCCCCTATACCAGAAAAGTGAACTGTTGCCCATAAAAAAGGGGTCTATTTTCGGGTCGCCTACCCCCTGAAGCATCTTTACCTGATCATAAAACGGACGACATATTGTATTGATTTGCTTTATAGAGTGCCCAAGCTCATTGATGATAGGTGAAACTCCAGCATGCATACACAGATTGTCTCCGATTTTTTCGATCGTATTCTTTGTCCTAAGCCACCTTCCGAGCTCAGAACTTTTATCAAACAACGACATATAATCTAACCTCATGAGCTTTGCACTTTCCGTATATTTGGGCTGTATATAACGAAGATCTCCTGATAGGTTCATAATATCATGATTTCCCAAAATAGTATGCACATAGCCACCTGCTTTCTCAGCCAGGTATTCAAGTCTGTAGATCAGCCACATGGTTTCGGTTACCGCTAGCCCGCGGTCGAATAGATCACCGCAGATCACCAAGTGCCCTTTACCGTAAGTCCAATTGTATTTTTCATCAATAATCTTATTGACTAATAGCAGATTCCTGAATCCTTCAAACTGCCCCTCAATATCAGAAACCACAAACATTTTTTTTGGCTGGCGAAAAATTGAACGCTCATTTTTCAAAGAGTTCTTCAGGGAAACTGTAAAATTCAAGCTTGGATCTGCAAATTGAACGCTGACCTTTCCATCATTTACCTCATATTTATTTGCTACGCCATTAACTACAACTCTATTCCACACCTTTCCATTTTCATAGGATACGTGAGGGCCATCATAAAGGTTCTGCCCGAAGATTTTTATACTACAAACAAAAGTCAAAATACTTAGCCAAAATATTTTCATTTTATATGAATTCCTATTGAAGTAAAATGGTCGTAGGATTGCAAAATTGATTAGAATATTCTTCATGATTTATTAATTGACAATAAATATAATGAATATAAATTTAACCTTTAAATATCTTTCTATTAGATATATTGCTTAAAATGATAATGATTTTATTACAGATATTTTTTTATTGTCGATAGTTAATCATATTATATCAATATAAACCATGCTTTTCATGTTAGATGTGGTATGTAAAAATATAAATCAGCTAAATTTAAAATCTGTAAAGAATACATAAAGGTAAATCAATAACCTGCGTACTATAGATACAGGTTAAATTCAAACCTGAATAAAATGATTACAAAGAAGCCTATCATTTCCGTATCTATCAGTTATATATTTTTACTTTCATTAGCAAAAAATACAATTTGTAATTTTAAAGCTTTGTTTTTTAGTTTTTTAAATGAAGGATGTAGTATTTTTTTAAGCTCTAAAACATAACCGTTTATTTGTCGAAAATTAGTGGCAAGATAGAAGATTAAAAGCTGAGCCTGATTTTTGGGGATTTATGGAAATAAAAGCAGATGCCTTATTTCATCTGGGACGATCATCAGAAGCTAACACTACTTACAAAGAATCTTTGTATAACGTAAAGAAGGATAACGAATTATCAAATAAAAAGAGGACGGATATTATAAAAAGACTGAAGCAAAAGATCAGAAATATCAAATAGATCATTAATTTTGATAGCGGGGAAAAAATAACAGCACTAGCATTAGAGAAAAATAAGAATGTAAAAACTCGTTAGGGGTTTGTTTGTGATGACAAGTCCAAAATGATGCCTATTCCTTTTTTTAATTTAACAGTAAGAAACTAACAAAAGTGAAAAAAATAAACGTTGGAATTCTAATATTTAACGAAGTTGAGGTTTTAGATTTCGCTGGGCCATTTGAAGTTTTTTCAATAGCTGAGGGTACAGATTCAGAGAAATTATTTAACGTATTTACAATTGCTGAGATCAGGAATAATATTACGGCAAGAAATGGCCTGCAGGTTGTTCCCACATTTACATTTAACGACGATGTTGTTATTGATATATTGGTTATTCCCGGAGGATATGGTGCTGAAACTATTGAATTTAAGAATGAAAAGTTGTTGAACTGGATCGTTGAAAAAGATAAAAAAACGATTATCACCTCTTCAGTCTGTACTGGTGCGATTATTTTGGCTGAGGCCAAGCTACTTAATCACAAAGAAGCTACGACACATTGGATGGATCTTGATCGATTAAGGAAAGATTATCCTTTAATAAAGGTTGTCGATCAGAAATTTGTAGAGTCAGGTAAAATTATGACTTCGGGCGGGATTTCGGCCGGGATCAATATGTCTTTGTATATCATCAAAAAATTATTTGGAAATGAAATATCTATTAATACGGCTAAAAGAATGGATTATGATATTTGAAGCAGGGAATTATATACTTAATCGTACCAAATTTTATTAATCAACTCTACTTCTTATAGAATAAATTGATCATCGAATAAGCAGTATTTTTTTGATAGTGTGCAACCCAATATATTATTTCCTTAATGCAATAGCAAGATGCTTGATTTACAGGTTACCATTCAGAAAGTTTAATATAATAGATTCTATTTCCTGATGAACCTCTGTTCTGTCGATACCGTGCGGATCCTCAAAGAATATGGCCTCATCCTGTCCATATTTTTTTACTTTCGGCAAAAAAATATAATGTCCAAGATTCCTTTTAAGTACTTGGAGCTGCGATGTAGGAATAAAACGATGATATTTTGCAGCATTGCGTTTTACCGGGGCAATCATATCATTCTCAGCCCCAAGAATAAGAACCGGTGCTTCTACCGTAAACTGATCTTTGGTTGAAAAGCCTAATCCTAAGGCAGGTGCAAGTGCAACAAAAGCCCTTATCCTATTATCCTTCAAACTCAACGGTATTTGACTACAGTCTATCTGATCGACAAGTGGCGTAAGGTCACCCATTTCCGGAATAGTGAGCTCTTGTTTTCCAGGCTTAGTTTTCGACTTTTTCTTGAGCAAAGCACAGTCTAATTTAGCTCCTGCCAACGCTAATGATGTGTATCCTCCAAGGGAAAAGCCCACAACTGCCACTTTATCATTATTTATTAAGTTTGAGAGTTCCGAATCATTCAATATCTCATCTATTAAAAATGAAATATCCAATGGCCTTTCCCAATACCTCACAAAATACTCAGGAATTCTATTGTCTGTGGTATTTCCAAAATGATCAACCGCTGCCACTATGTAACCTTCTTGCGCAAGCCTCTTTGCCAACCAGATTAAACTGAATCTGCTGCCTCCGGTACCGTGTGAAAGTAAAACCAGCGGGTGTTTCTGTATATTTATTTTAGAAATGGCAGAAGATTCTTTATCTGTTTCAATAGCCAGATCCTGTGGATACCAAATCTCTGTAAGGAGTAAGCGATTCCCTCTCGAGATATCAGTGTATTCCTTGGAAATATGCTTGAAACTACTGGCCTGTGCAGGCAAATGGGAATAAGCTAAAAATATTACAAAGTAAAAGATTCTTGTCATGCAATTATTTATATTTAGTAGACAACTGAAAACCTATTTTCATAACATTGCAATAATTTATTTCACTTTAAAATAAAATGGCAAGACCATTTATAACTGAAAAATATTCTGTTCAAAATTATAATATGTGATATAGAAATCGATCCCGTTTAGAAAAACAGTGTAATAATGCCTGCTAAAAACCTAGTATAGCACCACAAGTATATCGTCCTAACAAAAGTGATCAGCTTTTCGTAAATCCTTTGATATCGCCTTTTAGCCTCAACACCATACCTCATTAATTATTTGGAGCAGATTCAATAAAAATATCTTTTTTTACTTTAAGATAAAACCTATTTTTATAAATTAAACTTTTTTTTGTAAAACATGAGATTGATTTTATGTCTGTTTTTTCTATCCTTCCATTTAATTGGGTACGGTCAAAGCTATGTAAAAAACACGGATAGCCTCTATAATGCTGTATATTCCAGCAAAGAATTTTCAAAAAAAAATGAAATGGAACTTGTACAGACTTGTAATGATCTTTATAGAGAATCGGTCGACAAGGGTGACGATAAAACGGCACTAAGAGCGTTGACGACAGCCATAAGGATTTATACAGAACGTGGCGAGAATTCAAATGTACTTACAAGAATTGAAAAAGCTATGACACTTGCCCGTGAACAGGATGACAATTTCAGGTTGAGCCTTCTTTACTGCTATCTGGGAAGAGCTTTCATGAAGGCCGGTTTTTTTAATAAAGCAAGGAATGCTTTCGATGCAGGTTTGAAAATTTCCTCTCAAGTAGACTCAAAGGACAGCGAACACATATTAAAGGCTCAGCATTACGGGGGCATGGCCGCCTTCTTTGAAAATAGCAATCCCACTATTGGAGATCGGGAAAATACTTCTTTCAAAGATTCTATGGTATACTTTGCCAAGAAAGCGTATGCCGAAGCAAAGATGATAAGCGTAAAAAATGCAGAAAGACCTCGTTGGTTAGGTGAAAGAGCTCGTATTGTCGGATCCGTTCTGGTTGCAACCCTGGATTTTGGCCAGGGCCAGAAATATCTCAGCGAGGCTGAAAATTTGCTCTCCGGCCTTAACGATAAAAGGTTTTTGATCGGACTATACCGATTCAAGGGTCTGTTAATCTACAACTCACCTGTTGATAACCGCCTTAAAAGAACATTAGACCTTTATAATGAATCTTTTCATCTTTCAGAAATATATGATATTCCACAAGAATCATATTTTATTAAAGATGCGCTTGCCAGCCTGTATTCAGAAATGAGAATGCCCGTTCAAACAAGAATTTTTGCTGATGAAACCAAGAGAATAAAATATGAGATGGATAAAGCTGACCACGAATCCGTACCGCTCGCGGCAAAAATTGAACTAATACCATCTAAGCGCCCTTACTATTTTGTTATTTTGATTGGAGCGATTACATGTTTGATCTCAGCAGCAATTATCTATTATTTTATCACTAGGAAGAAAACCCGCTACGCGTCAGCTGGCACTGAGGAAGAAGATATCGCACCTATGGATGTGCAGCCTCATACTGATCATATTAAGCAGCTGTTACAATTGGCAAAAGAAGATGAGAAATCATTCTACATCGTATTCAAACAGATATTTCCAGATTTTCAGAATAAATTACTTAGTATCAACAATGAACTCTCAGTTGCAGATCTGGAACTATGTGCTTATCTGAAGTTGAATCTTCAGACCAAAGAAATAGCGCAATACAGAAAAAATACAATCTCATCTGTAGATAACCGAAAGTCCAGGCTCAGAAAAAAATTAAACCTCCCATCAGATATCAACCTCTACGTATGGATTGATAATATATGATAAAAAATCAAAACCAAGTATAATAACCTGATTTTCAGTGAATGGATAAAAGCGGAGATAAATAGTAGAATATACCAGATTCAAAATTTCATGTGTTCCACACCGGCATTTACATTTGCAGAAAATTTAGAACATGAAAAATCAGATTATTCAGCTTTTGTTTTTAAGTATGGGGTTAAATTCTTTTGCCCAAGTGGGTATCAATACAACCAGTCCAGGAAGTACATTGGATATTAATGGTTCTTTTGCCACACCTTATAGAACACTGCCCGCGGCGTCAGAAAGCGTATCTACTTTGACAGATACAGACTACTATGTTAACTATACAGGCGCTGTCGATTACACAATATATCTACCCTCCGCCAATCCGACACATCCTTTTAAAGGCAGAGAATATGTCGTTCGCAATCCAACCGATAAAGTACTGACGATCAATTCTGGTGGAAATGAAAAGATAGATGTTGCAGGATCGGAATATTCCAATATATCTGTCCCTAAAGGATATGTAGCCACTTTAAAAAACACAGGTAATGCCACCGGAAAAACCTGGATTTTAACGTCTCTGGCATTGAGCGGCCTGCCTGCTGATCAAAAGGTTCTAAAATATGCGACAAAAACTACATCTCCCATTAATGCGTCCACGCCGACCGGGTCAGAAACCTGCATAGGCGTCCTTTGCATTCGTTTTGCAGGAACTTCTTCTAATACATATCAGAGCAGCGGACGATTTCAGGTGAAATTCAACACACAGACCAATTATTCTTTTTCCCGTTGGTTGTTCGGCGCCGGAACAAGTGCTAACACAGGTGCTGGTGGATACGGAAGGGGAAATATTGCCGCCAATACGTGGCTTAATCTCGACGGTGACGGATTAAACCCCAGCAATGATGATATGACCTCATACATTATTTCAGCTATTTCTTCGCAAAAATTATATCGGGTAAATACAATCTTGAGTAGTGATAAATCAACACCTTCTACCTTATCAGTTGTTAAAATATTTATTGAGGAGCTTGAATAACAAGGTATTGATGTTAAAGTCAAAAAGATTCTAAAAACACATTTTTTATAGTGAACTGTAAAAAACATTCACATTGCAACTAAACAAAAAAGCGGTTGGGATTATAGGGCCGTAGGATCTCTACTCTGTAAATTCCTTAGGAGTAAGTTAAGTCATTCAGCATATGAGCCTTTTCATCAGGCTACGATGTGGAAACTAGTCTTTTACGGTGTAAACTCATTGAATATCATTTTTTTTAACTTATATTTCCAACCCATGTTGCTCTATAATCGAGCTCTCAATTTAAAACACACAGTATATCTTTAAAGCAAATATAACGATCATTCATCCTAAATGCTGCAAAATTATTATTAAACCTGTTATACATTTTTCTTTATAATATCAATTTGAATCGCTATATTAAGCATGAAAATTCTATATTTTATTTAAAACAGATGCGATTGATCCTTTTATCAATATTTTTTTCACTCTTCAATTCTGCTTATGGCCAAGGTTACAAAAAAAATACCGACAGCCTCTACAATGTCGTTTATTCAGCGGAAAAATTTCTAAAAACAAATGAGCAGAACCTGATAAAAATGTGCGATGACCTATACATAGAAGCAGACGATAAGCATGATGACAAAGAGGCCCTACGTTCCATCACAACCACCATACAGATTTACAGTGAACTTGGTGATCACTATAATGTACTTAGAAGAATCGAAAAGGCGATAAATCTTGCCCAGGAGCAGAAAGACTATTATCGATTAAGTGCCCTTTATACCTATTTGGGACGTTCTTTTTTAAATCTGGGATTCCACAACAAAGCGAGAAGATCCTTTAATATTGGTCTAGAGCTATCATCAAACGTTAGAACAAAAGATAGCCTTCACATATTGAAATTACAGCATTACAGTGGTATAGCGATGATATTTGAACACTCAAATCCACCTATCGGTGAGCCAAGAGCACCGTATAAAGATTCTATGATAAACTATCTTCAGAAGGCATACGCAGAAGCGAAGATGATAAATCCCGATCATCCTGGAAGAGCACGGTGGCTTGGTACGAGAGCAAAAATTTTAGGATCAGTTTTAATTTCAGCGTTATACTATGATGAAGGAGGAAAATATCTTAAGGAAGCAGAAAATTTATTAACAAATTTAAATGATAAAAGATTTATGATCAGTCTTTACAGATTTAAAGGGATCTTAGCTTATAATTCTGGCCTTACGGATAGCAATCGAAAAGCACTGCATTTTTATAATGAATCACTTTGCCTGGCGGAGATTTATGATATTCCAGCTGAATCATACTATATTACTGATGCACTCGCGAGCTTATCTTCAGAAATGAAAATGATCGTTGATGCAAGACTTTTTTCTGATACCAGTAAAAAATTAAAGTATGAGATAGAAGAATCAGAACGAAAGGCTATGCCTATTGCACAAGGGATAAATGTGCCCACTCAGAATAAGTCTGAGTCAGTTACTATTCTTTATTTAGCAATTTTATTACTGATCGTACTTTCCGGATTTACAATCTACTACTTTTATATTTTCAAAAGACGTGTTAAAAATAATATTACGTATAATCAAGTTTATGAAACTACTGATGTAAAACCTGAAAAGAGGGATATCGAACAACTTTTACAAATGATTAAAGATAGCGACAGATCTTTTTATGTTGTATTTAAACAAGTATTCCCTGATTTTCAGAATAAATTACTTAACATTAACAATGAACTCTCAGTTTCAGATCTGGAATTATGTGCTTATCTAAAGTTGAACCTTCAGACCAAAGAAATAGCACTGTACAGAAAAAATACGATCTCATCAGTTGATAATCGAAAATACAGACTCAGAAAAAAATTGAATCTCCCATCAGATACCAATCTCTATGTATGGATTGATAGCATCTGATACTAAAATCATGAACTAACCAAAATTAACCAACTGATTATCAATGAATGGATAAAAACGGAGGTATACAGTAGAAGTTGATAGATGTAATTTTATGATCAGACTTTTTGATCTTATAAATTTGAGCAATTAAAATGATTGTATAAATTATTACCTGCTCAAACTTATGAATATAGACACATTAGTTTCTACAACGCACGGCAAGATTAAAGGGTATATAGAGAATCGATTAGGGGTATGGAAGGGCGTACCCTATGCAAAAGCGCCGATCGGTAGTTTAAGATTTAAGTCTCCCGAGCCTATGGATATCTGGCAAGATACAAAAGACGCAACGAATTATGCTCCTTCGTCACCACAATTAAAACTCGATAATCCGATTGGCGATATAAGTGAAGATTGTCTTTACCTGAACATATGGTCCCCCGGTACAGACGGCAGCAAACGACCGGTATTGTTTTGGATACATGGCGGTGCCTACATTAGTGGATCGGGATCCATAACTGCTTACGATGGCTCTGTATTGGCCAAAAATGGTGAAGTGGTAGTCGTAACAATCAATTACAGGCTCGGACCATTCGGCTTTCTTTATACAAAAGATCTGCCCGACGGAGATTTAATTGATACCAACGTCGGTCACAGAGATCAGCTTATGGCACTTAACTGGGTACGTGAAAACATTGCGTCCTTTGGGGGTGATCCCGAAAACATTACCATATTTGGAGAATCTGCGGGAGGTGCCAGCGTAGTTAATCTTTTGGGATCGCCATTAGCTAAAGGACTATTTCATAAAGCTATTGTTGAAAGTCCCTGCAGTTATCATATTGTGTATAGTGATAAAGCCAAAGCAACTCTGATAACAAGAAGATTTTTAGAACTCTTGGGTATTCAGGACTATAGTGCGAAGCAACTTTTAGATGTATCTACTGAGGATATTGTTAAAGCAGCTATAAAACTTGTGGACGAAATTGCCTTGTCACATCCGGGTACAATTGCCTTTCAGCCATTGATTGGTGACGATCTGCTTCCAGAGTCTGCACACACAGCCATTAAAAATGGAAGTGGAAGCCACGTTCCTTTAATCATCGGTTCAAATCAGGATGAGGGTACTGTATTTGCAGGTATGCCTGCACCTGTTATGCCTGTGCAAGACAAGCAAATGGAACTTTTTCTGGAAAATGCATATCCTGACACTTCAGCGTCTATTAAAGAAGCATATAGTACTATTCCTGCATCGTTAAGATCGGTTAAAATGGGCGGCGATGCTATCATTTGGCACTCAGTTACAACCATTGCAGATGCAATGCAGTCGAAATGCCCCACTTATCTCTATCGCTTTAAATGGAGTAGTGACTATTTAAAAGCTGCAGGACTTGGAAGTTTTCATTCTTTGGAAATACCTTTTGTCTTTGGAACACTGGACGCCACGGATTCCAAGCCAATGTTGGAAGCTGCGGATAAGAACGAAGTGGAAAAACTTTCGACAATTATTCAGGATTGCTGGCTCAACTTTGCACGGACCGGAAATCCTAACTCCGGTGAAGGATTTCACTGGGAAAAATATGACTCAACGGGTAGATTTGCAATAGTATTTGACAAAGAAATCGGTTTCGAGCACGATATTGAAGCAAGGTATAGAAAGGCATGGCAGGAACAGTAATATATTAGAATTTTTTTTCAACGATCTTCCATCTGCTTAAAGATCGATCCTTTTTATCCCTAGAGACACAGAAAATCAAAATCGGTCAATTTATTTGAAGTCATTTTGCTTACAAAACCTTCTAGTTCCTGTCAACAGCTAATGACAATAGGAGGCTCTTATGTAGGTCCCACGCCTTGTTTATCAATGTCACATTGTAGCCTCCGATTAATTCCGGGATTACTGATTAAGTTGATAATGATCTCTGCCTGGGAGTACAATTTACAAATAACTAATAGATCAATATTTATAAAAAGGTAAGTAAACCCATTTCTTCTATAAAAAAACAAACTAATAAGCTTACTCAATTAAATTCATTTATGCAAAATCCCCTTAAAATGAAAAGAAATCTAATCTTAATTATTGCAGTGCTAAGCAACACAGCAGCTTTTTCTCAGGTAGGAATCAATACGTCTGCTCCATCTGCCACTCTTGACGTCATGGGAAACCCTGCAGAACAAACATCTCTTGACGGCATTATCGCACCGCGCCTTACCGGAAATCAATTGAGACAAAAAACATATACTACTTCGCAGACCGGAGCTTTGGTATATGTGACCGCCCCTGACAATGCAACAACGGGGCAGACCGTCCTTGTGAAATCCGCTGGTTACTATTATTTCAACGGCAATCAATGGATCAAAACTGAAGGAACAAACTCAAATGTATATAACTCAAATGGTTCACTATCTGATGTGCGACTATTGAATCTGGCCGGAAATGACCTTACGATTTTGGGAACAAACCAATCCACGGCTTTCAGCGCGTCCGGTGGATTTCAGCAGTCTGGTGTTGCAACATCAAGCAGTAAAATGGCATCAGGAACTTTTTCATCACCGGATAATGATGGCAATTCAGTCTCATCCACTTTGAAGCTTGAAATTATGCCGGAACAGCCTGGACGTATCACAGCCTCTAATGACGCTACGGCACTATCATTGGGTACAACCACAACTACAAGCCCTGCACCTATCATATTTACGACAAGCCCGGGAAACAATGGTGTTGGAACTGAAAAAATGCGGATAACAGCAGAAGGTAATGTTGGTGTGGGAACAATCTCCCCTACTTCCAAATTAGAGATAGCGTCAGGCAACAATGGAATCTCAGGTTTGAAATTCTCAAACTTCAACGCATTAACACCTGTTAGCTCAGGTCAAACGATCGGAGTAGATTCTGCAGGGAACGTCATTACCATGCCCAACGCTTCTGCAAGTACCATCAGTACATTTGAACAGACATCAGGGGGACCCGGGGTCAATGGTTCTAATTTTAATGTTAACGGTGCTGCCTGGACTACAATTCCAGGAACGGTGCAAAACATCAATATCCCTTTGGGAGGAAAGGCCGTTTTTATCAACTTCATGTTAGGAATTGATTATTCAGCAGCACCTTCGGGATCAGGATATTCCTACTACACTGCGGCATTGTATATAGATGACGTCCAGACCAACGTGTACCAGACAACACAGGAGCCAGGGCCTGGAGGCCTGCAAGCCCAGTATTCCTTGAGTTCAGTTAAATTTTTAAATGCCGGCTCACATAAGTTGGATATTCGCATGAAACGTACGTTTGATAATGGTGTGCAAAACAGTGCCAATATCACCTGCATACCTATTTCTTTATCTTTCAATGCGAGCTACATCAATTAATACAATAAATTTTAAAGGTAAAATACGAATGAAAAAATTGTAATATCTGTTAATTACATGGTCTTTCATCCTTCCTTGTCTTGTTAAAGACACAGCAGAAGCAGAAACTAAAGCAATGGTATAAGACAGAAAATTTTCAAAAAAAGTAATTGTACAGTACTAACAATTAATGTTAGCTAGTCTAATTGTGACCGCCCCCCTTTTTAAATCAGCAAGAATTGATTCATCATTACTATTTCAAAGATTATAAAAAAACACTTCTTTCATTTACTATATTTAGAATTGGGAGAAGCCATTATTTATATCTTTTTATATTCTATTTTGCATCATTTTATGCTAATTCCCAGATTTTTCAAAAGGAAAATGGCAGCTTACACGTTACAAAAGGTACAATATTTATATCAAAAAAAAATATTGCTGATTCCAGCTCTGCTGTCAATATTTATATTGCGGAAGGTACTACAGTTACAGGACTTCAGGAGTTCACTAAATCTAAGATAAGCATTAACTATTTAAAAAATAAATTTCCAAAAAAGCATCTAAAATCTATTAAATTAAAAAAAAGCAGCCCCCCTCCTGTTGCTAAAAATAAAGAAGTCAATTCCAAGATCTCTTTTAAGAATTGCACTAAGGGCAGAATGTTTTTGATGGTTTCAAAGAGTTTTTTTGCGGCTGTTACTCTTGACGATACCAATTATCAAAAAATATCAGGTTTATTAAGAAAGAGTACCCTCCATTTCTCAGGCAATTCTAAGAAAAAACTGCTTTTAAAAAACGTTATTGAGCCAAAATCATATTTGGAAATTTCAGGTTTCTACAGTGTCAGGCCGCCACCTGCTTTTATTCTTTATACAACCGTACTTTGAATTTAAAGTACAATTCAGTTTAGATTACAATTACATAAATTAAAAGATACAAATGAAAAACATATATAAAACGTTCATATTGATGTTTCTGATTCACATCAATACATATGGACAAGTGGGCATCAACACAGATAAACCTAACGCCTATGCAGGGCTTCATGTTTCTGAAAGAAAGGATCCTGCAAGTGCTAATCCTGACAAATACAGCGGTATTCTAATCCAACGGTATACCGAAGCACAGCGTGACACACAGTTAACTCCCAATATGGGCGCGTTACAAAACAGTCTGCTTATTTACAACACGACAGAAGACTGCTATAATTACTGGAATAATGCCGATCAGGAATGGAAAAGCCTTTGCGGAAAGTTAGGAAAATCACAATTTACTTTTGACTGCGCTGCAATACAGGTAAAAGGAACTTATGTTCAGGGAAGAGAACTTACGATATCCAATTACCTTTCGATTCCCGTTACAGTAACCAAGGCAGGAGAATATACGTTTCTGGCAACAACAGCCAATGGATACAGTTTCTTTGCATCAGGTACTTTTTTTAATACCGGCTCTTACACTATACAGGCTGCCGGTCAGGGTACCCCTGTGGCAGTACAAACGGATAATCTCGCAATTAATGCGAATGGTATAGATGTTACATGTACACCGGTGAGAACAGTAACTGTTTTGTCAGCGGCAGGCACCTATACGATGAGTTGTGGCACTGCAATAGTGAACGGAGTTTATAAAGTCGGCACGGCGCTTACAGGAAGTAATACTATCACCCTACCGGTAAATGTCACATCATTAGGAAGCTATACCGTTACGACCAATACAGTAGATGGAATTTCATTTAGTGGTTCAGGAACCTTTACAGCAACCGGTAATCAGAATATTACTCTAAGCGGAACAGGAACACCTAACTCTACAGCAACGAAAACATTAACAATAACTTCGGATAGTCAGGGAGGTGTTTCAACCAGTTGTAATGTCAATGTGATTGTTGTTATTCCTTCTAAGAAGATTTTACACATCGGTAATGAAAGTGCTTATGGATACAGCGCCTTTACAGGTCCTTCAAGAAGTTTGATGGATTCACCTACCAACTTCGGAACTTCAGCATCCAGCATTGTTAAGGCAGAGGGGTACACACATATATCGCTAGGTACAAATCCGGCTAGTGACGCTGCTTTACTGACGGCTCTTAATAATAAGCCGGACATCGTGATCATAGGATATAATAATGCATCTTTAAACACGACACAATCAGGATATCTAGTAGATTATTTAAACAAAAAAGGTGTAGTGATTGCCTTTCAGGACAGAACCGATGACGAGGTTTCCCGCAATTTTCTCAGAGCTGTATTTTCTAATCCCGCCTTGACCGTTGGATATGTAGGCGGTGGTGCTGGAGCAGTATATCCGCTCGCAAATGCAAATGACCCTGTTCTTAATGGTCCATTTGGCGATGCAAGAGGTAAGAACTGGGGAGAAGATGCTTCAACAACTGTAGCCATAACCTCCAGTATTTCAGGAATTATCCCGCTGAGCTATGCTCAACCTATCAATAGCACTACAACCTATTCGGGCATAACAGCATTTAGGCACAGCGATTTAAACCTGGTATGGTTTGGAGATGGTGGTTTTTTAAGCAACGAGAATGCCAACGGCAATCAGTACCCTAGCAATACAATTGAGCCATTTGTAGCTCCAAGTTCAGGTGGCTATTTCCCGGTTGAAAAGACAGCTTACGGATTTGCAGGCAATGGACGTGCAGCAGGAAGTATGCAGGTTCAAAACTCAATCGTTTTTGCAAATATCCTGGCTTGGGCAATAAAGCAGGCAGAGTCTAATGGTATTAATACCAAATAATTATAATTGATCAATGGATTTTAAAAATATCCATATCGGAAAACTTATCAATCAATTAGTTGCAGAGCGCGGGATAGAAATATCCCGCATCTGTAATTTTTTGAATTGCACTGTAAATGATATCGAAAAAATGTACGAGGCACAAAGTTTAAATACAGATATTCTTCTACGTTGGAGTAAACTTTTAAGTTATGATTTTTTCAGAATTTATACCCAACATTTGATTTTGTTTTCGCCAGTGGTACGAGAAAGACATAGCACATCATCACAGAATAAAAAATCTGTTCTACCTCAATTTCGTAAAAATATTTATACTAAGGAAATTATAGATTTTATCTTAGAACAAATTAACAAGGGAGAAATGAGCAGAGATCAAGTGATAGAACGTTACAAAATCCCTAAAACAACACTTTACAAATGGATAAGCAAGTACAATCACTACAAGTAAAAAATATAGACGATTTTCTTGATTCAATTTCTAACACTTTAAATTTGGTTAAAGAACATAACATGAAAATGCAAGAACTTCAATCTCTTATTGCATTAAATTCAAAGGATTACCACACTATACAATCAATAGTTGACATTATAGTATCAATGCCGGAGAATGGTACTTTTGCTCCGTTTGCCGAGATCAAGAAAGCCTTGCTATTTACATCCTAAGCCTTAACTTGGTTTTCCTACAAAAATAGATATGATAAAAATTCTTTTAAATAATTATCTGTAAACAATGACCCCCAATTATAAACTTATATATTCTGATCTTATTACAAAAAAGTGTCCTGAACGTATAGGAGAATTCCAATCCATACTTTCAAAAGACAAACTGTCTTTTTTAGATATTATCAATCTGAATGAGAAAATATTTCAAACTAAAAAAGCAAAACAAAAAGTTAATCAAAAACATCGTTCTTACAGCAAATCTGATATTTTACGGATATTGGATTACCAGAAAAAACACGGACTAAATAATATCCAGCTGGCACATCATTTCAGACTTAGCAGAAATACAGTCACAAAATGGAGGAAATTATTTGTGGTTTGATTGAAGCAAGCTTTCAGCCCAACTATCTTACTTGAAAAGCTTGGCAGCACTTGTTCCATCTTTATTTGCAAACTGGAACGAATTTCTAACCAAAGGCTAGCTTAAAATTAAATGACCGGAAAAAGAATTGTTCGTCTCTTCCCGGTCATTTTCATTTCTACATTGTTTTATTCAATCGCAGATATCCTGATAACTATTGGTTATAAGATTCCCAGTCAATATTTTCTTTAGCCCATTGCTTGGCAGAGGTTGTAGTAATTCCGTTCTTACCATTGAAAGTATTTTCAATCGGCCACGAAACACCTCTTCCTGCTCCGAATATTGAACGGTACTTTTTAACAAAATTGGTAGGATCGCTTTTAAGATCATCGGTAATTTCTGTTATATCCGAAAGTGTACGTTCATATTTCTGCCCCGATAGTGACTCCGCAATATCAGCCAGATCGCCGTAGGTGATCGTGTCACCTGCAATATAGACGATCTCGTTTTCTATTTCCGGTTCTGTGAAGAAGATCTCAGCAGTAAGTCTGCCGATATCATCCGGTGTCGTTAAAGTTACCGCTGTATCCCATCCACCGATTGCATTGATCGATTTTTTCTCAAGATCTAAAATACCGAAGAATGGTTCAAAGAGATAGCTGGTAAACATCCCCGTAGAAACTATAACCCATTTTGTAGCGCTTTGCGATCTTAGCAGCTCTCGTACATCAAGCTGTTCATCAAACAGATCCTGAGCACTGCCTCGTCCTATCACTTCAAAATCAACACCGAACTGCCAGGGAAAATATCTTTTAACACCGGCATCAAGCACGGCATTGGCCAGCTTCATCTGAAAACCTCCCGCACCGGTTCCATAGCCTGTACAGGAAATAACAGCGTCATAGTTCTTGAAAATAGCAATAAGTTCAGAAGATGGAGCCGACAGATCCCCTGCCAGCAGTTCCACACCTAATTCCCTGATCTCTTTAACATTACTTTTTTTATCCGGATCTTCAGAGTTAATTGTTGCTTCTCTCAGCAGAACTGTAACTGTTACATTATTATATTTTTTAGCTTTCTTCGCCATATTACGGATAACAGGCATCCCTAATTCACCTGCTCCTAAGATTAAAATTGATGTATTTTCCATTTTAATAAAATTAATATTTTGAAACCATCACCTTTTCTGATGATAATTTATATTTTCTTATGCAAAATTAATTCATTTAAACACCGTAAACAATAAGTCACCTGACTGTTAGCCACTTACACCAATGTTAGTTTTTTGAATTGCAGTCTTATTAATTTTAGAAAACATTTAAAATTTTGTTGCGACTGATTTTAAAATTGAAAAAATCTGTTCCTTTAAAGTTATTTTCGTCGGAAAAATATATCTTTAATACCTGCAATATAATCTATACGCTCTATATGGAAAGACTGATGACAGACGAAGAAATCGTCAATGCCTGGGACGATATTTGTAAAGTGCTCAACAAAGATCAGGAGGACCTGAAACGTGACATTCTTAATCACATTGGAAACAAATGGTCATTGTTTGTAATACACGCTCTGGGAATAGACGGTAAGATGCGTTTTTCAAATCTGGAGAACCACATTAACGGAATCAGCCAAAGAATGTTGACCAAATGCCTGCGCGAACTGGAGCGCGATGGCCTGGTCCTACGAACGGTTTATCCGGAAGTCCCTCCAAAAGTCGAATATGAATTAACATCTTTGGGCAAAGGGCTGTTAATTCAGGTTACACCTCTTTGGCTATGGATTGCCCGTCACAGCAATGAGCTGAACCAAGCAAGAGAAAATTATACAAAATAGACTTACGGTTACCCATTGATGAATCAATGCTTTTCTTTATCTTAGAACTTAGTTTTCACTGATCCCATCCCTAATCATTGTTGAGAATTAACTGCTTTCGTTCGTTGCTCTATTTAAGATGGATGTTTACCAATTTTAGTTAGGAATATGATCTATAAAAACTATTTGTGAAATATCATCAATTTAAGTATAATTAGTGAGGCAAATACTAAAAATAATAGCTCCTAATATTCCGATTGCCTAAAATTTAAAAGTGTATATTAGAGCAAATAATTATTAGGCAAAATCCATCTCAATACAATCTTTTAAAACCGTTGGAATTTAATCACCCCATAAATTCTTTAGTTCAATACATAGATTGAAAAGTACTTAGCCAATGAGTACTGTGGTACAGTTCATAATACTAACAATTAATAGCGACAAAAAACCAAAATAGTTATTTTTGCAGCATCCCGCATTGGCGGAATTATTAGCTATCTCATTCTTAATACAAATTCAAAGCATAAAACTGATGATTAACAATATTTTTAATTTTATCAATCTTCACAACGGAGAGGAAAGGAAGGACAAAGTTCTGGACAACGTTATTTCCAATATCTCTTTCAGAGGCTCTAATCTATGGATCCTTGCTTGTGCTATCATTATTGCTTCCGTGGGTCTGAATGTCAACTCTACGGCTGTCATTATCGGAGCTATGTTGATCTCACCTTTAATGGGACCTATAGTAGGTGCAGGATTTGCACTGGGAACCTATAATTTTTCGCTGCTCAAAAAATCGATTAAGAATCTTCTTATCGCCACGTTTGTAAGTCTGACGGTTTCGGCGATTTATTTTTATATCAGTCCTTTTAAGGATGTGCAGTCAGAATTACTGGCAAGGACAGCTCCCAATATTTATGATGTTATCATTGCTTTTTTTGGTGGGCTGGTCGGCGTTATTGCCATTACAAGAGTCGAGAAAGGAAATCCGATTCCGGGTGTTGCTATCGCAACAGCGTTAATGCCTCCTTTATGTACCGCCGGATTTGGTTTGGCCACATTAAATTTTTCTTACTTCTTTGGTGCATTTTACTTATATACCATTAATTGTTTTTTTATCTGCATTGCCACATTCTTTGTTGTTAAATTCTTAAAGTATCCCTCATCAATCATTGATAACAAATATGAAAAACGAATCCGCTACGGAATTTCCATATTGATTTTAATAATGATTGTCCCTAGTTTCTATCTGGCTTACAACTTATTTAATGAAAAAAAATTCACCAAAACGGCAGAACAGTTTGTACAGAAAGAATTTGAAAATAATGGTTATACCGTTATTTATAAAAAAATAAATTACAATTCAAACCCGAAAACCATAGATATTGCTTTTTTAAATAAAAAGTTCAGTAATGAAGAGATTGCCTCATTTAATAATATGCTCTCCGATAATGGTCTCACCAATACAAAGTTGAATATTAGGCAGAATGATACTGATATCAAATCTGAGATCCTCAGCGAGATTAATAAATTTGACAACAATATTTCGGAAAAAGATATTGCTATTTCTAAACTGAGACAGGAACTTGATAGCTATAAAGTTTCAGATTCGAGTCTATTAAAAGAAATTCAGATACTCTATCCCAAAATGCAGAATATATCCTACGGAAAAATCGAGCAATATCCAGATACAGACAGTACAAGACTTCAATTTGCTCTGATTTATTCAGGTGGGGATATTGACCGGATACAACTTAAAAACTGGCTGCAAAAAAGACTGAATGAAAAGAATATTGCTCTAATTAATTCTGATGAATAATACAGCTACTAAAAAGTGATCAAACAGATATTTAAAATATGCACTGGTTAAATAAAAGAGTGCAAAAATTTGGACTCTTTTATTTTAATTTCAATACTTTCCTTTAGATATAAAGTTTAATCGTAAGAATCAGGACTATTATTAGGCTTCATACGCAGTACGCACATGCCTGCACATATAAACAAAGCGCCTGTCAAAACAATGACGTAAGATGGATTTTCATCCAAAAAGTTTTTGTAAATGAATCCGAAAGAAACAGTCTGTAACAGCATCGGTATTACGATCATCATATTGATAACGCCCATATAAACTCCTCTCTTTTTCGGAGGAATCGATGAAGAAACCATGGAATAAGGAAGTCCCATCATGGATGCCCAGCCTATTCCCAAAGCGACCATCGGAAGCAGAATGAGATACTCATTCTTGATGAATGGCAATGTCATTATACCAAATCCCGTGATACAAAGACAGAAAATATAGGTGTTTTTGGAAGTGAATCTTTTGGCAAAAGGTACCAGTAACAAAGCCGATATCATTGTTATGATATTGTAGGAGCCGTTCATCAGCCCGGTCTGTCCCACAGCTACTTCCACTATGTGAAGCACGTTTTTAGCCCAGGACATATCTTTTTCTGCCACGGAAACTCCGCTCTTCGCCAACGTAATGATTGTGCTTGCCTTTTGCTCATCGTTTTCAGAAATTCCATAAAGCGACCACTTGAGCATAGGGGTGATGAACTGCCAGTAACAGAACAATGCATACCACTGGAACATATATACCAAAGCCAGCTGCCAAAGTAATTTCGGCATATCTCGTATTGCAGAAAAGATTTCGGTAAATGGTGTAAAAAAGTGGCTTTCCTCCTTTGATTTTCTGAGTTCTTCCAACTCTTCATCAGATGGAGGAATCTCAGGTGTTCTGTAAACCGACCATACCACTGATGCAATAGAACAGAAAGATCCCAGAAAAAAAGAATAATATACCCAAACAGGAATACCACCACCAGAAGCATTGCCGCCGAGATATTTCTGGAAAATGAACAATGACAGGTTAGCAAGTGTAATCCCGGCTCCAACAAATAAGCTCTGCATCTGAAATCCGAAAGTCTGCTGTTCGTGCGGAAGTTTGTCTGCAATGAAAGCACGGTAAGGTTCCATCGCCGTATTATTGGCGGCATCCAGAATCCAAAGTAATCCTACTGCCATCCAAATAGCGGAACTGAAAGGAAACAAAAATAAAGCGATACTGCAAAAAATTGCTCCCAAAAGAAAAAACGGTTTTCTGCGCCCCCATTTAGGACTCCAGGTTTTATCGCTGATGGCACCAATTAATGGCTGAATCAGCAATCCTGTAATAGGACCGGCAAGATTTAGAATTGGAAGCTGCTCTGCGTGTGCTCCGAGAAAAGTATATATCGGGTTCACCGCGGTCTGCTGCAATCCAAAACTGTATTGTATTCCGAAAAAGCCGACATTCATATTCCAGATTTGCCAAAAACTGAGATGCGGAATTATTTTCTTTGTTGTCATAATTTATTTTTCTTTGTGAGAATCAACAAGGTGAAGCACTATTAAATACATCATTTATTTCGGCAAGAGCTCGTAATTCTTTCCAAGAACGAGGTCTGCTTTTGCTTTGAATTGTTTAATAATCTGATGTTCTATTTCCAGCACCTGTTCTACAAAATCACTCTTTTCATCGCGGTTTCTGCTCATCCTGTTTTCATAGGTATCTTTGTAATTTCTGTCGATGAAAATTTTAAAATCAAAATCATCGATCTCCAGAATGTAGGTGCCTTCCACGATAACAACCTTGTAATCTGCTACATCTGTCTCTTCCCTGGCTATCCTATTCTGATTGTAATGTACCAAAGGTTTTTCTATTTCCGTTTTCCCATTTTTAAACTCGGAAATATTTTGGGAAAGCTTTGCCAAATCGACTTCTTGTATTCCTACATTTTGTATGGATTTCAGGCGATTTTCGTGATTACTCTTTGGTGGAAGTTTAAAATAATCATCCATCTGCCACACCATACTTTTGATGTTATTTTCGTTCAAGATCTTTTGAAGTGCAAAAGCGGTCACAGATTTACCGCTTCCGCTTTCTCCTGCAATTCCTATGATGAGTTTGTGTTTACTTTTCAATGGCAATTTCGCATTCAATACTTCAAAAATTTCTTTACCTATTGCCAGATGATTTTCTTTAAGTTCTATTATATCTCCAATCATTTTATTCTTTCTTAATTTATTAATCTATTTTTCCAGGGTCATCATCAGATATCCTGAAGCCGAAAAGCACAATTGCTCGGTTCCCAGAGGCAGGAGTTTATCGGTGGAATAATATTCCCTGAAATGAAAGGCTTTTTCCTGCAACAACTGTTCGTACTGTGAAAGTATTTTTTCAGGAATCTCGTTCATTCCTTTTCTTTTGAGTCCCAGGCAAAGCCAGCCCAAAAATATAGGCCAGGAACCACCATTGTGGAAATGGTGCGGCTCGTTTTTGAAGCTGTAGCTATAATTGTTTTCCAGAAGTTTCCAATCGTAATCGCCGGGATAAATAATGGGATAGAAAACGGGAAGCATCCAGTGTCCGAATTCTGTATAAAGCTCTTCCAAAAATCCTGTAAAAGCTTCAAAATCCAAATCAAAATCCAGGAGAATTGCCAAAGCATTTCCTGCCATATCAAAACGGGTGTCATAACCATTAGCGTTCAATGATGCCCATAGATAAGGCTTGGATTCGGTTTTGGAATAGGCTGTTTCGTGGTATTTTGCAGCATTGGATTCGGTTTTATAAAAGTTGTCCTGGATTAAGGTCTTAATAGTCGTTGCCTGATTTTCCAGTTCCTTATTTTGATATAATTCTGCAGCATTTTTTACCGCCCAATATCGTAAAACATTGTCGTACAAAGTGTATCCGGAAGTCACATACTCGTCAGCCCAGTTTCCTCCTAGTGGGCTGTATAATAAACCTCGCTGATTGTATTCCCAGGTTTTGAGACAGGAAAGCGCTTTGAAAATTTTGCCTTCCAACTGTTGTTTTAGCTCTTCTTTTTGGTAAATTTTTAAATATTCACAGGTAACAGCAATCCACCAGGTTGTTGCGTCAGTCCTGCCGACGTGTGTTCCATAGCTCGCTTTTCCGTTCGCGACATTAGACGGAATCTGCCCGTTATCTGCCTGATGTTTGGCAAGTGTAAGAATGGATTTTTCCAAGCCTGCAAGAATATCTTCGTCATTGATCAAAATGCCGACATAACCTGTCATCATAGAATCTCTTGCCCAGACTCTCGCATAGTTGTCCCTTTGCTGCGCTGATGCCAAAATCCCTTCTTCTGTAATTGCCTTCCTGATGATATCTATCGCTTCTTGTTTAAACATATCTAATTTTTAATTTTATATGAAGCCAAAATCTATCATAATTTGGCTTAAATGTTTGCTGTATTACCTTGTCGATTCAAAATAAATTCATATTAATAACACTAAGTTGAGTAGAAGCAGAATAAAATATTTTTGAAAATATCATATTCTGCCCTGTCATCAATTATCTACAAATCAAATTTCACACTCACGCTGTAGCTTGCTCCCGGAAGGGTTCTTGCCCTTGCGATTCCGTTTCCGCCGGCAATGGAACCTTCTTCTGCCTCTGTCACTGCAATGGTATTGAATACATTATTAGCATTCAAACTTACGGAAAGGTTTTTGAGCACCTGATAAGAAACATATGGATTTACGATAGCATAACCCGGCATCAACAATTTGTTGTTATCTTGGGTAAACGCTTTGGTAGCGCCAATCAGGTAGAATCCTATATTGAACTTGTTCGCATTGAAGTTAGGATTCACTGAATACATCAATTTCGGTGTTCTTCTCGGCATATTTCCGATGATAGTAGGGTCTATAGCATTTCTAATTTCTGCATGGGTGTAGGTAAGACCGGCCTTTACATCTAATCCCTTCGTAATTTTGTAATAACCATCTAATTCTACCCCGAAAGACTGGTATTTGTTATCCGTTTTTCTCTGAGTGGTCGCTTCGTAATTCGCTTCTTTTGTTCCGGCATAGAATAACGTGGTGTTAAGGAAATAGCCTGAGCCTCTTAATTTATAACCTGCTTCTACCTGATTCACTTTGTTCACTTTCACGGCATCCAAAGCCGGGTCATCATTATTGGTATAATTATAACCTGAGAACAGGATTCTGTCCGCAGATGCGCTTCCACCCTGGCTCACTCTTGCAAAAACAGCATTTTTGTTGTTCAGCGCATAGTTCGCACCCACTGAATATCCGAAAATTCCGTATCTGTAATTTACTGGAACATTAATATTATCATTGGAGCCAACCATCTGTTCAGGAATGTCAATCACACCGTTTCCGTTCATATCCCGACTGGTGTAAGTGACTGTAGCTCCTGAAAAATAGCCAGTTACTTTTCCAATATCATATCTTGCACCTGCATCGATGGTTAATTTGTCTGTTGCGTTGATTTCCACCTGAGCGTGCGGAGCGGTAATATCGTATTTGGTATTGTAGTCTCTTTTCAGGTTGCCCCAGTCTTTCATTCCGTAGTTAAGTAAACCGTTGTCGGTAATGTACTGTCCAGCGGTATTTTTCACATCAATTAATCTTGCATTTTTATCGCTGACTTCCTGCAGATAGTTATTCCACATCCAGGACATATTGATATTCTGGGAAGATTTGTACAACCCAGCATTGAATTTCACAACATCCCATTTTTTGCTGATGTTAAAGTCATTCACAAAATTATTGAAGTTGTTCAGCTTAACGTTGAAAAGAGCGATTTTCATATAGTTCGCATTCATATCAACCTGCGTATTGGTTCCTGCATAGACTGCGCTTCCGAAATTGGCAAAATTAGCCGTATTGAAGAAGTCGCTACCTTTGCTCACGCTTGCCGGAAAAGGTGCTACAAACTGCCCTTCATTGGCTGCATATCTGATTTTTTCTTCCAATTTCCAGCCTTCGCCAAGATTATAATTGAATTCAGCACCGATAACTTTTGACAGAGAATGCATCCCGTCTGAAACATCAGTATTAAAAATATTACCGTCATTACCCAAAGTTCTGTCGTGCTGCAGGTTGATGGTTTGCAGGGCTCCTGTAAGAATATTGTAGTTAGGCAGTGAAGACCATTTCGGGTCAGCATCCGTTCCCGTAACGCCAACAGGCATCGGCATATAAGCTGCAGTTCTGTCATCCAGAACTTTTGCATAGATACGGAAGCTTCCTTTTTCAAATTTTTTAAGGAAAGAAAGTCTGAACTGTCCGCCGTTGTTGGAATTGAATCCTGTTTTTCTTGGTCCGTCCCCTATCCTGTAGAAACCTCCTACTGCCATATAAGTATCATTGCCTATTTTAGTACCGTAATCGAAATCGGTTCTGTAATTTTTGTAATTGAGTCCCATCTGCTGAGTAATGCTTCCGCCTTCTTTCTCGCCGGTCTTGGTAATAAAGTTGATAATCCCCGCCGGAGAATTGCTGGCAAATACAGAAGCCGAACCACCTCTAAGCGCTTCTACTCTGGATACAAACGAGTCAAATCTTGTAAACTGGTCCTGGGTTCCGAAAGCAATGTCTCCAAACTGCATGACCGGAAGACCATCTTCCTGAATCAGCAAATATCTTGAGCCACCGGCTGAAACAGGAACCCCTCTCACGGTAATGTTAGAATTACCTTCCCCACCTGAAGATTCTGAACGGATTCCCGGAATGGTACGGAAAATCTCTGCGGTAGTTCTTGGAGCTGCATTTTCTATATCTTTCATTTTTAATGTAGAGATAGACGTACTGGTCTTGATGGATGCTTTAGGATTAGAGTTCCCAGTAATCACCACTTCATCAATTGTTTTATCTCTTGATATTGTGTCATATACAGTACTCTGCGAAAACATAAAGGCCGCAGTGTTCATCGCACCGAAAACCAGTAATTTAGTAAACATCTTTGATTCCATGTCTTTATGAAGTTTTTTTGTTATGGGTTAAAAGTATTTTTTTTAAGACATCAAAAATGCAGTTTGAATATTGTATTAACATTGCGTTAATATCAATCGGTTGCGCAATCGGTTGCGGTTAGTAACAAAATTTTATTTTAACTTTTTATTAACTTTTAATATTTTAAATTTAACATATTTTAACGATTAAAACAGTATAAATCATTACTAAATTACCCCAAAAATATACTCCATTAACTCAAAATGAAAAGAATCACTATAAAAGATATTGCAAAAATGCTCAATATAAGTACCTCTACGGTGTCCCGAGCGCTTAAAAACCATCCTGATATCAGCACATCTGTAAAGCAGCGTGTGAAGGAGGCTGCAGATACTTTCAACTATGTCCCGAATGATTTCGCCATCAATTTCCGGAAAAAATCATCCAAGGTTATCGGACTTATCATCCCGGAAATTTCGATGTTTTTCATTCCTTCCATTATCAAAGGAATTTCCTTTGTGCTGCACTCAGAAGGTTATAATTTTTTTGTGCTTTCTTCCGAAGAATCTTTGGGAATGGAAGAGGAAAATCTGCTTACCTGCATCAACTCCAGGGTGGATGGTATCCTGATTTCTCTCAGCAGACAGACGAAGGACCTCAGTCATTTCAACAAAATTAAAGAGATGGAACTTCCTTTGGTTATTTTTGATAAGACCATTCCACAAAATATATTTGAAGAGGTGATATTTGATAACAGGCTTTATGCACAGACTGCTGCCCAAAAGCTCATAGAAGCTGGCTGTAAAAATATTATTGCTATTTTCGGTGATGAAAACCTGGAAATATCACAAACCCGGAAAAATCATTTTTTAGAGGTTATCGATAAGCACAAAGATGTAAAGTGCAAGATGATCTACTGCGATTCTGCCGACATGGTAAAGGAGAAAATGAGCATTATCTTTGATTATGAATACTTTGACGGTTACTTTGCGATGAGTGACGAAACTCTTGCCGGACTGCACAGTTCGCTGGTCAACAAAAAAACGGCTTCCCCAAAAGCTAAAGTTGTTGCCATAACGGAGGGAATTCTTCCAAAATATCTGGACGATTCCTATGAATGTATCATTAACGACGGCTATGAAATGGGAAAAACAGCTGCGATGAAACTGTTGACAATCATTAAAAAACAGTCTATTTAAAATTTACTCAATTAACTGTACTTGCTTGAATATTTAAAGAACCGATTTTGTTATTGTGCACTTACGCAAAGTCAGTTGTATGAAAGTTTTTTATATCTCGATTTTTCTACATTGAAATATGTGGATACCAGGAGTTTAAAATATAATTTCAATGTATTTTAATTCTAAATGACTATGTGACGAGGAAATATTTTATATACTTTACAACTTTTTGATACAAAATATAACAATTCAAAAATTATTTTAGCAATTTCTTAATTCATGTAAAGCTAATCACGTCAACAAATATTACTTGATACAAAAATTCTTCCGAGGAACCATACTTTATTTCAACATTTAATTAATAATAAATTAGAATATATTATTAAGTTAAAATCTCAATTGCTATAATATTATTTCCGTAATGACAACCTCCTGATCAATAGCCGATCCAACCTTTAAATTGTGCGGATTTTTCTCGACTTATGATAATTGCTTCATCGCTTTTTTTTAGTTTTACTTTAAGCTTACCCTTGAAATAATTATTGACCTGTAAGATAGAATCAATGTGTATAATATACTGCCTGTTTGCTCTGAAAAAAAATTTGGGATCAAGTTGCTGTTCCAGTTCTTCCAACGTTTCCGGAATTATTTCTTCCTCACCATTATCCAGCCTGGCTTTCGTCATTTTAAATTCTGAATAAAAGTACATTATATCATCCACCAGCACAGTCTTATAACTATCTCTAAAAGATATCAGAAAACGATTCCTGTAACCTTGTGGCTTCAGAGAAGTTAAAAGCGTTTCCATTAATGCACGATCAATGTTTACAATCGTTTTTGCTTCGAGTTTTTCTATAGCCATATTCAGTTCATCCTGCTCAATAGGCTTCAAAAGATAAAAAACACTGTTATACCTGAAAGCCCTGACAGCATATTCGTCATATGCAGTGGTAAAGATAACGGGGCAAAGGACTTCTGCTTTTTCAAAAATTTCAAAACTTAATCCATCAGATAGCCTGATATCCATCATCACAACATCGGGCTGCTCATTTTCATTAAACCACTCAACACTTTCTGCAACGCTTTCAATAACAGCTACTATCTCTGCATTTGGCCTTACTTTACCAAGCAGACGAACAAGTCTTTCTGCATTGGGAATCTCGTCTTCAATAATTAAAATCCTGCTTGTCATCATAGTTTAAGAAGTGGTATGGTTACTTTGAAACAATTATTGGCTTTACTGATTTCAACCCGCCGGTCCGACAGCAATTGATACCTACGTTTTATATTGGTTAATCCTATACCAAAAGAATCTTGAACCTTTGCAATTGGCAGCATATTATTTTCAACTGTCAATGTTTGTGCATTATCAGTACTGATGCGTACGATCAGTGGTTCTTTTCGGTTCGTTTTATTGTGCTTTAACGCATTTTCAACAAGCAGCTGCAAGGTAAGAGGCGGCATATAAAGACTTTTTGATGACTCATCTGCAGAGATATGAAACTGTACCCCATTAGAAAACCGGTGTTCAATAAGAAATCGGTAAGATTCTAAAAATTTAAGCTCCTGTTCCAGCGTAATAATATCTTTTTTAGCGTTGACAAGAAGATAGCGGTATATACGGGAAAAGTTTTCAGCATATGCATATCCCAGCATCTGATCTTTGAGGATCGCCTCAGACAATACGCTTAGATTATTGAATACAAAATGCGAATCTATCTGAAGTTTTAATGACTGTAGCTCAGCATCCAATGCCACTTGCTTAAGCTCTGAAGCCTTTAATGCCTCATTTTTCCAATTTGATATCAGGTAATTGCCAATATGAATCCCTACGATAAATAGTGCAATGATAGTACTGACGACAAGCCACTGGATCATCCCTCTTGCCTCTTCTACAGATCCTCCCGGACCAAATCCAAAAGTCAGAGGTTTTCCATTCATCCTCGATTTAAAAAAGTTAATAATCAGCTGTACTGCCAGGATTACAAAAAGGTTCAGAAATATTTCAATCGTAAAACGCTTTCCCGGATAATTGGTCCAGGGAACACTTTGGTTAAACCTGTTGCTGATGAGAATGCTCACTTCTGATACAATAAAGCAAAAAATAAAAGACGTTGCAAGATCCCGGCTTACTTTCGTCCAGTCCCTTTTAAAAAAATTACCCCAGTAAGGAGAGAACGGATCGATGATGAATGAAATGAGATACATCATTAAAAATGCAAAACAAACAATCAGTATTCGTTTCCAGCGGTTATTCAAAAATGCATTTTGTTCTTTCTTCATAAAATAGCTCTCAATTGTTAAGTCAAATTATATTATTAAAATTCATTATAAATTAAAAAATGAGAATTTAAATATACAAAGACTTTTACACCGATAGCATTTTGCCCTTCTTAAGTTTATTGGTCAGAACAGATTTCCTCAGATTTATCAGTTGGCTTTTTTTGCCCTATCATTGATTGCAGAATGTTGTCTCTGTAAATAAATCCGTGAATCAAGGCCGCAGAAAGATGCCCAACTATCATAAAGAAAAACGCCCAAGCCATTATCCGGTGTGAATCGTGCAGCCAGGCATAGGAAGTTGGGTTTTGCTCTAATATTGCGGGAAGATGAAAACCCGGGTAAAGTCTTACAGGAAAGCCACCGGCTGACAGCTGTGCCCAACCGGAAAGAGGCAGTGCAAACATCAGCGCATAAAATACCCAATGCAGTATCGTAGCCATATATTTCTGCCAGCCCGGCATTTCATCGGGAAGCTTTGGAACGGGTCTGGTCAGGCGGTTGATCAAACGGACACTTACCAGGAGCAGTACCGCTACTCCCAACGGTATATGCAAATCCAGCAGCCACGGCCTTAATGTTAATGATGTCATCATTCCTACTCCCACGAATAACATCGTTAATATCATTGCGGCCATCAGCCAGTGTAGGATTTGCGCCGTACTATTAAAAGATGAAGGAGGCACTTGAGTCAGCTTTTTATTATTCATCGTTATTTGTTTTGAGATTTGTCTTTTTTAGGTTTTCCTACAGCATCAGTCGCTTTGCCATAACCGATTTCTCTTACCCTGTCATTATACGAATGGGAATATATACCTGCCCTTGCTGCCAAAACAGGATCATCAGACAACGCAATCCCCTTCGGCACAAGCGTTGGATCAAAGTTGATATCCCTGCACCCACCTTCTGCCTGGTCAAAAACACGGTTAACTTCCAAAGTCCCTGCAATGATTTGTTTACGGTTTGCAGGCCATTGTTGGGAGGGGTCGTTGACAGGGTCTCCGGGTTCAGCGATAGTCAATACCAGATCCCAATAAAGAGGACCTTTTTCCAATCGCTTTTTCAATTCATCAAATAAATAGTTTGGACCAGCTTTTTCTCGCTCTTCCGCGCTCATCGAAACGAAGGGAGCGTGCGGACGCATTGACCAACGAACAGGATGTTCTTTTCCGTTGGAATCTATTAATAGAAATGCATTGATAACATAATATTCCGAGCCTGCAAAACTTTTAGTCCAGGGTGCCTTGGCATCATATTCCATAGACTTTTTTGCTTCGGGGTATTCTTTAAGAAAAGCTGCAATCTTTTCAGAATTAGGCTTTCCTGTTGCAGGATCGGGCTTAAAAGCTTCAATCTGTTTTAAAAATCCTACGGCATCACGAGTTGCAAAAAAAGGTTTATTATTTAATTTCATGCGCCATTGTTCACCATCAGCAGATGTCAGCATCAAAGCCATGCTTACTGTACGGCTGGAATTATCCGGCGCATGCGGATTTCCTGTTCCCAAAGAAAACCGACCCACTGCTGGAACATCTTTCTGTTCAAATACCTGCGCTATAGATAATGGCACAGCATTTCCAGAAGCGTGAAAAGTGCCCTCAAAGCAGATACCTTTTCCGTGAGCCCGACGGTATCCTGCCGGAAATGAATCCGGTGTGTTCTCTAAAAATGTTCTGGTCGTATTACGTTGCCCGATAAGACCTGCAGACCAAGCAAAGGCAGAAACTAGCAGTAATGCAGTAAGGGCAATACCTGCTAATCTGATTCCCGTTTTCCGTTTTTTGGAATCAGCTGGAAAAAAATATTTTTTCATAATATTCTGGTTCAATTATTTATATTTATTAATACAAAGAAATGAACGAGAAGCCGACAACTGCCTTTTATCTTTACCGAAACGGAATAATTGGCTACTGAAATGGACTTTGAAATAACTGAAATTTACTACTATTTCAATCCTGATTGTGTTAAAGCTTTACGAAACTATCAAATTTGTTTAAAAAGATTACGCTCAAAGGCTATGAAATAAATATATTGCGATTCTCCATTTAGCATTTTCATTGGTCAAATCATCAACGAAAAGTATAATCGTTGTGTTAAAACTTTAATCCCTCACAGTCGATTGCAATGTTTTTTACTGCTTTATAGATAAAGTCCAACCGAATTTGCCCAGCTAAAAAATAGATATTTTTTAGCTTCAATTTTTAATTAATGTAAATTAAACAACATTTAATACATTCAAAATATTATCAATATCTAATATTAATTGGTTTGAATATAGTCCTGTGATGTTCACGAACAGCCAAATGGCGCCCACTGAAGACAGTTGGCGCCATTTTAATTACTTAGAATAATTTTTTTAAGTTATTATATATTTAAATATATCTGATAATGTCATTATGTGTAAAAATACACTTTTGTACAGATAAATAATATTTTTTCGATGGTACACTCAAGTATATTGTTGCCTTAGTTTTAACTTAAAAGCTTAAAGCAATTCTTCTATCTTAATCAAATTTTCCTAGAAAATGTATTTATTAAAAGTCAGACGTACCATTATAATTAAAAATGCAGAACAAAAAGATCTGCACTAAAATTTTAAAATTATCAAAAGAAAAATTTATAATTGAAAGTTTAGCTTTTAAATGTTTCCAGTGCCCAATCCTCAAAAAGTTTCTGACCAGCGGAGTAATGACCAGCGGGAACTAGAAGTGAATTAGTAACAACAAAATGCATATACTTATTTTCATTGTCTATAATCACTTTTTTGTCCTGACCTGTAATTTGAATATACTCAGAGACAAAAGTCCCCATTTTGCCACGTCTTGGTCCTGCAATTTCAATGGTGTTATTTTTAGGTTCTTCCAAAGAGAATTGTACTATGAATTCGGCAACATCATCAAGTGCAATTGGTTGATAGTCTAAGTTCGAAACAAAAACTTTATCCCCTTCTCCCTGAACTTGGATGATGGCTTCCACATGTTCGTGAAATTGTGTTGACCTAATTATAGTGTAAGGTATACCCGAGTTTTTAATAGTATCCTCTTGAAGTTTTTTTGCTCTGAGATAACCGATTTCCAATGCATCATCTGTTCCTACAATTGATAGAACGATATGATGCTTAATACTAGCATTCAATTCTGCTTTGACAAGATTCTTTCCCGCAGTCTCAAAAAATCGAAGTGCATTTTCTCCTTCGGGAGAAGATGAATTTGATAGATCGATTACTATTTCAGTTCCGGTCAATGCTTCCTGAAGCCCTTCACCAGTAATGACATCGACACCTTGTGATGGCGAACCTATTACTACTTTATGACCAAGTTTTTCCAATTTGTTAGTTACAAGCCTCCCTGTTAGACCTGTACCTCCTACTACTAAAATTTTCATATCTGATTTATTTAATATTGTAAAGTTTTTTAAAATAAGCTGCGCACTTGAACACCAAAGGGATTTTCAAACCAATATCTCCAATATCCATCGGTTCCTCTTTTAGCATAATCATTAGATGTTCCTCGCATACATATTTTTTCACCATTATTCGCAATACCTGCTATACTCCATTCCAAGATTAGTGATGCTAGATTACCATCTACATAAACATTCCCTGTTATAATTTTGATTGGCAAACAAAATTTAAAAAAGCAGCCCAATTCTCGCACAATCTCCAATCTTCCTCTCCGGGGCTCACCGTTATAACTAATAAAGATTGCATCCTCCTCATAGAAACGAAGCATAGTCTCCGTATTGAAAGAATTCATATGAGCAAGAAAAGAGTCGATTATTCCCTCGGGAGTTCTTGACAATGAGAATACTGAGCTTTCAACAAAATTCTGTCCAATCATAAAATCTAAATTTTCTTTAGAAGTAATTTTTTTGTCTTACAAAATTGAGCAATTGGCATATGCAACGCCACTCACAAATTAAGGTAAAAGGTGGACAAAATAAGGAACAATCTTAATGATCTAAGGTTTGGTCTGAGTTTTTAGCGTATTGCTTCCGATATTCACTTGGCGAACAACCTGCTTTTTTACTGAACAGTCTAATGAAATATTTTGTGTCTTGATATCCCAGCTGATAGGAAATTTCCTTGATGCTTATTTCCGTATAGTAGAGCAATCTTTGCGCTTCACTCATCACTTCCTTCTGTATATGTTCGGAAGCAGATAAACCAGTTACTTTTTTTACTGTATCGCTTAGATGTCCAACAGTTATATTAAGCATTGCTGCAAATTCAGATGGACGCTTTATACTCCGGAAATGTAATTTTACAAGATTCCTGAATTCCTTCGTGAGACTTATACAACGTAGGCTAACACTTTCGGAATTAATGAATGATTGGCGTTTGTAGCATAAAACTGCCTGTTCAATAAAAGCTGAAAGCAATGGTTTTTCAACTTGCCTATAAGTGGTATCGTTCAGATCTTGTAATTTCATGATTGACTCAAAGATTGTTCTAAACCAATCCCGCTCATTATTAGAGAGAGCGATAATCAAGGTTTCCTCTAATAAATTATCTAAACTGGTTTGTGCCATTCTACCGATATGACGGCTTTCAAAAGACAAATAATAACCTGTTGCACTAAGAGTCTCTAGAATCTGATGAACTTGTCCAGGAGGAGAGATAAAAAGTGTCCCCACCGGCATTGTTAAATGCTTAAAATCAAATACAACTTCAAGCTTATCAGCCTCAATTAGCATGCAAGTATAATGGTCGTGCCTATGAGGTGAAAGTGCTTTTATAATACCTGGTGTAGATACGTTCCAAATACCAACAGCAATCCCACTGCTGTAATCCATTCTATTTACTATAATTGAATCGTTTTTAGGCATAACAATTTCTTTGCACAACTAATTTAGTTTTTCTTTATTTAATAGTGTGTATTATTCAAGACTAAAAGTAAAGAAGCTAACTAAATGTGCAATTTTTTCAAAAACATCCATTTTTAACAGTTATCTAAAATTCCAACGTTGCAAACAACAGTATTGATAAATAAAAAAGAAATTAAGTATATCCTTGTCTTTATCGGTGGACCTTCAGTTTATGAATCAATGAATTATTTAAATTTCATTTGAATTGTTTAAATAAAAACAGGTAGTATGTAGTAACAAGCAACTTTTACTATTTCAAAAAATAACTGTTACCTTTACATCTTCTTTAAAACTAAAATAGTTATGCAAGGCAATACAGCGTACCGAAAGAAAATAATAAGATCCAGCTATGTCAAATTAATCGGGATATCTATTATCGTTAGTATTATGTGTTGTCTTATATCTTATACTTTAAAACATTTGACAGGACAGGTACAGGAATACCTCTTTGAAGAAATTATAGCCACGGAAAACAAATTGCTAATCTTTCTACCAAGTGTAGGCATTACAGCAATCTATTTCCTACGTAAATATATCTTTCAGAACAGAAAAAATAAAGGAATTAAGGAAATATATACAACCCTGGAAACAAGAAAGGATCATCTTCCTTTTTTTAAAATACCTTCGCACTGCATTAATGGCTTTTTAACGGTAATTTTCGGAGGATCTACAGGAGTCGAAGTATCAACAGTAGTTGCCACCGCAACAGTTGGTAATCAGGCATACAAACATTTGCATAGTGCTTGGGCCTACAAGACGGAACTGATATGTGCAGGTATTATAGCGGGTGTAACCGTACTCTTTGGAAGTGCGCTGGGCGGTTTTCTATTTGCATTCGAAGTTATTGCACGTAAATACAATAAAACCTTACTGATCAGTGGAATAAGTTCGATGATTATAGCTCATCTATTTGTGCATTTTTATGACTCAAACCCATTATTTACATTTAAGGTACAGGACTGGCGGTGGCAATCCATACCTTTTGCTGTGATACTAAGTTTAATCGGAGGTATATTTGCCCTTTATTTTACAAAAATTGTCATCTACGCAAAAACATTTTTTGGTGGGATTAACAACAATTTCATACGTGTAAATTTAGGTGCCATAACTGTTGGGGTATTTATCTTTTTTCTTCCGGCATTATATGGTGATAGTTATCACGGGCTTGGTAAAATCCTTGAATCAAGTTCGTCCGATATTGTTAATCTCGCATATTTAATTCCTTTGGTTTTGCTCATCTTTATAAAGCCATTGGCAGCTTCCCTCACTCTCGGTGCAGGCGGTGACGGCGGTGTATTTGCCCCGAGTATTGTTACAGGTGCGTTTTTAGGGGTATTTTTTGCCCAATTCTGCAACCATTATTTAGGTACTCATCTTGTGGTTATTAACTTTGCGTTATTTGGAGCCGCTGCCATGCTTTCCGCAGCTATTCACGCCCCTCTTACTGCCATGTTTATTATTTCCAGTATAGTACCGTCTGGATATCTATTGCTGTTTCCTTTGTTCATCAGTAGTGTTATTGCTAAAGTCCTTGCAAAGAAAATCTATCCTTACAATGTGTATACTTACAAAGAATTTTCAAGAATCCCAAACTCAACAAATTGATTTAAATCAACTTACAATATTTAGATATGACAAATCACAAGAATAAAATCTTCTTTGTTTGATAATTGATCTAATATTTTTTTAGATAGCAGAACTGACATTTATACAAATATGATCTGATACATTTAAGTGCATCGTCACGTATTTATTTTACTACTTAATAAAAAAGGTGCTATCTTTCGATAACTCATTTCTTTATTTAAAATAGTTATAAAATATTTGTAGAAATAACACCTAAATAAAATTTAGATTACAACGCATCACATTGTTTCAATAGTAACAAGTATGGGCATATTTAAACAGATCATTGAAAATATCGATGGATCTTGTCAAAGCAATACCTCTTTTGTTTTAATTTACAAACTGTTTTCAAGATTCCTGATTTTAATCAACCAAGATCATTATTATCCTCCTGCAGTAATAATACGCAAAAACAACACCTACGGTATCTCAGAGCTTTCCATCACATCAGAAACTCCACCGACTGTAGTCAATAACGTCAGCTTATAATTGATGACTGCTTTTTTCTGCTCAATAACCGCAGACTCGTAGCCTGTTCTAAGTTGTCTTTTATTCAAAAGTGACATTGCCAAATTGGCAGCCAACGTTTTTTAATAGAACCGGGACGATCAAACCAAGTATTGTTCTTATTTGAATTAACACCTATTGATGGTGACAAACTTATGCTCGGATACATTGCAGCTTTTGCCAAATCAGTTTTCGCATTTAGACTTACAACATTTAGTTCGGCTGCTTTTAAGTCTGGCCTTTTGCTTAATAGATGTGAAGGACTCAGGAAGAAATTTGATTGTCAATGATCAATGCTTCAAAATTCTTAGTTCTTTCCAAAGAAGCTGGATATTCGCGCGACAGTCATTCTACTGACGCTGAATATTCGGAAGATGAAAAAACCAAACTGATCATTGATGGACTGGTAGGAATTGCAGAAAAATATGAAGCTACGCCTGGCCAGATTGCATTTGCATGGACTTTATCCAAGAATGCATTTCCTTTGCTTGGAGCACGAAATATCGATCAATTTGAGCAAAGCATTAAAGCTGCTGAAATCAATTTGACAGCTGAAGAATTAGCACATTTAGATGCCTTAAGCTCCATTAGTTTGGGGTATCCGCACGATCTGTTGAATACTGTACGGGGTTGATTAGAATGATCAACCGACTGTAAATATGAAAGAAGTAATCTGAAAGGCTACTTCTTTCAGATTTACACTTTTAAAATCATTATTTAAATCTAACTTTTATCGGTTATCAGTCTTTTATGCTTCTTTCCCCACTCGATCATATCGGTAATTAAAGCTCCATATTCCTTTGCATACTCTGTAAACTCATATTCTATAATTGATGGGAAATCTATGTCAACTTTACGTGTGATCAGTTTATTGGCTTCCAGCTCCTTTAAATTTAGTGATAACATTCGTTTGGTAATTGTGGGAATACTCTTTTCGATATCACTGAAACGCTTATTCCCATTACATATTGAGTAAATTATAGGCAGTTTCCACTTACCTCCGATGACATAAATTGTATCCTGCAATGCTTTAATATCCTGAGCATCGATTGTAGTTTTTACACATTCTTTCATATCCTTATTCTTTACTATTCGGTTATCAGCGCAAATTTTGCCTTAATTCAAGACTTCCATTTTTTGCTCCCGAGTATCAGCCATGATACTGGTTACAAAGTTATACCTAATTGCTTATAACTTTGCATAAGAAATTGAGATAAAGATCAAAATTTTTAAAAATTTATTCACATTCTCAACAATATTATATAATCATTCAAATGAAAGCAGTCATACTAAAAAAACAAGGAGATGTTGACCAATTATCAATGGTAGAACTCCCTATTCCAACACCCAATGATGATGAGGTGCTCATCAGAGTACATGCAATAAGCATTAATCCCACAGATATCTATGCACGACAAAACCCTGCATTAGACTACATATTTAACAATGAAACCCCCAAAATATTGGGTTGGGATATTTCGGGTGTCATTGAAACTATAGGAAACAATGTCAGCACATTTACTGTTGGTGATGAGGTGTTTGGTCTACTCAATTTCCCAACTTTTACAACACCCGGACACGCTAAAGCTTATGCAGAATATGTAGTTGCCAACATAGCTGATATTACAATAAAACCAGATAATATCTCCCATGATGAAGCTGCTGCTGCAGGCATGGCAGCATTAACTACCTGGCAACCACTCATTAAAAATCCTATAAAAATGGGCGATCGTGTACTTATAACCGCAGCAGGTGGCGGTGTGGGGCATTTTGCAGTGCAGTTTGCCAAATATTTTGGTGCTTATGTTATTGCTGTAGCTTCCGGATCAAAAAAGGATTTGGTGATGAGTCTTGGAGCAGATGAATTTGTCGATTATCAAAAGACTGACTTGTTAGAGGTAACCGAACCGGTAGACTATGTTATTGAAGGATTGCGGGATGAGCATATCCAAAAAACCCTTAGTATAGTGAAAAAAGGAGGTACATTATTAAGCCTATGGTCTCACATTGAGGGAAGCGAATGGGAAAAGCGTGCTAAAGAATTAGATGTGCATGCCTATTACAATGCCGTTGTTTCAAACGGGAAAGATATGACCGCCATTGCAGGATTAATGAAAGAAGGTTTAGTAAAATCACATGTTTCCAAGAAGTTTAAACTTGAAGAAATAGCGCAGGCTCATACAGAACTTGAAAAAAATCACACTGCAGGTAAAATTATCGTCAATCCGTAACAATAAAGCTTTAATGAAAGTCTTAGAAATTGTACATATTCAATGTTACAAGCATTAGATTATCTATAAACTGATATTAACGAACTTACAATAAAATTTAAATAAAATGTCAAAATTAAAAGAAAAAGCAGCCTTCGTTACCGGAGGAACTCGCGGAATGGGAAAAGCAATTGTAGAACGCCTTGCAAAAGAAGGCGCAATGGTTGCCTTCACTTATTTAAACTCAGAAAGCAACGCTCAGCAAATCGTATCTGATATTGTTGAGGCCGGAGGAAAAGCAGTAGCCATAAAAGCTAATGGAGCAATTCAAGGAGCTGTAGAAAGTGCCATCGAAGAAGCTGTAGCAGCATTTGGCAGGATCGATATACTGGTCAATAATGCTGCTGTAGCCGTAAACGGTCCAATTGAAACTGCAAGCGAAAGAGCAGAAGCATACAATAACCAGATCGATGTAAATATTCGTTCTGTTGCCGAAGCCGTTAGAACAGCACAGAAATATATGCCTGACGGAGGAAGAATCATCAACATTGCCTCGGTTGGTGGAATCAGGATTGGCAGTCCGGGTATGTCTGATTACATAGCCACAAAAGCCGCTGTTTCTGCTTATACCCGAGGTCTTGCATGGGATCTCGCGCCCAGAAAAATTACAGTGAACAGTGTAGAGCCGGGAGCTACGGAAACTGATATGCTGATTAATGCTGATGAAAATATACGCCAGTATCTTATGGAATCCATTCCATTAAAGCGCTTTGCTCTTCCAGAGGAAGTAGCATCTTTGGTTAATTTCCTAGCAGGTGATGAAGCAGGATACATCACAGGCAGCAGCTTTAAAATTGATGGCGGTATTTCCGCATAATTGATTTTGAACAATATAAAACAGGACAAGGTTTTCAAACTTTGTCCTGTTGTTTAAATAGTTCATTGTATATTATTAAAAATAGTTAAGTATGAATGTTACGGTATGTGAACTCAGTAATGACAGAAAGAAATTTTTAGAAGACTGGCGAGAACTCCAAATTTATCTCAACCAAAATAAGACAGATTTATTACTCTTACCTGAAATGCCTTTTTATTCATGGTTTGTTAATAGCAAAGAGGTCTCAGAAGATGTACAGCAAAAAAGTGTAGAACAACATCAGTTTTGGCTTAAGGAAGTAGAAAAGCTTGAGGCCAAGTATATTATTTATTCTGCTCCCGAGACTCTTGGTACAAAATTTTACAATACGGCATTTGTTTTTCAAAAGGGAAAAGGCCATCGGAAAATTCATACCAAAGCCCTTTTTCCGGAAGAAGATCATTTTTGGGAAGAAAGCTGGTTCGACAGAGAAGACAATATTTCCTTTGAGACAGTTCAGCTTGATGACTTGAGAATTGGTGTGCTTATGTGTACTGAACTGTGGTTCACAGAAAGGGCCCGTCAATATGGAAAACAAAATGCAGATCTATTGTTATGTCCCAGAGCAACGGGGAAATCTTCTGTTGAACAATGGTTAACAATTGGCAGAGCGTCAGCAATTATATCGGGAGCCTACTGTTTGAGTTCAAACAGGTCAGGACAAAGTGCTGAATTCGATTGGGGTGGCACAGGCTGGATTATAGAACCGATGACTGGCAATTTGTTAGAATCAACCACCCCGGAAAGAAAATTTGTTACTCATTCCATAGATTTAAAAAAAACAGCGCAAGCAAAGAAAGAATACCCTCTCTATGTTAGAGATATCAAACGTTATCTCGAAAAGGAGTAATATTATCTTTTCTTGATACCATTAAACTCTGATCGAATAACATCATTGTAAAATATCTTTGCAAATTTAGTAAGATTATCGGATTATATTAAGCAAAATATATATTTGAATGCACACATTATATTTTCAATATTATTCACTAATATTCTATGAATCATTGATTAAATCTTTACTCAACCGATAGAAAAAGGTGGAAGCCAACCATGGTCTAACAATACATATTAGATAATTACATTTACCTAAAAAGTAATTTGCAAATAACTTTACAACCACAAGTGATCAAATGTTAAAAATTTGGAATTGCAAACTCCTTTTTAATTTGACCCAAACCAACCAAATCATTGATAAAAGTGTTTGAAGATACGCTCGTTAAGGTCACTGAAAGCCAAATTGCGCCAACTGAAGACAGTTGGCGCAATTTTTATTTACTTGGAATAATTGCTTTTTAGTTTACAATCAGTTACCAATATCCAATTAAGTTCTTACCGATAGAATGCACTGTAAAAGAAAATGTTATTTTTTCAGATATATAGTTTTCATATAATGTGATGAGTAAAAATAACACTCATAATTCTTCAACATTCATTACATCGGGAAAACGTATTTATTTGTTTCCTTAGTATGTATATTTTGTCAATTTAAATTCCACCGTGTTATCACTCCGGTACCCAATTATAAAAATCGTTTTTCTTCCCCAGAATGTGATATGTACCGTATAATGCCAGACATCAGTATCAGCATCATAAGATCCGTCTCCAAGCAGTTCGGTTACCTCATGTCTGGTCATTCCCCGGAAACGCATGTGATACAGTAATCGTTGTTGTTGTTTGTGTGACATCATGAAAGCATTTAAACAGTAGTATTAACAAAAGCACAGGGATACATTTTAGCAATCATCTGCACCATGTTTTAATCACTCGGTACAGATTGGTTGCTACACCCTGATTTCACAAATCATTCGTAATCATTCAAAGAAGTTTACATCAATAGTTTTGTAAAATCAATAAAAACAGTTAAGGAACCCTTACCGGATTATTAGGATTGGTAACATCCATTATCTCTATACGTTTTTGCATTTCGTTTGTTGATTGTACCTTAACCTCTACATCCCCCATCCACAACAAATCATACGCATTTTTATTAGAATCACCGTTTCCTCCTGTAAAATCGATTCCTGTATAAAGGTAGCGTGTCCCGTATCCGTTAGCAGGAAATACTCCTGAATAGGCGGCAAATTTACGGATGGGAATATTAACAAAAGGAGTGTCATCGCAAAGAGAGACTGAGACAAACGGGGGAACCGCCATATTTTCTTTGTTTTGGAAAAGCTTCTGATAGGTTTTTAAATATGCTCCTTTATGCACCTTTATTTCTTTCGTATAAGAATATACCAATACCCTATAGGTTCTCCCTGCCGGAACAGCAACGGTGATCTCCTCAGAATCGGCCGTAGAAGTTTCATTGGTCTCGGTATTGTCCGTAGTCCTGCTGTTGACATATCCGAAATCAAACCCCAGCGTAGCAGTAATACTGCTGGATGCGAGCCCTACATTAACACCGGCAGTTTTAGAAATACTCGCACTTACGTTCATACTGTAGGTATTGGTCCCGGAATGCGTTACACTCGCTGACTTCACATCAGTAACAGTGATTGTCCGTCTATAAGTAGCCTCTGTTGTCCCCCTATTTACAATATCACTTGATCCCACCAACTTTAGATTTCCTTCCTGATCACTGTAGGTATAATTTTCCTTCTCATTTTTATATTTTCCATAGATCACTGATTTATCCTTCAATGACCAGTCTTTGTACTTGTCATTAGCTCTGGCCGCAAACACAGAGATATTATTTCCCGTTAAAATATCCTGACGGTCATACTCCATAAAGGCCCAGGGGTCGGCAGGAGTACCTGTCTGATATACATTATATAATAACGGATAATCTGCCCATACTCCAAAATTATAAATAATACCAGTCCACCCGCTTGGATTTTTATAACGCTCAGGCATATTATTTTCTATTCCGTTCTGAAAGAAATACGCAGTGGCCCTAGGATAGCCCGAATGCTCTCTATGCTGCGTACAAAAGAGAATACTATTTGCTTCATCCATTGTCATCCCATATACTCTTCTCATATGTTTTCCCATCACATAGTAATTAGCCCCGTTATACTCACCATTAAAAACACTATGTTGGTTATAGTTATCCGGCGTAGTTCTATAGGTACTCACACTGTTCGGACCGGCTGCATTGGATACAACTCCGTTAATCCGGCTGTCTATGGTCATGGTAGAATCAGGAATAAAATTTTTAGGGGTCGCACCTAGAGTAGTATAAGCAGAAACATAATACTTTACAAATGCATCATTGATATTACTGCTAACAAGCATTTTATCAAAATTTGACTTTCTGAGTCCCCATCCGTAAAGAATATCCTGGGGAATTTCAAATTCACGTTCTGAAAGCGTGCCGGAATTTCTGTTTTTACGAACAGGATTTTTATCACCGGCCATCGGTAATACTTTCGAATACTTCAGGATGTCTTCGTACTCAGGACTGCCTTCCAAAATAAGATCTTTTTTCAACATCTCCTGTTGTTCCATGTCCCGGGAAGTCAGGAGTGCATTGGTTTCTGTTTCACAGGACACCAGAAACAGAAAGGCTGCTCCTGTCAGGAGCCCATAATTTTTGTGTGAATTTTTCATTTCTTTGATTGTTTTTTTTGTTTTTCATTTTAGGTTACAGGCATCAGCATTACGGTGATCCAACAGCTTCACCGGACCGGGTGATATAGTTTCCATAAGGTTACAAGCAGCTGTTTAGCCACTTATCACAGAGGATAATGCCTTTATCTTATTAAAGTTTTTCCGGAGCATGACATTTCCGGGTTACTTTATTAATTTCGGTCGATCTTTCGATCTGCTTGAGTGAGTGAATACCAGAAAAACAAAACGTCCTTTAACCCATCCGGGCAGTAAATTCGGGGCCGCTTTTACATCAGAAATTGTTATCAGATATTCATTCCGTCTACTGAGAAGAAAGGTATTTTACCGCTTCTGTCATGACCCTGTCTATAAAAGTTTTGGGCGAATGCTCCATTGCAGCTATTTCAGTATCCGTAGGATCAGGCACAGCAATGTCAGGTTTTATCCCGATTCCTTCAATAACCTGTCCTCCGGCATCCTTAAAGGCCATCATCGGCATTATAAATTCAATTTTTCCTCCAAACTTCTCCCGGTAAGTTCCGCCGTTAAAATCAGTAAACGGACCTAATCCTGCTGTTGCACCTGTTGTATAATTACCTATTGATACCACCTGCGGTCCCTGGCTTTTCCATGTAAGGGTGGCTGCCTCTCCCATGCTTGCCGTAAAGCCATTGGTCAGGATGGCCATAGGAATTGGTGCAGGTATGGCAAACTGATGTCTGATGGCACGCTCTTCAATCCATGGTGTATAATTAAATCTTCCTGCTCCTTCTTTGGTTCTCTGATACCCGTACACCACTTCTTTTGTAACGAAACGATCAACAAAAAACCTGGAATCAATAATCTGGCCACCGCCGTTATCTCTAAGATCGATAATAACTTTCTTTATTTTTCCATTCGTTAAAGGATTTAAAAATTTTCTATAAAATTCAGTTTTTAGGTCGAAATCCCAGGAAGCCATTACTATTTTTGAAAGGCCGGACGTGTTGATGTGCTCATTCATCCTACCGATAAACCACCGGATATAAGCCTTAGTTTCATCAGATAATAAAGAGCCGTAAATTTCCTTACTCTCATAATCTTTCAGATTCGAAAATTTAGCATATAATTTTTGGCCTGCCGCTGAAAGAGCGGGAGAAATCAGTTCCGTATCTTTGAAAGTTTTCATCTGAACATTAAAGTTGGTAATCTCTGCTGAACTTTGAGAAGCGGCTTTGCTCCATTCATTGAATAGACTTACGCTCAATTGCCTTATTGCAGATTTTGTATTGGCATCGGTAATCTGCTGCAGCGCAGCCGCATTTTCAATTTCAGCTATGGTTAAGGGATTTGCAACGGGTTTCAAGGAATAATCATCGCTAAAAATGCCTACGTTTTGGCTGAGATCAAACATTGAAAATGCCACATAAAAAATATCAGGATTTGCTTTTAAATAGCCAGCCAACAGGGTTTCTGATTCAAAAGCATCCTCTCTAAGATGCTCTTTCATATACGCAGCCCTTTTGTCAAAGCCATATGTTCTGGTCTGTTTCAGTCTTTCATCATTTCCCCCGAATGCCTGCCTTCCCAGCGATGGCAGATCTATATATACAGCATAATGCCTGTCCATTATCGGGTCAATAATTTTCGTAAAATACTCCTTAGCTTTCCGGGCGTCTGCCTGAATAACGTGCTCAGAAAAGCCTTGTTGCTGATAGGATTTCAAAGCAAGAAATTTGGGGTAATATTCATTATAAACCGCTGTCCAATCCATGCCGTCTCTTTTTTTCTGTTCATAAAAAAAATTATAGCGCTCATCCATCACGGTCCAGAACACCGTAAAAAGATCAGCATACGACTTAATATTTTCATTGATATTCCGGTTGGGCGCTCCTTCCCTCACTTCATCCTCTTTAATACATGAATGAGTACTGGTACAAAACAAAAAAGCTGAAAGCATAACCGTTATTATTTTTTTCATGATTTATTGACAAAAATTGTTAAAGTAAATTATTATTAAAATTTATAGGCAGCCCCTACAGAAAAGATATAAGACCGGGTGCTCATTTTTTGAGGCGTCTCCTCAATACTATTCATATCAGATATTCCGTGTTGATAATTACAGGAACCATAGATATCAATATTCTTAAAAGCATATCCTGCCTGCGCCTGCGCCTGAAGCCCGAAACCAAATCTTCTGAGCTGATTCTCATTCTTCCGGAAATCGTACTCTTCCTGAACCCGGATATAGGTGTAAGAGTTGTCAGGCAACAACATCCCTATATTAGGATACCTTCCTTCTCTTCTCATGGACGACCAGTATTCCCGGTACATTCCTGCAGCCAGTCTCGTCCATACTCCCTCTTGCTTATAAGGATTTCTTATAATATAGGCTCCCAGTAATACAGGAACTGTTATAAAGGAATTGTTGAAATTGGTATACCAGCCCTTTTGTTTTCCCGTTCTTTCGAATCTGTAATTCTTCTGAACATGGGAAACCCCGGAAGCTATAAAAAAAGATCTCCAGAACAAATATTCAGCAGAGAAATTGACTCCGACTCCCATCCGCGGGCTGTATTTTGAATAACTCAGGTTGGAACTGGCCAGATTGGCCTCCATGGAGGTGTAGGTAACCGCCTGCTCCAGACCTATTTTAAACTTTTTCTGTGCGGACAGGGCCGTATAACCTGTTGAGAACAAGAGAACACATAAAATTCTGATTTTTTTTTTGTTCATAAATTAAAAATATGTTAGATAATTTTTATTGATAATAAGTTTTGACTGAAGTCCTTTTCTGTGTAATTAACTGTATTTATGCAAATAACCCTCTTCTGTGATGGTATAAAACCGAAGGTCAGAGAAAAAGAGAGATGAGTATCCGGAAAAGGCCGTCATCTCTTCAGGAGACCGACCGGCAGACTGCAGGGATTCAAGTCCGCACAAAAAAATCCATTGATCTGCAATCTGCTTCGCGGTGGCGATTGTCCCAAATTACGGTCCGGACATTATTGGAAAGGAGTAAAATATTTTTCTTTTTTATTTTTCATTATGGGTTTTGGATTTAAAAGAAAGAAGAGTACGTAAATCTGTATTTCGCTTGCAAGCCCTCTGTCGTGGAAGAACATCAGGAGCTTTCTATCGTCTGTTTACCGGCATAGCTCCTGACAGCAAATATCCTCTAATCTATCAGAGATACAAAAAAAAAGATGTAAAAATAGTTTGCTTCGCTATCATTTTAAAACGTAAGCATGTAGTATAAGAACTACATTTATAACTTTATTAATCCGACACAACAACATCCTGCTGCATAATGGTCTGTCGCAGTTTCCCCTTTAAAATTGGCTGATGTCTTTATAAAATTCTGATGTCCGACAAAACGTTGTCCAAAATATTTGTAAAAATACCATCATGAAGAACATCAGATTCAATATCTGCGCTTCCGGCAGTATTTCCGGTTATGATCAGGTGCTATGTCTCCGGCCATCGGTACTATTTCAGAATTTCTAATGAAGTCTTCGTGCACAGGGGTGTTTTGCCGGATAAGTTTTTTTTCAGAAGACTCCTGTTTGGGTCTCTTACACTGCAGCATCCTTTTTCACATGGACCGGGGGGGCTAGCGCCTGATTACCTTCAGTGTGTATTCACAGCTCTGCCCTCCATAACTGATAGTAAACTTATAATTTCCCGCTCCCACACCACCATTATTTAAATGATATATTATATTGCCACTGGAAGAAGTGATTGTACCAGCGTGTCTCATTGCGGAAAGTGCGATACTATAAGATCCTCCCCTAGGCTCCTGAAAGGCAAATAAGTCTTGTCGGGGATAAGTTTCCCCTACATTTCCACCGCTATAGGGAACCACTATTTGCGCGGTAGGTGTTTCATTATGATACACCTGCGCCGTTTGGGTAATCCCGGAACAGTTGAGCCGGGTAACGGTAGCCGGGGCCCCGACATCCATGGTAAAAGTACAGGTCTTCCCGCCAAAAATGAGATCAAAGCTGGCGGTACCCGTACCGGAAGGGGTTCCGCTGACGGTAAAATCAAGATTGCCGGAGGAACCAAGGGTACCGGCAGGTAAAGCGGCGGTAAGCCCTGTTACGCCGGCAGAGGTAATCGTCTGAGCCGGATAATTGCCTCCGTTTCCTCCTGTGTAAGGAATCCGGAAACTTACATCTGAAGCGGCAACCCCATTGGTAAGGGCACCCGTTTTTGTGCCTCCGGTACAATTGAGTATATTCACTGTAGCCGAGGTACTGGCGGAACCATACACCTTAATCCATTTATTGGCAGGAAAATCATAGTAATAATAGCCCCGCGCATCGATATCAATGGTCTGTCCTACCCGGTTTACCGGAGAAGCCGCAGCGGTGACAAAGGTCATCACCCCATCCTGATTGCGGCCATACACCCCCTTCTGGTCGGCCTTACGAAGGGAATCTCCCGGTAAACGGGTATAAATAACCCCTTCCGGGCGGCTGCCGCCTGTTTTCTTTGCGGTAATTTCCAGGGTAGCCGAAGGAGAGGGATTATTGATCCCCACCTGTCCGTATCCCGCAAAGGATAATAACAGCACCACGATCACACATACCTTATTTTTTATCGTAAACATATCATATAGATTTAATAATTTGTATTGATGACAGGCAGCCGGCCTTACTTCCGGACCGGCTGCGCTTCCTAATTGACAGTAAGGCCAACGGTACAGTCTATGCCTCCGAAATTGAACGCAAAGCTGGCGGTTCCGGTACCTGAGGGAGTGCCGCTTACCGTAAAGGTGATTGTTTGGTCATGGGGAGCCTTACCCCAACCCGCAGGCAGAGAGGCCGTAAGGCCGGTGACCCCGGTAGAAGAAATACTCTGGGCAGGGTAAGCTCCAGACTGTCCCGCTGGACCGTTGACACTGTAAGTAATGGTGAAACTCACCCCTGAAGCAGCGGTTCCGCTGGTCAGGGTTCCTGTTTTTGTTGCAGTTGCACAATCGAGCCTGGTTATTTTAAGATCTGGAGGTTTCATAGGTACATTAAGTCTAAATTCACAGGTTTTCCCCCCCAGATCAGCAACGAATTTAAAATTACCCGCGATATTAGTTCTCGGGCTTATGGTATAGGTAACGGAACCTGCTCCGTTGGCCAGCGTCCCAGCTGCTAAAAAAGCGGTAAGACCAATCGGACCTCCATTACTACCAAAGATCGACTGGGCAGGATACGCTTTACCATTTCCTCCTCCGTAAGGAATGGTGAAACTCACTCCCGCCGGCACCTCTCCAGGGATAATAGTTCCTGTCAGCGTTCCACTCCCGCAGCTGAGCCAGTTTACTACCGGATCCGGATTGTCAGCGACCGGCATCGTAAATTCGCAGTTCTTCCCTCCGAAGCCCACCATAAATTTTGCGCTTCCTGTACCCTCGGGGGTACCGCTGACGGTATACTCAAGCTTTCCGGAAGCACCAATGGTACCCGCATTCAGGGTAGCCGTAAGGCCTGTTATGCCGGTAGAAGCAATAGTCTGTACGGGATAGGAGGCGGAATTACCCCCGGTGTAAGGAATTTTGAAACTCACGGCTGAAGCTGCCACCCCATGCATCAGGGAGCCCGTTCGGGTACCTTCTGTACAGCTAAGCTGGGTAACTGCAGCCCCGGTGTTGACCGTCATGGTAAAAGTACAGGTCTTCCCGCCAAAACTAATGGTAAAGCTGGCCGTTCCGGTTCCGGAAGGCGTTCCGGTGATGGTGTAGGTAAGGTTTCCGGCAGCACCCATACTGCCGGCAGGTAAAGCAGCCGTAAGGCCCGTTACTCCCGCAGAAGAAATGGTCTGGGCGGGATAGGACACGGAATTCCCTCCTGCATAAGGAATCTGAACACTGACTTCTGATGCACGGAATCCGTTGTACAGGCTGCCTGTCACTGTGGCTCCGGTGCAATTAAGGGTGGAGACAGCCGCCACAGCATTCACTTTTATGGTAAAAGTACAACTCTTCCCGCCAAAACTAATGGCAAAGCTGGCCGTTCCGGAATCGGAAGGGGTTCCGGTGATGGTGTAGGTAAGGTTTCCGGCATCACCAATGCTTCCGGAAAGTAAACTCGCCGTAAGGCCTGTCACTCCCGTAGAAGAAATGGTCTGGGCGGGATAGGACGCAGAATTCCCTCCTGTATAAGAAATCTGAACGCTGACTTCTGATGCAGGCGTTCCGCTATACAGGCCGCCCGTCACTGTGGCTCCGGTGCAATTAAGGGCGGTCACAACCGCCGCCGCATTCACTGTGAGGGTAAAAGTACAGGTCTTCCCGCCAAAAATCAGAGCAAAGCTGGCGGTACCCGTACCGGAAGGGGTTCCGCTAACGGTAAAATCAAGTTTGCCGGAGGAACCAAGGGTACCGGCAGGTAAAGCAGCGGTAAGACCTGTTACGCCGGCAGAGGTAATCGTCTGGGCCGGATAATCGCCTCCGTTTCCTCCTGTGTAAGGAATCTGAACGCTGACTCCTGATGCAGGGGTTCCGCTGTACAGGCTGCCTTTCACTGCGGCTCCTGTACAGGTAAGGGTATTCACGGTAGCCGAGGCACTGGCGGAACCATACAGCTTAATCCATTTATTGGCAGGAAAGTCATAGTAATAATAGCCCCGCGCATCGATATCAATAGTCTGTCCCACCCGGTTTACCGGAGAAGCTGCAGCGGTGACAAAGGTTATCACCCCATCCTGGCTGCGGCCGTACACCCCCTTCTGGTCGGCCTTACGAAGGGAATCTCCCGGTAAACGGGTAGGAATAATCCCTTCCGGGCGGCTGCCGTCTGTTTTCTTTGCGGTAATTTCCAGGGTAGCCGAAGGAGAGGGATTATTGATGCCCACCTGCCCGTATCCTGCAAAGGATAATAACAGTACCATGAGCAGACATACCTTATTTTTTATCGTAAACATATCGTATAGTTTTGTATTGATGACAGGCAGCTGTTACGTACAGGGGGACACTCAGAATTACCCTGTTTACATAGGGTAACCGGAGTGCTGTGTGTCTAAAAAAGAGACTCCGGCGGAGTGTTTCAGAGGGGCATCAGGCAGGCATGTTTCACGCCGGATTATTTAGCAGGGCTGCCAGTTTCTTCAAGAGATTGCAGTTCATGAAAAAGCCGGGTGGTTTCCGGCATTTCTATTCCGGCTTTCCGGGCGGTGGCTATGGGTTTTTCATAGATATATTCGAGTTCCATAGGCCGGAAATTTTCAAAATCCCGTTTCATACTCGGAGCATACGGGCTGATGGTTTTGGTTAACAGAATTAATTCATCAATGAACGACGTACTGATAGCAACCCCCTGTGATCTGGCGGCATCAGCGACTTCATTCATAATGGTTCTGCATCTTTTCTCAGCTTTATTCAGTATTTGGTCTGTCGTAGCATCCAGAACCACAGAGAGTCCGTTGAATGCCATATTCCAGACCAGCTTTTTCCATCTTATCGTTGTAAGGTCCTGATAAGAAGACGGAATACCAAAAGCGGTAAATGCTTTTGCGAATTTCCTGAGGCGCTCCGGATTCCTGAGATTAAAATTCCCCAGGTCTATAGCAGCATTCCCTTCATGCACAATATTTCCTTTACTGTCTTTATAACAGCGTACCGGTGTTACGGCACCTGCAAACTGAAGATCCGGCAGCAGGGCAGCGGCTCCTTTTTCCATATCCAGCCCGTTCTGAATCATAATAACAGCGGTATCTCTGTCTGCTATATAAGGCAGCACCTTCGGCAGGACATGTTGATTATGCGTGGTCTTCAATCCGACCAAAATAATTTCACAGACCGGCATATCTTCTGCCGAGTAATATACCCAGGGGTTGGAAAGAGTGATATCACCGTGGTATGCTGATTTCAGTAACAGCCCGTGTTTTTTCATTTTTTCATAGGTACTGTGAAAGAGAAAATGAACCTCGAAGCCCATTTCAGACAGGAGGATGCCATAATAAGAACCTATGGCACCTGCGCCTACCACTGCAATTTTACGTTTTCGTGTTTTCATTTCTTTTGTATGGGATAAATAAAATGATTTTAAGATCCATATTCAGACGATTTATGCGGATGCATTTAGCATCAGACCTGCCCGCTGCCCCTGAAAGGTCCGGGTTGCAGCCCTGTAAAAGAACTTTTCATTTAAGATATACATCATTGTCAGGATACCGGAATCTGCTATCCATACGTCTTGATAGAAAACATCTTTTTCCACTTTGCAATGGTATTTCTGCTCAGTCTGAAAACGCTGGCCATCTGGGTATTGTTCAGTTGGTGTTTTTTCTGATAGAGCAACAGCTGGACAATATCATTTTCCCTGTAAGAACGGAACTTCCCTACATCTTCAGCATCTTTGTTCTGAAGGATCATTTTTTCCAGAGTAATCACATCTATGACGCTCAGATCTTTTTTGGATAGTAAGTCAGCGCATGAATGCATTCTTTCGGGATATTTCCGGTTGATCAGATCCGTATAAATTTTAATATAATCAGGAGTGCTCATATCTTATAATGTTTTAAGTATGTGTTTATAATAGAAGATTAGAGAAAATAATTTAGGTGTTATAGGTATACTTGTATGAATCATAAAAGGGATGAACACTCTCTGAATCTTTTATTATTTCTCATTTTTAGCATATTTTTTCATCCATTTATACAATGTTGTTTTAGGGATTCTGTATATTTCAATCACTCTTGCCAGGGTCATCCTTCCGGATGTTATTTCTTCCGTGACAAAATTGATGATGGTGGGGGTATAAATTTTTTTCCTGAAGACAGGCAGACTTGTTTTTGATGGCTTTTTGATTCTTTTGCTTATGTTCGAACTGCACGGGGAATAAAGCAGAAGATGCTGCGTATAGATTCTGAAAAAATCATATTCCAGCAGTTTGCTCAGACGGACCAGCATTTCCGAGTCAATACTCGGAGACTGATATACTTCTTCAATTAATTTTTCGCTGCAATTCAAAAAGTTGCAGATTCTGGAGGATTCAACTTCACATTCAATCACTCTTTTTCTGATCATTTCCCCTATATGGATATTCTTAAAGTTTTCCATCTGTATCATTTTTAGTCCGACGGGAAGAACCTGATAGTCGGTTTAGTAGTATTGATGTACAAATATGCCATTATATATAGGGATAGAAAAAAAAATATCGTAAATATAGATTAGCATAGTTGTCATTTAAAACATTCGAACATGTAGTTAAGAAACTACAAAAATCACTATTTACCTGCGGGACAGGGGGGCATCTCCGTGACATTGAAAGAGGACGATGTTGATCCCGCAGCCCTGTTTCTGATCCGGTACAGGAGCCAATCCGTTTTCACATTCTTACGGCAGCTGTAATCAGGAACCGGAAACCACTCCTTCCCGAACACCAGTAAAAACACTTACCGGAGTAAGTGTTAAATGTAAATCCTAAAAAGCAACTGGTTAACCGATAAGACATACTGTTCTGCTTTTAAACAGGAGTGCGCGTGTTTTTATAATGTATGATAAGTATTCATACGATCCACAACCTACGTATTAATATGAAAAAGCTATTTCAAATACTTTCATCCTTATAAAGTAACGCACACTCTCTGAAATTGTACCAAGCTACAAGAATACCAGTTCCTGAAGACCAGATTAATTATATAAAACATGAGAAAGCCCGTAAAGCTGATATCTTTTCTTAAGCTGGAGCTTTGATAGCTGCCCACATTTGTCTTTTTCTTGCTGACGTAATAAACGGCCCTTTTCGATCTCTATCCATTTTCTAAGAATTTTAAATATTCTGCATGGCGGGTTTATTATCCGGTACAAACATACTTTTATCTGTAGGGATAGAAAAAAAAAAATTGTAAAGATAGATGAGCATAGTTGTCATTTTTTAATCTTGTAAAATGTAGTTCAACAACTACTGAGTTCTATAAACAAATCTGAAATTAATGAAGGATTATTACAGTCGTAAGAAAGTTAACTTAGTTAGTTTAAATATATTGTGGAATAGATATTTTAGTAAAAAAAGAATGTTGAAACTGATGAGTCTTTCACAGAATGAAAGAGCATTTTTTTATCTTAAGCCCGCTCTGGGGCCGTTAGATGCAACGGTAGCTTGTATCCTTTGATTTTGATTGCCGGAAAACATATACATGGCATCACCTTCTACATAATCCATGTAATTCATGAACATCAAAGAACGTTGTACGCCTCCACAAGTACCGTAGAGCGGGTAGTTAGGTTTTCCACTATTAGGGGAAGGCTGAGCAGGGGTATCGTCACAGAAATCATCATCACAATTGACACCTCCCCAGAGGTGTCTAAGATTGAGGTAATGTCCTACTTCATGAGTGGCCATTCTACCAAAACCTTTTTCCTGTGTTCTTCCAACGCATACCGCAATCACTACAATTCCATCATCCCATTGCCCTGCTGATTCGGGGAACGTGGCATAGCCCTTAACATTGAGTATAAAAAAGTTTATTTTGTTAACGATCCAAAAATTAAGATTTTTGGCAGGATCTGTAGCATCGATTCCTCCTGTAGAAGATCGTTTCATACTATCGTGATTCCAGTTGAGTCGGGGGTTAAATTTTCTATTGATTTTACTTAATCGGAATTTTATCTTAGTATCTCCTGCTGAAAAGGGTTGGAATTCAGCTGGGATTTTGGAGATATCTGAATTGGTGGCCGATAAATCTTCATTGAGGACATCTATTTGATCCTGAATCTGGGCATCCGACAGGTTTTCCGCAGGAATGGAATAGATTAAGTTCACAACGACAGGAATTTCCAGAGATCCATCAGTTAGAATCTTTCCTTGTTGAAGATTACTTATGTATTTTGCAGCTTGCTGCTCTATCTCGTTGTACCTGGCCAGAAGCCTGGGATTATTCTTTAAAGCTTCTTTACGAATCTCTTCGGAAGCGCATAGTTTGCTCCGCACATTGGAATTGTTTTCAGACTTGTTTGCCCCTTGATCTTGGGCCGGGGTAAGATTTTCATCATTGTTGCAGGCTGTAATCATAAGTACATCTGACAAGGCGAATAATGTTTTTCTCATAATGATTTGCTGTTTAAGTTGTGAGATTAATAAAAAACTTTCATTAATCATCACTGTTGTCCGATAAAAATTAAATTTTATAACACATTGATTATAAGATTCTTTAAAAATATTTCTTATTTCTAAAACAGTGTCATTTGTACAGATTCTAAAGGCTCTATTTCCCCATCCTTTTCCAAACCATCAACATGAATTTTTACGTTAAGGCTTTCTTGTTCCTTACTACTTATGGTCTCAAAAAATAAGGCTGGCCATCAGGATCATATTCAAAAGCATATCCATGTTCTTCACATTCTTTAAGAAATTTATCACAATAAGTGTATCCATCATCTTCTCCATTTTCAATCCTTTCAGACCAAAATTCAACGATTGGAGCCAATTCTAAGGGAATAAATTCATAGTTGTCAAAAAAATTTTCATCCAATTCTAATTTATGTGCTATGTTATATTATCGAAAGAAATTAGCGTGTTTCATTATAGTGAATCTGGGATTTTCCTTGCAAGTCCTATTTTTTAACGCGATTGTCAATAGCAGCACCGTCTGCAAACTTTCGGAGGTTGTGTTCAATATTTTCAAATGTTCTATTTGTAACTCAAGTATAATACTGAAGATATTCCGGTCCAACAAAAAAGAAAAGATATTCTACATGTCGGGGTTATTATTCTGTACAAATATACCTTTATCTGTAAGGATAGAAAAAAAAGCATTGTAAAGATAGATGAGTATGGTTGTCATTTTTTAATCTTGTGAAATAGAGTTCAAAAACTATAAAAACTACTGTTTATTCATGTGAGGGTATCATATCCGTAGCAGTAAAGGCGTATTCTGAACCGGTGGTTTTCGTACGTCTGCCGGATGCTGACACCCGGGACCTGCGGTGGCACGCCACTCCGGCAGGAGCACAAATAAAAAAAACACTTACCGGAGTAAGTGTTAAGGCCACCGGTAAAAGCCGGTAAAACACAAAATGAAAATATTGTTATCCTCTAAACAGCAGGAGCATCATACTTTTATACTTGTTATAAGTATCACAGACTGGGAAGTATAATCTACCAAATTAAACTAACATGAAAAAAATCTACCTGGAACACATAAAGATACCTTCACTCCATATAAAAGTTATGATACTTGCTGATGATCTGATTCCTGCTCATTGTAAAAAGACCAGATGGTCATTTGCTATACAAATATCCCAAAATCCATGGGAATGAAAAAAAAAGTATAGTAAACATACATGGTGATAGTTGTAATTTTTAAACTACACACAAGTAATTAAAAGAAGAGTATTCAGTTTTCATCAGAAGATTTGTGCCGTTTAATGATCTTTTCCGGAACGGAGAATAAGGCTTAAAAGGAAAAGAAACCAGTGTATCATGAAATTTCATCCAAAGACTTTAATACATGATGTTATATTTCTAAGAATGCAAAACCTGAATCAGCTTCGTTGATTCTTTCTCACACGTCATGTATTGAATCCGGTTCTTTGCATTTTATTTATAAAACTGAAATGCAGCTTGCAGAAGCAAAAAAGACGGTTTTTCTCTTCAGAGCAACCCGGGTCTTCCCTAATTCCCCAGCTTTTGAGATTCATTCCTTAAGTTCCTGATGAACGGAAAAAAACACTTACAAAGGTAAGTGTTTTTGCTTTTGTGTTATTTAGAATCCGTATTCTGAAATCGGCAGAAGGGAACATTCTACAGGATGTTTTATGAAAACAGGATCTCAGGTCGATTGTTGCAGTACCCCTCCTGCTGCAGATCTCCGGAATGCATTTCCTGATTCTGTGTGCTGCGGGTTTATCTATGCTGCTATCATCAGAGCGCCACCATTTTATAATGTCTTATTAAAATTTGACAAAAATGAGAAAACAATATAAAATAGATTTTTAATGATTGAAATGAGTATGAATGCATAAAAGCTCATTATAAAACGGGTGGCCGTCCTCTGAGATATATTATGCCGGATGATCCGGTGTTTGTATTTGAATATTTTCCATTCGGTTTATATTTTTTTTATGATACTTTCAGGATCTCTAATTTTTTTTTAATACTTAACCTTAATTATCTTATCTTTTCTTAAGCAAATATCTCATAATCCATAATAACAGAAAAAAAAATATTGTAAATATTGATTGTGTTAGCTATCATTTTAAACCTATTATAATTAGTTCAATAACTACAAATTTTCCGACCACTACATTTTCAGCAACATCCATGAAAATACTTTCGGTCCGGAGCGGGTCCCCGGTCTGATAGTTACGGTATCTGTACCTGTTCTGGCAGTTTTACCACACGCTATCATAAAAATACGCTCCATACGAATGCGTCGTAATGTAATTCATTTATATTACAGCAAAAACAAGCCGAAACACACCTGGACACTGATCATTTAAACACAATGGTGCCATACAAACAAAAAGACTGGTATGTTCAGAAGCCGGATTACATTAATATCCAACAATGACAAATCCTACAGACCGGCCGTCGTCTACTCTGTATCCACCTGAGTCACAAACCCATACCTGAAACTGGTTGCGCGTCGCAGCATCTACGCCGGAATTATCTCTGGTATTAGCCTGGTCAAATGGCGTGGTACTATGTGTTATTGAATTACTACTGGTTAAGTATTGTGTAATTTCTACTGAAGGAACGGAGGCAAACGGGGTTGTAGCGGTAATGATTACGGTTCCTTCTGCCACATACCGGGCAGTCCATCCTCCTGAGCCGGCATTTTCTACGGTCACGATCTTCTCTCCTGCCTCATTGGCAATTTTTATCACTCCCCATAAAGACCTTCTGGCTGTGGAATTGGGCAGTACCTTCAGTACTCCGTCTACTCCTACATATACCGATCTGTCATTACCGGCAGCAGGCGGCAGGTTGTCTATCTTTACCTTACCTGCCACATGAAGTTTCTCTGCGGGGTTAAATGTTCCTACTCCCATATTTCCCTCCGTGGTGATTCTCACCCGAAATGCATTATCCGTCATAAAATCAAGAGGATGAGCACCATACGTACCTATCCATCCGGCATCGGTATTGCCATTGGTATTTCCTTTTCCTAGGAAAGTCTGTAACCTGATCGTCCCGTCTGTATGCTGAAGCCCGTGCGAGTTGGGCGCAGTAGTGATATCCAGTCTGGTCTGAGGCGTTGTAGTTCCAATTCCTACATTACCGTTGGGTTTGACCACAAAATCATTGGCCTGTTGTTCCGCCGTGGGACTTCCTTCAGCCGGGTTGTCTTTAGCTCCATCTATATGAAATGTACCCTGAGGGCTAACGGTATTAACCCCTACCTGTGAGAATACCCAACTGCAAGCAAAAAAAGCAGTACTGTAAAAAACCTTTTTCATTATACCTATTATTTAAACATGATCATCAGAAGAGAGATCCGCAAAGACTGAAAAATTAATCAAAACATGTACTTCTGTACTGTTTCATTATACTTTTAACGATTACCTGTTATGCTGTTGTCGGATAGTCTGATATTTTTAATATATAATCCAGATCGCCTTATAATTTCATAAGCAAATATCTCATAATCTATAAAGACAAAAAAAAAAGTAGTGTAAACATTGATTGTACTAACTGTCATTTTAAATTTTTAATACGTAGTTTAAAAACTACATATCAAGCATTTTCTGACTTCTCTATTGAACAGAGCCAATGCCAGGTATACGGCCCGAATCCTGATATATGATCCGGCCTCAGGGGTATAATGATGGTTTCGGCATTTCCAACGAAAGTTAAAAGTTTCCTTTCTTCTGTAGTTTCTATACAGTATGGACAGACATCAAAAGAAAAAAACACTTACTCCTGTAAGTGTTTCGGTGTTGGTATTATCATAATCTGCAGAAGATTTTCTTCTGCATTATTTTTGTTTATCGAAAAGATGCATCACCCAAAAGTTTTTTAACCTGACTTTTCAGCTTATCGATCTGCTCCTGCTGGCTTTTAAGCATTTCTTGCTGCTGCTGAACCGCTTTGGTAAGCACCACCGTCATTTCAGCATAGTTGACCCCAAGGGTCTTTATTTCATCATGGGCTGTGGTTACCAGCTCAGGCATTGCTGTTTTGATCTGCTGTGCTACAAATCCTAGTTTCTGATCTTTTCCTAATGCTTCGTCTTTATAACGGTAACGGATGGTACGAAGCTCCAGCAGCTCTTTCAGACCATAGGCATTATCAGTAATATCTTTCTTGATCCTTATATCTGAGGGAGTAATGGTACCGGAAGCCAGTATATTTCCCATTACATGCAGCTTTTGCGTAGGACTGGCCGTACCGATTCCGACATTACCTTGGAAATTAATGCGTACTCTCTCATATAGATAAGGTCCATATTGTGTTTTTAAAGCCAGATCTCCCATATAAGAAGTACCGCCATTCCACTTATCATACGCCACGATACTTGCAGCCGGAATAGAACGTTCTCCGGCATTCCCTCCCAGCCTGAAATTGATTTCCCCAGCTTTCTGATCATCATCAGCTGGCGTTTTATAAGCATAGCTGCTCATATTCAGATCCCCGCCGACAATTTCAACCTTATCTGCCGGGGTATTGGTTCCGATTCCCACTCTGTTATTCGTGGCATCTGCAAAAAGCGTATTGCTGTCAATATTCAGGCTGCCTCCATTGCTAAAGCTTATGGTCCGGTTGACGGCCGATGCCGGAGAAACATCCCCGTTGCTGTCAAAAATATTTCTTTGCTGCAGCCATAGCGTTCCGTTCCAGTACCATACCGAGCCGGTATCCGTATCATACACCTGCATGCCTTTCTCAGTAGTGGCGTTGGGGGCTATCGCGATACGCTGTGCAGTCGTAAGCCGGGGTAACAGAAATCCCTTATCGGTAGCACTAAGGTCTAATACTGATTTTGTACTGGGTGCACTGGTTCCGATTCCTACACTGCCGTACGACGCAATGCGCATAGCTTCTGTCAATACTGAGTTCCTGAGTGTCTCTATCGCCAGATCGCCTTTATACTTGATTTCATCAATAATAACTCCGGCGGTAGTGCCGGTACTTGTGACGTCGCCATCCCACCGGTCATATCCTACAATACCTGCCACCGGCAATCCTCGCTGTGCGATATTCCCCAGCCTGAAATTCAATCCCCCGGCCCTCTGGTGGTCACCTGCTGCCGGAGTTTTTGAAGTATAATTTGAGATATTGAGATCCCCTCCCACAATTTCAAATTTATCCGCCGGTGTAATGGTGCCTATTCCTACACTGCCATCAGATTTAACGACAAAGTCATTGACCTGCTGGGCAGCTGTGGGTGTTCCCGTTGCGGAATTGTCTTTCGCTCCGTCTACATGAAAGGCACCCTGGGGATTAGCGGTATTTACCGATACCTGAGAGCATACAAGCTGAGCCGTAAAAAAAGCAACAGGGTAAAAAATTTTTTTCATAACATATACATACTATTAAAATAAAACTTACATATTCATTAAAGCAGCCTTATGGAGAAGCCGGCTGCGGCTTCCTCAATAACAGTCCATACAATCCGCCGGTATCATGCGTTATTTTCTAAGAATCCTGGACAGATATTACCTGTCTGCTAACATTGTTTTCCCGGATAGATGCGGGCAGTGGAAATCTTTTAATGATTACATAAACAGGAGTGCTCATATTTTTATAAGGAGGATTTAAAAAATTGATGAATCAAAATGATATCACTTGTGTTTTTATTATAAAAAATGGTATTCCTGATAAAAGGGATGAACACTCACTGATTACAGGTTATTTGTATCTTATTTTTTTGTTTACTTTTACCGTTTTACACAATGTTTTCACATACCGTACTGACAGCCCGTTACCGGATTATATTTTGATACAAAGTTGCTATAATCCGCCGGGTTACAGAAAAAAATATTGTAAAGATAAATTGTATGGATTGTAAATTAAAACCATCAATGAGTAGTATAAAAACTACAATTTTGCATGTTTACAAAGCGTAAAGCTATTTCAGACCCTAAAGTTCTTGTGCATCCTGCTGCTGAACGGTCAGCAGATTCTTAAGACAGGGCTCATTTTTACCAAAACGGGATCAATACTGGCCCAATGCCGTACATATATTTCATTATTTTCACCTGCTCCGCTGCCAAAGGTATTTGATTCCGCAGGAATCTCCTACCAGGAGATCTTTCCTCGGAACCACCCCGATAGTAGTTGAGATCTGGCACTGATAGCTCCATGTACCATAAAATAAGCCCCGGGACCATACATTCCAGTTGGAGGAGGTCAACGTAACGGACCTTTCTGCTACGGGTTTACTTAATCTATTTCGTGATCTGTCCGGTGCGGGTCCATTCATACTGATATCATCAGAGCGCCATCATTTTTATAATTTCTATAAGAATTAAAAAAAAGAAAAAACAATATATTACTACCAAAATGAAATACATTTTAATAATTGTGATGAGTATGGATACTTTAGCTTATTATAAACTGGATGGCTGCCTCTGATAATATTTTATACCAGGAAATCTTTAATGATTACATAAACAGGAGTGCTCATATTTTTTTCAAGGAGTATTAAAAAGAACTGATGAAACCAAATAAAATAATATTCTCAAAAATGTTAACTATGAAGTTATGACTTTCCTTAAAAAAGGATGAACACTCGCTGATTACAGATTATATGTTCTGTTTACCTTTAACCATTTTACAGGTCCTTATTGACAGGCAGGGAAGATAGCCTGTACCGGATTATCCTTCCTCCTATCGTTCCGGTGCATCCTGCCGCTGAAAGGCCCGTACAGGCTGATGAGGCAGGGCCGTACTTTTTACGGAATGCTATCAATACAGGTCAAATGCCAGTACATATATTTCATTATTTTCACCTGCTCCGCTGCCAAAGGTATTGATTCCGTAGAAATCTCCCACCAGGAGATCGTTGCTCCCCGGAACCACCCCGGTAGTAGTTGAGATCTGGCACTGGTAGCTCCATGTACCATTCCATCTACCATAAGATAAGCCCTGGGACCATACATTCCAGTTGGAGGGGGTAAACGTAACGGACGTATTGGTATTACCATTATTCCAATTATTCGGTATTGATTGCCCAAACCATAACATACTCGCATTGTACGTTACATCAGCGGAAGGGGCAGATAGCAGCCTAACCTCCAGATAATTATATCCTCCCTTAACGGCGAACCTGAATTCCATGTTCATTGCGGGCACTTTAAGCGTGGGTTTATTATAACCATTGGTTTCAAGATTCCTTCCCCTGTATTTTACTTTGGTAAGTGTTGTACCCTGAGTATCTGAAACTACATTCAGCAGCCCCCACTTTGTTCCGTCATTGAGATATAATCCAGGAGACAACCCATTAGCAGTTGATGTATTATACACCACCATTCCGGCTACATGAGCGGAAAGCGGTGCCGGTAAAGCAGAAGAAGTAAGGGCCAGTCTGGGAGGTAAAAATCCTTTGAGATCGGATTTGAGGTCCAGAACCGCATTGGTATCGGGCACAACGGTTCCCACTCCCACGCTGCCGCTGGGTTTCACCACAAAATCATTTGCCTGCTGAACAGCTGTAGGAGTCCCGGTAGCCGGATTATCTTTGGATCCGTCTACATGAAACGCGCCCTGAGGATTAGTCGTATTAACGGATACCTGGGCGAATACCATATGAGTGGCTAAAAAAACAGTACTGCAAAAAAAACTCTTCATATTTCATTATATATTTATATATACCGGATATGCAAGTCCAAGGCTAAGCCGTATTCAATTCTTGTTATCATAGTATGGAAAATGTAAAAAATCAGGAGATTGTGCTGATACAACTTCACAATGCTCTGCTGTATATGTATATTTTTTAATTAAAGATTCAGATAATTAAAGTCTGCTGCTATTGAATGAATGATCAGGAGTGCTCACAGAGATAGAAATTGAATAAAAAAAATATATAAAATTTGTATGAAATTATCGTAAAATCTCTATCTTTTACCTTATGAGCACTCACTGACTTTCATCATTTACTTCTTTTTTGTGCTTTTAAATAATACAGCACTATCTGGAATCTCTTAAAAGAAATGCTGCAGAATCATGCAGCTGTCTTCCGTACAAATATGCCACAATCCTGGAACGTACAGAAAAAAATAATGTAAAGATAGATGAGCATCATTGTAATTTAAAAATGTCATAAAAAACAGTATAGCCATAGAATTTCCGGCCTGTATCATACGGAACTTTTTTCAGCCGGCAGATCACAGCGCGCTCAGGTCTCGCGTATTGATAATTCTGTATACGAAAATACCATTCCATTCATAAGCATCCCGCTCAAAACAAAACAGAACCAGAGCTGTGGGATAAAATATGATATTGATGGATAATGATGGAGAAAAGCACACGTCTTTTAACGATAAAACTTTCCCTGAACAATATCCGGAAAGAGATTCGTCTGACAGAAGAATGCAATACGCTGAAACCGTTAACCAAACTACTTATAACAGGGTATTGTAACCTGAAATTTTACAAAAGAGGTTTTATATAAAGTTCCGGAGCCTCCTCCGGAAGTCCGGAAATCATACCGCTTACCGCGGTAGTCTCTACAGTACCTTCGTATACTGTATCTCCGGCCGGTGGTCTTTATTTAAATTTATGAGACCGGTTCTGTTCTCCTAACCTCACTAGGTCTATGGTATTTTTTATATTGAGCTTTTTAAAAACTCTTGTTTTATAAGTACTTATTGTAGACAAATGGAGGTTTAATTCATTGGATATTTCAATATTTCCATAGCCTTTCAGCAAAAGGTCAAATATTTCCTTCTCCCTTTCCGATAAAGAATCAAGAGGATGTGCCGGAACATCCTTCTTGGCATAGGCAACAATCCGGGTCATAATATCCGGTGAATAATATTTACCGGTCTGAAAAACTTGTTCTACCGCTTCTACAATATTACTTTCATCGGATAATTTGTTGATATAGCCATCTGCTCCTTCTATAATATATTGTGCGGCAATATCATCATCATATACGGAAAACACAAGAATTTTAAGCGAAGGCTGTATGGCTTTTATTTCACCGATCATCTTTAAATACTGGCTTTCCGGCATATTGATGTCTAAAATCAGCAGATTGAATTCTTCTGCATGCAGCTTGCTGACCAGCTCTGAATAGGATTCTGCATGAGCAATCCGGATCCCATTATAATGAGATTCCAGAATTAGGGTGGTACCTAATCTTACCACAAAGTGATCATCAGCGATGATAATTTTTTTATTCATATTTTGTTTTTTTTATAGTAACAGATACGATGGTTCCCCGGGGGCTATTGTTTTTAAATGTTATCCTGCCGTTGACCATCTGCAGCAGCTGAAGGATAAGGTGCAGCCCCAGACTGTATTTCTGCAGCATCAGTTTTTCATTTTCAATATTGTCCTGCACCTTCTGATAATACTTAATCTGTTCTGCCGTCATTCCTTTTCCTGTATCTATTATTTCCAGCTGCAGCCTAACGTCATCTTCGGCAACCTGTATTTCCACCACACCATCTACCGTATTTTTCACAGCATTGTCAATCAGATTATGAATAATCACTGCCATTACATTTTGATTGACTCTGGAAAAAGCAGGTCTGTTTATCTTGTTGACGATCACCGTCCCCTGCTCTCTTGCCGCTGTCTCAAACAATCCTTTTTTCAGCTCTACCATCTCATACAGATCATAACTGCCGGCTTCATCAGGGATATTGTAGATTTCGGCGTATTGCTTTAATGTTTTTACAAAATTATAAAATTCTACCGTCGACTTGTAAAAATTCTCAAAATACATTTTTTGCTCATCGCGGCCGCACTCCTCCATTTCATAGATTTTTTTTGCAGAGATAGATAAGAACTTGATCGGCGTTACGATATCGTGGCTTATGGTTTCCAGGAGTTTTTTCTGCTGGATGCTTTCTTTCCGCAGCAGTTCCCGCGTCTCCTCCAGTTTGGAAACGGTATCCTTGAGCTTGCGGGTTCTTTCCTGAATGATATTTTCCAGTTCCTTTTTTTTAAGCTCCTGCTTCCTGATCCTCCACTGTATCATGATGATGGTTAAAATCATCATAACCAGCAATACCCCCAGCTTAAAAGCCAGTGTCTGATAGAACAAATATTTTACATGAATATGGAGGGTCTTGTACAGATACCGGTCCGGTGATACCAGCACCCTCACAATCAGATCATAACTACCCGGTCCGAGATTGGTAATCGTGTATATACCCTCACTGTTCAGTTTTTCCCACCGGTCTGTATTGGAGTTTTTCAGCCGGGTTTCAATGATAAGATTAGAACGGTTGTCGTAATAAGGGACATCAATACTGAGCTCAGCTTTATAAAAATTATTCTCCAGATATACGGTGTTTCCGCTTCGATAGCTTTTAGGATCACTGAAAACCATCCGTTCCAGAAAAAAGTTGTGTGGATATATACTCTTTACTTCACGGGGATCAAAAAACACCATTCCTTTAATGGAAGGAAAAACAAACTTTCCGTTCTGCAGCACAGTGGCGCCCGGAGAGCAGCCTCCATTGAATTCATTGGTATTGAAACCATCTTCCTTACTGTATTTATAATAGTGAACCGGCTCGTTTTTATCTTTAGCGTACCGGAGGAGATTTTTTCTCAGAATTTTAAACAATCCGTTATCGGTACTGATCCAGAAAAAACCGTTCCGGTCTTCAAGGATCGAATTGGGATACAGCAGTCCTTCCTCTTCTCCCTGCGGCATCCTGACCAACCGGTTGTCTCTGTACAGGAAAAAGCCCTTTCCGCGGGTAAGGACCCAGATACTCCCATCGGAAGTTCTGACGATCTCCCTCACATTCAGGGATTCTGAGGATATTTTTTCAGTCTTTGCCGATGAACGCCCCACCAGGTACACGCCATCTCTGGTTCCTATAAGCCAGTGCGAACGGTCATATTCTTGTGCGCTGGTAATCGGATGCGGGGCTGAAAACTGTAAAAAAGGTTTTGTAAAACGGCCATCTTTATAAAAAACAACCTGGGAGCCCTGCTGCGGGTTGTAGAACACCACTGCATATTCATTTTGAAGCCTCCAGATAAAAGATACCGGTTTTTTAAAATACAGTTTTTCCTTTCTGGAATAATCTGTGCTTCGGAGATAGCGGACGATATGGTCATCCGTCTGCACGATGATATTTTTGTCTTCATCGTATAATGAAAAAAAACGGTTGGCATTCCTGAAATGATACTGTTTAAGCAATCCGTTTTCATTATATACCTCTCCGGAGGGCGTGATGACACGATCTGGCCCGAAGGGAAGCTGGGCATAAAAAATATTATCAATGTCTCTGTCAGATTTAGTAACCGTATAAAACCTGTTGAGCTGGATGATATTCAGTCCATTTGTCAGGGTTCCCACATACAGGCTGTTACCGGGCTCGTCCAGATAGATGGAGGTCAGCGGTGACCGGGACACGTCATACTCTGTAATTTTCCTAAGGATAAGCCGTTTATTTCCGGTTTCAATTTTGTATATCATTCCTTTGTTGATCACAAATGCCTGATCGTTGATCATGCTCCAGTAAATTTTACTGTCTTTCTCCAGCAGAACTTCCGGAACTTCCGGCAGGGTGATTTCCGCACCCTTGATCTGGTATATTTTTTTTAAAGACCGGGACAGCACAAAAAGGGTCTTCCCGAGGCAGAAAACATCGGACATCAAATGGTCGCGTAATCCTTTCAGTTTTGCGATCCTCTGGTTATTGTACAGGATGGTACCGTCCTTCCACAGGTAATAGGCATGTTGCTGATCAAAAGGAATACAAAAACGGGAAACGCCCGGAAACGGATTCTGATCATTTTTTACAATCACGGCATTCTTTGTGCGTTCGTTCAGGATTTCCCTCACTTTTCCCAATGGCTTACTGAGTACCCTGGCATTCCTTTTTGAGATCAGTACGGTATTTTCGTCAAATGCTGTGAGATTGTAAATACTGTCTTTGGCGATATCCCCCAGAAAAACGGTGAACCTGTTATTTTTGACCTGAAGACGGTTGAAAGTCACAAAATGACTTCCGTCATAACGTACGAGGCCGTTTTCAGTACTCAGCCATATAAAGCCATACCGGTCTCTGATGATATCCTTTACACTGTTCTGGGGAAGCCCGCTGTCTGTATCGTACCAGCGGGAGACAACATTCTGGCCATCGAAGAACTGTATGCAGAACAGCAGCATGAATATAAGCTTTTTGTACATCATCATGTCGGGGAGAAATTATAAGCGGAATGTTACTATTATAAAACTAAGAAAATTTATCCGATTAAAAACCATCTTACCTGTCGTTTTTAGACTACAAGATTTAAGTTTTAAAATTACAACCACTCCAATCTATTTTTACTTTTATTTTTTCAATTTTCACAATCTTTATAAGACATTTGCCTTTGAAAAACGACTACAACGAGTCCTGGGTACCGGGATTTTCTCCGCTCCTGCTCTTTCTCCTGAAACAGATTACAAAGAGTATATTCAGCGGGTGTTCAGGCTTCATAGCGGATAAAAAAAGAAGTTTTTTTAAGAATGTTCAAACAACGTATAATGTAAAGCAACTCAAGATGTCAGAATTAAAAACAAAGCGAACCCTGCTCCTCTTAACTTTGGGTTGGTATGGGCTTTTCAATGCTCAGGTAGCGATTAACAACACCAATCCCCAGGGTATTTTTCATGTGGACGGGGCCAAAGACAATCCCGCAACGGGAGCACCTACAGCAGGCCAGCAGGCCAATGACTTCGTGGTGAAGGCTGACGGCAAGGTTGGAATCGGAACCACCTCTCCCAGCACAAAGCTGGATATCAACAATGGTACGTCTCCCGGAGCCGTTAAAATTACGGACGGTACCCAGGGATTGGGTAAAGTGCTGACATCTGATACTGAAGGATATGCCAGATGGGCGTCTCCTTCAACCAGCTTTGCCAAGTTGGGTAACTTACCTAATACCTTTCTTTACGTCCCGACAATAGATGACCCTACTATTGCCAATGATCAGAGAATTGCTTATTCAGGAGGTTATATTAAACTAACCAAAGGAAAATATCAGATAAATTTTACCATGTGGTGTGCACCCAGTGGTCCCAATGCGATTCCAGGGAACACTAATTCTGGATTTGCAGCCGTCTTTTTCTCTACCTCCTCCACCACAAATACAGCACCTACATACCTTACACCCCTGAAATCCGTCATTATTCCCAGGCTTTACAATACAGGGTCAATAAGTCCAGATTATTACGGATCAGGCAATATAGCCGTTAATATTACATCGGATACCACGCTGTATCTGTGGGTGTACATGGATAGTGCTAACTGGAGCAATATTACGAACTCAACCATTCTGTTCAGGTTTGACTCAGGATACTACGGACCCTATGTTCAGCTGTATGCCGTCCCGTTTGAAACCCAGTAGTTCAAACGGGCAGGCTGTTTCACCTGAACAACAAAGGTCTTTCATCAACGCTAGCTTTTACTAGTTTTTAACTTACTTTCGTCTGTTGTAAATTACAACAGAGGCAAATTTTCTTTACATCTTTTTTCTCATAACATCCTGATTATGTAATGTTTGTAAAGAATACCTGAACCATAGTATGCTTTCCCTGATGTTCAGGATTCATTCTGTACAGGAAAAAGCCCTTTCCGCGGGTAAGGACCCCGGAGAGTTCCATTGGAAGTTCTCACGATCTCCCTGACATTCAGGGATTCTGAGGATATTTTTTCAGTCTTTGCCGGTAAAACGTTCCAGCAGATACACAGCATCTCTGACCCTATAAGCCAGTGCGAGTGATCATATTCTTGTATGCCGGTAATCAGGTGAGGGGCTGAAAACTGTAAACAACATTCTGGCCATCGAAGAACTGTATGCAGAACAGCAGCATGAATATAGGCATTTGTACATCATCATGTTGGGAAGAAATTATAAGCGGAATGTTACTATTATAAAACTAAGAAAATTAAAAAACAGCTTACCTGTCGTTTTTAAACTACAAGATTTAAGTTTTAAAATTACAATCTTGACAATCTCTTTTTACTTATATTTTTTCGGGATCTTCAGGTGTTCCCGCATCTTTGTCACAGCAATACGCTCTGACATTACAAAGAATTCCGACAGCGGTCTTTCAGATGGTTCTGTCTGTATAAGAGATTATTGAGTACAAAAAATATAAATAGTATGGTATCATCAAAAAATAAGGTAAAATCACTCCTTATGACCCTTAGTGTATGTGGGTTGTCAAACGCTCAGGTAGCAATTAACAACATTAATCCACAGGGCACTTTTCATGTAGACGGGGCGAAAGACAATCCTGCGACAGGAAGCCTAACAACAGCCCAGCAGGCAAATGATTTTGTGGTGAAAGCGGACGGCAAGGTCGGCATCGGAACCACAACCCCTCAAACGAAACTAGACATTGCGACATCAGCCAATTCTGTCGGGCTGCAGCATACGGACGGAACCATCAGGCTCCAGACTTTTCTGGGAAGAGGAACAACCAACGGGAATACTGATGCCGGGTGGCTGGGTACCTCTACCAATCATCCTCTGGACTTTATGACGAATAATGCTTTTCGGGTAAGGATTACTACCGGTGGAAATGTGGGAATAGGCACCACCGACCCTCAGGCCAGGTTACACATCAGTACGTCCACTGTAAAAGAGGGATTTCAGCTCCAGGACGGAAGCCAGGGAGCAGGTAAAATATTAACAAGCGATGCCCAGGGAAAAGCAAGCTGGAATGTGTTCCCCGCTATTACACAAACGGTCCTGGGAACCGCCAATACCGTTGAAAAACAGGTAGCAGCCAATACGCTGATCAATTCTACTTTAACCCTTCCCACAGGAAAATGGCTGGTCTATATCGGTCAGCTGGTAAAGGCCCAAGAAGTGGCAACTGCCGACAAAAATTTCTGGATGCGTATATCGCTGAGCAGCAGCAATACAAGCTACACTTCTTCAGGATTCTCATTTTTGGGAAGCAGCCTGGTATCCGGCTATACAACAATGTCCGGAGTGTATTCTTTTTTACAGGGGGTCATCCCCGTGCATATAACAGCGGCTAATACGACACTATATACATGGTTTACATTATGTGATACCGGAACTGCGGGTAAACCCTCTTCAGTGAGTATAGGAAACAATTCGGAAAATTATCTTTTTGCGGTTCCGATCAGTTAACAGATGAAGGGATCAACAAAGCGGTATCGGATGTTTTTCTTAAAAGAAAAGATCTGGCGCCACTCAAAAAGCTCAGAACTAAAAATCTGAACTATTTACTTCTACTGATCCATCGAAAAAAACTTCCAGCCAGAACTTTCTTATTTGTCACTTTTCGGCTACTTATATTTAGTTTTTAACAAATTACAACAACCTCTTTTTACCTATATTTTTTCGGGATCTTCAGGCGTTCCCGCATCTTTGTCACAGCAATACGGTCTGACATTACAAAGATTTGAGACAGCGGTCTTTCAGATGGTTCTGTCTTTATAAGAGATAGCGGACGGCAAAACCGGCATCGGTACCATCACCTCCACGGACAAGTTAGAGGTAGCCGGCGGCAATTAATGTCACAAATCTTTCAAGATTTTGGTTACATTCTTATCTGTCATCTTCATCAACATCTATTCAACGGCTTCAACATCATATGCAGGAATAATCTCAAGGAGTCCCGGAACAACACCAGAGATTGAAACACTCAATTTCATGAACGGAAGTTCTGTCATCAATATAACAGCAGCCACAGTAAGAATCTATTTATTAGTGAAAAACAGCCCTCCAATTATTGGTCATACAAGACCTGGGCTTTAGAAAATTATTTCTATGCCACCCCATTAATTAGTGATTTCAGTCTTGTAAATACAGTTTTACAACGCTCAGGTTTTTATGATCTGAGTGTTTTTTGTTTTGTGGTCCCTGTGCTAGAAAGAAGGTCTGTCTGAATTTCCTTCATACTATTTTTAACTACGTATCATTAGTTTTAAAACGACAACATCTACAACTTGTTTTTACATTCTTTTTTTTCATAAACAACTGGATTGCAGGAAATTTGTATTGAATACCTGAACAATTTTATATTTTTCTATAGGTTCAGGCTTCGTTCTGTACAAGTTCCTTTAACGAAAAACAAACCGTTATGAAAAATACGACTCATTTACTCTGCCTGTTTTGCCTGTTTTTTTTTCCTGCTTTACATGCTCAGGAAAAAAACACGTACTATCAGATAGGCATAACCACAGGAGTGTTTACACCCGAAATTTCTTCCGGTGAAAAATTTAAAAAAAAGAATACCGAAATTTTTGATCATACCTATTTCAGAATACTGCAGTTTTACAGTATCCCGGATGAAACGGTCAGGAAGGAATGGGAAAAGAAAGGCCTTACACTGACCGATTATCTGCCGGGTAATGCTTATTTTGCCATAATTAGCATTCATTTTGACTTGAATCAAATACAATCGCTGATCAGAGCGGTACTTCCGGTTGACAACAGGTTTAAACTGGAGGAATCTGTTTATTATAAAGGGATTCCGCCCCATGCTATGGAAGGAAGTCATGCCCGCCTGACCGTTACGTATTATAAGGGACTGGACGTTGACAAGATTTCCTCAGCCTTAGGAGAAAAGAAAATAAAAATAACGGCTTTGCATCAGGCGGTCCATCAGATCGATATTCAGATAGAGCCCCAACGGCTGAATGAGCTTGCGGCGATGCCGTTTGTTCAGTTTATCAGTGCTGTACCCGCAGAGCCGATTCCGGAAGCCTACGCTTATGATTACCGGAATGCCAACAACAGATCCAATTATTTAAACTCAGGATATAACGGACTGAATTATAACGGCTCCGGCATCACATTGGCGGTAGGAGAATCAGGCGCACTGATCAATGAGCCAGATGCTAAAGGAAGAGTGATCCTTGAACAGGTAAGCGGAGGGCCTTCCGGTCATAAAACAGTGGTGATGAGCTCAATGGCCGGTGCAGGGAACCTGGCTCCTTCCAACCGCAACCAGGCCTGGGGTTCCCATATTGTGAGCACCCACAGCAATACGGATTATGCGGGCTTATTTGATTCCCACCAGCTATTGTACACCAATCATTCTTTCGGCTATGGTGTAGACGGCGGTTATAATGCACTCTCCCGTACCCATGATCTATTACTGGGTACCTATCCTAAACATCTGGTAGCTTATTCTTCAGGTAATAAAGGAACCTCAACAGGCTATGCTCCCTATGAACTGCCCAATTGGGGTAATATTACCGGAGCCCCTAAGATGAGTAAGAACATGGTGACAGTAGGCGGACTGTCGGAGCTTGACATGAAAAATCCGTCCAGCAGCAACGGCCCTATGTATGACGGGCGTATTGCCCCTCAAATCGTGGTGGAAGGCGCTGAAGGTACTTCATATGCCTCACCCAAATTTGTAGGAATGCTGGGAATGCTGGCACAGGCTTATAAAGCGCAGCACGCAGATGAAGTGCCGGCTTCTTCTTTGCTGAGGGCCATTGTTTTTAATACGGCTGATGATATAGAAAACCCAGGACCCGACTTTAAAACGGGTTACGGGCGTATCAATACCCGCAGGGCATATGATCTGATGTCCCAAAACCAGTTTCTGACGTCCGATATTTCAAACCAGCAGACAAAACAGCATACCATTCCTGTGCCCCCCAACACCAGACAGGTAAGAGTCATGATCGTATGGCCGGATGTGGCAGCGGCTGTAAATGCCAACCCTGCTATTGTCAACGACCTAGACCTTGTTTTAAAGGATCCGCTTAATAATACGTACAACCCCTGGGTACTGGATACCAGCCTCCCTTCCAGTGAGGTGAAGCTTAATGCCCCCGCCGTGCGCGGAACAGACCATATCAATACGATAGAACAGGTGACGGTAGACAATCCCGCACCGGGCAGCTGGACTATAGAAGTTTCGGGGTTTAACATTCCCTCCGGTCCCCAGCCTTATTATATTGCGTATGAGTTTCTGAAAGATGAGGTAAAATTCATGTATCCGCTGCAGGGAGACCATATAAGCAGTACAGAAGAATACCAGTTGAAATGGGACAGTTTTGGGGCCCCGGGAACCTTTACCCTTGAGTACCAACTAAACAATGGGCCCTGGATGGTCATTATCGCAGGATATGATGCCTCCGAACGTAATTTCAGCTGGAAAGCACCCATGGTAAATGGTGTACAGCCCATTAAATTCCGGGTCAAAAGAGGAAACCTGATTTCTGAAAGCGGGATCAATTATATAGGACCCCTGGTTGAAAATTTCAGGGTTCAAAAAGTATGTAATGATCAGGTAACCCTCAGATGGAGCGTGGTGAATGGGGCAACCTCTTATAAGATCTATCGTTTAGGAGCCCGGTACATGGAAGAAGTTACTTCCGATATTACCTTTACCGGAAACACGGCAGTACTCACCGGGCAGAATATTACAGGCAAGGAATACTATACCATCAGCCCTCTGACCGGAACCTTAGAGGGGCGAAAGGTCTTAACCATTACCAAAGAAGCCGGTGATTTTCATTGCCAGGGAGTTCAATGGACGGGCACTGTTTCAACCGACTGGTTTAACATTGGGAATTGGGCGTCAGGCTCTTTACCAACGGCAAATACAGATATCATAATTCCTGCATCCGCTCCCTACCAGCCTATGATTGCCAATACAGGGGCCGTTTGTGCTAACCTTACCATTGACCAGGGAGCGAGCCTCAGTATGGATACTGCCTCCTCCTTTACTTTGTCTGTAGGGGGTGACTGGATCAACAACGGGACGTTTAACAGCGGAATTGGAACTGTTGTTTTTACCAACACAAATACCTATCAGGAAATTTCAGGAAATTCAAAAACAGATTTTTATACCCTGAAAGTGGCCAAAGGAAGTACAGATAATATTTTAGAAGCAACATCCCTGATCGGACTCACTGCAGCCAATAATCCGCTTGTTATATCCAGCGGAACATTTAAATTATCAAGTGCCTCTACGATCAGGCCTTTTACCACTGCCGGAGGAGCTTTTTTGAACAGTGTGGCAAAACTCTGGATTAATGGGGGAACCGTCAATTATGATAATATCAGCTGGTGGTATAACGCAGGAGAGTTCAAAATTTCCGGAGGAACGGTGAATATGGGTACGAATTCAAACGTCAGTATCAGCTACTATAATAACGGTACCTTCATCATTGAAGGCGGAACACTGAATATGAACGGAAGTCTTGCACCTTATAACGCAACCGCTTCCAGTATCTATTCACAATCCGGAGGCACAGTGAATCTGAAATCTACAATCTCGTATCCTTCTATTGACTTCAATCCCAATTCTTCATTCAGCATGAGTGGCGGTACGATCAGAATTACCAACAGATCGGGTCACCCTGAACACGATATGAGGATCATGTCTAATAAACGGGATATAACGGGTGGAACCATACAGATCGGTGATGATACCACTCCGGCCAATCAGGTGATCAGAATCAGGAGTGCGGTTCCATTGCATAATCTGGTCATCCATTCCCATAATACCCCCACAGCAAAAATTCTCAATGATCATTTTACAGTCAGGAATAATGTGAATATTAACGGAGGAAATCTTGATGCCAACGGATTCAATATCAATGTGGGCGGACACTGGAGCAATAACGGCAGTTTTACCGCCAATGCGGGAAAAGTGACATTGAATGGAAAAATCTCTCAAAACCTTGCTGGCAATATACCTACCACCTTCTATAATCTGGAACTCAGCAACAGCAACGGGATTCATCTGAATGGCTCTGTGAATGCAGTGATCCATAAAGAGCTCACCCTGACTTCGGGAGTGATCACTACGGGCAGCAATAGGGTGATCATAGGAACGGATGGCAGTGTGTCCCGTACATCAGGGCATGTCTTTGGCGAGCTGCAAAAAACCATCCCCGCGGGGGCCAATATACGTGTCAATTTTGAAACAGGAGACGCTGAAGCAGCAAATTACACACCGGTATTTCTGGAATTCAGTTCAGTGACCGCATCCGGTTCATTGACTGCAAATACCATAAATACAGACCATCCCTCTATTTCAGCCTCTGTTTTGAATCCTGCTCAATCCGTCAACAGGTACTGGATGCTGCGTAATTCCGGAATCTCATTTACCGGCTATAATGCCACTTTTAACTTTTTACCGGGAGACTTAGATCCTTCCACACAATGGAATACCCTGGCCGCCGGACAGTTCAATACGCCGGTATGGAACTATCCCACTGTAGGAGAAAAAACATCCAGCAGCATACAGGTATTGAATGTCAGTTCTTTTGGCGACTTTCAGTTCGCCGAAGGTTCTACATTTTTAAATGTCGGTGACACTGCCCATAAAAATGACGGTGTTATACTCTATCCTAATCCTGTAACGGATCTGCTCTATTTCAGTACCGTAAAAACTATTGAAAAAATAGAAATCTACACTGCAGCCGGAAATTGGATAACCTCTTTTAATCAACCACAAAGCAGCATCTCTTTAAAAGGACTTCCGGAAGCGGTCTATATACTGAAAATATATACGGATCATAACCAAGAAATGATCATCAAAAAAGTAATAAAAAAATAAGATGCTTATGACCGCAGCAGACCTGTTATGAAAATTGTAAATCTATCATACAACTGAACCTTTCACCCGGAAGCCTTACCGCTTCCGGGCTTTGTATAACAGCTGATGTAAAACCGCTTCACAGACAGAGATCATCCCGCTTTTCAGGACATCCGTATAAAGTAATTTTGGTATTACTCCAAAGCAATAACAGCGTTGGTATCGTTTTCAAACTATAATCACAACCATCTATTTTTACATTTTCAGTTCACCATAAACCAATGAATTACAACATCTTTGCATGAGGTCACGATATGACCTGGCCGTTCTAAAAAAATATAAACCCGCAACTTATGAAAAATTGGAATCCTAATTTTTGTACCATTCTTCTTCTGATCTTATTTCATAAGAAACTGAGAGAAAGGATCCTGTTTCCGGTGCTGGAAAAGATGATATAATAGAGACTGATTTCAATGAAAAGAGAAGCTTTCCCCGCATTACACCGTTAAACAGGTTCTGACAGAGCATTTTTATTGAAAAATGACCGGAAAAACAAAAGCATAAAAATACTTTCTTATAAAAAAGACAAAACAAAACTTTACTAAATATTTATTATGACAGGAAATAATGACAGGATACATGGCTTTAATATACAGTACCGCAGCAGCACAGGTCCCGCGCACCTGCATTCTTTTGATTGGGTGGGCAATTGCCCGACAGCATTTATTAAAAGAAAAGTACCTATTACTGGAAGCCAGATGCCTGCTCTTGATCACCAGGGACATATTGTCCCACAGATTATGCTTGACCTGATATTAAAGCCGCTGCTGGCTGAGATGGCACAGGACTGCTATAATCCTGACGATGTCAATACTTTTATCAACAAACAGGTGACTTTCCCATGGCTAAAACAGGTTTTTCATTACGGAAAAGCGATCGGTGCGCCCATGTTTGACTTTGAGGAAGAGGATCCCGGCGACAGGTTGGGAAATTTTTTTTCGATTGTAACATGGAATCCCGTTAATATCTGCCGGACCCCTGCGGATGAACCCAGAAGCGGCTATCCTCATGAAGCGATCGACCGGCAGGTGATCAATTACCTTGGTCATCATCAGGCGGCACAGGGAGTCAACCCAGAATGGCTTTTACGCCTGCAGAACCTTACAGGTAATCTTAGCCTTGCAAACCTCAACGCCTATATTGCAGCCTGCTGTCTTACCCTGCAAGGACAGCTGGAGCTGGGTACCGGCTATTATTCATTCCCCTGGCAGGATCATAATGGCATCCTTGTTCCGGAAAGAATGCAGATGTAATTCAAAAACAGGCTTTCGGCCTGTTTTTTATGATCAGACCATAATGACTGTCAACAGGACTGATCTGCCAGGAAGCTTCTGTCTTATTTAATCCTGATTCTGAAATATAAAACTACAGCGAAGACAATTTCGGATCTCAGGCTCCTGCCACACAAGTATATCGGGATGTATATTGATCTTTCCCGGGGGAAATGGATTGTCAATGCCTGTTTTCTCATTGTTACACTAAGCTTTGAGCGTTTTTTTATTACATCATGCACCATTTCTTTTTACAATATTTTTTTTCGTAAAACTATGGATTACAGGAAATTTGTACAGATAACTATTGCCTGCTCCTGTAACAAAAAACAGTGGTCATAAGCCGACAGACTGAAAAGAAAATCCTGCTTCATTCATTTTTATGAATGAAGATAAAAGGGAATTTTATGCCTGAAAAGGAAACTCTGTTCCCCTTAAAAGGTTCACCTAAAATAATCTGCATCTATGATTAAAAAATTTAAAATTGCAGCCCTCCTGTTTTTTCCGGTTTACAGCTTGATGCACAGGACTGAAGGAACGGCTGGCGGTTCAGATGATCCCGGCTGCCCGCCAAGGGTCTGATGAAAATTTTCTTACAACAATTTCTGCCCACAGAGATTAACTGGACTACAAGGATCTGAAAAAAGATTAACCCTTTCATTTTTTATCTGCCTAAACAAGGAAAAAATCAATTAAAAGAGCGTAAACGCAATATTTAAACTTAAAAGAATAAATGATGAATTATAAACAATTACTTTATGCTGTAATCTTTCTTTTCTCCGTTTCCATGGTAAAAGCACAGGATTTCTTTACACCGGTTCATGAAAGCACAATAAAGGCAAGCGCTGAAAAAAGAACCGTACGGTCGGAGAAATTTCTCACGTATACCCTGAATGTATCCAGTATGAAAGACTATCTCAGCTCAGTGCCCGAGCTGAAAGATCATGACCGGAAAGATCATGCTCCTATTATCATACTGCCTCTGCCCGACGGGACAAAGGCCCGATTCAGCATCTGGAAATCATCGGTCATGGCACCGGAGCTTGCCGGCCGGTTTCCCCACATCATCACTTTAACCGGACAGGGAGTTGATGACCGCTACGCCACTTTGAAAATAGATTTTACAGAAATGGGGTTTCATGCACAGGTACAATCGGTGGTCACCGGCAGCCTCTATATCGATCCCTATACCAAAAATGACGTCCAAAATTATATTATTTACAGGAAAAATGACTTAACGAGTACAGCCAGAGGAATCTGCGGGTCTGAAGACAAGCATTTTAATGTGGTACGTCAAAATCAGCAAAAAACAGTTTCTCCGGGTGTGGGCACGCAAATCAGGGTTTTCAGGATAGCTGTAGCCTGCACCGGGGAATATGCCGAGGCAGCCACAGGCTCTGCTTCTCCCTCAGTGGCACAAACCTTTTCAACAATTGTAACAACAGTAAACAGAGTCAATGGAATCTACGAACAGGAATCCGCCGTAAGACTGGTGCTGGTCCCCAATGAAACCAGCATTATCTTTACGGATCCTGATACTGATCCTTTTACCGGTAATGATGATGGGAATATCTTAATTGACGAAAGCCAGACCACGATTGATGCCATTATAGGCACAGCCCATTATGATATAGGTCATACTTTCAGTACCGGAGGCAGCGGGCTGGCTGCCGCAGGAGTATGTGAAGACGGCTACAAAGCCATGGGGATCACAGGCTCAGACAATCCTGTAGGGGATCCTTATGACATTGATTATGTTGCTCATGAAATTGGCCACCAGTTTAATGCACCTCATACTTTTAATGTATTAACAGAAGGCTGTTATGGAAATCGTGAAGCGGACCATGCTGTAGAACCCGGAAGCGGAGTTACCATTCTGGGATATGCAGGGCTCTGCGGAAACACCAATGATCTGGCTGCCAACAGCATTCCGGTGTTTCATACCCGCTCTTTTCAGACGATCACCGGAACGGTTCAGTCCACAACATGTCAGGTAACCATTCCTACAGCCAATTCAGTTCCTGTAGTGAATGCCGGAGGAGATTATACCATTCCTAAAAGCACCCCGTTCAAATTAACGGGATCCGCTTCAGATGCAGACCAGAGCGTCCTTACCTACTGTTGGGAACAGAACGATACCGGGCCCGCCGGAGACTGGAACACTCCTTCAGGAAATGCTCCTTTGTTCAGGTCATTTATTCCGTCTACTGTACCCTACAGGTATTTTCCCCAAATTACCGATGTTATCGGCAACACCGTCTCTAAAGGAGAAATCCTGCCGTCCTACGGAAGAACAATGGAATTCAGGCTGACGGTAAGGGATCATAATGCGGGCTGCGGAGGAGTTGCCAACGATGATGTTATGATTACGGTAGATGAAAATTCAGGTCCATTTACAGTAACAGCACCTTCCGGCCCTGTAATGTGGACGGGCCATTCCACCCAGACGATCACCTGGGATGTAGCCAATACGACAGCTGCTCCCGTAAACTGTGCCAAAGTAGATATTTTTCTTTCCACAGACGGCGGACTTACCTATCCTATCTCCCTTTCCACATCTACTCCCAATGACGGTTCAGAAACCGTTACCATTCCGGACCTCTACACGACAAAGGCCAGGATTATGGTTGCGGGAGAGGGAAACGTTTTTTATAACATCAACCCGGTTAATTTTACCATTACCCCTCTCCTGTCTGTAGCCGAAACATCCCTGCCTGAAAATAAAGTAAAAATATACCCTAATCCGGGGAAACAAGTTCTGAATATCAGCCTCAGCAACCCTCATGAAGCATTTGATATCACCGTATATGACGCCAGCGGAAGGCTGATCTTCAGTAAAAAGAATAACAGACCGGATCATCATAAAGCATCTGTCTTTAACCTGGCTCATCTGGCCCAGGGAATATACATGCTGAGTATCCGGTCTGAGAGTATGGATCAGACTCTGAAATGGATGAAAGAATAAACCGGTAAGCAGTCGAAAAATCTTCTCAGTCAGAATCAGAGGGTATTAATCATTCTCAGCATGAAAGTCCATTTTTTATCATCAGAATGTTCATGCTGAAAATCTAAAGATGAAATTTATACAATATGCAGGAAGTATTAAAAAAGTATCATGAAAAACACAATTATTATGCTGGCAGCTGTACTCTTACCATTTTACAGCGTTGAAAAAGAAAAGACACTACCTTCATGGAGCAATGACAAAACCGTTATTGCTGCACAGAAAAAAGAGCAGATCCTTTACCTGTTCTTTACGATAGAAAAGAAGGTATCAGAAAAAATCACTCTTAAGCAAAGTAAAATAGCAGAAGGCCGTATCAGGACGTTTTTGGGGTTCGATGAAGCAAGGGTTCAGGAGGGCGATTTTGTAGTTACATTAACCGGAGCAGATGGAAAAGAAATTGTAAAACAGGCTGTACAAGATCCTTTACACCCTGTGATGGAAGTATATGACATCAAAGAAATAAAAAGGTTTAAGGCTTCCCTTCAGCGTGCAGAATTCAGCTTACGGTTTCCTTATTCTGAAAATGTCCGGTATGTAAAGATCGAAAAAAAGAAAGGCCAGGATAAAAAATTACTGTTTACCCAAAAATTATAATTATGAAAACAATAATAGCATTTCTATTCATAAGCATACATTGCTTTTCGCAGACCTTTGAGGTAGTGCCCCTCTCAGGGGCAGGATCGGATAAGCGGATTAAAATTGCCATTTTAGGAGACGGATTTACCGCTGCAGAGCAAGACGATTTTATGACCTCTGCCCGGTCTTTGCTTGATACGCTTTTTAGCAGAAGTCCTTTTTCCGAATATAAAAATTATTTCAGCGCCTATGGTATCAAGGTCATCTCTGCAGAATCCGGAGTCAAGCATCCCGGCACAGCCAGTGGAGAAACCGTAACAACCCCATGGGAACCTATTACAAATCCTGATAATTACCTGGGATCTACTTTTGACACGTATGACATTCACCGCTGTATGTACAGCTATAATTCGAACAAAATTGAACAGGTTTTGCTGGCCAATATCCCGGACTATGACATTCCGCTTATCATTGGTAATTCAACCGTTTACGGAGGATGTGGAGGATGGTTTGCCACAGCCTCCAGAAGCCCTTCTTCGGGAAAAATTGCTACCCATGAACTGGGCCATACTTTTGGAAAGCTGGAGGATGAGTACTGGACGATAACGGGGGAAAGCATCAACAAAACACAGAACTCTGACCCCGCCACCATAAAATGGAAAAACTGGATAGGAATACAGGGGATAGGCATCTACCCTTTTACGGAAGACCCCACCTGGTTCAGACCTCATGAGAATTGCCATATGAGGTCTCTTTACTATCCGTTCTGCTCTGTCTGTAAGGAAGGAATTATTGAAAAAATTCATACGCTGCTATCCCCTGTAGATTCCTATACCCCGTCCAACACCTCATCTCTGGACGCAACATCACCGGTTACCTTTACCGTTAACGAAATTCTTCCTGTTCCCAATACCCTGGTGAATTCCTGGAAACTTAACAATATTACACTGCCTTCCACCGGAAATACCCTTACGCTGAATCCTTCACAACTTAACGCTGCAAATAATACCCTGATATTTTCGGTAACGGATGGTACTTCTCTTGTGAATGTTGACGGTCATAATACGCTGCACGTTACCAATATTATATGGTCCCTGAATACGTCTACCCTGCATAGTATGGAAATCACCGCAGAAGAAAAAAGATACGAGCTCTATCCCAATCCTACGGAAGGAATATTCTACATTAAAGGCAGGCAAAATTTCAAAAAAGACGTAAAAGTTGAGGTTTATGATACATCCGGTAAACTGATGAATGCTCAGTTTATGCAAAAAGACCCTTTAACATTAACGGTTAATATCAGGAATCTTCCTGCAGGAATGTATGTGATTAATGTAAAAGAAAATAAAGAATTAATGATCTCTCAAAAAATGATTAAAGAATAAACAAGTTTCTATTTTATTAAAATCAGATAATAAATTAAGACATTTTTACGATGCACTTCTTCCATTTCTTTATTTGATAAAAATGAGCTTTCCAATTCTTGTTTAATCTGGCTCAACAGAACCAAATCAAAATCATCGATAAAAGCGCCTGAAGATACGCTCGTTAAGGCCACAAGACGGGGATGAAGATTTTTCAAATTTTGATCCCCTTTCTTTTTCAAATTTCTGAAAAATCCTTAATCACATTGTGGTAAAAAGTCCGGATAAATGTTTTAAAAAGGTCAGCGGTTGCTCTTATTCTTTTCGTTTAAATGAGTTGGCGGATGTCCGAACAATTTTTTAAATGCAAAAGAGAAATGGGAAAAATTCTCAAAACCAAGATCGAGATAGATCTCAGAAGGCTTTTTGCCTTTTTTGTCGATAAGATAATACGCTTCTTCCAATCGTTTCTGTACAAGCCATTGCCTTGGAGTGGCATGAAATATTTTTTCAAAGTCACGTTTGAAGGCAGAGAGGCTCCTTCCCGTCAGATAGGCAAACCGCTCTATGCTCACATTGAACGTGTAATTGCGGTTCATAAACTCCTCAAGATCTATTTTTTCGGGACTGGCAAAATCAAAAAAAACGTTGGCAAGTTCAGGATTTACCTTAAGGAGTACCAGCAGCAGTTCGGTCCGCTTGACATCTAAAAACTGTTCTTCCATAATTCCATCTTCATTAAAATAAGGAATTATCGAATCCATAAAATTTTTAACCAGCTTATCTTTAACCAACGGGATGATGGCACCTGCTGCTTTGGTATCTTCAGCAGTAAACTTGTACAAATCCTTAAAATTCTTTAGAAAATCCTGCCCGAATAAAATGAATATCTTTTTGAAAGGCTGATCTTCCGGCTGTTTGATATATTTAGCCAGGTGATTTCTTCTGCCTATACCGTAATCTCCGGAATGGATTTTATATTCCTTATGTCCATCATAAACAAGCATTGTGCCCGAGACCAGATACATAAAGCAATGGTCAGGGATAAACTGCTCCGTACCGGGTGAAGGACTCATATAACAGGAAGCAATACTTGATTCTTTCATATTATAAATGTAATAATTATTGCTTTGCCAGTTGCTGCATTAAAATAAGATTTTTGACATGCATGCCAGCTGGCATTTATATTTTTTATTTTTTTATCAGACCCAGCTCTAACATAGAATTTGCTGTAGCCATTACCGCTTCTTCACTAGAGCGGGGCGACCACTTTAGTAACTGCTTCGCTTTATCCCCACTCGTCTCTGCATATTTACCCAGCAGTGTAGCCAGCATCCGTAATGATGGATTGAATATCGCTGCTGTTCTGACGATCCAGTCAGGCATCTCCCTAGTAGGAACTTTCGCTGCCACATCGCCTAGATTTCTCTTCAATATGTTAGCAATATCCAGCATTGACAGCGCTTTACCCGTGGTAGCCAGAAACCTCTCACCACCGGCATCCGGATGGATCATAGCGAGGAGATGCAGATCAGCAACGTCACGTACATCCACGTGGCAGCAATATACTTTTGGACATGCTCTGATCTCTCCTTCCAGCATTTTCTTCACTATCTGATTGGAATGGGAATAATCTGTACCCAGAACCGGCCCCATTACTGCCACAGGATTAACTGTTGAAAGTTCAAGACCACCTCCTTCATTACTGATAAACTCCCACGCCGTTTTTTCTGCAATTGTTTTTGATTTCTGATAAGGATGAAGATTGGCCTTAAGATTCGACCAGTCTTTTTCAGTATAAGGTGTTCTACGATTTATATTTCCCATTCCTACTGCTCCGTAAGCTGATGTCAGCACCACCCTCTTTACACGGGCTGCCCTCGCAGCTCTCAAAACCCTTAACACGCCTTCTTTTGCAGGGACGATCATTTCATCTTCATGTTTATAGTTAACAATAGGGGTTGGAGATGCTATATGAAGAACATAGGTGCACCCCTGCGCAGCCTTATCCCAATTGTTATCTTTTGAAAGGTCTGCCTCAATAAAGGAGAGGTCCTCAAATGAACTTATGCCTCCTTTTCTCAGCATATCCTTCACCTCATCCTGCCTGTTAAGAGAACGCAGCGTTGTTCTGACCTTGTACCCTTGCTCAAGTAATTTTATGATACAATGAACAGCGATGAAACCGGAGCCGCCCGTTACAAGGACTGCTGTTTTACTATTTAAATCTGTCATTTCTTTGGATTTATACTGCAAAGATCGCCTGAAAAAGCAATAGCATGTTTTGTTGGAAAGTCCAAGTTTATTGTGTTAGGAAGTCCAACTTAATATCATCAATTGCTTATACCCTCTTATTGTTTACATAAAATCCTGCAGTGCAGAAGTATTTCTTGCTGTTGCCGCCACTTTATCTCCTCTTTCCAAAAGGGCTTCTGCCCATAATTTTCCGAATCCTTTTGACGCTCCCGTGATAAAAACTATTTTATTCATTGTTTTAATTTTTTAGTGTTGTGTAATGAAGCAAAGTTATCATCAAACCAAAGGAACAGATAGTCCATTTTAGCTGAAAAATAGCACAGAAATACGTTAAAATATTTTCTGATTAATTAAAATGGCAGTTTGGCTTTAAAATCAGACTGTTTATCTTTAATTAATTATCAAAAAAGCTTTCAGAATATTTTTCTGAAAGCTTTTTAAAATATTGAAATAAGAACTATCGATTTTAATTAATGAACAATTGTTTTCTTGCCTATATTTTTCGGGCTGTCTCCAAATTGCTTTTTAAAAGCAAACGAAAAATGCGAAAGGTCTTCAAAACCAAGTTCAAAATAAATCTCATTGGGTTTTTTATGCTCGTGCTCCAAAAGATAACGAGCTTCCTGAAGTCTGCGATGAGTGAGCCATTTCCCAGGCGGAGTACCAAAAATAGTCTTGAATTCTCTTTTAAAGGTAGATAAACTTCGTCCTGAAAGATATGCAAAGCGCTCGAGACTGATATTAAATTTATAATTACTATTCATAAACAATTCCAAATCAGCTTTATGCGGACTATTAAAATTGAAAAAAATATCTTTTAAGCTTGAATGATTTTTTAGCAAAATCATCAGCAATTCTTCACGTTTAACATCTACAAAAGTCTCTTCAATTTGTTCTTTTCCATTATAATAGGGTTCTAATGAATCGATATAACTTTTAATAAACTTATCTTCTTTTACAAACAAAAAAGAATCATTATTGTCGGTAACTTCGACCTGATAAGAATGTCGCTCCAAAAATTTCTTTAAAAAAGCCTCATCAAAAGCAATAATGACCTTTTCAAACTGCCCGTCTTCTTTATGTTTTGTATATCGTACGAAATGATTTTTTCTGGCAATACAATAATCGCCTTGTTTCATCGAGTAATATTTGTAACCGTCGTAAGCTACCATAGAACCTTTCAGTAAAAACAAAAAGAAATGCTCCGGAATAAATTGCTCTGGAGAAATTTCCGGACCCAAATGACAAGATTGTATATTATTAAATTTCATCTTATTTATTTTATTGGAATTACTCAGCGCTGATTTATTCCTTTCCTTTACATCGGTTTTATCTAAAAAAACTTAAATCAGTCAAAAGTGATTCACCTTTTTTTTCAGAAAAGACAAAGCAATACTTAGATAAATCCCATAACAAGTTTAGGAAATGAGTATCATCCCAAACAAAATTAAAAATTTTCATTCAGACTATCTGCGCTTGCCAAAAGTGCTTCTTCACGGCTTCTTGGATTCCAATGGAGAATAGTTCTCGCTTTATTATTAGATATCTCCTTGTAGAATTCTCTGCCAATGGGTTCAAGGTTTTTGATTGTTGATGTATATTGAGGTCTCTCTTTTTTGAATAACTCGGCAACATCATAAAAGCTCATTACACCTTCCGAAGTGGCAATAAAACGTTCTCCATCAGCCTGAGGATGAAGCATTGCTTTTATATGAATATCAGCAACATCTCTTACATCTACAACACCCATTGTAAAAGTTGGTGTGTACTCTAAATTTCCTTTAAGAATTCCAGAAACAGCAACATCTAGTGAAGCAGAAGTAATGCCTCCAATGACAGGACCAAAAATTCCAACAGGATTGATAACCGATAGTTCCAAACCATTTCCTTGTTTTTCGATAAATTCCCAGGCCGATTGTTCGGCAATCGTTTTGGATTTGATGTAGGCAGGAAGTTCTGCATTCGGATCTGTCCAGTCTTCTTCCGTAAAAATATGGTTTTCATTATTGATACTGTAACCAACAGCTGCAAAAGATGATGTGAGTACCACCCTTTTCACTCCTGCATCACGAGACGCTTTCAGTACACGAAGTGCGCCGTCTCTTGCCGGTATAATAAGTTCGTTTTCATCTTTCGGATCCTGAGCAGGAAAAGGCGATGCTACGTGAAGCACATAATCACAGTTTTTAACCGCTTCATCCCAATTTTTATCTTCGGTAAGATCTGCTTCGTAGAAAGAAAGATTAGAAAAATCTTCGATTCCGCCTTGTTGTAATGCCTTAATGATTACATCCTTTTTAGATAATGATCGAAGCGTAGTTTTCACATTAAAATCCTGATATAATAACTGTAAAATGATATGAATTCCTAAAAATCCAGTTCCTCCTGTTACCAAAACGGTTTTGTTTGCCTGTATATTTTCCATTATTAAAATTTATTAAGCAAAGTTGAGAATTAATCGCAGTGATTATTTTGTTTAAAAGGTCAATTTTTATTTGTTCAAAAGGTCAGTTTTCTAACTTTAGGATTTTGTAATACTATCAAAATTAAACTTTAGCAAGAACATTGTTGCTTAAAGGAAGCCTCCGAAAATACATCCGGAGGCTTCCTTTAAAACTAAATATTTATATTAAAACACTTCTTAAACAGCCTGTGCCAAAGGAAAATCAATAGGAATCTGAGTATCGGCAAACACATAATTGGTAAAGCTTCTTAACGCTACCAAAGCAGTCAGTTCAATCAAAGCTTTCTCGTTGTAACAGTCTCTTCTTCCTCCGCAGTCATAAACAACGCATCATTGATCTCGTAACTGAAATATTTATACTGATGGATTTTGGCAGCAACCGGATTTTGTTTGATGAGATCAGGATGGAAAACAAATGCATAACCGTCCCAGAAAGTCAGGCTATCCCAGGAAACGACCTGTCCCGGTTCGCTAAAAAGCATGAGACCGTTTTCTGTATAATATTTATTGTTTCCGTAATTAATATCTCCGGTGAAATTCTTCTTTAATGATATCTTGAAAAGATTAACCTGAATTTCTTTGCTCGTTTTTGGGAAATTGGGGATTGCCTGTCTGCAGACTCTGCTGTCCATCAATGGATGCAGAGGAGCTGTGAGATTGAGATATTTATTATAGCCGGCTAAATCGCTGAAAGTTTTCATAGAAGCAAAATTGCGAAATTGGTCTTAAATTTTCGTTTGATTGTTTCCATATTTTTTTGGTGCCGATGATCGAAGTTTCAAATAAAAAATCCCGGATTAACCGGGATTTTTATTCCTTATATTCAAATTTTATTTTATCTCTACAGGAACTGAGATTTTATCCCAGTCCATTGTAAATCCATTACTGTTTATTTTATAGACTAAAGTTTCCTGGGTTGCCGGTAAAGCTTTCGTTTTTACATCAACACGTAAAGCGTCTTTAGCCTGTTCGTATTTATAAGCTCCCCATTGTTTTGGTTCTTTGTTAAAAATTGCTGTCCAGGTTCCGCTTTGTTTAGGGATTAAGAAAAAACTGTATTTACCGGCAGGCAGTTTTTTACCCTGAACGGTAATATCTTTATCTGTTTCGAAAGTAGTTGCTTCATTGGCTCCCGCACGCCAAACTTTATCATAAGCTTCCAGACCTCCCCAGATGGTACGTCCTTTTACAGAAGGGCTGCTATAGGCGATTGTAATAGTTGCATCATTAATTTTTCCCGTAGCTGTAGCCGGCGGGCTGGCAGGCTTTTTAGTGTCCTGTGCAAAGGCATTTACTGAAAGTGTCATGGTAGCAAAAAGTACAGTTGCAGATTTAAGAATCGTTTTCATAATATTTTATTTGTTTGTTTTTGTCATTGTTTGTTTACGAATTTACTGTTTTCTGCTTATAAAACAGCAAACCAATTGCAGAAAATATAATGACCGCTGCTGCCCCGATTACGTTAAGCCAAAGAAAAGAAACGATATCGAACTGATACACGGCAATAACCGTAATTTCTGATAAAATGGCAGCAATAAATACATTCGCGCCGTTGACCCTTTTGTAATAGAATGCGACCAGAAAAATCCCCAGTATCGGACCGTAGAAAAGAGAACCCAATACATTAACCGCTTCAATAAGGGAACCCATCTGAGTAGCAAACATGGCCACGCCGATTGAGAAAATGCCCCAGGCTAAAGTGTGCAGGCGGCTATATTTTAATTCGGTTTTTTCATCAGGAATTTCATTGCTGAATATTAAATGTACATCTTTTAATGAGCAGGCGGCAAGGGAATTCAGCGCTGCCGAAATAGAACCCCAGCTGGCCAGGAAAATGACGGCAAACAGTAAACCGATCATCCCTGCAGGCAGGGTATTTTTCACGAAATACAGGAAAATGTAATTGGTATCCGTTTTCTCCGCATTATAGTCTGAATTATTGATCGCTTCCTCCACCCTGGCGTGCAATGCTTTTACCTGCGTTTGCGTATCTTTAAAATCCTGAATTGCTTTTTTGAGTTGAGGAGAATTATTTTCTTTCAGCTTTAGAATTTCTTTCGATTCTGCATTAAATTTTATTTGTAAATCACGATGTTCTTTTTCAAAAACAACAGCCTGTTCAGGTTGTTTTTCCTTTAAATACTGATAAGAGCGTTCATTAAAATAAATAGGAGCCGGTTTCAGAGAAAAGAAAGCGAAAAGCAAAGCACCGATCAGAAGAATAGCAAACTGCATAGGAATTTTAACCAGTCCGTTCAGCAGCAGGCCCATTTTTGCGTTGGTATTATCTTTCGCCGTGATATATCTTCCCACCTGGCTCTGGTCCGTACCGAAGTAAGAAAGTGCCAGAAAAAAACCGCCAATCAATCCGCTCCAGATATTGTATTTATCTTTCCAGTCGAATTCTGTGGTGATAACATTGAGCTTTCCGGATTTCCCCGCCAGATAAAGCGCATCATTAAAACCAATTCCACCCGGCATATTCTGAATAAGCAGATACCCTGCAAAAGCCATGGTTCCCAGGATAATGAGGAACTGTAATTTCTGGGTGTGCGCAATCGCTTTTGCTCCGCCCACATAGGTATAAATCAACAGGATGCCTCCGGTTAAAATATTGGTTATATAAATATTCCAGTTTAAAACACTTGATAAGATGATACTCGGAGCGTAAATGCTGATTCCTGTTGACAAGCCTCTCGAAAAAAGAAATAGCAGTGAAGTGAGTACCCTGGTTTTCTTATCAAAACGGTTTTCCAGATACTCATAAGCTGTGTAGACATTCAGGCGCTGAAAAATAGGGATGAAAGTAATACAGATCACAATCATCGCCAAAGGCAGACCAAAATAATACTGCACGAAACGCATGCCGTCTGTATAGGCCTGACCCGGTGCCGAAAGAAATGTAATGGCACTTGCCTGCGTAGCCATAATCCCGATCAGTACAATATACCACGGCATTTTGTTGTCTGCTTTCAGATAAGATTCGTTGCTTTTCTGGCCACGGCCGATGAATACGCCGTAAACCACCACTGCAACAAGTGTAAAAATAAGAACGGTCCAATCTATAGTACTCATGCCCAGAATTTAGTAAACCAATAATAAAATGCGATCTGCAATACCAATGCAGCTGCCAATAACAGATACCAGGTATTCCAATTTTTAAGTTTCCTGTTCATCAGTTTTTCTGTGCAGATAAAAAGTTAAAAAATAAACGTGCCGCACCGGCATTTCCTGCAGGCAGCTGCCTGAAAAATGCCAGCGGTGTATAGATAAAATTACCTTTCCCGTATCGGGCATATAAAGTGGATCCCTTCAGCGGCTCTTCATCCGTATCGTGCATTTCAAAAAGCGGTTCATATGCGGCATCCCATTGGGCAGGGAAATAGGCACCACGCTCCTGTACCCAGCCTTTAAAATCATCGGCCGTAATTTTGTTCGGGAAGTTCAGTAATTTATGATTGGGATTTAAAAACGTAACCGCAGCATTTTCTTCGGTAACACGCTTATTGGCAATACTGAAATTATACATTCCCAATTGGTCAACGGTTGTATCCTGATTGGTATTGTACTGCATCACCAGGTTACCTCCTGCTTTCACATAAGACCATAAAAAAGGCATCCAGCGGCCCAGCTTCTTCTCTGTGTTATTGGCACGAACACCAAGCACGATGGCATCATATTGCGACAGTTTGTTCTGACTGCTGTTTCCACCGGATGCATCTGTATTGCCATAAAAGTCCCCGTCTTTCAATACATCTACCTGAACGCCTGCAATGCGCAGGAATTCAGGAATAAAATCTCCTGCACCTTCTATGTACCCCACTTTCTTAACCTTTGCCTGAATATCCCCCTTCATTACGGTTACCGTTGCTGGGGCGAAATATTGTAAGGAAGGTAAATGCGGATACTGGATTAATACCTGTTTTTTATTATAAGTTACTCCATCTGCAACAAAACCGGCATCCAATTGCAAACGGGATGAGTTTATTGAAGCAAGCTTAGTTTTCGGAATAACGTAATCAATAGTAAAATCTTTTCCGTTGAACGGATTTACATCGGTGCCCCCTAACCTTTCTCCGTTATACATAAGGTTTAGGTTACCTTTACTGAACTGTTTATCAGAATTCACCTTAAGATTTAAGCTCAGATGTAAATCTTCATTTTCTTTAACCAGATAAAGCGGTTGTGTGAATTTCAGTTCCACAGCAGGAACAATACGCAAGGCTTCCACCACATCACCGCGCACCGGATCTAATTTCTTGAAAGATAAAGGAAGCTTAACCTGAAACTTTTCCGGGCCGATTTTTAAACCAACCCAAACATTCAGTGGTGGTTCTGCCTCAGGCAAACCGACTAAAGTTTCATCGGGAACAGAGAAAGTTGCCGCATCTGCAGGTGGATTTGCCAGCCAGTAAGGTTCTGTAAGTGCTGCATCCGGGGGAATCTGAATGTCATGCTGAATGGTAATTAAAGAATCTTTTGATAACGCTCTGTTGAAACTTTCTGATTGATTTAACCATTTAACATCTTCTAAAACGACAGGATTTGCAGCTCTGGAAATCAGGTTTAACCTGAAATTGTAATGGTCCCCGGCAACAGCTTCAGCCTGCTGGGTAACCACCTCACCCATAAACCCGGCACAGCTTAAAATAATATGGTCAAGAGATTTAATTTTATCCTTTTTCAGATCTGAGTCATTTAACATCATGATCTTTTTCCGCAAAGCAAGCAACGCAGGTAAGCTCCGGGCCGGCTCATTGAAATTGAAAGCAGTAATAATTTGATCCAGTGCCTGGTCAATATCAGCATTTCCCTGTGAAGTCCAGGTTTTAGTCACTCCGTCAAAAAGGGTTGTTTTTGCAGGCTCGCCAATAACATGTGAAAAATATTCAGTTCTGATACCGGCTACAGACTGTGTTCCTGCACCCTGGCTTTTATGTAAGCTTCTGCTTAGCCCTGCCAGTTCACCATACCCCATTCCCAGTTGTGCATCATATTGCCCAACGGTAACTTTCAATTGATTTTCAGCGGTTGTATTAACTCCGCCAAAGCGGAAAGTATTCCACAATACGCGTTTTGGCTGCCATACATTCACATATTTCAGCTGATCCGGGAAAGCGTTTTTATCTCCTGCCAGTTTAAAAGCTTTTTCTGCCACCACCGCTGAAGCCGCATGCTGTCCGTGGCCTGCTGCCGCAGTAGGAGGAAAACGGCAGATGATAACATCCGGACGGAATTGACGGATTACCCTAACCACATCCGCCGTAATGCTGTCTGCATTCCACTGTTTAAAAGTATCTGTCGTATTTTTGGAAAATCCGAAATCAATGGCACGGGTAAAAAACTGCCGGGCACCATCTAATTTTCTTGCCTCCAAAAGCTCATGTGTTCTGATTAACCCCAATGCAGCCCCCTGCTCTGTACCCAGTAAATTCTGACCACCATCCCCTCTGGTTAAAGACAGATAGCCTGTTTCTACATTCTGATCGTTGATTAACCAGGAGAGCAGTCCTGTATTTTCATCATCAGGATGTGCCGCAAGGTATAAGACTTTAGGAAGATGTTTAAGGGTTTTGAGGTCGCGGTAAATTTCAGATGATTTTAAAGGCCGGACCTGCTGGGCAGAACAAAAAACCGTATAAAATCCAAGGATAAATACAGTGCTTACTTTTTTAAACATTTAATTTTACTTTGCGGAACAAATATAAGTAAATCATCTTTCTTTCAAAATTAAAAGAACCAGACTGTGAATTTCACAAAAAATGATTTAAATTTTTCATTAAATTACAAAGGTCACAAAATTTTATTTTTAAAATACTTTAATACACTTTAGAAAGTAGGAGTAACTGCCCCACGAAAGTTCACTTAAGATGAATATCTTTTATTTTCAACGAAACTTAAGGATAGTTCTCATATACAAAGCATATCAAGTCAATAACTTAAATACCTGGAACTTCAGCTAAACAATCAGGTTAAATTACTCTTTAGCTCCCTTACAATAAGAAGATTAAAAAGATAAAATCTTTAGGAAGGAAATACACACAACAATCAAACATAACATGAACAATTAGTTAATTTTTATCAATTACAAAGGCGTTTTTTTTTATTTTTCATAAAAAAAAGTTATATTTGAATTAACCCAATAACACCTTTATATGAAAACAAAATTTACACAGCTGACTGCTATTCTCATTTCAGGGCTTTCATTTGCCCAGGTAGGTATTAATACAACCTCGCCTAAAACAACTTTGGATGTATCTGCTACAAGAGATACTTCAGGAGTGATTACGAATAACACCCAAACATTCGGATTACAGGCCCCAAGGCTTACCAGAGCTGAGCTTACAGCCAATACTGCTACCTATGGCAGCAATCAGACCGGAGCTTTGATTTATATTACGGACGTCACGGGCGGAGATACCGCAGGACAGCGTGTCAATGTTACTGCGATGGGCTATTATTATTTTGACGGAACCGTATGGCAAAGGCTTACACAGGCAACCAATGCTGTAGCTCCGGCAATCTCTGCATTACAATGTAGTACAGCTTACTTAAGTCCTTCTACTTATACTCCCGGTACTCCTTTCACCGGAAACCTGAGGGTTACTTATAACGGAGGAAACGGCGGGGCCTATAATTCAGGAACTCCTTTTACCATCAACGGACTGACCTTCCAGCTAAGACCCGGAACCTTAGAGTTTGGTGACGGCGAACTGGTATTCTCAGTAAGCGGCACTCCCACTACTGCCAATGACATGATTATTCCCATGACCAACAGTACGGTTTCTTTCTTAACAGCAGCGCAAAACTGTACCGCTACCGTGGGAAACAGCAGCCGTGCAGACATTACACCAGTCGCTGTAATGGGATATCCTACCCTTACTACCGATGCCAACGGGAAACAAGCCTATACCCTACCTCTTGCAACCCCGGACGGTAAGTATTCCATCAGGGTAATATTTGATACCACCAGTGGTACAACCGCTGCAATTCCTAATGTACAGCTGTACAATAATACAGGATCCACCGTTAATCTGTACTGGAATTATAACACCGAATATGGCGGTTATATTGGTTCAGCGGTAACCACAAACAATATTACTTCAGGAGTATGGGGCGGTATGGCAGATTCATCAACGTCCTGGGTTCCTCAGGGCACAGGAGCAATAGGAAGTGCTTACTGGGGGAATGTAGGGATTATAGACGGAGCCGGAGGCGGACCTGAGCATAGAAGATACACATGGATAGACAGCAACCCTTCTTCAAAAACGGCTTATACCGCAACCATTATGGTAGGAGCGCCTACTTCAGGCAGTGCCCAGCCCAACCTTTCCAAAGTATATATAAAGATAGAGCAGGTAAAAGCTCAATAATATAACAGACTGTCTCAACAGTGAAATCATTTCCGTTTTGTCATTGTCTACATCGAATCTTTGATTTCTGACGAAGGCAGAATCTCATTAATACCCAAATACATGAGATTCTTCACTACATTCCTGAATTGTGTTCGCAGACTTTCGTCTGTGTTCAGAATGACACTATTGAGACAGTCTCTTTTCTTATTTTCTAATTGATTTCAGCCATCTTTTTTTCTCTTTTTCTCTGAAGAATAAGGTGTGCCGCATCCAGCATTTTCACCGTGTGGATGTAAGGCATCACGATATTTCTTTCCGGCAGATTTTCATAGACGCCCATTGAAAAATAGACGATTCCGGACATAAAGTAATCAAATTCTTTAACGGTGTATGCGCGGAACGCTGTTTTAAAAACCAGCAGAGGATTCCGGTATTCCTTCTCCGAAAGCAGGCCAAGAACCCACGGGGAAATCTTCTCCGGCCGGGTATCAACCGTCCATTTTCTGTCCTTCAGCATCATGAGATATCCTGCCCGGATCAATGACCTCATCGACTGGTAAAACTCAAAGATCACCGCAGGATCTTCGTTGATCCAGCTGTTTCGCTTTACCGCATAATTCATAATGTTGCTGAGCCTTTCTTTGGAAACATCCAGCTCGTTGAACTGAAAGAAGTTTTCCATAAGCCGCAAACCGGAGTGCTTCTTATCTGCCCGAAACCGGTTATCAAAGTTTGTTTTGCTTTTTTTCATTGTTTGTATTTTTTTATAAATGTAAGAAAAAAACGATTAAAACACATATATGTGTTGATGAAAAATTATAGAAAGTCCAACATTTACTAAATGTATAAATGGGAAATAGAAGAATTAAAATTTCAAATTGGAAAGCTTATTCAACTTTATAGGCTAAAAAGAGGACTTTCACAATTACAACTTGGAAATGAGCTCAATATCTCAAGCAACCATGTTGGTAGAATTGAAAGAGCTGAAACCAACCCAACCATTGAAAGTCTCGTTACATTCTGTAATTTTCTTGAGATTGATCTATTACATTTATTTACAAAACTCAATGAAAAAGAGCTAAAGAAGATTGAAAGTGAAATTGATCAGCTACAAAAAGAATTTAAAAATCAAAATAAGAGAAAATCCTGACGAAAGTTGGGATTTTTTTGTGACGAAATTCTCGAAATCTTTAAGAAATTCCGTGAAAATACTGAATGAAAACTTTAAGAAGGTCTTTATTTTTGCTTTTTACGGAAAACCGTTTTTTTAAAATTATGTCTCATAATATTTTTGTATTACTATAATTTTTCAAAAAACTTAAGAAAGAACAAATTAAGAGAATGAAATATTTATATCAATTATTTTTGGCTTTTAACTCGACTTGGTTAATTGCCGTAGTATTTCTAGTAAAAGAAAAGTATGTATTTAATTTTATTGAAAAATTTTCTATGTATTACTCTTGGGGTATATTTATTTTGATTCCAATCATCTTAACCATTTTGAGTTTTCTAGTTGCAAAAACATTACCAAAAGATAATCTGCAAAGAAATTCAGTTATAGAAATTGAACTAGCAAATAACAATTTTTTACCAACTTATTTAGGGTATTTTTTTGTGTCTTTAGGTGTAAACGACATCTCTACTCTAGTTGTAATTTTTTTAATCATTTACATTTTTACATTTTTATCACAAACACTTTATTTTAATCCTATTTTTTTACTTTTTGGTTATCATTTTTATTTTGTAAAAACGTCAGCAAATATTAAGATATTTTTAATAACTAAAAGAAAACTAAAAACTCCTGGCAATGATAATTTTAATAATTTGAGGAGAATCAATGATTATACATTTATAGAACTTTAAAACTTGTAGCATATGGCAACCTTTATTTATGGAAAAGTGAAAAGAAAACATAATATTTTCCGAGTAATTGAGACAGAAGAAGAAGTTTACAGTACTTCACAATTAAATTTAGTCGGTGTTGACTATAATCCAAATACGCTCATTGAAAATGAAGAACTATATAAAGTTTCGCAGTTTTCTCAATCTGGATTTTCATTTGATTTTATAAATAATGATTTGAACTCCGTCAATCATGATCAAATAACTAGAAATGATCTCACAAAACTATCATTTATTTGCACTGTACAAAACAATTTATATTTTTTTCAAATTATTAACTCAAGTTTTTTTATTAGCAAAAAATGGTTTTCTATTGATGAGTTAAGAATCGAAACTGAAAAACCAATTATTACAGTAAATCCATTTGCTGATGCAATATATGACAAAAACTCTGACATACTATACTTCAAAAAATTACCTGCGGCTCAAAAAATCTTTAAAGGAATGGATCAACTATATAAAGAAGCAACAGCTTTAGAAACTGATTCTTTTTTACAAAACGATTTTCTGGAGGTTGATACTAATTTCAGTAATAGAAATGTTTCAGTACCAAACAGAAAAAGGATTGCATTAGTAATGGAAACATTAAATAATTTATCTGATACAGAAAAACAGACTGTATATTCATATACTAGTCAATATAGCCAAGTGGAATTTCAAAATGGAAAGTTTAAAATTGAAACAGATGAAGATCTTAAATTTGTTTTATGGGGAATTGAACAAAGATTTTATACAACCCCAATAGGAGGTGAAAAGAGAATTGCGAACTCTATAATTAGCATTTAATTAAGATCAATATCTGATATCGCCTATTGGCTCTCCGAAATTTTTGAAATTTGGAATAAGTTTAGTGGATATGATTTTATGTTGGGAGAGCATTCGTAAAAGAAAGAAAAGTAATAGAATACATCAACATTAGAGAGCTACTACATTTTGATAGAATTCTGGTTTTCAGTTAGGTTGTTATTCGTGCCTTTGTAGAATTAAAAAATGTCTTGAATCATTTTATTCATAAATTTGTGATAATAGCCAATTATTAAATGTTCAGAATAACTCTAATTACTTCTTTTTCAGACATCTTAATTAACAGCTCAAAGTCAGAAAATTTCGTACACAGAAATAAAACCCACTTATATTTTTCTAACTGTATTCCCCGTAAGACTAATATAATTAAACATACAAAACGTTGCTGCCGCTCCAAACGTATGCCATAAAAAATGGGTTCCGAAGCTGAACCATTCCCATTTATCGGCGATACGGAAGGTCAGTGCAAAAACAAAGGACAGTAAAGCAAAACCTACCCATTTGCCGGCTTTCCATTGGGTAAACATCAGATACCTTAGTACCGAGAAAAGGACAAACGAGGCCATGATGGCATAATTGACGTTGATAAAAAGAGAAGCGTGATCTGCCAGGATCCAGTTCCTTAAAGCGAACATCAGTACTGCATACCCCAGAACCATTACAGCAGCATAGTACCATCTGGTGCTTTGCGCTATAAAATAAAATCCGGCAGACAGGCAGAGTACCATAATAGGCAGCCAGTCCATCATGATAAATACCGGCCACTGTCTGAATGAATGGTAAACCGTTCCTCCTATGGCTCCGATATATAATAAAACCAGGCAGTAGGTTAAAAAAGGATATTCTTTGAAGTTACCTTTCAGTTTAACGGTCCAGAAAATGGCTATGGCTAAAAATAATACAGCAGTGATTGCATTTAAGGGCTCAGGGAAAAACTGAGCCATATCTGTTTCCTTATATAAAAGGCCTCCGTCCGGAGGTATTGGGTTTACCGGCATTGTTTTCTTTTAAATTATATGGACAGGAATATTAAAGTACAAAATACAAAAAGCAAGTCATTTCCAGATATGAGCATACTCATATCTTTCTGAATATAGAAAAAATTATGGCATTACTATATTAATTACAGGCATCTCCGGGGTATTTTACTTAAATTTACAATCTATTCAATTTCAAATACAATCAAATGAATCCAGACTTTGAGACTTTTAAGAAAGATATCAATTGGTTTATCAGACCAAATGACCTTGTTGAATTTTCTGATACAAAACCGCACCCGGATCTTTCTGACGACTTTAAATCAACATTTCCTGCATTATCCCGACTTATTCAAAAAGCCAGAACACTTGATTTTAGCATAAACAGCAAGCCCTACAGATTATTGTCATGGACCAATAAATACAATATAAGTTGTGGGTGGCTAACCCGGATTGAATCAGATGATACGGATAACTTTCAACTGGTACAAGAACATGAATTATTACTGAAAGAAATTGGTGGTATTGTAGAATCTTATCATCAGCCCGAACCGGCCCTTACTAATAATCAGGACTATTTATTCTTAAAGTCTGCCTGTATGACGGGAATAGGCGAATGGGAAGAATACTATGAAAATCTCTGTGAAGAAGAATCTAAAGAGCCGATAGATTATAATGACTTTATTTGCTTTGCCCTGGAAGCCAATGGCAATATGACAATGTATGAAAAGAATTCAGGGAAGGTCATATTATTTGCCCATGATCATTGGTTTGAGGATGTTGATGTTTTTGAAAATCAGCCTGAATACACCTTTTACACGATACAAGGCGTTGAAAACTTTGTTGATTACGTTGAAAAAATGGCTGATGAATGGTCAGAAGACCTATTGTAAATTAATTGAGACCACGTTAAAATTTGTTAATATCACCTATCATATTATAATTATGTAGAGATTTGTCAGGAACATAAAATATATTCATATGAAAAATTTAAAAAAGCTTAGCAAAGCAGAATTAAAAGCAATTGCCGGAGGATCAGAGTGTGTAAGACTGTGTTTTGTCAATGATAAGTTAACATGCGTTCCGTATAGCTCATGTGGCGGCCCAGGGCTTGAACCGTAAGAATTAAAAACCTTTTTGAATAAAAACGATAAGGTTTACTTTAAAAAATAACGACTTTAAGAGACAGCTATTCAATAGTTGTCTTTTTTTATATGCCTGTCATTTTCCTCTTTATGATTTGCTGTGAAATAACCTGTAAATATCAATTTCCGAAACGTTTAATTAACTACATTAGCACAGAATTAAAATGCGCCGAGATTTCTATGAAAAATATATTCTGTGTAGTGCTTCTTTCAATGGTACAGCCTGTACTGGCACAAACCAAACTGGAAAAAGCCATCACCAATCTTGAGAATAATTACGAACAGGAAAAAGTATATGTACTCACCGACAAACCCCAATATGCAGCGGGTGACAAAATATGGTTCAAAAGTTTTGTATTCGACGGATATAACCGTTCACCATTATCCACTACCCTGTTTGTCGAGCTTTATAATTCTGATAAAAAATTAATTGACTGGAAAACCGTGCTCCTTACCAATGGTGAAGGCAGCGGAGATTTTCAGCTGAAAGAAGACCTTCCGGAGCAGGTTTATTTTGTAAGGGCCTATACGCCTTATATGACCAACTTTAATGAAGATTTTCAGATTGTTAAAACCATTCCGGTTTATAACCCGAACTCTGCGGAATCATTGGTGGTTGCCAAAAGTTCGGACTGGTCTGCCAAAGCCTTTCCGGAAGGAGGAACTTTCATTAGCGGTATGCCGGTAAAATTTGCAGTAAGATTATCATCCCCTTCTTCCCTGCCGGAAAGCTGGACCGGAAAAGTAATTGACAGCCAGAACCCAAACACTCCGGTTACCACTTTTACATCTTTTGATAAAAATGTAGCCTCTTTTACAATAACTCCGGCTGCAGGAAAGAAATACCAGGCCATCATCCGGGATAATACGGGGAAAAGCCAGACAATAGACCTGCCGCCGGTAGCTGACAGCGGTTTGAATATACAGGTTTCAAGCTCCAGAGAGGGGATTAAATATACCTTAAAAGGTGCTAACCTGAAACAACAGCTTCAGGGGTATAAAATTGTCGGGCTTATCAATAATCACCTTGCTTACAGAGCCAATATCAACCATCTGACCAATGATGTGTCAAGCCTTATCCCTACCAAAATCAGTAACGGGGCTAATGGTATTTTACAATTGGTGATCTTTGATGAACAGGACCATATTGCTGCCCAGAGGCTTTGCTTTATAAAACCCGGTAATTTAAAAATTGAGAAGGCTGAAATTGTAGGCCAAAGCCTAAAAACAGCACCAAGGGCTTTCAACAGCATTGATCTTTCTCCTGAATCTTATTTTAAAAATTATACGGTTGTCGTAAGTGAAGACAATGGTACCCCAACTCCTGAAGAAGAAAATCTTTTAAGCGGACTTTGGCTGACGGGAGATTTTACAACAAGAATAGACAGCCCGGCACAGTATTTCTCTAAAAATGCCAACACTGAAGCGCTGGATGCCCTGCTTATTTCTGAAAACTGGAAAAGATTCGACTGGAATTCCGTACTGAGCGGAGCTGCACCCACCATTAAAACCCAGTCTCAGCAATATCTTTCTTACCGGCTGAAACCTGTTAAAAATAATGCCCTGATGATCAATACAACAGTCAACTTATTATCAAAGTCAGGTCAGGGCCAGCCTGCATTCAGCCAGTTTAAAACAGATCAGAACGGGTATATTTATTTAAATAACCTCAACATTAGTGAGCCTCTGGAAATTTCAGCATTCGTCAATGCAGAAAATAAAGAATCAGGCAATGACGATCTGTTTGTGACCGCAGAACCATTAGTGACGCCTACAACATTCAAAGGCAATTTCCCGCCCACAAAATATACACTGGTAAAAGCCGATAAAAATAAAACGCTTCCTCCAACAATTTCAAGAGCCATCAATACTCAAAAAAACATTAAAAAGAAAGAAAGTAATGACATACAGATTCAGGAAGTTGCTTTGGTAGGAAAAAAGAAAGACCCGAAGGCAGAGCTTGACAAACAGCTGTCCAGCGGTATGTTCACTTCTGCCAATTCTACTGTATTTGACTTTGTGAATGAAGACCAGCATACTTCAGGATCAGTCAACATCCTGGACTGGCTGCAGGGAAGAGCTGCCGGCCTTACATTTCAGAGAAATAATACGGGCGTTAATGTACCTTACATCCGCGGCCAGCAGGCTAAGCTTTATTTAGATGAAATACCTACCGATGCTTCCATGATTGCCAATCTTCCTGTTGACAACATTGCGATGGTAAAAATTATTAAAGGAGCAGGGTTAGTAGGCGATGCCGTGGCCGTCTATACGATGAGAGGCAATATGAAACCTAAAAGCAACGAAAAAGAAGCGAAAAAGAACAATTCAGCCATCATCAAAGGATATGATAAACCGTCAGAATTTCCTATTGAAATGATTGATGATAACGCCCCGGAAAAAATTGAAAACGACACCCGCGAAACCCTGTACTGGAACCCTAATCTGTTCGACAGCGATTATGTTCCGCCAAGAATCAAATTCTTCAATAATGACAGTGCAAAGCAATTTAAAGTACTGATCATAAGCTTTGATGAAGATGACAATATTCTTTATGACCAGCAGGTTTTAAAATAATAAAAGAGAGACTGAGAAAGTCTCTCTTTTAGTTTTGAAGAAGGAGTCCGGAAGTCATAGTAATCATAAAGACACCGCTACCATTCTCATTTTATGCTAATCTACTACAGACTGCCAGCCTTTCACCTGTATAACCGTCATTCTGACGAAGGAGGAATCTCACCTCAGAGTTACCTTCAAAGACTTTCCGAACCTTGATATATATTCTCCGATTTCGAAAGTTCTTTACTGATAGACTCAAAGTCAAGAGACTTCCACAACAGAATTTTCTAAAAAAACATGATCTTTCAAAACAAACTCCCAAATATTCCGTTTAATTCTTAAATTTGGCTCATGCGAAAGAATCTTTATTTCATCATTATATTATGTTCCCTTACCAGCTGCTATACGTATCAGGTAAAAAAACCTGCGGATCCGGCAGCTAACAATAAACCGGCTAATAATAAAAACAATCCTGTTTCCCAGAACCTGAATGTTCAGCAGCCGCCTGCTCCTGTTAATGTTCAGGAGAAACTGGCTGCCGGTAAAAATGTTAAAATTGAAGTGGATAACAAGAGCTACAAAGTCATTGTTGACCGATGGGAAGGCGACAGTCTTGTAGTACATCCGGTTCGTAATGCCAAAAAGAATCTGAAATTCCATAAGAACCAGATCAACAGTGAGAAGATTGCGGAAAGACGTTTTTCACAGCCTATTGCTGATATTCTTACGGTGACGGCCTATGCTGCCATTGGGGTTGGAATCTATCTTCTTGTCAAATAGTATTTTAAACCTTCAGATTTTTTAAAGTCTGCTACGTTGGAGATTCCTGTTTGAGACCAGCAAAAAAGACTAAACATACCGATATTAGAAAATCTTGATATAAAAACAGACTGCCTCCTTGAGACAGTCTGTTTTCTTATGGCTTATTTGTTATTTGTTTAAGGCCAGATCACCCCTGATTGTCGGGGACTGGTCCATGGTTTTCCGGATGGTCTTGTTCCCGGATGGGCTGCCAGACACTCCCTTATCCATTCGCTGCCCACTGCGTGGGATTTTACTTTTTTTACCGAACAATAAGTAGTTCCGGTACTATCTTCATACAGCTGGTAATTAGGATAAGCACCTTTCGCTACTAATTCCTCATCATCAAGAAGTTCCACACCTTCACCTATCTGGGCAGGATAATCCACAATAGCGCCAAGTACCCAGGCTATGGAATCTTTATTATTACCGGCTACCAGGCTTGGAGGAGGTGTCAGTGTAATCTTGATAGTAGATTTTGAATGGTCTACAGAATAAGAAGAGGAATAAGTAGATTCCTTAACGCTTGCCAGAGGAATTCCTAAGAAAGAAAGCGTTGCAGAAGTAGACTGCTCAAAGGTTTTCTGAATGCTTTTATAATCTTCACCGGTTACCGTGATCTCTACACTTGGATAATTGGAAATTGCTACTCCGTTCAGCAAACCGAAGGGTCCGTCAGGCCCGAATTTCGTAGCCGGATCCGGAGAGAATTTGTATCCTGAAATATGTTTTTCTTCCTGTTTGTCTCTGCTGTTGATCTGCGCTTTTCGGATAGGATCAAACCATGCCCAGTACAAATTGCTGGCAATATTAAAATCCTTCGGACCAAAGTTCACCAGGGTAACCCCGGTAAAAGACATCGATATTTTGATAGAATTTTTGCTGATGGCAATATTTTCACTGAAATAATTGGCATTACCGCCTATTCCCAGCGTAAAGAAATCAAAGATAGGAATAGAAAAACCCGTTTTCCCCTGTACGGAAACCCGGAACCGGCTTTCGGATTCACGGCTGACCTCCATATCGATCTGGGCTGCCTGTGAAGTATTTTTAAGACCGTTTAAAATCTGGTTGAGCGGAGTTGTCACCTCAAAAGCTGGTAAAAAACTGTCGTCATTCAGCTGCAGTCCTCCGTTTTCTTTTTTAGGATTCTGTACATTCTTTAAAACTCTGGACAGATAGCCGTTATTCATAGTCACATTGTTCTGTAAAGATATCGTAGCACCCAAAGCATCCAGATAGCTGGCTAAAACAGGAAGAATAGGTTTTCCGCTTGCCGGTGTTTTGTTCAGTAAAGCATCAAGGTTCTCACTTTTCTGGATCTGGTATAAAGTAGTAGCAGGGTTGGCCCATTCGGTAGCAATTTTATCCATAATGATATCGATTGGCTGCATAGTGTCCGTAGCAGGAGGAAGTGACCCATAGGCACCCACCCAGGCAGTGAGTAAAGCCATCTGCTGATCTGTAGCCCTTGAATGGGCGTCATTCAGTACCGCTGTATCTTCTTCAGATAAGGAATAATTGACTTTTGAGAAAACATCAATGAAGTAATTGGTAAATACCTGGTCCAGCTGCACCGGCTCTGTATCAGCTTTCAGGTTGCATGCTATCCAGTCATAGGTTTTCTTATTAAATTTCAGATTGGAGGGATCCTGCCAGTAATAAGGGAAATTTCCTTTTCCGTTAATGGTGATGGCAGACAGGTCTGTACTTAAAACACTTGACAGGATTTCGTTGGCTCTGTCTTTCAGTTCTGTGATAATTTGTGATGCTTCTACAAAAGGAGCAACACTTTCAGGATTTTTCATGATTAATAATATTGGTATTGTTCCTACTCTTTTTGATGGCTTTTCGGAGGCTGCCGTTGTTCAGGGTTTGAAGCTTCTTTTGAACATCCCAAAGTAACGGCGAAAAAAGAATGAATGGTAGAGTACAAACCTGTGATTTTAACGCTAAGTATTTGTACTGTAACACCTAAGCATTTTTACGTATAAAATTATTGTCCTGCTTTGTAAGTAAACATCTGTGACATCTGTGACCAAAAACGAACCACAAAAGTCACAAAGCTTTTAAAACACTTAAGTAAGATGAAGATGATATCCTTCCGTAGAATAAGTTCACATAAGTTTTTAAAAATCTTTGATTTTTTTCTTAAGTGCCTTAAGTGTTAAAAATAAAATGACAGTATCAGATATAAACATCTGAGAAAATCTGTGACATCTGTGGGCAAAATAAATCTGTTTTTAAAGATCGGCTGTTATATAAAAAGTATAAATAAGTTCTATATTTGAAAATCAACAAATCCACACTCAATATGAAAGACATTCAATATGAAATAAAGCTCAGACCAACGGTAGCGGATGATCTCGAGACTCTTTTTGAGTTCCAGCTTGACCCTGAAGCCAATCATCTTGCAGCATTCACTTCAAAAGATTCTGCAAATAAAGAAGCATATATCAATAAATTCACCAGGCTGCTGGCAGACCCCACCGTCAACAACCAAACCATTATGGCCGGTACAGTGATCGTCGGAAGTATTGCCAAGTTTATCCTGGAAGGTGATGCTGAAATCACCTATTGGATCGATAAACCTTTCTGGGGAAAAGGCGTTGCCACAGCAGCATTGAAGGATTTCCTGGCCATTGAAACAACAAGACCTGTTTTTGGGCGTGTTGCTTTTGATAATCTGGGTTCGCAAAAAGTCCTGGAAAACTGTGGTTTTGTCAGAATCGGTACAGATAAAGGCTTTGCCAATGCCAGACAAACCGAGATTGAGGAATTTATTTACAGGCTTGACCACTGATAAAGGGATAAAACATCTGCTTTTTTAGGTCACCTGACTCATCATCAGGTGATGGTAGAACTGTTATTGGTAAGGACAAAGTTTTTCTGACTTTAGCTGGAATGTCAATACCTGTAATACAGCGGATGCCAATTGTTATATCAATGATTAATCAACAAAACTAATAATGAAAAATACGGTTGCATTACTTCTGTTACTTATTTCAAATTACATTTTTTCACAAACCATTAATCCTGAGAAATTAGATGATTACTTTAATTATATTGAAAAAAATAATCTGGGAGTGGGGAGTGTGTCAATTTTTAAAAACGGTAAAGAAATTTATTCTAAAAATTTCGGGCAAAAAAATATTCCCGGATTAACTTACGATAAGAATACCAGATATCAGGTAGGCTCTGTTACCAAAATGATTACTGCAGTTTTAATTTTCAGGTTAATTGAAGAAAATAAACTGTATTTAAATAGTAAGCTTTCTGAGTTTTATCCTGAAATTGTTAATGCTGATAAAATAACGATTAAAAATTTATTGGAGCATAGCAGCGGGCTGGGAAACTATCTGGTGAGAAATGGAGAAGTATGGGCAACCGAAAAAACAAGTGATAAAGAGATTATGGATCTTATCATCACGCAGGGCAAAAGTTTTGAGCCGGGTGAAAAGGTGGATTACTCCAACTCCGGCTATTATCTTTTAACGGGAATCCTTGAACAAAAATATAAGAAACCGTTTTATAAAATAGTCCGGTCAGAAATTGTAAGACCTCTCCGGTTAAAAAATCTGGCCCCTTTTCAACCCGGGCAAAAAAATATATTCCTGCCCTATCATTATCAAAACAATTCCTGGAGTATACTGAAAAAGGAGTTAGACTTTCTCAATGTTATCGGCGTAGGCGATATTTCTGCAACACCTTACGATCTGAATATTTTCATCAACAGCTTATTCCATCATATGATTCTGAAAAAAGAAACGCTGAAACTGATGGAACCTGTATTGGGAAAAGAAAGCTGGGGAAGAGGAATGGCGATCTGGGATTTTGACGGGATTACATTTTACGGGCATGGCGGCGATACCTTAGGATCACACAGTGTTCTCATCTATAATAAGGAGGCTGATCTCTCAATTTCTTATAATACCAATGGAGAGCGCATCCAAAAAGAAAATTTCATAAAAAATATAGTTGATGTAATTTATAACAAAGAAATTAATTTTTCGGAAATCAAAGAAGAGCAATAAGACCTCCACTCAATTATTTTGATTTCAGATGAATATCTTCGAGATCAATTTCTGTGAAGGTTTCATTGAATGCTTTTGTGTCAAATCATTATATTTGAAAAAACATCACAAACCTGTTTTCTTCGGATATGGAAAAGAAGCTGGCATTAGGACAATTGAAACTTGCAACGCTGGATAGTCAGGGATTAACCCGAAATACACCGTTCGGAACCGGAAAAGATGCTGTTCTTAACGCATTGGAGCATCTCGGATATATACAGATTGATACTTTATCCATGGTGGAACGTGCCCATCATCATACCCTTTGGACAAGAATCCCTGATTTTCAGGCAGGTTATCTGGACGAGCTGGTAGAGGAACGTAAAGTATTTGAATACTGGTTCCATGCAGCATCTTATCTTCCCATGCAGGATTTCCGGTATGCTTTACCTCAGATGCTGACCATCAAACGTGGGGAATCCCGCTATCATAATGCGGATCCTGAAGTGATGAAGTATGTCACCGATACCATCCGTAATGAAGGACCTAAAAGAGCAAGAGATTTTGAAAATGAGAGCCATAAAGCCGGAAGCTGGTGGAACTGGAAACCTGCCAAACTAGCCCTTGAACGGCTTTTCATGCAGGGAGACCTGATGATCAGCGGCCGTTCCGGAATGCAGAAAACTTATGACCTGGCTGAAAGAGTGCTACCTTCTTCTGTAAACACCACAGAACCTACCCCACTTGAATTTGCAGAATATCTGGTCAAAACCAATCTCCGCGCCTATGGATTTACGACAGTAAAGCAGATCACTCATCTCCGAAAGGGAAATGAACTGAAGAAAAATGTCAGTGAAGTGCTGCAGCGTATGCTGGAAGAAGGCAGAATATCAAAAATCAAGGCAGACGGAGGAACTTCTGTTTTTATACAGAATGATACACTGAACAAAACATTTGACCTGACAGATTCCAGAGTATGGCTGCTGTCTCCGTTTGATAATTCTATCATTCACCGGGACCGTGTAAAACAGATCTTTGATTTCGACTTCCGGCTGGAATGCTATACTCCGAAAGAAAAAAGACAATATGGCTATTTCTGCCTTCCTATCCTGTTCGGAGATCAGTTTATCGGAAGAGTCGACTGTAAAGCCCACAGAAAGGAAAAAAAACTTGAGCTTATTCACTTACATATTGAAAACAATACGGCTGCCCCTGAACTCTGGCTTACTCCTTTTGCAGAAACCTTAAAACGTTTTGCTGTTTTCAATGGCTGTGAATCTTTGGTCCTGACAAAAGTAAGCCCTTCAAAACTGGGTACTGTTATCAAAAAAGAACTGTCCGGATTAAAGCTAAAAAGTAAGCTTTACTGATCTGCTGAAAAGACAAATCGCATCATTGGCTTCAATAATGCGATTTATTTTATCAGGAAAATCTTTTCTGATTAGTTGAATTGCCGGCTGGCTTTCTGTACAAAATCATTCCATTGCTGGTTAAGATAAGCTGTGGCTTTCTTTTTCTCATTATCATTCAAAGAAGAATACTGAAGGGAATTAAAAACCAGTTTTTTCAATGCTTTTAAATCCAGCTCCCAATACACCAATGTTGTCCAGAAATCATAACTCAGTCCGGTATATCCATACACTGAAGGATCATCACTGTTGATTGAACACTGTATTCCGTTGCTTAATAAAACCCGTGCAGGATGGTTTCTCAGATCACTTACATATCCTAAAATCTGATTGCTGATCGGGCTCACCTCAACCAACTTGTTTTGTTTTCTGATCTTCTCCATGGTTTTTGGGAAGTAAATAAGATTCAGTCCATGACCTATTCTGTTGTTGTTCAACAGGGCTACGTCGAGGACATTTTCATTCAGGGCAGAATTGCTTTCTCCTGCATGAAGGAAAAGAGGCAGTTCCACACCGTACTTTTTGCTGAGATCATCCATTTTTGTCCAGCTTCTTTCAAAGAAACGTATATCATGTCCTGCTGCTTCATCCGCTACAAGATCAAAGCCTGAGATCATATCCGGAAATTCCTTCTTCATTACGAAAGCCGTTTCCAGTTGTTTTTCGATACTTTCATTATCTAAGAATTTAAAGCTTGAATAGATCAGCTTCAGCGTGAACTGCGGATCCGATTGGTGTATCTGCTTAAGAATATCCTGCAGGTCTGTGATGGAGGTTTTCAAAGGATATTTTCCATGCTGAAAATCGTAAAGCTCATCAAAAATATACCTGATTTCTACATGCTGTACTTTATCTTTTATCAGATCCTGAAATCCTTTCAGATAATATTCCTTGAAGAAAGGACGGTACGGAAGCAGCAGGCTGATGCGTTTAAAGCGCTTTTCAAATTCAATCCAATAATCCGTATAAGAACAGAGATTATCACGTTTCAACGTAAGAAGATCCTGCAGCTCTTTTTCAAAACCAGGGTTTGAAGCCAGTTTTTTATCAAGGTTCACAAATCCTGCGGGAACCTTTCCCTTTTCAAAAAAAGCCAGCTGCCCGAAAATAAACTGATCATTATCTTTCTGATCGTAAACATAGCTTTCCTGATATTTTCTCACCCTCGAAATAATCCATTTCACATCTGTTATCCCTCCGCTGTGGGTATGCAGCAAACCTCCTTTCGGCATTGTCTGGAGAAGCTGAAACAGATTACTGTTTTCTATTAATGGTTTTAATTCATTAAAAGAACTGTTATATAAAGATATTTTCTTCGATTCCGTATCGCTGATGAGTTGTTTACGGATCCCGGATATTTTTTTATTCAAAGCCTGTTCCGCCTCAGATAATCTGATATCAGCATCAAATGCCACCGCTTTGTTTTCCTGCTCAGATAAAGCCAGGTTATGCTGGTATACAGATGTTTCAGTTATTCTACCCTGTCCCCAAAATAAGGGTGCTCCTAAAAGTGATATATAAATAAGGTATTTTTTCATCATAATATTGGAAGATTTTTGTATTGCCGGTTATGTTAACCGTTAAAAGTAGCTTGTTACAGCAAAAATTATGCAGAATAATGCCGTTTCAAAAATAAGATTAATTTTTCTGTTAAAAACACTCAATTATGCATCCATAACCATTTCTCAGACAATCTTTAAATGCAGATTCTTTTTTAATCTATTCCGATGTCCCCTCCGTAAAATGCCAGATAATATTCTTCTCTTTTATTTTTTTCAATAAACAGGGCACTTTTTAACACTTTTTTAATCTATAACGGTTGTACTTATTTTGAAGTTTAACTACCTTTGTCTCTGGGATGCGGAAAAGGTTTTATCAATATTTGTACAGTTTGTTATTTGCATTGCTTACCGTTTTAGGTTGGTACTATGGGCAAATCCAGCAGTATATCTCAACAGATACTCCTTCTGATCTTCATTTTACAACTGATCTTCTGGTTCACCAGAAAAAAAGCATCAAAAAATCGTTTGCATTTCTTAAAAATCACGAGACCAATGAGGCTTACAATATCAGCCATCCCCGCTACAACAAAATCAGAGCAAATCTTTCTGAAAATGACAACGAAAATGATGATAATGTAGAAACATCTGACTCTACAGAACTTCTTGCCCTTTTCAAAGAAGGTTTCTGGCATCTGATCTCCGGCTTCGTCACTACATTTCATGACAGACAAATCGCTGTTTCACTCGCTCAGTCAGGACATTTAAAGCCTTTACGTGATGATCTGTACATCCAGTACAGGGTCATCAGACTGTGATTTTATAATATTTTTTTCCGATAATTCTTATATGCTTTCATATCCGTTTGAGAGCAGGTAACTCTATTTTTCAATTATAAATTATTATAAAAATATGATCATGGTCAAGAAAAGTCTCATGTATATTAACCTGTGCCTTATTTTCCTGTTGGCAGGCTGTCAATCTGAAAAAGAAGAAAAAACAGAAGCGGCATCATTCAATGTTACAAGCCCGCTTGTAAAAGATACTTTGGTCAACAAAGATTATGTGGCACAAATCCGTTCTATCAATCATATCGAACTCCGTGCTCAGGAAAAGGGATATATTCAGTCTATTTATGTAGATGAAGGGCAATTCGTACAGAAAGGACAGCTGCTGTTCAAAATCATGCCCAATCTTTATGAATCTGATGTAAACCGTGCAAAAGCAGAGTCGAAATATGCGCAAATCGAATATCAGAATACCAAAAACCTTTCCGATAAAAACATTGTAGCCCCGCAGGAAATGGCGATGGCTAAAGCAAAATATGAAAAAGCCCAGGCTGAACTGGCTTCAATGAATACCCATTTGAAATTCACAGAAATCCGTGCGCCTTTCAGTGGAATCGTAGGAAAATTACATGTCAGAAAAGGAAGTCTGGTGGTTGAAGGGGAACTGGTAACGGAACTTTCCGACAACAGCAAAATGTGGGTCTATTTCAATGTTCCGGAAGCTGAATATCTTAACCAGATGGATGCTAAAAAGGATAACAACCCGATGCATGTACGCCTGAGAATGGCCAATGGGAAAGAGTTTACACAAGATGGTATCGTACAGACCATAGAGTCTGATTTTGACAATGAAACCGGAAATATCGCCTACAGGGCCACTTTCCCGAATCCAAACGGACTGCTGAGATACGGGGAAACCGGAAATATTGTGATCACGTCACCTTACGCCCATGCGATGATGATTCCACAAAAAGCCACTTTCGAAGAGCTGGAAAAGAAATATGTCTATGTGATCGGTAAAGACGGTAAAGTACATGCCAGAGAAATAAAAGTTGCTGCCGAATTACCGCATATTTATGTAGTTGCTTCCGGGCTTGGAAAGGATGACAGAATCCTTCTGGAGGGTCTTAGAATGGTTCAGGAAAACCAAAAGATCAGCTCAAAATATCAAAAGCCTGAAAAAGTAATGTCTAACCTGGATCTGTACGCCGAATAATCCCAAGCAGCATTATGTTTAAAAAAGTAATACACCGACCGGTCTTCGCCATTGTGATATCGGTTGTGATCCTGTTTATGGGAGGGATTGCTATGAAGCAGCTTCCCACAGAACAGTTTCCAAAAATTGCTCCTACCACAGTAGCGGTTTCCATTGCCTATCCCGGAGCAAGTGCAGATGTATTAGTAAAATCATCCCTGATTACGATTGAAAATGCCATCAACGGAGTTCAGGGAATGCGTTACATCACTACTGATGCTACTAGCGCGGGAGAAGCCACTGTAAATGTAGTCTTTGATCCCGGAACTGATCCCAACGAGGCCGTAGTTCTTGTAAAAACCAGAGTGGATCAGGTAATGCCGTTACTGCCGGAGCTGGTACAGAAAGAGGGTGTTGTGGTAAACCCTATCCAGCCGAGTATGCTGATGTACGTGAATCTTTACAGTACGAATAAAAGTATGGATGAAAAATTCCTGTACAACTACTCTATGGTAAATATCATCCCGGAAATCAACCGTATCCACGGAATTGCAAAATCTCAGATCCTGGGAAGCCGGAGATATGCCATGCGTATCTGGCTGAATCCTGACCGTATGCGGGCTTATGATATCTCGGTAGATGAGGTGATGAAAGCTATTGGTGAACAAAGTATTATCGGGCGTCCGGGAAGAATCGGGCAAAGTTCCGGTATTGCTGCCCAGTCACTGGAGTATGTACTGACGTATAAAGGACAGTATAACAAACCGGAAGAATATGAAAATATCATCGTACGTTCCAATGCCGAAGGAGAGAATGTAAAGCTGAAAGATATTGCCAAAGTAGAACTGGGAAGTGAATTCTTTGATATTTACTCTAATCTTGACGGGCATCCTTCCGCTTCTATTGTGTTAAAACAAAACTACGGAAGTAATGCGAATGATGTGATCCGGGACGTAAAAGCAAAACTTGCAGAAATGAAAGGGAATTTCCCCCCGGGTGTTGATTATAAAATCAGTTATGACGTTTCGCAATTCCTGGATGCTTCTATTGAGCAGGTAATACACACTTTGAGAGATGCATTTATCCTCGTTGCTATTGTAGTTTTCATTTTCCTTGGTGACTGGCGCTCTACCCTGATCCCTATTATTGCCGTGCCTGTTTCTCTGATCGGAACTTTCTTTGTGATTCAGTTTTTCGGATTAACCATCAACCTTGTTACCCTTTTCGCATTGGTACTGGCCATCGGTATTGTGGTTGACAACGCCATTGTGGTGATAGAGGCTGTTCACGCCAAGATGGAAGACAGTAATATTTCGCCTTATAAAGCCGTAAAAGAAGTAATGGGAGAAATTGCCGGAGCTATTATTGCCATTACAGCCGTGATGGTAGCCGTATTCATTCCGATCTCGTTCATGACGGGTCCTGTAGGAACTTTCTACCGTCAGTTTTCCATTACCATGGCAAGCTCTATCGTGATTTCAGCGGTAGTAGCCCTTACGCTGACTCCGGTTTTGGCGGCAATGTTACTGAAAAACCATCATGGAAAACCTAAAAAGGTAAATATTTTCACCAAAGCTTTAGACTCCTTTAACAGCGGTTTTGATAAAGTAACCGGAAAATATGCTTCATTCCTTAGAAAAATTGTCAGCAGGAAAGTTGTGACATGGGGAATTCTGATTGCTTTCTGTGCCGGAATTTTTGTGATCAACAAAGTACTTCCCGGCGGATTTATCCCTAATGAAGACCAGGGAACTATTTATGCGATTATCCAGACCCCTCCGGGTTCTACCCTGGAACAGACCAATAAAGTTTCGAGAACCTTACAGAAAATATGTATGGGTGTAGACGGTGTGGAATCTGTATCATCCCTGGCAGGATATGAAATCATGACGGAAGGACGCGGCTCCAATGCAGGAACCTGTCTGATTAACCTTAAAAGCTGGAACGACCGTGAGCACTCTGTAAAAGATATCATGAAGGAGCTTGAAGAAAAGTCAAAAGACCTGGGAGCGACTATTGAATTCTTTGAACCACCGGCTGTCCCGGGATTTGGGTCTTCGGGAGGTTTCTCCATGAGGCTTCTGGATTTGAACAGAACGACAGACTATCAGGAATTTGACAAAGCTAATAAGGATTTCATCGCACAGCTTAAAAAACGCAAGGAACTTTCAGGAGTATTCACCTTTTTTGCAGCCAATTACCCTCAGTATGAACTGGTATTTGACAATAACGCCGCCATGCAGAAAGGGGTTTCTATCGGAAAAGCGATGGATAACCTCAACATTCTGATCGGTAGTACATATGAACAGGGTTTTATCCGTTTCGGGCAATTCTTTAAGGTGTATGTACAGTCGTCTCCTGAGTTCAGAAGGCTTCCTACGGATATTATGAATCTGTATGTGAAAAACGACCGTGATGAAATGGTTCCCTATTCGGCATTCATGACCATGAAAAAGACACAGGGACCTAACGAAATTACCCGTTACAACATGTATAATTCTGCAGCTATCCGCGGACTTCCGGCGGCAGGATATACCACGGCAGATGCGATTCAGGCTATCAATGAAACGGCTGCCAAAACACTTCCTCACGGATATAAAGTGGCTTGGGAAGGACTATCTTACGATGAAGCGCAACGTGGTAATGAAGCCATTTACGTCTTCCTTGTTGTTCTGGTATTTGTATATCTGGTTCTGGCAGCTCAGTATGAAAGTTTCCTTATTCCGTTTGCTGTACTTTGTTCGTTGCCTGTGGGAGTTTTCGGATCTTTCTTATTATTAAAAGCTATGGGACTGGAAAACGATATTTATGCACAGGTAGGATTGATTATGATCATTGGATTATTGGGTAAAAATGCGGTTCTTATTGTTGAATTTGCCGTGAAAAGGCGACAGGCAGGAGATTCCATCCTTGAAGCTGCTGTAGAAGGATCCAAAGCCCGTTTCAGACCTATCCTGATGACCTCATTTGCCTTTATTGCAGGGTTGGTTCCGCTTGTTTTTGCCAGAGGCGCCGGGGCTATCGGGAATCATACCATTGGGGCATCTTCATTGGGAGGAATGCTGATAGGAACACTATTCGGAGTTATTGTGATTCCGGGGCTCTACTACATATTTGCCAAATGGTCTGACGGTAAAAAAATGATCAAAGACGAAGATGAATCTCCATTAAGCGAAGACATGATCCATTATGAATAAAAGAAAAATATATCAATATGCAGGGCTGGCAGTCTTCTTATTAAGCCTTACTGCCTGTAAGCCTGTCGAAATAGAACAGCGTGCTGAAAATAAAACCGTCCCGGAAAAATACGGTTCAGCACAAAATGACACCATCAATACGGGAAAGATGAAGTGGAATGAATATTTCAGTGACCCGCATCTTCAGGAGCTGATTACGCAGGCTCTTCAGAATAACCAGGAGCTGAATATTGTTCTTCAGGAAATTGAAATGTCCAAAAATGAAATCAAAGCCAGAAAAGGTGAATATCTTCCCTCTGTAGGTCTGAAAGCCGGTGCAGGAGTAGATAAAGTAAGCCGGTACACCAATATCGGGGCTATGGAAGCCAACACTGAAATAGAACCCGGCCGGGAAATGCCCGAACCTTTGTTCGATTTTGGAGTAGGTGCCCAGGCACAGTGGGAAACGGATATCTGGGGAAAGCTTCATAATGCTACAAAAGCCCAGGTACAGCGATACCTTGCCAGCATTGAGGGCAAAAATTTCATGACCACCAATCTTATTTCGGAGATTGCAGATTCTTATTACGAGCTGCTGGCACTGGATAATGAACTGGTTATTCTGAATCAGAATATCAAAATTCAGAATGACGCACTGGAGATTATCAGGGATCTAAAGAAGAATGCCCGGTCCAATGAGCTTGCCGTACAGCGATTTGAAGCTCAGGTTCTGAAAACCCAGGGCATGCAGTACGACATCCGGCAAAAGATTGTAGAGACTGAAAATAAGATCAATTATCTGGTAGGAAGATTTCCCCAGCCTGTAGAAAGGAGTCAGAATTCCTTTGATTCTGTTGTTCCCCAGGCGGTGTATAGCGGAATTCCGTCTGAACTTCTGGAAAACCGTCCTGACATCAAACAGGCAGAATATGAGCTTGCAGCAGCCAAACTTGACATCAAAGCAGCCAAGGCAAGGTTCTACCCTTCTCTTGATCTTTCTGCCGGAATCGGGTTGCAGGCTTTTAATCCGCTGTATATTATCAAGCCACAGTCATTTCTGTTTTCTCTTGCAGGAGAGCTTACGGCTCCTCTGATTAACAGAAGGGCAATTAAGGCGGCTTATTATAATGCCAATGCAAGACAGATCCAGGCAGTATATCATTATGAGCAGACTGTTTTGGGAGCTTATATTGAGGTAGCGAATCAGTTGTCTAAAATCCATAATCTGGAAAGCAGTGTGAATATCAAATCGAAGGAAGTGAATGCTTTAACCAAGTCCATCGATATTTCCAACGATCTGTTCAAATATGCCCGTGCAGATTATATGGAGGTTTTACTGACTCAACGTGATGCGCTGGAATCTAAGTTTGAGCTGGTAGAAAAGAAGGTCAGTCAGCTTAAAGCGAGTGTTGCTGTCTATAGAGCACTGGGTGGCGGCTGGGACCAGAATCCTTTGGCTGTTCCGGATATCGGCAAACAATAAAATTCTTTTTCAATCTTGTTTTTATAGGAGTCTGCCAGAAGGCAGGCTTCTTTTTTATGGTTTTGGCTGAAGCCAGATGAAATTTTATTTTTTAATAAACGGGCTAAAGCCCGTTTCTATTGAATATAACAATCTAGAGGCTATTTAACCGCATCTCACGGATTGACACAGAGGTTTGGGATAATTTTATATCATGATTGATAATCCATCATTCATCATTTATCACTTATAATTCAAACCGTCCTAGCCCTGATAGCAGCGGTTACCCCACAGCAGGAAGTGGATTCAGCCAGGTGTGAGGAGTATGAGCGGATAGCAGGATAAAGCTTCTGATGTTTATTCTAATGAGATAATGCTATAAAATAAACAAAAGTCTATAAAACAAGTAGACTTATTAATGTTAATTTTAATTCAACTATCAAAATCTGATTTTTTTATCATTTTTTAACATTTTATGCAACAAGTCAAAATACTGATTATCAATTAAGTAAACCGACACATTCTGGATCCTCATCATTAATCCACTAATTTAGTAGACTAATATGATTTATCTCATATCCCCTTTTGTCAGGTTTCGTCAATTATTAAATAATTTTGAACCAGTTAAAAAAAATAAACTTTATTCTCATGAATAAGAATAGCTTTAATTCTTACCTATGCGCCATTATGGTGACAGCTTCTGCACAGCTTACCTGTTGCGGAATGCCAGTTCCTTCACAGCACAACCGTATTTCTCAAGACATGTGCTTTGATATGATGTGCATGATGATGTACTAACTCTCCGGCAATACATTCATTACTGTAGGAATTAAAGTCAAATTGATCTAGGCTTTTTTTATCCGGGTATATCTCCTGTAATTTTAATCTTCCGTTTTTACAACCTCCCTGAAAAAGGAGGCAGGAAGTTACATTTTTACCGAGGGCCAGCAGTAATACACAGTTAATTTTAAACTTAGATTAATATAATGAAAAAGAAACAATGCAAGCTTGGTGTGTTGGCCTTACTGCTATTCGCGGAATATGGTTTTGCACAAAGTAAAGACAGCCTTTCCGGGGAAACCTCCATAAAAGAGGTTGTGGTGGTAGCTTTTGGAAAGCAGAAAAAGGAAGAAATTACCGGATCCGTGCAGTCGCTGAAGGCTAAGGATCTTTCTACTCTTCAAAACGGAAATATTCTCCAGGGAATTGGTGGAAAAGTAGCAGGGGTACAGGTAATCTCTTCAGGACAGCCAGGTTCCCAGCCTACCATCAGAATGAGAGGAATTGGCTCTATCAATGCCTCCAGCGACCCGTTAATTGTACTGGATGGCATTCCGTACAGCGGAAATCTCAACAGTATTGCCGCATCGGATATTGAAAGCATTTCCTTTCTTGAAGACGCTTCTTCAAATGCTTTATATGGTTCCAGAGGGGCCAATGGGGTAATTATTGTAAATACAAAAAGAGGTAAAAGCAAAGGACTGAGCATTGAAGCTGATGTCCGGACCGGGGTTAACTTCAGATCTATCAGGGATTATTCAGTTTATACTTCTCCGCAGGATTATTATACGGCTTATTACAACAGAGCCAGAATCGGTGAAATTGCAAGACTGAAACAACCGGGTTCTGTTCCTTCCGGTGCTTCTCCTCATGATGTAGGGCTTGCAGCATTGACCAAACTGGGATATGATGCTTATAATGTTCCTTTTAACCAACTTATTTCAAAGAATGGTTCTTTTAATCCTGATGCAAAATTATTATATCAGGACGACTGGAAGAAACTGCTTTTCAGGCCTTCTTTGAGAAGGGAAGCAACAGTAGGAATCAATGCCAATAGTGACCAGGTAAAATCATTTACTTCCCTAAATTATCTTGATGATAAGGGATATTTAATCTCTTCGGGCTTTGAAAGATTCGGGATCAGGTCTAATGTAGACTACTCTATCACTTCAAAACTGAAATTAACCAGTGCCTTATCCTATACCTACAGCAAGCAGGATTTTGGTGAAACCGGCGGTTTCTCCAATCCTTTCCAGTTTGCCAGAAATATTGCTCCTTTCTATCCTGTTTTCCTGAGGGACAACAACTACCAAAGGCTTTATGACAGCTATGGAAATGCGTTATACGATTATGGAGACGGCCAGGGACCAAACGGTGCCACAAGATCTTATGCCGTATTTGAAAATCCGGTAGGTAACCTTCAGAAAGATAAATCACAGATTGTCAGCAACATTACCAACCTTAACCTTGGTTTGAATTATGAAATCATCAAAGGGTTGGATTTCACTTATAATTTCGGAGCCTATCTTGAAAATACCAGGAACCTGCAATTCGGGAATACGGAAGGGGGAACTTCATCTTCTGTAGGGGGTACCATTTCGCAAGGTTCTAATTTCAAATATACTTTGAATCACCAGCAATTGCTTACCTATCAGAAAAAACTGGGAAATCACAGCTTCAATCTCCTTGCAGGGCATGAGCTGAATAAGATCAAAGATGATGGATTTTCAGGTTCAAAGCAGCAGCTTTTACTACCCGATTCCCAGTCATTTGACAATGCTGTAAAAATCACAGATTTATCAGGAAGCGGTTATGAATATGCTGTAGAAGGATATTTCACAAGGTTGTTGTATAATTATGACGGTAAATACTTCTTTAATGCCAATATACGCAGAGACGGTTCTTCAGTATTTGCTCCGGAAAGCAGATGGGGAAATTTCTATGGACTGGGTCTGGCATGGAATATTGCAAAGGAAAATTTCCTTAAGGATAACAGCGTCATTAATTCTTTAAAACTAAAGGCTTCCTACGGCCAGCAGGGAAATGACAATATCCTTTTAGGCGGTTCCGGCAGAGATTATTATGCTTACCAGGATATCTACGGAATCAATAATTTCGGGGATGATAAACCTGTTCTTTCTCTTAAAAAACAAGGAAATAAGGATTTAAAATGGGAAACTTCCAAAAATCTGAATGCCGGTTTTGAACTTTCACTTCTGAAGAACAGAATAACCTTAAATGCCGATTATTTTGAAAGGAAAGTTTCTGATATGATCTATACTCTTCCCCTTCCTCCATCCAATGCAGGCTCTTATGTGAAATATGGAAACATCGGGGATATGACCAACAGAGGTGTTCAGGCGAATCTAAGTGTGGACATCCTTCGCGGTGACGATTTCCAGTGGAGTGTTTATGCCAATGCCACTCATTATAAAAATAAGATTACCCGGTTGCCCGCTGAGCAGAGAAATACGGGTCTGGTAAGCGGCTTGTTTATCCTTACGGAAGGTGGAGACCGCTACACCTATTTCCTGAAAGAATTTGCAGGAGTAAATCCTGAAAATGGTGATGCCCTGTGGTACCGTACTGCGATAAATCCAGTTACTCAAAAGGAAGAAAGAACAGTTACCAACAATTATAAGGAGGCTACTGATTATAATACGGGAAAATCTGCTATTCCGAAAGTATATGGAGGATTCGGAACTGATTTTTCATATAAGAGATTCAATCTGGCAGTGAATTTCGCTTACCAGTTCGGGGGATATGGCTATGACGATATTTACAGAAGTTTATTCCATTCTGACAGTTATGGGTCCAACTATTCAACGGATCTGGATAAAACATGGACTCCTGAAAATCCAAATGCAGCATTGCCAAGAGTAGACCTTACTGCAACAAACCAGAACAGAAATTCAACACTTTATCTGATCAAGTCAGATTATATCAGCCTTCAGGATGTTACGCTGTCCTATCAGCTTCCTGATGGTTTTGCACAGCAGGCAGGCTTATCAGGACTGAAAATTTATGTGACAGGGAACAATCTTTATCTGTGGTCCAAGAGAAAAGGATATGATCCGAGAGCTTCACTGACCGGAGTTTCTGATCCGTACCGTTATTCCCTGCTGTCCAGTGTCTCATTAGGCTTTAAACTTAATTTTTAAAAAGAACAGGAATGAAAAAAATAAAATACTTTCTAGCGGCTGTCACTATTGGTTTTATGACAGTCAGCTGTGCCAATGATCTCAATACTTTACCGGACGGAGATATTTCCGGTGAACAACTCAATAATGATGCTAACAGCCCTGAAAAAATACTGGGTGGAATCTATCTTGATCTTCGCAGCAACGGTGCGGGAGGTACTACCGTGCACTCAGATTTCGGAATTATGGGAATCAAAGCAGGTGCCGATCTGATGTCCAACGACGTCATCCAGTCTACCAACCAGCATTTGGGAATGTTTTATAATTACGAAGCGACCAATGCCAGCAATATTGCTTCTGAAATTGTATGGACAACTTTTTATGCCAGAATATTTGTGATCAACAAACTTCTTGATGGTCTGGATAAAAATACAAATGCAAAAAACAGGGCAATTGCAGGGCAGTTACTTGCTTTGAGAGCCTACTCCTACTTTTATCTGGTTCGCTTCTATGCCCATGATTATAACGGGCATCAATCTGAACCGGGGCTTCCATTGGTTCTTACGGCAGGCAATCCGAATCAGGGACTTCCAAGATCAACGGTTGCGGAGGTGTATGCGCAGATCAAGAAAGATATTGTGGAATCCGTTTCACTTTTGGATAGTTATTCACGCCCGTCCAGGGCTCAGATAGATCAAAGAACTGCCAAAGCTATTGCAGCCGAAATATTTCTGGAAACAGGAGATTATATACAAGCCGCCCAATATGCCGGGGAAAGTAAGCAGGGAATTACTCTGATGACAGAAGATGATTATACCACTACCGGATTTTCCAACATCAATAATCCTGAGGTAATATGGGGTTTTCATAATACGATTTCCACGATGAGTATCGGAAATTACTATGCCTCTTTCTTTTCAATGTTTGATAATACCAACGAAGGCTATGCCGGGGCTGCACAGATCCGTAAGCTGATCGACAAACGTCTTTATGAAGCAATTCCGGCAACAGATTACCGTAAAAAAGTGTTCAATGGCAGCCAGAATGCAGCATATACTTTTAACGGAAAAACAAAAAATTATCCGCCTTATGTAAGCTGGAAGTTTAAAGACCCTACCCTTTTTGAAGGAGATTATATTTATATCAGAGCTTCTTCTCTTTATTATATACAGGCAGAAGCCCTGGCCAGACAGGGAAGAGAAGCAGAGGCAAAACAGGTATTATTTGACATTACTTCAAAAAGGGATCAGGCTTATACCCTATCTGCCCAATCGGGCACTGAGCTGATCAATGAAATTATTCTCCAGAAAAGAATAGAACTTTGGGGTGAAGGTTATGCCTGGTTCGATATGAAAAGATTAAATATACCGTTAGAACGAGTATACACAGGAACCAACCATACTTTTGGAAGATTCAATCTGACACCGGATAAATTCAGGTTCCAGATCCCTAATAAAGAAATTAATAATAACCCACAAATCAAGCAGAATGAATAGATAAAGAAAAAACAATTTTACATTCAAATATATTCAGTGACGAGGCATCATTTACCTGTAAATGGTGCCTTTTTTATAGTAAGGCAGGCGAAGAAAGTGACAAAGTCGCAGATGAAGCTAACAAAATACATGCGCTTGGAAAGAATCAATGCAATTGATTTCCTCTTTGCTGCCTTAAAATCAGAGAAAGAACAAAAAACTTTACGTTACAAAAAGAAATTTACCATATTAATAGTCCGATTTTCCTTTACTTTCTTTCAAATTCCCTGAGTTTATGCTTCATCAGCCTGATTTCTTCGGATTGTGTTTTAAGAATATTTTTCTGCAGTGTAATGAGTTGCGGATCGGTGAGATGTGCTTTTTCGGACATTAAAACAGCAGCAGCGTGATGAGGAATCATACTTTTTACAAATTGCCTGTCATCCACATTTATTTGTTCCCTGATTCCCAACCATGAAAAAACACCTGTTACCACAGCAATAATCACGATGGCCCGATTCATTGTTTTACCGGTATACATTTTCCGCATGATCCATAATTCAATAAGAAGCATCACTGAGGTCATCAGCAGTGCCATATATAAATTATTAATATTCGAAATAAGATTCTGCAGGCTGTCTATCATTACATACATCATAATATACATGGCAAAGAACATTACCAAAGCCATCAGCACAAAACGCCTGTACATTGAAGAAGAAGGTGTTGAATGCTTTTCAGCTTCTCTGGAAGAAGATATCCCGGGTGTATGCTGTGTATTTTCCATAACAAAGGAGTTTAATTGATTATTCTCGCTTCTGACTATAGTACAGCATTTCTGAACAGTAAAGTTCAAAAATGATCAATAAAAATAAGGATATTTATTCCGGCGGTTTATGCTTCTGCGCATATGCGAAGAACAATGCATTACTACCTGTATAAGCAAAGTTCATGGGATCACATTTTTTTCAAAACTTTGAATTTAATGATGGAGAACGGCTTCTCAATAGCAAATCTATAGATCAAGCCACCAAGAATACAGGCTGACAGGCACAGAAGAAGGCTCACATTGCCTGAACTTTTAAGATTAAAATCATCAAGAGCTGTCTGCACCATATGAATAATGCCTTTATGCGAAAGATAAACAGCGTATGATAAAGATGCCAGCTGAGCAGTAAGATAAGATTTTGAACGATATAGAAAAGAGGATTTTGAAACCGAGGCCAAAAGAATAACTCCATAACTTACGGCGACCCATGTGAAACCAAAGGCAGAAGCTGTTCGAGAAGTCTGCTCACGGCATATCCAGAATGAAATTCCCAATAAAAGTATGCCCAGAAAGAATAATGCATTTCCATTAGCTTCAACCCTTTTTTTAAAAACGGATGAATATTGCATCAAATATCCGATCAAAACACCTGTTCCAAGCCCGTCCAGCCTGGTATGGGTAGGGTAATAGACTTTCATATACCATAACTTCCAGAAGTCCGGTGAATTAGGATTAATTTCTGCGATGAAACCATTCCATGCTATAAATCTGAATACAACAGAAAGTCCGATAACAGCCATCATCAGAACCACCAGATATTTGAATAGTTTTGACGGTATCAGAATTAAGAGAAGCAAAGGAAGGATGAGATAAAACTGTTCTTCAATACATAATGACCATGCATGTGAAAATGTTCCCCGGCTGATAACATCCAGTCCATAATTTTGGGTAAAAGTAAGGAACTTCCATAAAGGTGATAAAGCTTCCCGTTCCCTGAAAAAAGGCAATGTAAAATACAGGAAAAGTGTAAAAAAATAAGCCGGAAAAATCCTGAAAAACCGTTTTATATAAAAAGTCTTCAGGCTGATTGCTCCTTTATTTCTTATTTCTTTAAACAACTGTCCGGAGATCAGGTAACCGCTTAAAACAAAAAACAGGTCCACACCTGTCCAGCCAAACTTTCCGATACTGTCAATCCAGCCGGGATGTTTGAATGCACGGTAATGATACATTAATACAAGCAAAATGGCAATTGCCCTCAGATGATCCAATCCATAAAGCCTTTCGGAACGTTCTGTCATATTTTTTTATGCAAATATTGATTAATTCCGGTGCAGTTTCTGACATATCATCCAGACAGCAGATTTTTCAATACCAATAGCAGAATATTCCATCCACCTAAAAAACGGTGTCATCTGCCACCTTTCTGAAGTCTTTAACAACGTTTTTTTCAATCTGTCCCAAGATTTTATATTTTTGAAGGTCATGAAAATCACGTTTGAAACTCAGATCAGGCATACCGTATACTTCCAGTGGTTCTTCTGGACTGCTCTATTTTTATTTGGAACCGCAAAAAGCTACGGAGAATATGATGGCGGGGCTTTTAAAGTCCTGGTGATCTATAATTTTTGCCATTGGATGTTTCAGATTATCGGAGCCAATTTTATTTATTTTGTTCTGATCCGTCATTTTTTTGACCGGAAAAAGTATATTGAATTTTTGATGTATCTTCTTCTGAGTCTCTATATAATTTCCGTTATCAACAGGTTATTTCTTGTTTATATTGCAGAACCTTTATTCACCTATGAAGTAAAGGACAGTGTTTCAAGTATTTTCACAGATATTCCCTATCTTTTGCTTCATTATACCTTCCCGATTATAAGCGGCGCTTTTATTTTTATTTCGGTCATGTTTATCATGCGGTATAAAGATGAAAAAGAGCAAACTATCAAACTTCAGAAAGAAAAAATGGAACTGGAACTGCAATCGCTCAAATCCCAGCTTAATCCACATTTTCTCTTTAATACCCTGAACAATATTTATTCTCTGTCCGTCAGCCATTCTGATAAAACGTCCCAAACCATAAGCCAGCTTTCAGATATCCTGGATTATATTTTATACAAAGGACAGAAAAAATGGGTACAGGTTTCTGACGAACTGGCTATTATTGATGAGTATATTGCGCTGGAAAGCCTTCGGTATCATAATGAAAGATTGAAAATACGAAAGCATATTACCGTAAACACCGCGAATACTATTCCCCCGCTTCTGTATCTTACTTTGGTAGAAAATGCTTTTAAACATGGAGCCGGAAAAAATTCAGAACCTACCGAGATTCATATTAAAGCAGAAACGAATAACCAACACTCAGTTTTCACCATTGAAAATACATTTACAGCTTATCAGGAAGAAAATAAAAAAGGAATCGGGCTGCAAAATATAAAAAGGCAGCTGCAATATCATTATCAGGAACATTTTACCTTCCGGATCTCACAGGAAAACAATATTTTTAGAGTTGAAATAACAACGCCTCCGCATTATGATTAACTGCATTATTGTAGATGACGAGCCTTTAGCGGCTTCCTTACTGGAAAACCACATCACAAAAATTGATGACCTGAAGCTTACAGGAAAAGCAGAGAATGCCTTACAGGCTTATAAAATACTGCAACATCAACCTGTTGATCTGATGTTTCTGGACATTCAGATGCCCCACCTGAACGGCATTGAGTTTTTAAAGTCACTGCCACAAAGGCCTAAAACTATTTTCACTACAGCCTATCGGGATTTTGCCATTGAAGGATTTGAACTTGAAGCAGTAGATTATCTCCTGAAACCGATTACTTTCGAACGTTTTTTCAAAGCGGCAGAACGGATATTGAGAAATACAGCCGGCAGTAAAGAAGATTTTATCCTTATCAAAACAGGTGGAATGCATCGTAAAATTTTTCTTTCAGAAATTGTATTTTTTGAGAGCCAGGGAAATGATATCAAGGTTGTACTAAACACTCAGGAAAGTTTTATCTCAAAAACTAAAATCACAGATCTGGAGAAAACTTTGTCCGGTAAAGGTTTTGTAAGGATTCACAGATCTTTTATGATCAACGCGGCTTTTGTTACTGCGTTTAATAATAATGAAGTGAAGGCGGGCCAACATCAGATTCCTGTCGGAAGGAGCTATAAACAAGACTTTGATACTTTCATAGCAGCAGTTTCCCAAAATAAGCTTTTATAAAGGATTGAATTCACTTTTGGTTTTATTTTAATTCACTAAACCACATTTTTAACATTTATTTTAAATTATTTTCAGCAAAACCAATATGGAATAATTTTCTATCTGTTTTTCAATACATTGTATTATATTCACAACAACAAACTTTTCTTAATATGAAATCGCTGTTTTTTATAAAAAACTTTCAAATTAATGATTCACAGTTACTTGCATAAACAATGCAATCCATAGCACCGACAGATGATCTCTGACAGATATTAAAAAAAAATGTTACTTTTGCTTTAACGAATAAAATTGCTTTTCAGCTTTTTTATGAGTAAGTTTATGTGCACCAATTTATAAAACATTAAAATTCATTCCATGAGAAAAATAATTCTACTTCTTACATGTATGTTCGGTATTTCAGTTTTCTCACAGATCAAAGTGTTGAAAAATGAAAGTTTGGTGGAAATTGGTAAAGATAATTCCGTTGGTCTATATAAAAAGGAAGATAAATTTACAGTTAATTACCAGGATCTGAACACCAGTAACCTGAATACAATCCGGTCTTTTTCATTCCAGAACCTAGATAATGATGTTGCCGGACTATACAAGCTTATTATGGCTGGCTTTGCCTCCACTCCGGATGAAAATGTAGTATTGGAGCTGCCTAATGATATCATTGAACTTCATTATGAAAAAAATTACGGGCAGCAAACCATGCAGTTTATCCAGGTGATCAACAAAAACCGTAAATACATTGGAAAATCACAGTTTTTAACCCAGAAACAGGTGGATAAAATCTTCGGAAGAACCAATGGAAAATACACTATGTATGATAAACCAGCCAGTATAAATCCTGCTGCAGCCAAAGGCACCACAAATACAGCCTCTACAGCAGCTCCCGGATCAGGCGGTGCCAAGAAAAAATCAAGAAAATAAGTATATTTTATAAATATTGCGAAACTCATTCCATCGGATGAGTTTTTTTATTTTATTTTTGCAGAAAGACATTAAAAATTATGCCGCTTCAGATAATCAATTTAACCAAAAAATTTGGTGAACAGACTGCTCTTGACAACATCAACATTTCTATTGATAAAAATGAAATTATTGGTCTTCTTGGTCCGAATGGCGCCGGAAAATCTACCCTGATGAAATCTATTGTCGGTGCGCTGAAAATTGACCAGGGTGAAATTATTTTCAATGGTCTGAACATCTCAGAAAATGAGATTGAAAGCAAAAAGAAAATAGGCTTTCTTCCTGAGAACAACCCGCTTTATCTGGAAATGTATGTAAAGGAATATCTTCAGTTTGTGGCCAACATTCACAAAATCCCTGAATCCAGAGTAAATGAGGTGATTGAACTGGTAGGAATTACCCCGGAAAAATCGAAGAAGATCGGACAGCTGTCTAAAGGATACAAACAGCGTGTAGGGCTTGCCCAGGCTATTATTCACCAGCCGGACTTACTGATTCTGGATGAACCTACCAATGGTCTGGATCCTAATCAGATTATTGAAATCCGCAATGTGGTAAAAGAAATCGGGCAGCAAAAGACTGTTTTACTATCTACCCACATTATGCAGGAAGTGGAGGCGCTTTGCTCCAGAGTGATTCTTATTCACAAAGGAAATATCCTTCAGGATTGCCCTATTGATGAATTCAAAGGTAAATTTGAAAGCCTGGAAGATGCTTTTGCAAGTTATACACAGAATTTTAAGATTAAGGCTGAAGGTTAAATTGAAAGTTTATTTTGTAATGATGAAGGATAAAATTTACTTTTAAAACATTTTTGCCACCTTTATTGTTAATTCCTTTTTTATATCTTATTATATTTAAATAAATTTCCTTAATTATTTTTAATCTGACAAACCATTATTGATATGGCGTCATATTTGATAGAATCTGAGTGTTAACCAATAACCATTAATATGATAAAGCATATTTTATTAGGAACTTTCTGCTTAGCTCAGTTTTCTTTCGTTAATGCCAAAGAGGTTCCCAATCCGAAAACAGATGGTTTTATAACTTCTTCTGCCCTTCAGCAGGTGCCGAAGACTGTTATTATCAAAACCAAAAAGTTCAAAATCAGAATCGACAAGCAGCCGAACGGCAAGTACCTTTATCAATCATGGAATGCCAATGCCAAGATCACTGCCAAGCCAAGCATGATCATCAGTGATGGAGAACTGATTCCTGACGGTACGGGAGGAAATTATTACATCAACTTCAGCAATGAAGGACACAGTTACCAGGTCTGGAGAAATTACCTCACAGATTCTCCGAAAAAAGCCCCTTACACATTGGTTGTAAATGACGCTAATGACCGTGAAATTGTACGTCAGGACGGATATGTGGTTAAAAATTAGGAGACTAAAGGCCGGAAGCTGGAGGACAGAAGCTGGAAGTTATTATAGCCTGTTTACTCAAATTTACCTTTTTATAAAATAAAAATCCTGTATTGATACAGGATTTTTTATGTTCCGGATTGTTTTAATTCTGTAAAAAAGTTGCTTTCTTCGTAACTTTCTTTTGCGGATTTGTAACCGATATTAAAAATCTCCTCAAGCCTGTCTTTCCTGCGTTCAAAAGTTCCGTAAGCCGCTAGTTTCTGAGAAGAAATAAACCAGTCACAATAATCAAACTTTATTTTCTCTATTCTATAGGAAAGAAGATCATAGGAACGGGAAACGATGGCCTTAATGGAGTTCAGGTCTTTAATCTTTGCTTCATTGGGTGGAGATACGAATACGCCAATCAGCTTATCACAATCGTCCCTGATGATATCTGCAGGAAAATTGTTCAGGACACCTCCGTCACAGTACATTTCATCACCAATGATATAAGGTGTGGTGATACCGGGGATGGAACAGGAAGCAATAATAGCGTCAACAATTTCAAAATCCTGATCAAAAATTTTCTGGGTTCCGGCAACGAGCTCTGTTGCTACAATTTTCACTTCTATATCCAGATCCCTCAATTTCATATCATGGAAAATAGGTTTCAGGTAATTTCTGAAGATCACTGAAGAAACCAGTCCCGGCTGGTTGAATGTAAAGTGTTTCCAGTTGAAAAAATAAACGGAATTGAAAAATTCCAGGATTTCCTCCGGAGATTTGCCTATTGCATGAAGGCATCCCACAATAGAGCCTGCACTGCAGCAGGAAAGGATGTCAACTTCTATACCTTTTTCCTGTAAGAATTTTAATACACCTGCATGAGCGATTCCTTTAGTACCGCCGCCTGATAAAACAAGTCCTACTCTTTCAAAATTCATAGAATAAATGTAAGAAAACGACCTGAAATAATCAGGTTAATTTTTATAAATATGCTGATTTTAAAATTATTTTAATAAAATTCATCATTATTCCATTAAAAATTCAGCCGTAAAAAACATAACAGTTCCCGAACGATATTTTTATAATCTGCTCGTGAAGTTAAATACTTTTCTAAAATTAATGTGAAAAGATACTGCTGTTATTAAAACATATATTATAGTTTTTTACTTTTACCAGATCATTTATAATAAGTGATCCTTGTAAAATAAATAGTTTAAAGTGAACAATAATAATGATTTAAAAGACCTTGCTAAATTATTTCTGAAACTGGGAATCATTGGATTTGGAGGGCCGGCAGCCCATATTGCTATGATGCAGAAAGAAGTGGTAACTGAAAAAAAATGGCTGACAGATCAGGAATTTCTGGATCTTATAGGGGCTACCAATCTTATTCCTGGTCCTAACAGTACTGAAATGGCAATTCATATAGGACGGGAAAAAGCCGGCTGGAAAGGGCTTATTGTTGCCGGGCTTTGTTTTATACTTCCTGCCGTCATTATTACGGCCGCTTTTGCATGGCTATACAAAGAATATGGCCTGCTTCCCGAAGTACAGCCGTTTATCTATGGAATAAAGCCTGCAATTATTGCCATTATATTAGGTGCCGTCTTCCCATTGGCAAAAAAATCAGTAAAAACATTCCGATTAGCGGTTATTGGTGGAATGGTGCTCACATGTTCTCTTTTAAAAATCAATGAAATAGGACTGATGTTTGGAGCCGGACTTTTAACATTGACAATTGATTATCTGCAAAAAAATAATTTTAAGAAACTGAACAATATAATTTTCATCGGCCCGCTTCAGTTTTTACTATCCGATACTTATTCTTTGCTCAACTTAAAATTATTCTGGATTTTTCTGAAGATCGGGGCCATATTGTATGGCAGTGGGTATGTCTTATTTGCTTTTCTGGATACGGAGCTTGTTTCCAGGGGAATTATTACACGTCAGGAACTTATAGATGCTATCGCTGTTGGCCAGTTTACACCGGGACCTGTATTTTCTTCGGTTACATTTGTCGGATATCAGATCAATGGGCTTTCGGGGGCTTTGGTGTCTACTTTAGCCATATTCCTTCCTTCTTTTATATTGGTTGCCGTATCTGGTCCTTTCGTAAATAAAATGAGAAATTCTGCAACATTTTCTTCTTTTCTTAACGGTGTAAATGTAGCCTCTATAGCTATCATTATGTCTGTATGTATAACGATGGGAATTGACAGCATTACCGACTGGAAAACAACTCTTATCACCTGTATAAGTACAGCTGTTGTATTCGGATTAAAAAAACTAAACAGTGCTTTTGTTGTTATCGGAGGAGCGTTACTAGGCTTTTTACTAAGCTTTTTATCCTGAAAAATACTAAATAAGGATACTTTTCCATAAAAAACCACAGATAAAAATCTGTGGTTGTATGATTAATCCGGGAACTAACTGCTTCCTTATCAATCAGATGAGCATTAAACCTAACAGGTTTTAAAAACCTGTTAGGTTTAAATGAGCGCACTGAAAAAGTGACTCATTTTTAGAAATTCAGTACTTTTTTGGTTAGTGATTTAAAATTCAATATTTTTTAAAAAAATTGAATTTCAGATAAATAAAAAATCAGAAAATTTGAGCTTTTCCGCTTTTTTCTTTTAAAAAGACTTTTTCAGTGACCTTGGTTTAGATAACCGCATTTTTTTTCTGAACAGCTTAATATAAGATTATTTACTTGGCCTCAATACATGCGGATAATTTTAATTACTAAAAAACCGGAAAAACTATTGTTTCTCCGGTTCTCTTATTATTTTAATTGATGTCAATCTGATTGATGACAGCCAATAATATATTAAATGTGAATCACCTCACCGTAAGCAGCAGCAGCAGCTTCCATGATAGCTTCAGAAACTGTTGGGTGCGGGTGGATAGATTTGATAATCTCGTGCCCTGTAGTTTCTAATTTTCTCGCTACAACAGCTTCAGCAACCATGTCTGTTACTCCATCTCCGATCATGTGGCATCCTAACCACTCACCGTATTTAGCGTCGAAAATCACTTTAACAAATCCGTCCGTATTTCCGTTTGCAGTAGCTTTACCGCTGGCAGAAAGAGGGAATTTACCTACTTTGATTTCGTATCCTTTTTCTTTAGCCTGCTTTTCAGTAAGACCTACAGAAGCTACTTCAGGGTGGCAGTATGTACATCCGGGGATATTGCCATAGTCTATTTTTTCTACATGCAGTCCTTTGATTTTCTCTACACAAGTAATACCTTCTGCAGAAGCAACGTGAGCCAATGCCTGCGTCGGGATAAGGTCTCCGATCGCATAGTAACCCGGTACTGAAGTTTCATACCATTCGTTTACCAATACTCTTCCTTTATCTGTCTGGATTCCTACTTCTTCCAATCCGATGTTCTCGATGTTCGCCGCAATTCCTACAGCAGATAACAGGATATCAGCTTCAAGAGTGATATTTCCGTTAGCTGTTTTTACATTAGCTTTTACACCTTCACCAGTTGTATCAACACTTTCTACTGAAGCGTTTGTCATGATTTCAATACCTGATTTTTTCAGAGATTTCTCTAAGTGCTTAGAAATTTCTTCATCCTCTACAGGTACAATGTTTGGCATAAACTCAACAATAGTAACTTTAGTTCCCATTGTATTATAGAAATCAGCAAATTCTACCCCGATAGCTCCTGAACCAACAACGATCATAGATTTTGGCTGCTCAGGAAGAGATAATGCCTGTCTGTATCCGATTACTTTTTTACCATCCTGCGGTAAGTTTGGCAATTCTCTTGAACGGGCTCCTGTAGCGATAATGATATGAGTTCCGGTATATTCAGTTACTTTACCTTCTTTATCTGTAACAGAAACTTTTTTACCTTTCTGTACTTTTGCAGTACCAAGAATTACGTCAATCTTATTCTTTTTCATTAAGAATTCGATCCCTTTGCTCATTTTGCTGGCAACACCACGGCTTCTCTGAATTACGTTCGGGAATTCAAAGCTTGCCTCCACTTTATTCAAACCATAATCTTCAGCATGGTTGATATAATGAAAAACCTGAGCAGATTTCAATAAAGCTTTAGTTGGAATACATCCCCAGTTAAGGCAGATTCCTCCTAGGTTTTCTTTCTCGATAATTGCGGTTTTGAAACCTAATTGCGCTGCTCTGATCGCAGTAACATATCCACCAGGACCACTTCCAATGACAATAATATCGTAATTCATTACTTTAAAAATTTTTATGCGAATTTAAGGAAAAATATTGGATGTTTCATGTTTCTGCAGGTTGATCTTAAAATGCATCAACAAAGCTGTTTTCATTCGGTTTTAAACAAAGAAAGAGAACACCTACCGCATTCTCTTTCAATAAATTTCATCTTACATTAAAAACTTATCAAAGTTTAAAATATAAAAAACGTCTTTCCCGATTTAAATAACTGCAAAAATTCTATATTATTTCGCCTGTCTAAGTAATCGTTTTTCAGCCGCATATCTTTCATTTAAAGCTTTCAGCTGATCTCTCTTCATCCGTTTGGTAGCCAGCGGATGGTTCAGGATCAGTTTTTTCTCTGTGTTGTATTTTTTGGTAAGTTCCTGCATTTTAATATTTACCAGCTCACTTTTTGAAGGATGTGGAGGAACTGGCGGATGTTTTTGCGCTGAAACATTCATTGATAAACCTAATAACAATACTGTTGAAATTAATAACTTTTTCATAATGTTCATATTTTTGAATGATTTCAATTAATTCAAAGTATTAATTAAATTCATTCCGGTTTATCATAAATCTTGCATATATCATACCAATATTTTTTAAAAGAAATCAAAAATCTGTATCAAACGGATCATCCATTTGAAATTAAATATGATGATAACCATCTATTTTCCATACATTTATTCATCTTAATTAAGCACTTATGAAAACTGTGAAAAAAAGCAATATGTCCAAAGATACTATATGGCTGAAGGAACCGGAGGAACATGATTTTCCGGCGGCACAGGATTATCTTGAACTTCTGTTCAAGCCGGATGATGCACAAAAGATGGTTGAAAAATTAAAAACAGCTCCTACCATTATCAAAAAATCGAAAGATATTTTAAGAGCCAGCAAATTGTCTCTCCTTCCTGAAACTAATATTCACGTGAAAGAAAATCTTAAAAAAGTAGAAAAAAATAAAAAACTTTCACCAATATTACTGGTCAGAGGACAAAATGAACTGATCATTGCAGATGGTTATCACCGCCTGTGCTGCAGCTATTATCTTACGGAAGATCTGGAGGTACCCTGCAGGCTGATTTAATGAATTCCACAAACAACTCCTATCACCAGGAAGGGATTTAACGAGAAATATGTAATTTATTCTGTCTCAGTTGATTTTTCAGCTATTTTTTTTTATATTTTTGCTATAAACCAAATATCCAAGACATGAAAAAATATATCTCGATTCTTTTATTTGCAGCAATTCCCTTAACTGCACAAGTAGGTATTAATACCACTACTCCCAACAGTACACTGGCCGTAAATGGTTCATTAAGGGCCGGCTATACTCAGATCACTGCCACAACCTATTCTATTCTGGCTACTGATCATTACATTACTTATAACGGAACAGCTGATGCCACTTTTACACTCCCCGTCATCGGAACTGGTACAACGAGTTTTACAGGAAGGATTTATAAGATCAAAAACATTTCGCCTAATAATATTACGCTTCAGGCATCAAACGGTAATACATTAAGGATTGACAACACTCCTGTCGCTTCTTTTGTAATCCCTACCGGAGCTTATGCTGAAGTGGTGAACAACAGTAATACTTCAGGGGGAACATGGGATTTATCTTTTACGGTTCTTCCCAAGCCAAGCAACGTGGAAATTTACGGCACACAGCTCTTTATTCCTCCTCATGCACTCGGAACAGCAGCTCTTGCAGACTGGACCAATCATGCTAATGCAGCCTATGATTCAGGTGCTGCAACAGACAGATGGTGGATCGTGAGTAAAACATCTGTAGACAGAGCTCAAACTGCTTCCTACTCCAATGCCAGCAGAATGACCCTTGTTTATGAATATCAGGGTACTCCTTTCAATGTTACCAATATGTATCCTATTCTTACTGCAGGAAATAACTCAAGTTTCCCGGATGTATTTACAGCATCTTTTGTAAGTCTGGCCAATAATGGTACAGGTGGTAAAACCAGGCTTACCGTATCTGTTGCCCGTGTAGACTTTATCGGTACGAATGGGGCCACTACCAATAACAGTAACTGGGCAGGAACATTCTTACTGAACGTTTTACTGGCCAGAAAATACTAGACAAATTCGGAATATATACAAAAAGAGCAGAAATTCCTGCTCTTTTTTATTGTTATAAAACTTCAATATTTTCTTTTAAAGGAAGGTTCTTTGATGAATTTCCCACCATAATTCTGTAGGTGCCTTTTTCTACTATCCATTCCATCTTTTCATTCAGAAACTGTAGCTGCTTCACAGGAACTTCAATGGTGACGGATTTTGATTCTCCCGGCTGTAATTCTATTTTCTGAAATCCTTTTAGCTCAATAACCGGCCTTGAAACACTTGCCAACAGGTCTTTGACATAAAGCTGAACAACTTCACTTCCGGCTTTTGGTCCTATGTTTCTCACATTTACTTTAGCAATTATTGTTTCATTTTCCAAATACTGGCTTTTGTTCAACTGCAAATCAGAGATTTCAAAAGTGGTATAGCTTAGCCCGAACCCAAAAGGATATAACGGCTCACCACTCAGATCATAATAATCGTTTCCTCTTCCCGTTGGGTGGTGATTGTATGACAAAGGCAGCTGCCCTTCTTCCACCGGGAAGGTAAACGGTAATTTCCCGGAAGGATTTTCAGCTCCGAAGAGTGTTTTTGCAACAGCATTTCCACCTTCTTCTCCCGGATACCAGATATCCAGGATGGCTCCAACCTTATCTTTCCATGCTGTTGTTTTTATGGCTGATCCTCCTACCAGAAGTACTGTGGCTGGCTTATTTAATTTTGAAAGTTCATGAATAAATGCTTCCTGATTTCCGGGCAGACTCAGTGATGAACGGTCCTGAAATTCACCTTCATGAATTCCGGCTGTAACAATAATGTAATCTGCTTTCTGAGCAAGATGTAATGCATCTTTAAATTCTTTCTGATCATCATGCTGCCCATAATTCCAGATCAGTTCAAGATTGGCTTCACCACGGTTTTCATGGAACTCAATTGTAATATCGTATTTTTTCCCTTTTACAAAATCTACCCCGACCGTTTTTGTGGAATAGCTCAGTTTTTCCCACTGATCAATAACCAGTTTTCCATCCAGATATAGCCTGAAACCGTCATTTCCACGCAAGCCGAGCTGATATTTCCCGGAATCCGGAGCCTCTAGTTTTCCGGTCCAGCGGATGCTGTAATGATCAGGTTGAAGTTTTTCAGGATCGGGAGAATATAAGGTCCATTTGAAACTGAAGTGTTCGTCCTGTTTTTCAAAAGCAGGCTCACCTTTTAAATCCGTATTGGAAAAATATATTCCTTTTAATCCTTTTTTGTTTTCAGATGATAAATATTGATCAGAAACTAGGGCAAAATCTTTTACATCCCAGTCAATTCCTCTGGAGTATATGATTTCAATATCTTTATCTTTTGTATAATTTTTAAGACCGTCAAGAATATTTACTTTTTTATTTCCCGGCCCTGAATATCCGCCTAGTCTACCCTCCACAGCATCAGTTCCCACTACCAGAATCTTTTTAATATTTTCAGGAACAGGAAGTGTATGGTTATTGTTCTGAAGCAATACAAAAGACTCAGTGGCTGCTTTTTCAGCCAAAGGTTTGTGATTAAGCTTCTTTAATTCTTCAATTTCTTCAGATGAAACATAAGGGTTTTCAAACAAGCCAAGCTCAAACTTGGCTCTCAGCACTCTTGAAACGGTATCGTCTATTCTTTCTTTTGAGATTCTGCCATCCAGAAACGGAGGAATAAAAAGCTTGTAATGTTTATATTCTGTCTGAAAGATCACGTCAAGTCCGGCATTAATTGCCTGTGCAGAGGCATCGTCATAATCTTTAGCTGTAAAATGCAGGACGTTTGCTCCTCCCACGGCACTTGCATCACTGATCACAAAGCCTTTGAAATTCCAGTCTTTTTTCAGTTTTTCTGTCAGAAGCCAGTGATTGGCCGTTGAAGGCCTTCCGTCAAGCAGATTATAGGAAGTCATGACAGAGCGGCTTTTCCCTTTTGTAAAAACATTATGAAAAGGGATCAAATGGGTTTCCTCCAGGTATCTTTTGCTCCAATGGACAGGATATGAATCTCTTCCTCCTTCTCCTACATTGGCCAAAAAGTGCTTGGGCGTGGTAATAATTCCCATATTTTCAAAAGAGCTGACGAAGTTTACTCCCATCACCGATGTTAAAAAAGGATCTTCACCATAGGTTTCCTCTGTCCTGCCCCATCGTACATCGTTAGCAAGGTTGATTACCGGTGTCAGAATCTGGCGGATTCCCCTTAATTTTGATTCTTTTGCAATAGCTGCTGAAACTTTACTCATCAATTCCGGGTTGAAAGTGGCGGCCAGACCAATTGCCTGTGGAAAAGCTGTGGCACCTTCCCTTACCAACCCATGTAATGCTTCATCAAAAGGAATAACCGGGATTCCCAGTCTTGATTCTTCCACGAAGTATTTCTGAATCGCATTGATTTTCTTTGCCAGTCTCTCGGCATCTTCATTGGCATTGTATGTCAGCAGCTGACCGGCTGCCCCGCCTCCCTGGTTTCCGGCACTCACCTGTAATCCAAAAATCCCGTGAGCATATTGTTCTTTAGGAACATTATCCAAATCCCCGGGAATCATGAAACACTGCCAGAACTTTTCTTCAGGTGTCATTCTCTTCAGCAAATCCTGCACCCTGGCTTCAATGGGTTGTCTGGAATCTTTATATAAAGGTTTCTGAGCAGAAACAATGACAACATTCAGCAATAAAGCAATTCCCGTAAGTTTAACGCTAAGGACTTTCATTATTGTGCAATTTGAATTACGGTTGCATATTTCAGATTCTTCCTTTCTTCAGGTAATTTGATTTCAATGGTGTCTGCTCCTGCTTTTTTCCACTGAATTTTTGATGAAATTCCCAGGACCTTTAAAGATTGGGGCTTAAAGTTTTCCGGAATAGTAAAAGTAAGTATTGCCGGAGCCTGATATTCGGATTTTTCATCAAGATGAAAGACATTTACCGTGTGATGGTCTTTGCTTTGGGTATAATAGTAATTTCCTTCGTGATAAGGTGCAATGCTTCTGGTCGCAAAAACAGCTGATCCATTCTTATCCATCCAGCCGGATATCTGCTGTAATCTTTCATAAACAATAGCATCATAATCTCCGTTAGGCCCGGGAGCAATGTTCATCAGGTAATTCCCTCCTCTTGAAATGATCTTCACCAGGGTTTCAATGATCTTCTGAGAGGTTTTATAATTATCATTGGGAACGTAGGAAAAGGAATCTCCCATAGTGATACAGCTTTCCCATGGAATGGAAAGTACGTGTTCCGGAACTGCCTGCTCGGGAGTCACATAGTTTTCCCATTTGCCGGGAACGGTACGATCAACAATGATAATTCCGGGTTGATTTTTTCTCGCCATGGCTCCTATTTTGTCCATATCAATATCCTGTTCTACTTTGATGGTACGCTGCCATTCTACTTTAGGATCTATGGTGTTAAAAGGGCGCACCCAGCCTCCATCAAGCCAAAGAATATCAACTTTTCCATAATGGGAAGTAATTTCATTTAACTGATTGAAAGTAAATTTTTTAAAGCTTTCCCATCTTTCCGGGTATTTCTTCGGGTCATAATTGACATTTCTGTCTTTTGGCGGAAAATAAGACCACCAGTAATCATCAGAATGCCAGTCAGGCTTTGAGAAATAGGCCCCTATTTTAAATCCTTCTTTCCGGAATGTGTTGAAGATTTCTTTCGTCACATCCGATTTTGGATTTTTTGAAAATGGGGTTTTAGGAGAGGTAATTTTATAATCCGACTGCCGGGTATCAAACATGGCAAAACCGTCGTGATGTTTGGTCGTAAAAACTACGTATTTCATTCCTGCTTTTTTTACAGCATCAGCCCATTTTTGAGGATTAAACTGAACAGGATTGAAAGTCGTTTGAAGATTTTCATAATTTTTTACATATTCGTAGTAAGATTTCCCGTGTTCAGATTTTCGCTGCGTCCATGATTCGTCTTCCGGACATAGACTCCAGCTTTCAACAATTCCCCACTGGCTGTAGGTTCCCCAATGCATAAACAGCCCGAATTTCATATCCTGCCATTGGTCCAGGTTCTGGATAACCAACGGATCTGTGGGTTTCTGATATCCTTCGGATACATTATGGGCTTGTGAAAATACTATTGAGCTTATTAAAAAGGATGAAAGAAAAAAAGGTTTTATTTTGGGAATAACCAGCATATGGAATAGTTTTCCGCTAATTTAATTATCCTTTGGGACACCCGCAAACATTAGGATTACAGAAGATTAATAATAGCTTCTTCAAATCCGGGATAGGAAAACTGAAATCCGCTTTGTATGAGTCTTTCCGGGTAAACATTTCTGCTTTTCAACAGCAGTTCGGTTTCTGTTTTCAGGAATATGGACGCAATTTCCAGCTGCCAGACGGGAGCGTTGAATCCAAAAGGTATTTTCAGTTCTTTCCTCAGTTTTTTCATCATGACTTCATTCGATAATGGAGCCGGAGCAGTGATATTGACAGCTCCTGAAATATTTTCATGTTGAATAATCCAGTTTACGGCTTTACAGAAATCTTCAATATGAATCCAGCTTACCATTTGATTTCCTCTGCCCTGTTTTCCCCCTAATCCGAGCTTTGTAATCATTTTCAGTTTGGGAAAAGCTCCTCCGTTGTTTCCAAGAACAATAGAAGTTCTCAGGGCTACTTTTCGTATTTCGCTATTTTTGACACTGAAAAATTCCTTTTCCCAGCTTTTACAGATATTCATTGAAAAATCATCCCCGATAACGCCGTTTTCTTCCGTGTTCAGATGCTTTTCGGAATGAACATAAATGGTTGCAGAACTTGCATTCAACCATATTTTTGGCTTTTCAGAACATTGATCTACTGCTTTCTGTAATATTCTTGTACTGTCAATTCTTGAGGAGTAGATTTCATGTTTATTTTTTTCGTGATACCGGCAATCCACAGACTTTCCTGTAAGATTGACCAGAACATCTGCTTTTTCAAGGCTGTTTTTCCATTCTCCTATGGTTCGGGCATCCCAATAGATTTCATTGTTACGTTTTGGATTACGGGTCAGAATATATACCTGATAACCTTTTTCTGCAAAGTATTTTTCTAAATTTTCACCGAGAAATCCGCTGCCGCCGGCTATGATTATTTTCATTGTTTTAAAATTTAAGGTTTGGGATAAGGTTTAAGGTTTCATCGTGAATTTCACAGATTTTACGGTTAATGTCACACACTTATAAAATTCGGAGATGTTATTTACTTAAGAGTTTAAAGCTTTTGTGACTTTTGTGGTTAGTTTTTCACACATTTTCGCAGATTTCACAGATGTGTACGGCTAGTGTTGTACAATTATAAAAATCAAAGATTTTTCAAAACTTACGTGAACTTTATTTAACGCAAGAATATCTTCTTAAGCTTACTTAAGTGTTTAAAAACTTTTGCAGTCTTATTTTATACAGATTGGAATTAAAAAACTGCAATTCCGTCGCGGATAGAAGATTCTGCGATAGTTTTGATCATTTCATTTCTCTGAATCAGGAATTTTTTGAGATAACCTCTGAGAAAAATGATATTGAATAATTTCCCAATGATACCTAATGGAGATTCAAATTCAAAAATATCTGTCATCAGCGTTTTCCCGTTTACAGCTTTAAAAATATGCCGGTGCCGCATAGACCTGAAAGCACCTTTCTGCATGACATCAATGAACTGAAACGGTTTTTCCATACTGACAATTTTTGTAGTGAGATTTTGATAAACGCCCAGATGTTTTGCCCTCCAGGTAACGGTTTCATTTTCTTCAATCAATCCTGAGGTACGGCCTGCAATTGCTTTTTCATGGGATTTTGAGGTTGACTGCTGATGCAGGTCTATATTTCTAGCCAGATCAAAAACATAATGAATATCTGCGTTGATTACAGTGTTTAAATAGATGGTTGACATTTCAAATGGTTTTACGATTGTTAGATTTTTACTATCCTTTATAATGATCCTTTTCTTGTGAAATAAATAACCAGGAACAGGTGAATGATTAGATTTTTCATATTCATTTTTTAATTTAAAATTTTCAGTAATTTTTGAAATCAGTATTAATACAACTAGTTTCTTTTGACATGCAGTATTTCCACCAGATCTAAATATCTCTTGTGAGAAACTACTGAAAGCTGGTTGATAACAAATTGATTTTTTAAGTCTTGCAGACTTTCATTTTTATGGATATAATGAAATAATTTTCCAAACTCACTTCCGAAAAACTTTGCAACAATAATTTCGATATACCATTTAACACAAGTGAATCTCCAGGCTGTTTTAGGCTTTACAAATTCTACGATAATGATTTCACCTTTCTCATCAACAATTCTTGATAGCCTGTCTGCAAAAACAAGTTTTTGATCTTCTCCTATTGTTTTTGTTCCGTAAGAGCAAAGAATAATGTCTATCGAATTGTCTGGAATTTCAGTTTCAAAAAAGTCATCCCCAATCTGTCTTATGAATAATTTCTCCTTAAATGTTGAGAATAGCTTAAGATTCATTGCTGTAGAAAAATCCAGGGTTATAATCTCTGTATTCTCATTAGGTTCCCGAAGAAATTTCAGGTTTTCACCCTGGCCACTCATCAGGTCAAGAACTCTTTTGTTTTTATAGCTTTTAACCTTTTGAACGGCCATTTTCCTGAACAGTCTGGTAAAACCCAGGGATGCTATTTCATTAATATAGTATCTGGGCTGTATGCGGTCAAAGTATTGTTGCAGATCATTCATTTTCAGATTGTGTTTTTATAGATTGCAATACATGGCTTTGCATTTTATCAATGATATAGCCGGACCATTTTTTCCAATACCAGATAGGTGCAATTTTGTAACTGTATTTTGTTTTTGCAACTATCTTTGTTTTATTTTCTGACAGTTTATCTAAACTAATCTCGCCATACTTCACGATAAAATAATCATGCAAATGTTTGGCATCAATATCTTCATAAGGTGTTATTTCTTTCATCGGAACAGTCTGACTTTCCAGAGAGAATTTTACTTTTTTATTTTCTATGAATTCATTGATATTAAGTTGTATTTCATCATTATTGGTCTGACAGCTGTAGCCCAATTTTCCGTTTTCTTTAACGAGCTTTATATTCTTTGGGTAACTGACTCCTTTTTCAAACAGTATAAAATCAGGCTTATTGAAATTAATTTGTGTGTTTAAACGTTTCCATACTTTTTCATTGGAAGAATTCACAATCATTTCTGTCGTAATAGTTTCCTCAATAGGTTTTGTATAGGTATCAAAAATATAAGATGCGGGATTGATAAAAAGAATAAATACTATGACACTTGCAGTATGCCGTTTTTCATCAAGAACCCCAATGCTAAAACCAATAATAAAGCCTGCTAACATAGCAAAGCCAATAAATGGAATAGCCATAATAATACAAATAGCTCCTTCTACGCCAGCTCCTATCAAAATCAGAGAGAAAATAACTAATCCTAAGACTATTTTCAAAATGGCCTTCAGAACGTTCATTAATCCGATATTTTTAAAATACTTTACATATCCGATAATAAATCCAATGGAAACCGGAATAGTGAGGAACATTGTCACTCCATATTCACCTTTGGCAATGAGAAAAAACCAGACTGCAACAATTAAAACAACAGTCAGAAAGAGACTTAAATAGAGATAACGTTTAAAAAAATTCTTCATGATATTATAAGTTTTGTATTTTCAGTAATTTTTGAAAACAAATTTGAAATAAAAAAGGATTTTCATCCTCTTTCTATTCTCTATTTCAACAGATTGGTAATCTTTCCTACCAGCCAGTGATCATCACTTTTGATGGCCAGATCCATAATATTGTTGATTTTTCCGGTTACCGAACTGAAGTCATTCATCAGCTTGATAAATTCCTGAGCTTCTTCCGAATCTTTATCTTCAATATTCTTTAATTCTTCAAGAAAAGAAATGACAGGTTCTATTTCCCTTTTTCTGCGCTCTTTGGTAATCTGTTTGAACAGGTACCAGACATCTTTTTCTGCCACGAAATATTCTTTTCTGTCTCCTTTTATCAGCTCCTTTTTCACAATTCCCCAATCGATCAGGCCGCGAAGGTTCATATTGGCATTTCCCCTTGAAATCTCCAGCTGTTCCATTACCTCATCGGTAGAAAGTGGTTTTCCACTGGCCAGAAGCAAGGCATGCACCTGTGCCATTGTACGGTTAATTCCCCAATTGGTAGCAAAGGTCCCCCAGGTTTGAATGTATTTTTCTTTGGCTTCTGAAAGCTGCATTTGTTCTGTTTTTTAAATTCCTGTAACAAATGTAATTATATTTTTTGAATTTTCAATAATTTTTGAAAATTAATTTTAAAATAAAACAGACATTCCTGCGGACGCCTGTTTTAGCTTGTTACAAATTAAGGTTCAATGCTGGCAGTAATTCCCTGGTTCCAGTATTTTGCTTCCGGCATATAATACAGATACACATTGCTTGATTTTCCTGTATATGTTCCTGCAAATTCTACTTTCAGATCAAGATTGATGGTTTTTGTTTCCTCTGCTTTAAAATGTTCCCAGTACAGCACCAGGTAATTATCAAAGATCTCATAATAGGAAATCTGTTTTTTATCAATCAGGTCTTTCAGCAAGGCATTTTGTAATGTCAGTCCTGCAGGGATACCGATCTTCGCTATGGTCATTGGCAGCTGGCCGTTTATTTTATTCTTAACGGTGACAGTCAGTCTGTTGGTCTCTCCAACTTTTGATAGTCCTGATTTTAGTTTTGTCTCCATAATAACAGGAATATCTTTGCTTTCCGGAGCCTGAAGGGTATGATACTGATATTCCAGTTTATAAGGAAGTCCTTTTTGCGTTGGATAATGAACACTAATTGTATTTTCTCCGGATTTAAATGCTGAAGAAAGACTCATCACCGTTGAAGCTTGTGCCTGATTAATCTTTATTACCGGCTTTTCTGTTCCGTATAATTTCTCATTTTCAGACAAAAAATCTGACAGCGCCTGCACGGCTAATGTCGTTGCCTGAGTAGAGCCAAACCCGTAATATCCATTGAAATTAATAAGCTGATCTGCAGCCTCTGCAATTTTCAACTGATTAAGGTTTCCCTCTTTCTGAAGTGCCATGATGTATAAGGAAAGCGTTTCCGCTTCGGCAGACCTTCCCCACCATGAGCCTGTAAAGGTGATTCCGCATTTTACATTCTTTGTTTCATACTGCTGGTCCAGAATTTTCATCAGATCATCATATTCTTTCTGTTTTCCGAGATGAGCAGCAGCATTGGCCAGCAAAGCCAGCTGATAGGAATCTTTTGTAGCCAGGGCTTTTTTCATCATCACTTTAAAAGAGTCTTCAATCTCATTTTTAAAGCCCAGTCTGGATAAAGCATATACAACATACATATTTCTGGCCCAGAAATACTCAGAATATTCCTTTTTTTGCTCATAGCCTTTTCTCACTTCAAATAATCCGTTTCCAGTTTTTTTAGATAAAATAAATGAGGACAGCCCCTGAATAAGCTTAGCATCCGGATTGACATATTTCTTTAAATCTGTAAATTCCAATAAGGCAAATGCTGAAACTGCCACATCTGATTCTTCACTGCTGAAATATCCGAAACCACCGTCTTTATTTTTATAGCTCAGCATTTTCTGAAATCCTTTTTTCATATTTTTAATCACCAGATTCTCTGTAGCCTGATTTATTTTATTGCCTGATTTTAAATAGTCCAGGATAAAAATATTAGGATACACCGTTGAGGAAAGCTGTTCAAAGCATCCGTAAGGCTCCTTCTTCAGTTGCTCCAGATTATCAAACATCTGTAAAGCAGCATTTTCAAATACATAATATGAGGAAAACAGGCTTCCGTTGATATACTCCGGAATATTGATTTTTATATCTTCCGTTCTATTATTGATAATGGAAAATTGATGTGGAAATCCCTTTTCTTCTACTTTAAACGGCAGAATCATCGTTTCCCTGAAATCTCCTGATCTTATGCTAAACTGGATATGGGAATCCACAATTTCATCAGTCTGTATTTTAACAAATAATCTACCGGACTCTAATGGCTTTAAGGTAATCAAGCTGTCAGAATGCATTAATTTGACATAGTTGGGAACAATAACGTCCATGGTCATTTTTCTGGTTTCTGAAGAATTATTTTTAAGGACAACAGGAATTATCATCTGATCGGTTCTTGTCAGATACTGAGGAATTTTGGCATCTATTGAAATAAGGCTCTGCGCCGCATAGGCTGTTTCATCCCTTCCTGCAAGCCCTGATGCAGCAATACCTTCTGTCATAATTCTAAACGTGGAATTAGCATCTGAGTTATAAAATTCCACTTTTGCCTTTCCGTTTTTATCGGTTTCCACTACCGGGTTCCAGTAAAGCGTTTCCCTGTAATCATAACGGTACGGGGTATTGGTAGTTTTATATTCAGGATAGGCAAACGCCCTCGATGGAGCGTATGAGATAAGTTTTCCGTACGGGACAGCCTGTATGGCAAAATAAGATTCCGGAGTGATATCAAAACTGATCTTTGAACTGCTGTTTTTACCGGAGTTTACAATGATGACTCCATTTGCAGCCCTGCTTCCATAAATAGCAGTGGCAGCAGCATCTTTGAGAACGGTTATACTGTTGATATCATTCGGATTGATGGTGGTATTGAAATTTTCTACAGGAACACCATCTACAACGAATAAAGGATTCTTATTGGCAATAGAGGCTGTCCCTCTGATATTGATCTGTTCACCTGCACCCTGCTGTGTAGAAGGTGTTATAACGATTCCTGCAACTTTTCCATTCAATAAAGAAGTTACATTGGGATTCTGAATTTCCATAGAAGAGGCTATAGTTGTGGAAGCAACCGCTGCTTTCTCTTTATTCATATTGTAGCCTACTACAACAACCTCTTCAATTCTTTGATTCTGAATGGTATCAGATCTTGAATGGCCGGATTTATTCAATGTTTGGGTATTATTTCTACCCTCAGTTTTTATTTCCTCTTTTTTTTCAGCTTCCTTTACAATTTCTTCCACATCTATATGAGACATTTTTTGTTTTACTAAAGGATTAATGTCCAGATTATAAGACAAAATCCTGATTTTAACCTGATGCTTAGGCTGAAAAGATTTAGCAATGATTTTATATGAATCATCTGCATTTAAATCTGAAAAATAGAACTTCCCATTTTCTGCAACAGTTTGTCTGAGAATTTTTTTGTTGTCGGTATTCAAAAGAAAAACATCAGCTTTCACCGGGTTTTTATTTTGGTCTTCCACTACGCCATAGATTGTATTTTTTTTCTCCGGAAGGTATTTGTATTTATTGGTTTTTAGGACTTCCGGGATGAGTTCAAAATAACGGTAGCCGTTTGTCAGCATCACAAGGTCTAAACTTTTATCCGCTTTTTCTTCTTTTTTATCGAAATAAAACTGTGGCTTTTCAATTTTTCCTTTCAGCTCAGAGTCCATCAGTAGCCAGGAAACAATATGATTCTGTTTGTCATCAGCATAAGTCCATAGCTTATCATCTACTACGCTTATCCCAAGATTAGCCGGAACAGGTTTATTATTGTCATCCGTGGTTTCAATGTCCAGAACTACTTTTTCTCTTGGCAGATAATGCTGTTTTACAGGCTTTACCTTTATATTCAGCTGATTTTCTTTATTGGTAAAAACAATACGTTCTGCAAGAGGAATATTATTTTCAAGAACGGTAAATCTGCAGATTCCTGCCGGAAAGTCTTTCTCAGGAATTTCCAGCGGGTTGTTTCCATTTTTCAACGGAATAACTTTGAAATACACTTCTTTTCCACGGAAACTTCCTTTCAGGGTAATCGTTTTTTCCTGTGTTGAAATGAGAGAAAAGATCAGTTTTTTGTTTTCATTTTTAATATTTAAAATCAATCCTTCATCCTTTGCCAACGGAAAATTAAAAGTTTGGGCAATATTTTCAGGCTTTACTACTTTTGCGTAATAATTCCCCCCCTTTTCAGGAGTAAAACGGAAACTTCCCATTCCGAAATGATAGGCTGATATTTCCTTTATTTTTTCATGATTCTGATTGTAAACAGCCAGCACAGCATCCACAGGTTTTTCAAATTCATCAAGGATTTTAAAGGCAATGTTTTGTTCTATTCCATTGATAAAAGTACCGCCTTCAGGTAGAAATTTCACATCCAGATTGTTCAAAACAACCGGAATATTTCTGGAAATAGATTCTGTAAATCCATCAAAGCTGACTTTAACATTCAAAAGAGCGTCAGAAGATTTCAACACCTCAGGAAGTTTAAAGATCAATTGTTTTTTCCCCTCTTTATCGGTAATAAATTTTCCCTCGGAAACAGTTTCCCCGTTGTGCATTACTGTGTAACCGGCTTCATAAAAAGGGATAGGAAGGTTACTCAGACTTCTCATTGAAAAATCGGCGGTCACCTCGTCTCCAGGTCCATATCCTTTTTTAGGAAAATCCAGTTTCATCAGAATTCTTGGAGATACGATTTTCTGAAGGGTAATTTCTTTCTCAAAGGCGTTTTTCCCTTCTTCATTCTGCATCCAGTTGGTAAAAGCCCTGATCTTGTAGATTCCGCCTTTCATATCTTCAGAAAAGTAGAAATAGCCCTGTGCATAGCCATTGGTAATTTCATATTTTAATTTTTTCAGAACACTTCCTGCCGGATCAATGATTTCAAAATTAACCACTCTGCTTTCTTCCACCGGAAGATTGCTGGTTCCTTTTACCACGTATATTTTAAAATACATTTCCTCACCGGGTTTATAAAAAACATGGTTGGTCTGAATGTACGTTTTTTCTTTTTCAAAATCCTGGAAAGACTGCTGAGCTTTCAGAGGAAAGGTTGATAATAACAGGCCCAACAGAATGATATAGGTAGATATAAACTTGAGATTCATGAGTTAAAATTTAAATGAAACAATACATCCGAAGGTTTTAAAGGAAGGAAGGTTGAAAAAATCCAGCCCTCTTCCGTTATCCATATCATAAAAATTCTGATTGGGATCTGCTCCTTTACCGACCTGCCAAAGCATTATATTATTTACGTAAAAGGTCAGTTTAAGATTTTGCTTCCCGTAATTAACAGGAAAAGTAGATGACAGCGAAATATTGCTGATTCTTATATAATCTGCTTTTTGAATATAATTTTCCGCTACCCCAAGATAACCATACCTTGACCATCTGTTTTCCTGAACATTCCGGTCCGGGTCATAAAAATCTACAGGTATCTGATTAACACTTCCATTGGAATGCACCCCCTGAAAAACATAATTCTTAATATTTCTTTCTTCTCCCGATTCATAAGAACGCCCGTAATAATCAAGAACAGCCTGTGTTCCGTTCCAGACCTGTCCCCCTTTTTTCCATTCCCAATTGATATCCAGAGACAGGTTTTTATAAGCCAGACTATGATTGAACTTTATCACAAAATCCGGTGTTGGATCTGCAATAATTTTCATTCCTCCTGCTTTTTTCGGGTATCCGGACTCATCAATAATCAGCTGTCCGGCTGCATTTCTCTCAAAATAACTTCCCATGACAACTCCCAAAGCCTGTCCTTCCACCAATGTTTTATAAATATCTTTAAAACCGGAAACGGCCATGTTCTGATATCCGGGTGAGATACGATCTACGATGTCCTTATATTTAAAAAATGAAACTTTATGAGTGGTATATATATCATATCCAATGCGTAACCGTTCATAGGCAAAATTGAATTCGTGTCCGCTGTAGGTATGGTCTGCTATATTTTTCAACCTCAACTGATTATTTTCGAAAACAGGAAATATATCGCCAGTGCTTTTCCTGTTGAAATATTCGCCGTCCAGACTTATATAATATCCGAGGTTCAGCCTGGCACCCACTTTCCATTCTTTGGTATTGATACTGGATAAACCTTTGAAGCTTTCTACTTCCTGCACAGGAAAGTACTGATTATAATTTTCTGCATTCAGTAATGTAGTTGCATAAGTGGCGTATGATCTGGTCATTTCCGGTTCGGAGCTTAACCGTGTATAACTTCCCAATAATTTGAAATTGTGATTATTCCAATCGAAGATGTCATTAAACTTCAGATAAAAGTTAGCTTTTGGAAGCCAAAAATTATTTTTAAGAGAAGTATTGGATATATAAAATGAATTTCCAAGATTAAGACCTGCTTCAAAATCATAATCATGGACTTCCATATTATAATTAAAAATATGATCCTGTGAAGTTCTCTGGTAGAAGTATTTGCGATTGACCTGGCTGTTATAAACATCAGATTTTTTATCATTTAAGATAAAATTCAGGCTGAAGGTATTTTTAAAATCATAGCCGCCCAAAGTATAAGAGCCCAGTAAATTAGAATAATATGAACTGTTGTTTTGAATCCTTTCATTCAGTATGCCATTGCTGAAACCGTAAGCAGAAGGCTTATACTGATCCAGATTTCTGATATTGTTACTTTCATAGGACTGACTGATATTCAGTTTAAAATTATTCCAGTTTTTTGCTGCATTAAGACTGAACTGCCTTTCACGGTTCTGATAATGGTACTTACTGTCCTGCTGAAAAAGGAAAGATGGATTGTCTGCATATTTGCTGTAACTTCTTTGTGAGCCGTTATTCAGAAAAGTATTTTGTTCATTGGAAAAAGAGACAGGAGTCAGCAATGAATTCTGGTATGCCCTGTTGAAAAGTCCTATTCTATTGGTGTTGGTTGCTTTATCTTCTTCATAGTTAAATGCAAGATTGATGTAGTATCCGCCCAGTTCTGTATTCAGCTTTGCTTTAAAAGTGTTGGCGATATCAAACTGATCTATAAAATACATCTGGTTTTTCTGCTGTCCCAGATTCACTGAAAGCCGGATCTTTTCGTTGTATCCCTCTTTTATAAAAGTATTTACATTCAGCTGATTGTTGTATCCTACCGTTGTTTTAAAAAGGTTGTTATCATATCTTTTTGCACGCTGCAGCCCATCAACCCATGGGATCAGTTTTCCGTTCTGATCGTATTCATAAGGTAATCCGTTAAATCCCAGGGTTGAAATATCAGGTCCAAAACTGAACATCTCATTAGTTTCAGGGCCTTTCCAAACAAGGCTTCCGTTTTCTGATCTTCCCTGCACATATCCGGTTTGAGCTGCCGGAACAGCATTCCTGTTTTTTATATCAAAAGAGGTCGTAAAACTTCCATTCAACATTAATGTTCTCTGGTTAAGTTTTTTCAGGATGTAAATGCTGTCATTTTTTTGCTCTAATTTTCTTATCCGGTCAAAATAAGAATGTGAGCTTTTACTTAAATGATTCTTATTTTTTTCAATACTGAAATCATCTTTAGTTTCCTTTGAAATGAGGCTGTCATAATCTTTACTGTAAACATTTTCTACTCTTTTCTTTTCTGTCTGATTTTCTAAAATAGCTTTCAATTCCCTGAGTTCATAGGTAGAAATAACATGGGTACTCTTACCCTGATTCCAGACAAGCGTATCATAAGGTTTGGCTGCAATAATGGCCAGTCCTTTTTCATCAGTCAGTTCATAAATACCACTGTTTTTATTATAAACCTTTAAAAAATTCTGCGCTTTATTTTTAGCTGTCAAAAATTTTCCAGAGTAATAGAGTTGTGAATTTTGTGCCTGTAATAGGGTGATTGTAAACGGCAATAACAGCAAATAATTCTTTTTCATCAGTTATTAGTATGCTTAAAAATATGAAAAAAGAAATTTCCGTGGAAATTTCTTTTTTTAAGATGGTTAATTTTTAATGACCTTAAATGTTTCCCACATATCGTTAGTATGAACACGTACAAGATAAATCCCTTGAGGATAAGAAGTTAAATCAATTGTATTTTTACCTTCCCATAATTTTTCTTTTCTCATAATAATTTTTCCGGCAAGATCATACACAAAAAGTTCTTCAATTGATTTCTTTGTTTTTATCTGCAGCAGACCTTTTGTCGGGTTCGGGAATACCACAGTCTTACTATCAAAATTACTGTCAATTTCTTTTTCCATTTTTTTATTGATATGATCATTTGAAATTCCTGTCCGGCATTCCGGGAAAACGGCTCTTTGAAGAATTAATCTTAATAATAAATCATTCAGCTTTTCAACCTCGTAAGAATCTATGGTCGGCTTGATATGACTGTTTCCAATCCCACTGTCATCCGTAAGAAATGTATAGGTACCATTGGTGAGTAAAGCAAATGTCCTCATCAGGTATTCCGTCTGCTTATCAGTACCACTGGCCGCCAGTGGAATAATTGTGATCCCTTTTTTTGCTGCAGTCTTTATGGTACTATACAAATCCTTTATATTCTGTTCCGAATGGTGTGGTGGTGCATCCAGAATTAAAAACATTATTTTCGCTGAGTTTTCATGACTCCATTCCAGCTCGTCAACAGAAACTTTCAGTGCTTCTACAACAGCTTCCGGTGTATCTCCGCCACCTCCGGCCTTCTGTTTTTTAATAAATCCAACAAGGTCTTCCGCTTTTTCTGAAAAATCGAATTTCCGGGTCACATATTCATCCCCCAGATCTCTGTAAAAAACCGATCCGTATCTTACCGTTGTATTTTTAAGCTGTCCTTCAACTTTTTTCAGCACATCCAGAAGTTCAGACTGAAGATAAGAAATCTCATCCCCCATAGAACCGGTAGCATCCACTACGAAAGCAAGATCCAATATCCGTTTTTTCTGACAGGGCTTATCCAGAATAATTAAGTTTTGTCCATTTTTAAAAAATCTGAGATTACTGCTGATGATCTGCCCCGAACCATCAGATAAATAATATCTGCCTGACTCCAGGCTTTCATCAGCCATCGGTGATATCCATAATTCTACATTACCCAGATTGTCTGAAACCGCTTCCCAAATAATATTTTTCTTATCATCCAGCAGTTTTACTTTTTCACCTGTTACAGGTCTTCTGTTTCTATTGACCAACTGAACAGAGATTCTTTTATCCGGAAAGAATTTCCAGGTATTTTTATACTGATCCAGAGTCGGAACGGCAATATCTTTCCAATAGTCCCACTTAGAGAAATCATTGACCTCTCCTGCTGTCAGCTGGCCTGCTTTCGGAAGTATTTTTTCGGGTTCTTCAGGTTCTTTTACTATTTTCTCTGCACTGTCTGAGGAAGCTTTTTTGAGTTTTTCCATTTCTGCTTCAGATAGCCCTGTTGTAGTGATCACAACAACTCCGTTATTAGCTTTGCTTCCATACAAAACAGTAGCTTCATGTCCTTTCAGTACTTTTAATTCTTTTATTTTTTTGGAGTCCAGGATATTTAACAGCTCAGATTCTCTACCTAATACGATTCCGTCAACAATATATAAAGGATTTGCTGAGCGTCCATCTATACTTTTTACTCCTCTGATTACTACTTCATCACGTCTTTTAATTCCCCCTGCTATTTCTATTCCGGCAACCCTTCCAGCCAATGAAGAGACAGCCATTGGAGCATGTACAGGAATTTTATCTGTAGAAGCAATCATAGCCGTTGAAGATGACATGATTTCACTCTTAACTGTTTTTGAATATCCCATCACAACAACTTCATCAATACTTTTTGTCTTTAAAGTATCATTGTATATTGGTGGTAAAGATGCTATTCTGTCAGGAGCATCTACTGTCGGTATATTACAATTCGGATGAATTTTATATGGATCTGATCCCACAACTGATGAAGATTGATATGCTATGGGAACAGGTACAGATGAAGTAAGGTCTTCTTTTTTGATATTATTCTTTATTGTGCGGTCTATTTTTATAATATCTGCTCTGTTAACCGGACCTCTGGAAGCTGTATTTTCTACGATTACTGGTTTTAAAGGTTCTACAGCTTGTTTTTTATTCATAAAATAAAAAGCTCCCATACCCATCACTAAACTTGCCGCAATACCATAAGGCAGCCAAAGAGGCATTACTCTCTTTTTCTCTTGCTTTTTATCCAGCTTCTCTTCAATTTCTTCCCATACTTTTTCAAAACCAGGAAAAACTGTTGGTTCCTCTGAAAGCCTGGAAGCTTCATTGAATTGTTGATCTATATGATTATTTTCCATTGTCGTAAAAGTTTAAATGTTTTGATTTCCTAAAAGTTCCTGCAGTTTTTTCCGTGCAAAATTGAGCTGGGATTTTGAGGTTCCCTCACTAATGGAAAGCATAGCTGCTATTTCCTTATGAGGATATCCCTCAATAGCAAAAAGATTAAAAATTGCTCTGCAGCCTTCGGGGAGAAAGTTGAGTAAACTTAAAATATCTTTTTCCAGAGAAAGGTTTTCTGCAGTACCTACAGAATGGTCCATAAAATTTTCTTCCAGGGAAATCAAAAGTTCCTTATTGGATCTTAATTTCTGCAGACATTCATTCACCGCAATTTTTCTCGCCCAGGCTTCAAAAGTATCGGGATTCTGAAGCTGGGTAATTTTCGTGAAGATTTTGTAGAACGTATCTGCCAATACTTCTTCTATATCTTCATCGTTTTTCAGATAGCGTCTGCAGACTGCGTAAAGTCTGCCTGCCATTTTCTCGTAAACTTTCCGCTGTGCGTTGCGGTCGCTACGCTGACATTCCATTAATAATTCTCGTTCCATAGTCAGGAGTTATATGAGTATAGATGCAGAAACTTTAGTAAGGGTTGGAACCATCATCATTTTTTTAGGCAAAAAGGTAAAAAAGACAATTTACAAATGAGTATTTCTCTTTTTACGATTTACCTTATCATATTTTTTTGCATTCCAAATTTAACTTTTCCCCCTGTAACAAATCTCTATTATCAACGACTCTTAATATAAATAATCTTTTTATAGTAATGAAAAAAGCCAAAATTGCATCATTACTTTTTGTTTTGTCTGCAGGAAGTATGATGTTTGCCCAAGATGACTTAATCAACAAGTTAAAAAACAACCAATCACAAAATGCTAATTTTCAGTTCACAACGTTAAAAGACGTGGGTGCAACTTCAGTAAAGAACCAGGGTTCATCCGGAACCTGCTGGAGCTACTCAGGAAATTCTTTCCTTGAATCTGAAATGCAGAGGATGGGCAAAAAACCTGTGGATCTTGCTGAAATCTTTACTGCAAGAAATTCTTACCACGATAAAGCAAAATTATATGTTCTGAATAATGGCGCGATCAGCTGGGGTGACGGAGGAGAACTTCACGATGTAATCAATATGTACAAGAAATACGGAGCAGTTCCTCAGGATGTATACACAGGATTAAAGGCCGGACAGACTACCAACAACTTCAAGGAAATGCAGGGGAAACTGAAGCCGGTTCTTGACAGCCTTGTTCAGGCATCTTCAAAAGGAAAACTTACTGATAACTGGATGGATTCTGTAGATGCAATTCTTGATGAGTATTTAGGAAAAGTACCTGCCAACTTTACGTATGAAGGGAAAAACTATACTCCGAAAACATTTGCTAAAGAAGTAGTAGGAATCAATCCTGAAGATTATGTGGAATTATCTTCTTACAAAGATTATCCATATTTTCAGAAATTTGTAGTTCCGATTCCCGATAACTGGAGTCATGACTCTGACTGGAATGTACCGATGAAAGATCTTACAGCGATTATTGACAATGCCGTAAATAAAGGATATTCTGTTGGTTGGGCAACTGACGTTTCCGAGCCTTATTTCTCTTATAAAAACGGTGTAGCTTACGTTCCGGATATGGATCTTGACCAAATTACTGCAGAGAATAAGCAGACTTTGTTTACAGAGCCTAAAAAAGATAAAACAATCACTGAAGACATGCGTCAGAAAGCACTTAACAACCTTTCTACAACGGATGATCACGGTATGCATATCGTAGGACTGGCAAAAGACCAGACTGGTAAAGAGTATTATATGGTGAAGAACTCATGGGGAGTAACCAATGATTTCGCAGGATATATTTATGTGACAAGACCTTATGTTGAATACAAATCAACAGCAATCCTTGTTCACAAAAATGCCATCCCGAAAAGCATTCTGAAGCAGCTGAAGCCAACTAAGAATATTGGTTTATAAGAAAATCATTTCTGCCATTTTACAGGCAGTTTTAGATATTTAAATCTGTTATGAAACGCGCTCCTTTACAATCGGGAGCGCGTTTGTATTATGCATCTGGCTACCTTAATACTCTGCTAAAGAATTTGCATCATCAACAAATCACAACAACATGAAAAACCTAAAAAATCAGCAAAATCAGCGCTAAAAAAAATCAATGCCGGAAATGCTCCCGATTGTCCAGCAGTAACTCAAGCATGCTATTCCCCTGGTAAAGACGGACCTCAAAGATGGAGATGTATTTCTGAAACTACAGAATGTCCTTAATTTCCTGAAAATAGTTTCCGTGCCTACTGGACCTGTGATCCTGTAGAGTACGCACGTAGATTCTAAAAAAGCAAGTCTGTTTTCAATGAAGCAGGCTTTTAATTTAAATCCGGATATTAAGCTTTGGATATACTTTGTTTCTGTACCTCATAATAGGTTTTTCAATATAGGTATAGGAGACTCCTGCCGTTATAAATGAAATCAGAAAGAAAAGTATAAATTTTATTATGCCCGGAAGAAAACTGAAATAAGATAACTCCAGAAATTTATAAACCAGCCAGTGCTGCAGATATAAAGAATATGAGACTTTGCTGAGATACTGAATGATTCTCAAAAACAAGGTCCCGGAACATTTAATTTCCTTAAAAAATGGAAAAACAGAAGCCAGTGCCAATCCTGAAACAGAATAATATATTGTATTAAAATAATACAGGTCTGAATAATTATTTCTAAAAATAAGGTACTGATTGAAGATCAGTATTGCTATTCCCATCCAAAGCAGACTATATCTGTTGATAGAAATTCTCTTTTGATGAAAATGAAAAGCAATGGCTGTTATAATTCCAAAAGCGATGGCATCCAGGCGGAAAAAAGCAATTTTCCTCACTCCTTCATAAAAGGTAAAATCATAATGAGAGAAAGCTGTTATGCGCATTAAAAGAAAGTAAAACAGAAATATCAAAACTCCGGTACTTACTATTTTTTCTGTAGAAAAATCCCGCTTTATCTGCTTCACTAACAATAACGTCAGCGGAAACAAAACATAAAAATACTCCTCAATACTTAAACTCCAGGAAATTCCAAAGAAAGTTGGCTGTATTTGAAAGAAGTTCTGAATTAACAAAAAATATTTCCATAATGCCACATCTGCATTCTGAACTGAATCAACGTATTTATTACCTGCCCAATATATCATGAGCATTATAAAATACAATGGCAGAGTACGAAGCCATCTTCTTATTATGAAAACTTTCAAATTCTTCCAGACATTATCATTATCAAAAACCTCTATCAATAATTCACCTATAAGGACGCCGCTTAAAATAAAAAACAGCTCTACTCCAAACAAACCGCTGAAGAAAGCAATAAAAAATGAATATTCACCGGCATAAATATAGCCAAGAACATGACCTGTCATGACCAGTATAACAGCAAGGGAACGGATGATATCAAAACCAAAAATTCTTTTTTCCAAAACAGTTCAATAGAGATTGTTTGACCGGTATTTATTATTTTCTCAATTAATAAACACCACATGTGTTTAATCATTTATACGCTGATAAAAGTATAGAAAATGAATTTTAATGAATTTCTCAATATGCCTTATAAACTAACCATAAAATAGAAATCGGGTGAAATTTTTATTGAATTTTGATCAAATAGCCAATTCCGTAGTACGCAAAAAAATAACGGACTTCCAGAAATCTGAAATCCGTTATTTAATAAATAGGTGAAAATTAAATATAAAATAAAGTGAATTATGCTGATTTAATATCAAATTGAATAGTTAATTCTGCTTCGCAAGCCAAAAAATTATGCTGTTAAAAATTGATAGCAAAACGGATCACCCCTCTTTATTGATATTAAAATAAAACGCCCATACTTTCTGCTGAAAAATCAAGAAGCGCTTCTGTATTTCCTTCTTTGATCTTCTGTACCCACTGATAATCCTGAAGAATAGCTCTTCCTACCGCAACAAGATCAAATTCCTCATTATCCAGTCTTCTGATCAGCTCCGTCAGATCTGATTTTTCTGTTCCCTGGCCTGCAAAAGCATTAAGGAAATCTCCGTTCAACCCTACAGAACCTACTGTAATGGTTGGCTGCCCGGTAATTTTTTTAGCCCAGCCGGCAAAGTTTAAGTCAGAACCTTCAAACTCAGGCTCCCAGAAACGACGTTGTGAACAGTGGAAAATATCTACTCCAGCTTCTTTCAATGGTAATAACCACTCTTCCATTTCATTAGGAGTGAATGCCAGCCTGGTTTTATAATCCTGCTGCTTCCATTGTGAAAGACGGATAATAATGGTAAAGTCTTCTCCCACTGCTGCTCTGACCGCCTTAACGACATCAACAGCAAATCTGCTTCTTTCTTTTAATGTTTTACCACCATACTCATCTGTTCTTGTATTAGTTACTTCCCAGAAGAACTGGTCGATTAAATACCCGTGAGCCCCATGAATTTCAACACAATCGAAGCCAAGATCTTTCGCTGATTTTGCAGATGCTGCAAACTGTGCAATGGTATCCTGAATATCCTCGATGGTCATTGTAGAAGCTTTTTCCATAGGAACCAACGGATAGTCTTCAGACATTCTTGTATCTCCTACGTGCCAGATCTGAGGTCCCATTTTCCCTCCGTTATGATGTACAGTATCGATTACATTTTTCCAGCCGTTCAAAGCTTCTGTTCCATAGAAATCCGGAATGTTCTGCATATTCTTTGATCCCGGCCTGTTGATCACAGTTCCTTCAGAAAGAATCAATCCAACTTCTGAAGCGGCCCTTCTTCCGTAATAATCTGCAATATTCTGCGTAGGAACTCCATTGTCAGACTGTGCTCTGGTCATAGGAGCCATTACGATTCTATTTTTAAGCTGTAGATTTTTATATTGAAACGGTTTAAATAATGATGATGTGTTCATATTTAAATTTATATTTTATAATTGTTACACAAAGTAACTAATAATAGTTCACTTTTGTATCTTTTATTAAAAAAATAGTGGTAACTTCGCAGTAACTTACATTAGTAACATCAAAGTAACATATAAAACAAGGGTTCTGTATGGTACTTTTAAATCAAATCTCCTTATGAAAAAGAATGAATTAATGCAATACAGCTGTCCTTTGGGCAAGGCAATGGCCGCTTTGGGAAGCAAATGGAAACCTATTATTGTTCTGGTGATTAAAGACAGGAAGTTACGTTTTGGAGAACTGGCAGTACGCATTAATGTTATTTCCAGAAAGGTACTGACGGATCAGCTTAGAGAAATGGAAACCGACGGATTGGTGATCCGTGAAGAGTTTAAGGAACTCCCTCCACGTGTGGAATATTCCCTTACTGAAAAAGGACTGGCTTTGCTGCCGATTTTATATTTGCTGGAAGAGTGGGAAGCAAAATATCAGGTGAAAGGACAGCATGAAGATAAAGATTGTGCTTTTCTGAATGAGGAGGTAAAAAATAAAAAGGCTGTCAATGTTTGATGGCCTTTTATCTTGGATAGCACTTTCAAAAAGGTAAGTATATCACCAAAGTGTAAGTATATAGTTTCTGAAGTCTTTCTGATGCAAATTTGCAAAAAAATTTCATTATGAATTACAAAGACATTGCAAAGGAAACCATTGGAAATCTATACAAATCCCACCACAGCATTAGAAGATCCGGGATTGATGAAAAACTGATTGCTTTGGTGGAGCTTCGGGTATCTCAGATCAATGGATGTGCCTATTGCTGCAGTTATCACGCTAAAGAACTTTCTGATTTCGGCTTTGAACAGGATATTATCAACAGACTTCCGGGCTGGAAACATACCAATGCATTTAATGATCAGCAAAAGCTTGCTTTAGAATGGGCAGAAGCTATTATTCACAACAAAGATGATTGGGAAGATATCAAAGCAAAATTGATAGGGCAATTCACGGAAGGGGAAATTGTAGAACTTACGGCAAGTATAACACTGATGAATACTTTGAATACATTGAGGATTACTTTGGCTGAGAAGGACTAGCAAACAAAAAACCGCTCCCAAAAAGGAAGCGGTTTCATAATTTATCTGAAATCTCACTTAAAATATCGCAGGATATTTCTGAGGATTTGATTCATTAAACATAGCGTAGATCTTTTCTACCATATCGTCTGCAGACGGCTTACTGAAATAGTCACCATCACTTGCATAAGCAGGTCTGTGATCATTGGCAGAGATCGTCAACGGATCTGAATCCAGATATCTGAATGCTTTCTGTTTTTCAAGGATCTGTTGCAGGATGTATCCGGTAGTTCCTCCTTCCACATCTTCGTCAATCACTACTAATCTGTTGGTTTTCTTAACGCTTTCAGCAATTTCATGAGATAAATCGAAAGGAATCAATGACTGGATATCAATTACTTCTGCAGAAATTCCCAGTTTTTCCAATTCATTGGCAGCTTCAGTTACAATTCTCCATGTAGAACCGTAGGTTACCAGAGTAACGTCTTTCCCTTCTTTAGTAACCTCAATTTTACCTACCGGAACAGTGAATTCACCTAAGTTATCCGGCTGCTTTTCTTTCAGTCTGTATCCGTTCAGACATTCTACAATGATTGCAGGTTCGTCAGCCTGAAGCATTGTGTTGTAGAATCCTGCTGCTTTTGTAAGGTTCCTAGGCACCAATACCAGAATGCCTTTTGAAAGGTTCAGGATTCCTGCCATTGGAGAACCTGAATGCCAGATTCCTTCTAATCTGTGCCCTCTGGTTCTGATGATCAATGGAGCTTTCTGACCTCCTTTGGTTCTGTAGTGTACTGTTGCCAGATCATCGCTCATTCCCTGCAGACAGTAAAGAACATAATCTAAATACTGGATTTCTGCGATGGGTCTTAAACCTCTCATCGCCATACCAATTCCCTGTCCAAGAATCGTTGCTTCACGGATTCCGGTATCGGCGATACGTAAAGCGCCATATTTCTCCTGCATTCCTTCCAAGCCCTGGTTGACGTCACCGATGTTTCCGGTATCTTCACCAAAGATCAGTGTTTCAGGATATTTTTCAAAAATTTTATCAAAGTTATTTCTGATGACCACTCTTCCGTCCACTTCTTCAGAACTGTCGGAATATACAGGTTTGATTTCCTGAACATTTTCAGCCTTCCATTGAGACTGAGAATATAAGTGAGAAGAATAGTTGTCTTTTTCAACGGCAGCTACTTCATTGTATTTCTGCATCAGTTGAGCTCTTTCTGCAGAGTTTGTTCCTCTTGTCGCCAGTAATGTTTTTCTTACCAGGTGGAAGATATCTTTTTTAGCTTTTGAAACCAGTTTGTTGAACTGAGCAATATAAGCTTCCACTTCAGCATTCTGTCCTTTAAGATTTTCTACTAAAGGTAAAATAGACTGTGTAAGTTCTGAAATGGCCTTCTGATAATTTTCCCAGGCTGTTTTCTGACCTGCTTTTGCTGCTTTTTTAGCTTCTTCATCAATGACGTCCAGCTCTTCAGCAGTGGCAATTACTTCTTCCTTCCCATCAATTTCGATAGAATAATTCAGGATCCATTCTTTGAATTTCACTAATCCGTCGAACTCAGCTTCCCAGGCAAGACGTGCTTCATTTTTATATCTTTCGTGAGATCCGGAAGTAGAGTGTCCCTGAGGCTGGGTAACATCAACTACGTGCACTACCACCGGTACACTTTCTGTTCTTGCAAAATGTTCTGCCCTTGCATATGCATCCAATAATGCAGGATAATCCCACGCTTTTACCTGGATAATCTCACATCCCTGGTTCTCCCCTTCTTTTCTCTGGAAACCGCTTAACATTTCACTGATATCAGCTTTGGCTCTCTGATTTTTGGTAGGAACTGAAATTCCGTACCCGTCATCCCAGATGGAAACAATCATAGGAACCTGAAGAGCACATGCAGCATTCAGTGTTTCCCAGAAATGTCCTTCTGCGGTAGAAGCATCTCCAATGGTTCCGAAAGCAATTTCATTACCTTCTCTTGAGAATTTTTCTGACCCGTTAAATTTTACACTTTTATAAATTGTTGAAGCCTGTGCCAATCCCAATAATCTTGGCATCTGGCCGGCTGTAGGAGAAATATCAGAAGAAATATTTTTCTGAGCTGTCAAATCTTTCCAGCTCCCGTCTTCATGTAAACTTCTTGTTGCGAAATGCCCGTTCATCTGTCTTCCGGCTGAAGCAGGTTCTCTTTCCACACTTGTATCTGCATACATCTGTGCAAAGAAACTTTCTACTGTCAGAGCATTTATTGCCAATGCAAAAGTCTGGTCCCTGTAATATCCTGAACGGAAGTCTCCATTTCTGAAAACTTTCGCCATTGCAAGCTGAGGAAGTTCTTTTCCATCCCCAAAAATTCCGAATTTAGCTTTTCCTGTGAGTACTTCTCTTCTTCCGAGATAAGACATTTCACGGGAAATCCTTCCTAACCTGTAATCTCCAAGTATCTGATTTTTAAAATCTTGAAAGGATATTTGCTGTGTTTCAATATAGGTTGTTTGCATAGCTAAGTAAAAAAGTTTTTAATCTTCAAGTATTTTGCTAATATACACTTTTTAAATTAATTTTAATTTTTAATAATCTTTTTTAAAAATTTGATAATAAAAAAAATTGTGCTTTATTTTGAAAAAAAATGTAAAAGATGGAAAAAAAATCACCTCACATCTTGAATGCATCCAGCAATCTTTTAGGGTTTTCATTGATTATTATTACCTCATTAAAAATCTCTAAGATCAGTCAGAGTACCTATTTGGACGAATTTGCAGGATTTGCCTGTATCCTTTTTGCCTGCAGCTGCTTCTTTTCGTTTCTAGCTATCAGAACAAAAAACGAAAAGCGGGAATATACGTTTGAGAACATTGCGGATTATTTATTTTTAATCGCTTTATTTTGTATAGTCCTGGCCGTTATTATTGTAACCCTGAAAATAATTTAATTTAAAATTTTCGCTCAATTGCATAATTCTGGAAATAAATAAGGATATCCAGACATCAGATCCGGGAATTTATTAATAAAATTTTTAGCTCTCGCTTCTGAATCAGTATCAGAATTTGAATATAAACAGAAAGTGTTCCGTATACAATTTCAGTTTCCCGAAAACATATACAAAACACTTTATCTGTTTAATTGTAATGTAGAGATAGACTTATATTTTCTGAACAGTTACATTGGTAACATTTCCACTTCCTGTAGATCCTGTTTCTGTTGCAATAATCGTTGAATTTTGATTAGGAGCTGCTGTAAAACGGATCTGATAGCCCGCTGTAGGAGCTACAATTACGGTTGTATAATTCATCAGTTCACCCACTGTTCCTGAAGAAGCAACTGCATTATAATGACTTCCCCTTCCCAGGTAATTAGCATCCGGTACAGGTCTGATGCCGATAAGCAGCTGAGTACCTGCCGGCATATTGGTAAAGCTTGCCTGTAACGTGACCAGATAATTCCCGGCCTGATTAAAGGTCAGTACTCCGGTTCCTGTATTATAAGAATAGAACGGAGAAGTTGCTAACGGTGTAGCGAATAATAAAGTCGTAATTGTAGAAGAACTGATGTTCTGGTTAGCCGCTAATCGTGCATGAAAGAGCGAATAAGCAGTAAAATCTATAGTCTTCAGTACTCCGGTAGCATCAGCTACGACAACCCTGTCAGTTCCTCCAATACCTACATTCGAATTAATGTTACGGATACGGGCATTTCCAGACGCCACATCCAATCTTTCAGTTGGAGAAATAGTTCCTATCCCTACCTTAGCACCTGAAGTGACACTAAAGTCATTATCCTGCTGAGCTGCGGAAGGAGCTCCCGTTACAGGATTGTCTTTAGATCCGTCAATATGAAAAGTTGCCTGGGGATTTTGAGTACCTATTCCTACTTGTGCGCACGTAAGAAAGCTTGAACTGATAGCACATGCTATCATCATTGTTTTGATTTTTTTCATTATTTGTTGTTTTTTTGTAATAACAAATAAACAACATTTATATTGAAAATCAATGAATTATTAACAATTATTTCCGTTGAATTATGCAAAATATTAATTTACAGTAATTTACTAGGATAAAAAAACAAACTAATCACAACTCATTGAATTATTGAGAGATAGGACAATTTCCCTTTCGACAATAAAGATCCTTTACACCATGCAGGATTAAAGGAAACAGGAGAACAAAAATGTCAGGATTGATAAAAAGTGTTACTGTCAGAATTTTCTTTCAATAACATAATCCAGCATAATATGCAGCGATTTTCTTGCTTCAGAATCGGGAAATTCATTGAGAATATCTTTTGCCTTCTGCTGAAAATCCTTCATAATGGTAATAGCATATTCCAATCCGCCGGAAGTCTTTACAAATTCTATAAGCTCTTTTACCCGTTTTGGATTGTTATTATAACGCTTTATGGTATCAAAATAATATTTTCTGTCCTTTTCGTTAGCTGTCTTAAGGGTATGGATTAGAGGAAGTGTCATTTTCTGTTCTTTAATGTCAATTCCAACCGGTTTTCCGATTACATTTGAACTTAAATAATCAAAAAGGTCATCTTTGATCTGGAACGCCATTCCTGTAAAGGTCCCGAAGTCCATCATTTTTTTGGCTAAAGCTTCATCTGCATTGTTAGAAAGAACCCCTATTTCACAACAGGCTGCAATCAGCGTGGCGGTTTTCTGACGGATAATTTCATAGTAAACATCTTCCGTAATATCCAGTTTTCTGGCTTTTTCAAGCTGGAGCAGTTCACCTTCAGACATTTCACGGATGGTTCTGGAAATGACTCCAAGCAGATCATAGTCTTTATGGTCCGTAGATAATAAAACAGATTTAGACAGAAGATAGTCTCCAACCAAAACCGCTATTTTATTTTTCCACAATGCATTGATTGAAAAGAAATTGCGACGCTTAAAGCTTTCATCCACTACATCATCATGTACCAGAGTGGCAGTGTGGATCAGCTCAATCATAGAAGCTCCGCGGTACGTCTTCTCCGTTACTTCACCCACCAGTTTGGCGCAAAGAAATACGAACATGGGACGCATCTGCTTTCCTTTCGTGGTAACAATAAAACGGGTTACTTTATCCAATAAAGCTACTTTACTCTGCATTGATTCATAAAACTTCTGTTCAAAAAGTTTCATTTCATCATTGATCGGTCGTTTAATCTCTTCTACAATGTTTGCCACAATCTGCGATGCTGGGTGAATAATTATTAATTCTCACAAAGATAATTTTTTTCGCTCAATTTTAAGATAAAATTAATCTTTGAGTTGGTCTTTCGGGATAAAATAAAATGAAGGTTTTGTACTTCCCAACGGAGATCTGAATTTTTCCCCTGAAATATAAATTCCCGATTCATCTGCACTTACCCCCTCAATCTGCCCCAGTGCAAGTGCTGTTCCCAGGTAATAATGTTTGGGCCTTTCTTTAAAAAATATTCCAGGTTCACTTTCTGTAAAGATATCTAAAAAGATTTCCGTTTTTCTGGTATACCCAACGAGATAAAGCTTTTTATCAAAGTAGGAAGCATCTGTAACTACAAAATTGGTTTTATAGGATTCTATTTTTACAGCATCCTGCTTCTCTTCTTTTTCAGGATCTATTAAGTAATGTGTGGTAGCTTTTGAGGACCATTCTTTGGTGAAAAGATGAATTTTCCCATTCAGATACATCATAGCTTCTGCGTCAAAATCTGTTTTTAAGTATCCTGATATATAATCATCCTGCTCCGGATACCGGAACTGTATTTTTTTAATCCGGCTGTTCTGAAGGCTGTCATTCTGGAAGGGTACCTTGTAAATTTCAAGATCTTTCCTCTTCCCATCATTGTTCCCGAAATCTCCGATATAAAAATGTGTACCGTCATTTGCAAGTGCCTCCCAGTCCTTATTGCCTGCATTGACTTTTAAAACTTTTACAATTTCCCCGGAAGTTTTATTGATTTCAAATAATTCGGGATCATTTCCACTGTCGTTGAATGTATACAGCTTTCCATTAAACAGATTCAGTCCGGAAGTTTCGCGGATCTTATCATCAAGATGGCTGATTCTGTATTTTTTAATTTTCAGAAAATCGGTTTGCTGTGAAAATGCAATGTGAGCAGTAACAAGGAAAATAATCAGCAGAAATTTTTTCATAAGACAAAAATAGGATTTTATTCTGAGCTGGTGAGTTGGGTAAGAGTGTTTGAGAGCCTGAATGAGATACGGGATTTCGGGATTCGGTTGGAGGTGAAAGTGTAGATTCCTACGGAATGGACAAACTAAGTACATCATCTATCCATACACTTTGCCATTCCGAAGAATCTACCTATTGTAATAGCCTTTGAAAACATGTCAATTCTAAAAATAGAAAAACGGACCAAATAGTCCGTTTTCCCCTTAGATTTCTATTGATTTAAATCAGAAGTTAAGCCGTTTTCTGCTCTTTCTGATTTTGCTGTTGTTCTTTTCTTTTAGCCTGTCTTGCAAAATATTCTTTCTGGTATTGCCTTACTGTTTTTCCGGTTCCGTCATGTCTCCATCCGGGTGAATTGAAAATATAATTGATTCTGTCTGTGAATTTTAATCCGGGCTGCTTAAGGTCTTTCCAGATTTTTCTCCATTCGTAAAACAGCACCGTATCCGGTCTGTTATCCGGCATTTTTGGATAAATTCCATATTTTACAGGTACATTGGGGTCTTCTTTCTGAAAGGTTCCGAATATTTTATCCCAGATAATCAGGCACATTCCCATGTTTTTATCGAGGTATTTTACATTACATGCATGATGTACACGATGGTGGGAAGGTGTTACCAGAATATGCTCTAAAAATCCCATGCTCTTCACTGTCTGAGTGTGTACCCATGTTCCATATACCTGCCCGATTGCATAAGCAACCATAATATGCCACGGATTGAATCCTAAAAAGGCAAGCGGTGAAAAATATAAATATCTGTAAAGCGGCTGTAATACAGGGCTTCTAAATCCTGTTGTCAGGTTAAAATATTCTGAGCTGTGGTGCGTAATATGAACTGCCCAGAATGCTCTGGAACGGTGATCCACATAATGCAGCACATAATAGGCAAAATCTGTGATGATAAAACAAGCCAGCAGATACCAGATACTAAGATCCCATGAGAAAATCCTGTGATGGTAAAAGAAAAACATCACTCCCATGGCAAACGCCTTCATGATAAGGTCAAGGCCAAAATTCATCAATGCAAGATAAATATTGGTCGCAAGATCTTTCCCGCTGTACAACTTAGCTTCTGAAACGTGGCTGTAAATCATTTCAGCTAAAATAACTGTAGCATGCAATGGGATAGCCCATGCATACACATTTTCCAGCCCGTCCTCGCTCATAAGAAAATCCATCATCACAAAATAATTTGTGCAAAGGTAGGGTTTTAACCTATTTTTTAAGAAAGTTTTAGGCTTTTTTTAAGGAAATTTTAATCTGTAGTTTTATTGGCCAGTTGTCCGCAGGCTGCATCAATATCACCTCCACGGCTTCTTCTGACCATTACGGTAATCCCTGCATTTTCAAGCTGGCGGATATAGTTTTCTTCTGCCTGTTTGTTGCACTGGTCATATTTTCCGTCCCCGATCGGGTTGTATTGAATCAGGTTAACTTTTGAAGGAACCTGTCTGCAGTATTTGATTAAGGCTTTGATATCTTCATCTCCGTCATTGATCCCTTTCCATACACAGTATTCAAAGGTGATAACAGAACCGGTTTTTTGGTACCAGTACTGAAGAGCCTCCATAATATCCGTCAACGGAAATTTATCGGAGAAAGGCATGATTTCATTACGCTTGGATTCGATAGCAGAGTGAAGGGATAAGGCCAGCTTCACACGCAGCTCATCATCCGCAAGCATTTTAATCATTTTAGGGATACCGGATGTAGAAACGGTAATTCTCCTCGGAGACATTCCCAATCCTTCCGGCTGGGTAATTTTTTTGATCGCTTCCACTACGTTTTTGTAGTTCATCATCGGCTCTCCCATTCCCATAAATACGATATTGGAAAGCGGTCTGTCGAAATACATTCTGCTCTGACTATCGATCAGGGCAACCTGGTCTACAATTTCAGCGACTTCAAGGTTTCTCATCCTTTTCAGTCTTGCTGTAGCGCAGAATTCGCAGTTTAAGGAGCATCCTACCTGTGAAGATACACAGGCTGTAGTTCTTGTTTCTGTAGGAATAAGAACAGATTCCACCATCAGTCCGTCATGAAGTTTCACTCCGTTTTTGATGGTTCCGTCAGAACTTTTTTGAAGAAGGTCTACGGAAACAGGATTAATGGTGTATTCTTCCGAAATTTTCTCACGAAGTGATTTTGAAAGATTCGTCATTTCGTCAATTGAATGGAGGTTTTTGCTCCATAGCCAGTCATAGACCTGCTTCGCACGAAACGGCTTTTCTCCTAAAGACACAAAGTAGTCTTTAAGCTGGTCTAATGATAATGTACGGATATCTTTCATTTCAGAAATAGGTTGCAGATTTTAGATGTCAGGTTGCAGATACTATTACCTGCAACCTGTTACCTATTATCTTTTATTATAGAATTAACATTGCGTCACCGTAAGAATAGAATTTATACTTTTCTTTTACGGCTTCTTCATAAGCATGCATTACGAAATCTCTTCCGGCAAATGCAGCGATCATCATGATCAAAGTAGACTTCGGTGTGTGGAAGTTGGTGATCATTGAATTGGCAACTCCGAATTCGTGAGGAGGATAAATGAATTTATTCGTCCATCCGTTGAAAGCAGAGATTTTTTTGTTTGAAGAAACAGAAGTTTCCAATGCTCTCATCGTAGTAGTACCTACTGCGCAAACTCTTCTGTGAGCTTCTACCGCTTTGTTGATAATAGCAGCGTTTTTCTCATCGATGATGATCTCTTCAGATTCCATTTTATGCTTGGAAAGATCTTCTACCTCAATCGGGTTGAAAGTTCCCAATCCTACGTGAAGCGTAACTTCAGCAAAATTGATTCCCTTGATCTCCAATCTTTTCATCAAATGCTTAGAGAAGTGAAGACCTGCTGTAGGTGCAGCTACTGCTCCCTCTACTTTTGCGTAGATCGTCTGGTATCTTTCTGCATCTTCAGGCTCTACAGCTCTTTTGATATATTTTGGAAGCGGAGTTTCCCCCAGTTCCTTTAATTTAGATCTGAATTCTTCGTAAGAACCGTCGAATAAGAATCTTAATGTTCTTCCTCTTGAAGTTGTATTATCAATAACTTCAGCTACCAAAGATTCATCTTCAGTGAAGAATAATTTGTTACCAATTCTGATTTTTCTTGCAGGATCTACCAAAACATCCCAAACTCTGGTTTCCTTATCAAGTTCTCTCAATAAGAAAACTTCAATTTTAGCTCCGGTTTTTTCTTTGTTTCCGTAAAGACGTGCAGGGAAAACCTTTGTATTGTTGAAGATGAACAAATCCTCTTCATCAAAATAATCCACTACATCTTTGAATAATTTGTGCTCGATAGTCTGTGTTTTTCTATCAAGTACCATTAATCTCGCTTCGTCTCTGTGCTCTGATGGGTGTTCTGCCAATAATTCCGCAGGAAGATCAAAATTAAAATCTGATGTTTTCATTTTTTAAATTACGGTTTAAAAATTACTGAAATTACAAGGTGTAATTTTCGGAGTGCAAATATACGACATTGAACACCCCTTTGTCAAGTATTATTTACAATCCGATATAAAACCGTGATTTTACGGGGAGTTTCAAGGGATAAAAAGAGTATTTTTGGGAAAATTAAAATTCAACATGGAATCTGTAAGCAAAATATACTTCACTGATAATCCGTATCCTGATGGTTATACATTTGAAATATTCAATTGAACCAGACGAATTATTTAAAAACTAAAAAAGGCACAAATCTGAATCCCAAAAGTAACAAAAGAGCTTATAAACCCGACAAACTGAAACAATAACACTATAAAATTAAAAATATCATTATGAGCAAATATTCGATTGAAGCATTTATCAATGAAACGAAAGAAAATCCGCAGCAAAGAGATTACTTTGAACTGGAAACAAAACATCTCCTTGAAATCAACCTTAATAATCAGGCGGTATGGACAAAAAGAGGAAGTATGGTAAGCTATGTGGGAAATATCAATTTTGAAAGACAGGGAATGCTGTCCGGGGGAATTGGAAATCTTTTAAAGAAAGCCATCAGCGGTGAAGGAGCCAGGCTGATGAAAGCGGAAGGTACAGGAAAACTGTATGTAGCCGATTCCGGGAAGAAAGTCCGTATTTTATATCTGAATAATGAATCTGTCTGCGTGAACGGAAATGATGTTCTTGCCCACGAACAAAGTGTAAAAAGTGATATCACCATGCTGAAAAGTATTGCCGGAATGATGTCCGGAGGTCTTTTCCAGGTGAAACTTTCAGGAACGGGACATATTGCCATTACCACTCACGGAGATCCTCTTACACTGCTGGTAACTCCAGATACACCGGTATTCACAGATCCTAATGCTACTGTTGCATGGTCCGGAACCCTAAACCCGGAACTGAAAACCAATGTTTCTTTCAAAAGCCTTATCGGAAGGGGAAGCGGCGAAGAGTTTCAGATGAAATTCTCAGGACATGGCTGGGTACTGATTCAGCCTTATGAAGAAGTATATTATATGGAAAAATAAGATATCCAACTTAGAAGTGATTTAAAAATCGTAATCAATATCATTGAAGCCAATGAATACTCTTATAAAGCTATTTCTCATGATCCTGTATCTCAAAAACTAAATATAATAGCTGGATTCCTACGGAATGACAATGTGGGCGGATAACGCTTAGTTTGTCCATTCCGTAGGAATCTACACTCTCACCTCAAACCCGAAACCCGATCCCTCATCTCATTCAAGCTCTCCCCTCCACCAATCTCGAAACCGGAAATAAAAAACTTCCTCCCGAGACCAAATCCCGCATCTTAAAACTCCCTGACTCTCAACCCCTCCTACTTAATATCCGTCACCTCACCGGGATTTACAAAAGTTTTAATATATTTAGAAAAAAAAATAGATGGACAACAGCAATTCCCGCAGGAACTTTCTTAAGACAGCAGCTTTAGCAGGCTTTGGAGCACTGGTTTTACCCAATTCTTTATTTGCTTATTCCAATGATTTTAAAACAGATAAAAAGGTCCGCGTCGGTTTTATCGGTGTAGGTCTACGTGGGCAGGAACATGTAAAATTACTGGCAAAACGTAATGATGTAGAGATTATAGCGTTTGCAGATCCGGAGAAAAGAATGCTTGCCGCGTCTCAAAAAATACTAAAAGACAATAATAAACCGGCTGCCCGGGAGTTTTCCAATGGAGAATATGACTATCGGAATCTTTTAAAATTAAAAACAATAGACGCCGTTGTTATCGCAACACCATGGGAATGGCATCTTACACAAGGTGTGGAAGCTATGCGTGCTAAAAAAATTGTGGGCATGGAGGTTTCAGGAGCCATAAAGCTTCAGGACTGCTGGGAATTTGTAAAGGTTTACGAAGAAACGAAAGTTCCTATCTTCATGATGGAAAATGTTTGCTACCGAAGAGATATCATGGCTATTCTGAATATGGTGCGTAAAGGAATGTTCGGGGAATTGATTCACGGAAGAGGCGGATATCAGCATGATCTGAGAGGCGTTCTTTTCAATGACGGTGTTAATCCATACAATTCCGGTGCTGAATTCGGAGAAAAAGGATTTAGTGAAGCAAAATGGAGAACTGAACATTATGTAAAACGTAACGGAGAGCTTTATCCTACCCATGGATTAGGTCCGGTTGCCATGATGATGGATATCAACAGAGGAAACCGCTTAACAAAACTGTCTTCATTCTCATCAAAATCTGTAGGACTTCATAAATATATTGTTGAACATCCAAAAGGAGGGGAAAATCATCCTAACGCCAAAGTCAAATTCAACCAGGGAGATATTGTAACCACTCAGATTGCCTGTGCCAACGGCGAAACCATCCTTCTTACTCATGATACAAGTTTACAGAGACCTTATGATCTTGGTTTCAGGGTTCAGGGAACTGAAGGCCTGTGGCAGGATTTCGGATGGGGAGATTTTAACCAGGGACATATTTATTTTGAAAAAACAATGAATCATACCCACCGCTGGGACAATACTGAAAAATGGATGAAAGAATATGACCATCCAATATGGAAGAAGTTTGAAAGCACTGCTGCAGGAGCAGGACATGGCGGAATGGATTTCTTTGTGATGAATACTTTTATAGAATGTATCAAACGAAATATAGAATTCCCTATGGATGTGTATGATCTGGCTCTGTGGTATTCAATTACCCCATTGAGTGAAGAGTCTATTGCCAAAGGCGGTCAGGTGGTTGATATCCCTGATTTCACCAACGGAAAATGGAAAACCCGTAAACCTGTATTTGGAATGACGGATGAGTTCTAAGAAGACATTACTTATACTGGCAGGCGGATTAGGAAGCAGGTACAAAGGGCTTAAACAGGTGGATGGAATACTCGGCAACGGTTCCCCGATTCTGGAATATTCTATCTTTGATGCCCTGGAAGCCGGCTTCCAGAAAGTGGTTATTATTGTCAACAAACTGATTCCTGAAAGTTATATTGAAAGGCTCAACACAATTTCAAAAGCTAAAAATTTTGAGCTGCATTGGGTATATCAGGAAATAGACAGCATTCCTATTTCACTGGAAGGTTTTGATTATCCTGACCGTGAAAAACCATGGGGAACTGCTCATGCTGTACTCTGCGCCAAATATTCAATACAGGAGCCTTTTGTAATGATCAATGCGGATGACTTTTACGGAAAAGAAGCCTATCAGCTGGCCGCCCATGAAATCAACCATCACCATATTTCAGATACACAGCTGGGAATGATTGCTTATCCTGTGGGCACAACATTGAGTGGTAACGGAGCCGTAGCAAGAGGAATATGTACGCTGGATTCAGAAAATTACCTGATCAGAATAGAGGAACAAACTTCTATTCAAAGAATAAATAACTCTATTGTTTACATTAAAAACGGCGAAAATATAAAACTGGACCCGGAAGCACTGGTGTCCATGAACTTTTTTATTTTCCATCCTCATATCTTCTGTTATCTGGAAGCCTATTTCTATGATTTTATTGAATCTGACCCTCTGCCCAAACAGGAATTTTATATTCCTTCCGCTGTACAGAGAATGATGGATGAAGAAAGGGTAAAAGTGAAGGTAAAAGCTTCTCCTTCCCAATGGATGGGCGTAACGTATGCCGATGATAAAAAGGATATTAAAGATTTTCTGATTTCAGAGATCAGCAACAACAGATACCCGGAAAATTTATGGAGCTAAACGATATTGTTTTTGAATTTATCGGTACAGATCATTATAATCTTACTCCTGTTACTGACGGGCTGATCAATACCACTTACCTTCTGGAAGACAAAGATCACGGGAAAAAGTTTATCCTCCAGAAAATTAACCATCATGTATTCAGACAGCCGGAGGTAATCGTCAATAATCATTTAATGATCAATGACATTCTCAGGGCCAATAACTATCAGTTTGAAATTATTGAACCTATTCCCTCACAGACCAATAAAATTCTGATAAAAGACGCGGATGGACATCCATGGCGCATGCTCAATTTTATAGAAAACAGTGTTACCTTTCTTACCGCTCCATCGTTACAAACGGCTTTTGAAGCAGCTAAAACTTTCAGTTATTTCCTTAACACCGTAAATAATACTGAAAAGCTGCCTGCCGTTGAAGATCCGATTCCCGGCTTTCTCAATTTTGAAAAAAGAATTACAGATTATAAGAGCTCGCTAAAAAATGCAGCACCTCATTTACAAGAAAACGCAAAGGCTGAAATAGAAATCACCAACCGGTTTCTGTCTTTGCCTGATCGATGGATAGAGATGGAGAAAAACGGTCATATTCCTAAACGGATTATCCATGCAGATGTGAAAATCAGCAATCTTCTTTTCGATCGGGAGTATCGTCCGCTAGCAGTAATTGATCTGGATACCACGATGATTTCTACTATTTTGTATGATTTCGGAACGATGATCCAATCCTATACCAATATAACCCATGAAGATGACGGAAGTGCCAGAAACAACTTCAATCCTGAAATGTATAAAGCGGTAAAAGAAGGTTTTCTGTTCCATTTAAAAGATAACCTGACCACGACAGAAACTGAGAGCCTTGACTATGCCGCACAGGTCGCTATTTACATCCAGGAACTTCGTTTTTTGACCGATTATCTGAATGGCAGTATTTATTATGCTACAAAATATCCTGAACATAATTTAGACCGGACGAAAAATCAGCTGGAACTGTTGAAAGGATTAAGGGAATATTTAGAGAGTGAATGATTTTTATTTAGATTGCATTCTATATTTAGATTCCTGCGGAATGACAAAGTGTATGCATAAATAAAGCGCTCTGTTTGTCATTCCCTAGGAATCTATTCGTTTACAATTTCAGCACTCTAACTCATAACCCCCTCCACTCTCAAACGCTCAAACGCTCAAACTAAAAACTCCAATATTCTCTTCCATTCTTCCAGTTTCTTTTCAAAGGAAACGGTGTGAAGCGGACTTGTGGAGGGCAATAAAAAAACGGGTAATTTATAATTTTTCCCCAGCAGCTTTTGTAAGTTTTTGTAAGACTTCCCGCCATTGCAGAAAATGGCTTTGATGTTCGGATGTTCTTCCAGCAGTTCCGCAATCTGATTGGCTTCTTCGTTCCTGATTTCAGAATCCAGGCTTCCTTTTCTCTCGCAGGAATCAATCACATCCCAAAGGACAAAGTGTATGCATAAATAAAGCGCTCTGTTTGTCATTCCCTAGGAATCTATTCGTTTACAATTTCAGCACTCTAACTCATAACCCCTCCACTCTCAAACGCTCAAACGCTCAAACTAAAAACTCCAATATTCTCTTCCATTCTTCCAGTTTCCTTTCAAAGGAAACGGTGTGAAGCGGACTTGTGGAGGGCAATTGAAAGACGGGCAATTTATAATTTTTTCCCAGCAGCTTTTGTAAGTTTTTGTAAGACTTCCCGCCATTGCAGAAAATGGCTTTGATGTTCGGATGTTCTTCCAGCAGTTCCGCAATCTGATTGGCTTCTTCGTTCCTGATTTCAGAATCCAGGCTTCCTTTTCTCTCGCAGGAATCAATCACATCCCAAAGGGCAATATGATGTTTCTTTATGGTCTCGATTCTTTGGATGTAATCATCCGTAAAGTCTTCATTCAGCAATTCAAAAATGATTTTCCAGAATTTGTTTTGAGGATGGGCATAATACTGCTGCTTTTCCAATGATTTCACTCCGGGAATTGATCCTAAAATCAGAATTTCAGACTGGGCGTCAATAATGGGTGGAAATGAAGAAATACGCTTTTGCATATTCAAATATAGAGATTTTATTTATTTTTAATGAGGCTGGAAGCTGGGAGCTTGAAGAAGGAAGCTATTAAGGTTTTGGCGAAAGCCATCGGAATTTCCAACCATAAAAAAACGGGCTAAAGCCCGTTTCTAATTGATATTTTATATTGTTTGTCTTATAAAGTTTCCTTCAGCCAGTCGAAGAATTCTCTCTGCCATACCAGTCCGTTTTGTGGATGAAGCACCCAGTGGTTTTCGTTCGGGAAGTATACCAGTTTAGATTTTAATCCTCTTAATTTTGCAGCCTGGAAAGCTTCCTGCCCCTGTTCGTAAGGAACACGGAAATCAATTCCCCCCTGAACGATCATGATCGGTTTGTTCCATTTCTCTACGAAGTTGCTTGGATTAAATTCTGTGTACGCTTTTGGAAGCGGCTTTTCCCAAGGTGAACCAAGATCCCAGTTCGCAAACCAAAGTTCCTCTGTCGTCAGGTACCATGATTTCATATCAAATAATCCGTCATGAGCGATAAACGTTTTGAACCTGTTCTCATGGATTCCAGCCAGCATAAACACACTGTATCCTCCGTAGCTGGCTCCTACTGCTGCTACTCTGTCACCATCTACGTACGGTAAAGTTTTCGCAAAGTCTGTAGCTGCCAGATAATCTCTCATTGGCTGTCCGCCCCAGTCCTTTGAGATTTCTTCATTCCATTTTGTTCCCCAGCCAGGCATACCTCTTCTGTTTGGAGCTACCACGATATAATCGTTGGCTGTCATTAGGGCAAAGTTCCATCTTACACTGAAAAACTGAGTAAGAGCAGACTGTGGACCACCCTGGCAGTATACCAAAGTTGGGTATTTTTTATTCGGGTCAAAGTTTGGAGGATAATGGAACCAAACTCCCATTTCCTTACCGTCTGAAGTTTTCACCATTTTAAGTTCAGATTTCCCCTGAGCCAATTTAGCGTATGTTTCTTTATTAGCTTCAGTAACCTGCTTCATTTCTCCGTTTTTAACGTTTACAGAGAATAATTCTGTGGCATGGTTGATATCTGTTCTTCCTACTAAAAGTGAAGTTTTGTTGTCTGTAAAGATTTCGTTAACGTCAAAATCTCCTTTGGTAATCTGCTGTACTTTTGCTGTTTTTGAATCCAGTGAGAAAAGCTGTTTTGTTCCTCTGAATGCTGCTGTAAAGTAGATTGTTTTTGAATCTGCTCCCCAAAGTACATCTCCTGAAACACTTTCATCCCAGCCTGAAGTAAGATTTGTGATCTTCCCTGACTTCCAGTCCAGGATTTTCACATCATTTTTATCTGCTTCATATCCGTCTCTGGCCATGCTCTGCCAGATCAGAGATTTTCCGTCCGGGCTGAATTTTGGATTTACATCATATCCTTTGTTGGATTCAGTAAGGTTTTTGGTAGTCCCTGATGCCAAATCGTAAGCAAAGATATCGGTATTGGTACTGGTAGCATATTCCTTACCGCTTTTAGGTTTCGTAACATATAAAAGCTGTGCAGAATCCGGGCTCCAGATAAAGTCTTCAGCTCCTCCGAAAGGTCTTTGCGGGGAATCCCATGTTTTCCCTTCCAGAAGATCTTTAGCTCCTTCTACTTTATCCGAAGTATTCACTACAAATACATGGTTATATTTTCCTTCATTGAAGTAGTCCCAGTGTCTGTGGTTCAGGTCTGTGTATACCTGTGCTGTGGTTTTAGGAGTATCACTGAATTTGTCTTTACCCATTACTTTTTCCACCAGCACCTGCTTGCTGAAAGCTATTTTCTTTCCGTCCGGAGAAATGACAATATTATCTGCTTCCCCAATGGTATAGAATTCTGCCCATGTTTTTCCGGCATCTTTAGAAAGGTAGATTTTATCACCTTCCTGAGCATAGATTCCGTTTTTGTCCCACTGAATAAGTGCTTTTTTACCGAAATCAATTTTAGAAGACTGATGATTAAGAACATTCAGAAAATAGTTCTCGCTTTTTGTTTTTTCTGTTTTCAGATCTACCTGTCCTACTTTATAGATAAGGGAACCCTGATCCGGTGAAACGGCCTGTACTCCAACTTTTTTCAAAGTCCAAAGGATTTCAGGCGTCATTACTTGTTGTGCATTCATTAAAAGCGGAGCTGCCAAAGCCAGCAGACTGTACTTAAGTTTCATATGTTGATATTCATTTTTTAACGGATGTAAAAATCAACTGATTTTTTAGCATCCTTTTATTAAATTCAAAGATTGCCAAAGTTAATATTTAAAATAAAAACGGACGAAAGAATTAACATTAAAATTTAAAGTAAGTGATTTATTAACAGGTAAATTTCATTAATTTTATAAAAAACAAACTCATAACCCTCTTCTATGAAAGTTTCTACTTATTTCGTTATGAAAAAATAAAAAAATCCGCTTATTGAGCGGATTTTTATTTAGATATGCAATGTTTTTAATTAATCTCCATCTGAGAACATTGAGTTTGCCAGAGAAGTTACAATTGACAGTAATATACTGAAGATAAATGCCCACCAGAAGCCATCTACTACCATACTGTCTATAAAATAGTCCGCTATCAGGACAATTGCGGCATTAATTACCAAAGCAAAGAATCCTAAGGTAAGAATGGTCAATGGAAGACCAAAAAGACTTAAAATTGGCTTTACAAATATGTTAAGAACCCCAAGCACAATAGCAAAGATAATGGCTGAAGAGAATCCTTCAAACTGTACTCCAGGTAAGATTTTGGTTAAAAGGTAAGCGACAATCGCAGTAATAAATAGTCGGATAATTAAGTTCATTGTGATATTTTTTAATGTTTATGGGGTTTGTGGAGCAAAAGCCATTCCATTCCGGAAAAAAGAATTCTTTGAAACCCTTTATGTAGGGAATATTCTGTCTTTTTATTTCCCTTGATGCCTTATTTTATTTTCATCATGGTCACTAAGGAAGTCGCTACATGACTTTCCGATTCAGAACCTTCAGTCTGTACATAGATTTCCGTTCTCACCACAATGATTTTTCCTCCGCCTTTAATGACATAAGATTTTGAAACCAGAGCATCTCCCATTGCAGGACGAAGATAATTCACTTTCAGCTCAACGGTCACTACATAACAGTCCTCAGGATAATGGCTCACGGCTGCGTATCCTGAAGAAACATCCACTAAGGAAGCAATCATTGCCCCATTGAACATTCCTGCTTTTCTGGTCATCATTTCCATTTTGGGAATCTTCATGGATATAAAATCAGTTTCTACTTCCAGCAGTTCTGCTTTATAGAATTTCAAGGTTTCCGAGCGGCTGAAGCTGTCTGTAATGAGTTTTCTTTTCTCTGGTGTCATAGATTTGAATTTATATGTAAATTTAAACATTCATTTAAACAGTAAGGAATGAAAAGTGTAATTTTTAAAAAGCAGAAAAAAAACAATGTTGAAATGTCACATTTTCAGTCCAGGTATTCTAGATCGTGAAAATGTTAAATATTAAAGGTAAATATAAGGCTGGATTTCTGCGGAATGACAAATACAATGCTTAGTTTATCCGTACAGCTTATCTTCCGTAGGAATCCCGGTATAGTTTGGTTGGAAAACGCAAAGGCGCAGGTTATTTCTAAAGCCATATGCTTTTAAGGCGCAAAGATTTTATCTCCGGTAAAATGGTTATTATTTCAGGAAATTAATTAACTTGTTTCTCTTCAAAACAGAACTCATCAATTATGCTGAATGATTACAAAAAATACGAATTGTTTGGAAAAACCCTGATCCAGAAAATTGATTTGAAAGCTCCGTTCAGATATGATTTTCCGGTTTCAGAGCAGGCCTGTTTTCTGTATGTAATCAAAGGTGAGTTTCAATATAGCACAGATGAGCAGAAATTCGACATTACTCCGGATTATTCTCTGCTTCTGAACTGTATCAGCGCAGGAAAGCATATTCAGCATTCAAAATCAGAGGACTGCAAGATCGTCATCGTTACTTTCTATCCGGATATCCTGAAAAAGATCTATGACAGGGAGCTGCCTTTACTACTGCAAAAGCCTGTCAATACGGTTTCTAACAAATCAAGCGGGAAAATAAATAATGATTTCCTGATTCAAAAATATATAGAAGGACTGCTTTTTTACTTTGAAAATCCTTCGCTCATTAATGAGGATATATTAATTCTTAAGGTAAAAGAGATTATGCTGCTGCTGGCCCAGTCACAGAATGCGGATTCAGTTCAATTGATTCTTTCACAGCTTTTCTCTCCCGCCACTTATTCTTTTAAGCAAATTATTGAAGCCAATTTATTTTCACAGCTCACAATCGAACAGCTTGCAGACCAAAGCAACCTGAGTGTATCATCCTTCAAAAGAGAATTTGCAAAGCTATATCATGATACACCCGCCAACTATATCAGAAATAAAAAACTGGAAAAGGCTGCCGAACTATTGTTAATATCAGATAAACGTATCACCGATATCGCTTTTGACTGCGGTTTTAATGATCTGGCCACTTTTACAAAAAACTTCAGCGATAAATATCATATTTCCCCGTCTGCATATCGTCTGGAACATAAAAAATAGCTGACAATATTTTATGCGATTAAGAGCATTTCCTTTACAATAAGAAATGCTTTTTCTGTTGAACCAAACTCTCAAATACTTGAACCAAATCACAAAACCATTCCGATATTTCTGCCGCAAATTTGTACCATCAGTTTCATGAGAAACTGAATGTGTATCAATTTAAAATCATCTCAATATGAATCTATCAGTTTTAGGAATTTTTCATACCGCTATCGGTATTGCTGCTCTTATAGGAGCTATTACAGGATTTATCAAATATGGTAAAATTGACCTGGCCCAGCGGTCGGGAAAAGTATATTTTTATACTACTGCCATTACATCACTTACAGCATTAGGAATCTCAAAACATGGCGGTTTTAATGCCGGGCATGTATTTTCGCTGTTTATCATCGTTTTGATCTCTGCTGCCTACTTTCTTTTTGCCAAAAAAAAGAAAAGCAAGAAGGCCAGATATTTTGAAAATTTTTTATTGTCATTCAGCTTTTTCCTGTCATTAGTTCCTACTATCAATGAGACTTTCACAAGGGTTCCGATAGGCCATCCTTTGGCTAAAGACATCAAAGATCCGGTAATCGGACAGACTCTTCTTGTATTTTTACTGCTTTTTATCATTGGATCAGTTTTTCAGTTTATTAAGCAGAAAAAAGCTAATGTTGAGATTTCTTGATGATTATGTGTTCAGAAAACGTAAAACCACCCCGTCAAAAATTCTTTGAATTTTTGCCACCCCTCCGGAAGAGGGGAATTTTTACGTCTTCAGCTGAAAAATTTGTAAATAGAATAAAGATTGTGATTGAATAGAAAAATGTGAGGCTGGATTCCTGCGGAATGACAAATACGATGCTTAGTCTATCCGTACAGTTTGCCATTCCGTAGGAATCTCGGTATAGCTTGGCTGGAAAATGCAAAGGCGCAATGATTTTATCTCCGATAAATGGTTATTGTTTAATGATAACTAGAAAAGTATGAGGCTGGATTCCTGCGGAATGACAAATAGGATGCTTAGTTTATCCGTACAGTTTGCCATTCCGTAGGAATCTCGATATAGCTTAACCAAGCTGTACCTGAAAATCATCACCTAAAGTCAGAACACCTTCTGTAATCGCTTCCGGGTGGGTAGAGAAACCTTTTAATTTTGAGGTTTTTCCTTTTAATACCAGGTCTAAAAGCTGTTTATCGGATAATTTCTTGCCAAAAATCTCAAACGTAATTTTAAAGCCGCAGTTTTTGAAATCGGAACATCCGACTGCGGTTTTTCCTTTGATCAGAGTATGTTCTTTACATTTCGGGCATTTTGTTTCTTCCCAGGACTGTAATTCTTTTTTCTGTGCAGGTTCTCTTTTTTTCTTTTCCTTCACTTCTTCTTTTTCCTCTTCCTGCAGGGTAATTACTTTTCCTTTTCCATACACTACTTTTTCCGTAAGTTCTGTAACCATCTGGATCAGTTCTTCTTTGAAAAGATTGGCTTCGTACTCGCCTTTTTCAATTTTACGGAGTTTGGATTCCCATTCACCAGTCAGTTCCGGGCTTTTTAAAAGTTCATCTTCGATGGTGTCAATCAGCTGGATTCCGGTTTGGGTAGCGATCAGATTTTTTCTTTTCTTTTCAATATATTTTCTTTTGAAAAGGGTTTCAATGATGTTGGCACGGGTGGAAGGTCTTCCAATACCATTGTTTTTCAACATTTCACGCAGCTCTTCATCTTCAACCTGTTTTCCGGCTGTTTCCATGGCTCTCAGCAAGGTTGCTTCAGTGTAAGGTTTGGGAGGAGTCGTTTTTCCCTGGTGGATCATCGGATCGTGGGGTCCGGTTTCTCCTACAGTAAATTCAGGGATGGTTTGTTCTTCCTCTTTTTCTTTTTCCTTATCGGTGGTTTCTTCTTTAGGTTCTTTGGCATAAACGGCTCTCCATCCTGCTTCAAGAACCTGTCTTCCGCTTGTTTTGAAAGGAATGGTTCCTACTTTTCCTTCCACCAATGTGTTTGAAATTTTACATTCCGGGTAAAATACAGCGATAAAACGTTTTGCAATCAGATCATAAATCAGTTTTTCTTCCCTGCTCAGATTCTGGGAAGGCGGAATTTCCGTAGGAATGATGGCATGGTGATCGGTTACTTTCGTATCGTCGAAAACAGCTTTTGATTTTGGAATCGGAGCTTCCAGCAGCGGGGCAATCAGATCCTGATAAGGATACATTTTCTGAAGAATGCCTGCTATTTTCGGATATAAACTGTCTGATAAGTAAGTGGTATCAACACGTGGATAGGTTACGTGTTTCTTTTCATAAAGGCTCTGCACATAATTCAAGGTATTTTCTGCAGAATACCCGTATTTTTTATTGGCTTCCACCTGAAGTCCGGTCAGGTCGAAAAGTCGTGGATTTTTTTCTTTTCCTTCTTTAATTTCGAAAGAGACAATCTCAAATGGATTTACTTTAAGGTATTCCAATCCTTTTTCTGCACGTTCCAACGTTTTTAAACGGTCAATCGCTGCACTGAAAAGGACATCACGGTATCTGGTTTTCAGCTCCCAATATTCTTCTGTGGTAAAGGCATCAATTTCTTTCTGACGCTGAACCAGCATCGCCAGTGTGGGAGTCTGTACCCTTCCAATGGATAAAACTGCTTTATTACCTCCGAATTTCTTCGTAAAAAGCCTTGTAGCATTGATTCCCAATAGCCAATCTCCTATCGCTCTGGCGTTTCCGGCCAAATACAGATTTTTATAATCTTCTGCAGGTTTTAAACTTGCAAATCCTTCTTTAATAGCATCTTCCGTCAGGGAAGAAATCCATAAACGCTGAACCGGTTTGTTGCATTTTGCCTTCTGCAATACCCAGCGCTGAATGAGTTCTCCCTCCTGCCCGGCATCCCCGCAGTTAATGACCTCATCACATTCTTCTACCAATTTCTCAATGACTTTAAACTGGGTTTCCACTCCTTTATTCGGGATCAGCTTAATTCCAAAACTGTTGGGAATAATCGGCAGTGAAAAAAGATTCCAGGATTTGTACTGCGGACCGTAGTCATGAGGTTCCTTCAGGGTGCAAAGGTGTCCGAACGTCCATGTTACGCAATAGCCGTTGCCTTCCATATAGCCTTGTTTAGGCGTGGTAGCGCCCAATACTTTGGCGATATCTCTGGCAACACTGGGTTTCTCGGCAATACATAATTTCATGAACTCGGGTTTATTGAAGGAGTGCAAAAATCGGGATTTTTTTTGACTTTTCAAATTTCGTTGAGGATTGAGGTCTTAGAGTTGAAGGAGAGGAAATTAGATTGGGTTTGTTCAAAAGATATAAAGTTTCACAAAATTTATTTAAATAAATTGCTTGTCAGATATGTAATCGTTACCATATTTTTTATAAAAAAGCCCCCTTAAAAAAAGGAGGCCGTATCAACAATGTAATGAAACCAGGTTCATTATTTCTTTTATTTTAAAATGGCATTGGCCATTAAAAAGACATTCACTAATCTTAAAGCGTCATGGGCACTTCCATCAGAAGGATTTCCGTACCTTCTTTAAGGGCTTTGATATTGAGACCCTGGATATCCCATACCCCGAAGCCGTCACGTTCTTCCAAAGTCTCACCGCCTATTTCTGCGCTTCCTTTCAAGATGAAAGCATAGACTCCGTTTCCTTTTTTTCTGATCTGATAGCCGGTTTCTGTATTCTGATCAAAGGTTCCCAAATGAAACCATGCATCCTGATGGATCCATACCCCTTCATCATCTGCATTGGGAGAAAGGATCTGCTGAAACTGATTGTGACCTTTTGTTTTGTCTAAAGTGATCTGGTCATATCTCGGTGTCACATTCCTTTTTTTAGGGTAAATCCAGATCTGAAGGAATTTTACAAGCTTATCACTGTTTTTATTGAACTCGCTGTGCATAATTCCGGTACCAGCACTCATTACCTGGATATCTCCGCTTCTGATCACAGCTGTATTTCCCATACTGTCTTTGTGCTCAAGATCGCCCTCCAAAGGAATGCTGATGATCTCCATATTATCGTGAGGATGCGTTCCGAAACCTCTTCCTGCTTCCACTTTATCGTCATTCAGGACTCTCAGTACTCCGAAGTGCATTCTTTCAGGATTATAGTAATTGGCAAAACTGAAAGTATGATTGCTTAGCAGCCAGCCGTGATCTGCTTTTCCTCTTGTGTCAGCTCTGTGGATCACAGAGTTTTCTTTTATTTTTGATTCTGTATTGGGAAGATGATTGTATCCGATCGGTTCTAATGGTTCGATCTCATCGATGTCATTTTTCATAGCACTTGCCAGAGAGGCTGACGCTACAAACATTCCTGTTCCCAATAATCCTTTCTTTAAAAAATCTTTTCTGTCCATATCAGATTGTTATTTGTTCTTGTTTGATAGGACAAATTTAGAGATGTTGGAAGTCCTGCACATTTAACTAGTTTAATAAATGACTTTGCAGCAAAAAAAATTCAGGAAACTTTTTGTATCCGGGAGTGTGGTTATATTGGATTGTTGTTTTTGGAAAAACACAAGTATGTTTTACTCTTAAACCTGTTTAATTTTATAGATATTTTAAAGAATAACTTTATTTAGATTGCTATGGAATGACAAGCTATACGGATAAACTAAAACGTCTTATTTGTCAGTCCGTAGGAATCCAGTCTTGCAATTTCCTATTCAATCACGATCTTTACCCTATTCACAAATTCCACAAATGAAGATGTAAAAATTCCTCTTCTCCAGAGGGGTGGCGAAAATTCAGAGAATTTTTGACGGGGTGGTTTCAAACGTAAAGTCATCAAGAGCAAAAATTTGTTTAGTTATCCGGTAAATCTGCGGATAAAACATTTTCAAAGTTTTATTTCTCTTTTGAAGCAAGACGTTTTCTGATGGTGCTTACAAATTCTTTTGAAACCCCAAGGTAAGAAGCGATATAATACTGTGCAACTCTTTGCGGGACCGAAGGATATAGTTTGATAAATTCAAGGTATCTGTCAGATGCGGTTTTGGAAATAGTGTCTACCAACCTGCCCTGAAGGGTGGCAAGATTTCGCTGCACCAGCATTCTGAAAACTCTTTCGAATTTGGGAACTTCCTGCAGCAGTTTTTCTTTTGTCGCCGGATTCAGCATATAGATTTCCGAGTCTTCCAGTGTTTCGATAAAAACCTTAGAAGGTTTCTGTTCCTGAAATGAGGCAATATCACTGATCCACCAGTCTTCAATGGCAAACAGAAGTGTAACTTCCGTGCCATCATCATCCAGACAATACATTCTCAAACATCCTTTCTGAATATACCCTTCAAACTGGCAGACTTCTCCTTCCCTCAACAAAACTGTTTTCTTGGGGAAAGACTGACATACCAGCAGATCTGTAAAAACTTTCTCTTCTTCCGGAGTGATTGTGATGAACCGGGTAATATTTTTGATGATATTTTCAAACATAGCGCAGGATTTACCCCTGCAAATTAGGAAAAAGACTGTAAACTTCGTTCTTTAAAAGTCCACTTCCTCCTCCATAATGGTCAATTACTTTCACATCTTTGTCTAAACCGTCACAAAAAACTTTTATATCTTTCTCAAAATCATCTTCTAAGCCGGAGCTTAAAAGGACAATATCTACGGTATTATTTTTTATATAGTCATAGCAGAAATTTTCATCACTGTGTATTTCTGCCGTCCAGCCTTCATTATTCTCTATAACTCTTTTTAAAGTATCAAGAATTTCCTGATTCTTTCCAATCACTAAAAAATGTAATGTTTTCATTTTGTTTAAGGTTTAAAATTCAAGTTCAAGGTTCAGGGTTTAATGTTTATATTGTTTACGTAAAAGGTAAAATGACGATTCAGATTCCTGCGGAATGACATAGTGTGTGGATAAATAAAGTGCTTAGTTTGTCCATTCAGTAGAGATCTAAACACTTTTACTCCCAAATGCTCCCACTCAGTAACCGAACCTCGAAACCTGCCTCCACCCCTACTAGCTCTCAAACCCTCCGACTCTCCAACTCAAAAACCGCATCCCTCGTCATTCTACAAATGCCTGTTCCCTGTAATTTTCAGCTCATTCAGGTCCAGCTGTGATTCTGCTTTTCGGATTTCATCATCGCTGAAGAGTTTTTCACGTTTCATTTTAAACAATTCGTTTCTCTGCAATGCAAATATATCCAGCATCACTTTGTGGTATTCTGCCATATCATTCTGCCTGTTGGTACACATCTCAAGGGAACTTAAATGATTCTGGTGAATTTTAATATCATTTTCCAGCGTTTTTTTTAAGTTGATCAGAAGACTATTGCTGTTCAGGATTTCAGTATACTTCTTATCAAGCTGGTCTACTGCCAGCTTATCCAACCTGATCTGAATTCCTGCCTGTTGTTCATGGGAAGGAAGAATAGGGTCTATTTCCCCGATTTTTGTCAGTTTAATGATTAAAGGTAATGTCAACCCCTGAAATACCAGGGTCACAAAAATCACAACAAATGTGATAAAAATAATAAGGTTTCTCATAGGGAATTCTTCCTGGCTGTTCATCATCACCGGAATTGAGAGTGCTGTTGCCAGGGAAACTACTCCTCTCATGCCTGCCCATCCTATAATCAAAGGGTTTTTCCATCCCGGACTTGGATCCTGACGGACTTTTTCACTGAGCCATCTTGGAAGATGAGCTACAGGATAGATCCACAGCAGACGTACTGCAATAACGATCAGGCTTATGATTAATCCATACTTTATTCCTTCCATTAATGAGGTTTCTCCCAATCCATTGATAATATCCGGAAGTTCAAGGCCTATCAATACAAAAACCAGGGCGTTCATTACAAAAATCAGGGTATTCCAGACTCCTGTCATGTTGATTCTTGTGGTTCCTGTTTTGAAAATTTCATGCGCACGGAAAGACATGAACAGTCCTCCGCTCACCACAGCCATCACCCCGGAAAAATGAAAATGCTCCGCAGAAAGGAACAGGATATAGGGAGTAATCACTGTTATAGCAGCGTCAATCGCCGGTGTTGTAGGTAAAAAACGGTGTATGGCGTAGAAGATATGAGCCCCTGCGATTCCTACCACGACTCCCATTCCTGCCACCAGAAAAAACTGCCCTGTTGCTTCATGCATTGAGAAAGCACCTGTCATAACGGCAGCCAGCGCAAACCTGAAAACAATCAATGATGAAGCATCATTAATCAGGCTTTCCCCTTCGAGTATAGCGATGGTACGCCTGGGAACCTTCAGTCCTTTTAAAACAGTAGTGGCTGCAATTGCATCCGGCGGCGAAACAATTCCTCCCAACAAAAAGCCCAATGCCAGTGTAAACCCCGGAATCAGCATCTGTGAAGTACAGGCCACCACCAGAGAAGTGAGAAATACGAGACCAAAAGCCAGCAGACTAATAGTGCGTTTCCATTTCCAGAAATCATTCCATGAGGTATACCAGGCCGCTTCATATAAAAGAGGCGGCAGGAAAATTAAAAATATAATATCCGGATCCAGTTTTAAAATGGGTACGCCAGGAATCATACTGATCCCTAATCCGGCCAGCACCAGAAAAATCGGATAAGCAATTTTAATCCGCTGTGCCAGCATCACCAGCATCATCACCAGCAATAAAAGCCCCAGTATTAAAAGTAGTTGTTCATGCATGTTTTTCAGAAGTTAGAAATTAGAGATCAGAAGTTAGTTTTCAGGTTCGGATTATTTAGGTTTTGGCTAAAGCCAGTGATTTATATTTTTTTGTTTGGCGCTAAAGCCCGCCGCTATTGAATGCTAATTTATACATTTGGTTTGATTCCTACGGAATGACAAAGTATGCGCATTATCTATCCGCTCACATTGTCATTCCGTAGGAATCTTCACTAACCACTTAAAGGATCATTAAAAATTACAAATAATTCAAAGTTAATGTACTTAATTAAAGATAATCGAGTTGGACAATTCAATCTCTTCCCCGTTAATAGAGTGTCCGAAATTGTCATATACCTTTTCTGTTACCTCGGCATTCATGTCTCTTAAAATATTGGCTGTTGCGTATACTCTTTCCACAGGTACATGAAAATCAGGGTTGCTGGTTCCCAGGAAAACCGGAGTTCCGGCAAAATCGCCCTTATAATTTCCACGGTTGATCTTATCTCCTATCACTCCTCCGATAATGGCTGCTGCCCCACCGTATTTCTGAGCATTACGGGCTAAAAATTCAAGGGTAAGACAGGCTCCCTGGGAAAATCCGAAAAAGTAAATATTTTCTGGCTTAATCCCTGCATCCACCGCTGCTTTCACTGTTTCTCCCACCATTTCCAGAGCTGATGAAAGCCAGGGTTCGTTCTGATCTGCCGGTGCCATAAATGAATAAGGATACCAGGTATGATTAAGGGCTTGTGGTGCTAACAGCGCATAATCTTTCACATTCAAATGCTGGGATAAACTTAAGACATCCTGAGCACTTCCCCCACGTCCGTGAACCATAATCAAAGCTTTTTCCGCCTGATTCAATGGTATTCCTGCTGTTTTTATATTTAAAATATGACTCATTATTTCTATCTGAATTTTTCTGTTGGATACTGGATTACAGGAAGGACTTCTGTAAGACGCTCTCTTCTTTTTTCAAACTGCTGCGGTAACATCAGATCCTGTCCTAAAAACTCTGCTTCTTCGTCTACATCGAAACCCGGGCCTGAAGTGGCAATTTCAAACAATACACCTCCCGGCTCTTTAAAGTAGACAGAGGTAAAATATTTTCTGTCTTTTACTTCGGTATGTTCCAGTCCGTATGCATTTAACCTTTTTACCATTTCAAGCTGAGATACCGCATCCGGAGTAGCAAAAGCCACATGGTGAACGGTTCCCCTTCCGGCCAATCCTTTTAAGGCATTAGGCGTAGAAAGCAGATCTACATATTTTCCCGGCAGATTTTCTGTTCCCAGTCTCAGTCTGTCAGGACTTTCTTTGATTACTTTATGATCCATCTGAGTGGTAAGGAGAGCTGCTGTTCTTTCATAGGCATCCTGCCAGATTTCAACATGATGGATTCCCCTGACCGCATAATCTTTAGGAATATAACCATTATAATAGCCTTTTCTTTCATCCTTATCATTAAAAACCAGTTCCAGTCCCAGCCCGTCAAAATCTTCAAGGTAAATAAAAACTTCATCTGAAAACCTTTGCTGAGGCTGTTTAAAAGGAATATTAAACTGTTCCAGACGGCTTATCCAATAATCCAGAGCATCTATGGAAACTGAAAAAGCTGTGGTATTGAGCATTCCTTTACCATGTCTTCCATTGATCAGATCTTTGCCATACGGAAAAGTAGTCATAATTGTTCCCGGTGTTCCGTATTCGTCACCGAAATAAAAATGATAAACATCCGAATAATCGAAATTGACTGTTTTTTTGACCAAACGAAGTCCTAATACTCCGGTATAAAAGTCTATATTTTCCTGTGCATTGCCGGTAATTGCCGTAACGTGATGCAGTCCTGTGATAAGGTTCATAGTGATAAAATTATTAATTGGTTATTATGATGGGTTCGAGATTCGGGGGTTTGGGTTAATAAGATCGAGACTCTCAAACCCTCTTACCCTTCCACTCTCATACTTGAATCTAGAAACTCGTATCCTGAGCTTCAAAATCCCGCATCTTAAAAGGCTACATAGAATATTTAGATTCATTCGGAATGACAAAGTGGGCGGATAGATAAGACGCATAGTTTGTCCATTCCGCAGGAATCTACACTCCCACTCCCCCCTTACTCTCAAACATATTCAGCCGAATCTCTAAAACTCGTATCCCGAAACCCGACTCTCAAACTCATTAGAGTTCTTCCTTCAGCCAGACATCATTATATTCTTCCGGATGGCGTTTGAACTGAGCATGAACATACGGACACAACGGCAGAATCTTTAAATCATTTTCTCTTGCGTAAGATACCAGCCTCTCCAGTAAAATTTTAGCAAAGCCTTTTCCTTCATATTCCGGATTCACTTCCGTATGGTAAACAGTCAGTTTTTTTCCAATGACTGAAATATCCATTTTACCTGCTTTATGATCATCTGAGAAAAGCTGGATTTCTCCTTTTCTCCCTTCCAACACTATTTCTGTTCTTTCCATTTTGTTTGTTTTTTAATTCTTAATTCAAAATTAACATCTTTATCAGAGCCTGCCGATGATCTATGATAATTTCGGAAGCACTCCTTCTATTTTCTCACGCATTCCTTCATATTGTACAGGGAGCTTCAGGTTGGTTCCCAGTTCATTCAGAGGTTCATCCACTGTGAATCCCGGATTATCAGTAGCGATTTCAAATAAAACACCGCCCGGCTCACGGAAATACAGTGAATAGAAATAATCTCTGTTGATTTTCGGAGTGATGCTCAATCCTGCAGATAATGCTTTTTCGCGGTATTCCATCAGAACATTATCATCTTTTACCCTGAATGCAATGTGGTGATTGGTTCCGGCAGCATTTCTACCGGCAGGAATGGTATCGTTTTCAATAATATCTACCAGATTAGCGGTATCAATGGCATCAGTAGCCAATCTGTATCTTTCCCCCTCCTGTTTTTTCAGATCATATCCTAAAATACCAGTCAGAACTTTGATCGTAGGATCTGCTTTTTTTAGGGTTAAAGTAACATTATGAAATCCTTTCAGGGCATATTCGTCTTTGATATCATCAGTTGTCCACACTTTTCTGTTGTCATCACCCGAAGGTTCTATAAACTGTAACTGAAGTCCGTCCGGATCCGTAAAAGAGATCATCTTTTCACCAAATACTTCCCCTTCTTCCACATTGACATTAAAATCCTGCAAACGGCTTTTCCAGAATTCAAGGCTTCCTTTCGGTACTGAATAGCCGATATGGGTAGCCATTCCGCTTCCGTTGGTTCCCTTACCAATTCCTTCCCACGGGAAGAACGTAAGAATGGTTCCCGGTGTTCCGTTTTCATTTCCGAAATAGAAATGGTATGTTCCGGGATCGTCAAAGTTTACGGTTTTCTTTACCAGTCTTACCCCTAAAACTTTTGTATAAAAATCTAAATTTCTTTTCGCGTTGTCTGCTATTGCTGTAATATGGTGCAGACCTAATATTCTATTGTCCATGTCTTTTAATTTTGATGCTAAATTACAGTGAACAGAAATGCTGTGCATTTAACTAGTTTAATAAATGCAGTTCCTCCACTTTTATCAAATTTCACCACCCGGAAGTAAACTTTACACAATTCTCAAAAAATTTAATTTATTTTATGTTTTTCACAACTTCATCTATGATATGATTTCAGCATAAATTCAATTAAAAGTCAAAAAACATCAGTAAATTATTTTTTAACATTAAAAAATAAAAACCACAAAACATTGATTTTAAACAAATTAAATTATTAACAATAAATTAATATTTAAATTGTCTACTTTTTTAGTGGACTAATAAAAATTATATTATATATTTGCAACCGTATTCAGGAAATAAAATAAAATGAAGGCAGAATTAAAAAATAATTCAATGAAGAAACATACCATCAAAAACATGATGAAGCATATCTGTATGCCTGTATATCGGGAATACTGTGGTTGACCTTACTTTTATTTAGACATATTTTGTAAAGGCCCTACCACGTTGTAGGGCCTTTTTTATTGAACACAACAACATTAAAAACATAAAAATGAGCAATTCTAAAAACAAATGGTTGATTCCATTGGCGTTTACAAACATCTATGTGATATGGGGAATTACGTTTTTAGCTATTTCATTTGGCTTGAAAGGTTTTCCGCCATTTATTCTTTCGGGATTAAGATTTCTGGTGGCCGGAATTCTGATGATCGGATATCTTCTTTCTAAAGGAGAAAAAGCAAATTCCCTCATCAACTGGAAAAAAAATGCAATTACCGGAATTCTTATCCTTACCGGAGGAACCGGGCTTGTTGCCTGGGGAGAACAATATGTAACAGCTTCCGAGGCCGCAATTTCTATTGCAACCGGACCATTCTGGTTTATTGCGATCGACAGAAAAAACTGGAAGTATTATTTTTCAGATAAATTTATTCCGATAGGATTGATTATTGGTTTCGTAGGACTGGTTCTATTTTTAAAGGGCAGTGTAAATTCAAATGCTCATGCAATTGCCGACGGAAGCCTACGTATAACGGCATTTGTGGTTTTGGGATTAAGCTCTATAGCATGGGTTCTTGGTTCTTTATATTCCAAGAAAAATCCGGCATCCCAATCTACCTTTATGAATATTGCACAACAGCTTATAGTAGCAGGATTAGCATCTTTTTTGATCGCTTTTTTCAGAAAAGAATGGACTGGTTTTTCAGTTTCTGCAGTTCCATTATCTGCATGGTCCGGGGTGCTATTTTTGATCTTCTTTGGATCGATAGTCGCTTATTTGTCGTACATTTGGCTCTTGTCCGTAAAACCCGCTGCTTTGGTAAGCACTCACACCTATATCAATCCTATTGTAACAGTGATTGCAGGCTGGATTGTTGCCCATCAAAGCATCAATGGAGGTCAGCTGTATGGTTTGTTCATCATATTGCTGGGAGTACTTCTAACGAATGTGACCAAGTATTTCAAACTTTCAAAACGGTCGAAGGTCAAAATCAGAAGAGTAAGGAGATTTTTAAACAGAACAGGCAGACCCTATCAGCCTATTTAAACAGTATATAAAATCAGAATGATAGAAATCAGAAACATATCAAAAACATTTCACCAGAAAAAACAGTCTTTTAAAGCGCTGGATAAGGTGAGTCTTACCATAGAGAAAGGAGATATCGTAGGAATTATAGGATTTTCAGGGGCAGGAAAAAGTACCCTGATCCGTACAGTGAATCTATTGGAAAGGCCGGATGAGGGACAGATTATTATTAACGGAAAAGATTTTACTGCACTCAGCTCCAAACAACTTGCTGAGGAACGTAAAAAAATCGGAATGATCTTCCAGCATTTCAACCTTCTTTCTTCAAGAACGGTTTTTGATAATGTAGCGCTTCCTTTAGAGTTAGATCACAACAATAAGGATCAGATTAACAAAAAGGTCAATGAATTACTGAAGATTGTAGGACTTGAAGATAAAGCCAACGATTATCCCAAGAGCCTTTCCGGGGGGCAAAAACAAAGGGTAGCTATTGCAAGAGCTCTGGCCAATGATCCTCACCTTCTGCTTTGTGACGAAGCCACCAGCGCACTGGATCCGGCAACAACGCAATCTATTCTTCAGCTTTTAAGAGATATCAACCAAAGACTGGGAATTACCATCCTTTTAATTACCCACGAAATGGAAGTGATCAAATCGGTGTGTAACCATGTTGCTGTGATCGACAAAGGAAAATTATTAACAAAAGGTACATTAAGCGAGATTATTTCGGACAGAGAAAACCCGATCATCCGCCAATTTATAAATTCAGACATCATGACCCTGCCACAGGAACTCATCAGCAGACTGCAGAAAGACCCCAAAGAAGGTTTATTTCCGCTGATAGAAATAGAACTTAACGAAAACGTCAGTGTTGAACAAATTCTTTCAACACTATACAACCAATATAAAATTCCTTATAAACTTTTAAAAGCTGACGTGGAATACTTCGGAGATTCCAATTTTGGTAAACTTCTGCTACAGCTTCAGGGTGAAACGGAGGAAAACCAACAGGCGATCTATTATTTCAATCAAAATAAAATTCAAAATACAGTAAAAGGATATGCTTAGTGACGCGGTAATTGCCCTTTTGGCAAAAGGAACCTGGGAAACGGTTTACATGACATTTTTATCCGGCTTTTTCGGTTTTGTGTTGGGGCTTCCGGTAGGAATCCTGTTGTTTTTAACCAGAAAAGGCCAACTGCTGGAAAATGCTTTCTATCATAGAGGACTTTCCATCATCGTTAATATTTTCCGTGCAATTCCTTTTATTATCCTGATCGTCTGGATGATTCCTTTTACCAGAGTTCTGGCGGGGACATCTATCGGAGTGAATGCCGCTTTGGTTCCGCTGAGCGTGGGAGCAGCACCTTTTATTGCGAGACTTGTAGAGAACAGCCTTATTGAAGTACCTCATGGACTTATAGAGACAGCGAGAGCGCTGGGAGCTTCTCCGTTACAGATTATCAGAAAAGTTTTGCTTCCTGAAGCACTTCCTTCATTAATCAACAACGCAACCATCACTCTGATTACCCTTGTAGGTTACTCTGCAATGGGAGGTGCTGTAGGTGCCGGAGGACTTGGACAGGTGGGCTACCAGTATGGATATATCGGATATGATATTGTCATTATGAATACGGTTTTGATTCTACTGGTTCTTTTGGTTTTCATTATCCAGTTCATGGGTGACAGATTGTCAAAAAGATTTGATCACAGGTAGTTGGTTCCGGATATGGGTTTGAGGGTTTGAGAATCGGAGGGTATGAGAGTATGGGTTGGCCAATTTTCAAATTTACCATTCATAATTTAGCTACTCTCATCTTAATTTTAAATAAAAAATAGAATGAAAAGAATAAAGATTTTTGGTTTATTGGCTGCGGGGATATTACTGTTCAGTGCTTGTTCGGGAAGAAAGGACGATCCGAATTTTATCCGTGTCGGGATCACTTATGGCCCTGAGCAGGAAATTGCTGAGGTAGCGAAAAAAGTAGCCAAGGAGAGATACAATCTGGAAGTAGAACTGATTCCTTTCAATGATTATGTAGTTCCCAATGAAGCGTTAACCAATGGAGATATTGACGCCAATGCCTTTCAGCACATTCCTTACTTAACGGAACAGTCCAAGCAGAGAGGCTACAATCTTGTGTCTGTAGGCAATACATTTGTGTATCCTATTGTAGCTTATTCAAAAAAGATTAAAAATATTGGTGAACTGCAGGATGGCAGTACGATTGTTATACCAAATGACCCGACCAACGGAGGGCGTTCATTGCTTCTGCTGCAGAAAAACGGATTATTGAAATTAAAAGCAGGAGTCGGACTTCTTCCAAAAGTAACTGATATTACAGAAAATCCTAAACAGCTGAAAATTATGGAGATTGAAGGCGCACAGATTCCAAGAGTTCTGGACGACAGGGATGTTGTGGTAGGGATAATCAATAACAATTTTGCCGCTCAGGCAGGCTTAGATCAGGAAAAACAGGGAGTTCTTGTTGAAGATAAAGATTCTCCTTATGTGAATGTAGTTGTAGCAAGACCAGACAATAAAAACAGCCAGAAAGTAAAAAACTTTGTAAAAGCCTATGAGTCTCCTGAAGTGGAAAAGAAAGCTAAGGAAATTTTCAAAGGAGGTGCTGTGAAAGGATGGGACTGATAAGCTGGAGAGTAAGAGGGTTTGAGGATAAGAGTGTAGATTCCTACGGAATGGACAAGGTAGACGTATAGATAAAGTACTTAATTTGTCCATTCCGTAGGAATCCAGGCACTGTGTTAGGAGTATTGTAGGGTTCAAGGTATTGAGTGAAAGTATAGGAGTAGCTTCATTTGTCTTTTACCATTTGCAATTTCGATTTTTAGTTCTTTCACTTGTATGTCAATTCAGCAACTTTCTTCATTTTTTAATAATTAAAAATACTTTATAATGAGCTGTCTGCAAACAAGCAGGCAGTTTTTTTATTCATTAATTTTTATTTTCTCAATTTGAGATAATAAAAATTTTCTTTACTTTTGTTTTTAATCAAACTGAAAGGCATTATGTTAAAGAAAACCGTCATTATAAGTTTACTCACTTTTATTTCTGCATCTTATATGGCTCAGACCAATATCCAAACTCCCGTTTATTTAGATGAATCCAAACCTGTAGAACAGCGTATTCAGGATGCATTATCAAGAATGACACTGGAAGAAAAAGTGGCTATGCTTCATGCACAGTCGAAATTCAGCTCACCGGGCGTTCCAAGGTTGGGAATTCCTGAATTCTGGACTACGGATGGCCCGCACGGAGTTCGTCCTGAAGTGATGTGGGACGAATGGGATCAGGCCGGCTGGACCAACGACTCTATCATCGCCTACCCTGCCCTGACTGCTTTATCCGCAACATGGAATAAAAAAATGGCATGGAACTATGGGAAAGCGCTGGGTGAAGAAGCCCGATACAGAAAGAAAGATATTCTTCTGGGCCCCGGAGTTAATATTTACAGAACTCCGCTAAACGGAAGAAATTTCGAATATATGGGAGAAGATCCTTATCTGACCTCAAAGATGGTGGTTCCCTATATCAAAGGTGTACAGTCTAATGGTGTAGCAACTTCTGTGAAACATTTTGCCCTGAACAACCAGGAAATGTTCCGTCATACCAGTAATGTGAATGTAGATGACAGAGCGCTCTATGAGATTTACCTTCCTGCATTCAAAGCAGCAGTAACAGAAGGGGATTCATGGACGATCATGGGAGCTTATGATATGTACAAAGGCCAGTATGCCAGCCAGAACCAATATCTTTTAAATGATATTTTAAAGAAAGAATGGAATTACAAGGGTGTTGTGGTATCTGACTGGGGTGCTGTCAACAATACGGAACAGGCTATTCATAATGGTCTTGATCTTGAATTCGGATCATGGACGAACGGCCTTTCTGCAGGAACTAAAAATGCCTATGACAATTATTATCTGGCAAAGCCTTATCTTGATTTAATTAAAGCTGGAAAAGTTGGCACTCAAGAACTTGATGATAAAGTAACAAGGTTACTCCGCCTCGCCTATAAAACTACAATGAACCGCAACAAGCCTTTCGGCAATATTGCTTCTGAAGAGCATAAAGCGGTTGCCAAAGAAATTGGTGAAGAAGGAATCGTTTTATTAAAAAATCAGGGAAATGTTCTTCCGATTGATCTTAATAAAGCTAAAAAGATAGCAGTTATCGGAGAAAACGCCATCAAAATAATGACTGTTGGCGGCGGCTCTTCATCATTAAAAGTGAAATATGAAACGCTGCCTTTGGACGGAATCAAAACCAGATTTGGAAAGCAGGCTGATGTGCAGTATGCCAGAGGATATGTAGGGGATATCGGAGGAGAATATAATGGGGTAAAATCCGGTCAGGATTTAAAAGATACCCGTTCTGAAGCTGAATTACTGAATGAAGCTGTAGAACTGGCCAAAAAATCTGATTATGTAATTTTTGTAGGCGGCCTGAATAAGGCAGATTTCCAGGACAGCGAAGGAAATGACAGGAAGAGCTATGGGTTGCCTTATAATCAGGATCAGATCATCTCTGCTCTGGCAAAAGCCAATAAAAACCTTGCAGTAGTTTTGGTATCAGGAAATGCTGTGGCCATGCCATGGATTAAAGAAGTTCCTACCGTTGTACAGGCCTGGTATCTGGGTTCTGAAGCGGGAAATTCTATTGCAGCAATTCTTGCAGGAGACGCTAACCCTTCAGGAAAACTTCCGTTTACTTTTCCTGTAAAACTTGAAGACAATTCAGCACACCAGCTTGGAGAATATCCGGGGCAGAAAGATGAACTGGCGGCAGGAAAAGGTAAAGATCAGAAAAATCCGATTAATATTACTTACAACGAAAGCATTTTTGTAGGTTACCGCTGGCATGACACTAAAAATATAAAACCTCTGTTCAGCTTCGGGCATGGTTTGAGCTATACCACTTTTGAATTTGGAAAAGCGAAAGCAGACCAGACCACAATATCACAGGATGGTAAGATCACCTTTACAGTAACGGTTAAAAATACGGGTAAAAAAGCAGGTGCTGAAGTTGCCCAGCTTTACATCAGTGATTTAAAATCATCTGTACCACGTCCGGCAAAAGAACTGAAAGGCTTTGAAAAAGTATACCTGAATCCGGGAGAGCAGAAAGAAGTTACTTTCACGATTGATAAAACAGCTTTAAGTTATTTTGATGCTCAAAAACATGACTGGGTCGCTGAGCCGGGAGACTTTGAAGCCATGATTGGAAGTTCTTCAGATGCAATTAAAACGAAAGTAAAATTTACCCTTAAATAAAAAAGCGTTAAGAGTACAAAACTCTATTTTGATAATTATTTGATAGAATGCAAACAGATTCCAGATTGGGATCTGTTTTTTATTTTTCAAGATTTTGAAAGCTGTCAGATCTGTGAAAATTTTTTAACGTTCTATGTTAATTTTTCTCCCACAGATCACAGAGATTTCACAGATTTTTGGAGATAATCAAGGACGTTTCTCACTACTTCTCTCTCCCAGCTTCCTGCTTCCAACCCAAAATAAAAAGCAGATTCCAGTTGGAAACCTGCTTTTATTTTTATCTAACAAAATCCTGAATTATTTCCCGCCGCCATCGTTTTTCTCAACATCTGTTTTGGTATTTTCTTTTACCTTCTGGTTTCCGAAACGTTTTACAAAAGTGAGTGAAACACCGTACCAGTCCCATTTTGAATATTCCCTGAAGGTTCCGTCAGGACTGTAGGTTGTGTTATCCCCATAAGGTCTTTTAAAGATATTCATCAGCTGCATGCTAAGTTCCATCTGTGTTTTCGGAAATATTTTGGTAACTGAAATATTATGGAAAACATTGGTGTTATTCGCATAGGAATTTCCGTTATTCTGATTGGCAAGCTCCATCCATGCACTTACATTAATGTTTTTATTAAACAGATTGGTATAGGAAATATTCGCAGATGCCCCCCAATAGCTGATATAATCTTTAGCTCCCAATTTATTTTTTTCGTTAAAATCTTTATTATTAATATAGTACCAGCCAAATCCGGCATTTACGTTCAGCTTATTTTTCAGGAAATTCTGGTTGGTATTGGCAAAAAGATAATATTTCTCAACCTTTCCGTCAAAGTTTCCGGGTAATGAAACTGTTCTTCCGTTTTCTGTCACATATGTTGTCCAGTAATCCTGATTGGTATGCATATACCTTGCGGAAATAAAATACTTTTTCAAAATTCCGAACTTCAGATAAAGCCGGTCATTAGGATTCGGATTCAGATAAAGATTTCCTCTGGAATAGGTTCCGTTAATTTCAGGCACCAGAAAGGGATTAAATTCGGAATACCACGGTCTCCAGATACTCCGGTTATAGGTAAGGCTCAGGTCAAATTTCTCTGAAAAGCTATATTTCAGCAGCAGATTAGGTAAAAAGGTACCATAAGAATCTTTTCTTTCTGTACCTGCCACATCCTGTCGCACCTTATAATCAATATATTCGTAGCGGATCCCGATCCGGGTTTCCAGTTTTTTGAAAAATGTCTTACTGTAGTTAGCATACAAAGAGCTCAGATGATCTTCATAATGGAACCTGTCGTTTTTAGACAAATTAAAAAATTCTGATGCCGGATCATTGATACTGAAACCATAGAGCGTATTGGGAATGACATGGTTGTTCAGTTCGGTTTTACCTCCCACTTCCATTGTTCCTCCTGTTTTACCAAAGGGCTGTGTATAATCAACTTTCAGATAATAATTACGCATCTGATTTGAACTGACAACTCCCAGCTGCTGATCTTTTATCACGCCCTGTTTATCAATTTGCTTATCTATTAAATTATCACTGTTATCACTGGAATAGTTGGTTCCTAAATTAATATCTAAAATTCGGTTCTTTTCTTTGTCATAATATTTATAGAAAGCATTAGTTCCCAGATTACGGCTGAATCCCCAGTTGTTTTGGTTTTGGTGAAAAGACTCTCCGGGATCTCCGTCTTTTGAAGTCATCCCATCCGATTCTGCTGAAACTAAATTCCTGTTCTGTGAATATTCCAGGACAAGACCGAAGTTATTTTTTTCATTGATTTCAAACTCTGAAGTGGAAGAAAGAGACGGACTTTCATTTCGCATAAGATTTTCAAGATTGAACCGGGTAAGTTTATTTCCTTCATACCGGTTATCCCAGGTTTGGGTTTTCTGTACATAATTTCCGCTATTGTAACTTCCTATGAGGGTTTGGGTAAACTTTTTCTTATGGTAGTTCAGGTTGAAATTCGTGTATTGTGAATTTTTGGTACTTTGCCTGTTGTTCAGGGATATACTTCCTTTTAATCCTTCATCTTCTCTTTTTTTAAGAACAATATTAATGACAGATCCGGAAGTTTCATAGCGGGAAGAAGGGCTGGTAATCACTTCAATTTTCATAAGATTATCAGCAGGAATTGTTTTAAGATATTCCTTTAATTCTTTTCCTGTAAAAACAGATTTCCTGTCATTAATGTAAACGGTAACCAGTTGTCCCTCCGCTTTTACCTCATCGTTATTATCAATGCTTACCAAGGGCGTCATTCTAAGAACATCCCAGGTTGTATTTCCTGCCAGAATTGCACTATTCGCTACATTAAATACAGTTCTGTCTACTTTAGATTCTACTGTCGGCTTTCTGGCAACCAGGGTAACAGCTTCTATTTCTTTTGCATTTCCTTTTACAGTATCCCTTGCAGCCGGTGTCTGAGCCTGCTGGGCCATTGCTAGTGAGCCTGTTAATACTGCTATTGGAAATAAGATTATTTTCATGTGAAATTATAGTTTTTCCTATAAGACCACTATGAATATAAATTTGTTACATCAAAAAAGAAAAAAAATTAAAATAAACACTTAATTTACAGCAAGATACCCGATTAAATATTAAACATAAAACTGAAAATAATATATATTTTTCAATAAAGCAGCACAATACAAACTGCTTCCATAATAAATATTCTTAAAAAAGTATTTTATATATAATTCCAATTTTAATTAAAAAAAATAAAATAATTTTATCAATACATGAATATTTTACATCATACAAAAATAATTCTTCATCAATACATTTCGAAAGACCTGCCCATAAAAAACCCGGATCTCATCCGGGCCGCTAGCAATAGCAAATTTACAAGGAATGATATTAAAAAATATACGCTAGTTTAAATTTTCAAAATAATGGATAACCCCTACTTCAGGCAGCCGAAACGGATCCTTATTAAAATCAGATTCCTGATTCTTACTGTTTTCAAGAAAAGAATTACTGAAAAGCGCATAAGAAGGCTGCTCTGCCACTCCGTTCTTTAAAAGCTGATGGGCTTCAACAATCGTTTTTCCATATAGCTTTCTGAAGCTTCCGATATTGTATTGTGAAAAAGATCCATAATGAACAATAAATTTGAGAGCGAGGTCAATAGTAATGCTTAAACTCTTACTCAGCTCCTCAATTTTCCTGTTGAAGGCCGTTCTCATCTTCCACAGCATTTTTGAAATACTCTGATAGGACGGATTTTTATCATAACGGTAAAATAAAATGGCATCTCCCTCAATCTCGGAAATTTCAAAGTACTGATCATTGACATCAATCAGCGTAGACAATAACTGGCGCACAATATACTCACCTGTATACAATTTTGTATTGAACACAAATTCGGTAAATCCGCTGAAATCCGGAATAAGAATGATCCCCTCTTGTATATTTGTCTTCATAATGATAATGGATTAAAAACCTGCTTCACCAGTACAGACGAAACAGATTTAATTTTACTTTATCATTTTAAGGCAAAAAAAGAAAGCAACCTGCGGAAACATTTGTATTTAAACAACAATAATCAATTCCTTATCATAGCCGTTGTATTTCTCATCAATATACCCATGTGGATTGCAAATTACTTCAGTCCCATCAATCTTATACCTGCAGGGGGTATGAATATGTCCATGAATCCAGTACAAAGGCTGATATTCTCTGATTACATTTTCCAGATCTGAAGCATATGCAGAGGTCAGCGGATCATCTTTATATGGCCCCGATACAGATTGTATGCTTGGTGCATGATGGGTAACGACTATATTTTTTAATCCTTTTGAATTTTCAAGACTTTCTATCAGCCATTGCTTTGAAAACTGATGAATTTTAAAGGTATCCAGTGTTCTCATTTTCGAATAGGAAGGATCTCTCCTGATCATTTTATAGTCATTCATTTTAGGCTGACAGATCATTCCGTACTCAACAGGATTCCCAAAGATTGAAAAATCCGTCCATAAGGTTGCCCCATGGAAACGCACTCCTTCAATATCAGCAAATGAATCTTCAAGAACATGAACATTGGAACCCAAAGCTGCTTCCCTGATCCTGTTCAGTGTTTTCGGGTATGAACCTTTATAATATTCGTGATTGCCTAAAACATAAATGACAGGTTTGCCAGGAATTGCATCTTTAATCCATTCAATTCCTTTGGTTCCGAGATTGACATCTCCTGCCAGCACAACAATATCCGAATGATCAAAACATAATTCCGTACTTCCAAATTCCCTGTGAAGATCGCTGATAACCTGTATTTTCATGATGTGCAGTAAGCAGCAAATATAGTGAATTAATGAAGCGACAAAAGAACAAAAGAGTAAAAAAGAACCGACACCTCCTAAGCATCGATTCTTTCTTCATATAGTTTGTGTATTTCTAAGTTTCTTACTATGAAACAGCTACTTCTGCCTGCTTTATTTTTAAACTTTTCAATATAAAATAAAATAGCATCCCCAGCGCCAAAAGAGCATAACCGATCAATATGATCAGGTTAAGACTTCCCACTGAAAATTCCGATGGGAAAATCTGCCCCATTAAGGTCATGAATGACAATCCTATTCCGGCTCCCAAAAAGTAACTTGTAGAACTCAGGCTTGATGCCAATCCGTAGTTAGAAGGTTCAACATCCTGAATCCCCATTACAGAAAGCGCGGTAAAACAGAACGTCATTCCAACCCCCGAAATACAAGCGGCTCCGAACAAAACAACTGCCAGCGGATGTCCGGTGTAAACAGAGATCAGCAATAACAGGCCTCCCATCAGCATAAACAGCCATCCTAAAACACCCATTTGGGACGAGCCCAGACGTTTTGAGACCTGAGGCAGAATAAACTTTGCCGTTAAAGCGGAAATAATACTGAACGGAACAAGCATTAATCCTGCTGAAGCAGCACTATATCCCATATCTTTCTGAAGCATCAGTGAAATCAGGAATAAAAATCCGATAAAAAATGCTCCCAGGGTAAAGAATGCAGCATTGGAAACAACCAATGATCTGTGTTTAAATAATTTTAAATCAACCAAAGGTTCGGCAACAGACTTCAATCGGTAATATACCGTAACAAGAAGTATTAAGGCTATAACCAAAGAACCCGTTACCAGAAAAGGCTGTTCTTTAATATGAACCAGTTCATGTGTTCCGTAAGTCAGGCCCAAAAGTCCCAATACCATTAATATACCGGATACCACATCTGTTTTCCTGCCGGCTTCCTCTTTCTCATCTGTTGGCAGATAATAATATGACAGCACCAGTGTGACTAACAGAACAGGAACATTGATCAGAAAAACCCAGTGCCAGCTCAGGTAAGTACTGATAATTCCTCCCACCGAAAGACCACTTCCTGAACCGATGGCTGCAAATGAACTGAAGATCCCGATAGCCCGGTTTCTTTCCTGCTCTTCCCTAAAGGTATTGGTTACGATGGATAATGCTGACGGCATTACTAAAGCAGCTCCAAGCCCCTGTAAAGCACGGAATACAGCCAGTACTTCAAAATTTTGCGACAATCCGGCACCTAATGAAGTCAGCATGAAAATCAAAGCCCCGAGTAAAAACATTTTTTTTCTTCCGATCTGGTCCGAAAGTTTTCCGCCAATAATCAGGAATCCTCCAAAGAAAAGTACATAAAGCGTTTGAAGCCACTGTACAGTCTCTGCTCCAATTTGAAACTGCTGCTGAATAGAAGGAATAGTTAAATTAATAATGGCAATATCCAAAGCCTCCACAAATGTTCCTACCGATGCTAAAATTAATATGATATTCTTCTTTGTACCCATGTTTCAAATTTCCTGCAAAATTAAAATTAACAGAACATATTTAAAAATTTAACCTTAAATTTGGAACAAAATAAAATATATAAAACAACTACAAGAACAAAACACCTGACACATTTAATAATCACCTGTAAAAACAGAACAAAATGGCAACTGAAAATTATACCCCAGATGAAAAGGACCTGTCTATTCTCCGCCTGCTTCAGAAAGACGCCAAGATGAGTGTCCGTGATATTTCGGCAAGAATCAATTTAAGTCCAACCCCTACGCATGAGCGTATCAAGCGTATGGAAAAACAGGGAATCATTAAAGAATACACTGCTGTAGTAGACCGTAAAAAGGTCAACAAGGGAATGATGGTGATCTGTATGATCGCCCTGAATGTTCACAATAAGAAAACAGCAGGAAAATTTATTGAAGAAGTCGGCAGGCTTAAAGAAGTTGTAGAATTTTATAACATCAGCGGAGATTTTGATTTTATGCTTAAAATCCTTGCTCCCAACATGGATGAGTTCCATGAGTTTTTTGTGAACAAATTATCTGAGATTGAAGGAATCGGCCAGACCAAAAGTATTTTTGTGATGAACAGCATCAAGGAAAGTGCCCAGATTGTTTAAGTCCAAAGAAAAAGCAGCTGTATATTTTCACACAGCTGCTTTTATTATCTTAAATCAGAAATATTTTATTGCTATTTCCAGTAATTCCAGACTGAACCGTCGAATACTGCAAGTGTTTTACTGGCTGTATCATAGCACATCATTCCCGGATAAGGATTTTTCACATTAAGATGCGGAGCTTCTATTTTCGGCAGTATCATTGCTTTATTCCCGGATTCCAATACCAATACGCCGTCAGCAGTGCTTTCAGCCTTTCCTATAATCACTCCTTTCCCTGATTCTGCAGAATTATTAAGAGTTATCTGACTTGAATTTCCGGTATCTGACAAAGATTTCCAGGTATCATTTTCATATACTTTCACTTTGTTATCCGTAAGATCAAAGATCAGGGTTCCGTTAGCCAGATTCCCGGTGGGAAAACCTGATGTAGCCGGAAGAATCAAACCTCTGGTATTTCCCGGTACGTTATCAAAGTCTAATACGGTACTATTGCCGTCTACGGTTTGTTTACCGATGGCAACCTGGGCAAAAAATGAATTAAAGACAACCAGAGCAACCGCTATACTTATATTTTTTATATTCTTCATTTTGTTATCATTTAGATTAATCATTACAGCTTTTCTGGATGCATTTCCATTCTGTCCCATTGTAAAGCTTTACACATTTATCCTGAATGTCATACAGAAGCATTCCTTCTTTCGGATCTGCAATGGCATCTGCCGGTTGCGGTGTCTGGCTTACATGCTGAACTCTGGTGATGACAAAACCTTTATTTTTTGATTCCATTGCTAAAAATCCGTTAGGGATGTTTTCCGGCCAGGAATTGTTTTTCTGCTGTACAGTAATTCCGAATCTGGTATATCCATCCGGTGTACCGGTAATTCCGGGCTTTGTACAAAACCCGTCAATATCATCAATAATAACCGGGGCATTTCCGCAGCTTGTTTTATCTTCTGATAATCCTTCAGGCCAAAGAGCAGGACACATGGCCTTTGTTGCATTCGGTCCGCAGAAACTTGAATTCCCCATCCCTAATCCTGTCACAGATCCCATGGCAATGGTTATGATCTGGCTGTCATCACTGATAATGGAAGCTCCTCCACCCCCACTTACGTCTGCTTTTGCAATACAATAAGCTTTGCCAGCCGGAATACCTACATATTCAACAGAAGGATAAGTAGTAGACTGCTGGGTAAATGTTCCACAAATCTCCACCACACTGTTTGTTCCCATTTCTATCACTGACGTCGTTCCCGGGTAAAAGCCTCCAAAGGTCGGATCTTCCTGAATCACCGATCCTACAAGAGACAGGAAAGATTTGTTTCCTAATTTAATTTTTGAATTTTTCTGAGACCCGAAAGTTCCTACTTTTACCGTTCCTGTAGACTTCACACTGGCTCCGTCACTGATTTCCAGGATTCCATCTACCTGAATACTGTTAGACTGCAGCTGTCCGGATTGTATCATAAGCGTTGCTCCGTTTGGGACGCTGATATTTGTACTTACGGTAAGGTTTCCGTTAAGACAATAGGTATTTCCACCTGTCATTGCCTGCCCTGTATAAGGAATACACTGAGCATAGGCTAAAGCATTGAAAACAAGCATTAATAAAAAAATCAATTTTTTATTAATATTTAAAAAAAATAATTTATCCATGTACATTTACAATATTTTAACGAATTATTACCATTAAACTTAAAAATATTTAAATTTTCAACATCATTGCTGCACTAAGAAACAATTAACATACCAAACAAGTGTTTAATTTTTTTCTTGTCATAAAATCATATGCTTGAGTCTACATTTCCAACTTTATCCAAACCACCCCGATATTCTATACCGCAACAGATTACAACCATTAAAAAGCCCCATACTTAACAACATTATTTAATTCTAAAATTTTGTATTTCCCAGCCCGTGAGGATGTAAGTTTAATGCAAAAATCACAGGCAACTTTTCAAATCTCTCTTTTTTAACCTGAATAAAACAATAGATAATCTGAATAACAGACCTCAACGAAAATTCATATTAAAAACCGTAAATTTGCAGCATGAATAACGATACGATATGCGCTTTGGCTACAGCCAATGGAATAGGTGCCTTAGGCATCATCAGAGTTTCAGGAAATGAAGCTTTATCTGTAGTTCAGAAAAGTTTTCCGGCTAAAAACCTGGCAAAACAAAAATCCCATACCCTCCATTACGGTTATTTTATGGATGAGGAGGAAGCTATTGATGAAGTAATGCTCTCTATTTTCCTGGCCCCGAAAAGCTTCACCACTGAAAATTCTGTGGAGATTGCTTTTCACGGCTCACCGCATATCGGAAAACGTATTCTTGAAACCCTGATCAAAAACGGAGCAAGAATGGCTAAAGCCGGTGAATTTACCCTGCGCGCCTTTATCAACGGCAGAATTGACCTTTCGCAGGCGGAAGCGATTGCTGACGTGATTGCATCCGAGAATGAGGCTTCGAGAAAAGTCGCCATCAATCAATTGAAGGGAGGAATTACCAATGAAATCTCTCTATTGAGAACCGATCTTTTGAATTTCGTTTCCTTAATCGAGCTGGAACTTGATTTTGCTGAAGAAGATGTGGAGTTTGCGGATAGAAGCGCCTTAAGCGGATTACTGGATAAAATTGAATTGAAATTAAATTCACTCATTGAGAGCTTCCAATACGGAAATGCCATTAAAAACGGAACAGCCGTTGCCATCATCGGAAAACCCAATGCCGGAAAGTCTACTCTGCTGAATTCGCTTTTAAAGGAAGAAAGAGCCATTGTGAGTAATATTGCAGGAACTACAAGAGATACCATTGAGGAAGTTCTTCATATTAAAGGACATGCTTTCAGATTGATTGATACGGCAGGACTTCGTGAAACAATGGATGAAATAGAAGCAATCGGGGTAAAAAAAGCTAAAGAAAAGGTAGAAAATGCCAATATTCTTGTTTATCTTGCTGATGCTGCCACTGAAGATTTTTCTGAGGATATTGAAATGATTCAATCCTTACTGAGAGAAGATCTGAAACTGATTATCTGCGCTACAAAAATTGATGAAGTGATTCCTACCAAATACGAAACAGTAGAAGATATTTTCAGAAATGCCATTTCTCATGAGTTTGATTTCATTAAAATTTCCGCGGTTGAAAACCAAAACATCCAGGATCTCAAGAATGAACTTTCATCATATGTTGAGCATTTAAAATCTGAAGAAAATAACGTGGTAATCACCAACCAGCGCCACTTTGAAGCTTTAAGAAAGTCTCTGGATGCCGTTCATAAAGTGAAAGAAGCCATTTCATTCCAGATCTCTACAGAACTATTGGCATATGAGCTTAGAAATGCCCTGGAACATCTTGGGGAAATCTCCGGTGAAGTGACCAATGATGAGGTGCTGGGGAATATTTTCTCTAAGTTTTGTATCGGGAAATAAGAAAACAAGTCGAAACAATCGAAAAGACACCAACATTCTAAAAATACATACATTACACATTTTATGTTTTTGTAAGATTTTTTAGAATTTTGGTTTTTTTATTCGTTTGTTCCCCTATTGTCCCCTCATACTCTAAATATCTTAGTTTTTTAAACAAGGGAGAAATTATGTCAATTTCGCCGGTTGCTACTGCCCGAAGCTTTTCTCTGACACAATTCACGTTACAGTCTCATTATTTCAGTACAAACTCTTTTAAATCATCTAAAAATACTTTATCTACTTTTCCTTCTGCTTCATAATCTTTTGGGGATGGAATTACGCTTGTATTTTTAATAAATAGATGATTTAAGTAGGGATATATTTTAAATGTTGCTTCTCTGTTACTTTTAAGTTGATTTTTCCAAAGATTAAAATCTACTTCGGTTACTTGGTAATCTTTACCACCCTGTGCAAAAAACATAGAAGCTTTAATCAGCTTTACTGTATCAAGAGGTTTGTAATCCAACAAATATTTCCAGTACTTAGCGGATAATCCCATTGGAAGTGCTGAACTTTTAGTGTTTAAATTAAATTGATCTGAATTTAGAAAAGCTACTTCTTTTTTTATATTAGTGAAGGCTTCATCTGAAATAATGGAAGAATCAAGCTTATTAATATATCCGAACTGTTCAAGAATTAAATCTTGTAATGGTCTTGAGTTTCCAGCAAGAAAAATATATTTTGAAACTTTTACTTCGTTAGCTATTTGAGGCATTAAATATGCTCCCTGGCTATGTCCTAAAAGAATAACTTGGTAGTCTTTAAACTCTCGATTATTTTTGAAATAATTTGCAACATTTACGGCATCATTAATTGTCTCTTCTTTTACTGTTGATTCTTCATTAAAGGTTTCAGGATTTGAATAAGTTCTTTTATCATACCTATAGGAAGATATCCCATTAATATATAGATATTCAGCAATATCTTTAAAGGGTCTATTTCCTCCAATTGTTTCGTCTCTGTCTTGTGGTCCAGAACCATGAACAAAAATAACCAACCTTTTTTGATTATTTTCTTTTGATTTTAATAAAGTACCTTTTAACTCAATATTATCACTTTTTATATTCAAAGCAGTTTCATCATCTGTTTTCTCAAAACTTTTATGTGGTGATAAAAAAAATCCGATAATTTTATTTTCTCCATTAAAACTTATTTGAATATCCATTTTTGTTTTTTCAAATTCTGAATAAAAATAGTAGATATCTCTTTCACTGTTAATTTGAAGAATATTTTTAAATTTACCAAACTGTCCTTCAACCTGTTCAGGTAAATTCTTTAAAACTTCTACAGGGATTTGCGCCGAAACAGTTTTATCAAAAAACAAGTGAGCATTTCCAGCATTTTTGTCAATCAATAATGTTTTAATGAAATGACTTCCGATTTCCGTTTTATTTTGAGCAAATGAAAATAGTGATATTAAAATCAAACAAAGAGTTATAATCTTACTCATATAATTATTCATTAAAAAATAACATGCAGTAATCATCATAATAGACAATTACTACATGCTAATATTATTAAATATGATTTTTATTTTTTAATAAAAATTTCAAGTCAATATTTGTTGGGCATAAGTATATTATTAATCCTCCAGCCATTGCGAAAAAAAATGAAAATATGCCAAGCGAAAAAATTATAATAAAGTGAAAAAATAGTGCTATAAAAAGTACAGTTAATTTATAACTCTTTTTTGCAAATAATGCCAGAAATATTGCTAGTTCCAAAATTAGGACTCCATAAGTTAAAAATGTAACAATATATGAATTCGAAAGAAATCCATTGAAAAAGCTCATATAATCAGGCATACCGAAATACGAATGGTTTAGCCAATAATATATAGCCGTTCCATTTGCCCATTCATTGTGTTCAAATTTACCAACAGCTGCATGTAGATAAACAATTGACATTTGTAATTGTATCAAAAAAAGGAAAAATATTGAAATTAAATTTAAAATACTCTCTCTTTTTATTCTACGGTCCCAATGATTCTTTCTATTATCAAATAAACAAATAGGAATCAACAATAAAGTAAGAATACTACCAATTTGGTCTCCTCCATCTATAATAGCAGATGAATGGAAAAAGCTAAACGTTATCCACCAGTGTAGTATACATGTAATTTTCTGAAAATAGCCACTAATGGTAATTAATAATATAACTATCGCTAGCCATTTTACTATAAATAAATTATTGAAGCCAAATAAGAAGAAAAAATTAAATTTTGTTGAAAAATCGCCTTTTAATAACTCGTTGAGAAGAAATTCACCGGAGGTCCTCTTCATTAACAAATCATCAATAGGATTTGTAATAAGTGTTAACAATGTTCCTAAAGCAATAATACTTCTACCCAAACCTATAACATTTGAATACGGAGCATTGGCAACAGCAAAATTCTTGATTTTATCTTCAATGCTATTGATATTCATTTCTGGCATAATATTTTAAGTTTAATAACTTTCGCAGGCATTTTTATTCTTTCTTTGTTTTTGCTCCATGCCCAAGGAACTGGTTGATGATAGACAATAAGATAATCTCCGCACATTATTGGGTCTTCAATTGGATTTTTAACCGCAATAAATTTATCTGGAATCTTCCCTATTAAGTTTTCATTATAGTTCCAAGTAGTTTTTAATGCAGCTGAGTTAATTAGTATTTTTCCCGTAACATTTTCAAGTTCTATTCCAACTTTAGATACTTTACGGGAAATGCCAAAGAAGTTTTCTATGTTTGAATGCTTCTGATTTATTTTATAAAGTTTACTATTTTCTATTTTGTATATAAATACTTGTTCCTCTCTTGCATCACGAGTAAAAAAAGCCCAACCTTGTGGTGTTAAATTAAAAATATATTTTGTAAATTTTAATTTGTTTTGAACAGGGTTAAAAGGTGTGCTTGAAAATAATAATGAAAGAAATAATGTTATTGATATAATAATTAAAAATAGCATTGTTATGCTATATTTATAAGCCCCCATAGATTATATATTAGCGCCCATTAAGGAGCAGTTGCAATATCATTAACGAATACATCAATTATTAAAGGATCGGATCCTGAAACAGCTACTGATTTTCCTTTATTATATTGTTCTAATTTTGGGCCCCACCATTTAAAGTTCATATAAATTCCTACATTCATTGTTAATCCGATCGTATTGTGAATAGCAAACGCAAAATATCCTACACATACTAATGGACTACAAGGAGATAATTGTTCCATCATAGCCTGAGCTTTTGATGTTAATACACTCATCTCTTCTTCATTTAAATCCCCATCTTTATTAATTATATCTTGTAATTCGGGATCGTTTTCAACACCAGAAACAGCATCAGCCAATTCTGGATACATAATACCCAAATTGTCATATATTAATGGAAAGCCATCCTTTAAAGCATTTTGAATTCTTAAGTGATCTTTACTTTCGATTTCAGTTTTAAAATTTTCAAAATAATTTGGATTTTCTGACTTTACTACAGAAACGAATTTGCTAAATCTCTCTTTAAATAGTTCTTCCTTTACCATTCCCCCGTTTTCATACTTCTGAACATCGTCATTGTAAATAGATAAGTTTTTTGCAAAATCTCCATACGCAAAGAAAATTGAAGCGTACAATTCTTCTCCAGTATAATCTTGTATAGTTTTTGACATGGTACCTACATTCAGACTTTTTTTGTTTGTTGAATTATTTTCAATCTCATTGTCACCATTACTATTAACACAAGAAGTTATAACCAAACTTGTTAATAAAAGTGCAGTTAAAATAGCGGTTTTAGTTTTTCTCATTATTTAATAATTTAAGTTAATTGGCAAATTTCAAACATTAGTTTTTAAAAAAAAGTGAACTATTTCACAATTTTCCCTTATTACAATTAAAAATTCATTTTTGGAATATAACTAATCAACATTTTGTTTTATTACATAGAAAACAACTGGAATAAAAAATAGGCAGAAAACAAATAAAAAAAACCAACTGCCTAACGAAATAGAATCTCCAACTGCTATTTCTATCGTTCTAAAATCGATGATTATAAATAAAATAAGAATAATTGTTTTTATAATTCTATTTCTTCTTGTAGCTAAAATATATTGTGTTTTAGCATTGTCATCGGTAATTTGAACAGAATAAGTAAACTTTTCAGGATATTTATTAAATATTGTTAAAAGAACAAATGCAAATAAACCTATCACTGGAAGACCAAAGATTGATAGTTTTGATCCATAACCATCTGGTTGCCCAGCTCCATTAAAGTGCGTTGGAACATTATCTGGAAGATTGGAATAACTGTTTATAATGATAAACCAATAAGATATTAATAAAACAAGTCCTACAATTTCTAAAATTTTGTCAAAAAGAGATAGGTTAATTTTAACTTTAGGTTGTTCGTTCTTTTTGTTTGAATTATTTGAAAACATCATGATATTTTTATTTTCCACAATAATAATATTTACAGTAAACCTCTAGAGCTTCGAGCTTAATTTTACTCTGGTTCTTAAAAAAGTCTTTTATTTTTTACAAGATACTCTCTAGAAACTCCTAAGAATGAAGCTAATATATGATCATTAACTCTTTTATTTAAATTAGGAAAATATTTTTTCAAATATTTTATCTTTTGCTGAATATCATTGGATCCTAACATATATAAATGATTAACATGTGTAATATTACATAATTCTAATAGTTGAATGTAAATTTCTTTAAATACATGATTATTTTCTATTAATCTTTCAAAATCATTTTTATAGATTAATAATAGCTCCGTATCTTCTATACACTCAATAATTTCTTGATTTTCCTCTTTACCAACAAAACTTTTCATATTTGTCAGAAAATTATTTTCCCCAACAATCATTCTTGTAACTTCTTTACCTTTATCATTAACATAGTAAATTCGTAATAAGCCATGATTAACAAAAAATAATTTATTACAAGAGGAATATTTATCAATTAAAATTTGTTTTCTTTTAGTTTGTATAGGAATAAAATAATTCTCAATATTTTGTTTTTCTCCTTCTGATATCGTATTATATTTTTTAAGAAAATTGATAAGTTGTGTATGTCTCATACATAATTTATTGTTCACGCGGTTATTAGATTAAAAAAGCTTATATTTTTAGACTATATTGCTTTCTATTAACTATAAATAGTTATAATTTGTTAGCAAATTAGCATTTTTTTATAAAATAGTTTATTAATTTTCTTAATATTTTTAATATGCTGGTTATGCCATGCAACTACTAATCATCAAACACTAAATTTTGGCTAATATTACGCCGCATCAATCTATATTTAAAAAACCCTAAAAAAGTCAGCAAATATCTATAACATTACAGACGATTTAGCCTTCCGCCAGCTTAGTCTATTTATCGCATATTTGAATTTCATAAGCATTGGATGATCTTGAAGATGTCTGCAGAAGTTTAAACTTATTTTTGAAAAAGGTAGAATTATGATGATCGTAACAGGTTATCAACAGCAGGCTATGTACCTATATCCGGTTTTTTATTTTTCCTTTTCGATTCAACTAGTGCGTTTTAGGAATTATTCTAAAGGGGATGTGTGGAAGGTGATGGGAATCATAAATTAAAAAATCCACTTTTTTAACAAGCAGATATGTTTTGTTTTTTAAATTAATTGTAAATTTTGTTTGGATGATTTAGAGTTGAGAAGTCAATTGCACTTACTTTCCCCTTATACTACACAAGCGCCTCATTATAAAGGCAATTGACTTTCTGCATTGGAAAGTAGTTCATCCAATCGGAACAAATTACAACAAACCAATTTCTTAAAATCAATAACTTACATTTTTATAAAACTGTAAGAAATTTTCGGAAATTGGTTTGTTTGGGTCAGTTCACTCTACCCTCTCAGAAGCATAATTATTATTTTTAATATTACCCACAGCAAAACCTAAAAGGGGTATTTTTCAAACAATCCGACTATATAAAGTTAGTAAAGAAGAGTCATCAGCATCTCAATAACTTCAATTGTCAGGAATTGAAAAATTCTCTTTTATTTGTGATTATACTACGGCTGCCCTTTTCCTCCTGCTGCCCCGTAAATCTGCCCTGTCGCGAAACTGGCATCATCCGCTGCTAACTGAACGAATATAGAAGCCAGCTCTGCTGGCTGTCCAGGCCTTCCAAGAGGGGTATCGCCGCCAAATTTTTGCAGATTTTCCTGTGTCTGCCCGCCACTTACCTGAAGAGGGGTCCAAACAGGCCCGGGTGCAACACCATTAACCCTTATACCTTTCGGGCCAAGCTGCTTAGCAAGAGATTTCACATAATTCGTTGTTGCTGCCTTGGTTTGTGCATAATCATAAAGATCAGCGGAAGGATCATAGGCTTGAATGGACGATAGCCCGATAATAGAAGAACCCGGTTTCAGATGAGGTAAAGCAGCCTTTATGATCCAAAAAGGGGCATAGATATTTGTTTTCATAGTCCAGTCAAAGTCTTCAGAGCTAAGATCAAGTATAGATTCATTGGCTTTCTGATGTCCTGCATTATTGATGAGAATATCCAGTCCTCCGAGTTGCTGTACAGCCTGGCTGACCAATTGTTTACAGAAATCTTCGCTACGAATATCACCAGGAATGGCAATTCCTTTACGACCTTCTTTCCTGATGAGCTCTATTACCTGTTTGGCATCCTCCTCTTCCGCCGGCAGATAATTAATGGCTACATCCGCTCCTTCCCTGGCATAAGCAATGGCTGCTGCCCTGCCGATTCCGGAATCACCGCCCGTAATCAATGCTTTTCTTCCTTCCAATCTTCCTGAACCTACATAGCTTTTTTCTCCATGATCGGGCACAGGTGTCATTTTACCTGCCAGTCCGGGAAAAGGTTGCGACTGTTTATTAAAAGGTGGTTTGGGATATTTGTTTCGGGGATCAGTAAGCGCTTTAACATTCGATTTTCTTGTATTGCTACTCTGTGTCTGTGCCAAAGCACCTGGGGCAACCGCGGCGATGGCAACGGTTGCGGCTATTTTTCCGATAGCGTCTCTTCTTGTTATTTTACTTTCCATATCAATATAAATTATTTGGTGTTTAAGAATTCTGTAATTATAAACAGGCAGCAAAATTCCCAATATTCAGAGCGCATTCCAGCCGGGTACTGATCGTCAGCTGTCAGGGATTAAAGCCACTATCCCGATACCTCACTTACAAATAATGAAAGGTTGTAATGGGTGTAATCTCACTGCATTATAAATGAAGTAAAGTATAAATGTAATGGATTGAATAGCAAAAGTTTTATGAGACAAATCATAATTTAACCAGGTTTTCATTCATCGCTGCTTAAACCCTTTTATGAATTGTCCAGATCGAAAGAATTGTAGTATTATTCAAAATTATTTTTAAGCAATATGAACACCGGTTTTAAATCTTTAAACAGAGTGATAAATATTCCTAAATCAGTACAAAATCTGTCGCCCATCCAGTTTAAGAATACTATCCTCTGCCATCTTTTTAATGGTACGAATGACCGTTTCGACACGTAACCCTGTTAAATTGGCAATCTGGTGTCTGGTAAACGGGACTTTGTAAGAATAAGGCGTTTGGCTGGATGAATTTTCTTTGTAATAATCCAGTAAAGATTTTATCTTCAACACAGGATCTATGGCTGAATTACTGAACAGCATTACATATTTATAGAAAAGGCGGTCTGAAAGATAGCGGAACATGGTAAAAACCAGTTCTATATTTTCACTCAGCATATTTAAAAAGCTGGATTTTGGTAATTTAAGAATTCTGCAGTCGGTTCTGGCAATGGCATTCATCGGATAATTCTTATCTCCAAAAAGTAAAGATTCCCCGAAGCTTTGCCCTTCCGAAATGATATTCAGGGTGAACTCTTTTCCATCTTCATGATAATTATTCAATTCTACTGTTCCCGTAACAATCTGGAAATAATAATGGGGAGTGCTTCCCATTTCATAAATATTTTCCTTTGCGGGATAGTCCTCATAAACTGCTCCATTTTCGAGCAAGAGATCTTCATCGATAATCATACTATTTAATTTTTTTGTTACGCTTACGAATGAATATCTCAGTAAAATCGGCAGTAATTGTAAGTGCAAATTTTAAGCAACCCAGGGTTTTCTCTCAAAAGATAAAAATCATGGGTGCTGAACATTGTTTCGTAAATCTTCAATTCCGAATAGCTGCCAATTTATTTTCCTGACTCATCGGTATAAAGTCAGGTTGGTATTAATAAGGTAAAGATTGAGGTATAGAAAATATAATTACTCTCATGAAGCGTTATAGTATGGCCAGATTGGGAATCATTATCTCCCTTTTAAATCTTTGTAACGCTGTGGGAATATTCGACATAATCATTGGTAGATAATGCAATTATACATTAATTGGCAATACCACAATATTATTAGCTATAGAACCGTGATCATATGAGTTTTAATGGTAATATTTCTGGTTCTGTGGGTACATCTTTCGATAGGTAATAATATGCTCCTTTCTCTGCCATTTATTAAAAATAAGTTTCTTACAACGGTTAGTTTGGGTCTTGTTGTTCTTATTTTTTATTTTTCTTGATCTTATTGTTACAAATATACCAGGATAATAAAATCTGTATTATGACGCTGGTCATACGAAAACAAAAAAGAAACTACAGAGTATCTATTTTTCGATAGGTGAATTGATGCCTTTCCTTGGGGCAATATTAACAAATATATGAATTTCAGAATGATTTCAAATCGTTTTAGCGGTTTCTGTTGACGTCCAAATGGGGATGAATTCAAATTACCGGAACTTAAATCAGCTATTATAAAACAGGAATCTCAACAAAACTATCGTTATACCAATGAATAATCAATGGCTCTTTGGCATCGGCAATGGTTTCGGAAGTTACGGTCTTTCCGCTTCCATAATTCAGTTCTGAGAACGGGTTTTTATTGATATTCAGCACAACAACCAGCCGGCTTCCCTTCTGCAGCTGTTTGCTGACCAGATGAGTATTTTCAAAGGCGATGGTTTCTTTTTTACCGGGGGTCAGTAATTGTCTTTTAGTATAGTCCCTGGCATAGCTTGCTCTGCCGATATAGTAAGAAAGATGAAAATATTTACCTTCAGGAGTAAGCTCGTAGAGTGTTACCCCAATATCTGCATCTTTTTTATTAATGCTGATTTTGATGTTCCCAAGGAATGATCCGTTTACCAGCAAAGCATCCAAAGGCTCACTTATGAAAACGTAACCGTTACCGGATACACTTTCCCGAATAATGGGATCAGGGTAATAATCATTATTGCTGGTTGTACGGTCTGCAAAATCTACTTTCTGAACTAAATATTTTTTGGGTTCGGGTTTATTCAGGCTTAACAAATACTTATCATCCTTCACCTTGGCAGAGCTTAGATACAATCTCAGATATCTGTTGTGCATGGCATCGATTGAAGGAGCACTCCGCCATTCATCTGTTCCCATTACCTGATAGTTTATTTTATCTTTCAGAAAAGAAGGCTTTTCAGCACCTTTCAGAATATAATCCAGCCATTGATAGGTGTATTCCCTGATGGGAAATAAAGCATTTTTACTCACGGTATATCCGTTGATGACCTCCTGCCCTCCCATTTGTGTTCCGAAATGACCATAAGGGCCAATTACCAGATAAGCAGGTGTTTGAGGACTGTATTTATTAAGCTCACGCAGATAATATATTCCTGAATTCTGAGAATCATTATAATAGCCGTCAAATGCCAGTACGGGAATATTAATTCCGGCAAAGTCTTTCTTATACGGAGCCATATTCTGCCAATAGGAATCAAAGGCAGGATGGCTTATCCAACGCTGAAAAAGGCGGTTCGGGGTGCCATCAATACTATCCATTTTACGATAGGCAGCTCCGGTATCCCACCATCTGAACATCATATCCCGGAATCTTTTCCGGTCGTCACCTGTCTTGTTATCCAGATATTTATTATTGCCTACATAAAAAGACCATTCATAATTAGGATTGATAAAAATATTATTTTCCATAGGTAGTCCCATTCCCGGGCGATTGGCAACATATGGGACAATCGTTTTCAATGCGGGATGCAGTTTTTTAGCTGCGGCCCATTGCGTAAAACCGTTGTAACTTCCTCCGTACATTCCTATTTTACCATTACACCATGGCTGCCTGCTGATCCAGTCTATCACATCATAGGCATCTTTTCCGTCAGTTTCATAAGGATAAATCCCGGATGGGCTGAAACGCTTGCCTCTTGTATATGCCATAACCCCTACGTATCCTTTATCTGCAGCTTCTTTAAGCGATTGCATATCCCGTCCCTGATCCCGAACATAAATTGTAAACTGCAGGACTACCGGCAGAGGAGCATTATCATTTTTTTTGCGTACTACCATTGCAGAAATTGCTGCCCCATCTCTTGTACGGATCATTACGCTGTCCTGAATGCTGTATATACTTTCCTTTTCCTGCCGGCTTCCCCACAATGTCTGCTGGGCCTGTACGGTTGGTGGCAGTAAAAAATTCATTAGGATCAGAATAACTGTATACGCTTTCATGAGATTATTTTTAAAGAATTAATAATGCAGCATAAGGCTAACTATAGGGTTTTTCACCTTATCATTAAGACAGTTGTTATGGAAGAACTGTTACATTCTGATTTTAAATTGATTGCCTGTGATTATTTCACGTACCCCTGACATCTGATTTCAGAAAAAAATGCGTCGTCCATCCAGTTTAAGAATTCCATCGTCTGCCATCTTTTTAATGGTACGTATGACTGTTTCGACACGTAATCCCGTTAAATTGGCAATCTGCTGTCTGGTGAGCGGGACCTGGTAAGAATAAGGTCTTTGGTTTAGTGAGCTTTCCTTGTAATAATCCATTAAAGATTTTATCTTCAGCACCGGGTCTATGGCTGAATTATTAAACAGCATTACATATTTATAGAACAGCCGGTCCGAAAGATAGCGGAACATGGTAAAAACCAGGTCCATATTTTCACTCAGCATACTCAAAAAATTGGATTTTGGCAGTTTAAGGATTCTGCAATCGGTTTTTGCAATGGCATTCATCGGATAATTCTTATCTCCGAAAAGTAAAGACTCTCCAAAGCTTTGCCCTTCCGAAATGATATTCAGGGTGAACTCTTTTCCATCTTCATGGTAATTATTCAGCTCAACTGTTCCCTCAACAATCTGGAAATAATAATGGGGAGTACCTCCCAGCTCATAAATAATCTCCTTTGCCTGATAATCCTCATACACTGCTCCATTTTCAAGTAAAAGATTTTCATCGATGATCATATTACTCAGTTATTTGTTATGGTTTCAAAAACAATATCTTAGTAAAACAGGCATTACTTTTAGATGCAAATTTTGGACCACTCTGATTATTTAAAACCTATAAATCAATAAGTTACATAAAAACATCATCAGATCTATCAAATAATACTGCGATACTAAAAGAGTATAAAAATAAAAAATGACTGCCTGCAGCAGCCATTTTCTGTTTTATGATATTTCAATCATTCGAGGTGGTTTCTGCTTGGCATCCTCTTTTTTAGGAATGGTCAGCATAAGCAACCCGTTTTCATATTTTGCATTAATGTTATCCTGGTCCACAACATCTCTCGGAAGCTCAAAACTTCTCTGGAAGGACTGATAACTGAATTCTCTTCTTGTAAAATTCTCTTCTTTTGTTTCATTGCTGTCCTGTTTCATGGATGAAATAGTCAGCAGGTTACCATCCAGTTTGATCTGAAAATCATTTTTATCCATTCCCGGAGCAGCAACCTGAACTTCATATGCTTCACCGTTTTCCTTTATATTTACTGATGGTACCGTTGTACTGGTAGAAGAGTAATTGTTATTTCCCCAGTTAAAAAGTTCACGACCAAAAAAATCATCAAAGATGTTTGAAAAAGCCAGGTTGCTGTTTCCGTTTCTTCTCACTAGATTATTCATAGCAATTTCTTTTTAAATAAGTTTAACAATCATTTAATTACACGTCAGCCGGCCAGCTGTATATGAAAAATTGATCAAAAAAAATACCAGTTGACAAAGTGTGATATTTTTTCCGCATTCCTGTCAAAATTTCAGTTTTCTGACATATAACTGTATATAGAATCTTTCATGCATTTCATTCCTTTACTTTCAGGCAGCCTTATTTCTACGGAACTTAACAGAACAACTGATCCAGATAGTAGACAGCAGAAGTGATAAACAGGTAATTCCCAGGCCGGCTTTATAAAGATCATATCCCACCATTCCTGTTTTATAAGCAATGGAAAGGGCAAGGATACCAAATTCTCCCGTCTGGGACAGCAATGCACCTCCATAAAAACTGTCTTTCCATCTGAAGTTCAATATCCTGAAGAATATAGATGACATGACACTGTTGCTGATCAGTACGACTAAAGTACCTATGGTAATAAGCGTATAATTGGAAAACAGATAATGGAGGTCCAGCCTCAAACCAATGGATACAAAGAAAAGTGCCACAAAGAAAACCTTGAAGGGCATCAGGGAATGTTCAAGCCAGTGAAATGCCCTGATCTTTCCTACTACGACTCCGGCAATAAAACTTCCCAATGCAGCACTTAAACCAACAACTTCTGCAACAAGACCAAACCCAAGGCAGATAAAAAGACCGGAAAATACCTGCAGATCATGGTCATTTTCAAGAAACGTACTTGAAAATCTGATTTCCCTCAGATGCCTTATTTTTCGAAATATTAAAAAAATCCCGATACAGATAGCCAGGGGAATGACAAAGTTCAGCATATTGAACTTTTCACCATTCCAAAACTTCAGCAGGGTCAGAACCGGGGCCAGGAGAAGATCCTGCAGCAACAGAATATTAAGGATAACAATACCAAAAGCTGTATGCAGAGTTCCGTGCTTCTTCAAAAACTCCACAACCACAGCTGTACTGTTAAAGGTAAAGAGGATTGCGATGAGCAAAATACTTTTAAAATCAAGTTTAAGAATCCCTCCAAGCAAAAAAGCGAACATAAAGCTCAGCAATATTTTGATGCCCTGAGCCAATACAGGTTTAATAATAAGGCTCTTTTTATTGGGAACATTGATTTCCATCCCGATAAAAAACATCAGTAATAAAATCCCTGCCTCACCAACCGCCTCTATTTCTTCAGGCTGGTCAAAGAGCTTTACTCCGTAAGGTCCCAATAGTACCCCTGCTATGATATAAGCAATAAGATAGGGCTGATGAAGTCTTTTCAGTAAAAACATCAGTCCTAAAATTGTCATACACAAAACACATACTGTCCAAAGCATATCTCTGTAACTGTTTATATTTACGTATTACCAATCTTACAATTCAAGCTGAAAAACCGTCTTTTAAACGGCAGTGTCCAGTAATGTATACTCACTGATAAAGCTGGCTGGCTTTCAGGGGATAACAAAAAAAATACCAGTTAAAACAGTATGATATTTTTTCCGGATCGCTGTCAAAATTTCCAGATTGGCTGACGGGTTTTAATCTTATCATTACCAATTCTTGCATTTTAAAATGCTTTAATAAGGTATATTTCCTTTCCTTATTCTAAGCATTACCCGCTGAATGCAGGGAAATAATAAGAGTATTATAATAACGCAAGCCAATCCCAAAAGCATCCAGTCATAATAATCCCGGGTTGCCCGGGCTAAAATCTGTTCCCGGACCATAGTGTTAAACTGGCTTGTGGAAGCACCTTTTGCTGTATACATATCATTACCGGCAATCATATACTGATTTTGAATATCCAGCAAAGTGACCGGCAATTGCAGGTTCGTTTCGGCCACTGCTTCCCTTATTTTCTCCCTGACAGCTGATTTTGTAAACAATTGAAGCTCATTATTGAAGGCCAGACTGGCTGTGAAACCAATAAATCTGGCCAGTATGCCGACCAGCGAAGCATTGACCGCAATCCCTGGCGGTGCAGCGGATGCCGTAAATGAAACAATAGGAACAAACAAAACGCCTGTTGCCACACCATATATAAACATGGGCAGAAGAAAGTCAGCGGTTTCACCCTGTACAGAAACAAATGCCAGCATATAGGCATAATATAAGGCCATCATACCAAAACCTGCAATAATAATCCTTATCAGATTAAACCCCATCAGTACAAAACGGGAGGTAACAAACATACTCAGCACAGTTCCTGAAATTACCGCCACCCAAACAGGAATGGTGTTCAAAGGATCATTTCCTAAAATAACCTCAAGATAACCATAAGCAAGCCCGGTACTTCCTTTGAAAATATAAAACAGAAAGAGCAGCATCAGACCTGCAATAAAATTCTTCGCCCTGAAAATCTGCAGATTGATCAATGGTCTTTTAAGCTTCAACTCCCTGATCACAAAAAACGTAAGTACAGCCAGATTACCGACACTGAGCAAAACAATTAACGGATTGTCATACCAACCCAGCAGCCGTCCATATACAAGGATATACCCCAGAATCAAAATAAAAGATACATACAACAGATAGCCGGCCCAATCCACCTGATAAAGAGGAATCTTCCTGGTAAATCTTGCTTTGCCGTTCATTGTTATCAGCACCGCCGCTGCAAGTAAAATGAGTATAATAATGAATCCCAAAAACAATCGGTTGAAATCATAAAAATACAGCAGTATACCAGAATAGACGGAATAGAACGGGGCGGCAATTTGTATGCTTCCATATAAAAGACTGTAGGCAATTACCCTTGCACGTGCAGAGTGTAATCTTGGAAAAATAAGCTGTAAGACGATCCCAGACATCAACGCACAGGTAATCCCCTGTATAAACTGACAGATCAGAAACAACGTCCAGCCTTTGAAATAAAAACAGATGACAGAACATAAGGCATTGGCAGCCAATGCGGCCAACAGATATTTTCTCGGGGCAAAATATTTTACAATGCGGAAATCCAGTGCCAGAAAAGCTACGGTAGAGCCATAAAGAATGACCATACCATATTGAACATCAGCAGCCTGTATGCCGTAAAAACCCATTACTGAAACAGGACTTCCGTAATAAGCAAAACCAAACAGGCAGGTCATAAGAATGGCGAATATGACGGATCTTGCCATCCATTCGGAAACCCAGGGTTTAAAAACCGGAATTGTATATGCCTGCATCATTTACTCTTTTAAAACATAGACATTCGCATTCATTCCCGCAGAGAGTTTTGCCCGTTTTTCAGGAGTATCCACCAGCCTGATGCGGACAGGAATACGCTGGGTAATCTTAACAAAATTACCGGTGGCGTTATCCGGAGGCAATAAAGAATAACGGGAACCTGTGGTTGGAGAAAGTGATTCGATAACCCCGTTGAACTGCTCATCCGGAAAAGCATCTACTTCTACTTTTACAGCCTGGCCCGGCCTGAAGCTTCCGATCTGTGTTTCTTTAAAGTTGGCAATTACCCATTTTTCTTCCGTTTTATTCACCAGAAATGCCAGCGTCTGTCCCGGCTGTACCAATTGTCCTTCCTGAATGGTTTTTTTACCGATCTGGCCGTCAAAAGGTGCAGTGATTACAGTATATTTAATATCGAGTTCCTGACGTTTGAGCAGGGCTTTTTTAATCTGTATTTCTGCTTCTGCCGCATTCCGCTGTGCATGAAGGTCCTTGAGTTTGGATTCAGCAACCTGAAGAGAAGCTCTGGCCTGTTCATAATCTGATTGTGTGATAGACAATGTGGTACTGACGTTGTCGAATTTCTGTTGTGTGGCTGACTCATCTGCCAGGAGATTTTTATACCGTTCAAACTCTTTCCTCTGCTGGCTTAATCTCGCCTGTGCCCCCGAAAGCTGTGCTTTTATAACCTCAATACTTTTGATCTGTGTTTCTTCATTAGCTGCCAAAATAGGTAATTTGGCATATGAACCGGCCAGTTCTGCTGATGCGGCATCTCTTTTCAGCCCATATTCATCTACTTCAATCACCACGAGTGTATCTCCTTTACGAACCTGCTGATTATCTTTATAGTAAATCCGGCTGATATATCCGCCTACTTTTGCATTAACAGGAGACAGATAGGCATCTACCTGTGCATCATTGGTTTGTTCATAACGGTATTCCTTTAAGAAATACAGGACTCCCCAAATAATGATACCCGCTAATAATGCGGCTCCCAGCCATTGGGTTAAGCTGACAATAAGTTTATCTGTTTTATTTTTGTTCATAATATTTATATTAAAGAATTCCTGCGATAGCCAGTAACCGGATGCGGCCAAGCTTTACATTTGTTTGTGCAGTGGTTAAATTAAATCTTGCTTCCAGCAAAGCATTTTCTGCCTCCAGGAGATCAGTCAGCAGTGATTCCTGATGGAGGTAACTGTTTCTGATCACCCGAAGTGTTTCTGTTGTTTTTAAGATATTCTCTTCTGCAGTTTTCACACTTTCCAAAGCCTGTTCCTGCTGGAGATAGGCTTCTTTTATCTGAAGGGAAACTTCATCTTCTTTAATCCCGGCTTTTTCTTTAGTTTCGCTGTTTATAATCCGGGCACGGGCAACGGAATGTTTACTTTTGTATAAATTATCGATAGAAAACTGTACTTTGATTCCTGTTTGTCCGAATCCCCATAAATCATTTGAGTAAGGATAAAATGAGATCTGCGGATAGGTATAATTATATGTTGAATACAACGATATTTTGGGTAACCTAGCTGCTTTGGTTTGCCTGATGTTTAGCTCACTCCACTCAATATCACTGTCTGCCATCTTAAATTCAGGGGACTGATTGAGGGCAGTGTGCAGATAGCCTTCATAATCACTGTCCTGAATATATTCAGTTTCGTGACTGTTTTTATAATCTATCAGCAAGGGCTGTTCCTGGCTACGTCCCATCAATACATTCAAGCGTTGTTTTTTAATCTCAATTTTCTTTTCTATGTCAGACAGGTTTAATTTCAGCTGGGATAATTTGACCGAGGTTCGCAACACATCGCTTTTTAGCACCACTCCGTTTTGGTGTAAGCTTTGAATAAGCGATAGCTGTTTGTTTTCTGCAGCAATTTCTGCATTGAGAAAATCACGGAAGTACAGAAACTTATACAGATCAAAATACTCAACTGCAATATTGTATTTCAGATTATTTCTTTGTTGTTGATCTTCATATTGGCGGCGTGTTTCTTCTTCCTGCTTCATTTTAATATGTATTCTTTCCTTTCCGCCATTGAAGAGGTTAAAATTCAGACTGTACCCCGCTCCGTAACCATAGCTTTTTACAGGAACAGCCTGTGGAGAGGAGAATAAGCCGTCATTATACACAAGAAATCTGGAATTAAGTTTTATATCTCCACCCAACGAAAGCTCCGGCAGCTGCCGGTCTCTGGCTTCCAGTACTTCTAATTTACTTTGCTGAAGATATAAACCTGAAAGGTTCAGCCGGCGGTTATTCATTTCGGCAGCTTTCCACATTTCTTCCAGACTTGTTGCCTGAGAAGCTGCTGTATCCTGGGCACGGAGAAAAGATGCCGACAGCAGCAATACAGCCCCTGATACCGCAACGGATTTATATATTTTCATGAATTTTATTTTTTGTGTCTGTTTGTATTTTCTCTTTTTTAAAAAGCCTGTATTTTATTATTCTTCTTAATTCATCAAAAGCCCAGGTCAGATCCATCAGCGGTATAAAAGGATATGAGCAGGTAAAAGGGCAGAAATCAAATACTTCACTATGGTCTTCCGGATAAGATGTTTTACTGTTAAAAATTTTGTCCTCTGCTCTCATTTCAGGAGATTGACCGGAACTTGCTATGCTATGTTTCATTATGCTTATTTTTTATGTACCAAAATTATTCATGAGGATAAATTATCTTTTTATATAATTAGCCTGATATTTGTTATATTTGGCCAAATGAAAATTCTTAAGCAGCTCATAGACAGTGTAGATGAAAATCCTGACTCTATCCTTGTGGTAAGACAGCAGACCGAACAGCAGCTGCCTTCACATCAACATGACAAAGCCCAGCTTCTACTGGTTTTCGGAGGGATTGCCTATCTGCAGACAGCCGAAAAGGATTTTTATATTCCGTCCAGCCATTATATCTGGATACCGGGAAAATATCCCCATAACCTGATGTTTAATACTCAGGATCTGTATATTATCAACATCTATTTTCCTGAAAAAAATTCTGACGGTTTTTATAATGAACTTGGAATTTATCCGGTGAGCAAGCTGTTATCTGAAATGCTTGCCTTCAGCGAGAAATGGCAGGGAAATTATTATAAAGGTTCCTGGGAATTTCAATTTCTGACCACGTTAAAAGATCTGTTACCGAGGGAAAATCTTAAAAAGTTTTCGATTCAGCTTCCTACAACGGATGATCAGCGGCTAAATGCTGTTACAGACCGTCTTAGAAACCAGTTACATGAAAAGCTTACTTTAGAGAATACGGCAAAGGAGTCAGGGATGAGTGTGAGAAGCCTGACAAGATTATTTCAGACCAAACTTCATATCACTTTTATTCAGTATATAAAAATGCTGAGGATCATCCGGGCTATGGAACTTATCAAAGATACTGACCTGAATATGACTGAAATAACGTATGAAATCGGGTATTCCAATATTGCAGCTTTCAGTAATAATTTTTACCAGCTGACCAATATGAGGCCTACCGAATTTAAGGCAATGTCAAGAATATAAATTATAGTAGAAATTTTGCAGCTCCTCCTCATTAAAAAATAGCGAAAACGGGTAATTTCTTAGTATTTGTCTGCTGCGGTAACTTTATCAAAAAAGAAGTACCATGAATACTATCATCAAAAAATTATTCATTATAAGCGGACTGGTTTCACTTATTAGTTTCTGTTCCTTCCTGTCTGCACAGGTTTATCCTATCGGCCAGTTTTTTTTGACAACGTACGGTCAGTCCTTTACCATGTACAACACGGGGATGATTGTTCAGGATGGCAATCCGGGAAATGCAGGTCAGGCAGTATATGACCAGACGGGAATTAACTATTTATGTCTGCCGTCAGCTGTTCCTTATCAAAAGGCATTTTTCCTGGATTTTAATAAAAATATTATCGAACTGGATTACAGATATGGATATCGGGTTGTTGGGTATTCCAATATTCCTGTCCCTCCTCCACCGGTTATGCACCTGCCAAAACCAATTTATGATAATCAGACAGGGATTGAAACTGCTGACGGTGTAAGGCCTATACCCAAACAGATTGTTGATGAGCAAAAACCTTTCGGAGATGTTATGGTGACGAGCGAACAAGCTGCCGTAGACTGTTATAAGAATTCTCTGAACTTTGACGGCACATTAAACCAGCTGGAATTCGGTGACTGTATGGTGACGAATATGGCTGGCAGGAAAGAACTTGAAATTTACAAATGTGCCAGAAATTCGTCCACCCCGGAGGAACAAAGCCTTTGTATGCTAAGTATACTAGGTGGTTCTAAAGAGAAGCAGATTACTCAGGATATGATGAAATGCTACAAAGAATATGGCGATCATTACGAAATGTATCCGTTATGTTTTGCTGATAAGGTAAATGACCCTGAATTAAAGCAACTGGTATCCTGTTTTAAAGACCAGGCCAATAGCGGGGAAATATCTTTTATGGGAACTGCTGTCTGCTACGGCGCAGGCAGGCTTAATCTGAACACAGAAGCACAGATAGCCGTAGAGTGTGCTATAAGTACAGGAGGCCAGCCTTATGCATTTGCGGGTTGTGCCGGTGGACAATTGACCTACCGGGAATTAAGTAAATGCTTGACCAACGGAGTCGGCGGTGATAAAGGATGTTTTGGAAAAAACAATACAATTGTTAAAGGACTGAACCAAATCGGAGAGGCGCTAAAAGATCAGTTTGGCCCCACAAACGATATCGTTAAAACATGGAATACTACAGTTCACGATTTACAATATGGCCCCGGGAAAAATCATGAAGCGGTAAAACTGGTCAGAAATATAAGCAATGAACTGGGAAAAGCAGGGAATAACGTAGCGAAGGAGATCAGAAAAGTTGTTCCTAAAATAAAAATTAAATGGTAAAGACCATCCGGCGGAAATAATTTATCAATCACAAAAAGTCCGGCATTTTTCTGATGCCGGATTTTTTTAAACTGGTAATTTCTCATTGAAAGGCCGGCATTAGCAGATCAGCAGCAACCGGTATTCACCATCATTTTCTACAGGTGCCCTGTGAACACATGGCAATGCCTGCTGGTCCGGATGATCTACAGCAATCCTCCAAAGATGCCCTGTTCCGAGATTGACAGGTTCTGCATGGGGTTCAGGCTGATAATGAAGGTCAAAAAAATAGTCTTTCAGAAAGTCTTCAAATTCTTCTTCCGGACCATCATGTAATTTTTTGAGCTGTTCCCGGATTTCAGGAATTAAAACTTTCTGTTCCACCTGGTCATTAGAAATAATATCACTTGCAGCTCCGTAATAAGTACACAGAAAAGTATCGGTTCCGACAGGTGAACGATCCACATGGTAAGAGTAGACATCTGTTGAAATAAAGCCGAGTTCCTCATCCCGTTCATAATTTTTAAGCAAATTAAGAACCGGAGAAGCTCCAAAATCTGTCAATAAGCGTAAGTCATTTAAAATAATTTCTCTTGCCTTATTTCCTTCTTCTGACAGATCCAGTTCCAGAAGATCACCGGAAGAAACTTCGGTAATACTCTCTTTTAACTGAAGCTTAGAAACAATTTCTTTAAAATCACCAGCCAGGTTTCTCTGCCAGCAAATTGCATTTCTGACTCCCTGAAAACGGGTATTTATAAGTTCGGAAAAGGAAGAAACCACCTCTATCTGAGGATTTCCAGAAAATGTATCGCTCATATTTTTAGATAAACCTTTTGCGGTTTAATTCTCTGCAAAAATACGGAATAGGTAATTCAAAACCTTCAGCATAAAAATTCCGGCATCTTTTGATATTGGAATTTTCAATTTAATGCTATCATTTTTAATTCATATGATATTTATTCCTAACTTAGAATAAACGATGCATCAATGAATTAACACCCATAACAGCTATGCAAATTTTACCATCTGACCGCTTAGCACCTTACATAAAGAGTTATACCATTGTTACGATTGACGAGGACCTCAGGGATGAAGTGTTTTATCCAAGCGGATATGCAGACCTGATCATCAATATTTCCGGTGGTTTTGCAGCTACCACGATCAATGGCAAGCAAAAAGATACTCCGGATATAGAATTTCTGGGGCACCTCACCCTTCCCACCCGTCTCAGTGCAGCAAAGGGAACTTCAGTTCTCATAGCAAGGATCTATCCGCATGCCGGACACTTATTTTTTTCTGATCCCTTGTCAGTGTTTACGAACTATGCCACTGATATGTACGATATAACAAAAAATGACAGCAGAGACCTGTATGACCGTATCATGCATGCCGCTGATATTTATTCAAAAATCCATGTTCTGGAAATGTATTTTCTTCAGCAGCTGAAAAAGAATGAATCCCGGATAAAGAAAACCGCAGTAGTTCAGGCACTCAGCCAGCAGTTTTTCATGGGCCGGCACGCGTTGGATTTACCAGCGGCAGCAAAAATTTCAGGGCTATCGGAAAGATATATTCAGAAGCTTTGTCTTGCCCATATCGGGATAAGCCCTTCCTCTTTTGCGGCTGTAATCAGATTTAACAAAGGCCTGCGCATGGTTCTCAACACCCAGGAATCACTTACAGGTATCGCTTATGAATGTGGATATTATGATCAGGCTCATTTTACCAAAGAGTTTAAAAAATTTACAGGTATCACTCCCTCTGCATCCAGACATTCCCTGATTAAAAATGATACGGATCTTCAGCAGGCTGTCAATATTGGCTTTTGATTATTTTGAAGGATGATTGCTGCTGAACATATCACGATGCATTTTCCAGCCGTCTTTTGTGTTCTTCCAGATCACAATCACTTTGCCGTCATCCAGCTTTTTACCTTCCAAATCTGTCATTTCATAATAACTTTCTTCTGTGACCGAAGTTTTACCATCTCCATACAGATTTTGAATCGTAAACTTAACATGAACCTTGGGCCCGTTCTTAAAGAAACCGAGTATTGCATCTTTTCCGCATAGCGGGACAGCATTGGGTGGAAGCAGGCATGCATCACTGGTATACCGTGTAAGGATAGATCCGTCGTTTCTATTCGCCAGATCAGCATAGATTTCATTACTGGCTTCTATGGTCTTTCTTACTGTTTTCATAAGATCGGTGTTTTGAGCATTACACCAGAAGGTAAATAGTAATAATCCGCTCAGGGTAAGTAATTTTTTCATTTTAAAAATTTTATACAAAACAAAGCATTCCCGAAGGCAGAAAATTGTAAAATTGCGAACAGCCAATCTTTTTTAATCAAAAAAATATCCATAAAAAAACAGTGTCCTTTGGAAGGCACTGTTCAATATATAAGGTTATTAATTTTCAGTTTTGTTTTTTACTTCTTCAGTATTTTTTCAGTTACTGTTGAAGATTTGGTTTTAAGTTTAATATAATATACTCCTGTCTTAAGAGAAGATAATACTACCTGTTCCTGCGCCATAGTCAAAGTTCCCTGTTTCACCAGCTGTCCTGCAGCACCAAAGATCTCATAAGAAACCAATGGTTCTTCGCTTCTGATGGTAAGTACATCCTGAACCGGGTTAGGGTATAACTGTATTCCTGCCTGAACAGCCGTTTCTTCTACTGACATCTGGCTGCATGCTGATTTTGCAAATTTTGTAAAAAAAGACTGAGATTTCCCACCTGCTACATTAACTGTCATTGTACTGACATTATCATTGGGGTCTGTAAATAATTGATCATGAAAAAAGCCGCCTGCTACATAGTTTCCATCCTGATCTGCAGCTACTGCTGTAAATTCATCGATAACATAAAAGTTACTGCGGATCTCTCCCGTTCCCAAAACCTCTCCGGTATCTTTATTAAGCCTTACCAGTAATGGATCTGACCGGTCTCCATCGGGACGTACCATAGCATAGCTGCCCCAGATATCAGACCAGCTTCCTTTGGCAAATGCTATTTCATTTCCATTAAAGGCAAGGGTCCCCTTAGTAAAACGATAACCGAACTGAAGACCAGACATTCCATCCGGAGTCCTTGCCCACTGCACGGTACCCGAAGCATTGATCTTCATTACAAAAGGCACCGCTTCCACATAGCTTCTCAGTGGAAAAGTATAAGTCCCGAAAGTGGCAGGTACTGTTATTCCGTTAAAATAACGTCCTGAAATATAAATATCTGATGTAGCCGGATCTTTTATAATGGAATGAATTTCATCATCCGTACTTGTTGTACCATTGTTAATCTCCCTTCTCCATACCTCGGCTCCGGTGGTACCATCAAAAGCAAGCACATAAGCGGCTTTCGTAAACGGAACATTATTATAGGAAAGATCAATCAGATTACTGAATCCCGGATCCATTCTTTTACCCGCAAGATAATAGCGGTTCAGACTTTCATCATACACCAGATTAACTTTTCCTTCTCTTCCCACAGCATTTATGGCATCTCCTGTAATGGGAAGAAGCAAAGGAGCAGCCGGTGTCATATTACCACCATCATAATTGAACTTAACCGCATAATACTGGTAGGTTGAAGTATAGGTTGAAGGTACTGTAATTAACCCGTTTAAATGCGTTCCCGCTCTGAATCCCATGACAGCATGGATATTTTTGGATGAATCCATATACATTGTCTGAACATCGCACATGCGGGAGAAAAAACTGACATCTCCCTGTAAAGGCTTGCTCCATGCCAATGTTCCGTCTGAAGTATTATATTTTAAAAGAAAAGCTGCTTTGTGGGCAGGATCTATCGTCTGATCATAATACGTGTAAAGAGGCAGTGTATGGGTATCATCAAAATGTACCGGAGTAGCATTCGGATCTCCGGCGTAGGAATTGTTATAGATTGTAGCTACCATGTACAAACCTCCGTTGTTATCCACTTTAATATGCCACGCATTTTCTCCGTTTCCCGTACCTCCTATGGGTCTGGACCATCTTATATTTCCCGTACAGTCTGTAGAGAACAGGAAAAGATCACTGAGCCCGTAGCTGGTTACCGGTGTTCCATTCAGGTTTTGTCCCTGTTCACGCATTGTTGCAAGATAGTAGGTATTATTGTTGTTGTCTACTACAATATCCCTTATGGATTCATCAAAGATATAATGAAATCCCGGATCAGCAGAACCCGTGAGCCCTCCTGCCTGCTTCCCCCATTGCCATTGGTAAGTCTGGCTGAAAGATAACGCCGGCAAAATCAGAAGTAATCCCCACAATTTGTTTTTTAATTGTATCATAAAAATTCATTTAATTATCAAATACTATAAAAAAACAGTGCTCTCCGAAGAGAACACTGCTTTATAAGCTACTAATTTTTAATTAGTTTTCCTTGTAATGATGTGTCTCCCGTTTGTACAATAACGATATAAACACCTTGAAGCCAGCTGGTAACTTCCACGTCTACCTCTCCGGAGGCCGCTTTCAGTTCCTTACGGAATTTGACATTGCCCATGGCATCAAAAACTGTAACCTGTTTTGCAAGTAATTTTTCATCGCCCGTATTATACGAGATTTTCACTTTTTCCTTCGCAGGGTTCGGGATCATTTTCAGAGAAGAAACTGAAGCCGCAACTACATTTCTTCCTGCACTTCTCATACCCATCCAGTCCGGATCTACCGCTTTGGTAGTAAACTTACATGTATCGTTTGAGAATAAGATCTCATCAGCCCCCTGGAAGCCTGAGTTGGGATAGAATGCCAGTGGATTTGCATTCATATCATATGTTCCTCCTGCAGGAATCGTAATAATGGACGGAATATAAACTCCAAATCCACTAAGACTTGAAACCGTAAGGCTTATCGGCTGGCTTCCGGTATTGTAGATGACCCCATAAACTTTATAGTGATCTCCAACCCACTTCATACCTTTGATATCCGCTTCCAGTTTACAATCTGTTTCGAATCCGCAATCTTTACCAGGATAATAATTCATGGTTCCTGAAGTAAACTGACATCCCAGATGGTCAATCTGAAGCTGATAGGTACCTGCAGAATTGATATACAGCGGGTAGATATAATCATTGTTTCCGCTCTGGATATTGTTTCCGAACAGCTGCCATTCATGATGATCGAAAACGCCTTTTGGTCCTAAGATATATTTACCCTCTCTAAAACATTCGTCATAACATCCTGTAGGGAATACCCACATCAGGCTTTCAAGGCTTAACGGCACCTGTGTATTACCTATAACTTTACAGCCGCTTGGCGCAGTGTAAATCACCTGGTAGGCCCCACCTTCATTTACGGTGATGGACTGGCCTGTCATTCCGTTGCTCCAGTTATAGACTCCGGCGGATGGCCCTGATGCAGTCAGCATAATCTCATAAGGCTGGCAGTTAACCAGATTATAGCTTACCGAAATCGGTGCCGGCGGACTGCTTACAGTAACGGTAAAGCTTTTACTGCTTGTACATCCTGATGTACCAGGAGTTCTTACTTCCAGTGTATAAACATAGGTACCTGCTGTTAACGGCCCCGTACTCAAAGCAATAGGATAAGGAGCTGAAGCCCATGGCGTTACTATCGTATTTCCTTTTTTCCATTGATATTCCAGGGTGTTGTCTGTTACAATACCGGTAAGTACTGTTGAAGATCCGTCACAGATATTAGCGGTTCCTGATATATTGACATATGGTGGATTTTTAAGGGTTACAGGCACTGCTGCTTCACTCATAACACTGGTTCTGCATCCGTCTGATGATACCAGCACCGGCCAGTAGCTGCCGGACTGCGTTGGTGTGAATACAGGAGAATTCGGTGCTCCTGATACAGGCTGAGAGCCATTCATCCAGATATACTGGCTGGGAGTTCCAACCGTACTGGTAAATACGATATTAGGAGCACTTCCCATACAGGCTACAAGAGAAGGAGGCATTATAGTACCATCAAGAGATGCCTCTTTCACATTAACACCGATTACAGCAGAAGTATATTCACATCCCATCGGGGTTCTTATTTTCAGCTGAATTGTTTTTGTTCCTGCCGTATTGTAAGTTATCGTGGCATCCGGACCTGTCGTAATATACGATGTACCATCAAAAATCCATGTGTAGGTATTTCCGGGAACATATGTTATCGGACTGAACGTAATAGGTGAGCGTGCACATAACCACGCAGGAACCAGGAATGTTGTATCAGGAACCGGAGCTAATACAATTGTCTGTGTAGTTGTACACGTTGGTTTTCCTGGCGCAGATACTGTCATTGTAAAGGTGTAAGTACCTGGCGTCAGATTATAAGTAGCCGATTGTCCTGTCTGAGTAGGCTGTCCTGATGAAGTGAAGGTATAGGTAACAGACGCCGGATTGATGTCAAAAATAGTAGAGGTATTGAAAAGTGTTACCGTATATCCGCTTCCGTTACAAACTGTACTGATACTGAATTTAGGCTCATAGTGTTTTCTTACTTCCACTCCCTTGCTGTACCAGCATGATCCGTATCTTAAACGTACAAAAACAATATGCGCTCCTGCAAGATTAGTCTGATATACCGGAGAAGCTGTTCCCTGGCCGGAAACTAAAGTGAGTACACTATCGGATAACCATTGAATTTCATCCGGGATTCCGTTGTAACTTAAACCTGAAACGGTAATGTTATTACAGGCTGACCATGCCGGAATGAAATTAATTTGTGGATCTGTTGTACAGCTTCCGCTGCTCGGGCAAGACTGTGTTACATTAATATTTTGAGAATAAACCACACAGCCATTGATATCTACTGCCCGTACCTTATACGTCCCAAAAGCACCGGCACCAAAGATAACATATGAATTAGTCGTAGCACCTGATATAACTGTATTGTCTTTATACCATTGCCAGGAAACAATATTGGTAAGCCCTGTAGAACTGTTAGCCGTTAGCGTATACGGTGCCATCGTTGTAGGATCACAAACTGCAATATTATATACCGGAGAAATTGTAATAATGGTTTCAGGGTAGATAATAAAGTTAGCACTTGCTGTAGGTTTATAATTACATCCGTTAGTACCTTCGTACGTTACAGTAACCGTTTGGGAAACATTGTTTCCTGAATTGTTCTGGATATACCCGGTATTCGGGAAGCTGTAAACTCCTGCCGGGTTAAAGGCTGTATTAAACATATTTCCGTTAGCAAAAGTGAAAATCACATTCGTTGCAGAAGTAATGGTTCCCTGGTTTACTGTGAAAGTAAGATTTGAACCTAAACAGATTCCGCCAACATTTGTAAAGCTTACTACCGGAAGCGTTATTAATGATACCGGCATCGTAATCGTTTGTGTTACGCCGCATTTTACGACTTTCAGAATCAGATTGGTCGTACTCGTTGAGGAAATTTCGTTGAAGTTTACAGTAATATTAGCTGTACCCTGCCCTCCAACAACACTTCCGAAATTAGAACTCGCAAATGACCATTCCATAGAATCCGGAACAATTCCGTTCAGATTGGCACTGAAGGTCTGAGTGCTGCTGGGGCAGAAAGGACCTGAGTTAGGATTAATTACAATGGTGCTGAGATCCAGTTTCGTCACATTAAAGGATTTCGGAGCTGAAAGACATCCTGCATTACTGATAGATTTGTTCTGAGCAGACACCGTATATGATGTGGCCCCTGCATTAAATATAACCGTTACAGAAGATCCGGCATTACTTCCCTGAACGGTTCCGTTGGTTACACTCCAAACCGGTACCATTCCTGAGTCAACAGAGCTGATGGTATAAACATAAGGTCTTCCCGGGCATACTTTTGTCTCTCCGGATATTGTTCCTAAAGGTGGCTGAGGAATAGGCAGTACCTTGATAATTCTTGCATTGCTTTCACAACCTCCACTCTGTTTGGTAGCTGTCACAGTATAGGTTCCTGCTGTTGCAAAGTTGTAGTTGAATATTCCTGTCATTACCGGAGAAGTATATGTAGAATTCCCGGTTGTTACTTTCCAGATAACAGGCACGTTAGGTGAAGCCGTGAATCCCTGGCTTGTTCCTGCACAGATTTCATCTACCCCACCGCTTACCAGTACCGGTGCTTCTACAACGATATCAATAGAAGCCTGTCCTTCGCAGGTCAGTAATGTATTGAAATAATTAGCTGTAAGATGATAAGTACCCGGCTGATTGGCAGAGAAAACAATTTCATTTCTTTGCTGGGTATTGGTCAGCTGGCCTCCCGCAGGCCCCGTTACATTCCATTCAACTTTGGTTGTAGGCCACTGAGGAATTGAATAGGTATACTGTCTGCCGGAACATATTACCGCCTGTCCTTTAACTTTTGCGTTCTTTAAAACTACAGGAATTTTGATTGTAGTCCATTCAGGGCAGGCACATTCTGACATATACATTACATATCCGAAGCCTTCAAGCGGGTCTACCTGATCCCAAAGCACTTCAATCTCGTTACCGTTAGTGCCCACAATTGTGCCTCCGATAACTTTCCATTGTCCTTTGCCACATCCATCCTGAGCACTGTATGTTTCTTTACTGCCTTCACACACTACGGAAGCACAGTTGATCTGTACAGGATCAGCTTTCAATACCTTGATCTGCTTTTTAAATTTACTCTGGCAGCCGCATTTGTTGGTTACGGTCAGCTGAATCGTATAATTTCCTGGATTAGCATATAAGTGAGACGGTTCAAAAGCTGTAGAAGTTGTACCGTCACCAAAGTCCCAGAAATAATTGATAATATCCGATCCTCCGTTCTGGTCAGAAAGGTTATCAAAATAGATCGTCGTATTTCTGCATACCACCTCATCCAGATTTAGCATTTCAAACTTGGCAATCGGCCGGTTGATCTTTTCAATACAGATCGTCTGGGTTTCTACAGTTCCGTCACTGTACGTAATGACAGCCTGCAAAGATCCGTTACCTGCCGTTCCCCAGGCCACAGTACCTATGGTGTTAGCAGGTCCTGAAGTGGTTACGGTTCCGCCTGCAACCGTCCATTGAACGGCAGAAACATTAGGTCCCTGAACTTCATATACCACATTGGATACCTCACAGACACGGAGACATTGCGATGAATTGATGTAGGAATAAGCGATACCGTTGTCGGGGACCGGATTTTCTTTTTCGCCACGGAATTCCTGGCATCCGACCTGAGCGGTCCATGTAATTCGAGCTTGTGCTTGCAGTACCCAGGGTACCAAAAGCCAACATAGCAGGAGCCATCTGAAGATGTGCTGCCTACCAAAATAGGTGTTGTTTTTCATAGTTATTAAAAAAGTGTTATTAATTTTTTATCAAATTAATAAAAAATTTAATACAAAAATCATTTAATCGTGAAAAAATAACAATATTTTACATTTGAATTTCAAACATATAGAAGAATTACTGTCTATATGCTATTTCACCGTCATATTAGTTATTCAGAAAAAATGCATTTTTTATCAATTTCCCACATTAAAACCAAATAAAATTCTAATTTTCAATAACTAAAAACAACAAAATCAACAATAAAAATTCATATTTATTTATTTTATACTACATAAATTACATTTAGATTAAAATTAATCACATTTAAAACTGCAAAAAAAAAAACACTGCTTTTCATTCATTCTGTACGGCCGCAATATTTTCTCATTGACTTCAGAAATACCGGTCTTTTCTGTAATGATTCCTTATTCAAACCAGTTACAGGCAGGTACGGCAAATGAGAATTGCTGACAAGATTAAAATACTTTATCTTTGTTTTTTAAGGCTTATTATAAACCATTTATTTGAAGATCTTCTATATGAAAAACAACCGCTTTTTATTTTCTGCAAAAGGAATCTGTACAGCAGCTCTTATTTCCTTAAGCACAATTGTTTATGCACAGAAAACAGCAGATATTTCAACCATTTCAGAAAAAACACTAAACACCATCCTGGAGAAAAACAGAGCTTATTACACCCAGGGAAAAGTGGCAGATTATATTCCTGAACTGGGAAAAATGGATGCTAAAGCAATCGCTTTTTCAGTGGTAGACAAAAATGGAAAAGTATTCAATACCGGTGATGTCCATAAGAAATTTACCATGCAGAGCATATCCAAAATCATATCATTAATGGTGGCTGTCAATGAAAAAGGAGAAACCCATATCTTTGATAAAATGGGGTATTTCGGTTCTGACAAACCCTTCAACCACTTTTCAAACCTGGAAACCACAGGTAAACCGCTTAATCCTATGATGAATGCGGGAGCAATTCTTACCACTTCCCTCATTTCAGGCGATGGAGAAAAACCATTTCTGAAAATACTTGATATGGTAAGATACATCACCAAAAACCCTTCAATAGATTACAATACATCTGTTTACGAATCCGAAAAATCAACAGGACACCGCAACCGCGGGATGTTTTATATCATGAAAAACAGCGGACTTATTTCAGGGAACGAAGATCAGCTGGATAACTATTTCAAGCAGTGTTCTATTGAACTTACCGCAGAAGACCTTGCGAAAATCGGATACTTCTTTGCCAATCAATGTGTAAGATTTGATGGAGACTCCACCTATAAAAATGCCGATATGGCAAAATTGGTAGAATCACAGATGCTGACGGCCGGCATGTATGAGTTCAGCGGTGAATATTCCAGAACAGTAGGCCTGCCAAGTAAATCCGGTGTAGGCGGCGGCATTACGGTAAGCGTACCCGGCAAAATAGGAATCGGAGTATTCAGTCCTGCTTTGGACCAGCATGGTAATTCACTGGCGGGTTACCATATGATTCTGGATCTGGCAAAACAATACGGATTAAGTATATTTTAAATCTCAAATCTAATCAGCTACAGATCGGCATTAGGGATTGATGCCATATAACTTTCAGCAAGTTGATTTATAAAAAACCTTAACGGTTACACCTTAAAAAACAGTAAGTGAATCAAGCACTTACTGTTTTTTTTATGAATTCCGGAAAGATATATTAATTATTCTTAAAATTCTCTATCTGTTTATTTATCAAAAAGATAGGAAAAATTCATAAATAATTCAAATTAAATCACAATATATTGATTAATTTTATTTAAATTCGCTTTACCGTTTTATCAGATTGATAAAGGGCATTTTTACATTCTGGAACCTGATTCATCCTATATTATCTTTTTGTAATATAAGCAAAAACAAATCTCTTGTTTTTGAAATATTTTATTTTTTATTCCTATATTTGCTTAACATTTCTTTAACTATAAATATTTATAGTTATAGCAAATAAGATTGTACCGGCATGTTTCTAAGAATAAATAAACAATAATTATATTTTAATAACACATGAACAATTGATACATTTCTGTTAAGAAATAATTATCAAATTTCATTTATGTTTAAAAAATATATACAGTTTTATTATTTTTATTCACTCATAACAGATAAACACCATCAATACCAGCAGTATCCGTTTTTTTGTTATGGGATATCATTAACTATTTCTATACCGTGATGCTATGAAAAACTTGACCAAAATCAGGCTAATGCCCGTTGAAAAGCCGGACGCCACCAACACAACTTACAACCCATCCATAACCGGAAGATTATTAAATAATCAACACCAAACAATACATATTGTTAACTATTTGATAAAAACCAATTTTATTATATCATAATAAAAAGCACAGGCCTTATTACCGAAAGGCTCCGCATTTTTATTATAAAACTCTTGCTATCATTCAATAATTATCACGCCATGAAAAAATTAACCATTATTGGACTAACGCCTTTTGAAAAACCGGACGTTAACCTTATGCTTAAACTGCATCAGGCGGGTGCATTTCCCGTCCTGAGTTTAGGAGATGAGCTTGCAACTGCCCAGGAAGCGTTACATCAACTTGATCAGATAGACGTACCATCGTATGGTATTTATTTTTCTAACGACCCTTTCTCCGACCTACAGATTTCTGAAAAAGTAAGATTTGCCATTCTTCCGGCCGGAATGCCTGCCCCTTCCAATCTGCCTCTTATTTCTCAGGTAACCAGCCTGGAAGAAGCCATACAGGCTGAACAATCGGGAGCAGAAGGAATCATTATCAAAGGAAATGAAGCAGGCGGACTGGTAGGATATGAATCCACGTTTGTATTGTTCCAGCGTGTGATCAATGAAATCCGGAATATTCCGGTGTGGGTACAGGGAGGAATAGGTCCCCATACCGCAGCGGCGGCTAAGGCATTGGGAGCTGCAGGAGTTGTACTGGACAGTCAGCTGGCCCTGTTTCCCGAAAGCTCGGTTCCCCGGGAGCTGAAAGATGTATGCTCAAAACTGAATGGGACGGAAACTAAGGTGATCGCCAACCATCGTGTACTGGTAAGACCCAACTCACCCGTTTTACCTGAAAATACTACTGCTGAAGAGCTGAAAAAATTCTTTTACGGTCTCGACCTTAATGCATGCTATATCCCAATGGGACAAGACATTTCACTGGCTACAGACCTGTATGAAGACTTTAAAACACTGAAAAAACTGGTTTTCGGATTCAAAGAAGCCATGTACGGACACCTGAAACAGGCAAAAGCGCTTAAGGTAGTTGATAAAGAAAACGCCTTAGCCCGGGATCTTGGTCTGCAATATCCTATAGCTCAAGGCCCGATGACCCGTGTGAGTGATGTTCCTTTATTCGCCAATGCAGTTGCAGAGGCCGGAGCCTTACCTTTCGTTGCTCTATCCTTACTAAAAGGAGAATCAGCAAAATCTCTGGTCATGGACACCAAAAAACTGGCTGGTGAAAAAACATGGGGGGTAGGAATCTTAGGATTTGCCCCACAGGAATTAAGAGATGAACAGACTTCCTATATATTAGAAGCAAAACCTCCTGTGGTTTTAATTGCAGGCGGAAGACCTGCCCAGGCCAAGGTATTTGAAAAAGCAGGTATAAAATCATTTTTACATGTTCCCTCTCCTGCCCTTCTGGATATTTTCCTGAAAGAAGGTGCTAAAAATTTCATTTTTGAAGGACGTGAGTGCGGAGGCCACGTAGGACCACTGGCCAGTACGGTTCTTTGGGAAAAACAGATTGAGCGTATTTTAAAAGAGGATCACCCGGAAGATATCAGTGTCTTTTTTGCCGGAGGAATTCATAACGCATTTTCAACAGCGTTTGTATCCATTATGGCAGCACCATTAGCGGCAAGAGGAGTGAAAATCGGAGTATTGATGGGAACAGCTTATCTGTATACCCATGAAGCTGTACAAACCGGAGCCATTCAGGAAGAATTCCAGCTGCAGGCCATGCAGGCGAAAGATACAGTCTTACTGGAAACGGCCCCGGGACATGAAACCCGTTGCTTAAATACAGCATTTGCCAATTATTTCAACCAAGAAAAATCCAAACTTCTGGCTGCCGGAATGGATAAAAAAGAGGTATGGGAACAGCTTGAAAAATTAAATGTCGGCCGCTTGCGTATTGCAGCTAAAGGTATAGAACGCCAGGGCGATCAACTTGTCAGCATTCCTAAAGATGACCAACTAGACTTAGGAATGTACATGATTGGCCAGGTAGCTACGATGCACAACCGTGTGATCTCATTGGCAGCCCTTCACCAAAGTATCGTGGACAATGATGAGCATGTTCAGAATGCAGCATTGCCTGAAAAACCGGTTTCTACAGAAAAACCTCTGGACATCGCCATTGTAGGAATGGAATGTATCTTCCCGGGCGCTAAAAACCTGGAGGAATACTGGAGAAATATTATTTTAGGAAAAGACAGTGTTACCGAAGTACCGGATGAAAGATGGAATAAAGAACTGTATTACCATCCGGATTCTGACGGACCGGATGTATCGCACTCCAAATGGGGAGGATTTATTCCTAAAATTGATTTTGATCCGCTGACATTCGGAATTCCGCCACAATCTCTGGCAGCCATTGAACCAACACAATTGCTGACGTTGTTGGTTGCAAAACGCGCAATGGAAGATGCAGGATATGGTGAAAAACAAATCAACAGAGAAAACATTTCTGTCATTATAGGTGCTGAAGGCGGTAACGACCTTGCCAACAGCTATAGTTTCAGAGGATACTATAAGCAGGTTTTCGGAGAACTTCATGAAGAAGTAAAAGAAGCTTTTCCCCATACTACAGAAGACTCATTCCCGGGTATTCTTGCCAATGTAATCGCCGGCAGAATAACAAACCGTCTGGATCTTGGCGGCAGAAACTTTACCGTAGATGCAGCCTGTGCTTCTTCTTTGGCAGCAATTGACCTTGCCTGCCAGGAACTTGTATTGGGAAAATCTGATATGGTTCTTGCAGGTGGAGCAGATTTACATAACGGAATCAATGATTACCTGATGTTTTCCAGTACACATGCCTTATCCAGAAAAGGAAGATGTGCTACATTTGACGGTGATGCAGACGGTATTGCCCTTGGAGAAGGGATTGCCATCCTTGTTTTAAAAAGATATGAGGATGCTGTACGTGACGGTGACCGTATCTATTCTGTGATCAAAGGAGTCGGAGGCTCCAGCGACGGTAAAGCACTTGGGCTTACTGCTCCAAGAAAAATAGGCCAGGTAAGAGCCCTGGAACGTGCCTATTCCCAGGCAGGGATAAGCCCGGCTTCCGTAGGTCTTGTAGAAGCACACGGCACAGGAACGGTAGTAGGTGACAAAACAGAACTCAGTGCGTTAACGAATTTGTTCAGCCGTTCAGGAGCTTTACCGGGGCAGACTCATTTAGGTTCGGTAAAAACACAGATCGGACATACCAAGTGTGCTGCAGGATTAGCAGGATTGATCAAAGCCTCCCTTGCTGTATATCACGGGGTAAAACCACCTACCCTTCATCTTCAGCAGCCTAACGCTTACTATAATGCTGAGACCAGTCCGTTTGCATTCCATGCAGAAAGCGGGTTATGGTCAGAGAAAAACCGTTATGCAGGAATCAGTGCTTTCGGATTTGGAGGAACAAATTTCCACACGGTCATTGCCAGCCATCCTAAACAAGATGATTCAATCGTAATGCAGTCATGGCCTTCAGAATTGTTTGTTTTCCGTGGAGATACCTATGAAGAAGCAAAAGGACAGTCCGGCCAGGTAAAAGCTTTGTTAGAAATTAATGATGGTATTCCGTTACAGGATATTGCATACAGCTTAAGCATCAGCTCAGAAAAGCCGATTCAGTTCAGCATTGTGGCAGACACTGTTGAAGACCTGATGATGAAGCTGGAACTGGTACTGCTGGGCATTGAAACCAAAGATACTTTCACTGTTAATAAAAAAGAAGGTAAAGTAGCCTTCACATTTCCGGGACAGGGCAGCCAGAGAATCAATATGGCTCGTGATTTATTCGTAGTCTTCCCGGCTATGCGCAAGATTATTGATGAGTATCCTGAACTTGAAAAAGTGGTTTTCCCATCCAAAACATTCAGTGAAGCTGATTTAAAAAGACAAAAAGAAACCATTAAAGATACCCGTTTAGCTCAACCGCTTTTAGGAATTGTTGATCTTGCATTGGCTAAATTCTTAGAGTCACTGGGCATTATCCCGGATATGCTGGCAGGCCATAGCTACGGTGAAATTCCGGCATTATGTTTTGCAGGAGTATTTGGAGAAGATAAACTGGTGGACTTAAGTATCCAGAGAGCTCAGTCTATTTTAGACTCGGTAGAGGGCGGAGATCCGGGATCAATGCTTGCAGCAAGCGCCACTCCGGAACGTTTACAACCGGTCATTGCCAAAGTAGAAGGATGCTATCCTGTCAACTTTAATGCTCCTACACAATGTGTCATTGCAGGAAATACAGAAGCGATCAATAAATTGCTGGAAGTTCTTAAACAGGAAGGTATTTCAGCCAAAAAGCTTGAGGTTGCCTGTGCATTCCACAGCCCGTTATTAGCAAAATCCAAGGATTTATATGCTGAAGTACTGAAAGATGTTCCTTTCGGGGAAATGCAGATTCCGGTATGGTCCAATACCACAGCAGAAGTATATCCTAAAAATCCATCTGAAATAAAAGAAAGACTTACTGATCATCTGGTACAGCCTGTAAGATTTGTAGAACAGCTGCAGGCAATGTATAACGATGGAGCAAGAATATTCATCGAAGTAGGGCCAGGAAAAGTTCTTACCGGACTGACCAAATCCTGTCTGGAAAAAGACCAGCTTACCTTATATGTTGAAGACAACAGCCATAATAAATTCAGCCATCTGCTTTGCATGCTGGCGCAATATTTAGGAACAGGGCGAAGCTTCAATATCAGTAAACTTTTCGATGGACGCAACGTTAAGGTTATTGATCTTAATCAACCTGAGCTTTACAAGAAAAGCCCTGCCATCTGGCGTGTAAACGGGCAAACTGCCCATCCAACCCATGGTAATCTGCCATCCAATGGTGCATTACCGCTTATAAACCCTATTCCCATGAACAATTTTACTACGAATCACCAGGCACCGGCAGCTGAAGCGCAATCTACCGCCGAACGTATGCTGCAGGAATATTTAAACAGCATGAAATTAATGATACAGGCACAGCGTGATGTGATGCTTTCCTTTATGGGACAGAATCCGCAGGCATTCCCCGCTCCTGTATACCATTCACCGGCACCAGTGGCTGCACAACAGCCCATATCTGCTATCCCGGTTCAGCCTGTTTACCAGGAAAGACCAGTAGATGCAGTTCCTGTAAAGCAAGCTCCTTCAAAAGATATTAAATCCTTACTGCTGCAGGTGGTAAGCGATAAAACAGGATATCCTCAGGAAATGCTGGGTATGGAAATGGATCTTGAGGCGGATCTAAGTATCGATTCTATTAAAAGAGTAGAAATCATCGGAACACTCCGCAACGAACTGGGAACTCTGGGTAACGGAAACACCAGTGAAGATACCGTTATGGAGCAGCTTGCAGGAATAAAAACCCTAAGCGGTCTTGTTTCATGGCTTACGGAATTCTCAGGGGCTGAAACAACTGCTGCTTCTGAAAAAAACGGATCAGCAGCTGAGCCAGCAGCTTCACAAACACAGACCCAGCCGGCTATCTCTCTTGAAGATCTTCAAAATGCTATTCTGAATATCGTCAGTGAAAAAACAGGATATCCGAAAGAAATGTTAGGTCTTGACCTTGATCTTGAAGCAGACTTGAGTATCGATTCCATTAAACGTATGGAAATCATTGGTGATCTTAAAACCAGGATCGGTTTCGGCCAAAACCTTGAACAGGCGGATGATGTGATGGAAAAACTGGCTGCCATTAAAACACTTCGCGGTCTGGCAGGCTGGATCAGCGAAATGAATGGTGAATCGAACGGAACTACTCAGGAAACAAAAGAAACAAACGCCGTGGAACCGACTCAAAATGTACTTTCACGTCTCCGTTTTGATATTACGCCTACTGATACCTCTTTAGTTCAAAATACAGAGGTATTGCAGGGAAAACGTTTTGCAATCACCCAGGATAGCAGCAAACATTCTTCAGCAATCCGGGAAGCTCTGGAAAAACATGGAGCGATTGTAGAACTGGCAGATGCCGGAAAAGATCTTTCAGACATTGACGGATTAATTATGCTGGATCTTTTCTCAGCGGCTGATAAACCAAGCATCATCGACCATGTAGATCTGATCAAAAAACTGGATTTTGATAAAGCGAAATGGGTATACCTGATTTCAGATATTCCTGCTCATCTTCAGGAAATTACTGATGTAAGCGTATTGCGTCATCATCAGGGATATCCGGGACTTTTCAAGAGCCTGGCAAGAGAATTTGACAATACGGCCTGCAGACTGATCAGTCTGAGCACTCCTCAGGAAGTAAATCAGATTGCTGAGATTACCTTAAAGGAAATCCTTACCAATGACAAACCCGCTGAAATCATTTACAAAAATGGCCAGAGGCACAAAGTAGACATTATCCCTTCTCCATTGTCAACAAGTTTAAGTGAAGCCCACATTCAGCTGGATCAGAAATCTGTGGTACTGGTACTTGGAGGGGCACAGGGAATCACCGCCGAGTTGGTAAAACACATGTCTCAGGCATATCCGTGTACCTACATTCTGGTAGGAAGGTCTGCAGACCCGAGAAATGAAATTTCTGCAAAAGATTTTGAAGGAATGAAAACCAAAGAAGAAATCAGAGGTTTTCTGATCAGATCCGGACAATTCACTTCTCCGGCAGAGATTGAAAAAGAAACGACCAAAATTTTCAAAAACAATCAGATTCTCCGCACCATCCGTGATATGGAAGAACTTGGAAATACCATCATTTACCAATCATTGGATCTTTGTGATGAAGAAGGTTTAAGCAGTTTAATCAGCAGTATCTATGAAAAATATGACCGCCTGGATGGAGTAATTCATGGAGCTGGTCTTTTAGAGGATAAACTGTTTAAACAAAAGACAACAAGCTCTTTCGGACGTGTATTTGATACCAAAGTGAAACCGCTTCGTGTATTGGCAGAACAGCTTCGTGAAGACTGCCAGTTCGTGGTATTATTCTCAAGTATCGCTTCTGTATACGGTAATAAAGGGCAGACAGATTATGCGGCTGCCAACAGTGTACTGGATGATTATGCCAATGCCTTGGACAAAAGATTAAAAGGAAAAGTAATCTCGATCAACTGGGGGCCATGGAAAGGTGCCGGAATGGTTTCTTCCACCCTTGAATCAGAATACGAACGCAGAGGAATTTCCATGATCCCATTGGATGAAGGAAAAGAAATCTTCTTAAATGAGATCAAATACGGTACTGAAAGCCAGGTGCTGATCATGTCTGGAAATAATTGGTAAAACTCTGCATAAACAACGTATGAAAAAAACAGATGTTGCCGTAATTGGCCTGTCCTGTGTCTTTCCCGGGGCACAGGATGCCAACACTTTTTGGCAGAATATTGTCAATAAAGTCGATTCTACCGGGTTGGCCCCGGCTGACCGGATAGATCCGGTTCATTTCAGTGATGCCACCAGCCCCGTTGACCGTTTTTACTGCCAGCGTGGAGGGTTTATCCCTGATTATACTTTTGATCCTACAGCATTCGGTATCCTGCCACTGGCTGTTGAAGGAACGGAACCCGACCATTTGCTTACCCTTGATCTGGTACAGAAAGCACTGGAAGATGCAGGTGTATTTCAGAAGAATATTTCCCTTGAAAAAGCAGGAATCATCATCGGGAAAGGAAACTACACCGGGCCGGGAGCTACCCGTGCTATCGAAATTGTAAGAACCGGTGAACAGATTTCTTCATTGCTGCAGGAACTGCTGCCTCACGTTTCTTCTTCCGATATTGAAAAGGTAAAACATGCGTTTCAGGAACGTAAAGGCCGTTTTGCAGCAGATACCGCCATGGGGTTAATTCCAAATCTGGTTGCCTCTCTTGTAGCCAACCGCTTCAATTTAGGAGGTGCTGCATTTACGGTAGACGCAGCCTGTGCTTCTGCACTTATCGCTGTAGACCATGCGGTGCAGGAACTTCAGAGAGGCCGTTCCGATATCATGATTGCAGGAGGAGTACACACAGGACAGAATGCTGCTTTCTGGAGTATTTTTGCCCAGCTGGGCGCCATGTCACGCCAGCAGCGGATTAAGCCTTTCAGCAGTGATGCTGACGGCTTACTGATCGGTGAAGGCTGTGGTTTCGTTGTTTTAAAACGATTGGAAGACGCCGTTCGCGATCAGGATAAAATCTATGCCGTAATCAAAGGTGTGGGAGTCAGCAGTGACGGTACCGGAACCAGCGTGATGAGCCCATCCGTAAAAGGTCAGCTGAAGGCGTTGGAACAGGCATGGATCAATGCTGATTTAGATAAAAATAAAGTCGGTTACCTTGAAGCCCATGGCACAGGAACACCGCTTGGCGATAAAACAGAACTTCAGACGTTAGCTCAGTTCTTCGGAAAAGAAGAAGCTGCTCCGGCTGCAGGTATCGGATCTGTGAAGTCCAATATCGGACATGCGATGCCGGCTGCCGGAATTGCAGGATTAATTAAAACCTGCTTAGCATTACACCATGACACTCTGCCGCCAACATTATATTGTGAGAATCCAACTGCAGAGATGCAGAACACAAGGTTTGAACCGGTACAGGAAGCCAAAAACTGGTCAAAAACAGGACTTCCAAAAGTAGCCGCTGTAAATGCCTTCGGATTTGGAGGAATCAATGCACACGTTGTTCTTGAAGGGTATGACATGCCGAAAAAAGATCAGGTGCTGATACTGGCAAGACCTACCCATGAAGAACTGCTTTCAGCCTTACAAAATCATGAAACAGCCATTGGAGAAGGAGATTTCAGAGTAGCCATCTTCGATCCGACACCGGCAAGAATAGAAAAAGCCATTAAAATTGTTTCCAAGAATATCATCTGGAAAAATAAGCAGGACATCTGGTACACTTCTACCCCATTATTAAAGGATGGCGGTAAAGTAGCCTTTGTATTTCCGGGCTTAGACGGTCTGGCGAAAGGTGAAGTAGAAACGGTAAGCCGTTATTTTGGGTTAACAGCACCTATTGAAACGGAAGGAGAAGGCCTTTTGACCGATGCTTTGAATATCTTCAACAACTGCAGTATCCTTGACAATTCATTGAAAAAACTGGGGGTTATTCCCGATATGAATGCCGGGCACAGCCTGGGAGAATGGCTGGCAGGATATTCGTCTGAGCTGGCAGAAGCCAATTCTGTAAAAGCTTTAATTGACGTGCTGAATCCTGAAACATTTGAATTAAAAGATTCAAAATTCATTGCCATAGGAGCAGGTATTGAAGCCATAAAACCTTTTATTGATGAAATTTCAAATCTGTATGTTTCCAATGACAACTGTCCTAATCAGGTGATTCTCTGCGGAAGCAATGCTGCTTTGGACGAACTGGTTCCATTGTTAAAAGCCAGGCAGATTTTCCACCAGGTGCTGCCTTTCCAGTCAGGATTTCACTCTCCTTTTATCGCGGATAAACTGGATGTGATCCTTGCCGGAATGGAAAAAGCACAGTTTCAGCAGACGAAAATTCCATTATGGTCTGCTACCACATTAGAACCTTATCCTGCAGATCAGGCAGCCATCAGAAAACTGAGTGCCGAGCATTTGGTAGAACCTGTCCGTTTTCGTGAACTGACCGATAAATTATACGAAGAAGGCGCCAGAGTATTCATCCAGGTCGGTACCGGAGGACTGATCGGATTTATTGATGATACCTTAAAAGGAAAAGCATTCAGCACGATTGCATCCAGCGTTCCTACCCGTTCTGCATTGGCTCAGTTACAGCGTGTGGTAGCTTCATTATTTGTGGAAGGAAAAACCGTTGCCCTTGACTTTCTGGAAATCCGGCATCAGTCAAAAAAATCAACAGGAAAAGGCATTAAGCTGGAATTAGGTTCTCCTATTATCCGTAACTTCAAAGAAGTAAAAGCTTTGGCTTCATCCTTTGATGAGCCAAAACAATATACCACCTCAGCTTCAGCCATGACTGCCAAAAGCGGTCATCCGCTGGTACAGGCATTCCAGGATAACGTTGCCGATATGATCCGTATGCAGGAAGAAGTATTGACTTTATTCCAGAACCGTCCGGAAATCACAATCCGGCGTCCTGCTCCGGTGCCTCCTGCAGCACAACAGGCTGCTCCAAAAGCACCGGGAAGTACAACCTTCACAAAAGACCTGTACGTAACGCTGGAAAGCCATCCTTACCTGATCGACCACAGCTTACTGAGACAGCCGAAAGGATGGGCTCATGTCGCAGATATGGAACCGGTCATCCCGATGACGATGATTTTTGAGCAGCTTGCAGAAATTGCAGAAGCGGAAATTCCGGGAACACAGGTTCATAAAATCATGAACGTAAGTGTCTTCCAGTGGATGAACGTTGCCCAACCTTTCGGGAAAACCGTAAGAGGAGAATGGCGTTCACCGAATCATGCTTATCTCGATATTGAAAACTTTGCCAACGCAGAAGTTATTTTAAAATCAGGCCCTGTTCCGGCACCGGCATTCAATCTTTCCATCGGAAATCTTTTACCTATCGAAAGAACACCTGAAGAAATCTATGACATGCACATGTTCCATGGAGAAAAATACCAGGGAATTACAGAAGTTTCAGCCGTTGGAGACAAAGGAATCATCGGAAAAATTAAAGGAAACGGCGGTAAAGGTTCATTACTGGACAATGCCGGACAGTTATTCGGGCTCTGGCTGCAGCTTACTTTGGTGAAAGACCGTATTGCATTCCCTGTAAAAATCAGAGATATTGAATTCTTTGGAGATATGCACGATCAGGATGGTATCTTTGAATGTACCTGTATGCTGACCGAACTGAATGATGAATTTGCCATCGCAGATATCATCCTGAAAAGAGACGGAAAAGTATGGTGCGCCATCACGGGCTGGCAGAACAGAAGACTGGAAATTGATGCCCCTTTATGGAATGTTTCCATGTCGCCGCTGCACAACCGACTTTCTGAAGAGATTGCTCCTGAAGTATTCTTCTTCCACCAGGCCTACACCAGAGTAGCTTCATGGGACTTTATCCTGAAAAGGTATTTCAACCAGACGGAAAAGCAGCACCATCAGCAATTATTACCAAATAAAAAGAAAAACTGGATGGTAAGCCGTGTAGCCGTGAAAGATGCCGTAAGAAATCTTCTCCGCAAAGAAAAAAATCATGCCTGCTTCCCGATCACGTTTGAAATCTGTTCTAATGAAGCGGGAAAACCTTACCTCATCAGTGATTTTACAGAGAATATCCATATTTCGCTGGCTCACAAAGGAAAAGATGCTGTGGGAATTGCGAGGTACGGAAAACCTGTAGGAATTGATATGGAAATCATGGAAGAACGCAGCGAAGGATTCTATGACCTGGTATTTACAGACAAAGAATTAACCTTATTAAAAGGAAAAGATCAGGCAGAATGGACCACCCGTTTCTGGGTAGCTAAAGAAGCCTACGGAAAGTTCTCAGGAACCGGACTGAAAGGAAATCCAAAAGCCTTCGAAGTAGAAGAAATAAAAGACGATCACCTGTGGATCAACAATATTGAAATAAAAACTATTAAACATAAAAATTATATTATCGGATGGACACTGTAAACGCAACATTAAAAATGAACCACGAAGAACTTTTTACTTTATTAAAAGGTTTTATTACTGAAGTGATAGGTGCTGAATTTGTAGAGGAGATGGATATTACTCCTGAAAGTTCATTCACCAAAGATCTTGAAATGGACAGCATAGAGATTGTCTCTTTCTCTGAAAAGATCAAAGCGCATTTTGGCGATCAGATCGACTTTACAGGCTGGCTGTCTTCCATGGATCTGGACCAGCTGATCAATCTTGACCTTAGTATGATCATCAATTATATCTACGAATGCCAATAATCACTGTCAATAACAGACAAGTTCATATACAGGAACTCAACAAAGGAGCCGGACAAACCGTGGTACTCATCCACGGTATGTTCAGCAACCTGTCCGTTTATTATTTTAATATTGCCCCCATTCTGGCCAAACATTTCCATGTGGTGATGTACGATCTGAAAAGCCACGGTATGAGTGAGCGCTTTCCGGATGGGTACGATCTTGACAACATGTCGTCCGATTTAATAGGTTTAGCAGATCACCTTCAACTGGAAAAAGTACACCTTGCCGGCTACAGCTTCGGAGGTCTGATTGCGTTAAAAACAGCTTTGGATTATCCTGAACGTATCCATCAACTGGTAGTGATGGAGGCACCGGATCCTCAGGATGAAAAAGCCCGTAACATCATTGATGAATACAGCAAAGAATTCCTTGAGCATTACGTAGCCAACTTTACCGATACCACCAAAGTGCAGATGGGCAAAAGGCAAATGGAAAAGAACCACCGTATGTATGAATTTCTGTTTAACCAGACCAGCATTAAAGCAGATATGATCAAGGAAAAGCATTTCCTTGGTGAAGCCCGTTTCAATGAATTAACGGCTCCTACCTTATTGCTTTATGGCGCTGATTCCAACTGCAGGCCTACCGGTGAGTGGCTTCAGTCTCAAATCAGCCAGTCTGAACTTGAATTAATCCCGGGCGATCACAACATTCCTATCCAGGAACCTCAGCTTATCGCTGAAACGATTGCTCAATTTTTATCTAAAATCCTAACACAAAACCATGGCTAAATTTGCATTTATAGTTCCGCCACTCACAGGACATGTCAATCCTACCCTAAGCATCGGTGCTGCCTTGCTGGAAAGAGGACATGAAGTAGCCTGGATCAGCCTTGACCCTACGTTAGAGGCCAAACTTCCCGGGGGAGGAAAATTATTACTGATCCAATACGATCAGACTGACGAAGAAAAAAGAGAAAGTGAACAATATCTCGATATCATTTCAAAAAAAGTAGTGTATGGTATAGACAGCGTAAAGTTCCTGTACGAAGAGGTTCTTATCCCGCTGAACAGACATTGCTATAACGGAGTTGTTGCTTTACTGAAAACATATCAACCCGATTTAATTATCGGTGACCACCAGCTATTTGCAGCCCCGGTGGCCGCAAAAGCGCTTGGAATTCCTTATGCCACATCCGTTACCGCTCCGGCTGCCATCAAGATCATGAATGAACTGCCAAAGGTACATGAATGGCAGGTCAATCAGATCATCGGATTACAAAAAGAACTTGGTTTCCATGAGGAACGTTCTCTGGCCACTTCAGACCTGCTGACGCTTGTGTTAACCTCCGGTCATTTTTTTGGTGAAATGGAAGATCTGCCGCCTCAATATCAGTTCACGGGCCCTGTTCTTACCGAAAGACGCATCTCTTGTGAATTCGATTGGGACAGGTTGAAAAATGCTGCCAACAAAAAGATTTTAGTAAGCATCGGAACTACTTTCGATCACGATCATAAAAAAGCATTCTTCCAGAAGGTCATTGACGCCTTTAAAGACGAAGATTTAACCGTTGTAGTGGTTTCTGATCCACAACTTTTTGAGCAGTGGCCGGAAAACTTTATGGTATATCAGCAGATTCCCCAGCTGGATCTGCTCCCTCATCTTGACGGTGTGGTGTGCCACGGTGGCCACAATACGGTTTCTGAAACCTTATCCAACGGGATCCCTTTGGTGGTGATTCCGATTGCATACGACCAGTCACACGTTGCAGGACGTGTGGTACGTACAGAAGCGGGTGAACGTCTTAATTTTAACAGGTTTAAAGCCAATCATCTGAGAGAAGCTGTACAGCAGATCTTAAATAACCCGGGCTACCGTGAAGCCGCTCAGAAAGTGGGACAATCTTTTGCCGACGCAGGAGGCACAGCTACGGCAGCCACTTTACTGGAACAGGCTATAGCAAAGGCTTCAAAACCTGAAAAACCCTCTAAGTTTTTATTCGTAGTTCCTCCGTTTTTCGGACATGTGAGCCCTACTTTAAGTGTGGGAGCAAGTCTGATTGCCCGTGGCCACGAAGTAAAATGGTTCGGAATTACGCCTTTAGACAGCAAACATATTCCTGAAGGAGGCTCTTATTTCTATCCGGAAGAAGACCTTATTCCGTATCAGGAGGAAATTGCCCGTATTTTAAAAAGACAGGATGACGGCCCCGCATGTTCAGGGCCTGAAGTGATGAAGCTGGCACTGGAAGAAACCTATGTTCCTTTTGCTAAAATGATGATGCCGGGATTAACGAGACTCACAGAAAGCTGGATGCCTGATGTGATCGTGAATGACTGTATCACTTTCGGAGGCGCTCTTTTCGCCCATAAAAACAATATTCCCTGTGTAACCACTACTCCGGTTCCGCCGGATGTGATGGGAGATACGGAAAAAAGTGCCCCAAAAATCTGGGAATGGCAGCAAAAACTGATCAGAGACCTTCAAAAAGAAGTAGGCATTCATGAGGAAGGCATTTATATCCATTCTCACAAACTGAATATGGTGTTTACTTCACAGGCTTTTGCCGGATTTGAAACCGTTCCCCCTCACATGAAATTCGTAGGGCCGGTAAAAGGACGCCCGAACGATGCCCCATTCGACTGGGATAAACTGAACGCTTCCACAACTCCGAAGATATTCGTATCATTGGGAACGCTGCTGGTAGACATCAGAAAAGCTTTCTTTGAAAAGATCATTGCCGCATTCAAAGACCAGCCGGTTACAGTAGTTGCCGCTACTCCACCGGAAATCTTTGAAGAATGGCCGGATAATTTTATCGTAAACAGCTTTGTTCCCCAATCTGCAGTGATGCAGCAGATGGACATGGTGATCTGCCACGGCGGCTTCAATACGGTAAACGATACTTTCCGTAACGGATTACCGATGCTGATCACACCTATTGCCTACGATCATTTCCATATTGCCAAACTGATCGAGCAAGCAGGCTGCGGAATCAGCATCCGCTACAAGAGACTGCGTGTAGATGCGCTCCGTGAAACAGTTTTTGAACTGCTGGGAAATCCGAAATACCGGGAAGCCGCCAGGGAAGTCCAGAACACATTCACCCTCGCCGGAGGAAATGACAAAGCGGTAGAACTGTTAGAAAATTTTGTACACGAACATTCAACATTAGCTTCTGTGTAGCCTATGAACCCACCTGTAAAAAGAAGATTGCTATTCGGGGAACGTATGTTATTAGGGGACGGAACAGAACCTTTTAACGCGGTCATCCCGTTCAGGCTGAGAGGAACTTTTAGCTTAAAAGAGATCCAGCTGGCTTTAGCCCGGATTCAAAACAAACACCCATGGCTCAGAGCACTGATCAGCCATGATGAAAAAAATATTCCATGGTTTAACGTTCCTGAAAAAACGGTTTCCATTCCTGTAAGGATCGTCCCCAGACAAAGTGAAGATCAGTGGCAGGAAGAATCCAGGAAAGAATGGAACACCACCTTTAATTACGAAAAATTACCCCTGATCCGGTTTATCTGGATCAAAGGGGAAGACGTTTCTGACATGATGTTTGCGTTCCACCATTGTCTTTGCGATGGTGGTTCTGCAATGGCCTTCTTAAAAGAGTTTTTATTGGCTCTGGACAACCCGGCTGCCGATATCGGGACAGAAAACCCGATCTTAGGCATTGAAGATGTGGTTCCTGCCCATATTCTAAACAGCAGAAGACAGAAACTGAAAGCAAAATTTATCGGAAGGCTGGCTGCTGCCGCGATCAAATGGATTCCGGTAGGCAAAAAAGCTGTGGAAAGACAGAGTGATTACCTGATCAACTGGAAACTGGATGAAACGGTAAGCAAAGAATTAATCGCTTACTGTAAATCCCAGGGGGTAACAGTGAATACATTTTTGGGTGCAGCAGTATTGCAGGCATTTAAAAAAGTAAGGGGAGAAAAATCCTTCAATAAGGTTTCCTGCCCGGTAGACATCAGGCGTTTTGCCCAACAGATCAGAGAAGACCACATCTTCGCTTTCGGGCTGATGATTGTGGTGTCTGCTGATGAAAAGCTAAGCTTTACGGATAATCTCCGTGCCATGCAGAAATCTGTGGAACAGAAGACCTCAAAGCTGAACCCTTACCTCACCATGATGGTGATGGAATCCGGGCATGATGCACTTAAGAATTTCACCAAGCTTTTAAAGAACGGGAAATCCTCCAACGACTGTATGTTTTCCAACCTGGGACGTATTCAGATTCCTCATGAGTACAAAGCGTTTACGGTAGAGACTATCTTCAGTCCGTCTGTCATTGGTCCTTTAGGAAATACCACTACCCTGGTGGTTTCTACCTACCGTGGCAAAATGGATTTTTCATTCATGGGAAGCGAAGGCTATTTACCGTATACCGATGCCATGGCAGTACGTGACGAAGTTATGCAGACTATTCATTCACAACTAAAACAAATGGCAGTATCATGATCAAAAGACCTCTAATGATGGTGGAAAGGATCATGTATGTAGATCCTGAAACGCCTTTAAACTGTGTTTACACCGCAAAGATCAACGGGCAGATTGCTGAGGAAACATTTAAAACAGCCCTACTCAAAATCCAGCAGAAACATCCTATGCTGAGAGCCCATATTGATCACAACCAGGGACGCTATCCCTTTTTTGTAGGACAAAGGGATATTGAACCTATTCCGCTCCGGATTGTAGAAAGAAAAACAGATGACGACTGGTTCAAGGAATCCGAGAAAGGATGGTTCAGATTTTTTGGAGAACCTAAAAAACCACTGGCTGAAGTCGTATGGGTGAAAGGAAAGGATACTTCGGAAATCATCTGGATCATGCCCCACTGCATTTCAGACGGAACTACCGGAGTGACTTTAATGCGGGAGCTTCTGAGCCTGCTGGACAATCCTTATCTGCCGTTGATTCCTTATGTTGCTTTTGAATCGGTAGATGATTTTCTGCCTTCGGATTTTAATACAGGCATTAAAAAATATAAAGCCGGCCTTTACCTGCTGTTTGCCAGGGTATTCTTTTCTATCCAGCGGAAAAGTAAAAAGAGAAACCTTGGGAAAAACTACGCCATTCACTGGAAAATGTCCCCTGAGGACACCAAGCTGATCACAGAAAAATGCAAAGCCAACGGAATTTCTGTACATGCTTTGCTGTGTTCTTCCGTAATGCAGGCCTTCCGTGATGTTCAGGGAGACCGTGCCAAAGGGAAGGTGATCAGTCCGGTAGATGTGCGTCATTTTATTCCCGAAATCAAGGAAGATCATTTATTTGCTTTCGCCCCAACGGTAGAGCTTTCCATCAAAAAAGACAGCAAGGATGTGCTGGGCAATGCCAAACAGATCAAAAAAGACCTTACGGAGAAAATCAATAAGCTGGAAGCCCGTGAGCTCCTGTGGATGGGAGAACATATGCACCCCATCGTAGACCGTATGATCAGCATGCTGAAATCCAGCGAAGGCGGCCATGATGTGACCCTATCCAATATGGGAAAGGTGAATATCCCGAATGATTATAAAAACTTCAGTCTGGAAACCGTTTTTAGTCCTACCGTGGCTTTCCCATGGCTGAACTCAAATACCCTAGTCACCAGTACGTACAACCAGCAGATGGACTTCACCTTCATGTCCAATGAGAATTTTCTTCCGAAAGAAGAAGCCCACAAGATAAAAGATAAAGCCATCGAGCTACTGACCACCTCCGTATGAAACTGAAAATAAAGCCTCCAAAGCCAAAACCCATCAAAAAAACCACCCTCAGACGCTTTCTCATAAAGCGTACGATTTACTATGTCCTTCCCAATGTATTTTTTAATTTCATCATCGCCTATGCCAGCTTCAAAGAGCTAGGCTACACCCATTTTTTCTCAGGAACCCAAAACCTGGCCCGCCTTACCCTGCCGATGGCTATCTTCCTTCCGGTAGTCCTCACCATTGATATCATCAAAAGGGTAACCGATGCCGCCAGCCAGGAAGCCATAGAGTTTACCGTAGACGAACAGCTGAATATTAAAAAACTCATGACCAAGCTAAGCATCTTACACGGCCTGATTACAGGAGCTTTGGTTTTATCCCTGCTCTTTATAGGACAGTACAATTTCTCAAAAGATTATAAGCTGGATGCTACGGCAATGGCTGTGGTGGTAGGTGCGCTGGCAGGTGTGCTGTCTGTGGTGTTTGTGTATCTGCCGGTTTGGAGGTTGAGAAGGTGGATGTGTAGGAGGACGCAGACTGTGACTGTGGACCTAAATGCATAGTTTATTTAATAAATCTCTATATTTTTAATATAAATTTCTCTCTTTGATAGTATTATATGATACTATCAAAGAGATGAAACCTCCCTATACCATTACAGACACTATTTTATTTTTAGTGTTGGTATTTATGAAATAACCTTTTCAGCTCTCTTTACAATAATTGCATAATTTCTATATCTTTTCAATTAATTAAAACACAAACACTTTACTCTTAATAGATTATGTTTATTATAGATTTCGGTTACTTATAATTCAATGTTATTTTGCTAAATTTGACAAGAATTTTACGTGGATAAATATTGTCGAGATTAAAAATGCAACATATAAAAAGCAAAAAAATAGAAGGAATTATTGATCAAATTATTGATCAGTATTTATATGCAGATAGGTCAGAAAGACCTTGGATAATTGGCTTTAGTGGAGGTAAAGATTCAACCGTATTATTAACATTGGTTTGGATTGCATTACAAAGGATTAGGGAACAACTACCATTTCCATTTCAATTAAAAAGAAAAGTATATGTAGTTTGCAATGATACTATGGTGGAAAATCCAATTCTAGCTGACTATGTACAGGATGTTTTGAAAAAAATAGATGAGGAAGCAAGAAATCAAGATTTACCAGTTTTTGTTAAACGGACAACGCCAAAATTAGAAGAAACATTCTGGATCAATATTATTGGAAAGGGTTATCCTGTTCCAAATAATTCATTTAGATGGTGTACAGATAAATTAAAAATCCGTCCCACTTCTAGTTTTTTATTAGAACAAATCAATGAAATGGGTGAGGCAATTGTATTATTAGGAACCCGCTATGATGAAAGTGCTACTAGAGAACGTTCTATTAAAAAAAATGAAGTTCAAGGTCGAAGATTATCGAAACATTCCAATACTCCAAATACTTATGTGTATGCACCAATTAAAGAATTGCTGTTAGAAGAAATATGGTATATTATCAATGCTGTTCCCTCTCCTTGGGGATATGATAATGCAATATTATTTCAAATCTATGCTGATGCAAGTGCTGATGATTATGAATGTCCAACCGTTGTTACTGATAAAAAGCATGGATCATGTGGACAAAGTCGTTTCGGTTGTTGGACCTGTACTGTTGTAAAAAATGATAAATCTATGAATTCATTAGTCAATAATGGTAGAAACTGGATGCAACCGTTGTTAGACTTTAGAATTAGATTAGTAGAAAATCGCAACATTCCAGAAAATAGAATGGATACACGAAGAAATGGTCAGCAAGCTATAAATGATGATGGCGAAAATAGAGGAACTTACACAATTGAGTATCGGTACAAAGTTTTAATAGATCTATTAAATATTCAAAAAGAAATTCAAAAAGAGAGACCGGACATTACCCTAATTAATAATCAAGAACTGATTGCTATCCAAGTAATTTGGAATAGAGATATGTATTTTGATCATACTGTTAGTGAAGCTTACAAACAAATATATGGAAGAGATATTAGTACAAATAATATTAAAACTCTAGATCATACTGAAAAAAGAATTATTCAAGAAGTTTGTAAAGACGATATGAATTATTATGATCTTATAGATAATTTAATATCGCTTCAGGAAACTAAGACATTGTTGATTACAAAATATGGGTTACATAACGACATTGAAAGAAGAATTGGAAAGTTTGCAACAGGAAAGGCTATTTAATAATGAAAATTCATAAAATAAAACTCAATAATTTTAGAATATACAAAGGAGAAAATGAAATTAATTTATTTTCTCCTAAACCAACAAATAACATAAATATAATAGCTGGGAAAAACGGCTTTGGGAAAACTACTTTTCTAACTTCACTCATCTGGTGTTTTTATGGCAAGATGATGATAGAAGTCGAGGAAAAATATAAAAAAGATATTCGTAATGTAGGAGGTTATGATAACTTTTTAGTAACTCTTTTAAACCGTGATATTCAAGCCGAATTTGAAAGAGGAATAGAAATTAATCCTATATTTTCTGTTGAAATAGAACTACAAGATCTTTCTATTCCCTCAATGTCTTGTGAATCAATTTTAATTAAGAGAACCTATAATTTTCAACACAGACATGAGGAACTAACAATTTTTATTGATGGATCTGAAAATGAACTAACAAAAGAAGTTGGTCTAGAAATATTTATAAATGATTTTATTCTCCCCAGAGAAGTTGCAAAATTTTTCTTTTTTGATGCTGAAAAAATAGTAACCCTTGCAGAGGCAAAAACTAAATCAGAATTAAAAAGCCTTAGCCATGCTTATTCAGAAGTCTTAGGTATAAAAAAATATGAAGATTTAAAAAAGAATTTAGAAACTCTTTTGATAAAATTACGCCGAAATGGGGCACAGCCTTTGCAACAAGATAAGCTTCAGGAATTAATTAATAAAACGGAAGAATTACAATCTCTTATACAGCTTCATAAAGAAAAAAAGAATGATTTAGAAAAAGAAATATCATTGTATAGTAGCCAAAGTGAAGCATTACAGGATAAACTAATAAGAGAAGGTAATGGTATATCCGTTGAGGAATTAATTCAACTAAAAAAAGAACAAGATCATCTCAAAAAAGAGTCTGACGAAATCAAAGCACGTTTAAAAAAGATGCTGGATTTAGTACCTCTTGTATTGTCAGGTAAGAGAATCATTGAACTTGTTTCTCAATTAGAAAATGAGAGCTTAGCAAATTCTAATTTAAGCATTAACATTTTGGATAACCCCATTCTCAATAATATTGTTTTAAAAAAATTAGGAGATTTAGAGATTGATTTATTAAAGAGTAAACAGATTATTCAGCTTTTTCAAAACTCTCTAGAAGAATACACAATTAAAAATAATGAAAGTACTCCAGTTCTTTTAGACTATACTCCTGAACAGGCAAGAGCTATTAAGGCTGTTTTGGATAATATTAAAAATGGGTTTAATGTACAGTTTAAAAATATTGTTCGAGAAGAAAAAAATAACCGTATTTCATTATCCAGAATTTTTTACAAAATCAAGCAAGCAGAAGTTAGAAAGGATAATGCTGTAGCTAAAAAGCTTAGAGAAGATAAAACAAAAATTGACAACAGAATTTTACAATTAACTCAGGATAAAGGAGGACTTTTAGAAGAACTTAATTCTCTTGAGAAACAATTGGCAAATAATAATAAGATTATTTCTGAGCTTGAGAAAAATCTTAATTTTATTAAGGCTGATTTGGCTAAAGCTGAAGTAACTGAAAACTTAATTAGTAAAGTAAATACCATAATTCAAAGAATAAAAGAAGAGAAAAAATACTCTTTACAGAAATCCATATTATTAGGATTAAAAAAACTTATGCATAAAAACAATTTCATTAGAAATGTGCAAGTAAATGTACAAGAGGACATTATGGATATTGATTTATTAGATATTAATGATAAAATTATTGACAAAGAATCTCTATCTAAAGGAGAACAGCAACTGTATGCAACAGCACTATTAAAAGCTTTAGTCGATGAATCTGGTATTGCTTTTCCTATCTTTATTGATAGTCCTTTACAAAAGTTTGATAAATTCCATTCAGAGAACATTATTAGAGAATTTTATCCTGTAATTTCAGAGCAAGTAGTACTTTTTCCTTTGTTGGAAAAAGAGCTATCGGAAATAGAATACAGCTACCTTAAACCTTATCTTAATAAAGTATATATGATAGAAAATACTGAAAGTTCTTCATCTTTAAAAGAATATAGCAAAGATCAATTATTTAACGAATTTAGGAAAGATAAAAACTATGTTCACTCAAATTAAAACAAGTAAAAGTAATAAAGAGGTCGTTGCTCAATTAACACGTAAGTTAAATTTAGTTACGGAGAATATTATTGCCAGAATGGCATTTTCTTATTCCCTGTCTTTAGGTCATAAACTAGATTTAAATAATATTTCAGATTCTGGTGGAAAAGAATATTCTAGGAGTGTTTTATTTGGAGATTATGATGATATTTATATAGGACTCGTTTGTATTCACTATAATATATACAAAACAGATAAAGATCTTCCCAAATATATTAAACTGCATATTGATGATGGTTTAAAATTGATTAATGATGATTTTCAAAAAAATACTAATATTGATGGATTTGATTATTTAGTAGAAAAAATATCCGACTCAATGAATTTTTTTCTAATATAATCTTTACATAAAGTATTTGTATTATTACAACTAAATAAACTAATATTGACTATGAGTCATAGAAAACCAAAATTTGATATTATCTCTCTAAGTAAATTATTTTTAGACAGTAATAACCCCCGTTTACCAAAATCATTACAAGGTTCTGACGAAAAGCAAATTTTAGAATATATGCTATTGGACGCCTCATTAATTGAATTAATGTTGGCTATTGGAAAAAATGATTTCTTTCCAGGAGAACAACTTCTTGTAGTTAAAAATCAGCAATCAGATGATTATACTGTAATTGAAGGTAATAGAAGATTGTCTGCCGTTAAACTACTTAATAATCCTGCGCTGGTTACAGTACAAAAGTCTAAAGTTAAACAAGCAGTTGAGGAAGCAGAATACATTCCTACTGAAATACCATGCTTAATATTCGAAACACCTGAGGAAATCCATAATTACCTAGGTTACAGACACATTACAGGAATAAAAGAATGGAAACTTTTAGAAAAAGCACGTTATCTCTTTGAACTATGGAAAAGTCAATATGCTGATTTAGATCTTAATGAAGCTTCTAAAGAATTAGCTAAAAGTATTGGTAGTAGAAGAGATTATGTTAAAAGAATTCTTGTGGGTTATCAGGTTTTTGATCAGATACAGGACGAAGCATACTTCAAAATACCAGGTTTAGATGATACCACATTTTACTTCAATTATATTGCTGATAGCCTTAATAAACCTAATATAGCAGACTACTTAGGCTTAAATGTAAAAAATATAGATGATATAGAAGAAGTAAATATAGATGTAAATCATCTGGAAAACTGGACAAGATGGCTATTTGAAAAAAATACAGAAGGAAAAACTCGATTGATAGGTGATAGTGCAAGTTTAACGGCATTAAATTCGGTCTTAGGTGTAACTGCAGCAAAAGCAGCATTCATAGAAAAAGGAGTTTCACTTGAAAATGCATTGGAGTTAACAGGAGAAACTGAATCCCAATTAGTAAACTTCATTAATTTTGCACTTAATAACTTAGAGAATGCTGATAGATTAGTTGTTAAAGCAAATGTAAAATTCTATGAAGTTGCTGATCAAATAAAAGAAATACGCTCACTAGCTACGAAAATTGGTCGTACATTACAAGATAAAGAAGATGAGGATGAGCTTTAATAAAAAAATAGCCAATTTCTTTAAAGGTTTTTCTTTAGAAATGGGAACAGCGCCCACAAGAAACTTAATCTATCTTTATGCGGATTATATAGAATTAGTAAGTCTATTTTCAAATCAAAATTATGTTACAACTTCAGATATTTTAGATCGTTTTAAAGATGAAGAAATTATTAGACAACGAAAATCTGATGCGGATCAATCTGAAGCCAACGATGAAAACGAACGATTCGTTGATAGCATTTTTAGATTACTAATAGAAAGAAAACAAATATTCGGTGACGACTATCCTTTTAGAATAGATCATGTGGATAGGATAATTCTTAAAGAAGAAGCTAATATCACAGAGCGTAATAAAATCTATATATATTTATTATTATCATCTTCTCTTAATATATTTGCTGATTTCCAGCCAGAGTTAACAACAGAATTTGAGCTTCTATGTACAGAGGTGCTTCGTAATTTTTTACCTTCACACGCAATTGTTAAGTCTTTTGGGAAAAACTCAGATTATACAGGGACCGCTGTCCAGAAGATAGAAGCTCTCGCAAATGATATGAAAATAAGCATTCGTCAAGAGAATTTTAGTGAAATTTCCTCAAAAGGAACCCAGGAAAAAGGATTAGACCTTATAGGATGGATTCCATTTCATGATGGTGTTCCAAATTTTTTATCAATACTAGCTCAGTGTGCGTGTGGAAAAGAATGGTATAAAAAACAAGGAGAAACCTCAAGATATAATCACTATATGAATTTTCATAGATTAGATCCTGTTCATACAATGTTTATTCCGTATAGTCTAGTTAGTCAAAAACAGAGCTTTTTTAGTAGTACTGAAATAACAAATAAACTCATTTTTGAAAGAAAAAGAATTCTGAATTACTTAAATACCACAGTTTTTTTTAATGTATTTAACTCAAAATTACTTGTTGAAAAATGTATTGAATTTGAAGAAAAAATTATTTAATAAATATTTAGTAAGTACTTAATTTGATATTAAAATAAAGTATATTTCAAATTATATCCAAATTTCAAAATAATTGGGATAATACTTATAAGTTCTAAAGTAATTTTCTCTATGAATTTTTGGTACAATTTCTAATTCCTCAATAGTACTGAATGTTTCAACATCTGATGTTGGTAATTTTGCATTTAATAAATGAAATTCTTTATCTGTTATTATTGGACAAGATATACTATAAGGACGATTAGACTCTTGTATAAATTCAAGGTCATGAAATTTATAGTTTTGAAATTCAGTTTTATCATTTTCATTAAGAAAGATGCCTCCAAAAGTAAACATAGCTGCCCCATCTTCATAAGTAAATTCAAATAATGGATAAAAATCTATTTTTTCATCAGCAGGATACACAGAAAAAGCTTTAATAAGCTTATTATTAATTGCAGATGATAGTATTGTTTTTAAGGAGTTTGCACTATTCTTTATATGCATATCATTTAGGGTTATTTTGTTTAGAATATAATCGCTAAATTCCTTATTTAAATCATCAATATCTTTTTCATAGGTTCTCCTAAGTGTTATAATTAATACATTCCCACTTTTTGCATTTTGAGAAACAGTATCTATATCATTAATCATCCAACCCCTTAGTTCATCTTCATAGTCTAGCCAAACTATACTTTTTTTTGTTTCCCAATCAATTTCTGTCAATCCTTTTTCTGTTCTTTCAGGTATTATTTCAATACAGTCAAAAGGTTTATTATAATTGCATCTATTTACATTACTTTTTTTACCCTCAAAACTAAACATTTCATTTATTCCCAATGATTTATGAAACAATTTAAAATCTACAAAGAAAGCTGATCCCATTCCGATATATTGATAATCTGCAGCTTTTAAAGGAGAACAAATTTCTTTCAATACTTCTAAAATCATTTTTCTTTCTATTGATTTAGAAGGTCTTAGGTTATAATTAATCTTATCGTTACTACTAGCCATATTTCCTAATAATTAATTTATTTCATCTAAATCATTCATTTTAACAAAATAGTTGAAGGTTTCAATACCTATTGTTTTACCAGTTTTAGTATTCAAAAATTCAGCAACATTTTCAAATAATTTCCCATCAACTTGATATGAGATTCTTTTCATTGAAATTGAAGAATCTGTTGAGTTGGTTTCAGGATTAGGAAAATAAAAATTTTGAGTAAGATTTGATAAAATATCTTTTACATCTTTTTTTTCTGTATTATCAACTATATTTTTTCTATCATCATGACTATCAATTTCATTCAATTTTGATAACACTATTTTCATTGCTTCAATCATAAGCTCTCTTACTGATTTATATAATTTAGAATCAGAATCAATACCAATTTTAGTTGTTGTCATTGGTAATAATTTAGAGTCTTCAGCATTAAAAAAAACTAACCCTCTAAACATTGCAACTTTATTATGATATTTTTGGACTCCTGTATCACTAAAATAATTTTTTCCACCTTGCCAACCGGTTAAGTTTTCTTTATTTGCAGAAATCATCATTCTATCATTACAGTATATATACCATCCTGCATCATCTGGTGATGGTTCTCCTACTCCGGCAATAATATCAACAGAAATATCCCCGAATTTTCTGTTTATTGCGTACGGTTTAACCAAATCTGAATATAATAATAGAATTGGTCTTGGTTGAAGAGATATTTTATTTAAAAATATCTTTAACCCGTTCTCTAAGCTATAAGCAAGTGTTGTTTCTAAATCAACAATTAATTTTTTAATACTAACATTTGATCTAAATTCTTCTTTGACCTCTTCTCGAAGATGTTTTACACTTATGAAAGTCCCAAAAGTATTTTTATCTAATCTACTTTCAGACTGTTTTTCAATTAATTCAAAATCAAAATTCCAATCAATTATTTCAAACTTTTCATTCTCAGTAGTACTAACCTCAATAGTTTTATTCTTCCATTTGTCAACATCAATTTCTACTTTGAAATGGTCACCATTATGACATTTAGATTCTATATAGATTTGTTTACCTAACTTAAAAACAGCTCGTTTCATCCCAACTCCAAATCTGCCTATTGAGTTTTTAGCAAAATCGATTCCGTCAGGTCTTCCTATTCTTAATGCATAATCTTTTGCAACATCCAATGAAAAACCACCACAATTATCAGATATAATAAACTCATCTTCGTTAATAAATAATTCAATTTTATTATCAGAAAAATCATAATGTGATTCGGTTAGTGATTTTTGGCTTTTTGCAGCATCAATAGAATTATCAACTAAGTCAATTATAGCTTTATCTAGTGCAATATCCTTTGTAAGAAAATCAATGAAAAAATCTTTTGTTGGCTCTCCTTTAAAAAAAGTTTGTTTTTTTGATTCCATGTCGATGTATATCATTAAATAAATAATTGGTTATTTGTTTTTAAACAATAATAGATATTTTTTTTCAGAATATTACCTTTATAGTAAAATTACAATATAATGATTTCACATAAATACCTATTCTCAATCTAGTATGTTAATAAATATCATATATAATCCATCAAAAAAAATTCATATAACTCAATATATTATTCAAAATTATATCTCAAATTTATTCAAATAATGTCTTGTCTAATTTAAAAATGCATTTTTTACTAAAATTAATCCCAAAACAATAAGATGGTAAAATGTTAACACATAATGTATACCTTTTATGTTAAATGTAAATACTATAAAAAAGGTTCAGCATGTGCTGAACCTTTTTAGTATATCTTAAATTAAGTTATCCCTTCTCAATCAACCTCTCCAGCCTCACCATCATCTCATCCTTCTCCTTCAACATACGCTCGTAAAGAGCAATCTTCTCATCATGCAACTGAACTATTTTTTCAATAGGGTGAAAATTTATTGTACCATAGTTGAACGAATTACTGAAAGCATGTTCCCCAAACGTATTAGAAATAATATTCACCGCCTGCTCCTCATCAAAATTCTGAAACGCTTCCACCGGAATTTTCATTACTTCAGAAATTCTTTTCAGTAAAGGGTCTTCGATAATTTCTTTCTGTTCCAGCAGAGAAACTTTCTTCTGGTTCCAGTCGTCCCCAAGGTCAAAAGCCAGTGCTTCCTGCTTGATGCCCAGCATTTCCCTGAATCGTTTTACATTGCGCCCCTGATGTATTTTGTTTTCCATGATAAATCAACATTTATGAAGTTTTAAATATAGAAAAATATTTAGAAAAAACATGTCTAAAAAACGACATAAAAAGCTCTGGAAGCGCCCCTTCTCTTCTGTTTCACCATTTCCTTCTTTATACATTCTTTTTTTCTTCAAAAACCCATAAAGAACAAACCTCATTATCCGGTTTTCATTTTCTGATGAACATGGCCTTAAAATCTTACAACAGCGTGTTTTTCTATGTTTTATGATTCCTATATTTGATCATCATAACAATCAAAAACACAAGCGTATGGCACTAGACAATTTAATCAGTGTAAGCTTTTCAGAAAGCGATTTACAAACCATTGACAAAGCAATTCAGGATATCCAGACTGTCCTTACCGGGAAAACCATCAACCTTACCCCGGACCAGAGACAGCAATACGGTAGAATTGCAGAACAGAACAAGCTCTTCGTGAATAAAGCCAAAACCTATATGGAACAAAATGTTCAGTATGTTCCGGTTTTTCTTGATAAGACAGAATTCGACAGAGATTACATCGCCAGAGAGCAGATAGAACAAAGGCTGCAGCTGTTAGATTCCCTGGTAGAGCAACTTTCCGATACCAAAGTGTTACTGGATCACGATAATTATCATAACGCCATCAGTTTTTACCGGAGCATCAGATACCTCTCTAAAGAAAATGTACCCGGTACCAACGGGATCTACGAAGGGATGAAGCAGTTTTTTGCAGCAGGGCCAGCTTCAGAACAAACGGAGACCCCTCCAAACAATAATCAGTAAGAATACATACTTTTTCTGAGAGCACGTGAAAACGTGCTTTTTTTGTGGTTACCTGTTGATCATATTTTGGTTGGAGACCATGTTTTCCTCCCCTACCTCCTTCCTCAACCCCCTCCAGGCAGTACAGCAACGGTCTCTACCCTCTTTAGTAACGGTCTCTACCCCTTATATAAGTCCCGGTACACCCTTATGCAACCCCCTTTACCCCCTTACCCAACGGGTTACAGCCCCTTCATGAAGGGGGTGGAGACCGTTCATGAAGTCCCTTCAGGGGCTTGGTCAAGGGGTTAGAGGCACTTCTGAAGGGGCCTAAGGGTATTTCTGAGCAGTATTTGCGGGATTTTTAAAGAAAATTTACGTTTTCCCGTAAGCATAAGCTGTAAATTTTTATTATTATTGCTTCTTTTAATGAATAATCTGTTCTTTCGCTAAGAAAAACACATAAACTAAACACCCACGAAAACCAAATGTCAGTAATAGAAACAGCAACAAGTTATTTTGAACGCCTTATCCAATCCGATGAGTTTTATTTTCAAAAAGGAAAAGATGCATTAAAAAAATGGATGGATCTTTATTTATCCAATGAAGAACAGGCAGAACTGCAACATCTTTTAGAGGACTATACTGCTTTTGCTGAAATTAAAGAGGGACATCAATTCTTTCCGATAAAGGAAATTCTTTTTAGCATCATTTCTTATTGTGATATTCACGCCCGTGGCAAAGCTATTTACAATCAGTATGATGATAAAAGAGTATTGGCTAAAGCAGGAGTCAGAATGAAACCATGGGTCATCAATACTTTTAATTACAAGTATCACAAAAATGATGTAAATATCACCGTGAAAAATGCCTTAGATATGTTGGCCATGCCAGAAGATAATATCAATTCTATAGCATTAAGCCATAGGGAACTTATCTCCAGCCATTACCTGAATCATGCTTATAACCCAGACACTTTTGTTTCCGAGCTGAAAGAAAAATTCTCAGATCTTGACAGAACCAACAATCCGGAAAATCAAACATTATTAATAGCTGCCCATATCTATGATCAGAAAAAAGAATGGGATAAAAAACAATTGGATTTTAAAACCTTTATTGCCAATCTAAAAGAATATGCTGAGAAAAACCAGCTAGAGTACGGTTTTGGAGATCTTAAAGGAAATAATATATGGATCTTTGATAAGGAACAGTATTTTAATCATAAAAGAGCTCATTATGAAGTGATTATTAAAAAGGGAAGTATTTCCGTTGACCTGCATTTTGAAGACGATCATCAGAATGCCGAAATAATGAGAGCGTTATTAGGAACTCTTCCTTCCTTTCTGGAATGGAAAAAATGGCACTTCGGAAACTCTGTTTCTCACATTAAGAAATTTACACTCTCCGATGAAGACCTTGTAGAAAAGGTGGTAGAATGCTTAGATGAGCTTTATGATGCCACTTCAGAAAAGCTAATTGACACCATAAAAACAATGAAATCAGAACTTACTATGAATAATACAGTCCTCCATCCTCTTAATCAGATCTTATACGGGCCTCCAGGTACCGGTAAGACCTACAATACCATTAATAAAGCTATTCAGATCGCTAACCCTGATTTTGTGCTGTCTGATCATACCAGAAAGCAAATCAAGGATGAATATAAAAAGCTGGTAGATGAAGGAAGAATTGTGTTTACCACCTTCCATCAGAGCATGAGCTATGAGGATTTTATTGAAGGGATAAAACCCAGAATTGATGAAGATGAGGACGGCAATAAAAAGGTGATTTACGAGGTAGAAAGTGGTATTTTCAAAAGAATTGCTGATAAAGCCAGAAAACCAAGATTAAAAAGTGAAAACTCAACCAAGCCATATACTTTCGACGATGCATGGAGTGATCTTGTTCTGGATGTCAATACACACCTGGAAAATGAAAACCCACTTGTATTAACCATCCAGACTCCTGATTTAGGATTGAAAATAGTGGATGTTTCTGATAAAGGAAATCTAAATCTGAAACCCATCTATTCTGAAGATTCGAAGATTTATACGGTATCTTATTCCAGAGCTGAAAAACTACAGCAGGCATTTCCTGATCTGTCAATGATTAAGGATGTAAATAAAGAGTTCAGAGCAGTAATCGGAGGTTCCAATTCTACGGCTTATTGGTCTGTTTTAAACTATATCAATAATAAAATAAAAGAAAAATCTGTTACTGAAGTAAAAGAAGAAACTCTTCCTCCACTTCCTCACGTGCTTATCATTGATGAAATAAACCGTGGAAATGTGTCTCAAATCTTTGGAGAGCTCATTACGCTTATTGAAGAGGATAAACGCCAGGGCAATAATGAAGCTCTGGAGATCACTCTCCCATACAGCAAAAATAAATTCGGAGTTCCCTCCAATCTATATATTATCGGAACCATGAATACAGCAGACAGAAGTGTGGAAGCTTTGGATACAGCATTGAGAAGAAGATTTTCTTTTGAAGAAATGCCTCCTAAACCTGAGCTTCTGAATCCGTCAACAATGATAGAAAATCTTTTATGGGAATATAAAAACCATGAATGGACTGATGAAGAATATCTGGCTGAAGAAAATAAATTATTTTCTATTTTAGGTGTTTCTGAAGGTTTCAAGAAAGAAAAGGAAGATATCTGGGAACAGATGAAAGAGGATAAAAAAAATAATACGGTCAAAGAATCCGGATATTTTCAAAGGTTTGATTATGAAAGAACCGATTTTGAAAAATTATTGACTATCATAAACAATCGAATAGAAAAACTAATTGATAAAGACCACGCTATTGGGCATGCTTATTTTATGGGAAAAGACAATACAACCATTATAGATTCTTTTTATAAAAATATCATTCCTCTTTTACAGGAATATTTCTTCGGCGATTATGGTAAAATAGGATTGGTATTAGGGAAAGGATTTGTAAAGAAGAAAATTACCCAATCATCTGTTTTTGCAGCATTTGATGACTATGAAAGTGAGTATTCAGAAAGTGAATCCTATGAAATTATAGATTACAGAAAACCAAATCATAATTATAAAATTGGAGAAACTGACATGACTTTCTCAAAAGCAGTTCTTTTGTTAATAAATCACTCTATTTAATGAAACCAATAGAATCTATTGTTGTTTTTGAGCATGAAAAGCTCTATTTCACTGAAGAACACAAAAAACTAAAACTGGACCAAGCTTTAGAGAATTATTATGGAGATGGGACACCATTTTTTAGCCTTATAAAAAACGGAGTAAAATTTAATCAATACGTTGGCGTCATAAAGATCGGCCAAACAACCATTGAGATTCTTCCAAAAGCAGATCATAACAGCAAAGATGAATGGAGACAATTATTGTATGATATGATACGAACGGTATGGGGATTTGAAGTAAAAATCTCCAGCAGTACCACATTAAAATTGAAAAAAAATTCTATTCTGGATCTTTATTATGAACTGTACATAAAAGAGTTAGAGTACCTGCTTCACCGGGGACTTATCAAAAGATATAACAGGAAGGAGGGAAACCTACATGCGTTAAAAGGAGCTCTGCAGTTTTCAAAGCATATATCGCAGAATCTGGTTCATCATGAAAGATTCTATGTAAAGTATTCTCATTATGATGTGAATCATGAAATACATCGTATTCTATACAAAGCTCTGAAACTTATTGAACAGACTAATAGCAAGTCTGATCTAAAAAGCAGAATTGGGACGTTATTGTTGAATTTTCCCGAGATGAGTGATCTCAAAGTCACATATTCAACGTTTGAAAAGATCAACTTCGATCGAAAAAATCAACATTATGAAAAAGCTCTGCAGATCGCAAAGTTGCTTTTACTCAACTACCATCCTGATGTATCGAGAGGAAAAAATAATGTATTGGCTTTACTATTTGATATGAACCGTCTTTGGGAGCAGTTTGTATATATAGTATTAAAGAAAAATATAAAACATACTAATGTAAAAATAAGAGCCCAACAATCAAAGGAATTCTGGAGATCAGAAACCGCAGCCAGCAAAATGAAACCGGATATTGTTCTTGAAGTTAATGGTAACAGAATTGTTATGGATACGAAATGGAAAAATTTAAACGGAAGGTATCTTCCGTCACCCGAGGATCTGAGGCAGATGTATGCTTATCACCGGTATTTTAAAGCAACAAAAACAGCCCTGATATATCCGGGAGAAGAAAGTAAACTGATTAAGGGTGACTATTCAGCTATAGAAAATGATATGACAACGGATAAACTTACCTGTGGAATAGCTTTTATCTCAGCTCACAACGATATTAACCAATGGAAACGGAATATTGTATCATTTGTAAAAGATAATTTTTTCGCCTAGCATACCCACAACGTTTGTCATTCCGCAACGTTTGTCATTCCGCAGGAATCCGGACACAGAAAGTTTTTCTTAATGCGTGGTGATAATAACAGTTTAGATTCCTGCGGAATGACAAGGTGGGTGCTTACGTGTGAATGTGTAGTTTCTTATTTGCTCCAGGCATAATACAAACTGTTCGCCTAGCCTATCCACAACATTTGTCATTCCTCAGGAATCCGGACACAGAAGCTTTCTGATAATAAATAATGATAAAATAAGAGTCGAGATTCCTGCGGAATGACAAGGTGAGTGTGTATTTGTGCGTGCGTAGTTTCTTATCTGATTCAGGCATAATACAAACTGCTCGCCAAGCCTATCCACAACGTTTGTCATTCCGCAACGTTTGTCATTCCGTAGGAATCCAGACACAGAAAGTTTTTCTTAATGCGTGATGATAATGACAGTTTAGATTCCTGCGGAATGACAAGGTGGACGCGTATTTGTGCGTGCATAGTTTCTTATCTGATTCAGGCATAATATCAACCATTCGCCTAGCCTATCCACAACGTTTGTCATTCCGCAGGAATCCGGACACAGAAGCTTTCTGATAATAAATAATGATAAAATAACAGTTTAGATTCCTGCGGAATGACAAGGTGGGCGCATAAGTGTTGATGTATAGTCGCTTATTTGCTCCAGACATAAGTAATAGTAAAATAAGTGTTTAGATTATTGCAACACAAGTAGGATATTTTTGTAACTTTTGTAAAACAAACATAAATGATTAAGTTTTCAAAAGGAAGCCATACCTACTATATCTATATTCTTACCAATAAAAGCAGAAAAGTACTTTATACTGGTGTTACAGGGAACCTCCACAGGAGATTGTATCAACATAAAACAAAGTTAAATCCAGGTAGCTTCACCGCAAGATACAATCTTGAATTTCTAATTTATTACGAAAAATACGATTGGATTCATCATGCCATTGAAAGAGAAAAGGAAATTAAAAACTGGTCAAGAATTAAGAAACTTGAATTGATAAGGAGCACAAATCCTAATTTAGAATTTTTGAATTACTTGTTTGAGAATTGGCTTTGATACGGAATTCAAATGAATGACAAAATTGTATATCGTCAGATTAAGAAAGTCTTATTTGCTCCATACATAATACTAACTACTCACTTAGCCTATCCACAACGTTTGTCATTCCTCAGGAATCCGGACACAGAAGCTTTCTGATAATAAATAATGATAAAATAAGAGTCGAGATTCCTGCGGAATGACAAGGTGGGCGCTTATGTGTGAATGTGTAGTTTCTTATTTACTCCAGACATAATATCAACCATTCGCCTAGCCTATCCACAACGTTTGTCATTCCGCAGGAATCCGGACACAGAAAGTTTTTCTTAATGCGTGATGATAATAACAGTTTAGATTCCTACGGAATGACAAGGTGGGCGCGTATTTGTGCGTGCATAGTTCTTATCTGATTCAGGCATAATACAAACTGTTCGCCAAGCATACCCACAACGTTTGTCATTCCGCAGGAATCCGGACACAGAAGCTTTCTGATAATAAATAATGATAAAATAAGAGTCGAGATTCCTGCGGAATGACAAGGTGAGTGTGTATTTGTGCGTGCATAGTTCTTATCTGATTCAGGCATAATACAAACTGTTCGCCTAGCCTATCCACAACGTTTGTCATTCCGCAGGAATCCGGACACAGAAGCTTTCTGATAATAAATAATGATAAAATAAGAGTTTAGATTCCTACGGAATGATAAGGTGAGTGTGTATTTGTGCGTGCATAGTTTCTTATCTGATTCAGGCATAATACAAACTGTTCGCCAAGCATACCCACAACGTTTGTCATTCCGCAGGAATCCGGACACAGAAAGTTTTTCTTAATGCGTGGTGATAATGACAGTTTAGATTCCTACGGAATGACAAGGTGAGTGTGTATTTGTGCGTGCGTAGTTTCTTATTTGCTCCAGACATAATACAAACTGCTCGCCTAGCCTATCCACAACGTTTGTCATTCCGCAGGAATCCAGACACAGAAACTTTCTGATAATAAATAATGATAAAATAACAGTTTAGATTCCTGCGGAATGACAAGGTGAGTGTGTATTTGTGCGTGCGTAGTTTCTTATTTGCTCCAGGCATAGTTTCTTTTATAAAGTGAACGCGCACATAGATCGCTTTGTTATAAATACGTTTATTTCACCCAACTCCTACGCCCCTCATAATACTTTAACACCCATTATACCCAATCCCCGGATAAATTTTCGTTCTTTTGCAAAAAGTTTAATTTTTACCCAACCGCATGTCTAAGTTTGATGAAATCCGGTATTTCTATGATCAGGAAGTGAATGAGAGATTACAGAGCATAGCCCGTGATCCCATGATGAAAGCACTGATGAATTTTACTTTTCCTGATACAGATGAGCAGGTTTGGCTGGAGCAGTTCAAAAATGTTCATTCTATCAGCGATTTCCAGCATCAGTTTGTGGCGTTTGCCGTTCGGCAGATCCTTGCGAAGAGCTCCGACGGCTTAACGACTTCGGGCTTTGATAAGCTGGATAAAAACACCCCTTACCTTTTCGTCTCGAACCACAGGGATATTGTTCTGGATACTTCACTGCTTAATCTGGTCTTGCTGGAGGGTGGTTATATTATGACCGCTTCGGCGATCGGAGATAATCTAGTGCGCAAGAAGTTTTTAAACGTACTCGCTAAGCTGAACCGGAACTTCCTGGTGCAAAGAGGCCTTCCTCTTCGTGAGCAGCTCACCAGTTCACAGACGATGTCCGAATATATCAGGGAACAGCTGTATAATGAAAACCGTTCCGTATGGATTGCCCAGCGTGAAGGCCGTACCAAAGACGGTAACGATTCTACCCAGCAGGGGGTTTTGAAAATGCTGGCTATGGCAGCCGGTGACCAGTCTTTGACGGATTATTTTAAAACCTTAAAGATTGTTCCGGTCTCTATCTCCTATGAATATGATCCTACAGATTCTTTAAAGATGCCCCAGCTGCTGGCCCAGCACAGGGATGAGGAATACATCAAGGGGAAAAATGAAGATTTTACCAATATCCTGAGCGGAATTCTGGGACAGAAGAAACGTATTCACCTTCATGCCGGTGATGTACTTGATACGGAACTGGATGAAATTGCTGCTACTATTGACAATAAAAATAAGCAGCTACAGGCAATTGCCCAGGTGATTGACCGCTCCATTATCAGTCATTATAAGCTTTGGCCTACCAAATACATCGCTTACGACCTCCTTCACAATACCAATACCTACGCTTCCGAATATACGGAACAGGAAAAACAATTATTTGTCCGCAGGCTTGAAATGCGTATTGATCCGTCGGATCCTGTTTCCAGGGAATATTTCCTGGCCATGTATGCTAATCCTCTGGTTAATAAGCTGAAGACTGAAAAGGATTTTCAGGGATAACATTTTTGATAAGATAAATAAAATAGAAACCACTGCATTGAGCAGTGGTTTTTCTAAATCCGTCAGGTTTTATCTGGCTTGTGACATAGCATCTACTTCTATGATCGCATCTGCAAATGCTTTTGGAGCTTCCTGCGGTAAATTATGCCCAATTCCTCCTGTTAACGTATGGTGTGCATATTTACCTGTATATTTTGAAGCATAACTTTCCGGAGCAGGAAACGCAGCACCGTTGGCATCACCTTCCAGGGTAACTGTGGGGACTGTGATAGATGGAGACTTTGCCAGTCTGGCTTCAAGCGCATCGTATTGCTTCTCCCCTTTCGCCAATCCCAGGCGCCAGCGGTAATTGTGGATCACGATATCAACATGGTCAGGATTATCAAATGCTGCTGCAGAACGCTCGTAGGTCTGGTCGTCAAAAGTCCATTTGGGTGAAGCTGTTTTCCATATCAGCTTATTGAAAGCCGCGGTATTGGCTTTATACCCTTTATACCCTCTTTCAGTTGAAAAATAATACTGATACCACCATAAAAGCTCAGCATTTGGAGGCAGAGGCTTTTCGTTTGCCTTTGGACTTCCTATCAGATATCCGCTTACTGCCACCAGTCCGGAACAGCGCTCAGGCCACAATGCCGCCATAATATCTGCAGTTCTGGCACCCCAGTCGAAACCGCCGATAATGGCCTTGTCAATTTTCAGCGCATCCATAAAAGCAATGATATCCAATGCCACAGCACTCTGCTGGCCGTTGCGTTTTGTATCGGGTGAAACAAAGGTTGTTGTCCCGTACCCTCTTAAATAAGGTACCAGAACACGGTACCCTTTTTCAGCAAGTATGGCAGAAGACTGTTCAAAGCTATGGATGTCATATGGCCATCCGTGAAGAAGGATAACAGGTTTTCCGTTTGCGGGTCCTGCTTCTGCATATCCAACATCCAGCAGCCCGGCCCTGACTTTCTTTGTATTCTGAAAAGCTGATCTGACCGCTGCACTTTCCTGATCATTTTCACCAGTGGAAGGAGCCTGTGCTTTCAGTGTCCATAATCCTGTCCCTATCAAAATGATCAGGGATAAAGCGGATCTTATTTTTTTACTGAAGTTCAATGTAGTATTCATAATTTTGATGTTTTATGAGAGTAAAATTATAATAAAGCAGCCCCGGAACGAAGTATAAAAACTTTGAACAGGTCATATTAAGCGGTGAATCCTGATTTTCGGACGTTAAAACAGACAGCAGCATACATAAGATATCTGGCTACACATCAAGCATCAAGCATCAAGCATCAAGCATCAAGCATCAAGCATCAAGCATCAAGCATCAAGCATCAAGCATCAATCACCAACCATCAACCATCAACCATCATTTATCATTTATCATTTATCACGTATCTTCGTAAGTCATATGAAAAAAGTAATTCCTTCCCATCACAATCAACTGGAAGATTCAGCTGTCCGGGTGATGCCTTTATCAATCTTTCATGAGAAACAGGCTGAAATTCACAGGGATGATCATTATATGTTTATTCTTCAGCAGAAAGGAAACTTTGTGATGGAAATAGATTTTAACAGGATAGATTTAAAAGGTCCTTCCTTATGTTTTGCCGGTCCGGGGCAAATTCATCAGTACATTCACCAGAAAGACAATGAGGGATGGTTTTTATTCATAGAAGCTGAACTTATTCCTGAATCTTACCGTGAAATCCTGGACCTCTGCCAATGGCTCCGCCAGTCTTCGGCCGTTACGGAAAATGACATTATTTTTGACCTGCCTCCCCTGTTTGAAAAAGCAGAAAAGGATCCGGCGCTGTATATTCCTTCCATCACAAGGCCTTTGGCTGAATCTGCGGCTGGAATCATTATTTCAAGAATTTCAGGAACAGAAACCGAAAATTTTCAGCACCGGGGCCAAAGGTATTCGATTACAAGGCAGTTTAAAAAGCTGATCACAGATCACTTCAAAACTGTCAAACAGGTAAAGCAGTATGCAGATTTCCTGAATATTACTCCACTCTATCTGAATGAAGCCGTAAAAGATGTTACCGGATATCCTGCCAGCTTCTGGATACATCAGAAAATTCTGTGGGAAGCCCGCCGTCTGCTGTTTTACACCCATATGGATGTAAAGCAGATTGCCTTTGAGCTGGGCTATGATGATCCTGTTTATTTTTCACGGTTCTTTAAAAAAAGAACAGGAATGACCGCTTTACAGTTCAGAGCCGAAAACCATGATTTGTCCCATCATCACCATTAAATAGCTCTCGTATGTCCTGTCTCCACACTTTAATTTTGTCCCGTCAATCATCAGAAACAATAAAAAGATTGACCAACAATTATGATGGTACAACAATTAAAAAGCAAACGTATTGCTGTTATAGGAGCCGGACTGGGAGGTCTGTGCCTTGCTCAGGGATTAAAAAAGAATGGAATCCCATGCACCGTATTTGAAAAAGATGCTGCAATAAACGCCCGTTCACAAGGATACAGAATCAGGGTGAATGAGCCCGGCAGAAAAGCCTTAGAGGAATGCCTTCCCGGAAATTTGTACAGGCTGTTTCTGGCTACCTGTGCAGCAAGCTACAGCGGAATGAAGGTTTTAACAACAACTCTTGAAAGATCTCAAAACCCCCTTGTAAAATCCTGGAGTGACGGAGTGAAAGAAATGCCTGACCTGAAACCCAACCGCCTGACATTGCGTGAAATTCTGCTTCAGGGCATACAGGACAATATCTGTTTTGGAAAAGAACTCACAGACTGGCAGGAAACAGAAAGCAGTGAAGTGGAACTTACATTTTCAGACGGCTCCACCTACACTGCAGATTTGGTAGTAGCTGCTGACGGAGTCCACTCCGGAATCGGAAAGGAGTATTGCAGAGACAGAAAAATCAATACCGGGAATATTACCATCTATGGGAGAACTTTTTATTCTGAAGAAGCCCGGCATGCTATTGCCGAGGAATTACAGGAAGGTACTTCAGTGATTATCGGTGACCGGTTTTCTTTAATTACAGATTTTATGTCTTTTGATTTTTCCGGGAAAGAACCAGCCTGGGATCTTCTCAGCCCGTTCTCCGATTATTTTTATTGGGCATTCATAGGCAACCCTCAGGCTTTTGGAATGGTAAAATCCGATTTCTACAGCCATTCCGCAGAAGAGATTTTAAATGCTGTTCATAAAGTGACCCATCAGTGGCATCCCCAGCTTAAAGCATTATTTCAGCATGCAGACAGGTCTTCTTTATCCGTAACTCCTATCCGGTCTTCTTTACCAAAGGAACCGTGGAAATCCGGAAATATTACCGCACTGGGGGACGCCGTTCATACGATGAGCCCCGCAGGAGGAGTCGGAGCCAATACAGCCTTTACAGATGCTTCCCTTCTGACCAGTTATTTGACAGGTAAAAACAGTATTCCGGAAGCTGTTGCAGACTATGAAAAACAAATGGTCATGTATAGTAACCAGGCTATTGAAATGTCTCTGGAAGGTGGTGAAATCCTGCACGGAATCAATGATAATGATAGGAATAACAGGCCTTTGTAAATCTGTTTGACTTATGTCCAAACTCGGGCTTATTTGATTGAATAACGAGCTAAAAATACCACATCTGATAAAAACATCATGAAAATCATGCTATTAAAAGTAAAATTGTTTATATTTAATTAGATAAAGGCAAAGAATTTTCATGCTGTAAAAGGCAGGATAATTGCAGTGATCTACAAAACCACACAAAATAAGATTTATGAATGTACAGTTAGATTCACACGCTGAGACTGAAAAAAATGCTGCAGATATATTTCGTTCAGATGTTTTGAGCGGACTGCAGAGTACTCCTAAAAAATTATCTTCAAAATATTTTTACGATAAAACCGGTGATCATCTTTTTCAGAAAATCATGGCTATGCCTGCTTATTATCTGACCCGTTGCGAACTGGATATTTTCCAAAATAAAACAGATGAGCTTATTGAGCTCCTTATTCCCGGAAACGAATCTTTTGACCTGATTGAATTAGGAGCGGGAGACGCGATGAAATCAGCCTATCTGCTTGAGCGGCTGATCAGTAAAGGGGTTGATTTCACCTATATGCCGATTGATATCTCAGGAAATATTCTTTCCATACTTCATGAAAAACTGAGCAACCGTTTACCTGACATGAAAATTACCTGTCTGGAAGGTGATTATTTTGGAATGCTCCAAAAAGCAGCTGCATTGTCCACCCGGAGAAAAGTGGTTTTATTCCTCGGAAGCAATATCGGGAATATGACCCTGGAAGAAGCTGAAGATTTCTGCGTGCACCTGAACAAAAGTCTTTCTTCCAAAGACCGTGTACTGGCAGGATTTGACCTGAAGAAAAATCCGCATATTATTCTGAATGCCTATAATGATGAGGAAGGGATTACCGCAGCCTTTAATCTTAATCTCCTGAGCCGTATCAACAATGAACTTGGCGGTAATTTTGATCTGAAACAATTTCAGCATTACCAGACTTATGACCCCGTCTCGGGAGCCTGCAGAAGTTTTCTGGTAAGCCTTATCAGCCAGCAGGTAACGATTGGTAATACGAGGATTTCATTTGAAGAAAATGAGCTTATCGATATGGAAATTTCACAGAAATTTTCTCCTGAAAAGATCAGGGAGCTGGGGGAAAAATCGGGATTTTCCATAACCGGAGAGATCAGAGATTCTAAAAAATGGTTTGTGGATGTGATCTGGCAGGTACAATAAAAAAGACTGCACAGCATCTGCAAAGTGAAAATAAATCATGCTTCTTTCATTTAAAACCAATCATTAAAACTAAAAGACATGACACCAGAGACCACCACAAAAGATATTACGAAAAAGTATATGGATGTCCGCACACGTTCTGAAGAAATCTGTGCCCCACTGGAAATTGAAGATTATGTAGTACAGCCTATTGTTGATGTAAGCCCGCCGAAGTGGCATCTTGGTCATACTACCTGGTTTTTCGAGACCTTTATCCTTATCCCTCATTTTCCTGATTACAAAGTGTTTGACCCTCAGTATAATTTTGTTTTTAACAGCTATTACGAGACTATTGGGGCAAGGGTAATCCGGACGGACCGCGGAAACCTCAGCCGTCCTTCTGTTTCAGATGTATACCAATACAGAAAGTACGTAGATGAACATATGAAGGCTTTTCTTGAAAGTTCATTCCTGACAGAAGCTGTTGAACCCCTTCTGGACCTGGGACTTAACCATGAACAGCAGCATCAGGAATTATTAATCACTGATATTAAATATATTTTAGGGCATAACCCGCTTTTCCCGGCTTATACAGAAGAAAAATCCGTACAAAACAATTCAAAAACTACCGGAATGCTCAGCTTTTCTGAAGGAGTGTATGAAATCGGTTTTAAAGGAGAGAGGTTCTGTTTTGATAATGAGCTGGGAAGGCATAAAGTATATCTGACAGACTTTGAAATTGCCAGTCAGCTGGTGACCAACAGGGAATATTTAGAATTCATGGAGGCCGGCGGGTATGAAGATTTCAGGCACTGGCATGCTGAAGGGTGGGACTGGGTGAAACAGAATTCTGCAAAATCCCCGCTATACTGGCATTATATTGAAGGCAAGTGGATGTATTATACGCTCAACGGACTACAGGAAACAGATCCCGATGCCCCGCTGTGCCATATCAATTTCTACGAAGCCTCTGCTTTTGCCTCCTGGAAAGGAATGCGTCTTCCTACTGAAGCAGAATGGGAAGTTGCTTCAGATTATTTTGACTGGGGAACACGCTGGGAATGGACGAATTCTGCTTATCTGCCTTATCCACATTTTAAGAAAGAAGCAGGAGCTGTAGGTGAATACAATGGAAAATTCATGGTGAATCAGATGGTTTTAAGGGGAGCATCAGAAGCGACGCCTCCGGGACACAGCAGAAAGACCTACCGTAATTTTTTTCAGCCGAATTTAAAATGGCAGTTCACAGGAATCAGGCTTGCCCGGTAATTTTTTATTCATGATCACAGTAGAATCAGTCTCAAAGAGTTTTAACGGAAAAAAAGCAGTAGATCATATTTCTTTTCAGGCATCTGATCAGGAAATCCTTGTCCTTTTGGGCACGAGCGGGTGCGGGAAAACCACAACACTTAAGATGATTAACCGTCTCATAGAAGCAGATTCAGGGAACATTTTCATTGACGGTAAAAACATCAGGGATCAGAAACCCGAGGATTTGAGGATGGGAATAGGCTTTGTGATGCAGCATTCCGGGTTATTTCCCCATTATACGATTCAGCAGAATATTGCCGTAGTTCCTGAACTTCTGAAATGGGACAAAAAGAAAACGGAAAGAAGAACGCATGAGCTTCTGGCAAAACTTCATCTTTCTGAAGAGGTTCTGTCCCGCTTTCCTTATGAGCTAAGCGGCGGGCAGCAACAACGGGTGGGCATTGCAAGGGCACTGATTGCAGACAGCCCTGTTTTGCTGATGGATGAACCTTTCGGAGCACTTGATAATATTACCAAAGCTGATATTCATTCCGAATTCAAATCGCTGGAAGAACTTAAAAGTAAAACCATTATCCTGGTTACCCATGATGTGCAGGAAGCTTTTGAACTGGGGCACAGGATATGTCTGATGGATCACGGGAAAATCATACAGACCGGCACTCCCAGGGAAATGCTTTACCAGCCCGCCACGCATTTTGTCCGTGATTTTTTTGCTGAAAACCGGCTTCTGTTAGAATATAAAGTTGCGGCTCTGCATCATATCAGTCCGTTTCTTACTCCTGAAAATTCATACTACAGACCGGACAGTACAGACAATACAAGTGTCTGGGATGTTTTACAGCAGCTGAGTTCTGATCATCAAAACACTGAAGTTTATGAAGAAGTGGTGAAAGCGTTTAATCATTATAAAAAATCACAGATGGTATGACACAGCAGCAGAGTCTCTGGCAATTTATTGCTGACCAGCATGAAAAACTGACCGCCCAGATCATTCAGCATCTTGGGCTTGCCTTTTTGTCACTGCTTCTGGCCATTATGATCGGAGTCCCTTTAGGCATACTGATATCCAGGAAAAAGAAACTTTCCAGCACGGTATTGGGCGCTGCCGGTATTTTACAGACCATTCCAAGTATTGCCCTGCTGGGATTTATGATTCCTGTTTTCGGCATTGGTCCGAAACCGGCCATTGCGGCTTTACTGATCTATGCGCTTCTTCCGATTATCCGGAATACCTATACAGGAATTACGGGAGTGGATCCTGCAGTGATTGAGTCGGCAAAAGCCATGGGAATGAACAGAAGACAGCTTCTTTTTAAGGTGAAACTCCCACTGGCAATGCCGGTGATTATTGCAGGTATCAGGACTGCAGCGGTTATTAATGTGGGGGTAGCTACCCTGGCTTCTTTTGTGGCAGCAGGTGGTCTGGGAGAATTTATCTTCGGAGGGATTTCGCTCAACAATACGAATATGATTCTTGCCGGAGCCATTCCGGCAGCATTACTGGCCGTTGTACTGGATCAGATCATTGCGATGATCCAGAAATCAGGCTACAGATTTTTTCAGAAGCTGAAATATATTCTTCCTGTGAGCCTTATTGTTCTGGGAACAGGCTATCTTCTGACTTCTGTGTCACACCGGACCATTAAAGCCGGTTTTACCCCGGAATTTATGGGAAGGCAGGATGGTGATATCGGACTTCGTTCTGTATATGGACTCAATGTTAATCCTCTCGTAGTCAGTGATGCGATTATGTATAAAGCAGCTTATGAGAAGGAGCTGGACCTGATCAGCGGATATTCTACAGATGGGAGAATCAAAGCTTATGATCTGTATGTACTGGATGATGATAAAAAAATATTCCCTCCGTATTATGCGGCTCCTATTATCAAAACAAAAACACTGAAAAAATTTCCGGATCTGGAGAAAACTTTAAATCTGCTGGCCGGAAAATTCAATGATTCCATCATGACGGACCTGAATTACAGAGCTGATCACCTCAACCATACTCCGGAAAGGATCGCAAAGGATTTCCTCATCAGCAATAACCTGTATAAAAGTCCCCGGAAAGGAAATTCGGGAACCATCCGGATTGGCTCAAAAATCTTTGGTGAGCAATATATCCTTGCGGAAATGTATACCATGCTTATTGAAGGATATACCGGCTATAAAGTAGAAACAAAAACCGGTTTAGGGGGAACGAAAATCTGTTTTGATGCCTTAATGAATGACGCGATTGATTTTTACCCTGAATATACAGGAACCGGCCTTCTGGTTCTTTTAAAACCTTCAGCAGAGATGATCAGAGCGGTTTCCCAAAGTCCCGATAAAACATACCATTATGTGAATGCAGCGTTTGAAAAACAATATGGAATTCAATGGCTGCAGCCTTTGGGATTCAATAATGCTTATGCACTGATGATGCGCAGAAAACAGGCTGAAGAGCTCCATATCAGAAATATTTCTGACCTTAAGAAGTATTTTGACGGGAAATAAAGGAGGCCAATTCAATAAAACAAATTCTCCTGGTTCTTCCTGATAAAAATTACAAACGTCTTTTTTAAAATACTATCTTCGCAGGATAAAATTTGACAAAATGAAAAAAATGCTATTTCTGGCTTCGGCTGTACTGGTTCTCAATTCATGTGTGGTAAGAACGGCAACAAAAGTAGTATCCGGAGCTGTAAATCTGGGATATAAAGCTGTAAAGGGAACGGTTAACGGAATCAGCTGGGCGGTAAGTAAGGCCAAAGGAAAAATAGATGAAGACCGTTTGGACGGCACCTGGAAAGTAGTGGGTGTTTACCGTGGTTCTTTTGAGGATTTTTCTAAGGATCAGAATCCTGACGGATCATTTACCTCAGAATGTACAGAAGGTTTTGACCAGATTGTTTTCAAGGCCAAAAAATCCAAATTCAAGCCGGTACACTGCAGCACCCAGGATGAAGATTGGGTAAAATATTCTATGGAATTCGGAAAGAATCCTTCAACGAAGGAAAAAGAAAACTATATAGAGTATAATTCCAACAACTATATTTCCGTTATTGATGTCAACAGTAAAACAATGGTTCTGGAAGGCAACCTGATGCCCAAATTAGGATTTTCCGGTGCTAAATTATATCTTCTTGAAAAGGTAAAATAAAAATTCTGATTACTGTAAAAACTTTTCTGCAATAAAATATCCGCTACCAATCACCAGTAATGGCAGTGCTATTGAGATCAGTATTAAAGGCCATGCAAAAATTCTGAAATAGGTGTATAAACTTACAGAAGAAGGATCATCCGGATCATAAATAACAGTCTCCGTCTCACCTACTGACCAGGCTGAAGGATTAGTGCCTTCCGGAAGTATATTCAACATTATTACGGGTACGGAAAGTAAAGAGCGGTATATACACCTCTCCGTCCGAATCATCTATCCGCAGTGAGGTAACGGTTGCCGTTGCCTTTTCTGCTTTTTTTAAGAACCTAAGCGTATTTCTTAAACTTAAGAATGCAAAAATAAACAGCGCTATTCCTGCACCGGGAATGATATAATATTGCCACATAGTTTTCTTTTTATTACTGCCCATACCTGTTGCTTTCTGAAAACATTAATGATATCATGCTTATTTTCAGATCAATACTCTAAATATACAAAGATTTCTATAGTATAGGCAGTTATCTGGTTTCTATGTCTACAATCTTTTTCCCATCTTCTCCCAGGTAATGAAGAACCAGCTTTTCATAGACCTTATACCCGTCATCAACATTGGTGAAAATAACGATTCCCTTTCCTGAATCGGGCAATATGATAGCAATGCAGCGGGTTCCCTGGTCTGCTCCGCTATGCGATAATGCGTAATGATTATTTCCCAGATCATAAATCTCAAAGCCTAACCCGAAATATTTATTTTCTTTAACCTTTACCTGTTTTTTTATCATTTCCCGGAATATTTCCGGCTTCAGATTTTTTCCTTTCATGACGCTTACCATAAAATTTCCATAATCCCGGATGGTGGTATGCAGGTCATCGGCAGCATTAGCCTTTGTAATTTTTTCTATTGGATAAGCCTCTCCTTTTTCATTATATCCTGTTACAAATCTTGATGCATCAGTGTTCCGATCCCAGATATAGTTGGTATCATTCATTCTGAGAGGCTGAAAGATGAGTTCTGTAGCAAGCTGATCCAGTGATCTTCCAGATTTCTTTTCCAGTGCTTTTCTCAGGTATTCGAAACCTTCTCCTGAGTATTGGTATTTTGTTCCGGGGTCAAACTGGAAGTTCAGCTTTTTATCTGCACTCATCCATCTCCAGTTCGGAAATCCTGTCTGATGGGTGAGAACAATTCTGGTTGTCAGTTTTTTATGTCTCGCATCATTGGCAATATCCGGATCTGTCCAATAGACATCAAGAGGTTCATCCAATTTCCATTTGCCAAGACTTACAAGGCGTAAGGCTACCATTGCTGTTACAGGTTTGGTGAGCGATGCCACATTAAATAAGGCATCTTGAGGCGCTGAAACACCTTTTTTAACTTCACCAAAAACTTTTACCTCCCGCAACTTTCCTGCTTCTATAATTCCTAATCCCAGAGCAGGAATATTATTTTCTTTCAGCCAGCTCTGCATCGACTGATCGTTATCAAACATCGCCTCATTATCAGTGGTTTGCTTTGGATGGTGGTTAAAGCTCAATGAATTCTTAAGCTTCCACTCAGCATTTTCCAATATCCACAAATGGGTAAATTTTGCTTCTCCCACTAATTTTTCAGCCTGATTCCCTGCTTTTTCATAAAACAGGTGATCTCCGTTCTGAATAGCAGCATAGATCTTTCCGTCTTTATACATGGGATAGATTTCTGTGGTTTTATCAACCAGGACTCTTTTCAGCTGGTAGGTCTCCGGAGATTTGCACAATCCGGTTTTAAAATCGTTGATAAATTTATTTTTGTCGGCAGAACCGCCTTTATCATGGTAAAATTCAAACCTGTCGTTTAGCAGACTTTCCATCTGCCCGATATTACATTTATTATAACCTGCTGAAAAAAGCAAGCTGTCTTTCGACATAATAGTTTTATAAAGAGGATCTGTTTTTTCTACCTGTGCATGCAATACATTCATCAACAGAATAAAAAAAGGAAGGATCAATTGTGAAGACTTTGTCATTATTATTTTTTTGACAAAGGTTAGATTTTTAACAGATTTTTCATTAAAAACTAACCCGACAAAAACCCGACAAAGTCCTGACAGGGATTATATCATACTGAATTTCAATCTGAAAAAGAGTTTTTTATTCCTGTCTATTTCGGCAGCATTACGAAGGATAATAAATACATTGGAAAGAACAATCAGGATCATAAGGACAAGGGTAAACTGTTTTCCGAACTTTAGAAAGATTCCGAGCATGAAGGTAATGGGCGCTATTACCGTCCAGATCATCTGCACCGAAATGATCTGTCTTGCCAGACTGTTGTTCTGCTTCAGGGTAAACATCAGGATCAGCGGAACAAAAATATTCAGTGGAGGCAAAAGTGTGAAGATGAGTGATGAAAGGTTGATGATTTTGATATAAGAATAATTGATCCGGGGATCCTTGTTTTCTTCATCTGTTTTTTCAAGCTCAGTATTTTCATTGATAGATTGTGCCCGGGTATGCAGTAATTCAGATTCTTCTATTTCCAAAACCTGCGCCAGCGCTCTCAGAGTATGTCCTTTGGGCTCTGTTCCGGATTCTATACGCTGAATGGTCCTTACAGAAATCTTTGATTTTTCTGACAGCTCCTCCTGGGTCAGATTTTTTTGTTCTCTTATGGCTTTTAGTCTGGACATGTTCTAAGGTAATTCGGAAAAAATTGTTTTGGCTAATTTACAGTTTTCCATTATTAAAAAACAGAAGATCTTTTTTATAAACTGAACAGTGCTAAAATTATTATTCATATAAGAAATAAGTGTACTTTTATTAAAAAAATAACCTGCTATTTTTCAACTATTTATAAACTTCAACACCAGATCAGTTTATGGAAAATACAATATCTAAATCCGAAATCAGGAAGAATATTGCCACTTACCTGTGTCTTACCCTGCTTTTCTGTCTTCCGGTCTATTATATGTGTATCCGTACCGGGAAACTCGGTGGCGGAATTATATCTTACGCTACTATTGTAATGTGGTGTCCTGCCATTGCGGCACTTCTTACCTGCCGTATCCGGAAAATACCTGTTTCTTCCCTGGGCTGGAAATGGGGTCTTACGAAATACCAGATCATGGCTTACTGCATTCCTGTTCTTTACAGCCTGGTTCCTTACCTCATCATCTGGATCAGTGGAGCGGGCGGGTTTTATAATCATCAGTTTGTAGCAGAAGCGGGTAAAGGTATGGGCTGGAGTCTTTCTGATGGCCAGACTTTGATCCTGTACATTATTCTGATGAGCAGCTTTGGGATGGTGCGTTCCGTAGGCTCGGCATTGGGTGAGGAAATAGGCTGGCGGGGCCTTCTCACTCCGCAGCTGGCCAAGATTAATTCTTATACCGTTACCTCCTTATGGATGGGACTTATATGGTCTCTCTATCATTATCCTCTTCTCCTGTTTTCCAATTATAACACGGGCGGTCCCAAATGGCTGGCTCTTTTATGTTTTACAGTGATGATATTCGCATCTTGCTTTATTTTCACGTGGCTGCGGTTAAAATCCGGAAGTTTATGGACCGGAGCTATTTTACATGCCAGCCATAACCTGTTTATACAGTCTATTTTTACACCACTTACTGCAGATACCGGAAATACCAATTATTATATTGATGAATTTGGCATTGCTCTTCCCATTGCGACTGCTGTTGTTGCTTATTTCTTTTGGAGAAAGAGGAAGGAATTGCCTGAAAGGGATACTGAAGATACTCTTCTTTCTGCTTAACCCTATTAATCTAAGATCCCGGGGAAATAAAATTGATTGGGTGAAAATTAATATTTCTTTTTTATAATATAGGTTCACAGACAGTCTGTATCTTTGTGCCGGGGATACTTCCGTTTAACTACTACCTATGATTCCAATTCACGAACTTATATTTTTCATCCTGGCTGCACTGATCTTAGTGATCAGTCCCGGTCCTAATATGATTTACCTGATTTCAAAGTCTATAACACAAGGGAAAAAGTCCGGGTTTACTTCCCTGGCCGGAGTAGTGTGTGGATTTTTATTCCACATTATCATGGTATCTTTTGGTCTTACTGCGGTTTTGCTGGCCGTTCCGCTGGCTTACACCGTTCTTAAAGCTGTGGGAACTGTTTACCTTTTATATCTGGCCTGTCAGGCTATAAAACCAAAGAGCAGGAATATTTTTGATGTTGATAAAAATACTGCCCATGACAGCCCAAAAAAGCTTTTTACCATAGGTTTTTTAACGAATGTATTAAATCCTAAAGTAGCCGTCTTTTACTTGTCTTTCTTTCCTCAGTTCATCAAACCTGCGTATGGTTCCGTATTCACGCAGAGTCTTGAGCTTGGAGTTATTCAGGTTCTGATCAGCTTCAGCATTAACTTTATCATTGTATTAACTGCTGCAAGAGTTGCCCTGTTCTTTTCCAGTAATCCGGTCTGGATAAAGGTTCAGAAATGGTTTATGGCCAGTGTATTGACTTATCTGGCTATAAAAATGGCTTTTTCAAAAGCAAAATAAAATCCGGAACAGGTTTCTTTCTGTCCCGGATTCCGGTGTATATTCATATAAAATCTGATCTAAAGAAAACATGATCATTATTTACCGCGAATTTGAGATTAATATCCGGAACATAAAACAGTGAAAATACGTAATTTTGTGGTTGCGCATTATCCTCATTACAACAGGCTCAGCAATGAAACAGACAATTCCCACTTATGATCTGAGTGGTATTTCCGACCACAGATTCCATATCAAAAGAATGGATAAATGGAATGAGAAGCCTGAAGAAGCTCTCATGGACAAAGGAATACACCGGGACAGCCATTATATTTTCACCTGTATGGAAAGCGGCCACGTAAGAATGATGGTGGATTTCAGAACCATAGAAGCAAAAGATTCCACTATTTTCTGTGTATTGCCCGGGCAGGTGCATCAGGGGCTTTTAATGAATGATGTAACCGGATGGTTTGTCGCTGTTAAAGCAGAACTTGTTCCCGATGCCGTACGGTCTTTTTTTGATGAATCTCTGGTTGAAATACAACCTCTGTCTGTTGATAAGAAACTTATCGAAAAAATCAGCACAACAGCAGGGATGCTTCATGGTTCGTATACTCATGAAATGCTGTCTGCCAAAGAAGGCTTTCTGATTGTTCAGTCTTTCCTCAATGCCTTCCTGGGAATGTTTACGATGATGTATTCCCAGAAAAATAATTTTCCTGTTTCTAACGAAAGCCGTGCTTTACAACTATCAAGAGCATTCAGGATTCTGGTCAGAAAGAAGTTCAAAACCCTGAAAAGTCCATCCGAGTACGCAGAACTCCTGAATATTACGAGGGGGTATTTAACAGAAACAGTCCGCGAGGTAACTGGAAAGCCTGCCCAGCACTGGATTCATCAGGAGATTTTAATTGAAGCCAAAAGATTACTGGTTTTTACCAATCTGAGCGTAAAAGAGGTGGCTTATGAGCTTGGGTATAGTGACCATACCTACTTCAGCCGTTTATTTTCAAAACTGGAAAGCCAGTCACCTTCAGAATTCCGGAATCAAAACCATTAACCCCAACCACGAATAGTCCAATTAATTCCCCGAAACCGCTATCGGTATTTTCTGATTTTGCAACGTCCTTTGCAATAAAAATCACTTATGCCAAGCTTACCTAAATGGATCAACGACACCGTAGAAAGTGTCTGGTCCTCAAAATTTAAAGACTGTACCGTTAACCGTATAGAAAAAATCACGAAAGATATACGCCGTGTACGTTTTGAGACAGATTTACAGGATGTCCCTTATGAACCTGGTTATGCAATAGGGATAAGGATCAATGACAGGGATTTCCGGAATTATTCACCATTCAACTTCAACAGGGAGGCCGGAACTTTCGATGTGTTGTTTCATTTGCATGATGCCGGTGCTGTGGGAAGCAGTTTTGTAACCCGGCTCAGTGAAGGAGATTCTATAAAAGTGCTGATGCCAAGAGGAAAACAGTTTTACATCCCTCATGCAAGAATTCATTTTTCTGTAGGTGATGAAACATCATTGGGAAGCTCAATCTCCATCAAAGAAGCTACTGAGGAATGTGGTTCAGTCTTTATCTGCCTTCATGAGCTGGAGGAAGGTTCTGCTCTTGAAAAACTGAATTTGTACGGCTATCACAGTCCTAAAAACAATACCATGAGAATGATCGAGGCACTGAATGATTTTCTGACAGAAGAAAAAGAAGCTGTTAGCGATGATGAAGTTATTTTTTACCTTACCGGAAACGGAGGACGAATGTCATTGATCAGGAAATTCCTTAAAGCCAGAGGGGTATCCCCGAAATGCATAAAATCGCAGGCGTATTGGATTGAGGGGAAAAAAGGGTTGTAAAATCATTTACACCTATTTTTATAAACTCTATATCTGTAATGTAAAGCCTCCCTTGCAGATTAATATTCTGACCTAAGAAAAGCACGATAGTATACCCTATTGTGCTTTTCTTATATATCTTATCATGAAAAATGAATAATCTGCATACACTCTAAATTTACCTGCCTATGATATCGTTACGGTTTTCCGTAATGATTGTTAATATGATGTATTTACTTTTACCACATCAGAAAGTTAAAAACTTTTCAATAAAGACAAACTTTGAATTATAAAACTTAAACAGATTATATGGCAATTAATTTACAAAAAGGTCAGAAAATTAATATCGGATTAAATAATATGACCATTGGCCTGGGCTGGGATCCTAATGAAGGAACCGGTTATGACTTTGATTTGGATGCATCCGCTTTTATGATCAACGAAGAGAGGCTTATCCCTTCAGACCCTTTTTTTATTTTTTATGGAAATACAGAATCCCCGGACGGAGCATTGGTACATACAGGTGATGACCCTGATGGAAAATCGAGTGATGGGGATGATGATGAGTCCATCATAGTTAATCTTTCAAAAATTGATCCTCGGATCACTGAGATATTATTTGTTGTAACGATTCATGAAGCTGATATAAGAAAACAGAACTACGGACAGGTACGCAACTCATACATCAGAATTGTTGACAATTCTACCGGACAGGAAATAGCCAAATACGAGCTGGGTGAAGACTTTTCTATTGAGACTGCTATCGAATTCGGACGCCTTTACAAAAAGAATGAGCAGTGGAAATTTGAAGCTTCCGGCATCGGATACAGAGAGGACCTTGCCTTTTTTCTATCAAAGTACTATAAAGGAAACATTATAAAATAAAAACCATGTCTATTAATCTACAAAAAATCACCATTGAAAAAAAGGGAGATATCCATTCTATTGACCTTACCAAACCTGAAATTTCTAAAAAGGAAATTATCATTAATCTCAACTGGTCCCAACCTCAACAAAAAAAAGGATTTTTCTCAAGTCTATTAGGAGGAAACAGCAGCATTGATCTGGATCTAGGATGTTTTTATGAACTGAACAATGGACAGAAAGATTGTATCGATGGATTACAGTTTGCCAATGGCAAAGGAGGTTCAAGAGATAAACTTACCAGGCAAGGAAGGTACAGCGATGCACCTTTTGTCTGGCATACCGGAGATGACCGTGGCGCTCATGCCGGATCAGGTGAAAACATACTTGTAAACCCCGTTGGCATCAACAGTCTTAAAAGAATTGTGATCTACTGTTTTATTTATGATGGTGCTGCCAGATGGAATGAAACGAATGGGATCATCAATATAAAAGTTTCAGGAAATCCTGATATAGAGGTTGAAATGGGTAAACAAAATGACTCAAGAAAATTTTGTGCTATTGCTGAAATCCTTTTTTCCCCTCATTCTATGCAAGTAAAAAAACTGGTAACCTTTCATAATTCTCACGCAGACTGTGATAAAACGTACCGTTGGGGAATGAAATGGGCTCCGGGATCTAAATAATAATCAAAAAACAATAAAAACTATGAGAAGACTTCCTGTATACTTACTTCTGGATACCTCGGGCTCGATGACTGGTGAGCCCATTGAAGCCGTTAAAAATGGAGTTCAAATGATGCTTCATTCGCTCCGTCAGAATCCTCAGGCAATAGAAACAGCTTATGTAAGTATCATTACTTTTGACAGCCAGGCCAATCAAATTATTCCTTTAACCGATCTAGCCTCTTTTCAAATGCTTGACCTAAAAGCTTCTGGTACAACTTCATTAGGAGCTGCCCTAAGTCTGTTAGCAGATAAAATGCAGTCAGAAATCATCAAGACGACAACGGAACAAAAAGGAGACTGGAAACCTTTAACTTTTATCATGACCGATGGTGTACCTACTGATAACTGGCAAACCGGATATCAGAAACTGAAATCCGTCAATAAAGGGCTGATTGTAGGATGTGCTGCCGGACAGGGAGCAGAGGATGCTGTGTTAAAACAGATTACCGAAGCTACAGTAAGATTAGATAATGCAGATTCTGAAAGTATTTCAAAATTCTTTCAGTGGGTAACAGCATCTATTTCAACCACTTCAACCAAAGTGGAAACAACAGGAGTAGAACTGGCAGGAATAGATCAGCTGCCTCCACCACCATCTGAACTGATAATTGTGGCTTAGATATGAACAGAAGATTATTGGCTTATTTTCTGCTGGATACTTCCGGCTCAATGAGAGGAGAACCGATACAGGCACTTAATAATGGCTTCAACGGGCTTATCAGTATGCTTCGTTCAGATCCGCAAGCAATGGAATCTCTTTACATAAGTGTTATCACTTATAATCGTGAAGTGAACAATATTGTGCCTCTTATTGATCTTGCAAGTTATCAGCCTGTAGAAATAACATGTCCGGACAGCGGCCCCACGCATACAGGGGAAGCTCTTGCTATAATGTGTGATCTTGTCAGTAAAGAAATAGTAAAAGGCTCCCTGATCCATAAAGGGGACTGGAAGCCTTTACTCTTTGTTTTTACGGATGGGAAACCATCTGATATTCAAAAGTACAGAGAAATACTCCCCGATGTTAAAAAGCTTGATTTCGGAGTTATTGTAGGTTGTGCTGCCGGTCCTGAAGCAGAAATAAGTTTTTTGCAGGAACTTACCAGTAATGTTGTTAAACTTGAATCTACGGATTCCAGTACACTGGCTACTTTCTTTAAGTGGGTAAGCACTTCCATTGAAATGGGTGGGAAATCTCAGGGAACCGACGAAACAATGGTATTGCCTCCTCCACCAGCAGAGCTCAATATTATTGTATAAAATATAACGATTGTCTGACTGATTTCAGCATCATTGAAAAACAGAAAAAATCCGGAATTGAGTTTCAAAAGATGAATTTGATGATAACAGAACATGAGAATAATATGGAAACATTTTTAAAAGGCATTCTAAAAGATTTTGAGATTGAAGAAAATAAGATTGTAGAAACCACGATCTCCAAACTCAGACAAAATGCAAAAGTAAGCGACCTTGAAAAGTCGATGCATTCAATAAAAAAACAGGTTTTAGAAATCTTCAATATGTACAGAGATAAAGAGGAGTTTAAAGAAAAATATATTGCTATTCCCAATGCCAATGCAAAAAAAGAATATCAATATTCATTCAATACAGGTGAATTTCCGAATATAGTTATCCGTGAAATTAAAAATCTGGATATTGTAGGACTGCAGTTTGATCATGAAAAATCTTGTATTACAGGAACTCCCATAATGGCTAATACTATTGATATCCAAATTGTATTTTATAACATAAATGATAAAAATGAAACAGATGACATTAAAATCATTCCATTTGTAGTCAATGCAGATCCAAAAGATCTTTGGATAGATAAACCCAGTGATAAAGGCAGTAGATTCGCCAAATCAGATACCGCAACCCTGTCTGCAAAATTTCTGGATAAAAAAATTGTGATTGCTTCAAAAAGAGGCCGTTCACATGCCCATTCAGGAGCATTCAGAGATGATGATTTTCATCTGCTTGAATTGCCTGACAACTGGGCGGTCATTGCCGTAGCTGATGGAGCGGGATCTGCCCAATATTCACGAATGGGTTCAAAAATAGCAACCGAATATATCACAAAAAGCTTTGATGATACTGAACTGCTGCAGCAGCTTTCTGAACACATCATTGATTTTTTCAGTGAACACTCAGTAAACGATCCAGAAAAAACAGAACCCCAAAATACAATTGATGATATTCCGCAAGAGAATAAAGATAAAAATGAAAATCCGGAGGAGGACTGCAGACTGCAAAAAAAATCAGCCATTATCAATATTCTTTACAAAAATATAAGAAATCTTCATCATGAGCTTAAAAATTTTGCTGGCCAGGAATCTATACATATCAAAGACCTCAATACTACAATCATCTTTGCCCTAATAAAAAAATTTGATTTCGGCTATGTGATACTTAGTTTTGGAGTGGGTGACTGTCCTATCAATATCATGACTGATCAACATGAAAAAGTACATCTTTTAAATTTTCTTGATGTAGGTGATGTAGGAGGCGCCACCCGTTTTATTACCATGGGAGAAATATTTTCAAGCCCGGATATGGGAGCACGTTTTGGCATCAACTGTTTTGAAGATTTCTCAAAATTATTCCTGATGACAGATGGAATATATGACCCTAAATTCCTGGTAGAAAGCAAATTGGAGAACATTGACAACTGGAAAAAATTTCTAAGAGATCTTGATGGGGAGAATGAAGAGCTGGTGAAAGTTGACTTTGAAGAAGATTCTGATATCGAAGCCCAACTCCTTCATTGGATGGACTTTTGGAGCAAAGGGAATCACGATGACAGAACACTCGCTATAATTTACTGATATGAATATTATAAAGGTAAAATCAGTCATTAATCCATCAAAAAGTTACGAATACGTAGATGATGGAAATCCTAAAGTGGGAGGTGTAAAAGATGTCTATTTTTCACCAGACAAAAAATATGCAGTCGCTTTCTTTCGTGATTTTATAGATTTCAACCATAAAGAAAGTATTAAAAAAATTGTCACCTTATACCACAACAATATCAAAAACGGGAATTCATCTGGATATTTTTTAGATGAAATCTACAGATGGCCATATGATGCGGTTGAAAAAAATGGAAAATGGGGAGTAATTGTTCCTTTCTATAGTGGTAAATTTTTCTTTAAAAAAGGATATACAGCCAATGAAACGATCAAAAATGGTGAAAAAGTTGGAAAATGGTTTACAACTGCCTCCTTCAGAAACAAACAATATCCTTTATCCCTTGACCGTTCTGAACTGGGAGATTGGTTAAGTTATTTTCAGATTGCCATTAATATTTCCAGAGGGGTAAAAAAAATGCATCAAATGGGATTGGCCCATTCTGATCTTTCCTATAATAATGTGCTTGTAGATCCTGTCACAAAATCAGCATGCATCATAGATATTGATGGTCTGGTAGTACCGGGACTTATTCCTGCCAAAGTAATAGGGACTGCAGATTTTATAGCTCCCGAAGTTTTAAAGACCAAACATTTGAATATCGGAGATCCAAACAGGATTCTTCCCAATCAAAAAACAGATCTTCATGCCCTTCCTGTGCTTATCTATATGTATTTATTAAGGAGGCATCCTTTCAGGGGAGGGAAAATATGGGATCTCGATGCTGAAAAAGATGAAATATTGGCTATGGGAGAAAAAGCTGTTTTTATAGAGCATCCTGAAAATCCTATTAACCGCGTCAAAACAGATCATCTCAAAAAATGGAATATGTTCTGGGGAGACCCTAAGAAATTACCTTTTACCATTACGGGACCTTACCTGACAGAACTCTTTAAAAAAGCATTTATCGATGGTTTGCACAATCCTATTCTAAGGCCCATTGCCAATGAATGGGAAACAGCTCTTCTGAAAACAGTAGATCTGATCCAACCCTGCAGCAATCCGGATTGTGATGAAAAATGGTATGTCTTTGACAATACCTCTGCTCCCAGATGCCCTTTTTGTGGCACCCCTTACAAAGGAAGTTTACCCGTTATTGATCTGTATTATAAATTTAAAGATAATGTATGGAAACCTGAGAATCACAGACTGATGGTATACCATAATCAATATCTTTTTAAATGGCATGCGTCCAGAAAAGTAATCCGGAATGAAAGTCTCACCCCGGAAGATAAAAAACCCGTTGGTTATTTTACATTTTACCAAAACAAATGGATGCTGGTCAATCAGGGGCTGTCTTCTATGAAAGATCTGTCTGAGAATAAGGTTATCCCTGTTAATTCGATGGTCGAAATCAGGGACGGAAAGAAGATTATGCTTTCAGACGAAGAAGGAGGAAGACTGATGTATATTACTTTAACTCATAATTAATTCTTATTATGGATCAACAAAATATTATAGATTTACATCCAGGCCTTATCATCGGCTTTGCCTTACTTATCATGATAATGCTGTTGCTGGATCTGGGTGTTTTTAACAAAAAAGCCCATGAAGTTTCCACTAAAGAAGCAACAGCATGGTCAGTCATATGGATTTCACTATCAATGATTTTTTCAGGGGTTATCTACTGGATATTCGATCAGGATGAAGGAGGCAATGTGCTGGCCTTTGAAAAATTCACACAGTTCCAGGCTGCCTACTGGATAGAAAAAGCACTTTCCGTAGATAATCTGTTTGTTTTTATCCTTGTTTTCAGCTTTTTTAAAGTACCCAAATATCTGCATCATAAAGTATTGTTCTGGGGAATTATTGGCGCTTTAATTTTCAGAGCTATATTTATATTTGCCGGTATCGGAATCATACAGTTAACTTATCTTCCTGAGATACATATATTCGGTAAAGCAGTACAAATCAATATTGTAATGACTTTGTTTGGCCTATTTCTGATATATGCAGGAGTCAAGTCGTGGAAAGGAGATGATGATGATGAAAAAGATTTCAGTAATACTGCTGGTGCAAAACTCATAAAAAAATGCTGGAAAGTTTCTGACAATTATGACGGGGATCAATTTTTCACCATTCAGAACAGCGTTAAAATGGCTACTCCCCTCCTGATTGTAGTAGCTGTTATTGAATTTACTGACGTTTTATTCGCAGTGGATTCCATTCCTGCTATTTTTGCTATTTCAAAAGATCCTTTTATTCTCTATACCTCTAATATTTTTGCCATTCTGGGCTTAAGATCGTTATATTTCTTACTCGCAAATTTCATTCATATGTTTAGCAAACTGCCTTACGGGCTGGCTGTTATCTTAAGCTTCATTGGTGTTAAAATGCTGATATCTCCCTGGGTTCATATTCCATCACCCATATCTTTGGTAGTTGTCGCCGGAATACTCATTCTCTCAGTTCTTATATCTCTTCTTTTTCCGCAGAAAGAAGCAGCAACTTAAAATAACAGATATAAAAATACTATAGAAAAAATGTTATCCTTAATGGATATAACATTTTTTCTATAGTTTATCGGACTAAATCAAAACTCATTTTAAACTTCTACCCAATTCCTTCACTTTTTTCAGCCACTGAGCCCTCTGCTCATCTTTAGAATTCCGGATGATTCCGATGTAAGTAACCTTAACCGGTTTTACTCCGCAATATTCCAGGACAGATTTTCTAAGCTGATTAATGCTGGGCCTTCCAAAGAATAAACGGTAATACCAACCCGGCTGGTCTAATGTGGTAAGGATATGAGCCGTTTTTCCTTTCAGCAGTTTATCCCACCATACAGAGTTTTTTCTGAACTGATAGGCCATTCCCGGTAAAAACAGCCGGTCTATAAATCCTTTCATCAAGGCAGGAAGCCCACCCCACCAAACCGGATGAACCCAAACCATATGATCTGCCCATTGTATTATTTCCCAGGCCTTTAACAAATCCTGTTCAAGCTCCATCCTTTTCTGGTAGCCAAACTGCAGATTGGGATTGAAATTTAAATCTCTGATGATAATTTCCCTGACCTCAGCTCCTGATTCTGCTGCTCCCGCTTTATAAGCTTCTGCAATGCCAAAATTGAAAGAGCCTTTATTGGGATGTCCGTTGATAATTGCTATTTTTTTCATTGTGTGACATTGATATTGATAGAATCATAGGCATTAAGCTGTTCCATTAATGATAAAGGATCATGCAGCTGATGACTGAAATATACATTGTTTTCATGTGGATTTCTCAACAGTTCTTCGGCGTGCAGAACAGCAGACAAAGCGGTTAGTTCTGCCTGTCCTTTTTCACTCTGCAGACTCAGTTCCTTTTGTCCCGAAGGATCATCAACTACAATTTCAAAGACAGCCTGATCTCCGTTGCCACTCGATCCAAAAATCATTTTTCTTTCCTTTAAAGATAAAATATTGTAAATTCTGAGATATTGAAATGATCCCAACAGCCAGGTAATGAATTTTGAATTATAGGTCATTTTCACGCTCACATCAGAAATTCTTTCTATTTTGTTGAGAATGTACAAATCAGGTACATCGAAATTATAAGCACTTCTATTTCCTATTCCAAAGGAAAAATTAAAAACTTCTGTATCTAAAAAATGTCTGATGGAAACCGGTTTATCATTTTTATAATGCACAAAAGGAACCGCTACATTTTCTGCCATAAAGTGAGCTGAGCTCTCCCCTGCCAGATCTTTCACAGAATAATAGACAAAGAGCTTCACCTCATTAATATCACCTGAATCTGAAAGGGTATTAACCAACGCAGGAACAATTCCGCCCATCCAGCCTGAACTGAAAACAATTCTGCTGTTGATATCTGACCTTCCGGCAATATCATAAGCCTTTACCAAAGCCGGGGTAGGCTTCGTAATATCCAGATAATCTATTTGGTGATTCATTGCGAAACGAAGTACATGATCTTCTTTATCATTTACAGAAAGAATAATGAGACGGATTTTCTTTTCCAAAATAACCTTAAGAGAAGAAGGATCTGTAACGTCGATTTTCAGGTCTTTGTCTGTTTTTCCGCCTTTTCTTCCCCCGATGAAAACAATAAGATGAGGATTTCTGGATGTAAGGATCCGGGATATTGCTTTTCCCACTAATCCGTTTCCTCCAATAATTAAAATATTTTGCTCCATAACTTTTTTTGACAAAAGTATAGTGCATCTGTTTTAACAGACAGGACAAATGTCTAAAAAGAAATTTCCTTTCTGATACGGCTCAGGTGACGCTGTGTAATGCCAAGATAGGAAGCAAGATATTGCAGTGGGATTTTCTGAATATAATCAGGATGGTTCTTTAATAATGCTTTATACCGTTGCACTGCACTGTCCCTTTGAAGCTGAAAAAAACGGGTTTCAAGTTCAAGGTATTCCTGCTCCGCGATAATTTTTAAAAACTTTGTCCAGTTAAGGCTGTTCTGAACCAGTTCATCTACCGCATCTTTTTTAAGAATAATAAGTTCTGCACTGGTAATGGCCTGCATACTTTCTTTGCTCGGGCATCCTGAAATAAATGATGAATAGGCTGCAATCATATGGTTGGGAAACCTGAAGCAATACGTCATATCCTTTCCATCATCAGAAGTATAAAAAGAACGGAAAATACCGGACTTCACCAGTCCAACTTCTTTACATTGCTGTCCTTCCTGTATGAAATAATCATTTTTACTGATGTGCCGGAACTCGGAAAGCTTCAGAAATGCTTCAATTTCGGTTTCAGAAAACAGATTAAAGCTTCGAAAATAGTCCCGTTCCATTATATTAAATTAGTTTTAACGAAAATAAACAAAAAAAATCATCTCAGGACGAGATGATTTACCGCTTTGAATTTACTTGAGTTATTTATGAAGATATGAATGATGTTTTGTTGGTACAAATATAGGCCAGGCTCAGTTTTTATCCCTCAGTGGAATCCCTAGAATTATATCCGTAAAAATACGGTGGTGTACAAAAGAAAAGCCCTGCAGGAAATACCTTACAGGACTCTGGTTTATCTAACAATTCTTTTGTTTAAGGTTTAAAAATAAGGATAAAGCAATGATTGTCATCTACTTTCCACCATTCATCATATTAAAGGGGGCTTACCAATTGCAGGAACCATTCTTTAATCTCTCCATCCAGGTGAGGAGCAAGCTTTTCTTCACAGGTTTTGTGATAGCTGTTCAGCCATGCTATTTCACCTTCTGAAAGGATTTCCTTTACCACTGTATCTTTAAAGAATGGGCAGAATGTTAATGTTTCAAATTCATAGAATGTTCCATGAATTGTTTTTTCTGCTTCTTTTACAGCAATAAGGTTTTCATGACGGATTCCGTAATGGCCTTCAAGATAATATCCGGGTTCATTGGATAGCACCATTCCCGGCAGAAGTTCCTGAGGGTTCAGATCTTTTCTGATGTTCTGCGGACCTTCGTGTACGTTCATGAAGCTTCCTACTCCGTGTCCGGTTCCGTGGTTGAAATCTTTACCTTCCATCCATAACGGAAGTCTTGCGATGGCATCTAAGTGTACCCCTTTTGTTCCTTTCGGAAATTTCACCATTGATAATCGGATCAATCCCTGTAATACCAGTGTTGAGTTTCTTTTAAATTCTTCCGAAGGGGTTCCTAAAGCGAAAGTTCTTGTAATATCTGTAGTTCCTTCAAGGTACTGACCTCCCGAATCTAAAAGAATAGTGTCCTCATTGGTTACTTCTTTGCTTCCTTCTTTTTTGGCAGAATAATGCATGATGGCACCGTTATCTTTATATCCTACAATGGAACCGAAACTTTCTCCTACAAAGTTTTCTCCTTCTGCACGGAAGCTTCTGAGTTTCTCACCGATAGAATATTCGTTCATGGCTTCTTTTCCTGCATTGTGCGTCAACCAGTAAAGGAATTTCACCATAGCCACACCGTCTCTCACCATCACTTTTCTGAAACCTTCCAGCTCAGCTTCATTTTTTTGAGCTTTCATTAGGTTACCGGGAACAGGAGCTTTGATAAACTGGTTATCAGCTTTTAATGTTTCAAAAATCAGCTGGTTGCTGTTTGGAGAAACCAGGACTTTTTCATTTTTGAAGTTCTTCAGATAATTGTAGAATTCTTCGTAAGGCATCATTTTCACAAAGGAATCATCCATTTGTTTTCTTGCCTCTACTTCCATTTTTTCCAATCCTGTGAACAGGACAGCATCATTTTTAGTGATAACAACATATCCTAAGAAAACAGGGTTACTGTCTACATCACTTCCTCTGAGGTTTAATGTCCATGCTACATCATCCAGACTTGATATGATGTGTACGGTAGCCTCCTGCTCTTCCATTTTCTGACGGATGGCAGCAAGTTTATCTGATACGGATTTACCTGCTCTTTCTACCGGATGTACAAAAATCGGGTTAGCAGATGGAGTTCCTCTGTCTTTCCATACTTCTTTTAAAAGCGGAAGATCTACAAGGGTAATATTCTTTGAATTAAATCTTTGAGAAAGCAGCTCCCAGTTGGCATTAGAAGCAGCCAAAGCATTTACTGCCACTTTATCGCCCGAAGCAATTTCTGAAATAATCCAGTCGATATAATTAGGGGTTCCTTCCATACCGTCTTTGAAAAGATCAATTCCGGAACCCTCCAGCTCAATCGCAGCTTGTGTAAAGTATCTTCCGTCTGTCCAGAGTCCGGCCTTATCTTTGGTCACCACCACAAAACCGGCAGAACCTAAGAAACCAGACAGCCAGGCTCTCTCCTGCCATTCTTCAGGAAGATATTCGCTCATATGCGGGTCTGCAGAATATACAATAAATGCATCAACATTATTTTTCTGCATTTCTTCACGAAGCGCAGCAACTTTTTCCTTTGAAGTCATTCTTTTCTTTTTTAACCACCGAAAGTTACGAAAAATTTAAAGTCGGAAGATGAAATCAACAGGCTATTTTGCTTAATAATCTGTTATTTTAAAGGAATTCTTATTAATAAGATTGATATCCTGATATTGAATTTGTTTAAACTTTTTAAAATCAATACACTCTTCGTGGTACAAACGAAAATATACATAAATAGTGAAACTTAAACAATATAAATTTACAGTAAAGAAAATGATTGCAAAAAAGCCAAAATATATAAACCACACATACCACAAATAGCAATTTAATATCAAAATAATAAATTTTGGAAAGATTATTGCAGCATTCTACCTTATGAAACAGCAAAACTACAATAACCACAGGAAATTTTATCCGCCACATCATTTTATTTATCTCCCGGTACTGATCTTATTGGAGATTTTGGGAATTTATAAAATCTGGGATGACCCGGAAAACCGGTTGATCTGGATCTTGTTTTCTATTGTGATTTTTCTGCTTTTCTACCTTGCATTGATGACACGGCAGCATTATGCGCTGGGACTTCAAAACCGGATGGTGATCCTGGAATTTCAGCAACGGTATTTTGAAATCTTCAACATAAGATCAGATGAAACTGTTGAAAAACTGAAGTTTGACCAGATTGCTGCCTTGAGGTTTGCTTATGATGATGAGTTCAAAGAGCTTTTATACAGGGCTCTTCATGAAAACATCTCAGGAGATGAAATTAAAAGATCTATAAAAAACTGGAGAGCTGATCATTTAAGAGTCTAACATCACAAAATATACGATTATGAAAAAATTAAGCTTATACAGTATTACGATATTTAGCTTGTTGACCCTGACAAGCTGTGAGGCAGTAGAAACAATTTTCAAGGCAGGAATGTGGTGGGGAATTCTTTTAGTCTGTGTAATAGCAGGAATTCTTTTACTGATTTTTTCGAGGGGTAAAAACTCTTAACCATGCTTTATGGAGAAGAATACAGACCTGGAAATCATTTCTCACCTGAAGCCTTCAAAAATTGTTAAAATCATGAAGGACCCGGAAGCTTCTGCAAAGGCGGTACATCTTGTATATACCACCGATGCAGAAACCGCCGGAATTACCCGTAAGAAAACGGGAAAAAAATATTCCTATTACAAAGACGGTGAGAAAATAAAGGACAAGGAAGAAATTACAAGAATCAATAAGCTGGTCATTCCGCCGGCCTGGGAAAATGTGTGGATCTGCGCATTGGAAAACGGACATCTGCAGGCAACAGGTTTTGATGTCAAAAAGAGAAAGCAATACCGCTACCATCCTCTCTGGAGCGCTTTAAGAAATCACACGAAATTTTACAGGATGCTTCAGTTCGGATATGCATTACCAGAAATGCGGCTGCATATAGAACAGGATCTCGCATTGAGGAACTTTGAGAAACGGAAAATCCTTGCCTTAATTGTAAGCCTTATGCAAAGAACCAACATCCGTATCGGTAATTCTATCTATGAAAAACTGTATGGATCTTTTGGCTTAACGACTTTGAAAGGTAAGCATGTACAGGTAAAAGGGCAAAAGATTACTTTTTCTTTTAAAGGAAAAAAAGGGGTTATGCATCATGTTGACCTCCGAAGTAAAAGATTGGCGAGACTTGTTCAGAAATGTAAGGATATTCCCGGGAAAGAGCTTTTTCAATATTTTGATGATGAAGGAAACCGCCATTCTGTAGATTCGGGTATGGTGAATGAGTATATCAAAGAAATCAGTGGCGAAGATTTTACAGCCAAAGATTTCAGAACATGGTCCGGAACGGTAAGTGCTTTAATTGCCTTTAAAGAGATCGGGTATGCCGAAAATGATACTCAGTATAAAAAGAAAGTAAAAGAAGCCCTGGATATCGTTGCAGAGAATCTGGGGAATACATCGGCCGTCTGCAGAAAATATTATGTCCATCCTTTAGTCATTAACCTTTACGAAAACAATACCATCAAAAAGTATCTTGACGAACTGGAAGTTATTGAAGAAAACGACGGAAAAGCCGATCTTACAAAGGAAGAAAGGCTGGTGCTGAAAATTCTGGAAAACGAGCGGATGTAGAAGATGGAAGAATGAAAGCAGGGAGATGGAAGTTATGAAACTCCTAAAACAACTTTCTGAATTCTCAACTTATTTTGATCAGGCTACTGCAATACTTCCAGCATCTGACTTCCCGCTTCCCGCCCTATTATATTGAAATCCTGCTGTTGTTCAGAAACTGGATTCTGTATTCCTTCGGGGTTATGCCTGCAATCTTTTTGAAAAGCTGGGTAAAATGCGAGGCAGTATGAAAATTCAGCTCGTAAGCAATTTCTGCAATATCCTTGCTGGAGTGAAGTAATGCTTTACTGTAATTGATATCAATCTCATTGATCCACTGTTTCGGGGATTTTTGGGTAACGCCTTTTACACATTTGTTCAGATAACTTTCTGTTACAGACAGCTTGTCGGCATAAAAAGCCACTCTCTTTTCTCCTACATGATATTTAAAGAGTAAATCCCGGAACTGAAGGGATAGCTCCATGGGACGTGTTGCAGATTTATGATGGGTATCAGAATCTGTGCTCAGCATTTTGATCAATATGAGGTGAAGCATTGTTACCACTACGTCATTCACATTGAGGTTATTCAGCCACAATTCCTGTTCCATGATGGGAAGAAGCTGGGTAATGGTTCCGTATGTCAGGCTGTCGAGATTCAGGAAGGGTGTCATGAAAAAGATGCTGCTTTTATGTTTGGGCAGTTCCTGCTCGGACAAAATATTGTTTTCATAAGCCAGGAAGAAACCTTCAATATCATCGGATAACTCAACGGTTGCAGTAATCGTCCCTTGTTTGATAAAGATCACTCCGCCTTTTTCAGCATGGTATTCTTTATTTTCAAGGTATTGCCTGATATGGCCATTGGTAACGAAAATAATAAAATTGAACGTTGTACGATACGGAATTACCGGCATCAGAATTCCTTTAAGATAATTTTCTATCCGATATAACTGTATATCAGCATTATTAGCCAATATTTTATCCGTAATATTCGGAAGAAAGAGCTTCTTGTATTGAAAATTGGATAGTACTTCCATAATGAATTGATTGTTACAAATTTAATGCTGAAATTGTATTATTGGGAGGTTTTTGTATAATGTCGGATGTATGTCAGATGTAAAATGTCGGATGTATAATGTACAATGTATAAGAATGACATTATCTGAACGATCGTTTTATTTTATCAAAAAAATAATTACCGCCGCTACATTATACATTATACATTATACATTATACATTATACATTATTACATTACACTAGAACTTATAATACACTCCTACTCTCACTCCAAAAGGACTTCCCGGTGTGTAGGTAAGATCTGTAACAGGTTCAGCTTCTCCTTTCAACTGGGTTTCGGTTGCAAACTGGGCTTCGTTCCATTTTACGTTGAAAAGGTTATTAACCTGAAGATTGGCACCCCATTTCTGACGGTTATAGGAAAGCATAAGATCATTGACAAAATAGGCTTTGGTCCTGATACTGTTATCCTCTACAGCCGGTCTTACCCCAAGATACCTGTACTGGATCCCTAATGAAAAGCCATTCAGGAAGTCCCAGTTTACAGATCCGGTACTGGTAACTACCGGAGCCAGCGGAACATAATCCTGTCCCTTTTCTTCTTCGGTAAATCTGGCGTGGGAATAATTGACATCCGCATTCAGATAAAAATTTTCCAACGGCTGGAAACGAACTCCAAGATCTGCCCCGAAACGTCTTGATTTCCCGGAAGGCTCTACTACAGCATCATCTCCTACGTAGACAAATTCCTGCTGCAGATCCATATACCATAATGTTGGAGTTATAATCAATGATTTGAATGGGTGCAATCTTACCCCAAAATCTGCACCTATAGAATATGGAAGCGTATTTTCGTTCTTATTGGGAACTACCACTCTCAGATCATTGGAGTGAAAGCCCATTCCTGTTTTCAGGAACCACATCACATTATCGTTCTGAGCGTAGGAGAAGTTCAATTTTGGACTTAGTCTTGTTGCTTCTTCTGACTGTCCGGAAGGTAATTGTTCAGGATCCAGAAGGTTGTGCAGATTGAAAATAAAATGATCTACTCTTAATGCAGGATTAATTGTCCATTTTCCTGTTTTCCAAACCAAACCTGAGTAAGCATGGAGATTCGTCTCAGTTCCGGTAACATCAGACATTCTGTTCAATAATAAATCCCTGTGATAAACATGATTAAGCTGTAAGGTATTAATATCATCATTTCTTAAGCCTATTCCTGAAGTCCAGTTTAAAGCGCTGTTTGCAAGGGAAAACGTTTTTGTATATTTTACTTCAGCTCCGTAAATATTTCTACCGTCAGTCTGCTGGATTTCATCCCCATGTTCTTTATCTTTTAAATTAAAGGTGAAGTCAGAATACAGATTGAAATTATACTTTGAATAAAAAGCCATTGCATCAATCTGTTCGGAAGGAGAAATAATGTGCTTAAAATTCATCTGAAGATTCGTTCTTGAAGTTTTCCCGCCTTCAGTAGGATCTATACTTCCCCATCTGCCAATAATTCCTTCATCTACGGCACGTTCCGGGATCTGTCCGGAAGCATTCCAGGAAGAATTAAATGTTGAAAACTGAATGTTGAAATAATCATTATCCGTAAGCCATTGATTGTATTTTCCGAAAATATTAACCCTGTTAAAATTCTGTTTCACATCGAAAGGGCCGTCGGTATAGTTGTATTCTGCTGCCACATAAGCATTTTTTCTGCCCAGATTATCATGCAGAATATTGAACATTCCCAAGATTCTTTTTGAATTAAATGAGCCTCCTTCCAGTTTAATCATACTGTTTTTCAATCCGTTGTACGTCTGAAAATCTACATATCCCGCGGTATTAAAGTCTCCGCGATCCATGTAATATGCCCCTTTTCCAAAGTCTATATTGTTTACCGTTTCGGGAATCACAAAGTGCAGGTCAGAATATCCCTGTCCATGGGCATGAGAAACGATATTTACAGGCATTCCGTCTACATTCACGCTTACATCGGTCCCGTGATCGGCATCAAACCCTCTTAAAAAAAGCTGTTCCGCCTTTCCTCCTCCGGCATGCTGAGCAATAAAAAGTCCCGGAACTTTTCTCAACAGATCCTGCGCCGAGTTTACCGGAAATTTATTCAGATCAACCTTTGTAATGGCTGATAGAAATGAACTGTGATTGATAGCTACTTCTGAAATCTGAAAAGGCTTATGCTGTAAAAAAATAACTTTATTTTTATCTTCATCATTAGTCACCACCCATTTTACCTCATCATATCCCTGACGGCTGATCACGAGGGTATCAGGAAGAGATTTTACAGGAATGGCAAATGTACCGTCTGTTCCTGTATGGGTATGGCTGTTTCCGTGGTCGTATTTTACCAAAGCATCAGCAATGGGAAATTTGTCATCTGCATCTTTTATCAGCAACTTTTTTTCTGTTTCCTGCGCCATCATTTTTCCACTGAATGCCATGACTAGAAATACAGCTGCTATTTTTGTTATTTTCATTTTTTTTTATTTTTTTGTACAATGTATAATGTATAATGTATGATGTATTAATGATTTTAGAAGTTAAAAATCAGAGAGAAATGGTGACTTTTGCTTTGCAGGTGAATCATCAGAGAACTTTTAACTTTAAATATTGAACTTTAAACAGTCTTCCACTCTCCAAAAACTCTCATATCCTCAAACTCTCCCATTCTCTAACCATTAGATCTCGCTTTAAGAAATACCTTCTGAATTAAAAGTGTAATCCACGTTCCGGCTACGAATGGGAAAGTAAATACTCCGCCAACGCTGTCCAGGCAATGATTGTCTATTAAGAGATCATCAATGGCAATGGTAATAAGGACAGCAATAAGCACCCACAGGCCGTCTGTCTTTTTGACTCCGGAAAAAACGATAGCGGAAAGCACCGCATTGAATCCGAATAATCCCATGTGGATTTCTTTGATGGGTTCTCCATTCAACTGTGATAATCCGGCACCAAGAATAGATGCTGCCAGTCCGTATAAGGCAGCTATCGGAGAGCTGATGAAAACAGCAAGAAAAAAAATCATTCCTGAAAGAACTCCACCCTGGAATATCACCTCACCAAAACCATTGGTACAGGCAAGAAAATCATCATATTCTGTAGGAACTACTTCACTGCTCAACATCACGGAAGGTGGAATATGGGTAAAATGATGGAGCGCAAAAACCAATACCCAGGTAATGATGATAAAAGGAAAAGTAAACACCGGAATTTTCTTCCGGATAAAAAAATGCTGGATAACAGCAGCCAACGCTCCACCTAATAGTATTAAAATCCAGATCAATACCGTAGTTTCGAAAAGAAAGGCCAGGGCTACTCCCACCAGCGCTGCACTGAAACCGTACAGTCCCGCATTAATTTCAGATTGATCATATTTAAGCTTCATTGCTGTGAAAGTTCCGGCTGCTGTTGAAAGCAATACCGCAACTCCACACTGCCAGCTTCCCAGGAAGATCCCTATAAGAAACAGAATCCCGGTCCATCTGTTTTCCTGAAGCATAATCTGCCCGATTCCTTTTAATATATTGTCTAAAAAAGGTATTTTTTTGAAAAATTCGTTCATAGTTTTTTGTATAATGTATTTTTTTGTACGATGTAAAATGTACTGATGATCTGGATAAGGCAGTAGAGGTTAGAAACAGGAAATAGAACTTTACTCTAAAATTCTTACACTCTCAAACTCTCTTACCTCAAACTCTACCACTCGCACCCTTAAACCCGTTTACCATCCAAGAAAGACCATTCCGACTCCACAAACGGTTACCACAGCCCCGCTTACCACACCCATATATCTTTCCAGTTTTTCGGTATTAAATAGTGTTGAGTAACCATAACGTCCCAGAAGAACCATTCCAAGCATGGTTAAGACTGTAGTTGCAGTGAAAGAAATTACCAGTACAGCAATTTCAGACATTGAGTGTTTTACTCCTGAATAAAACAATAAAGGAATCAATGGTTCACTTGGTCCCATCACGAAAATCATAAATAATACAAGCGGGGTTACTTTTATTCTTTTCTGAGGCATTACCACTTCGCTGTGATTGTGTTCGTATACATAGACATCGTCCCCCATCACATCGAAATGCTTATGAGGCTTGTTTCTGATCGCCTGAATGAGACCATATACCAGATAAACACCTCCGAAAATCAGCAGTGCCCATCCTGAGAAGTTTCCCCTGATATCCTGAAACCAGGAGATCTTATTCAGCTGCCATCCGAGAAAAACCCCGATAAAGCCCAAAATCAGAGAACTGAATACGTGTCCGAAACCACAGACAACCGTTAATATTGCTGTTTTCGTACCGCTCCACTTTTTGGATTTTGAAATCACGATGAATGGCAGGTAGTGATCCGGCCCTGAAGCGGTGTGTATAAAACTTATTGAAACGGCACTCAAAAGAAGTGCCCAAACTGTACTATCCATTTTTATTAATTCTGTTATTTCAGATTCTTTATTAAGTTTTGGCTAAAGCCAATGGAAAATTTCTTTTGCTAAGCGGGCTAAAGCCCGCTTCTATTGAAGATATCAGGATCCTTGTCAAGGTTTTGAACCTTGACAAGGATGTCTTTTATTCCAACGACCAGAGAATTTCCTGAATATGCAGGAAGAAGTTATACATTACTTCCCCACCGTATCCCAAAGCTCTTACCACAAAACCGTTGTCATCCATTGCTGAAACCCCTGTTTCCATCTCTTCATGGTGCTGCGCGGCTGCTTCAACTATTTTTTCAATCAATCCGTTTTTGTCTACATTTTCCTTCGTACTGTAGAAGATCAGGGTTCCCTGGTGGGTATATTGTTCCAGGTTTCCGATGCTGCTGATCGGGATCATATCAGGTTGAATCAGAACATTATCTTTTACAACCAACTTATTGTTGTGATAGATTTCCATTACATTCTGAAAACGTTTCAGTTTAAAGACTTCCCCATAATGTTTTCTTCCGCAGGTAATGATCTCACTGATGATAATCTGGCTGTTTTTACCGATATGAATCTTCGCCTTGCTTTTAAAATTGGAATCTTCATGGGGAACTATCGGATGAGGAACATAAGCAAAAGAGGTTTCATCTTCCATAGTTACGTTAAGCTCCTGAACTGCTTTATCTTTCATGTTGAAAAGCCTCTGATAGGATTGCGACTGCAGCTGAAGTGCGGCTCCTTTTTCAAGAGCAACTTCCAGATGGTAGTGGTCTCCATCCAGAATTCCCGGGGAGGAGCTCATCACCATCTGATAGAGCTTTTTGTCATTTTTTCGCTGTCCTACAGAAACTACTCTGAAAGGGAGCGAGACATACAGGTCTTTCATATAGGATTCTCCTCCTTTGAATCCTGCAATAATTTTTAAACGACTGTCCATTTATCTTACCAGGTTCGGTTCTTCAATTTCCTCCAGAAGAGCATATTTTTTGATCCAGCCTATTACTTTGTCCAGTCCTTCATCCGTTTTCAGGTTGGTGAATACGAAAGGATTTCCTTTTCTCATTCTTCTGGCATCATTTTCCATGACTTCAAGGCTGGCTCCTACGTAAGGGGCAAGGTCAATTTTATTGATGATCAGTAAATCTGATCTTGTAATCCCAGGTCCTCCTTTTCTGGGGATTTTTTCTCCTTCTGCTACATCGATAATGAAAATGGTAACGTCTGCAAGGTCCGGACTGAATGTCGCTGAAAGGTTGTCTCCTCCACTTTCAATAAGAACCAGTTCGATCTCAGGGAAACGTGCTGCCAGCTCATCTACCGCTTCAAGGTTCATACTTGCATCTTCACGGATGGCAGTATGCGGACATCCTCCTGTTTCCACTCCGATAATTCTGTCGTGGGGAAGAAGGCTGTTTTTTGCCATAAACTCAGCATCTTCTTTGGTATAAATATCGTTGGTGATCACTCCAAGATCATACGTACCAAATAATTTTCTGCTTAACCTTTCCAGTAATGCAGTTTTTCCTGAACCTACGGGGCCTGCTACTCCTACTTTTATATATTTTCTATTTTCCATTTTCTTTAAGTTTTATTTTTTAACGCTATGGGCGCTAAGTTTTTAATTGTGAATATTTTTTGACTGCAAGGATGTTTTATTCAGAGGACAATTCGGCAATCTGCTCTTCTACCTCTTACCTTTTAGGACATATAAAGCCTTGAATACAATCTCTCATGCTGCATACATCTGATGTCAAAGGCAGTATTACAAAGCCCTATCATATCTCTGTCCAGTTCTATAGTTTCTAAAGCTGTTTTTTCCATCACAGGGTAAAGAGAAAAAAGGATATCCTGTCCGTCCAGCTGTCCAAGAGGAACCAGCTTTACAGCATTGGTAATCATTCCTGCCACTGAAGTGTAATAGAACCCTAAAAGTGACTCGTACAAAGGAATTTTCATTAAATAAGCATACACACCAAATACAATACAGTAATGAGAATTCACCTCCTTGTTTTGAATCGCTTTTTCAAATGCTTCCATTAGAGGAAAACGCTCTCTTCTTTTGAATATTTTGATCAGCCTTAATCCTAATTTCTGGCTGGCCTGGCGGATTTCCTTCGGACATTTGATCGCATTACATTCATTATCCAGTTCTAAAAGCTGTTGAAAATCTCCCTTTTCTGCTGCTTCATAAGCCAGCTTTGCAAAAGCTCCGTCATTGAATTTAAGATTGTACTGAAGCATATTCTGCACAAATTCTTTTGCAGTTTCTACGTTATGTACTATTCTTTCCTGCACGTAAGTTTCAAGTCCGTTGGAATGGGTGTAGCCTCCGATGGGAAGTGTAGGATCCGCCAGATGAAGCAAACCTGACAGAAAATTTATGTTCATGCTATTCATCTTTCGGAGCTGCCATTTTTAAGATTTTGGTAAAAATTGTGGAGCCAAGACTGCCATGTCCATGAGGTTCTACATTGGATTTCAGAAGATTCAGCAGCTTCACAGATTGTTTTTCCGGATTAAAGCCGCTTGCCTCCAGCCATCTGAACATCGGCATTTCAAAAGGAAGCAATACTTTATCATTCTGAATGAAAAGCGGAATATGTTTGTTTCCGATCTCATAACATACGGTACCCATTTCCAGCAATGAAGCGGGTGACATCACGATAGCTTCTGTTTCCAGAACACTGACTGCGATTATTTTTTCTGAATCCTCAAAAAGAATATCCCCTTCACGCAGGCGCTGTCCCTCTCTGAGAAATCTGATCGCGACATCAGTTCCCTGTCTGGTTTTTTTGCGCTGGATTCTTTTCGTCGTTTCAAACCATTCCAGATCAAGATAGTCTATGGTTTTCCCTGTAGGATTTTCAGCAAGATTGCCTATGATTTGATTAATTATCATTGTTGGATTTTTTTCTGAAGTCTAAGTTTTTGGAGATTCCTACCCCGAATGTTGAACCACTGATTCCTGCTATATAGCTTTTTGTCCAGCCCTCTTCTTTCGTTTTGGTCTGAAGCATAGAAAGTTCTGCAAACTTGAATTTCAGTGCCCAGCCGCCACCTAACAATATTCCGATCAGGGGATAAGCACGAAGGCGGAATCCGTTAAAGTTCTGCATCGCATCAGCAGCTGTTGACAATTGCTGTCCCCAAACGTAATGAGCATCTACCTGCCCTATCAATACAAAGTATTTCCCAAGCATTAATGAAGGACTATACCAGATACCTGCTTCATTTTGCTTATAAGCCACATGATGATCAACAGAATTTTGTGAGTAGGCATAATTAACCCCGATAAGATCATTATTATTAATAAAGTATCCCACTCCAAGCGGTGCACTGGAAACCGTACTGCTGCTGCTTGACGGTGTGGTAATTTTAGAATAGTCCAGGGAACCATAGATCATAAACTGGCCTTTTGGTCCTTCTTCATCGCTTTTCAGCCTGTGCCCTCCTAAAAACTGAGCACTTACCTTACCGGAAAGTAACAACATTCCGGCTACAGCAACAGAAAAAACTGTTTTATTTAAATATTTCATTCTAAACGTAGTTCTATAATTGTTTTAAAATATGATCTGATACATTTTTTCGTTGTTGAATAAACCTAACAGGTTTTTGAAACCTGTTAGGTTTGATTCATAAAATTTATCTTAGAACAAATAATACAACTGTGTTAAAGGAAGTTTCTCTGCCGGTTCACATGTGATGTATTCACCGTCTACCGTTACTTTATAATTTTCAGGATTCACTTCAATTAAAGGCGTCTTATCATTATGGATAAGGTCTTTTTTACCAATATTTCTGCAGTTTTTTACCGGAAGAATCATTTTCTCCAGCTTGTAAGAAGCAATAGTTCCGTTATCGATAGAGATCTGGGAAACGAAGTTGGCACAAGTTCCGAATTTAGCTTTTCCGTGTGCTCCAAACATATTTCTGTAAATAATCGGCTGAGGTGTTGGAATAGATGCGTTAGGATCGCCCATTTTTGCAGCAATTACAAATCCTCCTTTTACAATCATTTCCGGTTTCACTCCAAATAACGCAGGTTTCCAGATCACCAGATCTGCCAGTTTTCCTTTTTCAACAGATCCCACATATTCTGAAATACCATGGGCAATGGCCGGGTTTATGGTATATTTGGCCACATATCTTTTGGCACGGTAGTTATCGTTATCTGTATGCTGATCTTCTTCCAAAGCACCTCTCTGCTCTTTCATTTTGCTTGCGGTCTGCCATGTTCTGGTGATCACTTCTCCGGGTCTTCCCATCGCCTGGGAGTCTGAACTCATGATGCTGAAGACCCCCATATCATGAAGAATATCTTCCGCTGCAATAGTTTCCGGACGGATACGTGAATCCGCGAACGCTACATCTTCAGGAATGTTTTTGCTCAGGTGGTGGCAAACCATCAGCATATCCAGGTGTTCATCAATGGTATTTACGGTGTAAGGGCGTGTAGGGTTTGTAGAAGCCGGCAATACATTGGGATACATGGCCGCTTTAATGATGTCCGGTGCGTGGCCTCCCCCTGCTCCCTCCGTGTGGAAGGTGTGGATTACTCTTCCATTGATTGCCCTCATCGTATCTTCAAGGAATCCTCCTTCATTCAGGGTATCAGTGTGGATGGCAACCTGAACATCATATTTATCAGCTACTTTCAGTGCGGCATCAATCGTCGCAGGAGTTGCTCCCCAGTCTTCGTGGATTTTCACTCCCAAAGCTCCTGCTTCCACCTGTTCTTCGATAGGTTCTTCTGCTGAACAGTTTCCTTTTCCGAAGAAACCAAGGTTCATTGGATATTCTTCTGCTGCTTCAAGCATTTTTTGCATATTGAATCTTCCAGGAGTAACCGTTGTGGCATTCGTTCCGTCATTCGGACCTGTTCCTCCGCCGATCATCGTTGTGATTCCGCTGTACAAAGAGGTTTCAATCTGTTGAGGACAGATGTAGTGAATGTGAGTATCGATACCTCCGGCCGTTACGATATATCCTTTTCCTCCGTGAACTTCAGTTGAAGCCCCGATGATCATATCAGGAGATACACCATCCATTGTATCAGGGTTTCCAGCTTTTCCGATTCCTACAATTTTCCCATCCTTGATTCCGATATCTCCTTTCACAATTCCCCAGTGGTCTATAATTACAGCTCCGGTGATGCAAAGATCCAGAACACCTTCATCTCTTTTCGCGGTAACATTCTGTCCCATCCCGTCACGAACGGTTTTTCCTCCTCCGAAAACGGCTTCGTCACCGTAATGGGTGAAATCCTTTTCAATTTCAATGATAATTTCAGTGTCTCCGAGTCTGATTTTGTCTCCTGCTGTAGGACCCAATATATTGGCGTATTGTTTTCTGTCTACGGGTAAGCTCATCTTAGTGATTTTTAAAGTTTAACTCTTCTACTTTTGCAAGACTTTCTCTTTTCTGGTCTTCGGAATCTATCTGTCCGTCCACAAGATTATTGAAGCCCATTGCTTTTTTTGTTCCTCCTATTTCTACCAGCTCCACTTCTTTTTCTTCCCCCGGCTCGAAACGTACTGCAGTGCTTGCTACAATATTCAATCTCTTTCCGAAAGCCTTTTCGCGGTCAAAGCCCATCGCTTTATTAACTTCAAAAAAGTGGAAGTGTGAACCTACCTGAATAGGGCGGTCTCCTGTATTGGTTACTTTTATTTTTACAGTTTCTCTGCCTTCATTGCAGATAATTGTACCTTCTTTTACAAAAATTTCTCCTGGTATCATGATGAGTAGGTATTAACGGATTGGATTGTGTACGGTTACCAGCTTCGTTCCATCCGGAAACGTCGCTTCAATCTGAACATCGTGGATCATTTCTGCCACGCCGGGCATCACATCCTCTTTTGTAAGAAGATTAGCGCCTTCCTGCATTAGCTCGGCTACTTTTTTTCCATCTCTTGCACCTTCAAGCAAGAAGTGGCTGATCAGTGCTATGGATTCAGGGTAATTTAATTTAAGGCCTCTTGCCTTTCTTTTCAGAGCGAGTTCGCCTGCCAGAAACAGCATAAGCTTTTCCGTTTCTCTCGGTGTTAAGTGCATAGTATTTTTATTTAAAATTGGACAAACAGAATTCTGTTCACCTTTTTGTAAAGGCAAATAGAAATGTTCAAAAATGTAATGTGGGAAATGATTATTACGGATCTGTATTCACATCAATACAAACCATAAAGTCATTACGATTTTAAAAAAGGGATTAGCAGCCCGCAATCTGCAGGGAATGATACAGGATGTACCTTGGTGCTGTAATATAAATACGGTTTTGAACGGCCGCAACCCGTGTACTGTAAGTGTAGCCGGCAAAGAAGTAATATAACCACTGCTGCGTAAGTACTGAGTAATCAAATTTCACTTTCTCCCAGTCATTGGAATCCTGCACATCCTGCACATCTGAAAAACTGTACATTTCAGGCTGGGTCTGCTGATCGGATTTCTGCTGAAGAAGATGAATTTTTGAAAGAATATCAGAGTATGGCTGAGTTTTCCCTTTATGTGCAAAAAGACCTGCACACAGCGCTGAGAAAAATATCACAAAAGAGAAAAATAAGACTCTTTTTTTCATATCTGTTAATAATGCTGTAAAATTAGAACAATCTGAAAGCCCCGGCTATCAAAAAATTTATTTAAAATGTTCAAAATCGCAACAAATGCAATTTTATGTATTTTTAACATTCAGCTACAAATCCTTTATTTACAATGCTTAAGAACCCTCTATAAACTATGACAAATATTTTTTTGTCCTTATTCCTATAACTATGACTATTCACCTCTTCTTTTCCTTCTATTAAAAAAACAGGATCAACACATGTTTTATTATCAATTATATTGGCTCAAAAAATAGTATTCACTAAGGATTAATCAAAAATTAAGCTTATTTCACAAAATCAGTCGGCATTTTTTCTTTCCTTATAATTATCGTAAATTTGTATACACATCTTATTTAATTTAATAAAATAATAAAACGTAATATGTCAAAAGCAATTTCGCAAGTACCATTAGCGGTAAACGAGCCGGTAAATTCATATGAACCGGGATCTCCCGAGGTTAAAAGCCTTATCGACACTTATAAAAAAATGTGGGCTGAAAAGGTAGAAATCCCAATGATTATCAATGGAAAAGAAGTAAAAACTGATACAAAAGTACAGCTTCAGTCTCCACAGGATCATACGCATGACTTCGGATTCTATTACCAGGGTAGTATGCAGCATGTGGATGACGCTATCAACGCGGCATTGGCAGCTAAAAAAGAATGGAATGAACTAGGCTGGGAACAGCGTGCAGCAATTTTCTTAAAGGCAGCCGATCTTTTGGCTGGTCCTTACAGAGATGTGATCAATGCTGCAACAATGATCGGACAGTCTAAAAACGTACACCAGGCTGAAATTGATTCTGCTTGTGAGTTTATCGATTTCTTAAGATTCAACGTAGAGTTCATGACAGAAATGTATGCTGAACAGCCGGTTTCTGACAACGGAATCTGGAACCGTGTTGAGTACAGACCATTAGAAGGCTTCTGCTTTGCAGTAACTCCTTTCAACTTTACAGCGATTTCCGGAAACCTTCCGACTTGTATGGCCATGCTAGGAAACGTAGTGGTTTGGAAACCATCTGACAAGCAGGTATATTCTGCAAAAGTAATCATGGATGTATTAACAGAAGCAGGTCTTCCTGCAGGGGTTATCAATATGATCTTTACTGATGGTAAAGAAACTGCTGAGAAAGTATTGGCTCACCCGGATTTTGCAGGTCTTCACTTTACCGGTTCTACAAAAGTATTTCAGGGAATGTGGAAAATGATCGGTGACAATATCCACAACTACAGAACATACCCAAGAATTGTTGGAGAAACAGGAGGTAAAGACTTTGTAATTGCCCACCCGTCTGCGAACGTAGAAGCTGTAGCTACGGCATTGGTAAGGGGTGCTTTTGAATATCAGGGGCAAAAATGTTCTGCAGCGTCAAGAGCGTATATTCCTAAATCTCTTTGGGCCGATGTGAAAAAAGTAATGGAAGATCAGATGAGTACAATCAAAATCGGTTCTCCTGAAGATACTTCTAACTTTGTAAACGCTGTTATCGACAAAAATTCTTTCGAAAAATGTAAAGGATATATCGACAGAGCCAATGCTTCCGGTGAAGCTACTGTTGCAATCGGTGGAAAATATGATGATTCTAAAGGATGGTTTGTACACCCAACGGTAATTGAAACTACCAATCCTCACTATGAAAGTATGGTAGAAGAGATCTTCGGCCCAATCTTATCCATCTATGTATATGAAGATAAAGACTGGAAAGAAACACTTAAGCTGGTAGATTCTACTTCTCCTTATTCATTGACAGGTTCTGTATTCTCACAAGACCGTTACGCAATCAACGAAGCTTATAAGGCTTTAGAAAACGCTTCCGGTAACTTCTACATCAACGATAAGCCAACGGGTGCTGTAGTAGGACAGCAGCCTTTCGGTGGAGGCAGAGCTTCAGGAACAAATGACAAAGCAGGCTCTAAAATGAACCTTCTGAGATGGGTTTCTGTAAGAAGCGTAAAAGAAACTTTTGTTTCTCCGAAAAACTACAAATATCCATACCTTGGATAATAAGTAATAAGTAATAAGTAATAAGTAACGGGCAATAAGCAATAATTGTCTGTTCTTGACATACAGCCTCGGAATTTCGGTTTCGGGGCTTTTTTGTGGAGTAATACGGGTTTGGGATTCGGGGGTTGTATTCCGAGTTATGAGGCGGTGTTAAGAGTTCAAAGTTTAGTTTTAAAATTAAAAGTTACTGATAACCAGAAAAAATACTCTTCACTTCCCCTACACTCTCTAACTCTCTAACTCTCTAACTCTCCCTCTTCACACCTCATACCTCGAAGCCGCAACCCTCCCCTCACTAACATCTTTTAACAAACTTTACGGATATTTTACGATTTTTAATGCCCTGTTAGGAATAATTATTGATTTTCCGTTATTATACACCCCAAAATAAAATAATATGAAAAAGTTATTGCTAACAGCCATCGGAATAGGAATATTTGCAGTGAGCTGTGGAACCAAAGAATCGACAATGTCAACAAGTAATCGTGATTCAGCAACAGTAGAAAGTACACAAAAAAGTATACCCCCTACCACCACTGATACAATGACTACAAAAATGACGAATCCTGACACTATCAAGATAAAAAAGGATTCTATGGCAACGTCTCCTGTCAAATAGTATTTATATACGTTTAACTTAACATGGAAAATCTGCAGATGAAAGCGCTGCAGATTTTTTTATGATAAAAGGTAAAGGATAAATGGTTTAATTTAATTATCGGATGAAAAAATCAGGTTTTGGCTAAAGCCGGATGAAGCTTGACTATAATGAGAGTGGCTAAAGCCTACTTCTATTGATAGCCTGGCAAATAGCTTAATGAAAAAACCATTTTATTCTTCAACGTTGTTGAAAATAATGTTATATAGATCCCTGCAGAATGACAAAAGAATTAAGCAGCACCAAATACATGATACAATCAGTCCTTGACATTCCGTAGGAATTTAACCATTATTAATTCTATAAAACCTGATGAAAAATTAAAAACAAAGAAATTCCCTTTGATATTTGACATCCAAATGTATAATAGATGTTTAATAAGAGTATCTTTTATCTTTTATCTTTTATCTTTTATCTTTTATCTTTTATCTTTTATCTTTTATCTTTTATCTTTTATCTTTTATCTTTAAATCCTTATATTTGATAAACACCAACATTAAAATATATTACAATGAGAAAATTATTCATAGGAGCCATTCTCGGATTTCTTTTCCTTGGAAGCTGTGCTCAAAACAAAGAAAAAAGAGAGGAATATAAAGAAGCCCATAATAAAGATTCCTTAAGAAACAGAATGGGTGATTCTGCAGTTGCCAATTCTATTCCTTCACCAGCACCGGCTGATACTTCAAAAGCAAAGACTGACAGTACAAAAGTTAAATAAAATCACAAATCCACAGACTTTCTGTGGATTTGCACTTAAAAAAACTTGACTGAAAAAAAACCGGGCAATCAACCCCGATTATAAATATGGTGATATTCTGATACAGAATATTTCCTTAAAAAATGAAAATGGGAATTACTGTTTCACTTATAATGACCTTAATTCAGAAAGCGGAATAAAAAGCGATAAGATGTATCAGGATTGTCTCCTGTTCTGTGAAACTGGGACAAATATATGATAGAAAGGCGTTTCTTTAAAACAATAGGTTGTTCATTTTCGTGAAAATGATAAGATAGAAATTAAAAAATCAGGTCTTTTTAATCATTTTACGGAAAATGAACATCTTTATCGGATTTATTTTCATTATCCAGATATTTGATATAGGCAGATGGAGAATAATCCGTTACCGCTTTAAAGACCGATGCAAATTTACTGTGAGAAGAGAATCCGCATTCATCAGCAAGGATACTTATTTTGTACTGCCTGTATTTCTCATCATTGATCAGTTTATCTACAATATAATTGATCCTTAAACGGTTGATGTATGTTTTGAAGTCTGCGCTTTTATGCTGATTAATGACATAAGAAAGATATTTTGTATTGGTGTTCAATTCACCGGCAAGAAAAGAAAGGGACATGCCTTTATTGTTATAAAGATCACCTTTTTCAAAATCTTCAAGAAGCTCAAGCAGCTTAGATTCTGTTTCGGAAGTCATCATAGAATCATTTCTTCTCCGGTCTGCTTCAGATTCTTTGTCATCAATTTCTTCTACAGATATATTGGAAAACTCAGAGTCTGGCTGTTGTAAAGGATAATGGTTTCTGCCGCCGATCATATTAAACTGAGCCCTCATCATGTTTCGTAACTTTGAACGTTGTTTTTTCTGCTTTCTTCTGATAAAAATAAGCAAACCGACCAGTGAAATAAAGAGAATCACAATGGCAGCATTCTTTACTCTGTTCATCTGCCCGCTCTTTTTATTAGGCTTTCCCTTTGGGTTTTCAATGGACTTCATTGCAAAACTCTGATTACGGGCTGCAATGCTGTCATAGGCACGTACATATTTCACCGCATACAATGAAGCTTTAAAATTATCTCCCGTCCCTTCATAATAATCATTAATATTGGAATATACTACTTTTTTAAGCTTAAGACTCCGGGAGGTATCTGCAATTTTCTCCGCCTTTTTAAGATAGAATTCAGCATCTTTCCAGTTTTTCTGCTTAAGACGGATACCTCCTAATCCGTTATACACCAAACCCAAGGTGCAGCTTCCGTCTTTAAGTAAACCTTCTGCTTTTCTATAATAGCTTTCAGAAACAGGATAATCATTAAGTTTGAAATAAATATCTCCCAACAGCTGATAAGAAGCGGCTGTTGTCTTATTTTCTTTATCACTGTTTATTTTTTCAAAATATTTCAGAGAAGCTTCGATGTACTGTATAGCATTGGGATAATTCCCCATCTCCATTTCATAGAAGGCCATTTCCTGATTCAGCAATCCTGCCGCCTCGTTACTCTTCTGAAAATCAGTGATCCGGCAGGCAGCGTCCAATCCTTTCAGAATGTATTTTTTGGATCTTTCGTATAACCCTACCTGTCTATATTGTTTCGCAAGTAATCTGGTTACTACAGCCATCCATTGCGGATCATTAATCTGGTTGATTACCGAATGTGCATTTTCACTGTAACAAATTGCTTTTTTAAGTTCGCCCGCATGGTGATAAAGTTCTGAAGAAAGGATGAGACATTGGATTTTTTCTGCAGGAGCTTGAGCTGACATATAAAGAGAATCCGCAGTTTTGATTGCTTTGGGTAAATCCTTATAAGCTGTGACGGAAGAGGTCCTTTCACAGGTAAGATCAAAGTTATTTTTTTTCTGAGCGAATATAGGAACTGCTGTTATCAGCAAAAACAAAAATTTCAGAAGACTTCTAGGCATAAAAAAACAAATTATTATTTTGATTTTATAATAATTCATCATTATTTTCACGGAGTGTCTTTTTGTTTTTTACAAAACTAGTGATATTTTATTTTTTATTAAAATATTATCTTGAAATTTAATCGTTTAAAACAGTCATTTACATTAATTTTAATAATAAGACTAAAATAATAACTGATTATCTTTCATATCACATGATCTCTGTTTTTAAGCTAAAGTTCCTGTATAATTATTTTCAATATGAACGGCTCAGGTGTCATCATATTTATTACATTTGTAGGGAATAAAAAGTTTTTATGAAAAAAATAGCAATACTTTCCTCCATCTTTATAGGAGCCCTGGCATGGGCGCAGGGAATTAAATTTGAAGAAGGCAATTTTGCCTCTATCCTTGCCAAAGCGAAAAATGAAAAAAAACTGGTCTTTATTGATGCATATGCCTCATGGTGCGGGCCATGTAAACTGATGGTTAAAAATATTTTCCCGCTTCAGTCTGTGGGTGATTATTATAATTCTCATTTTATCAATGCTAAAATTGATATGGAAAAAGGGGAAGGAATCGAACTTGCCAAAAAATACAACGTAAAAGCATTCCCGACTTACCTTTTTATTGACGGAAACGGTGAAGCTGTACACAGAACTTTGGGATATGTAGAAGAAAAAGACTTTATCCAGTTTGCAAAAGATGCTGAAGATCCTAACAAAAGACTGACTTCTCTGAAGCAGCAATTTGAAAACGGAGAAAAAGATCCTGAATTTTTAAAGAATCTTGCAGGGCTTACCATGTATAATGATGCTGAGTTCGCCGGTAAAGTGATGAACCGTTATTTTCAGCAGAAAACCAGTTTAGATCAGCAGGATATTCAGATGCTTCTTTCCGGAGTTCAGACTACAGACAGTCCTTTGTACAAAATTTTCCAGGATAAAAAAGCCGATATCGTTAAATTCTTCCCGGAAGATAAGTATGAAAAGTTTGATAAAAATATCAAGCTGAATACTATTTCTAAAAAAGCGTACAATGCAGATGCCAAAACATGGAATGACAGCTATTTTATGTCAGAAGCCCAGAAATTCCTGAGCAAAGAAGAGGCTGACAAAATCTTAAAAAGAATGAAAGCCAACAGAGCTTTAAAGAATAAAAATATTCCTGAATATGAAAAATTAATCCTTGACCTTTACAAAGATTATTCTGCAGCAGGTTCCGAAGAGCTGAATTCCCTTGCATGGAACTTCTTTGAAAATGTAAGCAATAAGGAGTCCCTTGAAAAAGCAATTGCATGGGCGCAGGAATCTGTAAAAAAAGATCAGAACTTTGCCAATACAGATACTTTAGCCAACCTTTACAATAAGGTGGGTGATAAGAAAAATGCAAAAATATGGGCTGAAAAGTCTATTGAACTTGCCAAAAGCACCGGACAGGATTCTTCTGACACGGAAAAATTACTGAAAAGTCTTTAATTATGTAAAGTCTAAAATAAAAAAACGCAGAACTCCGTTCTGCGTTTTTTATGATGTATAAACCACCCCGTCAAAAATTCTTTGAATTTCCGTCACCCCTCCAAAGGATGGGAATTTTCACGTCTTCAGTTGTGGTATAAGTGAAAGTTGCCCTTCTGTTTTTTATGAGATACTAAGCAATAATTGCTTCTATTAGTATTCAAACAGGACACTTCCCCACGTAAATCCGCTTCCGAAAGCAGAAAGAAGGACAAGGTCTCCTCTTTTGATTTTTCCCTGCTCAATCGCTTCGCTTAAAGCAATCGGAATAGAAGCCGCTGTCGTGTTTCCGTATCTCTGGATATTGTTGAACACTTTATCGTCTGGTAATCCGAATTTTTCCTGTACAAACTGGGCAATTCTCAGGTTCGCCTGGTGAGGGATAAACATATCGAGGTCTTCAATGGTTTTTCCTGCTTTGTTCAATGCTTCCATCATTGTTTCAGGGAATCTTGTTACGGCATGCTTGAACACGAAGTTACCGTTCATAATCGGGTATACTTCTTTATTTGTTACATTTTCAGGGTCTTTTCTCATCCTGTCACTCCATCCGAACTTTGAACCCGGGAACTGAGTACAAAGATCATCTGCATATTTTCCTTCAGAATGCATATTCATGGCTAAAATATCACCTGCATTTTCATCTTCTGTAGCTGAAAGAACAATAGCTCCTGCCCCATCTCCGAAAATGACAGAAACTCCTCTTCCTTCATCAGAAAAATCCAGTCCGAAAGAGTGAACCTCAGCTCCTACCACAAGAATATTTTTATAAGTCCCTGATTTGATAAATGCATTGGCAACACTCATTGAATATACAAATCCTGAACATTGATTTCTTACGTCCAAAGCTCCTATCGTATCACATCCCAGCATGTCCTGAAGCAATACACCACATCCTGGAAAATAATAATCCGGAGAAAGCGTGGCAAAGATAATATAATCGATATCTTTTGAGGTAAGACCCGCATTCTGGATGGCTTTTTCTGCCGCTTTAAACCCCAGATAAGCGCTGGTTTCCTGAGAGTCGTATCTGTTTTTTCTGTGTCTCCTTTCCTTGATGCCTGTCCTTTCCGTAATCCATTCATCATTGGTAGTCATCAGTTTTGCTAAATCATCATTTGTTACAACGTTATCTGGAACATAAAATCCCACACCTTTTATTGTACTTTTAATCATATAGTTTTTTAATTTTGGCAAAGATAAAACTTATTTAACACATAGTTTTTCAAAATATTAGTATTTTTACTTTATGCCAATTGACACGATATACAGAACCTCCCAGTGCGAATGGGTAGATGTAGAGGCTCCTACTGTAGAAGACCTGAAATTTCTTCATGAAAGATATGAAATCAACAATCTTCTTCTTGAAGATACAATGGATCCTAACCACCTTCCGAAATATGAAGAAGACGGGAACGTAAAATTCTTCCTACTTCGTGAAAGTACGGAGCTGGAAAGAAAAAATCTGAATACCATCAGCGATATCAGCACCAAGATTGGAATTTTTCTGGTTGAAAATACCATTATTACCATCCACAGGATGAAGACCAGAAGTATCACCGAGACCAAGAAAAAGGTTTCTTTAATCCAGGAAGATGTCACTCCCCAGCAAATCACCCTGATGATTGCTATCCTGATTATGAAAAGTTTTGATGATGAATCTTTAAGCCTATTTGAAACGATGGATAATATTGAGAATGAGATTTTCCTTAAAAACACCAATCATACCAGCCAGATCCGCCGTCTTTATAAACTGAAACGCAAATCAGGATTGAATTCACGGGTACTGGTCATCTCTACGGATGCTATTGATAAATTTAAACTCTTGAATTTACAGGACTCCGAATTTGTTGATTTAAAGGACAAGCATAAAGATGTTGTGGCGGATTTTGATCACCTGAATATCCAGATTACCAACCTTATTTCCATGTTCCTGGCACTTTCGGATCAGAAGGCCAACCAGGTGATGAAGGTTTTAGCCATTTATTCTGTTTACTTCTTACCAATCACCTTTATTGCCGGGGTTTACGGGATGAATTTCGATAATATGCCTGAACTTCATCATAAGTATGGCTATTTTATAACTTTGGGAGCAATGGCTGCGGTTGTGATCAGTACATTTATTTATGTAAGGCGAAAGCAATGGTGATTAGTTTTATATGGGCACAAAGGTGTACTCCTATAAAATATGATCCGTTGATTACTTGTTGTCTCTAACCATCATACCAACAAAACAAAAATACCATGACCGCTGAAAACCTCAACAAAATCCTGGAAGATCCGTCCCTTTCGCAGGCATCCAAAGAAAAGCTGATGGCTTTACATCAGAATATCTCCGGCAAAGAATTTTCTGACCTTCTGGATCAATCAGGTAATCAGTATGTGGAATTTGTTCAGGAAGGTGGTGGTGTCTGGGGAAGTGCATTGGTAGGTTATCTTTACGGGCTGGAGATATTCGGCATCCGTTTTCTGAAAGTAGCAGGAACAAGTGCCGGCGCCATTAATACGATGCTTATTGCAGCCTGTAAGACCAAAGAGGAATCTAAAAGTGAGCTGATCAAGGATATCCTTTTCAGCTGGGATTTTTCAGATTTCATGGATGGGAAGACGTACGTAAAAACCACCCTTCATGCGATGCTGAACAACAAAGATTTTTTTAAGATCAATGCTGTTATTGCCGCTATCCTTTTTATTATTCTGATCAGCATTCCTTTTCTGGCACCTTCAACAACGATTCTGAATGCGAAACTGATGTTCCTGATTCCGCTGATACCAGCCGTCATTTTATTTTTCTGTATCAGGAAGCTTTACAACAATTTCAGAAAAGAAAACAGCGGACTGAATCCCGGAAATACTTTTCAGAACACAATGCAGAATGCGCTGGATCAGTTCGGGATCAAAACGGTTGCTCATCTCAATAAAAAATTTATTCAGAAAGAAAGAGAACTCAACCTCAATTACCGGTATGGAAACGGACAGGAATATTATCAGATGGCTTTACAAAGCATCGAAAAGATTAAAACCAAAAATCAGGAACATATTGACCAGACACGATACCGGATTTTCTACGAGAGCTCTGTGAATAATGATTATTATAAAAATAACCCGTTTTACCTTCTCAAATCCGAATATGTTGTCATCACCACCGATATCAATGCAAAAATTAAGGTAGAACTTCCCACGATGGCTAATCTTTACTGGTCTGAAGAGGAACTGAAGCACATCAGTCCGGCAGAATTTGTACGGGCTTCTATGGCTGTTCCTTTTTTCTTTGAGCCTTTTCAGAAACCAATCAATAAAAATGATGATTCTGTAAAATATGCCTGGAGATACTGGATGAATACCAAGCCTGAAGATATCAACCCTGCAGGAGTTTTTATTGATGGCGGCAGTATTTCCAACTTCCCTATTGATCTGTTTCATGCGGATGAAGTTTTTTATCCGAGAATGCCCCTTTTTGGAGTGCAGCTCACAAGTGATTCTGCTATCCTTTCGGAAAAAGGGAAAACCAGTGAAGAAATCCTTAAAACACCATTCAGCTACGCCGGAAATATCATCAGCACCTTGAAAGGATTTAATGATAAAACATTTCTTACCAAACACACCTTTTATAAACTGTACAGCATACAGACCGTTAACTGTGGGACCAGCAGCTGGCTGAATTTCTTTATGAAAAGAGAGGAAAAGGAAGAACTGTTCAACAGAGGATTTCAGGCTGCCCTCGATTTTCTCAACAGCTTTGATTGGGAAAAGTACAAATATGAAAGAATGATGCTCACCATGAAGGATAAAAAAATACTGAAAGAAGAGGATACTCCTACGGTAGGATAAGGGGTTTAAGTATTATTCTCTGTATTTTTTTGAATACATACAAAAGTAAGCTGAACTCATTTTAATTCAAGTTCAGCTTACTTTCCATATTATTATAAATTATCCAGAAATTCCAGATACATCGGAACACTTCTGTTGATCCATTCATCGGAAGAATTTCTTTCAATTCCATAATAAACGAATGGTTCTCTGTAATCTGCCTTTATATAATCAAAAGTCAGTTCATAAGGCCGGAAAAGCTCTTTCATCGTATATTTATATTCTCCGGATGCGCTGTACCCTTCTTCATCTATTCCTGCGGTAACAGCCAGTGACATTTTCTTTCCGGCCAGCCTGAAACCGCTGTTGCTTCCATAGGCCCAGCCATACAAAACCACTTCATCCAGCCATTGTTTTAAAAGCGGCGGGCTGCTGAACCAGTAAAAAGGGAACTGAAATACGATTTTATCATAAGATTCCATCAGCTTCTGTTCCTGAGCTACATCAATTTTCCCGTCAGGATAAACCTCATACAGCTGATGAACCGTATATTTTTCAGGGTATTTCTTCAATTCATCAATCCATTTTTTATTGATCACTGATTTTTCAATATCAGGATGCGTCACAATTACTAAGGTCTTCATTATGTTTAAATTTCTGTTGCAAAATTACAACACGTTCCTTACATTTCGTACATTAGCAACCTATTGTATGGTACTATAAAAAATGTAAGTAATGACTAAAATAAAGGAAACCTCAACCAATTATGCCAATAAAAAAGCGCTTGCTGATGAGTGCCCGGAAATTTATGCTTCCAATATTATCGGAGGACAATGGGCTTTGGCAATCTGCTGTTATCTGATCAATGGGAAAATGAGATTCGGGGAACTTAGAAAAAAGCTCCGGAACATTACCGAGCGGATGCTTACGCTTCAGCTCCGCAGACTGGAAGAGGATAAAATCATTACAAGAACAGTGTATGCCGAAGTTCCGCCACGGGTAGAATATGAGCTTACAGAAATCGGTTATAAACTGAAGCCCATCATTCTTGAGTTTGAGAAATGGGGTAACGAACATAAACAGATTATGGAAAACAAATAAAAAGGTTTTGGTTAAAGGATTTTCATCGTATTATTTTTTCGTAAATTTAATTCACATTAAATTTTAAAATTATATTTATGAAAAACATTGCTTTTTTTCTCTCTTTTACAGCATTCACTTTTTTAGGAAACCTTCTGAATGCACAAAAAATTTCTGATGGCCAAACAATTGAAATCAATGGTATGGCTGTTACCTTTAATATTCTCAATAAAGAAAGTGTAGAATCCGGTGGAAAATCCTATGACCGCTATAAAGTTTCAGCATCGGTTAAAAATACTTCGGATAAGGCATATAACATAAGATTATCTGCTTTCCCCCAAATTGTAAGCAACCTTGGCCTTGTAGAACTGGACTGCATTAATGCAACCGGAGCCAGGCTGACTTCTAAAAAAATAGAATTAAAAATGAAGGCTCAAATGATTAATGTTACCTATTCTGCTTATGATAAATCCGGGAAATTCATTACAAGTACTATTCCTGTAACGGGAAGTTATTATTTTGATCCTGGCGATACCATCAGCGATAATGCTATTTTCATTGTGCCGCAAGGTGAAAAACCGGATGTTTCGGTAAGAGGGATGAAATAAATTCATCACTTTAAATAATCTCCTTTATTTTGAGTCTTTCTGTCAGAATAAAAGAATTGAGATTCCTACAGAATGACATCGTTTGTGCATAATGTCAAACAGTTCTATTTGTCATTCCGTAAGAGTCCGGGCCTGTTAATTGAAGAATAATCCGTATTCTACTTTCCCTCAGTCTTCTTCCACAAAGGTTTTTGCGCCAATACTTTTGAGTGAACGGGACAGCTTTCATGATGCGCTCCTTTCAGATATCCGGTGCTCATCAGAAATTCATTTACAATTTCCCCGCCTGTAAACTTAAATGTTTTTTTGAACAGTTTCATCCATTCCTGCAATGTTCTGGGATGATGATGCTCCAGCCATTTTTCGAAAGAACCGAATTCCTTTTGTAATTCAATGATTGTTTTTGCATTTTCAATCGCAGCATTTACTTTTAGCTTATTCCTGATAATTCCCGGATCGCTCAGCAGTCTTTCCCGGTCTTCTTCCGTATAAGCCGCTATTTTCTGAATATCAAAATTGTCATAGGCTTTTCTGAAGCTTTCTTCTTTTTTCAGAACAGTTTCCCAGCTTAATCCAGCCTGATTGATTTCAAGGATCAGTCTTCCGAACAATTCATTATCATTATGAATAGGAAACCCGTAATAGTTGTCATGATAATTCTTGTGCAGCTCTTTTCTGCTTTCGGGCTGCATCCCTTCTATTGCCAAACAATAACTCATTTCAATATATTTTCTATTTTGTAAAACTTTCAGACTGTAAAGATAAAGCGGGATTGTGACAACTGTCCGTCAGTAGTGTTTTACTTTTTAAATTTAACAGTTATTAAAACAGTTTTATAAATTTCCGTCCGGAGAAATTTAGTAGTTTAGAAGAGTCAAAATATCCAATATGAAAGTACTGTTTTCCCTTCTTTTTATGATAGGCTCAATGTTCTTTAAAGCACAGAATTTATATTCTAAGGCTTATGGGGAACCTAAAAACCCTCCTGTCATTTTTATTCATGGCGGACCGGGTGGAAATGCCACTTTATTTGAAGGTACTACAGCGCAAAAACTTGCCGACAAAGGATTTTATGTCATTGTCTATGACAGGCGTGGTGAAGGACGTTCAAAAGATAAAAGCGCAACCATGACATTTAAAGAAAGTTTTGAGGATTTAAAAAGTATTTATTCCGCATACAATATCACAAAAGCCAATATTATTGCCCACAGTTTCGGCGGTATTATCGGAACCTTGTTTACGGCACAATTTCCTGAAAAGGTAAAGTCGCTGACCCTTGCAGGAGCTTTATTTACTCAGCAGGAAACCTATGACCATATTCTTAAAAAGGCAAAAGAACATTTCAAAAATGATTCTGTGCAGCTAAAAGAGATTTCAGCAATAGAAAATCTGGATAAAAATTCCGCGGCTTACAGAAAAAGATGCTATGAAATGGCTGGAAAACTTGGCTTCTTTGACATGCCCAACCCTACTCCCGAAAGTGAAATGCTGAGAAAGGAATACCAGGCAGGAGAATTTTATAAAAACAATATAAGAAACCCCAACTCTCCTCTGACATTTTATCAGAATGAACCTTTGAATAATCTTGATAATACCACAGTTTTAAAAAATATCCAAAAAAAAGGAATTCCTCTTTTTGCAGTGTATGGTAAGAATGACGGTATATTTTCAGAAAAACAACTTGATGATCTTAAAAATATTGTCGGAAAGAAAAACTTTAAACTGATTGATAACTGCTCCCATTATTTATTTGTAGATCAGCAGGATCATTTTCTGGAATTTATTAAGCTTACATTGAAATAAAGTGTAGTTTTGTAATCATGCACCATTCAGGATTCCATATGAAAACTTACAAAGCTGTCGTTACGATGCTTATATTGGTGTTTTCATTGTCTCCATGCTCTGTTAAAAGGAATGTTCTTGATATTTTTGATATTGAATTTATCAGCGGGTTGAATAAGGTAAAAACCACCTCCTCTTTTTCTTTCAGCTGCGATATGGCATCTGCTTCTTCAGGCATATCAGTTTCAAAAATCAAAATTCAAAACCAGTATAATAAATTCTTATCTGGCTTTACTCCTGCTGCAGTCAGTTCCGTTGAAGAGAAGATCTTTCTCAATAACTATTCCGGGCATTCAACAGGAAACAGCCCTCCGAAATATATTCTGTTTAAAAGACTGAAACTTAATCTGATTTAAAACCTTTTTAAGTCAATTTAAAAATCAGTTTTTTATAATACAATATTAATTTCAATGAAACATACCGTAAACAGCCAGTCTTCGGACCTGGCCGGCTTATATACTTTATCCCTCCGCATGGTTATCGGATGGACTTATTTTTCAGCGTTCTGGCGCAGACTTATCCTGGAAAACAAACTTATTCCTGATGACAAGGGATATATCGGGGAAAAATTCAATCATTTTTTACCTAATGCACTTGGAATAAAACCTGTTATTGAATATCTGGTTACCCATCCCGACGCATTACAGCGCTCTATGATGATCTTCACCATCATTGAAGCTATTGCCGGATTATTCATTATCTTCGGATTATTTACCCGCCTGATGAGTATCGGTATCTTCAGCCTTGCTTTTGGAATTTTACTGGGTTCCGGCTGGCTGGGAACGACCTGTCTTGATGAATGGCAGATAGGTGTTCTGGGAATCGCAGGAGGATTTGTTCTTTTTCTCTCGGGAAGCGGTGCTTATTCACTGGATTATTATTTTATGAAGAATAATAAAAATTTCACTCAAAAGAAATGGTTTCAATGGCTGGGATCCGGAAGTTTCCCCCTCTCAAAACCTAAAGTTTTCGTATTGGCAGGATCGTTAATCATATTCGGGCTAACCCTTTTTACCAATCAGTATTTCCATGGTGGTGTATGGGGAACCCTCCATAATAAATCAGTAAAGCCCAAACTGGAAATTTCAAATATCTCCCATAATCAATCACACCTGAAATTTGAGGTATACAGAACTGAAGGTGCCGATGTATACGGCTCTTTCTTGATAGGCATCCATATTCTGGACAAAAACGGAAATATTCTAAAGGAGCTTGATCACAGAGAACTCGCCGGAATTCCTGAAGAGAATATTCAAAATCATTATGTTGCCAAAGTGAAACCGGCGAAATACAGTCTTGTAGTTCCATTGGGGGCAAAGGCCGATGTGGCTCTGAATATTGATGATGTTCTTCAGAAAAATGAAATTCATTCCTTAAAATTGATTGATATCAGCGGGATTGAATGGACAGGAAGGATCGATTAGGAGTTCGGGGCACGGGATGCGGGTACAGTTTTAGGTTTTGGCTGAAGCTGATTCTCGATTTATAATAGTAAAAGCGGACTAAAGTCCGCTTCTGTTATATTTCATGAATGCATTGTTAATTTCCCGGCATTCTCATTCTATTTTTCAGAAACAATGACATGGTAACTGCACCTGCTGTCCGGATCCAGTCTGAGTACTTTTATTTCAAGTAAAACATCCAGTCCCATAGTGTCGCAAATGCCCTGTATAAAAGGTTTGATGACTGGCCATTTTAACAGACCTGCAATTTGCAGGCTATGGGTGATTTTGTGGTAACGGTCTACTCCTTTAATGAGCAATTCGCATTTGTAATCATTTAATTCTTTAAATTCAAAATTATATTCAGGACTGGATGTAAAAACTGCTCCCATCAATATTTTTGCAACAGCTGGAATTCCGGGCTGCAGATTGGGTTTTGCTTCAAGATTCTTCAGGGTCATTCTTGATCCCAGATCGTACATAAAAGTGCTGGAAAGCTGTTCAATAGCTTCAGCCCCGTAAAGTTTTCCAATCTGTTTGAGCATTCCTCCGTAAAAAGCCCCTGTAATATCAGAGAGGCGCTGGGTAAGCTCTGTAAAAGTTCCGGGAAAGAAATCTGCAATAAGCTGAGCCTGATTCATTTCAGGGAGATAGACATCATTTTTTCTGAAATCTGATAATGCCAGGTAAGTCTCCGGCAGCTGGATTTGATTCATATAATAAGTTATTAGTATTCTGGGGATGCCATTTTAAGTTGTAAAACGATGTAAAGCTAGAAAAAATAAATAAACTCTCCAATAAGTGATATTATTTTTTATTTAACAAAATAAAAACAGAAAGTTATTGTTTCCTACTATTTTACGCGAAAAAATAACATAAAAAAACCTTCGGAAATTCCGAAGGTTTTGATTTAAAAATTTAGTGCATGGCTTCACTCAAATCTATTTTTTCTTTGCTCTTTCTTTCTTTTATGAACAAGATAAACGGAATACATATCAGGAATATGACCCCGAGATAAAGAAATACGTCCATATAGGAAAGAACGGTTGCCTGTTTGGTTACGGAAAGATCCAGCATTTTGTAAGCAGCATTCATTGCGGCATCAGGAGTCATTCCTTTTGCAATAAAGTTTGCTTTCAGGGCAGCCAGCCTTTGCTGAACATCAAAACTGTTTTCGTCCAGATGGGAAATTAAGCTATTCCTGTATTTCTGGCCTGCATTGGCAATAAAGGTTGTAATTGCTGCAATCCCGAAAGATCCTCCCAGCTGTCTCATCATCCCGGTAAAAGCTGCACCCTGACCAATCTCCTGGCCTTTCAGTGTACTTAATGACAGTGATGTAATAGGAATGAACAGCAGTCCCAGACCTGCTCCCCTCACAATCAGCATCCAGAAGAAAGCATCTTTACTGGTGTCTGGTGTCAGGATTTTATATCCCCAGAAACTGTAGATAAAGAAGATGAATAATCCCAGGGAAACTAAAATCTGCTGTTTTGCTCCTTTCGTCAGTAATCTTCCGATGATAGGCATCATGAAAGCAGTCGTTAAGGCTGCCGGAATCATTAAGGCTCCTGACTGAAGCGCCGTCCAGCCCAGGATACTCTGAGTATAAAGCGGAACGATGAATGTAGACCCATACAGCCCAAATCCTAATACAAACGACATCACCGTTCCGATTCTTAAGTTTCCATTTTTCAATACCCGGAGCTCTACAATCGGATATTTGAAGGTAAGTTCCCTCCAGAGGAATAATATAAATCCTAATATTGCAGCTACTGTAAAGGCTACGATCATTCCGCTTTCAAACCAATCTTCTTCATGCCCTCTTTCCAGAATGAACTGTAATGAACCAACCGTTACGGCCAGTAAACCAATACCGATCCAGTCGACATCTGAAACTTTACGCTTTTCAGCATATTTCGGACTTCTCACGAACTGCAATGTCATTAAAGTGGCTGCAATCCCGATTGGTATATTGATATAAAATATATACGGCCAGCTGTAATTATCAACGATGTATCCTCCAAGCGGCGGACCTAATGTAGGACCGATAATTACTCCCAGACCATAAATAGCCTGAGCCATACTTCTCTTTTCAATCGGATAAGATTCCGTAATGATCGTCTGTGAGGTTACCAGTAAGGCTCCTCCTCCGATACCCTGCATCAATCTGAAGAAAACAAGTTCCCAGATATTGGTGGCATTTCCACATAAAAATGAAAATACCGTAAATATGATGATGGATGCCGCAAAGTAATTTCTACGTCCGAACTGCTGTGAAAGCCAGCTTGTCATGGGAACAATAATAACGTTCCCGATAGCATAAGCCGTAATCACCCAACCCACTTCTGAAAGCGTAGCTCCAAGATTCCCCTTCATTTCATTCAAGGCAACATTAACAATCGTGGAGTCTACAATTTCAAGAAGGGCACAAAGGATGGCAGTAATCGTAATGATCACTCTCCGCGCTCCATATTCTACTAATGAATCTTGCATAATTTTTATTCGAATAATTGTATTAATGTAAAATGTAGGATGTATTAATGATTTTCAATTCATCATGAATACATTTTACGTCAGTACATAAATACTATTTCAAAGCCACTTCTGCTTTCACGTTCATTCCTGTTCTTAATCTTTTTGCAATATTCTTGTCAAGATTCACAAAATCAATTTTTACAGGAAGTCTCTGAACTACTTTTACGAAGTTACCACTTGCATTATCCGGAGGAAGAATAGAGAAAGTAGCTCCTGTAGCCGGAGAGAATGAGCTTACCACCCCTTCAAATTCCTGGTCAGGAAAAGCATCAATCTCAATTTTTACTTTCTGACCTTCTACCATTTTGTCTACCTGTGTTTCCTTAAAGTTGGCCACTACCCATTTCTGGTCGTTTTTCACCAAAGCAAACAACTGTGACCCTGCCTGCAGATACTGTCCTGCCTGTGTAGGTACTTTTCCTACATATCCGTCTTCAGGTGCCAGGATTACCGTATATGACAAGTTCAGTCTTGCATTTTCCACATCTACTTCTCTCTGTTTAGCTACTGATCCTGCAACACTGATCTGTTGAGAGCTTGCCGCCGTCTGAGAAGAAGCAATATGAGTTTGCTGAGCGATTTGATTTCTCTGGTCAACCAATACCTGTAGCTGTTTATCTGCAGATTGTTTTGCAGCCAGTGCCTGCTCATACTGCTGTTCTGTAATAGAATGGTCTTTTACAAGATTGGCATATCTTTTCAGGTCCTGTGATGTTTTCCATACATTTACTTTTGCAGCTTCTATCTGAGCGTTAGCAGTGATTACTGCTGCTTCTGAAGAACCAATATTTTTCGAAGTTGCTGTTGTAGCTGCTTCTGCATTGGAAATATTACTTTTAGCTGTAGATAATGCTGCCTGAGCCTGTTCAAGAGCCATTTTCTGATCTCTGTTATCCAAAATCACCAACGTATCTCCTTTTTTTACAAACTGGTTGTCTTTTACTTTTACTTCCGCTACATAGCCGGAGATTTTAGAAATTACCGGTGCCATATTGGAAGCAATCTGGGCATCGTCAGTTTCTTCATGATACTGTCCGTAAGTATAAGCTCTGTAACCGTAGATTCCTCCTCCGATTACTACTGCCGCTAAAATGATAGGAAAAACTAAACTTTTTTTCTTTTTAGGTTCAGCTGCCTGTGTATTATTATTTTCCATTTTGGTTTCGATCTGATTATTTAATTGTTAAAGTTCCTGTTGTCTGTAATAGTTTTCTGTATGCCAGTGCAGCATCTGCCTTAGCATTGATTACGCCAACGTTGGCAGCAATCTGAGCGGCGTCTGCATCCAGCAATTCAGTCATGGTTGCAAGACCGTTGTCGTATTTATTTTTTGTAATTCTGTAATTTTCATTGGCCTGCTCAGCAGATTTTTCGAAAACAGCAATTCTCTTTTTGGAATAGTCTGTGTTCTGGTATTCTCTGTTGACGTCAAGCTTAATGTTATCGTTCAGTAATTCATCGGTAGCGGCAAGCTGTTTTTCTCTGGCCTGTGACTGTCTTAAAGAAGAATTTTCTTTCCAAAGGTTGGATAAGTTGTAGGATACTCCGATTCCTACGTTGATTGCATTATATACGGTAAGAAACTTAGGAATATCAGCAGCTACATAACCTCCGGTGAATGCTATAGAAGGAAGATTTTCTGCTTTTGCAGCCCTGGTCCCAAATTCTGCTGCTTTTCTCTGTTGTGCCAAAGCCTGCAAATCCTTACGGTTTTCTCTGGCTTCATTAACATAAAAATCAACAGGCTTCACATCCGATCCTTCTTCAATATAATTTTCATCCACTTCAAGTATTGTTGTTTCAGGAAGACCCAGCAGAAGATCCATATTGATATTGGCAATATTGTAATTATTTTTTGCCTCCAATAGCTGAAGCTCAATATTTGAAGTCTGAAGGTTGGCTTTTAATCTGTCATTTCTCGCGATCAAACCGTTATTTTCCATTTTCAGGAACGTTTCATCTCTTTTCTGGGAAGCAGCAAGATTTTCTTCAAAAACCTTAATAGACTGGTTTGCCTTAAATAAGTTGTTATAAGCCTGAGCTACATTATAAGCAATAGCAATCTTATCATTCTCAGTGCTCAGCTTGGAAGCTTCCACCAGATATTTAGCCGACTGAATACCATATTTGATTCTTCCGCCACTGTAGATCGGAACGCTCAGATTGGCAGTTCCGTAAAGCACCTGATGTACTTCCGGACCTCCTGCACCTGAAACACCGGGAAGCTTGATATCAATATTCGGTTTTATCGGAAGATACATATAGCTTCCTGACACTTTCAGCTCCGGTAGCTGTCTGTTTTTAGCTTCCAGAAGATCAGCTGTAGCCTCTTCAATTTTGGCTGCATCAATCTTAAGATTCTTGCTGTTCTGGATTCCCAGCTGCACGGCTTCGTCAAGAGAAAGTGTTTTTTTCTCCTGAGCATTTGCATGGGCTATTCCTACGAATAGTGATAATGCAATCACTGAGTTATTTATTCTCTTCATAACCTAAAAGGTCTTTTAGTAAATATTTAATATGTTTATTAAGTTCTGTATAGTATTTTTCGTCAAAACCTTCCTCATCTTCTGTTTCATTCAGGAATTCTTTATACATTTCTTTTGCATTGAATGCATAAAATAAAGTCCCGCTTACGGTGGAATGAAGCAGATAAATAGGTGGTTTTTTGGTGAAAATCCCATTTTTAAGACCGCTTTCCAATATCTGTGAATACATGGAAAGGAATCCCATTTTGGTCTGCTTCAAAAATTCTACAATCTGTGGATTTTTGGTATGCAGCTGCTCTCTCTGCATAATCCTGTAAAAGCATTTTTGAGTCCGGATTTTGTTGGAAAACTGATCTATTACTCTTTCAATTTTCTGCCATTCGTTGATATCAGTTCTTCCCAAAAGATCTTTCGAAAAAAACTGACCTTCATTCATTCTGTATTCTACTAATTTCTCATAAAGTTTTTCCTTAGAGCCAAAATAATATGAGATCATAGAGATATTTACATTAGCAGCCTTAGCAATTTCCCGGGTAGAGGTTCCTTCGAACCCTTTTTCAGCAAAGAGCTCCTCGGCGGCAAATAATATATTCTCTTCTTTTGAAATCATGTTGGTATTCATTTTTCAGGGCGCAAATTTACATAAGTTTTTATTCAAATCAAACGATTGATTGATTTTTTAATATAGATTTAATTTATTGCAAAGAAAAGACTGTTTCTATAATAGATGTTAAAACCGAAGAAAAGGCTGTTTTTGATGGAAAGCAACTTAAAAAAGAGTTCATATTTATTTAATACTAATGAAAAATTCTCATGACAGTATTTGAATTTTCTGAATACTTTTACATTAAATAATAGATAAAAAAAGAAGAAAACTACAAGCAATATGATAACCGGTTGTAGTTGAAAACAAAAACTCCGGCTGACACCGGAGTTTATTTATGAGCTTTTATGTATATATCTTGATAATTTTATTCCCAGATCCGTCCAGACAATTTTAGGGTTCCCGTTCCTTGTCAGATGCAGGTCGGCTGCATTGATTTCTTCCAGGATGCTTTCAATATTGGCACCACTTATAAATTTTGAAAATCCTGCCCAATTAAAACCATTTGCATTGATCTTTTTATACACAAGATCTTCGGACTGGTAATTCTGAAGCAATGCCAGCCTGAATATTTCAGAACAATAATTCAGGAAGTTTTTCTGTTTTTCCCTGTTCCATCCGGCAATTTCTCTTGCCCAGAAAATAATGCTCCTGAGATATTCGGGTTTCTTTTTTACCATAAATGCATCTCTTACCCATTGCACAAAGAGCTTTTCAAACTCATTGGATTTGTCACCCGAATTCAGCAATTTTATGGCCCCGTTGAGATCTCCCTGCGCTTCATGAACAATCTCTCTTATTTTTTCTTCTGAAACCGAAAAGTTCTGTCTGAGATACATTTCAATATCTTCATCATGAATTCTCGGGATCTCTACAATCTGTGTTCTGGAAAGGATGGTAGGAAGGATGTCATTGGTACTTTCAGCAGTAAGAAGGATGACAGTTTTTGCCGGCGGCTCTTCCAAGAATTTTAAAAATTTATTTGAAGCGGCAACATTCATCTTATCTGCTCTCCAGACAATAAGAATTTTGGTTCCTCCTTCAAAACTTTTCAGAGAAAATTTCTGGTTCTGATCATCTATTTCATCTGCAGAAATAAATAACTGCTTATTTTCTGACTCCAAAAAAGCAGTCCAGTCATCATAACTTGCATATGGGGAAGCCAGGATCATTTCCCTGAATTCATCAAATTTATTCTTACTTAAAGAGTTTTTATTATCCGTAAAAACCGGAAAGCTGAAGTGCAGATCCAGATGATTGAGATGCTCTACCTTTGCAGCAGCATGTTCATTTTCCTGGCTGAAGATTTCCCTTGCATAAGCCAGCACCATCGGAAGTGTTCCGTATCCCTCCTTTCCTACAAAAAGTTGGGCATGGCTCACTCTGCTTTCAGCAATGCTTTCTCTAAGAAGTTTTTTCAGATTCGTCTGTCCGGCGATATTCTCCCAATTCATGTTTCAAAGATAAAAAATCTTATTTCAATTCATAAAATTAAGTCTGCTTAAAATATAAAATACAGAATAAGCCTGATAAAGTAAGCCGTTCTTGCCGGGTAATCTTTTTATATAAAGAATTGTTATTTATATCTGTGAAAATTTGCATTTTTCTTCTGAAGAAAGGCCCTTAACAAACTTTAACCACATATAATTTTTACAATTCATTAATATTTAAGATATTTGCGCATTGTTTTAAAAATAAAGAATGAAAAAAATCTTTGTAGTATCATTCATATCAGTTGGATATTTTCTGAATGCACAGAGTCTAAGCAACTCTCCTTATGCAGCTTATGGAATTGGAGATGTGAAATATGATAATACGATCGAAACTACTTCTATGGGAGGTATATCTACTGCTTTTATAAGTGATTTTACCAGTAGTTTCAATTTTGCCAACCCGGCAAATAACGCCAATTTTGAACTTACAAGTATCAGACTGGAAGCTACCAACGAAAACAATTATTTCAAATCGAACTATAACGATATGAAATCTACAAAGCATTCTACGTATCTTTCCAATATTTCGATTGCTTTTCCATTATCTTCAAAAGTGAAAATGGGAATTTCTTACCAGCCATACAGTTCCAAAAGCTACGACATCGTAACGGAGCAGTTTGCTAGTGATAACACGACTCCTCTTTACAAAAACAGCTTCAAAGGCAGCGGAACATTGAATACTGCACAGCTTGCTGTTTCTTATAAGATCAATCAGGAATTATCCGTAGGAGCAAAAGCTAATCTTTATTTCGGAGATCTTAATGACCTTAACGAATTCCGTGCCTACAACAGTAACCTTGGTACATATGTAGGGGAGTATGTTAATGGTTATGAGACTAAAAACAGAATCAGAAACTTTAATTTTACGCTTGGTACAAGCTACCAGACTTTAAATACACGTACTGACAAGAAGTTTACCGTAGGAGCCACTGCTACTTTTGGGAATACAAGTAATATGACGACACAGTACATCAACAGTACCTACAGATATTCTGATGCTCAGGAAACTACAAAGATGACCGGTTCAGAAACAATTATCGAACAAAAAGAAACAAAATCCAAAAATCTTCTTCCGTTACAGGCTTCCCTTGGAGTTGGGTATGGAAGTGAGAACCATTGGTTTGTATCTGGTCAGATAGATTATAAAAAGGGAGAAGATATCAATTATTTCGGTAAAACTTTTGATTTCCAGGATACTTACAGAATTTCTGCAGGAGGATGGTATCTTCCTAACTATAATAACTTCAGAAGCTACTTCTCAAGGGTGATCTACAGATATGGAGCATTCTACGAAAGAGGAAGCCTTAAGCTGGAAGGAAACAGCATTAACAAGTTCGGTATTTCTGCCGGTGTGATGCTACCATTCAAAAACAGCAGTATCACAAGAATGAGCGGTCTTGAAATCGGGCTGGAAGTTGGTAAGAGAGGAACTCTTCAAAACAACCTGATCAACCAGAATTTCATCAACCTGAGAATCGGCTTTAATTTTGCTGACAAATGGTTCAGAAAGACTCTTTATAACTAAAATGAATTTTTCAGAAAAAATATCATATAAAAATATAGCATGCCTTTTTAGTTGTGCTATATTTTTTATACTGACATCCTGTGAAGAGGACCTTACCAAAGCTAATGGCAGCCAAAGCAAGAATTTCCCTTCACAAATTATCAATAATGCCAATATTATACAGCGCGACTCCGGTTTTGTTACTTTAAAAGCCAAAGCACCCATTATTGAAAAGTATGAGCTGATCGACAGCCCGTATGTAGTAGCCAGAAAAGGAATTGATATTGAGTTTTTCGATAAAAAGAAACCTAAAGTTCCGGGAAGAATTACAGCGAAGTACGCCCGTATTTTTGAATACAAAAAATTCTATGAAGCCAAAGGCGATGTAAGAATAAGAACCAACGAAGGACAGAGATTTGCCATGCAGAGTATTTACTGGGATCAGAAAAAAAACAGAATTTATACCAGAGACACAGTATATGTTACCATGGAGGACGGCTCTACATTGGTAGGAGCCAATGGAATGACTGCCAAAGATGATTTTTCCGAGTACACGTTCTATAACAATTCAGGAGATTTCAGTTCGAAAAGAATTTCTGAAAGTAAAAAATAAACCTGAAAATAATGAAAGCGCTGGCTATTGGGCTGATGTCCGGGACAAGTCTGGACGGTTTGGATATCTGTCTTGCTGAATTTGAAAAAAAAGACCAATGGACCTTTCAAATCCTGAAAGCCGAAACATTCCCTTATTCTGAAGATTGGGAGAACAAACTTAGAAATTCAATTCATCTTGCTGCTGAAGACCTTCTGGAACTGCATTCAGCATATGGCTTTTACCTTGGACAAAAGGTTAAAGAATTTATCCATCAGCATCAGCTTGAAAATATCGATCTTATCGCATCTCATGGGCACACTGTTTTTCATCAGCCACAGAAAAGATTTACCCTTCAGATTGGCGACGGCAGAGCTATAAAACTGCAAACCGGATTACCCGTTATCTATGATTTCAGAAGTCAGGATGTCCTGATGAAAGGAAACGGAGCACCTCTGGTTCCTATAGGTGATGAATTACTTTTCTCAGGATACAGCGCCTGTCTGAATCTTGGCGGATTTTCCAATATTTCCCTGCGGTCAGAAGGAAGGAGAATTGCTTTTGATATCGCTCCGGTGAATATTGTTTTAAATCATTTGGCTCAGAAGCTCCATAAGAGTTTTGATGAAAACGGAACATTGGCGGAAAAAGGCACAATAAATGAAGATCTGCTTATTCAGCTTAACGCATTAGATTTCTACCAGCATTCTCACCCGAAATCATTAGGAGTTGAATGGTGCAGGCAGCATATATTTCCGGCTCTTGAACATATTGAAATCACAGATGCGCTGGCTACTTTTACAGAACACACTGCTCAGCAGATCTCTAACGTCATCAATGCAAACAATATAAAAGATATTCTGATCACAGGAGGAGGAGCATACAACACGTTTCTGATTGAAAAAATAAGAGCCAAAACAAAAGCCGAAGTAATCATCCCTGAAAAAGAGATTATCGACTATAAGGAAGCTCTGATATTTGCCTTGATGGGAGTTTTAAAAATGAATAATGAAATCAACGTTTTGTCTTCCGCAACGGGAAGCAGTGCTGACCATTGTTCAGGAGTTATAGCATAGAAATACATAAAACAAAAAACCTCCAACGTTGGAGGTTTTTTATTATTTATAAGCTTCGATTTTATCAGTAAGTGTATTGATAAAGTTTTGTAACGGCTTTTCTACCATCATTTTGATGAATGGATTAAATTTCCCTTCGAATAACATCTGAACCTCTGTCTGGTTATCGCTGATCGGGTTCAATGTTGCTGTTAATGAGAAATCAAGGCTGGAGCTTGCGGATCTTAAAACAGCTTTATGGTCATCCACTTCGTCAATTTTTAACGCAATCTCCGGCATTCCCTGTAATCCGAATTTAAATCCGTTATCTCTTGTTTCAAATTTCTGAAGACCATCCGGCATAAAATCTTTATAATTTTCAGGAGATTTCAGCAACTCGGTAAGTTCTTTAGATGATTTATTGACAATAATCTTTCGTCCTTCTAAATTCATTTTTTATTTTTGTATTAAATTCTTAACTATTACAAATGTATAAAGTTTTTGTCAACGAAAAAAAATTATTGATATCTAAGCATCCTGAAGAACTTGAAAAAAAACTTAGGTATGAAAATTATACAACTTTAGAGATCGCATTGGATCTTCTGGAGAATACTTCTGCGCAGGAACTGAATGTGTATGGGGAGAATTTGGACGAAATCTGGCTGGAATTCCAGAAGCTTTTCAGAATTATAGAGGCTGCAGGAGGTCTTGTTAATAATCCTGAGGGTAAAATTCTTTTCATCAGAAGACTGGGAAAATGGGATCTTCCCAAAGGGAAGATGGAAAAGGGTGAATCCAGGGAAGAATCCGCCGTTCGGGAAATAGAAGAAGAAACAGGTCTGAGTGATGTAGAGCTTGTAAAATTCATCAATACGACTTATCACATTTATGTGGAAAGAAACGGTGAAAAAATCCTGAAATGTACCCACTGGTTTGAAATGAACTTCGACGGAGAAGATACTTCCAAACCACAGATAGAAGAAGGTATTACTGAAGTAGCCTGGAAAACGACATCAGAAATTGAGAATGAAGTTTTTCCAAGTACTTTTAAAAATATTAAACTGATTGTAAAAGAATTCTGGGACTTGAAGAAATCTTAAAAGCCAGAAGCTGGAAGAAGGAGGCTGAAAGTTATGATCCGGCCACTTACTTTTCTGGATGATATTTATTGAACAATGAAATTTATAAAGTTGAATAATAAAAGAGAACACTCTCCGATTGTCTTCAGGAACTTCCCTCTTCCAGCTTCCAGCTTCTTTACTCTAAATAAAGTCGATCAGCTTCTCCAGTGCAATTCCTCTGGAACCTTTCAACAGTATATTTTCAGTTTGAATTTTATTCGGTTTCAAATATTCTATTAGTTCCGTTGTGTTTTCAAAAGCAAGATCTGAAGAATTGACAGCCTTGAAATGTTTTCCGACAGTAATAATCTCATCGAAATGAAGATCCTGAGCCAGTTTTAAGATATTCTGATGTTCTTTCTCGCTCTCATCACCCAATTCCAGCATATCTCCGATAATAATGGTTTTACTGCCTTCAAAACTGATAAAGTTATTTAAAGAGGCGGTCATAGAACTCGGATTGGCATTATATGTATCCAGAACCAGAGTTCTCCCCTCTTTTTTCACAACCTGAGATCTCATATTGGTAGGTGTATAAAGCTCCAGCGCATGTTTTATTTTTTCAAAACCAATTCCAAAATGAAGCCCTAAGCTTGCCGCTGCACAAAGATTGGTAAAATTATATTCTCCTGTCAGTTTTGAAACGGCTTTTACTCCCTGATAAGTCAATCCTACAAAATGTTCCTCTGAGAATGATTCAAAATTGTAATTGGAAGTTTCTTTTCCAAAAGTAATTTTAGAAGGATAATTTTCAGTTTTCTCCAGCTGGATTGGATCGTTTTCATTCACAACAATCGTTCTGTTGTTATTTTTAAGATAATCATACAGTTCAGACTTACCTTTTATCACCCCTTCAAAGCCCCCGAATCCCTCCAGATGCGCTTTTCCAAAATTAGTAATGTATCCGAAATCAGGTTGTGAGATGGTACACAGAAATTCAATTTCTTTCTGGTGGTTGGCTCCCATTTCAATTACAGCTATCTCATGCTCAGGCTTTACAGAAAGAATGGTGAGCGGAACTCCGATATGGTTATTCAGATTTCCTGATGTATACTGCACATTAAGTTTTTCTGAAAGAACAGCATGAATCAGCTCTTTTGTGGTCGTCTTTCCATTGCTTCCCGTAAGACCAATAAAAGGAATGGAAAGCTTTCTTCTGTGATAAATTGCCAGCTGCTGTAAAAACTCAAGCGTTGATGGAACATAGAAAATATTTTTATCTCTGTTTTCAAATTCCGGAAGTTCAACAATTACGGCCAAAGCTCCGTCATCGATGGCTTTTTCCGCCAGGGTCGCTGCATTGAAATTCTCACCGGAAAAGGCAAAGAAAATATCATTCTCTGCTATTTTTCTGCTGTCAATGGTTACTTTTGCTGCCTGCAGAAATAAAGGATAAAACTGTTCTATATTCATGTGGAAATATATATATATTTTTTGAAGTCAGATAGAATCGCAAATCTATACAAGTGTTTCAGACTTTTTAGCCAAAGCGATTTCATGATTCAAAAATAAAAAAACCTTCCGGAAATCCGGAAGGTTTTTTTAAAGTATTTTTTTGATAAATATTATCTTCTAGTTCTACTCTTATCGTTAGTTCTGGCATCCTGTGCAACACGGAAACCTATCCAACCATAAGCCTTGTTTTGATTTTTATATCTTCTTTGTCCCGGATCCAGCCAGTAAGCTGTGTCCTGCCAGGAACCTCCTTTTACTACTCTAACATCGTTAGAAATACCTGAAGTTCTTTCTTTAGTGTCCTTCTGCAGCTTCACTCTACCGTTTGCATCTACAACGAAGCTTTTCTTAGGAGAGTTGTACATGTCATATGAATCAGTAGAATCAGATGCTCTGTAATATTCTAAAGAAGATTGTCTGTCCCCATCTCTGTAGTTTCTGTAGTCAGCGATAGTTTGTCTTTCGAATTGTCCCGGAAGTCCTCTGTAAACTAATCTTCCGTCAGCTAATGTATCATATTTGATACTACCTTCGTCGATCATTTTATAAGTTCCGTCTCCGTTTCTTACGATGGCCTGAGGCATGTTTCCTCTGTAGTAATTGAAGTCGTTATAATCTTCGTCAATGATAGGTCTGTAAACGTCAGCTGTCCATTCAGACACGTTACCGTACATCCCGTAAATTCCTAAGTCGTTAGATGGGTATTGTCTTACGTCAGAAGTCTGAGCTGATCCGTCGTTTTTCCATCCTGCGATACCGGAATAGTCACCTTTACCCATTTTGAAGTTTTCAAGGAACATTCCTCTGTCTCTTCCTTTAGTACCTCTTAATCTTTCGATTTCAGGCTTTTTACCAAGGTATTGGTTATATTCTCTGTTTTTAGCCATACCAAGGGCAGCATATTCCCATTCTACTTCGGTAGGAAGTCTGAACTTCTGTACCATTGCAGCATTAGGAGCTCTGTTAGCAGCAAGCAACCTTTGGTTTGTGGTTTTCATACCGGTTTTCTGCTGCATTCTTTTCTCATTGATGTACCCCTGCATTTCAGGATCATTCGATTTGAATTTATCCATATTGAATGCGGTTCCACCCTGGTTGTTAGATTCGTTGATATATAAATCTTTAGCAATAATACCAGCCTGCATCAAAGCTTTTTCGTTCGCTCTGTCTGACAGCCATTCACAGTATCTGTTTGCCTGAGTCCAGGAAACTCCTACTACCGGGTAGTAATCGAATTCCGGAGAACGCAGATACGTTTCATTATAATCGTTTCTAGCTAATTTGTTGTCCCATAATAAGGTATCCGGCAAAGCACCGTTATAGATCTCCTTAAAACTCGGGTCACTTGGTGGGAATACATACTTCAACCATGTAAGGTATTCGCGGTATTCGTAGTTAGTAATTTCTGTTTCTCCGATGAAGAATGAACTTACCTGCATTCTGCGAGGTGTGTTATTCCAATCGTGCATAACATCATCTTTCACTAATCCCATTGTAAAAGTTCCACCTTCTACATATACCATCCCAGGCCAACCCTTCTGCTTCTGTTGCTTTCCTGCAAAAAACCAACCCTGTTTTTCGTTTGGTTTCCAACCTGTTTTGCTGACAAATTTTTTGGTACCGCCACCTTTGCTGGTTCCTGATCCGCCACAGCTGGTTAATGCAAGTGTAGAACTTAATGCTATTAATGAAAACAACTTTAGTTTTTTCATAGTCGATATAAATATTTTCAAAGTACAAAGAAAAAATAAATTATTCAATAAATCAAGTAAACATTTGATTTTTTTGAAAAACGTTAACAAATTAATTTTATTGTATCACAATTTAATTCTAAAATTTTCATTTATTTTGTAATTTAGCAATTTCAATAGTAAACATGAAACGAAAAATTACGCTTTTATCTTTAATCGCTTTTGCATCAACACTTTACGCCCAAAGAAATACCATTGAATGGAATGGCTCTAAAATCCAGGATTTTGGTGACACAAAATTAATTCTTCCTAATTTTAAAAATGAAGGTTTTTCTTTCAGCCAAAATAATGTTTTTATAGTAACCAAGCAAAAAATCGGAGAAAAGCAGTTAAAAATCTCAGACCTTGTCTGGGAGAACGTTTCTAACCAGGATTTATTTGAGCTGGATAAAGGCAGGCTTCCTGATCACGATGTGGCAGACGTTTCTTACTATTCATTAGATGGAGACAGCTATGCCAGTATCAGCATTGCTTTATTTAAAAATGTAAAAGGCCGTGTTCAGAGATTATCTTCGTTCAATGTTTCAGAAGCTTCTGCATTTGTTAATACCACGGGCACCGTTAATAAAATAGGGACTACAGCCAATCCGCTATCCAGCGGCAATTTTTATAAAATAAAAGTAGACAAGTCCGGGATATTCAAAATCACATCACAGTTTTTGAAAGACAACGGAATTAATCCTGCTTCTGTAAACCCAAAGAATTTCAGAATTTACGGAAACGGCGGCGTAATGCTTCCTGAGTACAACCAGGATCCTAGATACGGGGCATTACAGGAAAATGCCATTCAGGTGGTAGGTGAAGATGACGGTGTATGGAATGACAATGATTATGCTCTTTTCTATGCGCAGGGCCCGGACGGATATAATCTTTATGACACTTCCAACGGAAACGGTTTTAAAAGACACGAAACCCGTATCAATCCAAGCAACAACGTTAAAAATATATATGAGGATTTCTCGTATTACTATATTAACTTTGACAAAGGTGCGGGAAAGAGAGTTCCGACTGTTGACGGAAATCTCCCTGCCCAGCTGATCACAAGGTATGACAGTTACCAGGTGATCAACAAAGATCAGAAAAATCTGTTAAAGGTAGGAAGAACCTGGGTGGAAGATACTCCTTTCACCAATGAAAAAACAGTAACGCTTACTACCAATTCACCAATACAGGCTAATGATGTGATACGATACAGAACTCAGGTAGTGGCATATAATTCCCAGCAGAATACCATTGATTTTAAGATCAACAATTTAAATCCCCAGCCGATACAGACGATTCCTTCGGATACTTCGAGTTACCAGTATACCTTCTACCCTGTCACCTACTCCGGAACATTAACGAATCTTACCGGAAACCAGTTTACATTGGTGTATAACCCTGATATTTCCAAGAATCCCAACGGAACCTTTTATTTTGATTATGTAGAAGTTCAGTATAAAGAAAACCTTGCTTTCAATGGTTCACAGATGAACTTCAGAGATTATTCCATTGTAAGCGGAAGTAATACTAACTATGGTTTCAGCATCAGCAATGCGGCTGCTATAGAGCAGGTGTGGGATGTAACGGATATTACCAATGCCAACAGAAGGGTGAATAAGGCCGGAGCAGGTTCTTTCAACTTTGCCTATACTGCTTCTGATCAGAATTTCAATAATGAATTTGTGGCTTTCCGTGCTGATGCGGCTTTCAGTCCGCAGTTCGTAGGAAGAATTTCCAACCAGAATCTTTCTGCTATACAAAACGTAGATTATCTTATCCTTACCGTTCCGGAAATGATGGGCCAGGCACAAAGACTTGCCAGCTACCATCAGACCAATCATAACTATAAGGTAGAAATTGTTGACATCAACAAGATCTATGAGGAATATGGCAGCGGAAGCAGAGATCTTACTGCAATAAGAGATTTCGTTACCAAACTTAACACTCCTCTGGGCAGACTTCAGTATGTATTCATTCTCGGGGATGCTTCATACGATTATAAAAACAGAGTTCCAAACAATACAAATGTTGTTGCCAGCTACCAGAGTGAACAGTCTTCAGATTATGTATCATCATTTGTGACGGATGATTATATCGTAATGACCAAGCCACAAAATACATTATTAATTGAAAACAACCTGCCGGATCTTCCGGTTGGCAGAATTCCGGCAGCCAATGCAAGTGAAGCCGGAGATATGATGAATAAAACACTGGCTTATTACAATTCCCTTCAGGGACAGTCAACTCCTTTCGGGGACTGGCGTATGCGGCTTGATTTTGTAGTGGATGACAACAATGAAGGTGGAAGCCCTTTCCACAATGTTATGGACAGCTCATTATCCAGTATATTTGAACAGCCGGGTCAGTCGGAACTTAAAGAATATAATGTAAAAAAATTATATATGGATGCTTTTACCGCTCAGAGTACTTCCGGCGGGCGAAGATATCCACAGGTCAATCAGGCGATCTCCAATGCTATCGGAAACAGTCTGTATCTGTTCTATTTCGGGCATGGAGGAATCAACGGATGGGCACAGGAAAGAGTCCTTACAAGTTCTGAGGTTCAGAATGCCAATAATTTCTCTAATGTATACAGCAGATTTCCGTTTGTTTCTACCATCACCTGTGAATTTACATTATGGGATGAGCCTGCCACCAACTCTGTGGGAGAACAGTTTATTAAAATGAAGCAGGGAGGAGCCTCTACAATGATTACTTCCAGCCGTGCTATCGGAGTAGATTACGGACGTGATTTTACCAATACGTTTACCCAGAATATTTTTAAACTGACCAATGACGATTTTAATTCGTTGGGAAATGCCCACTTACTTGCTAAAAAGCAAAAGGGGCCCAACAGTAACCATTTAAAAGTAAACTTCCTGGGGGATCCTGCTATGAAATTAAGCAGACCGCAAAGACTTCTGGTGATTGACAATATTGAAACTCCGGTTCCCGGACTCATCAGAGGTCTGGATTTCGTAAAAATAAAAGGACACGTCAATAATCCAAACGGAACATTGAATAATACTTTTAACGGAAAGGTAAGCATCAATATTTTTGACAAAAGGTTAAACAAAAAGACCTTAAATAACAGTGGCGTTTTATCCCCGGTTTTAGAGTATACCGAAGAAGGAAGTGCGATTGTAAAGTCTGCCGGAACTGCTGTAAATGGTGTATTTACTGCTGAGTTCTATGTACCTAAAGACATCAACTATGCTGTAGGTCAGGGAAGAATATTAGCCTATGCAGATAACAAGTCAACGGATGTTTTCAACAACCAGGCAGTACAGGTGGGTGATATCAATCCAAACGGAATCAATGACAACCAACCTCCGAAAGTAAAGCTGTATATGAACAACACCAACTTTGCAGACGGAGGAATTACCAACCAGAATCCTATGCTTCTTGCCTGTCTTACCGATGACACGGGGATTAACTCAACAGGATCCGGAGTAGGACACGATATTACAGTATATCTTGACGGGCAGATTATCAATACGGTTGTGTTGAATGATTTTTATGCTCCGGGAGAAGGAAACGGCTGTTTAAATCCAAGTCTTGCCGAGTACCAGAAAGGAAATGTAACCTACCCTTTCAGAAATCTGGCAGTCGGACAACATCAATTAACATTTAAAGTTTGGGATATAAACAATAATTCCACAACTGCTACGTTAAATTTTGAAGTTAAAGATGAATCTGACCAGCACCTGACGATCAACCGTCCGCTGAACTGGCCAAATCCATTTACAAACAAAACCTATATTCAGTTTGAGCACAATTGTGATGACATTCTGGATGTGAACGTACAGATTTATACAATAACCGGAAGACTGGTAAGAACTTTATCACAGCCGGTGGTTGCAGAACCGTTCCTGCAGGGCTTTAGAACCCCTCGTCAGGCAATAGAATGGGATGGAAGAGATGATTTTGGTTCTACAGTAGCAAAAGGTACGTATATTTTTAAGATATTTGCAAAAAGTCAAAATCAAGAAAAATGCAAAGGAAGTGCTACAGCTGTAGAAAAAATGGTACTTTTGAAATAATAAAATAAAACATAGACAATAATATTAATAAAAAACTGATAATATATAAAAGACAACATATGAATTTAACTACTAAACTGCTTTTAGGATTTGGTTTGAGTGCTGGTTTTTTAGGCTATTCGCAAGATTTAGGTAAAGTAAACCCAGTTCTTACCGGAGCTCCTTTCCTAAGAATCGCACCTGATGCAAGATCAGGAGGTATGGGAGATCAAGGGGTGGTAACCTCTCCGGATGCATTTTCACAATTCTGGAATGCGGCTAAATACCCTTTCAGCAGGTCAAGTTCTTCCGTAGGTCTTAACTATACGCCTTATATGGGAAAACTTACCAATGATGTATTCTTATTATATGCTTCGTTCCATAAGTTTCTTGGGCAGGAAGAAAGATCTACAATTTCCGCGAGTATCTATTATTTCAATATGGGACAGGTAGACCTGACTCAGCTGGTAGGTACAGAAATCGCATCAATGGGTACATCAAAACCAAATGAATTCTCAATTGACGTTGCCTACGCTTTGAAACTTTCTGATTCATTCTCAGGAGCTGTTACCGGTAGATTCATCCGTTCAGACTTAGCCGGAGGATTCAACACAGATACGACCCTTAAAGCGGCTAACAGTTTCGCAGTAGACGTTTCAGCATACTATAACTCTCCAAGATTCTCCAGTATTGGCGGCTATGATGGTAAAATAAATGCAGGTTTAGCTGTTCAGAACTTAGGTCCTAAACTGGATTATACAGGAAATGAAGAATCAAGATCTTATCTTCCTACCATGGCAAGATTAGGGGTTGGATATGACATGTATCTGGATGATATGAACAGAATTGGAATTTCTGTGGAAGGTTCAAAACTTTTGGTTCCCGGATCTGAATATGCCGGAATAGACCCGAATACCAGACAGCCTATTTATCAGATCCCGAACGTAGGACCAATGGCCGGTATCGGAAAATCTTTCAAAAATAAAAACAGTATCATGTACAGTGGTGCTTTAGAATATTCTTATGACAATGCATTTTCTGTAAGAGGAGGTTACTTCCATGAAAGCGAAGAGCAGGGGGCAAGACAGTTTGCAACAGCAGGTGTCGGGTTAAAATACCGTTCTTTCGGACTTGACCTTTCTTACCTGATCAATATGTCCAAAATCAACAGTGCATTGGATAACACGCTTCGTTTCGGGCTTACCTGGAACATCGGAGACGAAACATCCAACGTAGACCGTTAAAAAAGCAACAGCTATATAAAAAAGCCTCATACTATATTAGTTATGAGGCTTTTTTATAGGCAATGGTGAATCGTCAATCCTCTTCGCTTGTCAATTTACTTTTTACTCTGTAAAAATTCACTTTTGACCTTTAAATAATGTAACCGTATAATCAAGAAGTTTTCCATCTCCATAATCGCCATGACCGGGAACTACAATTTTGACATCCGGATATTCTTTTTTGACTTTTTCAACGGTATCTGACCATGCTGAAACATTGGCATCTCCCAAATATCCTTTACTTGCTTCCAGCTCTTTCAGTAAACAGCCTCCAAACAAAATATTTTCACTCGGAAAATATCCTATAACATTATCCTTTGTATGCCCCTCTCCAAAAAATTTTGCAATCACATCTTTATCTCCTACCTTCAAAACAACAGCATCATCAAAACTGTTTTCAGGAATAACAAAATTATTTTCTTTGGCTAATTCTATCGTTTTAATATATGAATAAGACGGAATATTCTTTTTATGAAACGCCATCAGCCCTCCTAAACTATCATCATGAAAATGAGTAGGAATAACGGCTTTAATTTTTGCACCTAATTTTTCATTAATCCATTGTATCAGCTCTTCTGAACTTTTATCATTAGTAGGAGTATCAAAAACAACAGCTTCGTGATGATCTTTCACAATCAATCCATTACAGGGTACATTCCCAAAGTCATTGGTCTGTTTAAAAGAAATATGGATAAAAGAATTTTCTGAAACCTGGGTAATAATCAGCGTTTTGGATTTATAAACTTCCTTTGCTTTGAAACTTTCTCTGTTCTGTGAACCACAACTCAGAAGGAAAAAAGAAAAGAATATGATGAGAATAGTTTTAAACGTATTTTTCATGAAACCATTATGTAAGAGTTGAGATAAGCTAAGGTAAGAATTCATGGAACAAGATTTGTTAGCTGTTGTGTTAAAAATGACCAGCATTGATCTATGAATTATCAATCTGCTTCATTTACCGGTTTATTTTAAATAACAAGACAGCACTTTAAAAAAATATAATATTTAAGTTGAGAAAAGTCTCTTTTTTATGGCGATTTTCTTAAATTCAATAGCTATTTTTGTAGTATGAACTATTCGGCGGAACTCAAAAAATTCGTAACCAGTCAGTATGTATATTCTGCAATCAGAATTACATTAGCTACTGTTCTGCCCTGTCTAGTCCTCGCCCACTTCGGAATCTTAAAAGAATATTTCCTTTTCCCCCTGGGAACCAGCTTTGTAGCGCTCACGGATCAGCCCGGACCTTTTATCCGGAGAAGAAATGCCCTTACTTTTGCGATCTGCTGTTTTGTGTTTGTTGCACTCATTGCAAGTCTTGTAATGAATATCAAAATACTGGTCCTCCTGGAAGTCATTGTTTTCGGGATGTTTTTCTCCCTGATCGGGGTTTATGGCCAGAGGCTGGCTGCAGTAGGTTCATTATCTCTTGTGGTGCTTGCGATCTTTATTGACGGACATCTTACAGGAAGTAATATCTTCAAAAGCCTGCTGATATTTGCTTCAGGATGTACATGGTTTTTACTCATCTTCCTTATCGTAACTACAATCCGTCCCTATAAGCTGGCAAGTCAGATGATTGGGGAAAATTATCTTCAGCTGGCCGAATTTTTAAAGATTAAAGCCAATTATTATCAGAAGAATCCGGACTTTAATAAACTGACTACTCAGGTTATCGCCAAGCAGATTGAAATAAAAAATCTGCAGGAAGATACCAGGGAAACAGTGTTTAAAACAAGAACAATTGTCAATGAATCTACGACTACCAGCCGTTTATTGATGCTGATGTTCCTGAACTCCATGGACCTCCATGAAAAGCTGATGACCTCTGAAAGTGATTATCAAAAGCTGCAGCAGAGTTTTGAAGACAGCATGATTCTGGTGAATATTCATGATTACCTTAATCTTTTGGCGGAAGAGATCACCAATATCGGAATTGCCCTTCAAAGCGGCACAAGAGCCAAAGCGATGTTCAATCTGGAACTGGAATTAAAGAATTTAAATTATAATTATTTCGAACTCAGAAACAAACAGCTTTCTCCTGACAATCTCGAAAATTTCATGATCCTGCGCCAGATCCTGATGCGTATTTATGAGATCACTAAAGAAATCAACGAGATCTATAAGGTATTTTCACAGGATATAAAGCTGGCAAAAAGTTTATCTACAGGATTAGACTTAAGGAAATTTATGCCTAATGAGCCGAAGCTTAATGCTAAGGTATTAAGAAATAATATTTCCCTATCGTCCTCCCATTTCCGCCATGCGATCAGAATTACGACTGCATTGCTGTTAGGATATCTTTTCTCTATGTTTGATTTTCTGGGACTGGGACATACTTACTGGATATTAATTACGATTACAGCCATTTTAAAACCAGCCTATTCTATTACTAAACAAAGAAATCTCCTTCGTTTATACGGAACTATTGCAGGGGCAACTATTGCTTATGCTATTTTGTATTTCATTCATATTAACGGGATTTTATTTGCCATTCTGCTTATCAGTATGATCATGTGTTTCAGTTTTCTGAAAGGAAGGTATTTCTGGGCGGTATTATTTATGACAATCTACGTTTTCCTCAGTTTTAATTTTTTAAATCCGGGGAAAGTCAATATCATTTTTAAAGACAGAATCGTAGATACAGCCATTGCCGGAATTATTGCTTTTGCAGTATCCTATATTGTGTTGCCCGTTTGGGAACATACCCAGAATCTGGATCTGATGAAAAAGTCTGCAGCAGACAACCTTATCTATTTCCAGAGTGTAATTTCCAAATTTTTACAGGGAAATTTTGACCTTGAAGATTATAAAGTAAAACGAAAAAATGCAATTATCTCTTTGGCTAACCTTTCTGATAATTTCCAGAGAATGATTTCTGACCCTAAAAATCAACAGAAAAAACTGGAAGTTGTCCATCAGTTTGTGGCTACCTCCCATCTGATTACAGCCTACACAGCTTCTCTGTCCCAATATGCAAAAAGTAATGAGCAGTATCCGGAAATAGATGCCGAAAGCTGGAGCAGAAAAATTGAAGCAGAAATGCGGCAGACCTCTACCCTTCTCAACGGAAATGACATCAATGAAACATTAAAAATGGAAAGCCGCCTGGAGCCGGAAGATTCTTCCATTGAAGACATGTTGCTGAAAAGAAAAACAGAGATAGAAGAAAATGACATCGTGGACAGAAGAGATACCGACAAGGTTTCCCATCTGACCGAGCTTAAAAACATCCAGGATATTCTGGAGCTGATCTATGATGTGGCGAAAGAACAGAGAAAAGTAATCGAAAAATACAGAAACGAAACAGATCCTACTCCTACTCCTCCACAATCGTAAAGCAGTAATCGTCAAAAAACTCTACCCTGGCCTTGAACTCATCTGAAAACTGATCGTCATAAACACGGCAGCTTATTTTGTGAAGATGCTTCAGCCCGAAGGGTTTCACTTCATAGTTTTTCTTTAAAGACCAGTATTTTGAGTGATGGATTTTGTACATGCTTTCCTTCACGCTCCATATGATTGTATAAAAAGTATCCGCTTTGTCTTCAGGAATGAACCCCCGTTCATTTTCATACGTGAATTTGTCAATTACCCTTAAAATCTTGGGATTAAACTTTTCAATATCAATTCCTATTTTATTTTTAGAAACCGCTATTGCAGCAAACGGGAAAGAATGGGTAATGGAAATTTCCGCATCGTAAGGAGAAAGAAAAGGCTCTCTTTCTTTATATAAAATCTTGGAACCGGGCTTCAGGCCTTTCAGGAGCTTCCGCACCATCAGAACTTCCAGTAATTTTTTAGGATGATAATCTTTTACCTTTTCCGCATTTTCAGGTTCCAGAAGTTCATTGATGTCAAGTTCTTCACTTTCATCATATTTCCAAACCAGAATCGTGGCATTATCATCTGAAAAATCTCTGTAGAGGGGCATTCTTTTATTATTGGACAAAAATAGTGAAAAGAAACGATTTGGAAAAAGATGGGAAGCCCGGATAAATTTTCAATGGCTATAACCAGGCATTTTGCTTTTATCAGTACATAACTTTTCTGAAGAATGATACACCCTTTCAGGAAGTATCATTCTTTTTATTTTAGGCAAATCTAAAGTTTTCAACAGTATTTTTTGTTCTCAATGACCTTTTTAATTTCAATAAAAGTGTTATCAAAAAATAAAACAGGACTCCCATCAATATTGTAACTGGAATAAACCCATTTCCAAGTATTTCAAAGTTCTGCAATTTCTCATTTTCCATAAATCCTCCATATTGAAAGATTTCGCCTTTTTTATAATAAAAACCAACATTGTCAGGAAAGAAGAGCTTTCCAAAGATCAGAACCACAAATGAAAAAAGAAATAAATACAGAATGAAAAATATAAAATAGATTATTCCATGTGAAAAATTTAAAATCAATGCCTGAAAAATGTGAACAGGATTGAAGGTTTTCGTGGCCTGAATCAGTTTTTTATCTGCAATTAACGGTTTCAAAATTTCACCTGGAATACCAATCTCGTCAAGTGTATCAATGAGTTTTTTTAATTCATTGCTTTCATCACTCTTTTTAGACATACTTTCATAAATATGGCTATTAAACTCCATCAGGATATCCGTATGATCTTCGCGGCTAAGTTTCTTTGTCGCTGATTGTATTTGCTTTAAATAGTTCTCATAGATGTCTTGAGCATCAGCATTTTTGAATTGTATTTTTTCGAATTTCATTTTATATTAATTTATTCAGTACATTTTGTAAATCGCTCCATTGATTTTTCATTTCTTCAAGGGTTTTATTTCCGGTTTCAGACAGGTAATAATACTTTCTGGGAATTCCGGTTTCCTGCTCAACCCATTTCGATTCTAAAAGGTGATCAGTTTTTAATCTGTTCATGAGTGGATAAAGTGTTCCTTCCGCAATTTCAATATTCGTTAAAGTCTTTATTTTTTCAATGAGTTCGTACCCATAAAGTTCATTTTCTTTCAGCACAAGGAGAACAACAAATGATAAAGTTCCCTTTTTTACCTGTGATTGCCACTTATCAATAAAATCCTTATTCATATGGCAAACATAAACAAAATACATAGTATAACAAAGTATATAGTTAAAAAAAACACATAGAATATAAATTAATTTCATAAATTAAATCCTATATTCCTATTATACAGCATTATATATACTCAAAATTACCATTTTATTGTTATTTATTTCAAAAAAAACAATAACTATTCATACTATATCTCATCATTAGAGTGAACTTAGTCTACCGTTTTTATATCTTAATTATAAATCGTAATTTTGCCTTTCGTTATCAATTGAATTTAAAAACTATTCATTACATATGAGTACTACAACACAATACCTTCCTTATAAAGTTAAGGATATCTCCCTTGCAGAATGGGGTAGAAAAGAAATTACCCTTGCAGAAGCAGAAATGCCGGGTCTGATGGCTATCCGTGAAGAATACGGGCCATCTCAGCCACTGAAAGGAGCAAGAATCGCAGGATGTCTTCACATGACGATCCAGACGGCTGTGCTTATCGAGACTCTGGTAGCCTTAGGAGCTGAAGTTACCTGGTCATCTTGTAATATTTTCTCTACACAGGATCACGCTGCTGCTGCAATTGCTGCTGCAGGAATTCCGGTGTATGCGTGGAAAGGATTAAATGAGGAGGAATTTGACTGGTGTATTGAGCAGACTTTATTCTTTGGGGAAGACAGAAAGCCATTAAACATGATTCTGGATGATGGTGGAGATTTAACAAACATGGTTTTTGATAAATATCCTGAATTAACAAAAGATATCAAAGGGCTTTCTGAAGAAACCACTACAGGAGTACACAGACTATATGAAAGAATGAAGAACGGAACTTTAGTAATGCCAGCCATTAACGTAAATGATTCTGTAACTAAATCTAAATTCGACAACAAATACGGATGTAAGGAATCTGCTGTAGATGCAGTAAGAAGAGCTACAGACGTAATGCTAGCCGGAAAAAGAGTGGTAGTTTGCGGATACGGAGACGTAGGTAAAGGTACTGCAGCTTCGTTCAGAGGGGCAGGTTCTATCGTTACCGTTACGGAAATTGATCCGATCTGTGCACTTCAGGCTGCTATGGACGGTTATGAAGTAAAAAGATTAGACACTGTGGTAGACAATGCTGATATCATCATTACTACAACAGGTAACTTCAATATCGTAAGAGGAGAGCATTTCCTTAAAATGAAAGATAAAGCGATCGTTTGTAACATCGGTCACTTCGATAATGAAATCGATATGGCATGGTTAAACAAAAACTATGGTCATACCAAATCTGAAGTGAAACCTCAGGTTGACATCTATACTGTTGAAGGCAAAGAAGTGATCATTCTTGCAGAAGGCAGATTGGTAAACTTAGGTTGTGCTACAGGCCACCCAAGTTTTGTAATGTCTAATTCTTTCTCTAACCAGACTTTGGCTCAGATCGAGCTATGGAATAATTCTGCTGCTTATAAAAACGAAGTATATACACTTCCTAAGCATTTAGATGAAAAAGTAGCTGCTTTACACCTTAAGAAATTAAGCGTAGAGCTTGAAACTCTTTCTCCTGAGCAGGCTGCGTACATTGGAGTAGAAGTACAAGGGCCATTCAAACCTGAGTATTACAGATACTAAGAGAATCTAAACATGATATGATCCCGCTATTTTTAAGATAGTGGGATTTTTTTTATAAAACATTATACAGTATTCCTTATTTTTGCCCACAAAAAAAATACCATGAGAAAATTATTATTTCTGGGAATGATAGGTGCTGCCGTATCCTTTAACAGCTGCAGCAGTAATGATGATAATGAGGAAGCTCATACACCTTCCGAACAGCCTCAGCTATTACTGAGTAAGGTAACCACCGTTTATTACGATAATCCTTCCGATCCTGAAACAACTGTTTCAACTTTGAGTTATAACAGTCAGAGACAATTAATCAAAACAATTTCAGAAGGAAGAACCTCCACCTTTGAATATGATAATGCCGGAAAACCTTCAAAAACAATCTATTATAAGCCTGATGGTACGATAGATTATTATTCAGTCTATACTTACAATGGTGATCAGCTGACAAATGTAAAAGCGATTTACACAAACTCTAATTATAACAGAACAGTCACCTATAATTATAACACTAACGGGCAGGTGATCTCTTCCACACTCTGTCAGAATCCTGAATGTTCCAACCCTGGAACTGATACGTATGTGTATAATGGAAATAATATTTCATCTGAAACGTCAACATGGGGAGGAACTATAACTTACAGCAACAAAAGTGATTTTTCTTATGATGACAAACTCAATCCTTACACCAATATCAATAAATATATTAAAATTATGATGGGAAGGGCTTATACTTTAAGCAAGAATAATTATCTCGTAGAAAAAATAAGCTTTAAAAATAACGGAGTATGGCAGCAAAGCCAGACTGTAACTTATACCATACAATACAACAGCTCCGGATTACCGGTTCAGGTTGTTGGAAAAGAAGCTGACGGAAGTCTTTCCGTTCAGTACAATTACGAATACATCACCCAATAACAGTAAGCTCTCCAATTCTGGAGCGTTTTTGATAAGCTGACACGTTACTTATTCATACTCCTCACTTTAGACTTTCCATATCCAGCTCCCCTATTCTATCAGACGTTGGGAGATGAACATTGCTACTGAAGCAGGAAAATTTGAATTACGAAATTCGATTCATCATAATATCCACTCAATAGGAACGGGCTTTAGCCCGTTTACTATGAATAAAATCCATTGGCTTCAGCCGAAACTTATTATAATAAGCAAATGGCACCGTACTACCCATATTTCCTTTTTCTAAAGGTTCTATTTATAAAAAATGAATATCTTAGCCCTCTTAAAATAAAAAATAAAACATTAAACTATGAAAAAACAAAGAGTGTCGAATGCATTTATTGCTGCGTCGTGGGTAGCATTGGGAGCAGGAATGATCGGTTTCATTGTCGGTCTTGCAAGAGCTGAAATGCAGCTGAATGAGAAAGGATATTATTTCACCATCCTGCTTTATGGTCTATTTGCTGTTGTTTCTTTGCAGAAAGCCGTAAGGGACAGATTAGAAAACATTCAGGTTACGGATATTTATTATGGAATCTGCTGGTTTGCCACATTATCATCTATTGTCTTACTGGCCATAGGGCTTTGGAATGCCACCATCCTTCCAAGTGAAAAAGGTTTTTATGCCTTTGCCTTTTTGCTCGCTCTTTTCGGAGCCATAGCCGTTCAGAAAAACACCCGGGACAATATGATTCAGGAATAAAACAAACTCTCCAATCCGGGGAGTTTTTTTCATTATACCACTTTACTAAATAATACAAAATTCTATAAAATTTACATTTAAATTAAAAATATATTGATTTTTTCGTATTTTAGCTTTGCTTATTTCACAAACTAATGACATGTACAAAACTTTTACTTTTCACTCAGCATATCATCTTATTATTTCATCTTACAAAAACTCAAAGCCGGATTGGAAAATGATGGACGCTCTTATCGCTTTATCCATGCTACCTGCAGGTTTTAAACAAGAATAAAATCCATTCATCCAATAACCATAAACTAATACCATAAAATAATAAACATGATTCCAAAAAAAATTCCTACACTCATTTTTCTTTTGCTGATATTCATGGCAAAGGCACAAAATGAATTTATTACCGTATGGAAGCCCAGCCTTCCTCCGCCATCCTATCCTTATATAGGAATTCCTGTTAACTCAAATAATAATCAGATCTGGTTTCCCGGAAGAGGAACCAATTACAAGATATATTGGGAAGAAATAGGATATCCGTCTCACAGCGCTACTCTAGAAAATGTAACTTCTGCCTATCAGATCCTGATAGATTTCGGAACCCCGCTCAATCCAAATCCATCTGATGCTACTTACCGTGTAAAAGTAAGTAACGGAAATGGAAACTTTCATCAGATAAGGTTTGCCGACTGGGACATTTTTGATGATAACGGAATTGTAGGAGATGTTCATAAGATACAATTGATTGAACAGTGGGGAAACATTCAATGGTCCTCTATGGAGCAGGCATTTCAGGCTTGTAAAATTTTAGACTTTACTGCAACAGACATTCCTGACTTGAAGCTGGTAACCGATATGTCCTATATGTTTTTTGGATGCTATGGTTTAATAGGAAATCCTACTATCAACGACTGGAATACATCTAAAGTAACTACTCTGTTGGGAACTTTTGCAGGATGCTTTGTGTTCAATCAGCCGGTTGGTAACTGGAACACTTCCAATGTTACCATGATGGCCATTACCTTCAATGTGGCCAAACTTTTTAATCAGCCTCTCGCAAATTGGGATACTTCTAAAGTAACTTATACTACTGCCATGTTTAATGGGGCTGCCGAATTTAATCAGCCTATCGGCAATTGGGATATGTCAAGTAATTTTGAGACTGAGCTTATGTTTGCGGGTGCATTGAAATTCAATCAGCCTATAGGAAACTGGAATACCTCAAATGTTATAGAAATGAATGGTATGTTTTTTAACGCAAAAGCATTTGACCAGAACATCGGCGGCTGGGATACCCATAACGTAAAATTTATGCATAATATGTTTCAGGCTGCAGAGAACTTTAACCGCGATATTTCCAATTGGGATACCAAAAAAGTAGAATGGATGGCGGATATGTTTAATGGGGCTAAAAAATTCAACCAGGATATCGGTAAATGGGATGTAAGTTCCGTAAAAAATATGAATAACATATTCAGCAATGCAATTGTTTTTAATCAAAATCTGGGAAGCTGGAATCTCAGTTCACTGCAAAATGCTTCCAATATGTTTAAAAATTCAGCATTAAGCTGCCAGAACTATGACAGCACTCTTTATGGCTGGAGCCTGAATCCATTAACCGCTGATAACATCAACCTTTCTTCGGTTTCCCCGCTTACTTATTCTCACAATGCAGCGGTAACCGCCAGAAATTATTTGATCAACAGTAAAGGCTGGACAATCAGCGGAGATGCATACAATGGGGAATGCCACTCATTTCTTGGAACTTCTGATGTAAAGATAAAAGGGGAAATCAATATTTATCCGAATCCTGCCACAGATATTATTTATGTAAAAAATTCCGATGCAAAAGATTTCAAAATTATTGATTTGAGCGGGAGAATTATTGCAGGCGGAAATCTGGTAAATGAACAGATTAATATCCGGTCTTTAACTCCCGGAAGTTATATTTTACAGCTTTCTTCAAAACAAGATATCCGAAATCTGAAATTCATTAAAAAGTAAAACAAAAGCCTCGCTGTAAAGTGAGGCTTCTATCTTAAGTTTAAAATAAACTATTTATCAAAATGATTGGGATGCTGAGCTTTGATATCATCTACTGTTCCCAATACTTTATCTTTTAAAGAATCCTGATATTTCTGAAGTTTGGCTGCCACTTCTTCATTACCGCTTCCCAGAATTTTTGCGGCTAGAATCCCTGCATTCAAAGCGCCGTTCAGAGCTACGGTAGCAACCGGTATTCCGCCGGGCATCTGAAGGATAGATAAAACAGAATCCCAACCGTCTATAGAATTACTGGAAAGGATCGGAACCCCGATTACCGGAAGTGTAGTGCAGCTGGCTACCATTCCCGGAAGATGAGCTGCGCCTCCTGCTCCCGCTACGATTACTTTCAAACCTCTCTCCTGGGCTGTTTTTGCATAATCGAACATTCTTTCCGGTGTTCTGTGTGCTGAAACTACAGTTAATTCATAAGGGATATCAAGGCTTTTAAGAAAATTTGCAGCCTGTTCCATGATCGGCAGATCACTCTGACTGCCCATAATAATTCCTACCATCTTCAATTTTATTAGATGTCCAAAGATAAAAAATTAAAATGTAAAGGTGAAAGGCAACAATTTTCCTAAACAATTTATTTTTTCAATAGATGTGCATTTTTACTATTTAAATAATTAATAATGATCTTTTTGGCGTAAATTTTTCATCTGTACTCCTATAAATAACAGCATCTGTATCCATTACGATCCCTTTGAAAATGGATATATTTGCTGTAACACCACATTAAATTGAAAGATTATAAACTTACACTGGCTGTATGTACCGTTGCTATTGTCTGGGGTACTACGTTTTTATCGATAAGGGTTGCGGTAGAAACTATTCCCGCATGGTTTGTAGCAGGAATACGTCAGTCTCTCGCCGCTGTGATCATGTTTCTTATTCTCACCTATAAAAAAGAGTTTAAATGGATTGGATGGAACAACCTGAAATATCAGCTTATCTTTTCAACTTTAATGCTTGTGGTAGCCAACGGAATGACAACCGTTGCTGAAGAAGAAGTGACAAGCAGCCTGACCTCGCTGATAAGTGCATGCTCTCCTATTCTGGTATTTTTCGGTAGCATGGCTTTAGGACTTCAGAAATTCAGCTGGCGGGCTTTTGCAGGAGTTGTTTTATGCTTTAGCGGAATCCTGTTCATATTCTGGGACGGCATCAATGATCTTAAGAATCCGGATTATGCCCTTGGTATTCTGTTTTTATTTATTGCCATTGCCGGGTGGGCTTCAGGAACAATTTTCACGAAAAAGCTTAATATTCAAAGCGGAAATATTTCTCTGAACCTTTTTTACCAGTTTGCATTTGCAGGCATTATACAAATCATTTTTGCATTTCTTTTTACAGAAAATTATAATTTCGGAAACTGGAGCCTGAAAAGCATTTCTGCCATGCTGTATTTATCCTGTCTCGGTTCTGTAGCAGCGTTTTTTGCCTTTCACTATGCACTTACCAAAGTTTCTCCCGTTCAGGTATCCATACTGGCTTATATCAATACAGTCATCTCTATTTTTCTAAGCTGGCTGATTCTTGATGAAAAAATTTCTGCCAAATTCATCATTGCAGCAATACTGATCATTGTGGGGGTTTTTGTTATTAATTACAATCCGGCTATGTTTAAAAAACAAAGAATCGAGTCGTAAGAAAAAATAAACTCAGGCATATCAGGCTTTCTATTCTTCTGTTTTTGAGTTTATTAAATACATTTAAAATCAGAGCTTCGTGGGATAGGTTTCATATTTCCTTCATTTTTCCTATATTGTATACTCCAACCGATACAATATGCTGAAAAACACATTTTTTTTATTTCTGGCAGCTTCTCTTCTATTGGTAAGCTGTGATTACAAAGAGAAGGAAAAGAACCTGACAGACAGGGAAAAACAATTATTAGAGAAAGAAAAGCTCTTTGCCAAGAAAGAATCCGAATACCAGTCGCTCCTGAAAATGAGAGACAGTATTTTTGCTAAAAAAGATTCTGTGGTAATTGCTGCATGGCCAGCTGAGATCTCCGGCCCATGGAACGGAAAAGTGATCTGTACAGAATCCAACTGCAGTGAATATGCTGTGGGTGACCAGCGTACCGATATCTGGGAATTTGATAATGATCCTACCCAGCCTGTCACCAAAATTATCAATAACAATAATCTGGTAAGGCTGTATACGGGTAAATTTGAGAATAATGAAATCAGATTGTCTTTCAAAACAGATTCTACAGCCAAAAAGAATGTAGAAATGAACGTTCTTCTTAATGATATTTCGGACAACAAGATCAAAGGAACAAGAACCATCACTTCTGATGGCTGTACCGCCAAGTTCTCTGTTGAATTAGTACGTTCCACAAAATAAAACACTTATGATTTTACTGAGTATACACAATCTGAGTCTACCCATAGAAGATCCGGTGCTGAAATTCCTTTTGGTACTGGTCATCATCCTGGCAGCTCCCCTGCTGCTTAATAAAATTAAAGTTCCGCATCTTTTGGGACTTATTATTGCCGGTGCGATCATTGGCCCGAACGGATTCAATGTATTGTCCAGGGACAGCAGTATTGTAGTAACCGGAACTACCGGACTACTCTACATTATGTTTCTGGCCGGACTTGAGATTGATATGGGAGACTTCAAAAAGAACAAATGGAAAAGTCTCACTTTTGGTATTTATACCTTTACAGTTCCTTTTGTATTAGGATATCTGGGAGGATACTATATTCTTCATTTTTCAATGCTGACCTCTATCCTGTTTGCCAGCCTTTTTTCGTCACATACCCTTATTGCCTACCCGCTGGTGAGCAAGTTGGGAATTGCAAAAAACAAAGCAGTTAATATTACTGTCGGAGGTACCATGATCACAGATATTCTTGCTTTACTGGTACTTGCCGTGATTGTGGGAATGTCTCAGGGAGACGTCGGAACGGAATTCTGGGTCAAATTATCTGTGTCTTTTGTGGTTTTTGCATTAATTGTATTAATTGTATTCCCTATCATAGGACGCTGGTTCTTCAAACGGGTGGATGATAAAATCTCTCAGTATATTTTTGTACTGGTTATGATTTATCTGGCAGCCATGCTTGCTGAGCTGGCCGGTGTGGAAGCCATTATCGGGGCATTCTTTGCAGGCTTGGCGTTAAACAGACTTATTCCTCACACCTCTTCTTTAATGAACAGGGTTGAGTTTGTGGGAAATGCGATCTTTATTCCGTTCTTCCTGATCAGTGTAGGAATGCTGATTGATTTTAAAGTGTTCTTTAAAAGCTGGGAAACGCTGGAAGTAGCTGCTATTATGCTGGCAGCTTCCATCGGAGGGAAATATCTTTCTGCTGTTGCTACTCAAAAAACATTCAGACTCACCAAAGAGGAAGGAAAACTGATCTTCGGATTAAGTTCCGCTTCTGCAGCTGCCACCCTGGCTTCAGTAATGGTTGGATACAATATTATTCTTTCTGAAACGGAAACCGGAGAACCCGTAAGATTGTTGAATGAACATGTACTGAACGGAAGTATCCTCTTAATCCTTGTTTCATGTACCATTTCCTCTTTCATTTCGATGGCGAGTGCCCAGAAAATTGCTGAAAGCGATAATGAAGATACCGTTTCCGGAAATACACATGAGGAAGAAAATATCCTGTTAGCTATTAATCATGAAGCAACGGTTGAAAGAATGGTGAATCTGGGAATCCTGATCAAGGCCCATTCCAATACAGAAGACCTGTTTGCCCTGAATGTGATCAATGAAGATAAGAATGAATCTTCAGTGAAAAATGCTGAAAAACTTCTTCATCAGGCAGCTGATGCAGCTGCCGCGGCAGATGTTACACTACAGGCTTTAAAAAGATACGACAATGATGTGATCAATGGCGTCAATAATGTGATTAAAGAACAGAAAATCACAGACCTCATCATCGGGTTAGAGGATGAAAAAGGATTCTCTCCCTCTTTCGTTTACAATCTCTACAACGGTTATCTGCAGAATGATGATGTGAATGTACTGGTATATCATGCAGCACAGCCTCTTTCCACCATTAAGAAATATGCCGTAATGATTCCGGAAAATGCCCATCAGGAAGCAGGATTCTTCCATGCACTGTTGAGAGTATGGAATATTGCCAGAAACTCCGGAGCTACCATTGTTTTTTATGCCCCGGAAAATATTATTGACATTCTTCAGAAAATTATCAAAAAAGCCAATATAGAAGCAGAATTTATCATCATGAACACATGGCAGGATGGGGAAAGGACCGCAGCCGGATTAAAGGATGATGAAGCTTTGATTATCCTGATGGCTAAACGGGGGATGAAATCCTATATTCCAAGAATGAGACTCATTCCGGAACTTCTGAACAGAAACCTCAGTGATAACAACTATCTGCTGATTTTCCCCTTCTCTGAATATGATAAAAACAGTCCCGAGGTACGTTCTGTAGGAAATCATGGGGATTTTGTGGAGATTGGGAATGTGATTCAGAAGATTTTTAAATAAAAGAAAAGGTGATAGGCTGGAAGCTGGAAGAAGGATGCTGGAAGTTACTGATCTGCGAATAACCATTTTTTATCAGATCATTAAAAAATTTCACTCATCAATAGGGTCGGGCTTTAGCCCGATATAAACAACATGAATGCGTTTGGTTTTAGCCGAAACTTAATTTAGATTTCGGCTAAAGCCAATTGAATTATAATTATTCATAAACGGGCTAAAGCCCGTTTATGAATAATTACACAACAAAAAAGGAGCGGTTTTAAAGATAAAACCGCTCCTTTTATATTTGAAAAATGATTTACTCAGCAATCACTCTTACCATTCCCTTCACCATGACAAGCTTTTCCATAAGCTCTTCTCTGGAATCTGCAAGGACATTGATATGTCCCATTTTTCTTCCCGGTTTGGTCTCTGTTTTTCCGTATAAATGGATGTAGGTTTCAGGCAGTCTAAGGACATCTTCTATTCCTTCATAGACTACTTTTCCAGCATATCCTTCAGCTCCTACAAGATTCAGCATTCCGCTGTATGTAATGGCATCGGTATCAGCTAAGGGTAAATTTTTTACCACACGGTACATCTGCTCAAACTGCGAATTGGTATTACCTTCCTGGCTCTGGTGTCCTGAATTATGAAGTCTTGGTGCTGTTTCATTCACCCATACTTTTCCTTCCTTATCAAGGAATAATTCGATGGCAAATAATCCCGGAGAATTAACCGCATTTAAAAATTTCTCCGTAATGGAATCAATCTGGTTCTGCACATCCTCTGTTAAAAGTACCGGGCATACATTGAAGTCCAAAAGATTCAGTTTCGGGTCTGCCACCATTTCCGTTACAGGGAAAATATTGGTTTCTCCTTTTTCGTTTCTTGCAACAATAACAGAAAGTTCTTTATCAATATCCACAAGGCTTTCTATAACCGAAGCTTCTGTCCAGATGTGCTGGTAATCTTCTTCCGTCCTGATAACCTGAACTCCTTTCCCGTCATATCCGCCAGTATTCATTTTCTGAACGAATGGTAACGGCATGATAATCTTTTCATCACTGTTCCATACCACCTGGAATTCCGGGCTTGGAATATTGTGAGCTTTATAAAATTCTTTCTGAAGGATCTTTTGCTGGATGGTTTTGATAATATTGGCATTGGGAACCACTTTTATCCCCTGCTTTTCAAGTTCTGCCAATGCATCCGCATTTACGTGTTCTATTTCAATGGTTACAACATCTTTATCTTTTCCGAAGTTCAAAACCGTGTCATAGTCATTGAAATTTCCCTGCGTAAAATACGAGATATTGTGACATGGTGCATCAGATGCAGGATCCAGAGTATAAAACTCATCATCATACTTCAGTGCACTCTGTATCAGCATTCTTCCCAGCTGCCCGCCTCCCAGAATTCCTATTTTCATTTTTTATTTTTATTAGATTTATTCTTATTGGATCTTATCAATTTTTAAATAACCAAGTCCCATCGGGTTTTTCTGATTTTCTGCATCAGATTTTTTAAGAATGATGGAATATTTTTCTTTCATATGGGCAGGAAGAATATCGCTCACATTAAAAATATCGTCGATATCTACCCCATGCTTATCATCAATGTGGCTTACAGCTCCTTCAAAACCCATCGTCTGATAAAATTCGGTAGCTTTTGCTCTTTTTACGATTTCTCCCATGGATGGCCCTGCCATTAAGTGCTGCTCATGAAATTCTTCAAAGAAACCAGGCTTGTACCCTCCTAAATTGAGAAAAAACAGCTGGTCTTCAGATGACTTTTCTCCCTTGTTTACAATCTCCACTTTATATCCGTCAGCAAATTGTACTTCCTGATAACAGTCTACATGGATTTTCCCATCCGCTTCCTTCCAAAAGTCTTTCATATCCGGTACCAGGTCTTTCAGGTTCTCTGCAATTCCGAAGAAAACATCGTGCTGCTCAATATTCCTTCCCTGAGGTGTTGCCCCCAGAATGACATAAAATAATTTCAATTGATTTTTCATGCATACAAAAATACGTTAAATTTATCTTTTTCAAATGTTTGGCAGACAAGCACAATAATTTTATATTTGTAACATTATTTGTAGTATGTCAGAAATTATCATACTCTTCCTTGGCGCAATTTCCGCTGGTCTTTTAGGTTCACTTACGGGTTTAGGAGGAGGAGTTATCATTATTCCTTTATTAACGCTGGGTTTCGGCGTTCCAATGCATTACGCTATCGGTGCTTCGCTCATTTCTGTGATCGGAACTTCTTCCGGTGCGGCTGTAGCTTTCGTGAAAGAGGGCTTTACCAATATGAGAATCGGGATGTTTCTCGAGATAGCCACTACAGCAGGAGCTATCATCGGTGCCCTTGTTTCGGGAATGCTTAATCCGAATACCATCGGAATTATTTTCGCAAGTATTCTTCTTTTAACGGTTATTTTAAATCTTAAAGGAAAACCGGATCATCAGGAGCCACTGGTCAAAGGAAGCCTGGAAGATAAACTGAAATTATATGGAACATTTCCGGATAAAGGCGTATTGAAAAGCTATTCTGCAAGAAATACAGTTCCCGGATTTTTAATGATGATGTTTGCTGGTGCCATGTCCGGGCTATTAGGAATAGGCTCCGGAGCATTGAAGGTATTGGCCATGGATAATATGATGAAACTGCCTTTCAAAGTATCTACAACAACCAGTAACTTCATGATCGGAGTAACGGCAGTAGCCAGTGCACTGATCTATTTCCAGCGGGGAGAAATTATTCCGGTAATTGTAGCTCCGGTACTGATTGGAGTGGTCATCGGAAGTTTCATCGGTTCAAAAACACTGATGGTATCAAAAACCAAAAAATTAAAAGTATTTTTTGCCATTGTGATTACCATCCTTTCGGTTTATATGATGTATAACGGTATCAACAAAAGTTTCAGATAATGAAAAAGAATTTTACAGATGTAGATCTGAACCGTTCCGTAGGAAATCTTCTGAGACTGGGTGTTATTCTATCTGTGGCTACATCACTGATCGGCTTTATCAAGCTGTTCTTCGAAGGTTTTAAAATGCCTGAAAACTACACCAGCCTTGTGGTAGGTACTTCTTCTGAAAAGATATGGGGATACTTCTGGGATTCTCTGTGCAAAGGAGAAGGTATGGCCATCATTCAGCTGGGTATTCTTTTATTGATCATTACTCCCCTGATGAGGATTGTTTTCGCTCTGATAGGCTATTTAAAAGAAAAAGACTACGTCTATGTAGTCATTTCCTCTATTGTTTTAGCTATTATGGCGGTGAGTTTCCTTACCGGTTACGCACACTAATTTTACATTTCATAAAACTCTAAAGGCAGCTGGTCCGGATCCTGGGTAAAGAAAAATTCTTTTCCGGTGAACTCGTCTATACGGATTTCTTCACAAACAAGCCCTTTTCTGATGAGCTCGTTACGTTTTTCTGTAACATTTTCTACGGAGAAAGCAAGATGCCTTAATCCGCATGCTTCCGGGCGTGAAGGGCGCTGTGGCGGATCAGGAAAAGAGAACAGCTCAATCACATAATGATCTCCGATGGCCAGGTCAAGCTTATAAGACTGTCTTTCTTCACGGTATACCTCCCGAATGATATTTAAATCTAAAACTTCTGTATAAAACTTCTTTGAAACAGCATAATCTGAACAGATAATGGCAATATGATGGATTTTCATTTTTTACTTTTAAATTATTTCTGAATTCAACTTTATTATTGTATTTCTTTACAGTTATCTTTCCTTCTTGTGTCAATAATATACTGAATTTTCCATTCATTATTCTGCTTTACCAGCTGAAAACTATTAGCTCCGCAATGTGATAACTTTCCCTTTAAATAAAAGGAATAAGGCGTAAAAACGCTCGCCAGGTTTCCGTCTGTATGAACAGCTTCTATGATAATTCTTTCATCCAGATCGCCTTTGGGAAATTTTGAGACTGAAGCAATGAAATCCTGTACACTGTCACTTTTTACAGTACCGTCTTTTGTTATGGTTTGAAGGACCGCATTTTCCGTAAAGGCAGATTTTACCAGCTCCGGATCTGCATTTTTCATGCCGAGAAATAAGTTACGGACAGGTTTTTCAATATCTTTATTCTGCTGACCGAAGCCTGAAATACCGATCAGAAGAAAAAACACAACTATTTTATTCATGGAACAGATTTAGATCAATAAAAATAGATAAAATAAAATTTACATTGATCAATAAATTTTAAGATTCATTTTCCTTAAATTGTAACCAAATTATTTCAGAGTTTCTCATGTGGATTATTTATATGACCCTGGCCATACTTTTACTGGTCATGACTATACTGCCCAGAATTCAGCATTCCCACTGGATATTCCGGGTTCCTGAATTTGCTAAAATACAGGTTACATATCTTATATTTTTCACTTTTCTTTTTGGGCTTATCATCGATATGAAAGAACATCTATGGTATTATCAGGGGTTTTTACTGGCCTTGTTTGTCTATCACAGCCGGACTCTCGTAAGATATACTCCTCTGTATCCTGTAAAAAAACACAGACAGCTTCGCAAGTCTTCTGACAAGCTGCATTTTATTTCAGCTAATGTGTATCAGTTCAATAAGGAATATGAGAGATTCTCCAGCCTTGTTAAAAAGCATCATCCGGATTTTTTCATGACGATGGAAAGTAACGGCGATTGGGAAAAAGCAATGAGACCACTGGAAAAAGAATATCCTTACCAGCATAAAGTGACTCTTGAAAATACCTATGGTATGCATTTCTATTCAAGGGTTGAAATTAAAGAAGCCAAGACTCATTATTTTGTGGCTGATGATATTCCAAGCATTGAAATTCATATGAAAACAGCTGATGGGTTCTCTTTTGTTTTTTTCGGTGTACATCCTCCACCGCCGAGTCCTACAGAAGAAGAAACGTCAAAGGAAAGGGATGGCGATCTTCTCAGTGCTGCCAAACGTATAAAAGACATCAGAAAGCCAGTTATTGTGGCAGGTGATTTCAATAACGTCGCGTGGTCAAGATCATCTGTTCTTTTCAGGAAAACCAGTCATCTGATAGATCCGAGAGTAGGACATTCTTTCGTTTCTACCTTCCATGCAAAGTATCGTCTTTTAAGATTTCCTATTGATCTGATGTTTCACAGTGAAGATATTTTTATCAAACAGCTGAAGACCCTGGATAATTTCGGTTCGGATCACCTTCCGGTATACTGCGAATTTTTCATAGATCATCACAATGATGAACAGGAAGGACTGATTGAAACAGCGACCGCTGAAGAAAAAGCAGAAGCAGAAATCATGATTGAGGAAGGAAAGAAAGAAGATGGAGAACGCGAAGCTGTTGTTACTGAAGATTAATAAAAAAGTGGGCTAAAGCCCACTCCTATTAAATATTTTTTATCAGAATCCAAAATTCCAGCCCAATTGATTGTCCTGTTTCAGCCAAAAGCTACTTTTACCGGACATTCCTCATATTCAGCAAAAAACATAAGTAATAAAGCAATGGCAACAGCAACAAGAATATAAAGTCTCTTCTTTTTCATACTAGAATTTCATCACATCCTTCACGACTCCATTCTTCTGGGTGTGCTGTAATAATTCTGCTTCTATGAACGCTTTGATCTGTTCCTCAGAACCATTGTTTGGAAACAGAAGATGAACATTGGCTCCTGCATCCAACGTAAAGAATAAAGGGGATCCGGTCTCTCTTCTGAAATCCCAGATCTTATTAATGACTTCCAAGGTACCTGTTTTCATCAGGATAAAAGCAGGATCGCTCATCATCATCATAGCATGCAGTGTAAGCGCTTCGTGTTCTACCAGCTTGATAAAACGCTCCATATCTCCGCTTTTCAGGATTTCTTTCATTGGAACAAAGTTTTCCCTGGCCTCCTGAAATCTTCGTTCCGCATAAGGATTCAGCTTCATCAAACCGTGTCCTACGGTTGAAGAAACACTTTTCTGCCCTTCATGAATCAACAGTACCCAATCATTAAAGTTTTTGAATACTTCGTGAATTTCAGCATCCGGATACTGCACCCCGAACAGATCGGAACTCCCTTTTACCTCATCCGTTTCTCCCCACACTACAAGCCCATTGTAAAGACTTCTGCATGCACTTCCACTTCCCAATCTTGCCAAAAAGGAAGCTTTTCTCAAAGATTCTTCCTCAGAAGTTTTTTCTGTAAATGAAGCATCCAAAGCCATAAGACATTTTGCTATCGCTCCAAATCCTGAAGCAGAGCTTGCAATCCCGGAACTGTGCGGAAATGTATTTTCTGTTCTGATGATATATTTACCTTTTAAAATCCATGGAAGGTATTGCGCTATATTTCTGAAATATTTTTCAATTTTTTCGGCAAACCTCACCTCTTCGTTTCCGGCAAGGAAAGTTTGTACTGAAAAAGGTTCATTAGCCACAAATTCCATTGAAGTATTGGTTTTACAATGATTTAAAGTATAACTGATACTTGGGTTGGCTGGCATCTGATCAGCATATTTCCCCCAGTATTTAATCAGGGCAATATTAGACGGGCAGCTCTCTGAAACCGTTTGTGTATGAATGGTGAAATTTTCTTTTCCTGTAAATTCTTGTGTCGTCATATTTCAATTTAAAGGTACTGTTTAGTACATCTTCTCTATAATATCTGCATATTTCTTAATTACCACATTTCTTTTGACCTTCAAAGTAGGGGTTATTTCTCCTGTATTGATATCAAATTCTGCCGGCATTAAGGTAAATTTCTTCACCTTTTCATAATCTGCCAGGTGGCTTTGTAATTCTTTAATTTTCTCCTTGTAAAAGTCTATTACCTTTTCATTTTTTACAGCCTCTTCCCAACTGGTAAAAGGGATATTATTCTTTTTGATATAATCCTGCAAAAACTCAAAGTTAGGAACAATCAACGCTGAAACAAACTGTCTCCCTTCTGCAATCAGCATAATCTGCTGAATAAAATTATTGTTTGTTAAAAGGTTTTCAATCTGTTGCGGAGCGATATATTTTCCGTTGGACGTTTTCATAAGATCTTTGATCCTGTCCGTAATGATCAGGTTTCCTTTATCATCAAACTTCCCTGCATCACCGGTTTTGAACCATCCGTCTTCGGTAAACACTTTCTGGGTTTCTTCAGGCTTTTTGTAATATCCTTTCATAATTCCGTTCCCTCTTGCCTGGATCTCATCATTTTCCCCGATACGCATTTCTACGCCCGGCAATGGTTTTCCGCTGGTACCATGTTCAAAATGAGTTAAAGGGAATAGCGTTAATGTAGCGGTAGTTTCAGTTAACCCATAGCCCACAGTTACATGAATTCCCACTGATTCAAAGAAACGGGTAACTTCCGGAGAAAGGGATGCGCCACCGCATGGTAAAAACCAAAGTCTTCCGCCCATTTTTTCTTTAATTTTACTGAAGACCAGGATATCAGCAACAGATTCTTTCAGTTTTAATCCAAAAGGAACCGGTTTTTCATTTCTTCTCAGCTCGGCTGTTTCCCATCCGGTTTTAAGGGCCCAGTCAAAGATTTTCTTTTTCAAAGATGAACCTTCTTCCGCCTTTTCCAGAACTCCGGCATATACTTTCTGGAAAAATCTCGGTACAGCACACATCGCTGTAGGTTTTACTTCTTCCAGTGCTTTAGCTACATTTTTAGGATCTTCCAGAAAATAAACACGCGCCCCGCCATATAAGCAAAGTAAGCTCCAGCTTCTTTCAAACACATGGCTTAACGGTAAAAATGCCAGCGATAATTCTTCTTCAAAATTTTTAAACTTAAAAAATTCAAAATGAGAATCGAACGCTTTGATAAAATTTCCGTGGGTAAGCATTACTCCTTTCGGAATTCCGGTGGTTCCGGAGGTATAGATTAATGTGGCTGTATCATCATATTCTCTCTTGCAGATCTCCAGCTTTGGTGAAGCTTTTGCGATGAAATCCTCAAGATAAAAGCTGTTGAATTCTTTTTTGATCCATACTGCTTTTTTGGAAATAATAATCGTTTCCAGATTGTTTTCCTCTTTATGTAAAAGTTCCAGGCAGGCGTCATACTGCATCTGGTTTCCTACTAAAACAACTTTAGCACCTGAGTCGTTGATGATATGTTCCGCCTGTTCTGCGTTATTGGTAGAATAAACAGGTACCGTAATAGCTCCGATAGCCATTGAAGCCAGATCCATAATCATCCATTCGGACGAATTATCTGAATAAATAGCGACTCTGTCATTTTCCTGAACACCGGCTTCTTTTAAAGCATTGGCTGTTTTAAAAATAATCTCACTGAATTTTTTCCAGCTCAGCTCTTTCCAGGCTGCATCTTTCTTTTTAAATCCGATAGCCGCTTTTATAGGATGTTTTTCTACATTTTTAAGGATAATTGCCTCTGCAAGATTCATTTCTTCAGCTTTTTGTCGTTAATATAATTATTCAGGTGAAAGTCTATACTTTCATTTACGGGAATAAACTGGTAGTTCAGCTTTTCTTTGACTTTATGATTGGAAATGGTGTTGAATGAAGATATGGCTTCGATATTGGATTTGGTCACCATTCTCAGTTTTGGAATCAGCCATCCGAAAAGGATGTTGGCTATTCTCCCAATGTTTAATTGAGTTGGGGTAAGAATTTTTGCTTCCTTAAGTCCAAGACGGGATCTGATCTGTTTTGCAAGGTCGGCATACCTGTTATTCTCTGCAACAATGATAAACCGCTCTCCAAAAAGATTATTGTCCATGAGCCCGATTGCAGTATTGGCTACATCTCTTACGTCAACATAAGCAGAGCCTCCAGAAAAGGTAAAGCCATTGTCTTCAAAGGTAGAGAAAAGTTCTCCGCTGCTTTGGTTCCAGTTTCCGCTACCTACAATCATTCCCGGATTAATAATAACGACATTCATACCTTCTGCCGAAGCTCTCCATGCTTCCATTTCAGATAAGTGTTTTGAAATAGCATATGCAGAGTGTTCCAGTTTTGGATTAAAGTCAGAATCTTCATCTAATTCTCCTTTTTCATTAAAATTATCAAGAACAGCAACGGAACTTACGTGAAGAAATTTTTTAACGTCAGATCCTTCACAGGCATACAGCAGGTTTTCTGTACCCTTGATGTTGGTATGGTACATCTCTTTTTCATCTTTCGGATGAAAGCTCACTTTTGCGGCACAATGATATACCTCATCTACACCCTGCAATGCAGTTTTCAAAGAGTCGAGATCATCAAAATCTACGTTTACCCATTCGATCTTATTAAAAAAATCATCAGGATTCTCCGTATAAAAGCCGTATGAATGCCTTACTTCGTTTAAATTGCTTCCCGGCCTTTTGGAAGCCCGTACATTTTCCCCCTTTTTAAGAAGTTCCAGTACAATTACTCTTCCCAGGATTCCGGTAGCACCCGTTACAAAAATCATTAATTATTTACTTGATTGCTGACTAAAATATAACAATATTTTCTATCCGGCAATTCTTCCGGATCTATAAAAACGCCTCAGAAAAACTGCTTCTGCAAATTTGCGATTTTTAAAGCATAATTCAATTTAATTTAACCAATATTATCATTCAGAAATCAATAAACAGAAAAAATTTGATCACAGCTGAGCATTAAAAATAAAAGCCCTGAAAGAATTGACAGCTTTCAGGACTTCTATGATTAAAAATTGCTTTGTTTTTTAAGCCATTACTTCATTATTTCTTCTTGGAGCCTTGTCGCACAAAACGTCTGCAATGCTTTTGGAAATAAGGTTTCCTTCTGTAAGATTATCCAGCCAGAAGAATTCTCCGGCAGCATTGATCTCGATGAAGTAATATTCGTCTTCAGGAGAAACAATCATATCTATGGCTCCGTAGTCTACATTGTAAACATCAAGAAGCTCAAGCAATTTTGCTTCTACATCTGCCGGAAGTTCTGTTCTGTTCCATTTATCAATGAGATTGATTCCATCTTTTCTCCAGTCTATTTTTGCATCTTCAGACTGCTGGGAATCTATTTCAAATGCATAGACATCTCTTCCCACAATGGTAATACGAAGTTCCTTTTTCTTTTGAATCATCTGCTGAAACTGCATAGGGCAATACAGCAGTGAATCCAGCTCTTCCAGTTTATCTTCGCTTACAACATTGGTAAACACAACGTTTTCTACACCGTCTTCATAGATGGCAAAACCGGTCTGCATTTTGGCTACTACATTCTGATGCTTCAGAATAAATTTTCTGGCTTCATCAGGGTTGTTGGTAAGGCAGGTTGCAGGAATTGTCAATCCTAATTTGTCTGCTATTTTCAACTGTTCTTCCTTGCTGTCCAGTCTTCGGTATACACTTGGCTTTCCTAAAGAATAAGCATCCACCGATTCGAAGAAGCCAAAAAGGGTGTTCCTGATCTCTCCCATTGCGGCCCCGTAAAATTTACTGTCCATTTCTTCTTTCAATCCTTTTCCGATATTGTAAGCTCTCCGGTACCAAATGGCAGAAATGTCATCCAAACGGTGCTTTGCTTCAGGAGTTTCAAGAAAACTTACCCATTCTCCATCCTGAAAAATAGTGGAAAGTTTATTTTGTAAAGGGTAAACATCAACATCAAACCGGATGACTTCACAGTTATTTTTTTCAATATATTCTGTTACTTTTTCAATGGAAAAATTATCTGCGGTATGTGTTATAATTAAAATTTTATTCATGGAAATTGATTCTTTTGATAAGATTGTCGGCAATTCTTTCTGCAATGGGAAATCCCAGCTCTTTCTGCAGCATTCCCCATTCTCCCTGCGGATTGACTTCCAGGAAATAGTAAGCTCCGTCTCTCCCTTTGATCATATCGATAGCTCCTATATAAAGCCCCATTTCTTTCATCATGGAACTAAGGTTGGCTTTTACAGTCTCAGGAAGTTCATAGGCTGACCAGAAATACCCTTCACGGGCTACTCTCCAGTCTGCATTTTCACTGTTATTGATCTTTCCTGTGAAGAAATCTCCGTCTACATAGACAATTCTCAGTTCATATTCTTTGTCAATATAAGGCTGGAAAATCATTGGGCAGTATGCAATATCAGAAAGGTGTTCAAGGGATTCTTCCTCAATAACCGTAGTCGAAATCATGTTTTCTCCTGACATTGTTTTCGCGGTTACCCCATGAAGTTTTGCGATGGCTTTTCCCCGACAGTACTGATGGAAAAATGTCGTTATTTTTTCTTCATCATTGGAGAAAATGGTTTTGGGAATGGTTAAGTTATTTCTTTGTGCAATTTTCAGCTGAAATATCTTGTTTCCATCCACTTTCTTTTCGTTTTCATAAGGGTTGATCCACGGAATATTTTCCAAAGCCGTTATCAGATTATACCTCAGGCTTCCATATTCGTTGAGGAAAATCCTTTCATAATCCTGATCCAGCTCTTCAGGAGCACTGATCCTCCATGCTTTTCTGTGCCATACTCCTCTGATATCATCAGAATGGATTGTATTTCCTGATTCATCTGTCAGTTCAAATGAGTTTTCATAGATGCTGATCTTCTGAAGATGGTTAAGGCGGTCGGAATTCAATCTGAAATAAGGAATATTTTTGGAGCTCAGATATTCGAAAAAAATATCAATATTATAAAAATCCTGTGAGTGGGTGATGCAGAGAATCATTTGCCGGTTTTATTAAAAAGGGAAACTTAATGTTTAAGTTTCCCTACTATTTTATTTAATATTCTGTCTGATCTTACAGTGGAAGGTTGATAACATCATCATCACCGTCAGATGGATATTTCATGGTTTGCATCATATCATCTTTCGGAGATGTCACCGTGTCTACTGTCGGCTTTGTAATCAGATCTGTTTCAGCAAGTGTTATATCACTTCCTCCTTTTACTGTTTCAGGATCCTTCACCTGTTTTTCCAGGAATGATGCGAAAAACGGCTTCTTCTTTGAGTTGTTGCTTTTCATAATGTTTTAGTTTTGGTTTGAATATAATTTAGCTTATGCTTGTACACATGATCATACTTCTAAAACATCCTCATCACCGTCAGAAGGATATTTCATGGTTACATTATCATTATCAGGTGTAGTAACATTATCCTTAATAGGAGTAGTGATCTGATCCTGAAGGGATGTTGTAATCTGATCTGCAAGCACAGAAGTAATACCTCCTCCTTTTACTGTTTCAGGATCCTTCACCTGTTTTTCCAGGAATGTAGCAAAAAACGGCTTCTTTTTTGAATTTTTGTTTTCCATAAGTTAATATTTTTTTGTTTTGAAAATCCAAAGTACAAAAAATTCAAATCATGGAGAAATAATAGCGCGTTTTAATAAAATTTTAACACAATATTTAAAATTAAAGTACAATATTAACTTAAACCAAGAAATTCCTTTACAACATTTGCAAAATCAACAGGATTTTCAGCCTGTACCCAGTGTCCGGCATTCTTTACCGTAACTATTTTAGCTTTAGGAAATTGCTGCCTGATTCCATATTCATCCTGCGGTAGAATATAATTGGATTTTGCCCCTGCTATAAACAGGGTATCTCCTTCAAAAACTCCGAATTTGACAGCGTTGGATACAAATTCATTATATTTTTCAGATAATGTTTTAAGATTAAATCTCCAGCCGAGTTTTTTATTGTCATCCCAATAGAGGTTTTTCGTTAGAAACTGAACGGTAGATCTTTCCGGAATGTATTGGTTCAGAACTGCTTCCACTTCATTTCTTGAAGTTACCGTATTGAAGTCTACGGTTTCCAATGCTTTGATAATCCCCTGATGATGCGGAGGATATGCTTTAGGTGAGATATCCACAACAATCAGTTTTTCAACACGTTCAGGATATTTTATAGCAAACTGCATCACTGCTTTCCCTCCTAATGAATGCCCCAGAACATGCGCTTTCTGAATTCCGTAATGATCCATATAACGGGCAATATCATCAGCCAGGTCATCATGAGACATACTGTCTGAGTGAAAGCTTCTGCCATGGTTTCTAAGGTCAATCAGATGTACCGGAAGATATTCTCCGAGATCTTTTCCAAAGCTTCCCCAGTTGTCAAGCATTCCGAATAATCCGTGAAATACCAGAAGCGGCGTGGTCGTTAAATTTTCGCCGAATATTTTTGAGTTTAAGATTTCCATATTTTTAGAAGTTAGAGGTGAAAAATCAGAAGTTAGATAAATCAAGCATAATCTGTTTATGCTATTTTAATACACTTGAAGTTTTACTAACTTCCAGCATCCAGCTTCTGATTTCTCATAATTTATTACCATTTAGCCAGCCTCTTCAGGTAAGCCTGAACTGTATTTTCCAATCCCATATAAAGTGCTTCAGAAATCAAAGCATGTCCGATAGATACTTCCAACAGATTTGGAATGTTGTCTGCAAAGTATTTCAGATTCTCCAGGCTCAGGTCATGACCTGCATTAATTCCTAATCCGAAATTAGTAGCTTCAACAGCTGTCTCATAATAAGGCTTTATAGCCTGTTCCTTATTGGTCAGATAGTTTTTTGCGTATGCTTCGGTATACAGTTCTATTCTGTCTGCTCCGGTCTTTGCGGCATATTCTACCAATTCCGGTAAAGGATCCAGAAAGATCGAGGTACGGATTCCTGCTTTTTTAAATTCTGCAATAATCTCTGTAAGATAATCAAGGTGTTTTTTTGTATCCCATCCGGCATTGGAAGTAATAGCATCATCAGCATCCGGAACTAAGGTAACCTGTTCAGGTTTCACGTCCAAAACCATATCGATAAAGCTCTGGTGCGGATTTCCTTCAATATTAAACTCAGTTGTAACCAACGGCTTCAGATCATAAACATCTTTTCTTGTGATATGTCTTTCATCAGGCCTTGGATGGATGGTAATTCCCTGTCCTCCGAATTCCTGAATTTTTACAGCAGCTTCTGTAACACTTGGGGTTTCACCTCCTCTTGCATTTCTTAACGTCGCAATTTTATTAATGTTTACGCTTAGTTTTGTCATTTTTTATGTTAGATGTTAGATATAAAATGATAGAAGCTGGAAGCCTGGGACTGGAAGTAAATCCAGGCACTGTACTTCCTTGGGTCTTCTGCATTCATGATCATTTAAAAATTTAATTTAAAATTTGTTTTAAAAGGCGCCGAACTTCCCGCTTCCCGCTTTTCTACACTTTCACGCTTACCTGCATTACCTGAAGTTCAAATTCCTTTGAAGCCACCAGCAGATGGTCAAATATATCTGCCTGAATCTGCTCAAAACGTTCCCATTTGGAATCATTGGCAAAACAGTATACTTCAAGGGGCAGCCCTTGCGGAGTGATGTCCAGCTGACGTACCATCCGGGTTCCGTTTTTGTCAATATCAGGATCGTTTTCAATATATTTCTGTGCGTAATATCTGAACACGCCAATATTGGTAAGCTGTCTTCCGTTTACAATTTTATCTTTATGTACCAGGCTTTCTTTTTCTTTTTTAATTTCGGTGGTCCTTTCTTCAAGATAACCTGAAATCAGGTTAATCTCCTTCAGGCGTTCAATATCTTCATCCGTCAGGAATTTAAAAGAATTGATGTTAAAGTAAATTGATTTTTTTATTCTTCTGGTGTTGGACTCAGACATCACCTGCATATTCCTGATCTCAGTAGTCATCAGGTCATAAGTAGGAATGGTAGAAACGGTCTTATCAAAATTGGTGATTTTGGTGGTCAAAAGATTGATCTCTGTAATGTTTCCCTCAATGCTGTATTTGGGAATGCTTACCCAGTCTCCCACTTTTAAATTTTTGGAAGTGGCCACGTGAAGACCTGTCACGAATCCCAGGATTGTATCCCTGAAAACCAATACCAGCACAGCAGTAATAGCCCCAAGACTTCCTACGATTGTTGTTCCTTTAATCCCGAAAATCACACAGATGCCTACTACTGTAAATATGAAGATTCCTAGTATTTTTACAGTTTCCGAGATGGCATTCAGGGCCATGATCTTATAAAAGTCCTGTTTGATGCTGAAATAATTTCTGAAAGCAGTCAGCGATCTGTACAGCATTCCCGCAAGTATTAATACCAGCCCTAAATTGACACATCTTATAATGAAGATGGTTGTTTTTGGCAGTGCGTTTTCCGGAAATATGGAGCCCTGGATAGCCCCCACCACAATCAACGCAGCAAAGTGGGCCACAGAATTGGTGATTTTCGACTGATAAACAGATTTTAAGACCGGAAATTTCTGTTCATTATGAAATAACCTGAACACAGAATTGATGATGAACTTAAAAGCAAAATCAGTAACCAAAAACAGAATAAGAAGTAAACTCAGTTTTACAATGATATGAAAAACCCAGTCCAGCCCGGCTGGTGAAATCCGGGTAATATAGATATAGAGCTGTTCACTCAGCTCCTGTATAAAGTTTTTGGTTTCTTGTAACTGGTCATTCATTACAGCAAATTTATGAAATTAAGAATCATCATTTTACTATTCACAATCAATTTTCATCCCAAAGGGGACCACCGGAAAAATATTTAATAAAAATTATGGAATGATATCTTAAAAAATATTAATCTGCCACAAGCTACCATTACAATTGAAAAATAAACTAAAAATTAAAGATATAAGTGAAAAATATTAAAAAAATTTCCACATTTAATGTTTTAATATTAAAAAATGATTAAATTTGATTAAAACTAAACCAATCAAAATCAAACATATATGAGACAAAATTACTTATTGATCATGCTATGCAGCTTCGTGCTCTTAGTGAACTGTAAAGGAGATGATACTGCTACTCCTGATGAAAATCCTGTAAAAGTGGTTTCCACAGGAAAAGTGGAAGGCAAAGTTTTTGCAAAAAACGGAACCAAACCCATTGGAGGTGCTCTTGTATTCACTACTGACGGCCAGAGCAATGTTTACCATACCTATTCCGATGCTGATGGCAGTTTCAGTTTAACCGCACCTGAGGGCAATACAACGCTTCATATTCAGACTGGTGACGGTAAAAATTTCAGAACCGAAGTTCCTGTTACCATTAAGAAAAATGAAACGGTCACTGTGTCTGCAACCGATTCGAAATTAGACCAGATCGCAAAAATGGCGTATGTAAAGGGAAGTTATGATGAAATTGAAGCGATTATAAGTTCTCTTGGATATACCGCAACTGAAATTACTTATCAGGATTTAAAAAATATGAATACCATCTCTCAATATGATATTATTTTCCTGAATTGCGGCTCCCGTACTTACACCCAAACCGGAACCTCCACGCCATCCAATGACACCAGTGTTTATAACAATCTTTCCACCTTTGTAACCAATGGAGGAAGCCTTTACAGCTCAGACTGGGCTTCGGCTTATCTGGTAGGGGGAAATACAAATACGGTAAGCTGTAATGCCCCGGGAGGTTTTATCAATGACAACCTTCTTTGTCTGCAGGATATTGGTGCAGCCACCACTTATATGGGCTGTAACGTTTCAAACACGGCTTTGGCAACTGCATTAGGATTTAATACATTGGATATTCAGTATGATATGGGTTCGTGGGAAAAAATTCAGAACTATGATCCGGCATTCTGGGATGTTCTGGTACAAAAAGGTAACGAACCTCTGATGATAAGAACAGGACATTATACCAATCCTTCTGCGCCACAGACTCCTGTAGGAACCTCCCTGAACAATAACCACATCACGATCTGCCACCATACGGCCAATGGAAATAATATCACCATTACGATCAACCAAAATGCCTGGAATGCACATCAGGCACATGGAGATACAATGGGACCTTGTACAGGAAACTCCAGCAGCGGAAATATCTATTATACCACATTCCATAACCATGCAAGCGGAAATATCGGTAAAGCAGGACCAATCCTGGAATATGTAATCTTAAATTTGTAATAAAATTTTATAACTCAGTTCTCAAAGTGGCTTTTTATAAGGCCACTTTTTTTATATTGCATCTATATTTTTTAAAAGAATGGATACAACGGTTATTAATATTTTCTGCCTTATTCTCTTATTTGTCGGGATATTGGGAACTTTTCTTCCGGTATTACCCGGTCTTTTGCTAAGCATTTGCGGACTCCTGATCTATAAATTCGGGACAGATGCGGATCTTCCGATGATTTATATCTGGGCATTTGGAATTCTTACTGCTGCTTCTGTAGTACTAAGCTATGTGATTCCGGCAAAGACCAACAGAAAATATGGGGGTACACGCTGGGGAAGTATCGGTTCTGTGGTTGGGACCATTGTTGGAATATTTATTCCAATCCCGTTGGGCTTTCTGATAGGAATGTTTGCAGGGGTATTTATTGGTGAATTGCTTCATGACAGTAAGGATATGAATAAAGCCTTACGATCTACCAAAGGAGCACTGGTTGGGTTCATCTACGGAACCGGATTCAGCTTTGTAGTGGGAGTGGCAATGTTTTTGGTAGTACTACTTAATATGTTTAACATCATTTAATTAAATATAGAAACTATGTTCCATAAAATTGTTCTACTCAGCCTTGGAATATTTGCATTAACAGGATGCGATGCCCAAAAGAAATCAAAGATAAACACAAAAGCCACTGAAATGCCAGCAGGTACAAAATCTACAAGCGCCAATAATCAGCAAGATGGTGTTATATACCTTAGTGAAGGGGAAAATAAGTTTTTAAGGGAATACCAGATGAATGTAACATTCAAAGGGGTTTCTGAAGACAGCCGCTGTCCCGAAGGCGTCAATTGTATCTGGGCCGGAGTGGCTCTTGCTCAGGTGGAAGTCATGGGAACTTCTACCCGACCGATGATGCTGAACCTTGCCAGCGGAGATTTTCCTGCAAGAAATTATCACCAGTCAACAGAGTTCAACGGATATACGATTACATTACAGGATATTGCCCCATATCCGAAACAACAGGATGGAGCAAAAGCATTGGCCGGAAAATACAAAATCGGTATTACGATCAAAAAAGCAGATCAATCTGCTGGTTCTACCAGGAAATAGGCTTCTTCCCTTTGGAAACAAGATACTCATTAATTTTTGAGAAAGGTTTGCTTCCAAAAAAACCTCTGTGAACAGAAAAAGGGGAAGGATGTGCTGATTTAAGTATAAAATGTTTAGCCGGATCTATAAGTTCGGCTTTTTTTTGTGCAAAAGCGCCCCACAATACAAATACCACATTTTCTTTTTTATCTGAAATTTCTTTAATAATAAAATCAGTGAATTTTTCCCAGCCCAGATCTTTATGAGAATTAGGTGAATGGGCCCGAACCGTTAAAGTAGCATTCAACAACAAAACACCTTGTCTTGCCCAATCATCAAGCTCTTTGGAAGTTCTTACCACTCCTAAGTCATCTTTTAACTCAATAAAAATATTCTTAAGTGAAGGCGGGGCAGCCACCTGCTCGGAAACAGAAAAGCATAATCCATTCGCCTGATAGTCATTATGGTAAGGATCCTGCCCGATAATCACAACCTCAACATCATCAAAAGCAGTCAACTCCAATGCTCTGAAGATCTGATTTTTTGGCGGAAAAACTTTGGTTGTTGCATATTCATTCTTCACTTTATCCCAAAGGGTTTTAAAGTATTCCGTACTTTTTATCGGGGCTAAAATTTCTGTCCAGGTCATACTGCAAAAATAATAATATTAAAATAAAACAAGAGCATTAATCATACCTTAAATATCTTCACTTTTCTTTCAATCAGCCTATAAGAAAAGTAAGACAGCAATAATGAAAATGATATTAATAACAGATTATTAAGATGATAATTATGTACAATAACGAAATTCTGCTTCTTCACCATATAATGGATAATATACAACGAATAAGAGATATTGCCTAAAAAATATATTGTTTTGGTTTCCAGAAATGCCTTCAGATAGTTTTGTTTTCCTTCATGCAGGCATTTAATCATCAATGCTGATAATAAAGGTATAAACAATGGTCCTTTACCAATAAACAACAAAGAGACAAATATTATAGTAATAATATAAATGATGAGATTTTCTTTTTCCGTTTTAAATGGCTTTAAAAGGGCAATCCCAATCCCAAGAAAATAGGAAGAAACCGTTCTCAGAAGGGAAACAAGGCCATATGGAAGATCAAGATATGCTGTTGATTCACCTTCTTTCAGTGGAATTTCAGAACCTATATATAAATGACCGGGAAGATGGGGAAGCATCCACCTCAAAATCAGACTTGATACAATTAAGATTTCACTGCGAATCTTATAACGCAGGATAATCCATAACATAAAAGGGAAGATCAAATAGCAGATCCATTCTGTGCTTAGCGACCAATAAACTATATTCAGCAGATAATTGGGATTAAAAAAGCATTGTATTAATGTGGCATTGATCAGGAACCCGGCTATAGAGCTTTTTTCTAAAAACAGTACAATAAAAACAACTGATATGATGTAAACAGGATAAATTCTGTTGATTCTTTTTTTGTAAAAAACATCTATTACTTTATAATTCAGATTTCTAAACTTTTCAGAATAAGAAACCGTTAGTAAAAAGGCACTCAGCACAAAAAAGATATCAACAGCTACATAGCCCTTCCCTACTATATCCTGAATAAATTCATTCCTGAAAAAACTAAAATGAAAAAAAGCAACCCATAATGCGACAACTCCTCTAAGTCCCGTTAAAGATTTTATTTCATTTTTCATAGGTAATTTCAATCAGCGATAAAGATAGAGAAAACCTTTTGGATTTTTAATGATGGCCAGCAGAGAGCCTTTTCAGACTAAAAATAATATTATCAGGGAAATCTTTATCTTCCTTTCCTTCCCATACAATAAAACCATGTTTTAAAAGAATCCCTTTTGAATTTTCATTACATTTATTGGTAATAGCCAGAATTTCTTCTAAATTCAATTCATTAAAACCAAAATCCAAAACCACTTTCAAAACTTCAGACATAATTCCCTGCCTGTGATATTCCGGCAGCAATTCATAGCCAACTTCTGCTGTTTTGCGGTCTTCAGAAAAATTCCAGAGACAGATGGTTCCGATAAGATTCGGCTGATCTTTTAAAGAAATTCCCAAATAGATGGTTTGGCTATTTTGAGTTCTTTCTTTAATCGTCAGAATAAACTGGAGCGCATCGTAGTTATTTTTAGGAGATTTCCTTATAACGAACCGATTGATCACCTCATTGCTTCGGATTCGCAAAATATCATCAACATGACTTTCGTTGATATCTCTCAGTAATAATCTTTGGGTTTCCAGTTTCATATTTCAAATTTAATAAAAGAATATTATCGGTTTATTTTTAGCGTAAAAACTTTAAATCCCGATTAATTTATTCTGTAAATCTCTCAGATATACGTAATAATCAAAATTCTCACTAAATTTGCACTGTGTATATAGATAAAGAAGATTTAGACGAATTAGAGTTTCCGCAATTGCTCGCGGAAATCTCCCCATTTGCGTATTCTCCGAAAACAAGAGAAAAAATTCTTCAACTTCGTCCGATGGAAATAGACGAGGCAGAACTTTCATTAAAGAAAACGTCAGAATACCTGTCGAGTTTCGAAAGTTCAAATGCGATTCCGTTTGATGAATATGAAGATATTGAAAGTGAGCTGAAATTGATGCTGATTGAGAACTACCGTCTGGAAAATGCTGCTTTCATCAAAATAAAAACCATCACGGAACAGATCGGAAAACTGCAGAAGTTCTTCCCTACCATGCCGGAAACGTTTCCTACTTTATTGGAAGAAGCTTCTGTACTGGAATTCAGAAAAGAGATCATTGAGAAAGTAGATAAGGTTTTTAACCGTTTTGGTGAGGTAAAAAATGAAGCTTCCCCAGCTTTGAAAGGGATAAGAACTGAAATACAGCTTGCTAAAAAAGCTATCCAGGAAAACTTCAACCGCGCGCTTACCACATATGGTCAGAGTGACTTTCTGGACGATATACGGGAAACCATTATTGATGACCAGAGGGTCTTGGCTGTAAAATCAGGATTCAAAAAAAGGGTTCCGGGAAGAACATTAGGAATTTCCAAAACCGGTTCCATTACTTACATTCAGCCGGACAGTGTTGTAAAGCACTACTTCAAGCTTCGTGAAAGTGAAGAGGAAGAGAAAAAAGAGATCGATAAAGTTCTCCGTAAACTTACCGCAGAACTGGCAGAATTTCAACCTCAGTTATGGAGATATCAGGTATATATTTTTGACCTTGACCTTACGAGAGCTAAAGCGAAATTTGGTGAACTGATCAATGGAGTTCTTCCAAAAATCAACCATCATAAAACGCTGAGATTAAGAGATGCCTATCATCCTCTTTTATGGTTAAGAAACAAAATAGAGAATAAAACGATTCATCCACAGACACTGACTTTAACGGAGCACAACAGGATCATCTGTATCTCCGGTCCGAATGCCGGTGGAAAATCGATTACCCTGAAAACGGTAGGATTATTACAATTGATGATTCAGAGTGGCATCCTGGTTCCGGTTCATCCAAAGTCTGAAATGTTTTTCTTTGAGAAAATCATGACTGATATTGGAGATAACCAGTCCATTGAAAATCACTTATCGACCTATTCATCGAGATTGAAAAAAATGTCAGGAATCATCCGTGAGGCTGATGCCAATACGCTTTTGCTGATTGATGAATTCGGTACAGGTTCTGATCCTGAGCTGGGAGGTGCGCTGGCAGAAAGTTTCATGGAGTTTTTCTATGACAAAAAGAGTTTTGCTATCATCACCACCCATTACACCAATATCAAACTGGTGATAGAACAGCTCCCTAACGCTCAAAACGCAGCAATGCTCTTCAATGAAGAAACTTTGGAACCAATGTATAAGCTGGAAGTAGGGCAGGCAGGAAGTTCATTTACCTTTGAAGTTGCAGAAAAGAATAAAATTCCAAGGTTTATCATCCATTCTGCCAAGAAAAAGGTAGAACATGATATTGTTAATCTCGATAAAACGATTGTAAAACTGCAGCAGGAAAAATTTGAGGTTGAGAAACTGAAATCCGACCTTGCAGAAAGAAAAGAATCTGTAGAAGATAAACGTGATAACCTTCAGAAACTGAATGACCAGCTTCAGCAGAAACTTTTCAATTTCCAGAAGCTGTATGAAGAGGAACACCGTAAACTTCAGTTCGGAAATAAGATTGAGGCATTCATCGACAGCTATACCAAAGGAAAATCCAGAAAGGATGTTGTAAAAGATTTTGTAAAGCTCCTTGAACAGGAAAAATTCAGAAAATTAGGTACCGATAAGGATGAATCCAAACGTCTTCAGGTTGTTAAGAGAAAAATTACCCAACAGCTGAAAAAAGAGGAAGTGATTGAAAAAATTGCTGAAACCAATGAAAAACTGGAGGAAAAACGTAAAACCGACCGTGCTGTGTGGATGAAAGTCGGGCAGCGTGTTCGTATTACAGGAAGCACCAGTGTGGGTACCATTGAGAAAATCTCACGTAATAAAGTGATCGTCAATTACGGCACTTTCAAAACCACGATTGACGCGGATGAGCTTGAGAGAATTTAATTAGTCTGAGGATTAATGTATGCAAATACAGAGAGCACTTTTCAGTGCTCTCTCTTTTTATTTATTTCTTAATGAATCTTTTAATTTTTCTCTTGTATAAAGGTTTTTAATATATTTGAATTCATAAAGTTGTTTAAACTTTACAAAACCGCAAAAGTCACAAAAGGGTTCATTCTAAATGCTTGAGTTCACTGAAGTAAGTTTAAAATGATATCGCAGAAAAGTTCACATAAGATGAAAATCAAAGATTTTCACAAAACTTAGGTGTACTTATTATGCATAAGGTCTGGTTCTGAAAAAACTGAAGTGTTTAAAACTTTTGTGCCTTTTGTGGTTTAAATAACGATTATAAAAGTTTAAACAACCAACCTCCATATATTAAATATCGGATACCTATTCTTAAAGTATTGAACATGGTCAGAAACTTTACTATTCTTTGGATTTTTTATAAAAAAACCCTCATTCCTACCTTGCTGTTTTCGTTACTTATTTCTTTTCTGCTCCCCTACAGAACTGAAACATTTGGATTAAGTTTTCTTTTAATTTTACCGGTTCTTCATTACTTTATGTACGAAGTAAGGTTTAAAAGCGAATATTATTTTTACGCTAATTCAGGATTTTCAAGAACTTTTCTTTGGACAGGAACGATATTATCAGGATTTCTTGTAAAAACTATAACACTGTTCTTATGAGTAAGCTTCATATTGATAGTGTAACAAAATCTTTCCATGAAAGGAAAATTCTGCAGGATATTTATATAGGATGCGAAACAGGGCAGGTTATAGGGTTATTAGGCAGAAATGGAAGCGGAAAATCAACATTGATGAACATTATTTTCGGCACTGAATATGGCGATACTCAGTTTATAAAATATGACAACACTATTCTGAAAAACATTTCCGACAGAAAAAACCGGATCTCCTATTTGCCACAGGAGCTGTTTCTACCCCAATATATAAAAATCAAAAACCTGATTCCCCTTTTTTGTAACCAAAAGAATACTGAATTACTTTTTAATTCAGAGTTTGTACAACCTTTTCTTCATGAAAAACCTAAAAACCTTTCCAAGGGTGAGCAGAGAATCATTGAAACCCTGATGATTATTTATTCTGAAGCGGATTTTATTTTACTGGACGAGCCATTTCATAGTCTTTCTCCTAAGGTTACTGAAGAACTAAAGAAAAATATACTTCTGGAGTCAGCCCATAAAGGATTTATTATTTCTGACCATAATTTTAAAGATGTTCTGGATATTTCTGAACTTATGTATCTGCTTTCAGACGGCCATCTGAAACAATTACAAGATTTAAATGAACTGCAGCGGTATAATTATCTTCCGAAAAGCATTTAATTTATATATTTGAAGGATCAAAAAATTTTCATGATGACTTTCATAAACAAAGCATTCTATTTATCTGCTTTCAGTATTTTTTCTTTAGCCTTTGTAAAGGGGCAGAATAAAGTTCCTTTCGGAGTGGTAAAAGCTGAAGAGGGATATGCCAATGTGCGGGTTCATAAAGACAATTACAGAAAAATTGTAGATAAGATCCGTATGCGCAAAGGTGATGTATTTGTTTATGTAAAGCCTGCTCCGGGAGAAACAGAATGGATCTGGATCAAATATCCCGAGAAACAGGATGATGACAAGCCGTTTGTGCGTTATGAAACTCTTGATAAAGAAGGAATGGTGAATAAAGAGCGTATTGCTTATATTGATCAGCTTCCCGCCTATACCCCTTCCAAATCTAAAAACGGAAGATCACTTATTTTCACCGACAATTCCGATCCTAAAATCCCTACTGCCCAAAGAAGCAAAGTGGTGATTGATATCTATCCTTCCAATGCAGGATACCGTAAAAAGGAAAAAGATGCGGAAGGAAAGCTCCTTACCATTGACAAAGTAAAACCCTGGGGAATCGGAAATGATCTTCCCGAAGGGATGACTGAAATCAAATCAATCAGGGTACAACAACCCGGAAGAGGTTCTGTTTTTGTAAGGGAAGCCATCAAAAACATGTTCCAGCCTACCATGGATTTTGAGAACGTCGGAGTAACTTCCCTTGATAACGATAATATTTTTCTTTATATGATCAACGGTTCAGGAGAAAGCAGATATACAACGCTGTGGACCATCAAGAAAGGAAGGGTAATCAGCCAGATTATTTTCCATAATCCGGAATAAATTCATTATTTTTGCATCCGAAAAGTTTTAATACTTATTCATCACAGAAATTGGTTCTGCATCACTGCAGATTAAAAGGGAACCGTGTGAAAATCACGGACTGTCGCGCAACTGTAAGTAACTGAAGTCTTTATCAAAGATCCACTGTGCGAGGCATGGGAAGGAGATAAATGATGTTACAAGTCAGGAGACCTGCCTTTTTCTTAACATGTAACTTTCGCGATCTGAAGTTGTATTGATCTGATGAATTGTTTCAGGAATTTCCAAAGTTCCTGTCATTGTTCTGTTGTTTTGATATCTCTCATTTCGCTTTAATTAATAATGATATATGACTACAGAAGAAAGAATTGAAGCATCCGAAACCAGAATCTTTAAAGCGGTTTTCCCTAACACAACCAATCATTACGATACCCTTTTCGGTGGTACGGCTATGCAGCTGATGGACGAAGTAGCTTTTATCACAGCAACCCGTTTTGCCAGAAAAAGAGTGGTAACGGTAAGCAGTGACAAAATCGATTTCAAAAAACCTATTCCTGCCGGAACTATTGTGGAACTGATCGGGAAGGTTTCATACGTAGGAAAAACCAGTATGAAAGTAAATGTTGAAATTTACACGGAGCAGATGTATTCCTACGAAAGAGAAAAAGCTATTGTAGGTGATTTTACTTTTGTAGCGATTGATGAATTCAAGAAACCAATTCAGATACTATAAATACTAAAAATTTCGGGCGGCCTCTGGCCGCCCGAAATTTTTTCATTGAAATTATTTCAAAACCTTTTCCGTTTCCAAACTTCTGTTCAGTAAAAGTTCAAAGGCCTCGCCCATTTCATCTGATGCCCTGCTGATCGCATTTTCAAGCATATTTCTGATTTGTCTTTCTGTGACTCCTGCTTCAGTCCAGCTTTTTCCCGCAGTATGGGAATTTAAGATAAACGGCATGATTCTGTCAATCCCGCAGGCGAAAATAGCATCCGGAGTCTTTTCTTCCTCAAACTCAAGCCATAGATTAAAGAACTCTGTACGTAAAGGTTCATCCAGAATCCCAAAGATCTTCTGGGCAGATGCCTTTTCTCTTTCAAACTTTCCTACCATTGCTTTTTCATCAAAAATAAAAGTATCTCCGGCTTCTATTTCAACCAGGTCATGAATGGAAAGCATCCTTATTACTCTTAGTAAATCAATATCTGCACGGTTTTTGGCATAAGGATAAAGGATCTGAGCCAGGATAATGATCTGCCATGAATGCTCTGCTGTATTCTCTCTCCGGGAATCGTCAGCATTGTAATTTCTTCGCTGCACATTTTTCAGAGCATCCACTGCCAGGATAAAATCGATTTCTTTCTGAATTTTCATCTTACTTTTTATTTTTGTTATACTGATCTGCCGGATATACCTTGGTTTTGGTAATCCATTTATTATTGATCTTTTCTTTCGTTATTACCCTTACCTGATCCTCATTGGTCATATCTTCCTCTTTTTCAAGCACCCTGTCCAGCCCTTTGTTCGGAATGACAGCATATTCTGTTGTAAAAAGCCTGCAGCAACCGGACTTACCGTAGGAAATAAGACGTTTGCGTTTGGCGTCTGTTTCAAAAAAATCAAAACCACTCGAGCCCAGGTCTGTAAGTTCTTCACTTTTCACAAATGCCATTCTTGTGCTGTTGAATACATACACATCATAAGAAGCCGAGCTGTAATTTCCCATATTCCCGTTTCTTATCGCCACATCTTCGGTTCCGTCAAAATTAAAATCATCTATAATGACTGAACGCTGGTCATTTGCCAGAGGAATCAGTTTCCCCGGAATCAATTTTTGTCCATGTTCCGGATTTAAAACAAGGTTATCAGAAACAAAACTCTGTACCTTGCTGTTATTATTGTCAAACAATTCTACCGTTCCTTTTCCTCCACATTGGCCATCATTACAATTTTCCACATGGATGATTGCGTTATATTTCTTGGATACATTTTTTATTTCAAACTGATATTGCCCAAAGCATAAAGGGCCCAATAAAAGAAATACCGGCAAGTGTTTATAGCTGTTCAAAATATTCATGGTAATTGTAAATGGATTAAGTGTCTTTTCCTAACAAAAATACGAATCATTATGCCGATCTCAAAATCCCAGGCTCTTTATAATGATAAGTGATAGATGATCAATAGTAAAAATAAAAGATGGAAGTGGCCTATATAGATAATTCTTAAAATTTAAAGTTTTTTTGGTCTTTTTTTGCCAAAATTTATTCTAACAAAAAATCAACACAAAAATTATATAGCTGATTATCAATTAATTAAATTATTTATTTTAAAGATTTCACTACTTTGTATTGCATAATACCATTTTATTTACATATCTTTGTAATGTAAAATTAGAATAGGCTCAGCTAGCTAGGAGCATTTTTCTAAAAATATAACTAATTAACAAAACTTATCAAAGATGAATACTGAAAATACCAAAGCGCAAATGCGAAAAGGAATTCTGGAATTCTGTATTCTAAGTCTCATCAATCACCGTGAAATGTATGTTTCCGATCTGATTGACGAACTGAAAAAAGGAAAACTGGATGTAGTGGAAGGGACCCTCTACCCTCTTCTTACAAGACTTAAAAACGGAGAGTTTCTCTCTTACAGATGGGAAGAATCTACTGGAGGCCCGCCCAGAAAATATTATCAGATCACAGAAAAAGGAAAACTTTTCCTGGATGAACTTCTCAATACATGGAATGAGCTGACAGCCTCAGTAAATCAAATTACCCAACAAAATTAAAAAACAAAGCTATGAACAAGACACTCTCAATAGGACTCGCAGGTTTTTCTTTTACCATAGAAGAACACGCATATATAAAGCTCAGCGATTACCTGAATGCACTGAGAAGCTCACTGGAGGCTTCAGAAGCGGATGAGGTAATGCATGACATAGAAATAAGAATGGTGGAAATTTTCAAAGATTCTTTAGGAAAACGTGAAGTGATCAATGACACCGATGTAGAAAAGGTAATTGCACAGATCGGAAGCCCTGAAAAAATCGAAGAGCAGGAAGAGGCTTATTTTTCCGAAAAAACATCTGCCAGAAAAAATAATTCAGGAACTTATTATACAGATAAAAAACAGCTTTTCCGTGATCCGGAAAAACAAAAAGTAGCAGGAGTTTGCGCAGGTTTAGCTCAATATGTGGGAATGGACATCACTACAATGAGAGCAATCTGGCTTGGGATCTTTATCTTAGGAATTTTCACAGCAGCCATTTCCTCTTCATTAATAGGACTTTTATATGTAATCCTTTGGATCGTACTTCCAAAAGCTGAAACAGCAGCAGATTTCCTGAAAATGCAGGGAAAGCCTATGAACTTCGACAATCTTAAGAATGAGTCTAATAAGCTGGTACAATTTGCCAATGAATCTACTCAGAGGGTCGGAGAAATCTACACTGAAAACAAACCTTATATCAACAATGCAGGAAGCGGAATCTGGAATGTATTTAAGTACATCGTAGGAGGATTCTTCGTACTGATGGCTGTAGGAAGCATTATAGGAGTATTTGTATTATTCGGTCTTTTCGGGATGGATACAGACTTCCCTGGTGCCAATGAAATCAGATTCTATATGGATGATCAGGGGCTGGATAAAGTACTGGCAGCCATGATGGTTATCGGAAGCTTAATTCCGGCAATCCTTTTCAGCTTATTAAGCATCAAGATCTTCTCTCCAAAAACAAAACTGAGAAATATCGGATGGGTTGTAGGAGGTTTATTTCTTCTTCTGATCGGACTGGGAACTTACTTCGGAATAAGCATGGCTAAGAAGGACATGATCTACAGAGGAAGCAAGGAAGATGTGGAAAATGTTGCCATCAATACTACTTCAGATACAGTGTATGTAGACGTAAAACAGGTTAATATCCCTCAAAACTTCAAAGCTTACAACAATAATATTTATTCAGATAAAAGATCCGTTTATGAAGAAGATTATATCTCTGTAGATGTTACAAGAAAACCGGATATCAAAACGCCTTATCTGATCATCAAAAAAGAAGGGAACGGATATAACTTCCCTATTCAGATGACTGTTCCTGTAGAAGTGGTAAATAATAAAGTATTACTTCCGAACTATATAAAATATCCGTATGAACACAGATTCAGAGACTATAGCCTAGATTATGAACTTGTAGTTCCACAAAAAATGGTGGTTATTTCAATGAAAAAAGACCGCATCAATATGGATGGGGATCTGGATGGAGATGGTATCAATGACAACGATCAGGATAATGACGACGACAATAACAATGTACGAATTGAAAAAAATAAAATCACGGTAAACGGTTCCAGTATCGAATACAACTCTGATGATAAAGACAGTATCATTGTAAACGGTAAAAAAGTTCCGAACAGCCAGGCAAAGAAAGTAATTGATTCTGCAGTGTCTACTATCAAGAAATCAAACAAGGACATGGACATCAAAATCAAAGACGGAAAAAACGAAATTTCCATACAAACTAAATAATTAACTTCAGAGAGTGGTAGAAGGTGTGAGTGGATGGCAACCGTTTGAAATTCACACCCTTCTTCTCTCAGAAAAGTGAAAATAAAACAATATTTAGTTTCCTATATGAAAAAAATGTTTTAATTTCGTAAAGCTAAAAATTTAATAACCAAACAAACAAAAACACAGCTTCATCATGATACAATTTGCAATGGAATTCGTAATGAAAATCGTAGATTTAATTAGCGGTTTGTTTTAAGAGCGATAATATTTCAATATATTTGTAAAGTATAACCAAAGTTTGGTTATACTTTTTTGTTTTTAACCCAAGAAATCTATGAAAAAGCTGATAGGCAAAGCAATGTTAAAGATATTAGGCTGGAAGGTCGTTCTGCAGGGCGATGTCAACAACCTGAACAGATGTATACTGGTAGTGGCTCCACATACCCATAACATGGAATACATTTTAGGAAATTTCGCCTACTGGTCTTTAGAAAAGCCTTTAAAAATTATCATTAAAGATGCCCACACCAAAGCCTGGTATGGAAGTATTGTAAAAGGCCTTGGAGGTATTGGTATCGACAGAAGCCAGAAAAACGATCTTGTCAATTTTGTAGCCAATCAGTTTTCTAAAGAAGACTTCAGTCTCGTAATTACCCCCGAAGGAACAAGAAGCTGGGTGCCGAAATGGAGAAAAGGTTTTTACCACATGGCTTTGGCAGCAAAAGTTCCTATTGTACTGGCAGCAGGCGATTTCAAAAGAAAAATTGTTTATCTGGGATATACTATTCCTTACGAAAGAATAGCATCAGTATCTTTTTCAGAGATCATGCAGGAAATCCAGGATTATTATGTAAAAAATGATATTGTCCCGAAAGTTCCGGCCAACTGGAATCCTAATATTATGGGAACCGGGAGTGAAACGGACAGCGTAAAACAAAATTAATCAATCATCATTTAGCAATTGAAAAATGAAAGGTCAGACAAAAGAAGAAATATTAGCATTCATCAATAACTGGGGAGATGTAACTCTTGCCAAAACACTTGAAATAAAGTTCATCGATATTGATCTGGAAAATGAAACCCTTACTGCTACAATGCCTGTTCTGCCAAGAACCCACCAGCCGTTTGGGATCATGCATGGAGGAGCGAGCTGTGTTTTAGCAGAGACTTTAGGTTCAAGCCTGTCTAATATCTTTATCGATGGCGAAAAATATTACGGTGTGGGAACCAATATCAATTCCAATCATTTAAGAAGTAAAAAAGATGGTATTGTAACGGCTACAGCGCGTTTTATCAGAAAAGGCAAAACGATGCATGTTTCTGAAATTGAAATCCGTGACGAAAAAGGAATACTTATCAATCATACAACTATGACGAATAATATTATTCACAGATAAGTTGCAACAGCATAAAAAAATAAAGGACTTAAAATAAATTTAAGTCCTTTTTATTTTGACATCTTTAAGACTAGTAATACCTTTGCAGAAAGGAAAACCACATTGGAAATTCTTATACCATTTTCCTCTGATGATTTTCAAAATCCTTCATAACTAATGATTTATTTCAAACTTCCTTTCGACGAAAAACTCCTGACTGCTGATAAAAAAAACACTCAAAATGCAGTCAACTTTTTTTCCTACAACGGCTCAGACCAGATCATCTTCCATGGAGATATTATGGATGCATCTACGGAATTTTCTCTCAGTTCCGTTACAAATGAAGATCTTATAAACGATTTAACAAATTTTACCGCTGAAACGGAAGAAGAATACTGCGCAACATTGCAGGAAGTGATTAAAGTGATTAAAGAAAACAATCTGCCTAAGCTTGTTTATTCCAGAAGAAAAATATTTACAGACTTTACAGTAATCGATTATAAAGAAAGTTTTAAAAATGTATGTGATTCTTATCCCAATGCTTTCAGATATCTGTTTAATGACGGGCAAAATGCATGGATGGGAGCTTTTTCGGAAGTATTAGGTAAGTTTAATAAAAGAACCTATGAGTTCGAGACCATGGCTCTTGCAGGTACCTTACCTGTATCAGAAGAGTGGTCTGAAAAAGAAATTGAAGAACAGAAACCGGTTACTACCTACATTCAGGACATTCTTAAAAACTATTCTAAGGATGTAAAGCAATCGGAAACGTATGATCACATTTCAGGAAATATCAAGCATTTACGGACAGATTTTAAAACCAGTATAAAGCCTGAAGATCTAGACAGCATTATCAGTGACCTTCACCCTACTCCCGCTGTCTGTGGAATTCCAAAAGATTTTTGTAACGAGAATATCCGTAAGTATGAAAAATTTCCACGGGAATTCTATGCTGGCTATATTAAGGTTGAAACCGAAGAAAGCATCTTCTACTTTGTGAACCTGCGCTGTGCAAGGCTTTATAAAAACGCTGTGCATATTTTCGTGGGAGGAGGAATTACAGCTCAGAGCACCCCGGAAAAAGAATGGAGAGAAACGGAGCTGAAATCTGAGGCAATAGTAAAAAATCTGGTTATTTCATAGAATTTTGTGAACTTGCATGATATTCATAAGTTTTGGCTAAAGCCAATTGAAATCATATGTTTTGTTTAAACGGGCTAAAGCCCGTTTCTATTGAATTAATCACATTAATGGTTTGATACAAATGAAATCTAATCGCAACCTATTACCTATTACCTATTACCTATTACCTATTACCTATTACCTATTACCTATTACCTAATCCCTGCTGCCTAACAAAACAAAAACCTCCTTCAAAAGAAAGAGGTTTATATCTATATTGAAATATTCAATTTATTTCTTTACACCGATTCTGCTCCATGTATCCATTACAAAAAGCAGGATAAGTCCTAATCCTGCAGCAGCAGCTGAGAATACAAACTTCAGGTTATCTTCATCTCCTAAGATATCTGTTGTCTGCCAGTTGATAGCATAAAGATTGATGGCGATGAATACGATAAACAGTACTAAAAATACTTTATAAAACTTCTTCATGACTCTTAAAAATTAATATAATTCTGCACCAGCTGGGCAAAATTTGCGGTGAATAATTTAATTGAAATTGCCAAAAGGATGATTCCGAAAACTTTCTGCAGGATCATCAAAGTAGCATCCCCGATTTTTCTTTCCAACCATTTCGCTGATTTCAGCACCAAATATACGAAAATTGTATTAAGAATAATTCCGCAGATAATATTTATATCATGAAATTCAGCTCTAAGAGACAGTGCGGTAGTCAGGGTTCCTGCCCCTGCAACCAGCGGAAATGCGATGGGTACGATAGATGCGGCCTTTGCTTCAGTTGTTTTATTAATTTCAATTCCCAGAATCATTTCCAGGGCTATGACAAAAATCACAAAGGCTCCGGCAATAGCAAAGGAATTTACATCAACCCCGATAAGTTTCAGAATCTTGTTTCCTACGAAAAGGAAAATGATCATAATAGCCCCGGCAGTGATTGCAGCCCTTCCGGCTTCAATCTGTCCGAATTTCTGCTGAAGGCTTACTATAATAGGAACTGAGCCGATAATATCGATAACGGCAAAAAGAACCATAAAGCTGGTAACAATCTCTTTAAAAGAGAAACCATCAAAAATTTCCATCTCTTTGTAATTAAAAATTTCGCAAAAATATGAAAATAAACTGATTATTTGCTAATTTGTGAATATAAATTAACAATTGTTTTCAAAAGTTCTTCAAGAGCTTCAGAAGATTTTACAGGATTGTATTTTTCCATCTGAACTTTTTGCTGCAACTTACCATATTCTTCTGCTATGGAAGACCCTTTATGTGTTTCAAGAAAAGCCCTGAACTCCGAAGCAGAGCCTTTGAAATATTGGCTTCTCACTTCTTCATCCAATTCTTCCAGGGTAACAAAGAACTTCTCATACTCTCCGTTATCTTTAAGATTTTCCAGATATCCGAAATAATCATTGATATCTGTTTTCATCAATTCCCGGATTTCTTTTTCTGTTTCCGCCACTGAGCCTAAGGGTTTTGATGGTACATTTTCCCTAACTAATGTACGTTTTTTTTGCCAATTTTTAAATAACAGATAAGCAACAAACAAGCTTATCAGAATAGCAATATTTGTCAGAAGAATATTCCAGTGAAACTTGTTCTTTTCCTTTACCTTGAATGAAGTGGTCTTTAAAACAGGTGTGTTTACCGTCTCGAGAAGGTTATTGGTATATTCATTTACCTTTTCTACGGTAGAACGGGCTTCCAAAATCTGATCGTGAGAAAATGCATTCAGATCCAGTGTTTTTTGTCCCAGATCTACATATTCTTTATTGGCAGGATTGAAGAAGGCAAACTGTTCTGTTTTAATGGATATGGCCCCTGCTTTTTTTGGAATGATAACATAATTAGCTAAGATCTCTCCTTTCATTCCTGCAGTTCCGGGAGCAACGTTAGAAGTAATTTTAGGAGCAAAGACTTCATAATCCGGAGAGGCAGCAATTTTTGGAAGTTCCATATCCGGTAAATTACCTTCACCTGAAACTTTTACTACTACATTCAGAGGTTTTCTTGCTTCCGGCTTTTCTTTGGAAGCGTTATATACGTTTACATTAAAGTTACCCACAGCATTTTTAAAGCATTCAGGAGCTCCTTCAGGAAGCTTTCTTACATTAATCTTAACTTTATTGGAAACAATTTTAGTTTTATTTGAATAGGTGCTTACTGATGCTGTTACTCCCGGAACCTCCACATATCCTGCTTCATTTGGGAATACCATGAACATCGCCAGAACCTGTGAAGGCATATTTCCATATCCTGACGGATCTATCTCAGATTTATCAAAATTGATGGGATGCACATTGATATTATCCTGTTGCGGAAGATGGATATTTTTCACCTTTCTCAGGTTATCTATGTTTTTTGAATATACTCTCAGTACCGCAACAGTTGGCTGATCCTGATATACATCCCTGTCATCAATCTCCATATTGAGGTAAACATCATTGGATGTATTGGCAGCCAATGATCTTTTGTCAACAATATCACGGATATTGACATCAAAAGGTTCTGTTTTATAAATTCTGTTGTTTACCGTAACCAGCACAGAACCGATTTTTATTTTCCCTTTTTTCTTAGGTTCAAGGGCAATTCGGGATACTTTTTGGGTAATGAGCGTATTGGTGGCCGGATCGATCACAGTATTGGTAACAGATCCGCTCCCTATGATATTAAATTTTGAAAGATCCGGAAGCTGTAAACCTGTCTGCTGTACAAGATCACTTCCGTTAAGTTCAAGAACAATAGTAAGATTGATGATATCTTTACCCCCATACTCAGATTTATCTGCATCCATAGAAAGATTTACCTGTCCGTAAGTAATTACGGACGCTAGGGTAAGCAATATGTAAATCAATTTGTGCTGCATCACCAATCTTTCTCGTTGCTTTCAGGCATCGAATAAGAATTTTTGTTTAAAATTCTTCTGGCGGTTTCTTTTTCTTTTTCGTTTATTTTATCTAAGATCGCATTTTCAAGATTCTTCGGCATTCTGCCTTCGTTATTCTGATTCTGCTTAGGATTGTCGCCCTGGTCACTTTTGCCTTCATTCTGAGGGCCGTTACCCTGATCCTGTTTTTTGTCTTTGTCGCCTTTCTGATCGTCACCTTTATTCTGATCATTTCCGCCGCCGCCTTTTCCTGAGTTGTTCTGTTCGTTTTTTTGTTGTTGTTTTTCTTTTTCTTTCAGCTTGGCAATCTCATAGTTTTTTCTGGTTACCTCGCTGTAGGGATCCTGCTTCAGGGCCTTCTTATAATAATCAGCAGCTTTTTCCGGCTGGTTCATCTGCATATAAGCATTTCCCAAATTATGAAGGGCAGCAGTCTTATCAGGAAGTGTCTGTGAAAGTTTTTCTGCTTTTTCAAACTCTGCTTTTGCTTCTTCGTATTTTTTACTTTTATATAGAGCATTCCCCATGTTATAATGAGCGGTAAAATCTTTGTCGTTTGATTTTATCGCTTCCATGTATTTGGAAGAAGCTCCGTCATAGTCTTTACCGTCAAATTTCTGGTTCCCTTCATGGATTAAATTTCTGTAGTTTTCCTGCCCAAACAGGAAGCCTGAGAAAGAGAAGGCAACAATAAACGATAAAAATATGATTTTAGTATTCATCACTTGCAAAATTATTCCTTTATATGTTAAGAAACAGAGTTTTATTTGTTAAAATTCGGTTAAAGTACTTGTAGAATTTCTTCTATATAAAGAGGAAATCTACACATTAAAGTCCTTTTTAGGATTAAAAATATAAATTAAAAAGAAAAACAGCATAGATACTGCAAGAAAATATTGATAGTAATGATTCGCATTCTGTGATTTCACCATGGTTTCAGCACCTGCCGATTTCTTATTTACAGCTTCTGCTATTCTGTCCGGGGCTTCATTGATATTATTTCCGTCAATATAAGTCCCGTCTGTAGATTCAGCCATTTTCTTTAAAGCCTCCGTCTGCCTCTTTGAAATTACTGTTCCGCCATTAACATCAGTCTTGTAACCCATCAGCTGTCCAAAAACGTATTCCGGAACCGGCGCACCTTCATCAGTACCAATCCCGACGGAAGTAATGCTCACTCCTTCTTTATTTGCTAATCGTATAGCGGCATTATCATTTCCTTCATTATCCTCACCATCACTTAACAGAACAACTTTTCTGGACCCTTTGCTTACATTTTTAAACTTTTCAACCGCTGCCTGCATTCCCTTCAGAAAATCAGTTCCCTGAATCTGCATGGAGCTTGTCTCAATACCGCTGATATAGGTTTCTGCTGAATTATAATCTGTGGTAAGAGGCATTATCGACATTGCATTTCCGGCAAAAATGACAATACCAATTTTGTCATTATTCATTTTCTTCATGGCAGCCATCATCAGATTTTTAGCTTCTGCAAGACGGCTTGGGTCTATATCCTCTGCGTTCATAGAATTGGATACATCCAGCATAAAAATCACATTGTTCAGTTTCTGGGTACTTTTCACTTCTTCTGAACCATTCAGAAGATCAATGATAGAGAATATCAGAAATAATGTTGCCAATAAATACAATGCAGGAAAATACTTTGTAAATCCTGATTTCTTTTCAAATAAGTTTTCATGAAACTGACTGGCTGCAAAAATTTCTCTTTTTTTATTTCTCCATTTTAAAAACCGGATCAAAAAGGAAGCTAACAGCGGCAGAAGCAACAGTAAAAATAAATACCAATAATTTCCTAAAGACCAACTCATCAGCTTAAAATTTTATAAAACACCCATCTTAACAATGCATCCAATACCAGCATTCCTAAAGCAATCCAGAGAAATATCTTAAAATATTCTTCATAATTGTAAAGCTTGGAAACTTTCACATCAGATTTTTCCAGCTGGTTAATTTCATCGTATACTTCTTCAAGACTGCTGTTTGAGGTAGCTCTGAAATACTTCCCTCCTGTAGTCTGTGCAATCTCTCTCAATGTATTTTCATCAATCGTTACCTCTGTTTCAGTAAAGATAAGATCTCCGAAAATGTCCTGCGATGTTGGCATCAGGGCATAACCATTGGTCCCGATTCCGATTGCATATACCTTTATATTATTATTTTTTGCCAGTTCGGCAGCTACCTGCGGAGGAATTGCATTCTGAATATTACTTACTCCATCCGTCATCAGAATGACTACTTTACTTTTAGCCTTACTTTTTACCAGGTGGTTTACGGCAACAGAAAGACCTTCTCCAATCGCTGTACCTGGTTCAAGACCGGCAGAATTAAGATTTTTAATCTCATCAATAACAACCTGATGATCTGAAGTAACAGGAACTTTGGTAAATGCCTCCGCAGCATACGCTACAACTCCTATCCTGTCATTGGGACGTTTCTGAACAAATTTTACAGCAATATCTTTCAATGCAGTGATACGATCGGGACTTAAATCCTTTGCGAGCATACTTAAAGAAACATCAATAGATAACATAATATCTACTCCTTTTGTATCATCCCTGTCCTGCGAAATCGTAAATGTTCTCGGCCTTGCCATTGCAATAATCAAAGCTGAAAGAATAATATACTTCGAGATTTTCAATAAAAAAAGTACACCCTGGATACCACCGCTGTGATCCATGTTTTTTATCGTAGGTACCTTTATGCCTTTTCTTTTCTTTTTCCCGATATCTTTAATCAAAAGCGGGATAAACAGCAAAAAAAGCAGTAAAAACCACGGGCTGTAAAACTCAAAATTAAACATCCTTTCTTAAGTTTTCGAATTCAAGATCTTTGGATGATCTTTTCACAAAATCCCTGATATTGGCAAAATCTCTCTCCATGGTCTCCTGATCAGGAAAAGTTTTGGCAAATTTCACAAGATCTCCCCTCTGGAATACATCTTCCACAATTTTTTCGTTGTCCTGGGAGATTGTGTTATTCTTTTTCATGACATCAATAAGATCATCTGTAAGAAGGACATCTGCCGGAAGATGGTATTGTTTTGTAATGAAGTTTCGGGAAATATCAATCAGTTCCACATAAAAGGACCGAAAGTTTCCGCCTTCAATATATTTTTTCTTTTTAAGCGAGTCAAGTTCTTTTAAAGTCTGATTGGTGGCTACAACAGGGGAACTTTTGGATTTCCTGCCCCATTTTACAAACATGATAATGGCAATAATTATTGCAATACCAGCCAATGCTGCCAGAATATAAAACTTATAAAGCTCCCAATAGTCCTGCGGTTCAAGCTTCACCTCCTTATTCTTCATGATATCATTAATCTGATCAGCTTTCTGAGCAGTATTAATGACATCTATTTCATAAGGAATCGTTTTAAGGATTTTATCCCCCACTTTGAATTCCAGTTCCGGAATGGTAAATTTTCCTTCGTCAAAAACAGCAAATTCTATTTTTCTTTCATAGCTATTGGCAGATTGCCCGATGCTGTCTTTGATTTCCTCAAAATGAAAAGGGAGCAGCTCATTTTTCGGAGCTGAAGTAACCTGCTGCCCGCTAAGGTTATCAATCTTTATCGTAATATGATTGGTTTCTCCCAGAGCAAGCGTTTTCTTTTCTACGTTAGAGGATAATATCTGTGAAAAAACATTCGCACAGACCAGAAAAGATAATATTAAAAGTATTTTTTTCAATGTTAAAATAATAAAGGCAGCTGCCTCATTTTTTTTAGTTATGGGTCAAACCCGATGTTATTTTTTCTGAAAGTAATTATACAATAATTTTGAATAATCTGAACCGGTAATGATATTCATAAAACCTGCAGAACTGTTGGCAAAGTCTTCCTCCAGAGCTCTCAGTTTTTGTTTCTGAGCTTCCGCGAAGGTATACCGCCATCTTGCACTGGAAGTATTGGCCCAGATTTCCTTTCCTGTTTCTGCATCATGTAAAAGAGCATATCCTACGTCAGGAATTTCATTATCCTTTTCATCATAAATCCTCATTCCCAGCAGCTGGTGTTTCTTTGAAGCCACTCTCAGCATTTTGGAATCATAAGCATCTTCAAAGTCTGAAAATAAAAATACCAGAGATTTCCTTTTAAATATTCCCATCATATATTCCATTGCTTTGTCTATTTTAGATTCCGCAGGGACATAATCTGCAGTGAGAATATTACTGATAATGGAAAGAATATGCTTTCTTCCTTTTTGAGGAGGAATTACTTTATATACTTTATCAGCAAATAAGATCAACCCTACTTTATCATTATTACCTGCAGCTGAAAATCCTAAACTGGCGGCAATTTCTGCCACATATTCTCTTTTGAGCTGAACTTTCGTTCCGTAATCCATGGAAGCGGAAATATCAACGAGAATCATCATCGTCAGCTCTCTTTCTTCTTCCATCACTTTTACGAACGGCTCACGGAAACGGGCGGTTTTATTCCAGTCGATTCTTCTGATCTCATCTCCAAACTGATAAGGACGCACTTCAGAAAAAGTCATCCCCTGCCCTTTAAAAGCACTGTGATATTGCCCCATCAAAGCAGCTTCCGTCTTTTTTCTGGTCCGGATTTCAATCTGCTTTACTTTTTTTACAATATCTTTTATCTGCATAGACAAGTTTAAGGTTTAACATTCAAAGTTTAATATTCGAGTTTCGGGATCCGGGTTTTGGGTTAATCTTTAAACTCAATGGATACGTTCGACCACTCGTTGTCAAACTTCGTACTGTATTTTTTATAAAAATTGATAGCGGGCTCATTCCAGTTCAGTACCTGGAACACCATTCCGCTGTAATTATTTGATTTTCCATGTTCCAGTGTAGCATCAAACAGTTTCTTTCCGATCTGCTTTCCTCTCAGTCTTTCCGTTACTACAAGGTCTTCAAGATACAGCCTTCTCCCCTTCCATGTTGAGTATCTGTCATAATACAATGATATCCCGACTATTTCTCCTTCATATTCGGCCACAAAAGCTCCCCAAACCGGAGAAACACCAAAACCATCTTCAATAAATTCGTCCAGCGTCACCGTCACCTCATGCAGCGCTTTTTCATATTCTGCCAGTTCTCTGATTAAATCCAGCATAGGAGCACAGTCAGCTATGACTGCTTTTCTGATAATTACCTCACTCATTACGGCGCCTGGATTTTTGCTAAGATTCTGTTGATAATTTCTTCTGTTGAAATCTCTTCGGCTTCAGCTTCGAATGTTAACCCCATTCTGTGTCTCAATACATCTTTTGCCAACGCCTTTACATCTTCAGGAATTACAAATGCTCTTCCTTTTAAGAATGCATAGGCTCTTGAAGCAATAGCAAGATTAATGGATGCCCTTGGTGAAGCTCCGAAACTGATATAATTTTTAAGTTCGGAAAGACCGTAGTTTTCCGGATAACGTGTAGCAAATACCATATCCAGGATATATTTTTCAATTTTCTCATCCAGATAGATCTGGTTGATCAATTCTTTAGCATCTACAATATCCTGAAGGGAAATAACCGGTTTCACAGTCGGCTGATGTGAAGTTGAAACCATTCTCATCACCTGTCTTTCATCTTCAAAAGCAGGATAATCGATCGTACATTTCAGCATGAAACGGTCGCTCTGTGCTTCAGGGAGCAGATAAGTTCCTTCCTGATCAATCGGGTTTTGGGTTGCCAGTACCAGAAATGGCTTTGGCAGCTTCATGGTTTCATCACCAATGGTTACCTGTTTTTCCTGCATTACTTCCAGAAGTGCCGACTGTACTTTGGCCGGCGCACGGTTAATCTCATCTGCCAGTACGAAGTTCGCGAATACAGGACCTTTTTTTATAGAAAAGTCATTGTCTTTGATATTATAAATCATGGTTCCCACTACGTCCGCAGGAAGTAAATCCGGTGTAAACTGAATCCTTGAAAACTCTCCGTGAACAGCATCTGCCAATGTTTTTATCGCTAAGGTTTTAGCCAGCCCGGGTACCCCTTCAAGAAGAACGTGCCCGTTTCCTAAAAGCCCAACCAAAAGACGGTCTACCATGTATTCCTGTCCAATAATAACTTTATTGATTTCCTGTCTCAGAAGAGAAAATAAGTAGTTTTTTTCTTTTACTTTTTCCGTCAATTGGCGGATATCTTCAGCTTGATATATCTCTGACATAGCTTGATTTAAAATAAGTGGTAAATTTCTGATAAATACTTGCATTAATCAACATAATAAATGCCATTTTTGAGTTAAAGTTTGTTAAAAATTCCCGTATTGATGCAAGGTAACGAATTGCTGAAGGCTTAAAACTCAATAAGATTATCCTTTTTTTTCATAAAAATATATAAATTTTGCTTTAATCACCTGTTCAAAAATTGTCATTTCCAGTTTATTAAACTATTTTTGGTGATTAAAAATTCTGCAAAATGAATTATCATTTTCAAGCACACAGGCAGGTAAGAAAAAACCTTTTAGATATCCTCCAGAACACATCCCATGAAGATCTGATTCTGATTCCGGATGGCTTCAACAACAATATTTACTGGAATATTGCACACACGGTTGCCACACAGCAGCTGCTGCACTATTACCTGAGCGGAAATCCGTTCCGTATTGATAAATATTGGATTGAAACCTATAAGAAAGGAACTTTACCCAATTTAAATGTTCAGAAATCAGAAGTGGAAGATCTGGAATTTTTACTTACAGAAACTTCCAAAATTTTAATGAAGGATTATGACAGTGATTTCTTCTCAGATTATACCCCTTACACCACAAGTTTCGGGATGGATCTGAAAAGCATTCAGGATGCCATTATCTTCAACAACATGCATGAAAGCCTTCACTACGGATATGTGATGGCACAGAAAAGAGCAATTTTAGGAGAGAAGTATTAGTTCTTAGTTTAAAGTTTAAGGTTTAAGGTTATGGGAACCATTAATAGATTTGAGGATTTAGAGATACGGAAATTATCCCGACAACTTTATCATGAGATTTATGAAATTATTGAATCTACCAATCTTAAAAACAATTTTAAACTTTGTAATCAAATCGATGGATCTTCAGGACCAGTAATGGATAATATTGCTGAAGGATTTGAAAGAAACGGAAACAAGAATGTATACAATTTCTTTCTATTGCGAAAGCTTTCTGTGGAGAAACCAGATCACAACTGTATCGGGTTTTTGACAGAAGTCTTATTTCGCAGGAAAAATTTGAAACATTAATTGAGCAAACTGAAACGTTAAGTAAAAAGATCAGCTCTTTTATAAAATATTTAAATACAACAGATTTAAAAGGAACAAAGTACAAAAATTGAATTTCAAAACTTTAAACATTAAACTTTGAATTTTGAACTTTAAACATTGATCCTTAAACATAAAATTTTGACAACTCAATGAAAGACGATTTTATTTTCGGGCTGCGTCCCGTGATTGAAGCAATTGAAGCGGGAAAAACGATTGACAAGATCTTTGTGCAGAATGCACTTCAGGGTCCTATTTATGCTGAATTAAAAGCCATTTTAGCGAAAAATAAAATCCGTCCCAATTATGTTCCGGTTGAAAAACTGAACCGTTTTACCAGAAAAAACCACCAGGGTGTGGTTGCTTTTATTTCGGATGTACCGTTTCATAAAGTGGAGGATATTGTTCCGCAGTTATTTGAACAGGGAAAAACACCTTTTCTTTTAATTCTGGACAGACTTACTGATGTAAGAAACTTCGGGGCGATCTGCAGAACTGCGGAGTGTGTGGGTATTGATGCGGTGATCATTCCTGAAAAAGGCGCTGCTCCTATTAATTCTGACGCCATAAAAACTTCAGCAGGCGCTATCTATAATATCAAAATATGTAAGGAAAACAATCTGGCACACACAGTAGATTTCCTTCAGCAAAGCGGTATTTCAGTGTATGCGGCCAGTGAAAAAGCTCAGAAATTAATCTATGATGTGAATATGACTGAGCCTTGTGCTATCGTGATGGGAAATGAAGAAACCGGAATTTCCAAAGAAGTATTGCATCATGCTGATGAAAAAATAAAACTTCCAATTGAAGGCAAAACCCAATCTCTGAATGTTTCTGTAGCTTGTGGAGCGATTTTGTATGAAGCGGTAAGACAGAAAATGGCTGTGATACCCAATCCATAAACCATGAAAATACAATCACTTTTACCCTTATTTTTTGCTCCGTTTATTTTTAATGCACAGACCAAAGAAATAGCCACAGATAACCTTCTTACAACTGATCTTGATAAGATGGTTCAGAAAGAAGCTCTCGCGTATATGCAGGATCCTGCACGTGTAGGTCTTTCAATAGGTGTTTTCAAAGATGGTAAAAGTTATTTTTATAATTATGGAACAACGGAAACAGGAAAACAGGAACTTCCAACTTCCAAAAGTCTGTACGAGATTGCATCCATCACCAAAACATTTACCGGAACTCTTCTGGCTCATGCTTTAGTGGATAATAAAATCAAAATGAATGATGATATCCGTAAATATCTGGGCGGAAATTATCCTAATCTTGAATTTGGAAAGCATCCGATAACGATTGGCAACCTTACCAATCACTCTTCGGGGCTGCCACAGTTTTTACCGGATCAGTCACAGACCTTCCAAAAGCCGATGGACTCAGTGGCGATACTGCTGTCCGATTTTTATAAAAACTATTCAAAGGAGAAGTTTTATGAAGATCTGCATCTGGCAAAATTGGATTTTGTTCCGGGCTTAGAGTATAAATATTCCAATACAGGAACGCAAATTGCAGGAGATATCCTGGAAAAAGTATACCATAAAAGCTATACAGATCTCCTTTCAGAGTATATTACGAAGCCTTTGAAAATGAATCAGACTATTGTTGGTACGAATTCTGCACAACGATTGACCGGTTACAACGAAAAAGGAAAGGTAATGCCCAGGAATTTCACCACTATTTTCGCTCCGGCCGGAGGAATTATATCTACTACGGAGGATCTGGTGAAATACATGCAGTACCATCTGGATGAAAGTAATAAGTACGTGAAAACATCCCATACTCCTTTTGTAAAAAATGAAGAAGATGCCATTGGATTATATTGGAGATTACATACCTATGAAGACGGAACCCAAACCGTTTATCATACAGGAGGTACATTTGGCTTTTCAAGTGTGCTTCAGATTTATCCGTCAAAAAACATGGGAGTCGTAGTGCTTTCCAATGAGTCGGATGCAGAATCACAGGGAAAACTGCATGATATTGCAGATAATTTATTAAGAAACAGTAGTAAAAAATAAAGTTAAAATTAATGAGAAACATTGCAGCGCTTGCGCTTATATCATCAATAGCTCTTGTATCTTGTAAAAAAGAAACAGCAAAAATAACGAAAGTAGATCCTAAAACAGGAAAAACGGTAACTGTAGAAGTTCCTGCTGATTCAGTAGCGAAAGTTTCAGAAAATCCTGCTATCAAAGATTCTGCAGGTGTTATCACACAGACTTTTAAGCTGGAAAAAGGAAAGACATATCCTCTTACCACATATCAGAGAGATGTAAAAACAATGACAGATCCTCAGGGAAAATCTATCACTGCAACCAGCGAATCCACAGATGAGATGAACTTCGTGGTGGATGATATTAAAGGAAATGTATATGAAATGACCCTTAACCTTGTAGCCAAGAGAAGTTCTCAGTCTGCACAGGGAAAAACTGTAGTAGTGGATACTAAACTTCCTCTTCCTAAAGAAGATGAACTTAAAATGATCTGGAATGTCAACAAAGCACTTACCGGAAACAAACTTCAGATGAAGATGGATACCAAAGGGAATGTAATTTCTATTACAGGATTTGATGCTGTTTACACAAAAGTAGGCAACGCGGTAGGTACACTGATCAAAGACGCCAATGAAAAAGCAAGTGTAGTAGCAAGCCTTAAACAGTCATTCAACGAAAAAGTACTGAAAGATCAATTTCACAAAAACCTGATGATTATTCCTAAAAAAGGAGTAAAAATCGGAGAAAAGTGGTCTACTTCTGAAAATGCTGACGCTAGCGGAGCAGTAAAGGTAACCTCCAATTATGTATTGAAAAGCTTAGGAAACGGAGCTGCAGAAATTGCGGTAACAGGAGGGATTCCCAAGAAGACAGAAAAGAAAGCTCAGGGACCAATTACACACAGTCTGAGCAGTGAACTGGTTCAGAACGGAACCATTAAGTTTGACGAAAGCACAGGATGGATTACCAACCAGAATATCAACGTAAAAACAACTCAGATAGAAACCATTTCAGATGGAAAACAGTCTCAGTCTATGAAAAGCGTTTCCAATTCTTCAGTAATGGTCAACCCATCTGCCAAATAACTTGAATAAACATTCAGTGTTTAAAATATAACTTTTAAACACTGAACTTTAAACAAAAAAATTATGAAGTACATTCTTGAGTTAGTACTCACTGCCATTATTATTTTCTTTGTTTGGAATATCCTGAAAAGAATTTTCTTTAAGACATTTTACAGCTATCGCTTCAACAATGAAAACCAGAATAAAAGACAGCAGGACATACACAACTCGAATAAGAATAGCAAACAGAACCTTAACTGGGATGCAGAAACTGTAGACTACGAAGAGGTAAAGGAGAGTAATGACAAAAGGTAAAATTCCAAGAAATAAAAGATAATAACCAGCATGGCAAAAAATAAAAACTTAATTTATATTGCAGTTTCATTAGTAGTATTTATAGTTTTAGCATTTTTATATTCCACTCCTGTATTTTCAGGGAAACAGCTTTTCCAGCATGACATCGTGCAGTACAGAGGAGGCGCAAAAGAACTGCTTGATTATAGAGCCAATACCGGAAATGAAACCTATTGGAGTGACTCCATGTTTGGCGGAATGCCAACTTATCAGATGGGAAGCCAGTTCAAGGGTGATATCATCAAAAAAATTGACAGCAATCTGAATTTCATGCCAAGGCCGGTCAATTATCTCTTCCTGCTGTTTGCAGGTTTTTTCCTTTTGGGAATGGTAGTGGTCAGAAACTGGAAGTACGCTCTCCTGGGAGCTACATTCTTCGGACTTTCGACTTATTTTTATATTATTATCGCAGCCGGACATAATGGTAAAGTAAATACCATTGAATATTTCGCACCGCTGTTGGCCGGAATTTTACTGGTTTATATCAGAAAACAATACATCTGGGGATTCATTGTAACGACCCTTTTTATGGGACTTCAAATCGCTGCCAATCATCCGCAGATGACGTATTATCTGTTCCTTGCTCTGGGATTCTTATTCCTTTCTGAACTGATCAGAGCCATTCAGAAAAAAACTCCGATGAAGCACTTCCTTATTTCATCAGGAATTATTGCGGCAGCATGTGTTATAGGAGTGGGTATGAATTCGCAGAGGATTATGGCCAATTCGGAATATGTAAAAGAAACCGTTCGTGGAAAGCAGATCCTGGATAATGACAGCCATACTTCAGGAAAATCCGGAATGGATAAAGAAAGCATGCTGATGTGGAGCTATGGACGACTGGAAACTTTAAACCTATTCATCCCAAGATTAATGGGTGGTGGAAGCCAGGAGCCTGAGGGAAAACAAATCATGAACAGAGTGCAGGAACTGGTTCAGGAAAATGTAGGGTCACAGGCTGAAATGGACAGAATTTCCAAAGGTTTCAGTGGGGTAACTTACTGGGGAGACCAGCCGGGAACATCAGGGCCTGCTTACCAGGGAGCGATTGTGTGTTTCCTTGCTTTATTAGGATTCTTTTTTGCCTGGAAAAAATACCGTTACTGGATTCTAGGAGCTTCTATCCTGACTATTTTACTGGCCTGGGGAAGTAACTTTATGCCGTTGTCTGATTTCTTTATCGACTATGTGCCGTTCTATAATAAGTTCAGAGCTCCTTCTTCAATCTTAGTTGTAGTAGAGTTATTATTCCCATTAATTGCCATTCTGGGATTATACAGATTCTTTACGGATGAAAAACTGACTGAAGAGTACAAACAGAAAATCCTTCTTTACGTAGGAGGAGGAACTTTAGGCTTTTTATTGATTCTTTTAATCTTTGGAAAGTCATTACTGGGCTTTGCTACAGAAAACGAAAAAACATATTTCCCTCCTTTCCTGCTCGATTATCTTGTAGATGAAAGATATAAACTGTTCAGAATAGATGCGATAAAAGCATTCATTTATGTGGCGATTACTGCTGCTGCATTATTCCTGACTTTAAAGAAAAAGCTTAATCAGAATATTGCTTTGGTTATCATCGGAGTTGTAAGTTTATTTGATCTTTGGAGCGTAAACAAGCGCTATTTAAATGATGAAAATTACGTAGATAAAATCTTTGCTGAAAATCCTTTCCAGACAGAGAGCTCAGATCTGCTGGCGGAAAAAGTGCAGGGAAATCCTAATCTGGAATCTATTTTATCCAATGTCAACATCAACAAAACATTGGAAACCATCGCTGAAAAAGATAAAACTCACTACAGAATTTACAACCAGACGCTGGGTGTAACCAGTGAAACCAATACATCTTATTTTAAAGCCTCTATCGGAGGTTACCACGCTGTAAAACTAAGAAGATATGATGACGTACTGAACGAATATATCAATAGCATCGACAGTGTAAAAACACCTAATGTATTAAACTTACTGAATGCTAAGTACATGGTTTTCGGAGGTCCTGACCAGCCACAGGTTGTTCCTAATCCAAAAGCCAACGGAAATGCATGGTTTGTAAGCGATTTAAAGTTTGTGGATAGTCCTAACCAGGAAATTAAATCTATTGGAACAATTGATAACAAAAAAACAGCTGTCATTGCTTCATCTGACAAATCATATTTTGATAACAAACCGGTTCAGGCAGATTCTGCAGCATATATCAATCTTACTAAATACCAGCCGAACGAACTTGAATTTAAATCTCAGTCGAAGACACCTCAATTGGCAGTATTCTCTGAAGTGTATTATCCTCACGGATGGAAAATGTTTGTAGATGAAAAAGAAGTTCCTTACATCAAGGCAGATTACTTGCTTCGTGCCGTGCATGTTCCTGCAGGAAACCATCATATCAGAATGGTATTTGAACCTGAAGTGATTGAAAAAGGAAAATGGCTTTCTCTTCTTTCATTCGGATTATTTATCCTGTTGGCTGCATTTGGAATTTTCTGGATGAACAAAAACAGGAAAAAAGAAATTGCTGCTGAACAAAACGCTTAAACAATAAAAATAATGTTACGCAATGTCTTTCTGATGAAGCATAGCGTAATGGAGAATCTCAAATGAAAACGTTGGGCACTCATCATTACTACGTTTATATACTGACTGATAAAATAAAAACAGTATTATATACAGGACAGAAACTTAATTAATGGATTCAATCCGGATTGGAAATTTCTCAATGAAGAGATAGAGTGAGATTCTTCACTGCGCTTCGCTGCGTTCAGAATAACAAAGACCATTAAATTAAAAATGGAACAGAAAAAAATACTGATTATCACCTATTACTGGCCTCCTGCGGGAGGTCCTGGTGTTCAAAGATGGCTGAAGTTTGCAAAATATCTGCCGGAATTCGGCTGGAAACCTATCATCTACACCCCGGAAAACCCAAGTTATCCATTGCTGGATGAAACCCTGATGAAAGATGTTCCTGAAAATATTGAGATCGTAAGAACCAAAATATGGGAGCCTTATCAGCTAGCTGAAAAGCTGAATAAAAGCAACAAAAAATTTAAGGCCGGACAGTTTGATGTCGGAAAAAACCAAAGCTGGAAATCCAAACTTTCAATCTGGGTAAGAGGTAATTTTTTCATTCCTGATGCCAGGGTTTTCTGGGTAAAACCTTCCGTTAAATTCCTGGAAAAATACCTGAAAGAAAATAATATCGATACGATTGTAACCTCAGGTCCTCCCCACTCTCTTCATCTGATTGGTTTAGGTCTCAAAAATAAACTACCGGATCTTAAATGGATTGCTGATTTTCGTGATCCATGGACAGAGATTTCTTATTATAAGCATTTGAAATTAACCAAAAGTTCGGATAAAAAGCACCGTCAGCTGGAAAGTGCGGTATTTAAGAATGCGGATATTACCTTAGCGACAAGTTATACTGATGCCGAAAACTTCAGGAAAGCGGGAGCCAATGCTTTTTGTATCACCAATGGATTTGATGAAAGTGATTCTGGTAAAAAAGCAGAAGGACAAAATAGCGAAAAGGCAAATTTGCAAATTAGACAAGTATTTACTCTAAGTTATATTGGGGTTCTTGAGCAGCTCCGAAATCCGGAGAACCTTTGGAAAGCACTGGATGAGCTTATCAGGGAAAATACTGAATTTGCAGCTGACTTCAAATTGAAATTCGTAGGGAGAATAGATGATAAAATATTACATTCTATCGAAAATACAAGCCTTAAAAATCATATTGAGAACCTTGGATATCTTGCTCATGGAAAAGCCGTAGAGGAAATGCAGCATTCTGATATGCTTCTTATTACCAACTTTCCGAATGAGTCTTCAAAAGGTATCATCCCCGGAAAGATATTTGAATACCTGGCTTCCGGAAAGCAGATCCTTTCATTTGGTCCGGACAAGGCTGATGTTGCCAAAATCCTGGAAGAAACCCAGGCAGGAAAACATTTCGGTTATCAGGACACAGAAATAGTCAAGAGATTTATTCAGGAAAAATTCAACCTTTGGAAAAGTGGCGCTCTTCTTGAAAACACTCAGCATATTGATCAGTTCTCAAGAAGAAATCTGACCCGCCAACTGACTGAAGTTTTGAAATAAATAAAAAAGAGGGGGAGTTAGAAGCTGGAAGCCGGAAGTTTACATGCCACTTCTGACTTCTAACTTCTATACCGTCCACTGGTCATTTATAACAGCAACCAGATAATATTTACCCTGAAATTCTTCAAATACAAAACGTAGTGTTTTCCAATCCATATTACCGGATTTTTCGGTTCCTTTGATATAATTTTCTGTGAAATCATATTTAGGATATATTTCCTTTAAATTATTCAGGGAATTACCACTTCCGATGAATTTATTCAATGAATATTGTGATACTGTAAAATCTTTAGAAAAAACCCATTTACTCAAATAATCATTGATCGTTGCCTTATAAGGATCTCCGGAACCATCGTGCGCTCCCCAGGTAAACAAAGTTTTGGTAGGCTGATATTTTTCAAAATCTGCTTTGGAAAAATGTTTGTCTTCTTTCAGATTAACGAAAGCATACATTGAAAAACGGATTCCTTTCTGTGGGTGAATCAACGAAGCAAAAGCGGTGTAATCTTTATTCTTCAGTGCCTTCAAAGCTTCATCGTTGGTCTGCTTTAAAGCGGCTTCTTTATCAGCACTATTCTGAACCGTACGTGCACTGTCTGTTTTATTTTGTGCGATGGAATCTATTTCGTTCGGAACAGGTTTTCCAGCTTCTTTCTTACAGGCTACAACAATACTCATAACGAATACAGCAATCAGTAATTTTTTCATATTTAAGATTTTGCAATTGGTAGAAAACACCAAATCTGATGCCAAGGAGCAGATGATGTAAAGAGATAAAGACTATGAGAGTTGAGTTGTTTCGGCTTCTCATTTTAAAAATTACATCGTACATTTGTTAGATGGAAATGTTGGATATTCTGATTATCGGGGCCGGACCCATAGGTTTGAACTGCGCCCTTGAAGCTCAAAAAAACAATCTTAATTATGTAATCATAGAAAAAGGAACTATTGTCAATTCTCTTTACAATTATCCTTTGTACATGCGCTTTTTCTCTACTGCTGAAAAGCTGGAGATTGATGAGATTCCTTTTATTTCTACCGCTCCCAAACCAGGAAGGCAGGAAGCACTGGAATACTATCAGGGAATTGCCAGGCAAAAAAAACTGAATATCAACCTGTATGAAAAAGTTCTGAATGTCTCGAAAAAAGATGAAATATTTGAAATCAGGACTTCCAAAGCAACCTACCGAGCCAAAAATGTGGTCATCGCTACCGGGTTTTATGATATTCCAAACCTTATAAATATTCCGGGAGAAAGTCTCCCGAAAGTCAAACATTATTATACCGAACCTTACCCTTATGCAAGACAGAAAATTGTGGTGGTGGGATCCAGTAATTCTGCTGTAGATGCAGCGTTGGAAACGTACAGAAAAGGAGCTGAAGTTACCATGATCATCCGTCATGCTGAGATTTCAAAAAGTGTAAAATACTGGGTAAAACCGGATATTGAAAACAGAATTGCAGAGGGCAGTATTAAAGCCCATTTCAATGCAGAAATGATCGAAATTAAAGAAAATACGGTAGTTTTTAAAGATGAAAAGGAAGAAATTCATGAAATTGATAATGATTTTGTTCTGGCCATGACAGGCTATCTTCCCGATTTTGAATTTCTTAAAAACTCAGGAATTGAACTCAACGGAGACTGCCTGAATCCTTTTTACAATCCTGAAACCATGGAAACCAATATTTCCAATCTCTATCTTGCGGGAGTTGTTTGCGGAGGGAAAGATACTCATTTATGGTTTATTGAAAACTCCAGAATTCATGCAAATATGATCATCAATACGATTCTTTCAAAATCTTTATCGTAAATGGTTTGTAAATAGTAAAAAAGATGCGGGCAATTTCTACGAAATTGCCCGCATCTTTTGGTTTAAAAATAAAAGCGCTATATCATCTCTTCTTCCTTATTTTTATCTTTAAGCATCCATGGGATAATAAAATAGAAACCAATGGCAATAGCCACGGCCAATACTCCGGTTCCAATCCACAATGCATTGAAGCCTAGTTTTTCCGCTATCAGTGTTCCTATGTAAGGGGTGACGATAAATGCAATGGAAAAAGACATTCCGTTCAGCCCCATATAAGCACCTTTATTGTTCTCCCCTGAACGTAATGCTGTAATGGTTGACATAAAAGGAAGTGTCCATATTTCTCCCACACAAAGTAAGGTCATAGACAGGACAAGTGTAATCATACTGTAATCAAAAGCAAGCATGGCATAAGAAAATCCGCACAGGAAAGTTCCTATCAGCATTGTAAAAGCTAATGTAAAATACTTCTCAGCAATCTGTACCAGCCCCATTTCAAGCAGTACGATCAGAAAACCGCTGTATCCCAGGATATATCCGATATTCTGCTGGCTAAGATGAGCAGTATCCTTATAAAATATTGTCAGTGTGCTGAACAGCTGGAAAAAGCATATGGAAAACAGCATACAGAAGGCACAGTAAATCAAAAATTTACCATCCCGGTATGGAGAGCTTTCTTTTTTAATCACAATTGCCTCTTTTACTTTTTTTGCCTTCTGTTTAGCTAATCTTGCCCGGTCTTTAAAGAACCAGATGTACATCAGCCCTGCCAGCAAAGCGGCCAGTGCATTACTGAAAAACAGAAACTCATAAGAAATAGCCGATAAAATGCCTCCCAATGCGGGTCCGATGGAAAATCCCAGATTGACAGCCATTCGGTTCAGTGAAAAAGCCCTCGTAATATTTTCAGGTTTTGCATATTTTGTAATGGCTACCGAGTTGGCCGGGCGGAATGTTTCACTTACAATACTCTGAGCCAAAATAATTCCTGCCAGACCAGCTTCTGTTGTAAAAAGCGGAATCAGGCAGAATAAAGGAACGCTGAGCAGCAGACTCAGGCTCTGTACCCTGTACTCACCGATTTTATCAGTGATCATTCCCCCCAGCCACGATCCGATAACCGAACCTATTCCGAAAAAGCTCAGTACAATTCCTGAATTTTCAATACTGAAATGCAAATGATTCGTCATATAAACTCCCAGAAACGGAAGTACCATAGAACCGGCCCTGTTGATGAGCATTACCAACGCCAGCATCCAACTCTCCTGCGAGAGTCCTTTGAAAGAACTCGTATATACGCTAATTAATCTCACAATAATATTTGGGGTGTAATTTGAAAATGCAAAATTAGATAAAATAACTCAAAAGCCCTTATTTAAACCTTTTTTTAATAAACATATTCATAAAACCATTTAACATGACCGTCTGAAATAATTTTTAGCACATAAAGACCCAAATACTTTTATAAAAAACGTAAATTGCAGTAATAACAGAAGTTTTAAACTAAAACTTATTAAAAACACAATAAAAATTTAATCAATACGTAAGAATGCTTACCTACGAAAATTTACATGATACCTTATCTTTTTACAGTATTGATTGCTGCCAATCCTACTATATTTCCTCCGGGAAACCGATTTTCAAATTTCCGAAGTCTCCTTTCAGAATGGATTATTATGCCCTGTGCATTTGTACTGCAGGGGAAATCAATATTGAGATAGACCGCCAGAAATACCGGGTAGATGCTCACAGCTTTTTAATAGCTGCGCCTTCTACAATTGTGAAATTTGGAAAGGTAAGTGACGATTTTACGATGAAACTGCTATTCTTTGACAAAAATTTTTTGATTAAAAATATTTCCAATCCTTTTATCATTGAAAAAATGAATCTTTTTTCCAAAGGTTCATACAGCATTGTAAAGACCACTGCAAAAAATTCTTTATTGCTGCAGAACCTTCTGGATTATCTTGACAAAAAATCCAAGAAACAGGGTAAATTCACTGAAGAAATTATCCGTACCATTATTTTCAATCTCCTGCTGGAGACTGCTGAGATTATGGAACAGGAAAATGCTTCAAATCCGGAAAAGGAAGAAGGAAAAAAAGACCTTTATCTGAAATTCGGTAAACTGATCCGTGAAAATATCACCAGGGAACGGACGGTTCAGTTTTATGCGGATCAACTTCATGTTTCCAATAAATACCTCATCGAAATCATTAAGAAAGCAAGCGGAAAAACACCTCATGAGGTTATTGATGAAGCGCTGCTGAAAGAAGCTTACGTCATGCTTGGAAATCCTGAGGTCACCATATCGGAGATCGCCTTTGAACTTCAGTTTAATTCAGCATCGGCTTTCGGCCGCTTTTTCAAAAAGCACACTACACTTTCTCCTTCAGAATATAGAATTAAAGAAAATATCCAGTCATAAGAATTTGGGGATAATAATTCTGAACTTGAGGATATATATCGCGTTCTGAATAGAGGTACCTTTATATTGTTAATTAAAAACAATAAAAGATGAGTACGATCAATTCAAAATTTGATAAAGTTTTAAATGCCTCTGACCAGTTTGGAAATGTAAACCACGAACCGGATTCAAGCAAAGAAGTACAGATTAACACTCCTGAAAAAACGATGCCTTTCTCCGATCAGATCGGAAACTATCAACGTAATAAAGGAATTCCTTTACAGTCTTACGAAAACAGTAAAATCTATATTGTAGGAAGCGGAATTGCCGGGATGTCAGCCGCTTACTATTTCATTCGTGATGGCCGTGTACCCGGCAAAAATATCATTTTCCTTGACCAGCTGAATGTTGAAGGCGGATCTCTGGATGGAGCCGGTAACGCAAAAGATGGTTACATCATCCGCGGGGGAAGGGAAATGGACATGACTTATGAAAATTTATGGGATATGTTTCAGGATATTCCTGCTTTGGAGCTTCCTGCACCTTACAGTGTATTGGATGAATACCGTCTTGTTAATGACAATGACCCGAATTATTCTAAAGCAAGACTCATTCATAATCAGGGACAGATCAAGGATTTCAGTAAGTTCGGACTTGAGAAAAAAGATCAGCTGGCCATTGTAAAGCTCCTGTTAAAGAAAAAAGAAGAGCTGGACGATCTTACTATTGAAGATTATTTTTCTGAATCTTTCCTGAACAGTAATTTCTGGTTCTTCTGGCGTTCTATGTTTGCCTTCGAAAACTGGCACAGCTTACTGGAACTGAAACTTTATATGCACAGGTTCCTTCATGCCATTGACGGAATGAAAGACTTCTCATGTCTGGTATTTCCAAAATACAACCAGTATGACACGTATGTAACTCCATTAAAAAACTTCCTGATAGAAAAAGGGGTACAGATTCAGTTTAATACCCTTGTAAAAGATCTCGATATTCATATTAACACGGAAGGAAAAACCGTAGAAGGAATTATTACTGAGCAAAACGGAGAAGAAGTAAGAATACCGGTTGGTAAAGAGGATTACGTTATTGTAACTACCGGATCTATGACCGAAAGTACCTTCTACGGTGATAACAATACTGTTCCTGAAGTAACAATAGATAACAGCAGTGCAGGACAAAGTGCCGGATGGAAACTATGGAAAAACCTTGCCGCAAAATCTCAAGTATTCGGAAAACCTGAAAAATTCTGTAGCCATATTGAAAAATCTTCCTGGGAATCCGCAACCTTAACATGCCGTCCTTCTGCTTTCACAGAGAAACTGAAAGAACTTTGTGTGAACGATCCTTATTCAGGAAGAACCGCTACAGGAGGTATTATTACCATTACAGATTCCAATTGGGTAATGAGTTTTACCTGCAACAGACAACCACACTTCCCTACTCAGCCTGATGATATCCTTGTAGTTTGGGTATATGCTTTACTGATGGATAAAGAAGGTAATTATATCAAAAAAACTATGCCTCAATGTACCGGAAACGAAATTCTTGCGGAGTTATGTTATCACCTTGGAATAGCAGACCAGCTGGATAATGTTACAGAAAATACAATTGTACGTACAGCATTCATGCCTTATATCACGTCTATGTTTATGCCGAGAGCGATGGGAGACCGCCCGAGAGTGGTTCCTGAAGGATGTACCAATCTGGGTCTTGTAGGACAGTTTGTAGAAACCAATAATGATGTGGTCTTCACGATGGAAAGTTCTGTAAGAACTGCGAGAATAGCCGTTTACAATCTTCTGAACCTTAACAAACAGGTTCCTGACATCAATCCGTTACAGTATGATATCCGACATTTATTAAAAGCGACTCAGGCTCTGAATGACTATAAACCTTTCTTAGGAGAAGGAATATTAAGAAAAATATTAAAAGGAACTTATTTTGAACACATTCTGGTAAACCGTCCTGATGAAAAAGAAGAGCATGAATCTTTCTTAACCAGATTTCAGGAATGGGTAAAAGGAATAAAAGACTAAAAATAAATCACATGGATTTCAAAAATATAACGATAGCGGGAAGCGGCGTATTGGGATATCAGATCGCCTTCCAGACTGCCTATCACGGTTTCAAAGTTACCGTATATGATATCAATGATGAAATATTGGAAAAAGCCAAAGGTAAATTCACTGCTCTAAGTGAAGCTTATAAAAAAGACCTGGGTGCAACGCAGGAACAACTTGATGCCACATTTAAAAATATCAGCTATTCATCTGATCTTGCTGAAGCAGTGAAAGATGCCGACCTTCTGATAGAAGCTGTTCCTGAAGATCCAGCCATTAAAACGGAATTCTATCATAAGCTGGCGCAGGTAGCCCCTGAAAAAACCGTATTTGCAACGAATTCTTCCACTCTTCTTCCAAGCCAGTTTGCTGAAGCTACAGGAAGGCCGGAAAAGTTTGTAGCCCTTCATTTTGCCAATGAAATCTGGAAGCACAATACCGGAGAAGTAATGCGTCATCCCGGAACTTCGCAGGAAGTATTTGATTCGCTTATCAACTTTGCAAAAGCGATTGGAATGGTAGCACTGCCTATCCTGAAGGAACAACCGGGATATATTGTCAACTCATTATTGGTTCCGCTGCTTGGCGCTGCAGTCAATCTCTGGGTAGATGAAGTCTCAGATATAGAAACGATCGACAAGACATGGATGGTCGCTACCGGAGCACCAGCCGGCCCGTTTGGAATTCTGGATATTGTAGGAATTACGACGGCTTATCATATTAATAAGATGGAAGCTGAAGAAACTCAGGAACCGCTAAAGATCAAAGCTGTTGAGAAATTAAAAGAAGAGTATATTGATAAAGGAAAGCTGGGAGTACTGGCTGGAGAAGGATTTTATAAATACCCAAACCCCGCCTATCAGGACAAGGATTTCCTGAAATAGAATCTTATTTCAGATTTTAAACTATTAAAATAAAATCAGGACTTCAATGAAGTTCTGATTTTGTTTATCAAATATTTTTAAAGTATTCAGGTTATCAATTGTATGTTGTAAAATGCAAGGACGCAAGGTTATTTTTTCAACCGCTTTTAAGACGCGAAGATTTTATCTCGATAAAATTGTATACTGCTTTTATTCCTAAAGATAAGAATAGTGATGATAGGCATTACACTTGCTGGAAATCTTCGATTTTCTCGCGCCTTAAAAATAATCACATGCACAAAATTCTTAGCGCCTTTGCGTTTTCCAACAAAAAAGCAGGACTCCAAATGAAGTCCTGCTTTTGGTTTATGATCTTTTCCTGAAGATTATTCAGGTTTATAAGAATCTTTCAATGTTACTGTTCGGTTGAATACCAATGTATCATCTGTAGAATCCTGATCTTTCGTAAAATATCCGATTCTCTGGAACTGTAATGGCTCTCCCACCGCAACATCTTTCAGACCTGGTTCCGCAAATCCTTTTACCGTTGTTACAGATTCCGGGTTGATGAAGTTTAAGAAATCTACGTCTTTTTCCGCATCAGGCTGTTCCACTGTAAACAGTTGGTTGTAGATTCTTACTTCTACAGGAATAGCATGTTTTGCAGATACCCAGTGTAAAGTTCCTTTTACTTTTCTTAAACTTTCCTCTGTTCCGCTTCCTGATTTACTCTTCTCATCATAAGTAGCGTAAATGGTTGTAATCTCCCCATTTTCATCCTTTTCTACCCTCTCCGCTTTAATGATATAAGCAGATTTTAAACGGACTTCCCCACCTAATTTAAGTCTGAAGAATTTATTATTAGCTTCTTCTTTGAAGTCTTCTCTTTCAATATATAACTCCCTTGAGAACGGAATTTCTCTCGTCCCTGCATCTTCCTGTTCCGGATTATTTTCAGTTTCCAACCATTCTTCCTTGCCCTCAGGATAGTTTTCGATCACTAATTTCACCGGATCTACAACAGCCATCACACGCTTGGCAACTTTATTAAGGTCTTCACGTACACAGAAATCAAGCAACTGAATTTCAATAAGGTTCTCTCTTTTTGCCACCCCTACTTTCTCAATGAAGTTTCTGATAGAAGCCGGAGTAAATCCTTTTCTTCTCATTCCGGAAATAGTAGGCATCCTGGGATCATCCCATCCGGTTACAACCCCTTCAGCCACTAATCTCTGCAGCTTTCTTTTGGAAGTAATCATATAGGAAACATTCATCCTTGCAAATTCTCTCTGCTTGGGAGCTACCTTAGATTCATCATATACCTGATCCAGATACCAGTTATAAAGAGGTCTGTGATTTTCAAACTCCAATGAACACAATGAGTGCGAAACCTGCTCTAGGTAATCTGATTCACCATGTGCCCAGTCGTACATCGGATAGATTTTCCAAGCGGTACCTGTTCTGTGGTGCGGTCTTTTCAGAATTCTGTACATCACAGGGTCACGCATATTCATATTGGGAGAAAGCATATCGATTTTGGCACGAAGTGACATTGTTCCTTCTTCAAACTCCCCGTTTTTCATTCTTTCAAACAGGTCCAAAGATTCTTCTACCGGACGGTTTCTGTAAGGCGATTCCACTCCCGGTTCTGTAGGATTTTTTCTTTGCTCGGTAATCACTTCAGAAGGCTGCTCATCTACATACGCCTTTCCTTCTTTAATCAATTGTACTGCCCATTCGTAAAGCTGCTGGAAGTAGTCGGATGCATACAATTCTTTATCCCATTTGAACCCAAGCCATTCAACGTCTTTCTTGATAGAATCTACGAATTCCTGCTCTTCTTTTTCAGGGTTCGTATCGTCGAAACGAAGGTTAACGGGAGCGTTGTATTTTTCGCCCAGACCAAAGTTGATGCAGATCGCTTTTGTATGACCTACATGCAGATAACCATTGGGTTCAGGCGGAAAACGGAAACGGATCTGATCTCTTTTCAGACCGTTTGCCAGATCATCTTCAATAATTTGCTCAATAAAATTGAGGGATTTTTTTTCTTCTTCCATTAAAGTAGCTTTTGTTTTTAGCAAAAAAGTTTTACAAAGTTACGGAAAAATAAGCTTTTGTAAAAGTCATAGTTTAAAACCGTTATTAGCTGAAATTCAATATTTTTCACTAATTTAGGAAAACTAAAACCGTTATAACCAATAACCATCATGGCTGTTTATATCTTAAGCAACCGGAAAATTATCCGGCATAAAGGTGAAAGAGTAGACTCTTTTTCCAATGAAGAATACTCGATTCCTAATTTCAGAATTGCCAAGTGTGATTTTGAAAATTATACGGAGCCTACAGCGCAGGTTAAAAAGAAAAAAGACTATACCAACAGAAATATTTTAAATTACAAGCTTTTTTCAGAACCCGAAAAGCAGGGATATGAAGAGGTTCTGGAAGTTCTGTTGAGTGAAAAAGGAATTAAAAAATCATCCCTTACTGCCAATAATCTAGGGGGAACCCAAAGGATGTTTTATGAACTGTACAAAAACATGTCTTCCACTAAAGACAGAAGCGACGTCCTGATATTTATCCATGGTTATTTATATGATTTTGATGATGAATTAAAAGCTATTCTCGATCTTAAGAAAATATTCATTGATAATCCGGCATCTCCAGTAGAACATATTTTATTCGTAAGCTGGCCGGCTTCCGGCAGTATGATCCCATTAAGCTATTTTGATGATAAAGCTTCCAGCATCAACTCGGGAACATCTCTGATGAGATTGTTTTATTTCTACACCCAATTTTTAAAAGATATTTTTTCCAACAGGGATCTTGCGCCCTGTAATCAGAGGATACATCTTATGGCCCATTCTATGGGAAACAGAGTGCTTCAAAGTATGTTATACAGCCTTAAAAGGGAAAATATCCTTCGTGTTATCGATCAGGTTCTCCTGTTAAATGCAGATGTGAGCTATAAAGTATTTGAAGATGCTGAAGATTCATTTAATAAACTTCCTTTACTGGCTAACAGAATTTCCATTTATTTAAACAGGCAGGATATTATTCTCGGAGCTTCTCAGTTTACAAAAAATATTCTCACCCCACGGCTTGGTAAAAATGGCCCGAGCGACATTGAACAGTATAAAGATATTGTTTCTGTTATCGACTGTACGTTTGTAAAAGATGACCTTCTGAACAGCTTAAAGTATGAAATAGGAAACCATTGGGGATATCTTTCCAGCTCTCAGGTTCAAAATGATATCTTCCAGAATTTATACGGAATTGACAGAAATCTTATTACCGGCAGATCTAAAGAGAGTGAAAACATTTTCACAATTATTTCTTAACAAATAATTAAAATAATCCCTAAAAAATGAATTATACGTTAAAAATTCTCTAAAAACCACCAGTATGGCACAATGATTGCTAATTCATTTATTAGGGAATTACAATTTTTAATTATGGGACAGATTAAAAAAAGGTTTTCTAATATATTAAACTATATCAAGAAAGCTATTTTCGTAAAGGATGTGATTTAATTGTGTAACAACCTCTAAATCAACAAAATATTCGATCCACTACTGCCAGGTCCTCCTACAGACCGGATTAAAAAAAATTCAAATGTTCTGAACAGGAAGGGATTGCAGGTTAAAAACTGAAACCAACCAAATCCATATTTAATACACTAAAAAAGATTCGTATTCATTATCATGAAAAATAAATGAAATGAACTAAAATCAAAGAACATACCCGCTTGAATGTTACAAATGGGATCCCGCTGCTATGTGCTGCAGATCATGGGCACCGGACTACTGTGAACAAGCTACATGTCCAGATTCACTCCACCATTATGTTAATTAAACTTTTATCAGCTATATTTTGAACCACAGCAGCTCATTTCTGAGTTCTAAACCGGATTCAAAATTATTAACAAATAAAGCTCCAGTGCCTAAACCTTGAGGCATTGGATTTTTTTTGGTAAAAGTATATTGGGCGATAGCATTCAGCCCAATGTTGCTTTCCAAAGCTGATGTGATCCACCAACCGATATTATGATTCTCAGCAAGGGAGATCCATTCATCCGAACCGGAAAAACCTCCTACCAATGCAGGTTTTAAAATTATATATTGTGGCTTAATTTTTTCTAAAAGCTGTTTCTTTTTTTCAGGATCAATAATTCCGATCAGCTCTTCATCCAATGCAATCGGAGTGGGAGTTTTTGCACACAATTCAGCCATATCATTCCAGTTTCCGGCTTTGATAGGTTGTTCAATAGAATGGATATGAAGATCAGAAAGCTGTTCTAAAACAACTACCGCTTCGTTTTTACTGAATCCTCCATTGGCATCAACACGCAGTTCCAACTGATCTTTGGAAAATTTCTCTCTTAATTGCTGAAGGATAATGTGTTCAGATTTCCAATCAACCCCGATTTTTAATTTGATGCAATGAAAACCTTTTTCCAGTTTCTCATGAATTTGTTCTTCCATATACGCTGCATCTCCCATCCATATCAAGCCATTGATGGTAATAGAAGATTTTCCTTCGGTAAAATCACTTGGAAAATAAAGGTTTCCGCCATTTCTAAGGTTCAGAACAGCCTGTTCATAACCAAACCAGATCGATGGAAATTCTTTCAGTTCTTCTTTCAGAAAAGCTGCATCCAGGTTGATATTTTCACAAAGCCATTCCAGTTTTTTTTCATAATCAGGTCTGTCATCAAAACTCAATCCTCTGAAAACAGCACATTCACCTATCCCTTTTCTTCCCTCTTCAGAAACAGTCAGGATAAAAGTTTCCTTATCAAGCAAAACGCCGCGAGATGTTCCACTCGGGCGTTTAAATTGTAATAAATATTTCAGATATGTTGCTTCCATTTATTTTACGCTGTCAATTCGCATAAATTCTTCGGCTTTTTCTACCATCTCTACGCTTCCGCAGAAGAACGGGATTCTCTGGTGAAGTTCAGTAGGTTCTATTTCAAGAATTCTTCGGAATCCGTCTGTTGCTTTTCCTCCTGCCTGCTCTGCAAGAAACGCCATAGGATTGCATTCGTATAAAAGTCTCAATTTACCGTTTGGAGCCTGTGAATAAGAAGGGTAAATATAAATTCCTCCTTTCAGCATATTTCTGTGAAAGTCTGCCACCAATGAACCGATATACCTTGAAGTGTAAGGACGGTCACCTTCTTCCATCTGACAGTATTTAAGATAATTCTTTACTCCCTGAGGAAACTTGATGTAATTTCCTTCGTTGATGGAATAAATTTTACCTGTTTTTGGGAACGTCATGTTTGGATGAGAAAGATAGTAAGTTCCTAATGATGGATCTAATGTAAATCCGTTTACCCCATTTCCTGTTGTATAAACAATCATTGTGGATGAACCGTAAATAACATATCCCGCTGCAATCTGATTGATTCCTTTCTGTAAAAAGTCTTCCAGCTGTACAGGTGTTCCGGGTTCTGTAACTCTTCTGTAGATAGAAAAAATAGTTCCTACCGATACATTAACGTCAATATTGGAAGATCCGTCCAAAGGATCAATAAGTACTACATATTTACTTAAATGTCCGTTCTCACCACATTTAATATCAATAAAGTCATCATTTTCCTCGGAAGCAATACCACAAACAACCTCTCTCTGAGACAAAGCCGTAATAAAAATTTCGTTGGCGATTACATCAAGTTTCTGCTGTTCTTCTCCCTGAATATTCTGATTTCCTGCAGCTCCTGTTATATCTACAATTCCGGCTTTGTTTACTTCTCTGTTTACCACTTTCGAAGCCAATCTTATTGCACTTAGAAGACGAGAGAATTCACCTGTAGAATACTGAAAATCGTCCTGTTTATCTATAAGAAATTCTCCTAAAGTCTGTAATGGTTGATTTGACATATTTTTCTTTTTACGTTTTGCCCAAATTTCGGAAAATTTATCGCATTAAGAAAATTTAATTACAGCTGTCATTACTAACTGTATTTCAACACAATACAAAACTAAAATATCATAACAGAAGGTTTCTGCCCAAAATTCCAGGCCCAAATTTGTGACATCAGACTCATGAAAAGTCGGATTATTTCATGAATCGTTGATTTTAAGGAAATCTTAATTCTATCTCTCCTCCGGGCTATTTCATATCTCGTTGTAAATTTATAATTTTGACGTCCGTAAAAAACTCATGTAATTTTTTATCTAACAATTTTATTTTTAACAATTTAATGAAAATTTTCAAGTTTGGTGGAGCATCTGTAAAAGATGCTGACAGTGTTAAAAACGTGTCCAGGGTTTTACAAAGCCAGGGGTTTGCCAAATGTTTGCTGGTGATTTCGGCAATGGGCAAAACGACCAACGAGTTGGAAAAAGTTGTAGAGCTTTATTTCAAAAAAGATACCTATCAAACTGAAATTGAAAAGATAAAACGAAAACATATTGAGATTGCGGAAGGACTTTTCTCTGAAAACCATGCGGTTTTTGCTGAAATCAATCTCTTTTTTGATGATATTGATTCTTTTTTAAGAAGAAACAAGTCTCCCAACTACAACTTTGTATACGATCAGGTAGTAAGCTGCGGAGAAATGATTTCTACGAAAATCGTAAGTGAGTACCTGAATGAGATCCAGTTTACCAATCAATGGTTAGATGCCAGAGATTATATAAAAACAGATAATTCATACAGAGAAGGTACAGTAGACTGGACAAGAACTGAAGAATTTATTTCAAATCTTAATCCTGAAATCTGCTATGTAACTCAGGGATTCATTGGGTCTGACGAGAATAATTTTACGGTAACATTAGGCAGAGAAGGCTCTGACTACTCCGCTGCCATTTTTGCCTATTGCTTAAATGCAGAAGCGATGACCATCTGGAAAGATGTCCCGGGAGTAATGACGGGAGATCCAAGAAAGTTCAGTGATGTAAAGCTGCTGTCCAATATCTCCTACGAGGAAGCGATTGAGATGGCTTATTACGGTGCAAGTGTTATTCACCCGAAGACATTGCAGCCGCTGCAGCAGAAAAATATTCCTTTTTATGTAAAATCTTTCGTAGATCCTGCCAAAGAGGGAACAAAAGTAGGTGCTTCTGAAAAAAACCAACAAGAGGAAACTTATATTCTGAAAGAAAACCAGGACCTTCTGAAAATCTCCACAAGAGACTTTTCCTTCATTGCGGAGGACCATATGAGTTTGATTTTCGGATATTTATCCAAATATAAAATCAAAGTTTCCTTAATGCAGAATTCTGCAATCTCCCTGGCATTGTGCCTGGAAGATAAGTTTAATCATATTGATGAGCTCAACGAAGAGCTTCAAAAAATTTTTAAAACCGAAGCAATTAAAAATGTATCTTTATTCACAGTAAGAAATGCGAAGAAGGATCACATTGATCAATTTTACCATGAAAAAAATGTATTATTGGAACAAATTTCCAAGAATACTCTTCAAATGGTAACACAATAATATTAATTGCGACTAAACACACATGAGTTTAATTTCGAAAAACGATCTGATCAAAGCTTCCGGCTTAAATAAAATCGGGTTCCTTAAGAACCCGGTAGCATCTGCTGTGATGAGCATTGCTAAAATAAATGAAGTAAATAAATTATACGATAAATTAAAAGATAAGGAAGGCAAAGACTTTTTCGACTCATTTGTGAGAGAAAGAAACCTAAGCTATGTAGCTTTTGAAGAGGACCTGGCAAAAATTCCGAAAACGGGGCCGTTTATTCTGGTTTCCAATCACCCGCTGGGTGCTATTGACGGAATCCTGATGTGCAAGATCCTGACAGAGGTTCGCCCGGATTTCAAGGTAATGGGTAATTTCCTTTTGGAAAAGATCAAACCGATGGAACCGTATGTAATCGCTGTAAATCCTTTTGAAAACAGAAAAGAAGCTTACAGCAGCTCTTCGGGAATGCGTGAAACGCTCAAACACCTGCAAAACGGAGGTTGCGTAGGTATTTTTCCGGCAGGAGAAGTTTCCAACAAGAATAATCCTTACGGAGAAATTTTAGATAAAGAATGGGAAAAAACAGCACTTAAGCTTATCAGAATGGCTAAGGTCCCTGTAGTTCCGATGTATTTCCATGCCAAAAACAGCCGGCTTTTTTATCAGGTAGCCAAACTTCACCCGAATTTACAGACTCTGATGCTTCCCGCAGAAATGATGAATGACAGGGAAAAACCTATCAGAATCAGAATTGGGCGGCCTATCACCGTAAAGGCAATGGATGATATGGAAACAATAGAGGAATTGGGCGAGTTTCTGAAACGTAAGGTTTATATGATGAAATCTTATTATGAAAAAAGAAAATCTCTTGCTCAGAGTATCAATCTTCAGAATTTATCGGTAAAATTCCCTTTGCTGAAAGAAGAAAATATTGTTCAGAATATTATAGATGAAACGCCTCTTGAAGATATCATCAAGGATGTTGATAAACTGAGAGGGACAGATAAAATGCTGTTCAGTAACGGAAATTATGAGATTTACTTTACGACTTATGAGGAAATTCCTTCTATTATGAGGGAAATCGGACGTCAGAGAGAGCTTACATTCCGTGCTGTGGGTGAAGGAAGTAATCTTCCTTTTGACCTTGATGAGTATGATAAACATTACCATCATCTTTTCCTTTGGGATAATGGTGAGAAAAAACTGGTTGGAGCCTATAGAATGGCACTGGGTAGAGAGGTCATGAAGAAATATGGCATCAAAGGCTTTTATACGAGTTCTTTATTTGAATTTGAGCAGGACATCCATCCTTTCTTTAAAAAGGTAATTGAAATGGGCCGTGCCTACATCTGCCAGGAATATCAGCAGAAACCTCTTCCTCTTTTCCTTTTATGGAGGGGAATTGTCCATGTATGCCTGAGAAATCCTGACCATAAATTTCTTATGGGGGGTGTAAGTATCTCCAATAAATTCTCAGAATTCTCAAAATCACTGATGATCGAATTTATGCGCTCCAATTATTTTGATTCTGCAGTTGCTCAATATATCACTCCAAGGAATGAATACAAGGTAAAGCTTCGTGACAGGGATAAAAACATCTTCTTTGAGGAAATGGAATCTGACCTCAACAAGCTGGATAAGATTATTGATGATCTTGAACCTGAATTGAGACTTCCTGTCCTGATCAAAAAATACATCAAACAGAATGCAAAAGTAATTGCTTTTAATGTGGATCCAAACTTTAATGATGCGATCGATGGATTGATGTATATCCGAATCAGTGATCTTCCGGAAAACACGATAAAACCGGTATTGGAAGAGATGAGCGAACAGATCAGAAAGGAGCAGGAAAATAATCCGGCTGATAATCAGTAAGTTTTTAACTTTATTCAAAAAAAGTACGATGAATACTTGCTTTGTATACTAAAACTTACTACTTTTGCATCACTTTAAAACAACGAAGTAAGTCAAACAAAAATATAATGGTTTCTTAGCTCAGTTGGTAGAGCAATGGATTGAAAATCCATGTGTCCCTGGTTCGATTCCTGGAGAAACCACTTTAAAACCTCTGATTAGTCAGAGGTTTTTTTGTTTTTAAGAGATTGAAATGTTCTGTTGAAAAAGCACAGCCATTTCTGACTGTGCTTTTCTTTTTATTTTTTAGGATGCTGTTTTCTCCATTCTGTAATATTCATGGGCTGATTATCCGGACCGCAAGTACCATTGTATTCACATTCTTCAACAAAATATTCGTCATAGTCTGCATTGTCCCACCACTCTTTAAACTTTGGAAGGTTAAAGTAATTATTTTTCTGCAAGATTTCTTTGGAACTATCCCCCAAAAAGAAGCGTAACCTGCCCATCATTTTTGTTCCTTCATTATAGGAAGGATTATATTTATACTGTTCTGCAAAATAAGCGAGATTAGCCATTATTTTTATCTTTTCAGCTTCTTTTAAAACTTTTGATTCAGGATTATCATTATTCCCCAGATACTCTAAATAGGATTTAATATTATCCAGAATAAATCTGTTCTCAGAAGAATCATTGGGAAGATACAGTTTTTGGAGTACCTTAAACGTATTGGTATGAAGCCTTATATTTTCATCACAATCTTTTATCCAGAATAATTTACCGTAGTCAGATGGATCTTTTTTATCAAATTTTGTTCTTTCAATAACCCAGCTCAGCAAGTCAGTATCTTGTGTATAACCAAAAGTCTTTACCAAAGCATCCATAAAATATGAATCATTAAGGGTAAGCCATTTATACTGAGCTTTGTTTTCATTAAATAGATATAAGTTTCGAGCGATTAATGTTTGCAAATTCTTTTTTCTCTGTTCTTTCAGATTGGAAACGTCTTTCCATAAATATTTCTTTACTTCATTTCCACTTGCGTCTTTATAGCTTCCGGGAGCTGAATTCTCTTCCCGGGCTGTTTCGGAATATGTTTTTTGATAATCAATAATTGCGGGAAGCGGATAAAGATCAGTGATGAAGTTCTGATTTTTGACTACGAATATCCCATTATTCTCTGCATTATTTGGAAAGAAATGCAGCTCCTTATCACACTTATCAATAAAATTGACATACAGAAACTTATTGCTGGAATTTTTATCAATAATGCGGTTAAAAATCTGTTTAATTTTGTTGTTAAATTCTTCATTACTTAAGGATTTATATCCGTTATCCAATAACAATTGATTAAGTATTGGGGTAGTTACTTCCAGATCTTTTTCAGAATACAGGTATGGATTATCAAAAGAAGGTTTTCCGTATTCTAACTGTTTTTTTAGCATAGCATTAACATCTTGATTAAATTGCAGACCTGCTGAACTTTCTGTAATAGCTGTCACATTCTTATTGCTTTCAGCCTTTTTATCTTGACATGATACTAAAGCAGATGAAATAAAAAGCAGGCTCATTAAAATTCTATGTTTCATTTTCTTTTTTTATTTAAAGTTCAGATCCTTTTGCACCAGGATTTCCTTTATATTCCGGTAAATTATAATCTGCGTCTGTAATTTCGTAATTTGTTGGGACTACATAGGCATAATAATCAGAAATTTCATAAGCTACGCAATACAATTTCTGTGATTGATTACCTCCTAAAATAACGACTTTATTTCCTTTTTTTCCAGCAACAAAACCTACATGCCCGCCTCCGGTTCTTGTTTTCACAGCAATTGCCCCGTAAACAGGCTTTTTCAGGTCTTTCCCTTCTGCCCACGTTGCCCATTTTAACGCCCTTACGGCATCATATCCTTTTTCAGTAGTAACTCCTTCGTAACCGTAGTGTTTCATAATCCAGTTAACAAAAGCCGCACACCATGCAATAGTCGTTTCATTTTCTGTACCATTATTCATTGCATTTTCATAAGGGGTTCCATCAAAAAACTTCTGGATTTCTTTATTAGTTCCCGTTTCTACAAGATTTTTAGCTTCCTCCTTCCAAACCAGTTCCATCCATGGGGCCCTTCCTTCAAGATTTGGCATGGCCACATCTCCATCACATACTTTTTTATCGTACTTAAACCATTTTTTTAACTTCTCTAAAGCTTTTTTACGGCCTTCCCATCCTATTGGAGGTTTTTCCAGTCTATGTTCAGGAGAGTATCCATTTAAAATTTTTCCTTGCAGGAAAAAATATTTCTCTTCCTCCTCTTCCATCAGAATTCCAAGTTCTGTAAGGTTTTTTCCCAGTCCCTTACTAAAGTATGTACGCTTCCATGCAAGGGTTTCTGTTAATTCTTTAGAATATGGTTTTTTAGGATTAAGCTCCCATAAAGGAACTTTTTTAAAATTAAAAATCCAGCCTCCTACATCTACAGCATTATGAAGGTCTTTAGAAATAAGATCTGCATTATCATCCAAAAATTTGTTTTCATCAGCATATTTATCTTTTCCATAGTTTTTATAGGGTCCGGGATTATTGTAATATCCTGTTCCGTCATCAGTTCCTGTAATCTGAAGTATCCCTCTTCCTTTATAAGTACTCTGGCTGGAAAGATATTTACTTTTTTCTTCTTTACTCTGGACAAAAAAGCCGGTTTCTTCGGATACATTTGCCAGAAATGACATTTTCTGCATGCAGCGGTTGATTCCGTTACTCGCAAACATTGCATTTACTTCACTTGTTAAGCTTTTGATGGTTTTATCCGTAATATCACAGCTTTCCTTTATTCCCTGCCAGATTTCAGTACCTCCTGTCATTGTTTTAATGAGGTCTTCCATTTCTTTTTCTGTAAAACCGCGGTTGCAATAACATGTTTTCTGCTTTCTCACCTCTGCCATTTCCACAACCACCGGCATCACATCATTCTCAATAGCTTCAGGAGTCTCTTTCTGAGACACTTTAAGGCAGCCGCTTTCGTAAAAAATAAATTGTTTTCTCAGTTCCAGCATTTCTTCTTTTGTAAAAGGGGTTCCATCTTTCTTTTTTGCATGAATCCCCAGTTTTTCCATATCCTCTGTCCGGACAAGATCTGCAGGAAGTGTACTGTTAATTGTAAACTGGCTTTTTTCTATTTTCCAGACTTTCTTTTTGGGATCAGCAGGATCCTGAACCTGACGTGAGACCTGTGCTATGTAGTAATCAAAGTTTTTAGGCGGATTTTTCCATTCTTCTTTTACGGTGAAGGAAACTTCCAGCAAACCGTCTTTTCCTGTTTTTTCTTCGTTATAGCTTTGTTTGCTTTCATGAGTATAAGTAATATGGTCTTTCTCATTTAATCCTTCTTTGGGAATCTCTTTCAGAACATCAATTTTCAGGACTTCTTCAGTCATATTAACGGTATGTACCCAAAGTTTATGGGTTTTACCATAGAAAGTCTGCATCCGCTGAATATCTTTTCCGTCTTCCGTGGAGAACATAATGGAGACAATTTTCTGTTCGGAGGTGATCACCAGCTCTTCATTGGAATCTAAAACTTCCAGATAAGTTGTAGTGTTGTCTACCACCACAGGTTTAGTTCCCTGAATGGTAATATTCCCCGGAAGCACAATATCCGCAGACGAGCTTGCCTGAAGCTCTACCGTAAATACCAGACGGTAAGACGGATTGGGATTTTCAGTTATTTTAGGAATGGCAGCCACCATTTTTTTCTTGTAATCCTCATTAGTCGTAATAAGGAAAGATGCTTTACCCTCACTGTTAAGCGTGACGGTTTTTTCCTCCAGCATGTATTTGTCTTTCTCTTTATAGAAATCATCACCTTCTCCTTTAACCCAGATTTTAATCTTTAAAGCCTGATTCTGAAGTCCGTCAATTTCAAGGAATCCATAGGTCTCTTCTCCAAATCCGGTTTCGGTACGTTTCACACCGGTTCCATAAGCCCAAAGCGCTCTTTTGACAGTCGGTTCTGAAACTTTTACTTTGGCTTCAATTTTTTTACTGTCTGTATAATCTCCGGTTAAATATGCTGAAATAGTATATTCACCAAGGTCGTTAAATGTTATGGTTCCGTCTCCGTTATTGATAACTTTATCCGGAGCTTCTATTTTTATAGCTTCATTACCTACAAGCGTAGCAATTCTTGCCGTTGCGGTATATTTTATTTTTGTTCCTTTCGGAATATTGGCAGCCGGAAGGGTGAATTTATCAATAACATTTTGGATCACCTCAAAATTGAAACAGTCTGATCCGGAAAACCCGGGCTGTTTTCCAGCTCCAACCGGATTGGCATAAGCCTCCAGCACATATTTTCCAAAATACTGATCACTGGTTAATTTTGCATCATTATACAAAAGTTCAGCGACTTTTTTATTGATTATGCCAGTGTTGAAGGAGGGTGAACCTTCAAATAATGCCACTCTCCCAATCCCCTCTTTTTTAAGATACCAATATACTGAAGTTCCCGAAGGCATATAAGCAACATTAAACTTCGAAGCCTGCACTTTGATTGTATCATTGAATCTTACCAGTCCGGGCTCTCCTTTTACTCCCATTACGCCAAGACTGTTTTCAATTTTAACTTCTACAGACTGCGGTTTGGGATCTGTAGGATCTGTAAATGCTTCTACAGTATATTTACCCGCATTTTTAAAAGTAAGAATAACACGGTCACCAACACCTGTCACGGAAACAAGATGCGAAGAAGATGCTCCGGAAGAACTGTTATACAAGACTGCTGCTCCTTGTTTTACCGTCCATTGAACGGTATTTACAGGCATAAAGAATCCTTTGTTCAGTATTTTTGTCTGATCTGTTGTAATGTTGAGTTTCCGCTCAATTGATAATGGTAGTGGAATATTAATCAATGTTGAAGCTCCCGGACTAACAATTTTTTTAACGAAATCCTGTATGATTTCTATATTGATTGAGCATTTGGCGTCACCAGCCTTTTTACCATAAGCTTCCAGTCTGTACTTCCCTTCTGTGAGACCATCAAATATCTTACTCATAGATTGGCTGAAATTGCTGCCCAGCCCGATAAACGTTTTTATTTTATCTTTTGTTCCTTCTCCTTTGAACAGCGCCCAGATAATCTTCTTTTCATCTCCTTTGAACTGAGCTTTCAATTCCAGGTTATCATTATGATCAAAAGGGTTTGTAACAGGAAACAAAGGACCATTCATTCCTTTGATATAGTAATAATTTCCGGCAGGTTTGTCTGCCAATACAGGTTTTGCCATCGAAATGGAAGATACAGCAATACTTGTCTCCGCGGCAGAGGATGTTGGCCATTGCGGTGAAGCATTAGCTACAGAAAATTCGTCAGCTTCTTTCACTTCAATTTGTGAAACATTATTGGCCTGCCCGGTGGTTGCAAAAGCGATGGTTCCGGGAACTCCATATCCTGGACAATTTCCCGTGGAAGCATCCAACAGTATTTTCATACTCTTGTTGAATTCTACATTTTCGTAATAGTCTTTATATTTGATATTGCACTTGCCTTTACATGGGTAAGTTTTCCCATCTGAGCCTTTACAGTTTCCAAATCCGTTTCCCCCTCCGAAGCTGTCTGCTTTATCATCAAGGTAAGTGGCTACAGGCTTGTTTTGCGCAAAATATTTGTTTTTGCCCAGCTTCTTTTTCTGGCTTTTCACTTCCATCGGAACGGCTGTCCCACTGGAGTTATTGGTTACAGAACTGCTGCAGTATGCAGTGGCTCCTTCTATAATGATGTATCCTTTATCCGCCATGTCATTTGTTCATAAAGTTTAAGTCATTGTGATCGTTTCCCGGTATACTGTTTTTTCTCCATCTGACAATATAAAGTCAGCCTTCTTTTTGGAATACTGTTTTTTTGAGGAACTGTATTCCATTTCTATATATAATTTCGCCTGATATTGTCCCACCAGATAAGGGTATTTTTTAGCTAATTCTTCTTTTACATGATCTTGAACATGGGACTCTGAAGTAAAAAAAGCTTCAAAACCATATTCTCTCTGCTCTGCATGAATAATTCCTATACATTCTACATTACCGATTCCTTTGATATTCCATATGATGGATTCATTATTTTTCCCTCCGTTATCTACATAGTAGGGTGCAAACAACAACAGGTTCCAGAATGGTTCTTTCAATTTATTTTTATAAAAAGCGGCTTCGTCTTCAAACGCAGCCAGATACTGATTTCTGAAAACATCAGCATTCTGATATTTTTCCTGAAGACCAGCTGTTTTCAATTTCCAGTTCTCTATATTTTTCTGATGATCTGCGGCCCCAAGAAAATTCCCTCTTTCATCTACTTTTATTTCTAAAGGATAAGAGCTTTGTTCCAGAATATGGAGAATTTCCATGAATTTATTTTCAGAAGGAAAAGAAGGATCATCAATCTTTCGTATCAGCCAGTTTTTTGTATGGTCTTCGTTTATTTTTTCCTCCAGCATGATTTTATAGGATGAATAAAAACCTTTTGCTTCTCCAAAATGTATTTCAAGGGCATTCTCTACCTGGTAATTGTGAATGCCTGATATATATTTCTGGAAAGGTTTTACTCTCGTTTCTACCATACTGTTTTGTTATTACCATTGTTTAAAAGTCATTCCATTCACGGTACAGCTCATTTATTTTATGAATCATTAAACTTATTATCCATCCTGAGACCCCACCAATCAACAGATATACGAATGTTTTCATACTAAAAACCGAATGGAAAATAAATCCGGCTAAATGATCCTCTGATAAAGCGGAATCTGCTTTATCAATCACTGAATCCCATATTGAGAATAATATTCCTATAAATCCTCCTGCAGTTACTATTCTTTTCTTCATATTTCCGGAATAAAAATTGTATTAATTGTATTACTACTGATCCAAAGCTTTATTTCTTTTCAGCTATTTCATCCGGGATATTAGTAATTTCATATGATGTTTGTAAATCATTGTATATCCTTTTTGAGTCAGACAAAAGCTTAACATCTGCTTCATTATATTGTTTTTTAAAAATCGGATAGTGAAGATCTGAAGTAAACTTGTTAATGGTCTTATTTTTATCATTTATGATATAAAACCTTAAACTTGCGTAATAAGGCTGATCATAGCCAACATTGACTGCTATATCCTGATGATAATCTCCAAAATAAATATTTTCATTTTCCAAAGTAATTAATATCCTGTTTCCTTTCAGGTCAATACCGTCTGAATGGTTTATTTTAAAGGTTATTTTTTTGCTCAGCTGATGTACATTTTTATTAAATGATCGGGGAATCTCTCCTACAAAATTTTTAAATGCGGTTGTATCAATAATGGCAGAACCACTTTCTAAACTATAATTTTCCCTGTATCCGCCCAAATCCTTACTTTTATTACAGCTTATTAAGATTAGGGCTGTAAAAATTAATGTGAGAAGAGTTTTTATTTTCATAATATTATTTTGGTAAAAATTTTTCATAAGTTGCCGGTACACCAACGGGCCAGGTACCTGCTTTTACATCCAAATATGCCCCATCCGGATTCCAGATTGCTTTATCTAATTTTATTTCTTTTTTTCTGTATTTATTATAAGTATCCATATCTTTTGGATCCGACTGATACGTGTCTTTTAAATCTGTTTTAAAGTTTTCCCAGGCTGATCCTCCTTCATCATGATCTGATGCATAAGTATCCCTATGGTTCTGTGTTCCCCATGCATCTTCATACAGTGATCTCCTCATATATCCATAGACTGTTAATTTACCATGATTAGCCATTTTTTGAGCCAAGCTTTTATCTTTAAAAGCATTTGTAGTGGTCTCCGAACTTGTTCCGATACCTGTTCTGCACGCATAAGAATAAAATACAGATGCATTTCCATCTAAAAAAACAGCCGGATTAACTTTTGAAAAGCTTTTGGCATCAAGTTCTTGTTTATCCGCATTTTTACCCTCATACCCAAATGCTATTACTCCCTCATTGGTTGCGTTTCTTACATAACCATGAGAGTATGCAAAAATTTCCTTTACTCTTCTTTTATTATCAAAAGCTGCACTATCCCTGTTTCCAGAATTAATAATATTAATAACATCATCTATCGTAGTAACTCTTATTACTGTTAAGCCATTATTATGCTTAATTAAATCATTGGTTATTGTTGACAACTGATTTTCAGAATATCCGTCGGTAAACAGGGCTACTTTTACAAAGGGGTAATTAGGATATTGGGTACGGACTTTTCTGACTGCTTCTCCTGGAAACATCAGTTTATTTGCAATATTTGTTGAGTGCTGCTCAGTACCTATAATGATTACTATCTCTTCTTTTATTAAATATACTTCTGCTTTTACATTCGGGCTATATTCTTTAAAAAAGGCATATACTCTCAGTTTGGCTATATTTCTTTCTTTCGGTACTGCATAAGAAATCTTTTCTTCACCGGTTACCTGTGGTGCATTGGCTATATTTGTATCATCATACTGTATAGCCCATTTAAGGCTTTTCAATTCTGATTTTGTTGGCGTTCTGTTGTATTGAATGGCTTTAAAAAAATAGCTTTTCCCTTTTTCTATAATTTTAATCTCTTTTGTACATGCAAAATCTTCATAGCATTTTACCGCTTTTACCTGTAGCGGTTTTGTTTGCTCTTTCGCCTGGTATTCATCAAATTTCTTCCCTCCTTTTTTTCCATAAAAGGTATTTTCCTGAGGGGATTTAAAATCCAGAGTTCCTTTGGAAGCATCTTTCATGATATGTTCTGCTTCTTTATAGGATTTCCCAAAAACATTCCTAACAATATTTCCGCCTTCGCCTGCCATATTACTGCATTTTTACCTGTTTACCACTATTGATAAGCACTTCCCTGGCACTTTCTACATTAATCGCATCTTTTGTACTGATGTAAGAGCCGGATTCCATATTTTCCGTAATATTTTTGGCTGTAGATTTTCTTCCCGCTTCTGCCGTTTCGATGATATTACTTGCCGTTAGACTGTAGTCATCATTGGCTGTTTCTGTGATATCTTCTCCGGCCATAATATTGACATTTCTCTGAGCAGAAGCAATGATATTTTTACCTGCATTGATCTGTACATTTTCTCCGGCAGTGAAGGTGATGTTTTTGGGAGCATTGACAACAATATTTCCTTTTCCGTCCATGAGATAAGTATTTCCGCTAGGGTCTTCAATGAAAATACTTCCTTCCTGATCGTTAAAGATCACCTTATTTCCACTTCTTGTCTGGATAGATTTAAGATGGTTGTTGATACTTCCTCCCAGTGCCACCTGCCCATGGAACATACCTCCCATGGCAAACGGAAAATCAGGATGATGATATTCAAACCCAACCATTACCTGGTCCCCCACTTCAGGAACCGCCACAAAACCTCTGTTCTGTGTAATAACATCTGTTCCTCCTGCATCGGGGCTCATCATTCTGATAAAATGAGTGGTATCAGGATGTTGCTGCCAGTCAAATCTTACCTGTATTCTCCCCTGATTAAGGGGATCAGTATTGGAAATAACGGTAGCAACCTGTGGTTCGGCTTTAGGCTGTATAAAATCCGGTTTGGGCATAAAACCTGTTCCGTCAGCAATAGCTTCAAAGCTTCCGCTGTAGTACCCTCTTGCATTAACTTCATGCAAGACTTCGGTAACCGTAAGTTTTGTAAAGTAAGACGTCTGGCTGGTATCGGGCTTACGCATTTCCATATCGGCAAGACATCCCGGGTACAAAAATGGAACAGTTGTATTTCCTGAAACCGTAAATACTTCTACGGCAGCACTTCCTGCAGCACTTTTCTGGGAATCACTTACATCCACAAACATATTGGCATTGATAGGTGCCGGAGAAAGTGAACGGGTTTTAAAGATCGTACTGCTCAGTTCATAAGCCTTGGACGGAATTTCCCCTAAGTGTCTGATATTATTTTCAGAACCCAGCATTTTTGTATGGCTACTGCTGTTATATCCAAAAAACTCAGGATGGGTATGTACAGCATTCAGTTCTACCTGAACATCCGTTGCATTGCTCCCATATACAAGCCTGATCGGTTTCTCAGAAGGCGGAAGCTTTCCGAAATGAAGAACTTCACCATCGTAATAAAATTGTTCTCCATATGCTTCTGCTGTTCTTGCAAGATAATTGTAATGGGTTTCATTATATTGTGAGCTGTAATTGATATAGCTTTTATTCTGGGTATCTACTCTGAAATCGAATTTCTCCGATCCCAGTGCTTCTTTAAGTATTTTGTTGGCAATAATTCCTGTATTAACAGCCTGATCTCCTCCAAAACTCTGAGTATGGGGAGCAGCGTCCATGAGAATGGTTGGGCTTTGCCCTCTCAGTACAATATTTCCCAGACTCATTTTTTCCTGGCTGAAAGCGGCTTTAGTAATAACTCCTACAAAAGTTCTTTCCGGGCTTTCACTTTCATAATCTTTGTATTTGAAAACAATGGTAATTCTTTTTCCAAGAAACTGGCGTGCCTGTTCCAGTGTATGGTTCTGGGCTTCTCCAAGAGAATCGTGAGCCAGGATGAGTTCAAAATTGTGATGCCGCCTTGCACTTTGCTGCAGACGGAAATGTTTGAAGTGTTTGATAATTTTCCCTTCAATCACAATATCCAGCTTCACCACACGGTTGATTCCGGGAATATGATTCTCAGAAATCTTATCGGAATTCGAGATATTTTTATTCATAGTGATTAGGTGTTTTTCAGAACTTTATCTAATAACCAAGAGTTCTATAAGGTTAGAAAAGGCAGAACAGTATCCCCTGAAACGGGTGTACTATTCTGCCCTGATATTTAAATTCTGAATATTTTTAGGAAGGCCACGCTCCGAAATAAGAAGAATTTCCAAGATCTATCTGTTCTGCACTTACCACAAAGCTGATATACATACTGTTGTCATCTACCGCATCAAAGTCTACTTCGTGCTGGATAACATAACCGTTGTTCCACTTTAATGTTGTTAAAGTTCCCTCTTCATGAGATTTGTTGAAAGTGATTTCTCCTACGGTAGGTTTGTATTTACCGTTCAGTAAGCTTTCAAGGATGTCTGATTTTTCAGTAGCTTCTACCGTAATTTTGATAAGTGCATTGGAAGGATCTGATGCTACACGCCCTGATACGTCTGTAGATCTTGATACGCTATAGTTAAGTTTTAACAGCTTTTGTCCTTCACCGTTGTTGAATTTTAAAATTCCTCTTGAATTTCTTTCTGCCATGATAGTAAATTTTAATGGTTAATATATTGTGATTGTTCGTTTTATATATCACCAAATATAGACGTATTTACAAAAAGCAAGTGATATTTATTATTAAATTTCAAAAACTGTAGTAATAGTACGACTAACACTTGTTAGGATTATTAGGTATTATAAATCAGTTGTTTGCCAGTTCTCTCTATTGAAAATCAACTTATTTTGTTCCCTGTTTAAAATACAGCGGGAAATTATTCCCATCTGAAAAAGTAAAGTGTAGGAAAAAACGAAAAAATAAGAATCTATCAAAACACTGATGAACAGCACATTGAAATCAAAAACAAGTTGCATCAGGATATTTCTTCAAAAAAATAAACAAAATATTTGCGCGGTATCATAAAATGTTATACTTTTGCATCACTTTAAAACAACGAAGTAATAAACAAAAACATAAATGGTTTCTTAGCTCAGTTGGTAGAGCAATGGATTGAAAATCCATGTGTCCCTGGTTCGATTCCTGGAGAAACCACTTCAAAACCTCTAATTTATTTTAGAGGTTTTTTTGTGTATATACTTTTCAACTGAATATTGATTAAAAGTAATAATTAATCCAAAAAGTTAATAAATGACTACAATCAGCTGTTCAGCCAGCCAAGACATTCAGCAATCTGGGGTTTACTGATAAAAACGTCTGTGCTCACTTCAGGTTCGGGAGAAAGTTTCAATTCTACCTTCTGGCTTGAATGCTTGATGATTTCCGTAACTGCATTTTTATTAACAATAAATTTCCGGTTAATTTTAAAGAAAATTTCCGGATTCAGCTTCTGGATAATATCTTTAATGGTATCATCATAAATATAAGTCTGATGATCTTTTGTAGTCAGGAAAAGGTATTTCCCTGAGGCAAAAAAATAAGCTGTGTTATGTTCGTCTATTGATTTAAGCTTGTTCCCTTCTCTCACCATAAAACGTTTCATCACCCCACCTTCTGTCTGGCGTAATGAGGACATAGATTTAAGGACCGGTTCAGGATCAAAATTGTTTCTTATGGATATAAATTTCTGTAAAGCTTTATGCAGGTCTTCTTCTTCAAAAGGCTTGAGAAGATAGTCAATCGTAAAATGCCTGAAGACCCTCATGGCATATTCATCAAATGCGGTAATGAAAATAACTGGGGTAAAAAGTTCCACCTGTTCGAAAATTTCAAGGCTCATTCCGTCACCAAGATGGATATCCATAAAGATAAGATCTGCTGAATCTTTCTCAAAAAAATCAATTGCCTGCTTTTTGGAACGAAGAATAACAGTCTCTGTAACAGGGACTATGCTCTGTATATCCAAAAGGTTTTTCAGATAATTAACAGCCAGCAGTTCATCTTCTATAATGGCAATTTTCATAACGGTGCAAAAGTACAAAAAACCGCTGAAACAATTAAGTTCAAGCGGTTTCCTCTGTATTGAATTTGATATGAAGTTCTATAGATTAGGATTATTCTTCTTCGCGCTCATTGGATATTCGATGGTATATCGCGGATCATTCTGCTGAAGAATATATTCTTTGCCACTGATGGTGTGGCTTATTTTTTTCTGATTGGCTCTTCTTAAATCAAACCATCTTTGCCCTTCAAGAGCAAATTCTCTGAATCTCTCATCCAGGATAAACTTCATAAATGCTGTAGAATCCATTGAGTTCACCGCATTCTGTACTGAAGTAAATCCTTCCGGAGTGTATCTGTTTTTTACTACTTTAAGAACTGTTTCTTTTGCCTCATTAAGTTTATTCAATTTTAATAATGCTTCAGATTTTATAAAGTACTGTTCTGCTGTTCTGAAAGACACTTTGAATTCTAAGCTCCCTCCTTTAATTACCTTATACTTATTCCCATTTTTTTCAAAGTATATGCCAAACCTTTTATCTGCAGCATTATTGTATGAAGAAATCAGTTCTGGAGATGCAAAAGACAAATTCTTTATAGAATTGTCCCATGTATTGTCCAAAGCCATAATAGATTCCGGGGAAGCATAATGGTTGGGCGGAGTATTTACGGTATTTAAGTTCACTAAGTCTCCTTTTACCGCCAGCACCTGATCGGCGTAATTCAATGCTTTGTTCCAATCTCCTTCGTAAAGAGCTGTTCTGGCTTCAAAAGCCAGCAATGCTGTTTTTGAGAACCTGTAATTGACTCCCAGCACCTGTTTCTGCTCTACCATCAGATCTTCTGCTTTTTTCATATCTGCATGAATCTGATTGTACACTTCCTGTACTGACGATGGTTTCAATACCGCCTCAAGGTCAATTTCAAGGTTGATGGGAACTCCTTTGTCTGTAGAAGCCGTAGCACTGTTGTATGGTTTTCCGTATAAATTCACCATATCAAAATACAGGTAAGCACGAAGGGCATAAGCTTCTGCTAAAATCTGATTCTTCTCCGGAGAGTCCTGCATGGTTTTGCTTCCTTCATTGATAATCTGGTTCAGGTAGAAGTTTACAGAATAAAACCTCAGCCATGGAAATTCCGTAGATGTAGGATCATTATTCGAATCCTTCCACATTGCCATTTCACGATAAGAAACAAAATCTACTCCATTGTCATCAATATTTACCTCATCGGTACGAAGTGCTACCAGAGACTTGTGAACGGGGTATTTTGAATAGGCTGATGTAAGTACCTGTCGATAATCTTCGGCAGTAACAGGAATTACTTTTCCTTCTGGCTGAATATCTAAAAACCTGTCACATCCTATATTGACAAAGCTAATTGCAGCAAATGCTATGATTGTTGTAATTTTTCTCATTTTTCTCAAGTTTTAAAAAGAAACATTAAATCCTACGGTTACCGACTTGGTGATAGGTTGTGCATAAATATTACCATATGTTTCCGGATCAAAATATCCTTTGTATCCGTTACTGAATACAAACAGGTTACGTCCTTCAACACTCAGTCTCAGGCTGGAAATTCCCATAGGATTTGTAAATTCTTTAGGCAGTGTATATCCTAAACGGATACTGCTGATTCTGATATAACTGATCTCTTTTGCCCACACATCCAATAAACTGTATGCATTGGAACTGTTTCCGGCAAACCATTTATTCGCCATCCATCCGTACGGATTAGCCTCCATATCAGGGCTTGTAATTCCCGGAAGTGCGCCTCCTGCCTCGTAAATATCCCTTGTATAGTTTCTTCCTCTATCCAAATCCATACCTCTGTAAGAAGGTGATCTCATTACGGTCTGCTTCAGGTTGAATGTCGCAGAAATTGTAAGATCAAAGTTATTTACTTTAAAGGTGTTGATAATCCCTCCGGTAAATTTCGGATCTCTGTCTCCCACATAGGTAAACAGGCTTCTCAACTCAGCATTTGAAAGTTTCGTATCTACGAGCTGCCCCGGAAGGAAATCTGCATACACATCATATAATTTAAAGAACTCAGCAGCTGAAATCTTTTGGTCTCCTTTCCAGAATAGCGGATTTCCGTACTGATCCATTCCTGCGGTTTTCAAAGCAAAAACAGCATTTACCGGAAGCCCCTCTCTTGAAGGAAGGAAAGCGTTGTCACGAGGCTGCTCGCTTAGCACCCTGCTTTTATTGTGAGCAAAGTTGATGGTAGTAGTCCATTTGAAGTTATCATGGTTGATGTTTCTGGTTGATAATGCCAGTTCAAAACCTTTGTTGGTCAAACTTCCCCAGTTCATCATGGTATATTCGAACCCTGTTTCCAGAGGGGTTTCTTTCATGCTGATCATATCTGTCCCTTTTCTGCTGTAAACATCGGCAGTAAGACTAATACGGTTATTGAACAATCCTAAATCAAAACCAACGTTGGTATTGGTTGTTTTTTCCCATCTCAGTTTATCATTCGGTGGGCTTATTACAGTAATAATATCTTCTTTTACACCTGGAAGAATTGTTGCATCATTATATTCTCCGATAAAAAACGGTGATGTGTTTCTGTCTATATTTCCCTGAAGACCATAAGATGCTCTCAGCCTAAGGTTAGATATGGCAGAGATATTTTTCATGAAATCTTCCTTCGTTACCAGCCATGATCCTGAAACTGCCCAGATCGGAAGATATTTATACTTTTTATTCACACCAAAAAGATTGGTTCCGTCATATCTTACACTTCCGAAGAATGTATACTTCTGATCATAAGTATAAGATGCCGTAGCAAACATGGAAGCATAAGCATTCTCTATTGGTGGGTTTTCACGATAAGTTTCATATTTTTTATCTGATGCAAAATCTGAATTCGGGAAAACAATTGGTGTACCTCTTCTGGTCTTCGGATCATATCCGAAAGCCCTGGTGACCGTTGTATTATCTTCTGTTTTACGGATTTCTGTACCGGCCATCAAATCAATTTCATGTTTTGAACTGATCTTTGTGCTGTACGCAGCCTGCAATTTCCAGTTGTACTGGAAGAAATCATTATCCCAGTTTTGTTTTACAGCACCTGCAGGTAGAAAATAATTATACTTACCGTCTTTGTAGTAACGGGTACCCTGTCTCATTTTCCTTGTGGAATAGGTATTTTCTGCTGCAAATTTCTCTGTTTTGTTGGCGTCATACTGGATTCCTAACTGAGAGGTAAATCTTAAACTTTTTGAAGCTTTATATTCTAAATCTAAAATGGCTTTCAAAGAATTATTTTTAAGCGTATAGCTTGTATTTTCTCTCTCTTCCAGAAAGTTAAAAGGCACATACAAGTCCTCAAAACCGTCTATATCTTTATCATAATTGTAGCTTCCGTCTGCGTTGAATGGCTTAAGATAAGGATTGGCATTTCTTGAATAGTTAACCGGGTTTATTGAAGCATCAGCATCCGTTACAAAAGATGTACGTTCACTTTGTGTTCCGAAAATAGAGATTCCTGCATTTAACTTATCACTTAATCTGTAATTGTTTTTTAAGGTCAGGTTATATCGTTTAAAACCTGTACCGATAGTTGTTCCTTCTTCATCATAATATCCAAGAGAGAAATAATAATCTGCACGGTCACTTCCTCCGGAAACACTTAATCCGTATTGTTTGTTGATGGCATTTCTGTACAACAGTTTACCCCAATCTGTATTGTTGTTTCTTAAACCGTTAATTTGCTGGCGTGTGAATGAATTCAACGCGTCAAAACCTCCGTTCCTGAATGCATCAAGCTGGTTATTCTGAGTCAGAATTCTCATGACTTCTCCTTTATCTGCACGGTAAGTAAGATCTGCACGTTTGGCAAGCATCAGTTCCAGATCTACTTTTTCAGAAGCATTTAAAAGATTCAGTTTATCAAAATCAGGACGTGCTGTAACGAAGGTATCTGCAGAGAAATTCAGTTTTAAACTTCCTTTTTTTCCTTTTTTTGTTGTGATGGAAATTACTCCGTTTGCAGCTCTTGCTCCGTAAATTGCCGTTGCAGCCGCATCTTTAAGGATGGTAATATCTTCAATATCATTAGGGTTCAAACCTGCGATAGAGAAATTCTGAAGCTGGTCAATATTATCTTTATCCGTAAAATTAGGCACATCATTTCCTTCCAACGGAAGACCGTCGATTACCCATAGCGGATCCTGGGGACCGGAAAGAGAAGCTGTTCCCCTGATTCTGATCTTTGCAGGGCTACCAGGAGCACCGGTTTCGGGAGTTACTGCCACACCAGCAATCTGCCCTGCCAGCATCTGGTCTACACTGGCAACACCAGCCTGGCTGATGTTGTCCATTTTCACAGTAGAAACCGCTGAAGTCTGCTTACGCTTTTCAATTTTCTGGTAACCGGTGATGATTACTTCCTGGATTTTATTTTTATCTGAAACCTCAGAAGTCAGTCTGATAGTATAATTCGTTTGTCCTTCATTAAGCTGAATGACTCTGGATTCATAGCCTGGAAAACTTACCAGTACGGATTTTGTATCGGCAGGGATTTCCAGTATGAATTTTCCGTCCTTATCGGTTACAGTACCCACTGACACACTTTCGATAATTCCTTCCAGTTCTGTTTTTGTAGACACCGACTGGGTCTCGATTTTTATAGATGCACCGCTGATAGTCTGGGAAGTATTTCCATCTTCTATTTTTCCGGTGATGGTTTTCTTTTGCTGGGCCATTGCTATATTAGCAGCCAAAAGAGGTAAAAGTATTAGAGTTTTTTTCATTGCCGTTTATTTGTTTAAAGCCTCTTGTATACGAATGATTAAATCTGTGTAATGTGCTCTGGAAGCATCATCACCTCTGTATCTTGTCCTGTTCAGTAATTCCAGAACCTTCTGAAGTTCCGCTCGCTTATACGTAGTGACCTCAGATACTCTTTTCATGGATGAATAATTGATATTCCTCAAACCGTGATCATCTTCATGGAAGTTACAAATGGTCGGAATTTTCAGGGTATCCTCTGTTTTCAATCCTTTCACTGCCGTTTTCTCAAATAATTTGTTCACCGAAACAATTAAGGCATCCACATAATTTTTCTGAGTCATCTTTTCAAGCATTGTAAGGCTTCCTTTTTTACTGAAAATGGCTGTTCTCACCTGATCAAATAAATTCTCAACCGTATAGATCTCTTCTTTTGAGCCGGACATCTGATGTTTCAACTCATTTTCAAGCAGCCTAAGCAACCGGTCATCCATAAATAAAGAATAGATATTCGCATACTGCATTCCTCTTGCAAGGGTATACGGTGTCTGCTCGAATGGTCCCATTGGTGAATCTTTTACCGGATACGTTTTTTCTGTAATCGGATTAAAGAATAACCATTCCGGAAGATTGATGGCATTTTTAACAAGATAATCAACCGCTCTTCTCTGAATTTCTGCAGGAACCGCTTCGTAAGCTTTCTTTTTGTTTCCAAAAACTGTATTGTTCAGGTAAATCCCGCCTACATTGGCCATTACGTGACCTGTGTACAGATCCCACTGCCCGATTACTCCCAGATACAGTTTTCCGGCATCTGTATAATCCTTACCATCTTCATAAGTCCATTGTAAAAGATTATTGATAACCACTTTCAGGTTTTTCATCCCGTATTCGCTGGCTTTCATGGCATCATCTCCCAAATCTTCAGATTGTGAGCGAGGATCAATGGTTTCAAGGTAGCTTTGCTGCTCACCGTAGAAATACATAGGATCATCTTCATGTTTTTCAATCAGGTTTTTCAGCGCTTTTTTTTCTGTGAATTCATCCGGATACCAACGGTAGCCCCACTCAATGGCATATTTATCGTAAATCCCAATTTTCGGAGTGATGGCTGTAACGCCATCTTCCGGCTGAGCTACGTAATTGTAACGGGCATAATCCATAATGGAAGGTGCTGTACCACCCATTTTGTCTGTAAACGCTTTGGAACGAAGCGATTCTACAGGAAATGCAAAGGATGCTCCCATATTATGCTTCAATCCGAAAGTGTGACCCACCTCATGCGATGAAACAAAACGAATGGCTTCTCCCATATGTTCATCACTGAATTTATTTCCTCTTGCTTTAGGATCAATAGGCCCTGTCTGAATTCTCATCCAGTCATGAAGGGAAGTCATCACATTATGCCACCAGATAATATCTGCTTCAATAATTTCACCACTTCTCGGGTCTACTACTGATGGCCCCATGGCATTTGACTTTGGCGATGCGGCGTAAGTAATTACAGAATATCTTACATCATCAATATCAAAATCTTCATCTTTTTCATCCGGCATTTTCGCAATCACTGCATTTTTAAATCCTGCCTGCTCAAACGCCGCCTGCCAGTCATGTACTCCGGCAATGATCTTTTCACGCCATTGTTTTGGTGTCGCCGGATCGATATAATAAACAATCGGTTTCTTAGGCTCTACCAGCTCACCTCTTAAATATTTTTCTTTATCTTCATCTTTGGGTTCAAGATTCCATTTGGTAATGAAAAACTTTTCATCCATTTTCTGCTGGTTATCATTAAACGACCAGTGTTTTTCGGAGAAAAATCCTACTCTTGAATCGGCTACTCTTGGCTTCATCGGTATTTTAGAAAGCAGTACCAGATTGGTAGTAACGCCCAATGTTACCGGAAGATCTACCCCGCCTTCATTGACAGAAGTAGACAATTGAGACTTCACTACCAAGTTCTTTGGAAATGTCTTCACTCCTTCTATATAAGAAAGGCTTGATTTCACAGAACCTCCCAATCCTACATTGGCCAAAACGTCGTTAAAGCTTTTCTGATTTCCATCAAAAACTTTATTGACTTTAATCGCTACAGCAGTAGAGTCATTATTCTGTGCTTCAATGTCAAATACTTCAATAACAGATTCTGAAAAATTATCTTTTACAGATTTTGTAATGGCATCATTTTTTGGGGATGACACCTTAGGCACAACAGTTTTCACCCATACTTTTTTAGCTACAGGATCGCGGTAAAAGGAAATGACCTTATTTTCATAATTCATCCCTTTGTTCAAACCGGCTTCATTCACCTGCATGGGTACCTGAGAAAGTTTGTTGACCACCAAAAACTGGCGCCCCATTAAGCTGTCCGGAATTTCAAAATAAATATCCGTTTTTACCTGAATGGTATTAAAAAGCCCCTTTTTATAGGTTCCTTTTTTGATCAGGTCCTCAATTTTCTTGGTTTTCTTTGAGGAAGAGGTCTCTGTCTTATCCGTTTTTTCTTTGTTGACCTTTACCGTATCCTTATCTTTCTTCTGCGCTACAGCCATTGGTGAGGCCATAGCAAGACCGAGATACAGTGCCAGCCTGTAATTCTTCATTAAAATAGTCCGATTCATTCCAAATAGTAAATATCTTAGTTTCAGCCGCAAAGCTATAGGTATCATGAATCATATAAATAATATTAGGGAGTGAATGGTGATTTTTCGGGAGTGAATGGATTTTTATTTTCACTTCAATAAAGGCAAAAAACATATGAAATATTCACCATCTACAGAAATATGAAGAAGATTATTCTTAAAATACCCGTAAATCTGATTCAAATAATCAATTCCAAACTTCTCACCCTGTACCGGATCTGCTTTAGGCTGCCAGGTGTTCTTTACCGTAATCCCGTCTTCATCGACAATAATGATAATTTCCAGGGGCTGGTCTATCGTTGCTATATTATGTTTGGTTGCATTTTCTGTGGCGATCTGAAGGGATAAATACGGAATTCTTTTTTCCATACTTTCAGGAGCATTAATAATCAGTTCAAACCTCATCTCTTCATCAAACCTGCTTTTCAGAAGCTCCATATACTGCTGTATAAATTTGATTTCCTGCGAAACCGGAACAATATTTTCTTTAGGAGGCACTATCAGATACCGGTAAATCCTGGAAAGATTCATGGTAAATTTCTGTGCATTTTCCTTATTGATCCCAATCAGCATATAAAGGGAATTCAGTGAATTGAAAAGAAAATGTGGATTGATATTATTTTTAAGTTGCTGAAGCTGATTGATCACTTCGGCTTTGTGCATTTTCTCATTCTCTATCAACAGTAAATTCTTCTCTGACTGTATTTTCTCTTTTTCCTGATAAGCCAGACCGGTTGCCCTCTGAAATAAAATGAAAACAGTTACAATAAGGAATAACGCTGCCAGGAAAATATAAACAGTATAGGTTTTTATCTTACTGATATTTTCATCAATGATAAAATTCACATGATTCACGACTGTGTATCCGTCAAAATTGTCGGTCTTCAACGGTTTTATGAATCTTGTCACCTCCACACCAAGGTATTCAGAGACAGCTGTTCCTTTAGTGTACCCTGTTTCCGTTTTACTCACCAGTGTATCGTCAGGCTTAATATCTGTAAAATCAAAAATATTCTTCCCGATATATTTCTTCTCAGGATGGGTGATACAGATTCCTTCTTTGGTAAAAACGTAGGCATATGTATTGGAACTTTTGTCAACATTGATAAAATATTGATGAAGATCGTCAAGACTTACGGTAGAACCATAATATAATCTGCTTTTATCGGGCAGCACCAAAGAATCATAGCTTACCCAATACATACTGTCTTTTTGAGTCGTCAGAAGATCTTTGAAGTGTCCTGAACCATTATTTTTAAGAACAATGGGTTGTTCCTTATCCTTTGTACCCTTAAAAATACCGGATAAAGGATTATTACTCTCTGTTTTTCCGGAAGCGGCATTTTCATAATAATACCAGCTGTAAGGGAGCAGATTTCTTTTTTTGTTCAGGTCATTTAAAACCGAAGAGTACTCTTTATAATTCTTCAATCCGTCTTTCCGGATCAATGCACGAAGGAGATACTGATAATCTTCAATATTTCTGAATTCATGTTCTATAGATTCATACTTTCGGAAGAATGTTTTCTTGGCAAAATCATCGGTATTCTTACGGCTGTCTTCGGTAATCAGAAGACTCAAAACGGCAAATGCTGCCACTGCAATGAAGCAGGCAGATAAAGCGGTAATATAAATGGATTTTTTGGATAAAGCGTGCTTAAAATTAATAATCAAATTCTATAAATTACGGATTCCTCTACATATAAATTATTCGTTTGCAAAGATATAACAAAGATTCCAGGACTGTAAAGTGAATTATTTATATATCATAAGTATCGTTTACTTTATAAGAAGGCATGAAATATCAGAAAATATCTGTAAGTCTTAAAATTAGTTAATATCATGGTTTAACCCGCAGATTCGGCCCGCTATATTTTGAAAATTAATTATCTTCGCCTACAAATCTTATTTGAAAATGAAGAAGATCATCTCCGGGATATCTATTTTTTGTGCCATCGCTGTCTCTGCTCAGGAATCTATCCAGTTTCAGGAACTGCCGTTCAAAGATATCATTGCAAAAGCCAAGAAAGAAAAAAAACTGGTTTTTATTGATGCCTATGCTTCCTGGTGCGGACCGTGCAAAATGATGGAAAAAAATGTCTTCACCCAAAAGTCCGTGAGTGATTACTACAATACCAACTTCATTAATGCAAGATTTGACATGGAAAAAGGAGAAGGCAGGGATATTGCTTCTAAATTCGGAGTACGGTCCTATCCTACTTATCTTTTCCTGAACGGTGAAGGTGAGCTGGTTTCCAGAAATACAGGGTATATGGAAGAGAGCCTGTTTGTAGCAATGGCTCAGGATATCAATTCGCCAGGAAATAAAAAAGGATCTCTTAAAGACCGCTTTGCCGGTGGTGAAAAAGACCCTGAATTTCTTATCAATATCATGAAGCTTAATGCCAACTCAGATTATGAATTCGCCAAAAAAGCTTCGGAAAGATATTTCCAGAATAAAAAGAAAACAGAAGAACTCACAAAGGACGAGATTGGTTTTCTTCTTTATTTCGTAAAATCATCTGAAGATGTCAATTATCCTGTTTTTACATCCAGAAAAGCAGAGATTATTAAATTCCTTCCTGAAGAAACTTACAATGAATTTGATGCCCAGCTAAAATTGGGAAAAATAGTAGAACAGTCCATTGATGATAAAAATAAAAAAATCAATGATGACTATTTCATGAAAGCTGCCGAACCATTGGTCGGAAAAGAAGCTGCTGTTAAAAAACTTAATCAGACCAAGCTGAGCTATTATGAGCAAAACAGCAATTTCCCTGAATACGAAAAAGCAGCTTTAGAGTATTATAAAAACTCTGATACTTTTGATCCGAATGAACTTCTGAGAGCAGCCTGGATATTTGCAGATCATGTGAAAACACCATCTTCATTGAAAAAAGCAACTGAATGGGCAGAAAAATCTGTTATGAGGGGAGAAACTTCCGAAAACACTTATATTCTTGCCAAACTCTATTACCTTACCGGAAATAAAGAAACAGCAAAAAACTATGCTGAGATGTCTAAAAATATGGCCGTTCAGGGGAATAAGGATTCTCAGCTGGCAGACGAATTATTAAAGCAAATAAAATAATACCGGATGAAATATAAATTATTAGCAGCAGGCATTTTAGCTTTCCTGTCAGTAAGTACATTCAGTGCTCAGGAACAGGAACAAGGAGGACAGGATAAAAGTTTATACATAAAAGGAAATGCTTTATTTGCTCCGATAGGTATTTTAAACCTTGGGCTGGAAAAACAGATTAGTCCCAGATATACCCTTCAGGGAGATGTTTTCATTTCGCCATGGAAATCTTTTGCGGGACATGAATTACAGATCTACTCTCTTTCTGTGGAAGGAAGGTATTATTTTAAAGAAGCTTTTAAAAACTGGTATTTAGGAGTAAATATTGGTGCCGCAGCTTATAATCTCCAAAAATGGAGTTATTGGAATGATAAAAGTTTTGAGAACTGGAACGGAGAAACCCTTATCAATTCTAATCTGTACCAAAGAGGTTTATCAATCATGCTGGGGGTAACAGCAGGGTATCAGTTCCAGTTATCCGAACGATGGAATCTTGATATTTATGGAACTGTTGGAACTTCACAGGGATTTTACAAAGGATATGACCGTACTACCGGGAAGCGCTATGATGCTGCAAAAGACTTTAATAAAAGTGGTGAAATTATTCCGTACAGAGGAGGCGTAATGATCTCTTATAAATTAAAATAAGACAATGAAGCTATTCGGAAAAAATCATATGATTATTTTAGTGATCACTTTTGTGATCCTTTTTTTAATGAATTATATCGGGAATGATCTGCCCGATAAATTAGAAAGGGCATTAATGACTGCTTTTGCAGGTGTTATCGGCTTGACTATTGGCTTGTTTATATTAAATAAGGGCAGAAATGATAAAAATCCGCCCCAGAATTTTGATTAATTAATCTTCATAGACCACATATCTGGTTCTGATCTTTTCGAAATTTTCCAGATCTTTTTTCCATGAATTTCTGATTTCCGGAATTGATTTTCCAGCGATGATCTGTTTTCTCAATTCATCAGTTCCGGATAAGGTATCAAACCATAGGTTTTTCAGAAAGAAATCCTGCTGGGGATTTTTGTAATTCTTATATGCTTTGATCACCCATTCAAGATTAAGTTCCCTTAAATCTTTAGGATAATTAGACAGGTTTTCACCATAGCATAATTTCCCGTTCAGGAATGGATCTTTAGCACCATAGCTTGGTTTTGGTGTAAACTGATAAGGAAGATTCTCCGTCCATGGAGAACCATAAATCTGAAACGGAAGATCTGTCCCCCTTCCTACAGAAACTTGTGTTCCTTCAAAAAAGCAAAGGCTTGGGTATAAATTGATGGCTTTATCATTGGGTAAATTAGGAGAAGGCTTATCAAGCATCGGATAGCGCTGTTTTTTATGATAATTCTTCATCGGGATAAGCGTATATTTAGCCTGAACACCATTTTTCAGCCACTTTTCACCGTTGACCATTTTCCCATACTCTCCTATGGTAAGTCCGTATACTACAGGAACTTCATGCAGCCCAACAAAACTTGACCATTTTTTCCTTAATACCGGCCCGTCAGTATATCCGTCATGGGGATTGGGACGATCCAGCACCATAATCTCAACATTATTTTCTGCACCGGCTTCCATCAGGTATGACAAGGTGGAAATATAAGTATAGAACCTCACTCCTACATCCTGTATATCAAAAACGACGATATCAATTCCGGCAAGCTGCTCCGGCTTTGGTTTTTTATTATTGCCATACAGAGAAACAATAGGAATGCCTGTTTTTACATCAACTCCGTTTTTCACTTTTGCCCCCGCATCAGCATCACCTCTGAACCCGTGTTCAGGAGCAAAAATAGACTTTATTTTAATTCCTTTTTTTACCAGAAAATCCACCAGATGAGTTCTGTCATTCATTAAGCCGGTCTGATTGGTTACGATCCCTATTGTTTTGTTTTTCAGCAATGGCAAATAAATTTCAGGCTGATCCGCACCGGTTTTAAAATCCGGTTGAACTTGAGTCTGAGAATAATATTGGTTGAATACTCCTAAAAAAATTAGGCAAATCAGAAGTAAATTTTTAATTTTGAAATCTAAATTCATAAGCTTGAAATTTCCTTTATATTTCTCTAGAAAAATAGCATTTTCCAAAGATAACAAAAATAACCTTTCAAGGGTTATCATCTTCATTGGCAGGCTTTCCGTAGCATTAGGAATCATCGTTTCCTTAATTACCGTGGCCACCGGTTTTGGGTCCAAAAAAGCTATCAAAGAGAGGCTGGCAGATTTCAGCGGACACATTACGGTAAGATCTACCCGGTCAAACTCTTCCTACAATACTTCTGTTCTCGATAATCAGGGACTGAACATTGCAAAAATAAAAGAGCTGCCGGATGTAGAAAGTATCCAGAAGTATGTAACAGTAACCGGAATTATGCGTAATGAGCACAATTTTGCCGGAATCATATTTAAAGGGATCGGAAAAGATTTTGACAGTTTAAGGTTCAAAAAATTCCTTATTGCCGGTACTACTCCAAAAGTGACGGAGAAAGGATTCAACAATGATGTTGCGATTTCACAGAAAGTAGCCAATGATCTTCATCTAAAAGTAAATGACAGTATTGTTACCGTATTTTTAAAAGCCGATCAAAAACCGCTTTACCGTAAATTCAGAGTGATCGGAATTTACAGAACTGATATCAAGCTCATTGACGAACAATTTGTTATCGGCGGTATCAATCACGCAAGAAAAATTCAGGATATGAAGCCTGATGAAATCGGTGGTATAGATATCTTCCTGAAGAATGTCAATGATATCGACAAAGATTTTCCCGACATTGAGAAGCTGATCGGTTACAAAAATTATGCTGAAAAAGCGACTGAGAAATTCCCGCAGATTACAGACTGGATCAGTATTTTTGATACCAATATTGCTTTAATCATCATCATTATGCTGATTGTAGTGGTTATCAATATCATTATGGTTCTTCTGATCCTTATTATCGAAAGAACAAATTCTATTGGTCTTCTGAAAACATTAGGCGCAAGCAATTCACAGATAAGAGCAACTTTCATCAATTATACCCTGATTATTATGATTCCTGGGCTTTTGTATGGAAATGCTATCGGATTGGGACTGATTTTAATCCAGAAATTCTTTGGAATCATTAAGCTTAATCCGGAAAACTATTATGTAAGCACCGTTCCGGTAGACCTTAATCCAATTGCCATTATTTCTATTTCAGTCGGAATTCTTATTATCTCAGGACTGGCTTTGATTATTCCGAGCTACCTGATCAGTAAGATTTCTCCGGTGAAGGCGATTAAGTACAACTAACATTATAATTGATAATTGAAAGTTATTCATTGTCTCTCAGGTGATTTCAGCATTATCCACAACTTATCCACATGTTATCCACAGCGCAGATAATTTTAAAAGCCTTATCTTTGGACCGCATATAAAACATTATGAAATACGCAAACAATATCCTTGAAACGATAGGTAATACGCCGCTGGTAAAGCTTAACAAAGTGTTAGGTGAAGATTTCCCGGCATTAGTATTGGCGAAAGTAGAGACCTTCAATCCCGGAAACTCCGTAAAGGACAGAATGGCTCTTAAAATGATAGAAGATGCCGAAAAAGACGGCAGATTAAAACCTGGAGGAACCATTATTGAAGGTACTTCAGGAAATACAGGAATGGGACTGGCTCTGGCAGCAATCATCAAAGGCTACAAATGTATTTTTGTAACCAATTCAAAACAGTCAAAAGAAAAATGTGATATTCTTCGTGCCGTAGGTGCTGAAGTAATCGTTTGTCCTACCGATGTAAAACCTACTGATCCGCGTTCCTATTATTCAGTTTCAAAAAGACTGGCTAAAGAAACGGAAAACGGATGGTATGTCAACCAATATGACAACCTTTCCAACAGAGCAGCTCATTATGAATCTACAGCACCGGAAATCTGGGAACAGACTGAAGGGAAACTTACACATTTTGTAGTGGGAGCCGGAACAGGAGGTACTATTACAGGATGCGGAACTTTCTTCAAAGAAAAAAATCCGGAGATTAAAGTAATCGGGGTTGACACTTACGGTTCTATTCTGAAAGAATTCCATGAAACGGGTGAACTGCATTACGATCATGCCTACACTTATATTACAGAAGGAATCGGAGAAGATATTATTCCTGAAAACTATGATATGTCTGTTATTGATCACTTTGAAAAAGTAACAGACAAAGACGGCGCTATCTATGCAAGAAAACTGGCTAAAGAAGAAGGTATTTTCTGTGGATATTCTGCCGGAAGTGCCATTGCTTCACTGGTCCAGATGAAAGATCAGTTCACTAAAGATGATGTAATTGTAGTTTTACTTCATGACCACGGTTCAAGATATGTAGGAAAAATCTACAATGATGAGTGGATGAAGGAAATGGGATGGCTGGAAGAAAATAAATAAGCAAAATTGCTAAAAGGCTAAAAGCTATTTATAAATAATAAACGGAGCAAGATTATTGCTCCGTTTTTATTTTATGGGTTCATATTTACTTTCTCGTTCAATGTATTTTTGAGAAGGCTGTACTCTCTTTCGCTCATTGCTTTTCTGGGAAACATATAACTGTATTTTCCTTCAAGGGAAATAAATTCATGAGTGCTGTCAAAGTACTCAAAATCTTTCCATTCACTTGTTTCTTTTTCCCCATCGATATTTACCGTAAAAAAGTTCTTATCAAACCGGATTTCATACACCTGGCATTTTTCCAGGTTATTCAAATAATGATTCACCTGTTTTTTCCATCTTGATACTTTATTAACACTTACCGACAGAAAAACAGCACAAAGCAATAATATAAAGCTTAAAAAGTATAAAATACCCGTACTTTCTTTAGTAAGATGATCTTTTAAAAGAAATACAATAAATACGATCACAGCTGCAGCAATAGTGGTAATGGTTTTCCCTTTCGTTGTCGGTGAAAAAAGCAAGCTTCCCTGATTACCGTTAAAATAAATAGCTTCAAAAATCTTTCTGTCCGGTTTTAGGGTAATGACCTTTTCATTCATAATGGTAGGATTTGCTTTAAAAAGCTACAAAACTACACTAAATATCTTCATATTGGTCACTTATTGCAGAAAGTTTATTCATCAGTTCCCTGTTTTTGCGGTTCAGAGCATCAAGTTTTTTCAGCATATGATGAATCACTTCAAGACCAGGAAGATTTATTTCAAGATCATAATGCCAGTTGGCGAATTTTTCCAGATCAGGAAGGTCTTCATACATCAGATAATGAATATTATTTTCAATCTGAATGTTCAACAGTCCATAATCTACAAGTTCATCAAAAAAAGTGACTTCTATATTATATATTTTTACGAGTTCTTCCCGTGATATTCTTTCACTCATAGCTTATGAATTTTTTAATTGTTCAAAAAGTTCTTTCTGCTTTTCAGTAAGGTTCGTTGGCAGTTTCACTTCATAGGTTACAAAAAGATCTCCGTGTTCACCTTCTTTTTTATAGACAGGAAAACCTTTTCCTTTCAATCTTACGGTAATTCCGTTTTGGGTTTCCGGCTTCACTTTAAGATTTACACTTCCTGTAAGGGTATGTACTTTTACATCACCACCTAAAACAGCGGTGTATAAATCAATCACAACTTTTGTTTTCAGATCATCTCCGATTCTTTCAAAATCCGGATCTGCCGGGATATTGAAGGTGATATACAGATCTCCGTCAGGGCCTCCGTTTACGCCGGGGCTTCCATGTCCTTTCAGTTTGATCTGCTGTCCGTCATACACTCCGGCCGGAATGGTGATTCTGACTTTTTTGCCATTGATATCAAAAGTCTGCTGATGGGTGACTGCAGCATCTCTTAAGCTTAAGTTCAGTTCAGCCTGTATATCCTGTCCTTTGAATTTTCCGGAGGCCCTTCCTCTTGAACTTCTGCCAAATCCTCCACCTGCTCCACCAAACATACTCTGGAAGAAATCTGAGAAATCTTCTCCTTCGCCAAAATCAGCACCGGAAAATCCTCCGTTATAGTTTTGCTGCTGATATTGTCTTTGCTGTTGCTGCTGGGCTTTTTCATATTCCTCGCCATGTTTCCAGTGTTCCCCGTATTTATCATATTTAGCACGGTTTTCGGGATTACTGAGGACTTCATTGGCTTCGTTCAGCTCTTTGAATTTTTTTTCCGCTTCTTTATCGCCGGGATTTAAATCAGGATGATGTTTTCTGGCCAGTTTCCGGTAGGCCTTTTTGATATCATCCTGGGTTGCGTTTTTATCTACGCCTAAAATTTTATAATAATCTATATAAGCCATAGAAATGAGGTTTACTCAAATTTATGAAATTTAGGTTTGAAAATTGTATAACAGAATGTTAAAAATAAACCTATCTTTGATAAAATGCTCTACATGAAAGATGTATTGAAAAACTACTCCGGAATCATATTTTTACTTTTAGGAATCATTGTTGGAAGCATCATTGGAATTGTTGCTCCCGGCTTTGTGCAATACATAAAGCCTTTAGGTGATATTTTTCTTAATCTTCTTTTTGTAAGTGTAGTTCCCTTGGTCTTTTTTGCAGTATCCAATTCCATTGCTTCCCTGGAGCAGCAATCCAAATTCGGAAAGATCATCCTTGTGATGGCGCTTACTTTCTTATTCTTTATTCTAACAGCAGCTATTTTCACAATATGTGCGGTCTATCTTTTCCCGGTTTCAGGGGTCTCCGGAAGTTCTGAGATTATTTCTGAAGCAGCTAATAAGGATACATGGGGCAACAGAATCGTAAGTTTCTTTACAGTAGGGGAATTCACAGAGCTTTTTTCAAGAAGAAATATGCTGGCTCTTTTGGTATTTGCTTTTCTGACAGGATTTGCAGCCAGGAAAACAGGAGAAAAGGGACAGCCTTTCAGGGTTTTTATCGCATCGGGATATGAAGTGATGAAAGAGCTTCTTCTTCTCGTTATGAAGCTTGCACCAGTAGGTTTGGGAGCTTACTTTGCTTATCAGGTAGCCACTTTGGGGCCGCAGCTTTTTGGATTTTATGGTAAACCTTTGGGACTATATTATATTGCGGGGGTTATTTATTTTCTTGTATTCTTCTCTATTTATGCTTTTATGGCAAATGGACAAAAAGGAGTGAAAAGCTTCTGGACGAATGCGATCTATCCTACCCTTACCGCTATCAGTACCTGCAGCAGCTTTGCAACGATGCCGGCCAATTTACAGGCCGCTTCAAAAATCGGGATTCCGAATTCTATTGCCAATCTGGTAATTCCCATTGGGACCACCCTGCATAAAAACGGTTCTTCCATGTCATCTATCATTAAGATCTATGTGGCTTTCCTGATCATCGGAAGAGATTTCTTTGACCCTGCCAACCTGCTTTTAGCTTTGGGAATAACTGTTTTTGTGAGTATTGTAGCGGGCGGAATTCCTAATGGTGGATATATCGGGGAAATGCTGATGATATCTGTGTATAAGCTGCCTCAGGAAGCCATTCCTGCTGTGATGATCATTGGAACTCTCGTAGATCCTTTGGCAACAGTACTGAATGCTGTGGGAGATATAGTCGCGGCTATGTTTGTAAGCAGGTTTGTAAAAGTCTGATTGCATTTAACTATTTTCTATTAACCCATGAATTCATTTTTCAAAAGCATCGGCTTATATAGCAGTCTCACTGTTGATCTCAATATCAACAGCACTGAACTCATACAGAGATTAATGAAAGTCACTTATAAAACCGATACTACTTTCATATCACTGGAAAAAGATACTACAATTCCCACACGGTTTGAATACCGGGGAATGATTGATGGCAACAGCTTTACAATCAAAAGAAGAGCAAGACTATTTGACATGAACAGGAGTAATCCTGTATTTCACGGAACTATTTCTGACAAGAACGGTAAATCATCCGTAGTTATAGAATTTTTCCCATCAGGATTTCAGATCTTTAACTGGATCGTTATCCTGTGTTTCTGCTTTGGACTGCTTTTTTCCAATATACAAGGAAGCAGGCAGGACCATATGTTTACATTAGTCGCTTTGATAATAGGAATTACCCAATATTTCATTTTAAAAAGAGGAATTTCAAGAGGCAAATATGAATTTGAAAGAGAGCTTATCTATATTGCTCAAAAGCCTTAAATCTTTATCTTATTCACTACGCTTTACGGGCTCCAGGTTTTCATATTCGTCCGGAGTGAAAAGTCTGTAATGAACCTTAAAGGTTTTTCCTAACGGAGTTTCCAGAGAGAATCCCCCGGGCCCGAAGCCATCTGTCACATCCAGGGTAAAATGTGAGTATTTCCAGTATTCAAAAAGATCACGGTCTATCCAGAACTCATGTCCATTGACAGTTCCAATCATTGCATCGTTCATTCTGGGAAAGAATCCTCCTTTTTCAAAACATTGCGGCTGAGTACCTTCACAGCATCCTCCTGCCTGATAAAACATAAGAGGTCCGTATTGATCTTCAAGTGTACGAATTACTTCAAGCGCCTGCTCGGTTGCTGAAAGTCTTGATATTTTTGTTTTCATTTTTATTTAATTTGATAAAGGCAAAAAAGCCTTGAAACTGTATAAAAAATCCCGGTAAAATATTTACCGGGATCCACAACACCTCATCATTTAATTTGAGCCGGCAATATCCAGAACGATTCTGCCATCTATCTGTCCTTTTTTCATTTTATCGAATACATCATTGATATCTTCCAGTTTTGCAGGAGTAACGGTAGCTTTTACCAATCCTTCATTGGCAAAATCCAAAGCTTCCTGTAAATCTTTCCTGGTTCCTACAATAGAACCTCTCACTGTGATCCTTTTTAAGACCGTTTCGAAAATCGGAAGTTCAAAAGAGCCGGGAGGCAGCCCATTCAGAGCAATGGTTCCTTTTCTTCTCAGCACATCTATTCCCTGCTTGAAAGCAATAGGTGAAACCGCTGTAATTAATGCGCCGTGCATTCCGCCGACTTCTTTATGCAAATATTCTCCGGGATCTGTGTTTTTTGCATTAACTACGAGGTCTGCGCCTAATTTTTTTGCCAGTTCCAGCTTATCATCTGCTACATCAATGGCAGCAACATGCATTCCCATTGCCTTTGCATACTGAACCGCCACATGCCCCAGTCCACCGATTCCTGAAATGGCTACCCATTCGCCGGGTTTCGTTTCTGTTTCTTTTAATCCTTTATAAACTGTTACTCCAGCGCATAAAATAGGAGCAATTTCCAGAAAGTTGGCATCCGGTTTCAGATGTCCCACATATCTTGAATCTGCAATAACGTATTCTGCAAACCCGCCATCTACACTGTATCCTCCGTTTTTCTGCGCTTCACAAAGGGTTTCCCATCCGGTGATACAGTAATCACAGCATCCGCATGCACTGTACAGCCACGGAACTCCTACCGCATCTCCTTCTTTTACAAAAGCTTCGGGTCCGCATGCCACTACAATACCTACTCCTTCATGTCCCGGGATAAGAGGCATCTTCGGTTTTGCAGGCCAGTCGCCATCTACAGCATGTAAGTCTGTATGGCAGACACCACAGGCAATCACTTTAACCAAAACTTCATATCTGCCGGGTTCTCTTACGGGTACTTCTTCTATTTTCAGGGGTTGACCGTAGCCTTGCACTACCGCCGCTTTCATTGTTTTTGGGATCATATTTTATTTTTTGGATTGAGTTTATTTTTTTTAGTATTAGCTTTTATCTCTATAGCTGACGGTTTCAGTTGGTTTCTTATGAGAGTCAATATCATATCAAAGGCTAATGTTCCCTGCGTGAGGGATAGTAAGGGCGGCGAGGAACGAGCCGGTGCGGAATGAAACGGAGCACCGAAACGGAGTGCAGCCCTGCATAGCCCGACCGTTTCGCCCCGGGAAAAGCCAGGGCAATCGGGCACGTCCTAAATAATATTAAAAGAAACCTAACTTATTCTTGTTATAAGAAATCAGCATGTTTTTGGTTTGGCGGTAATGGTCGAGCATCATTTTATGATTTTCTCTTCCGATTCCTGACTGTTTATAGCCTCCGAAAGGCGCTCCTGCAGGGTAAGAATGATACTGGTTCACCCATACTCTTCCTGCTTCAATCTGACGCGGAATATTATACAGCTGATGAGCGTCTCTTGTCCAGACTCCTGCGCCCAGTCCGTAGATGGTATCATTGGCAACTTTCACAGCTTCTTCCTCATCTTTGAAAGTGGTAAATGCCAGTACCGGACCGAAAATTTCTTCCTGGAAGATTCTCATTCTGTTGTTTCCTTTGAAGATGGTAGGCTGAATATAGTATCCGTCTTCCAGATCTTCTCCGAGGTGATTAACATCTCCACCTACAAGCACTTCTGCCCCTTCTTCTTTTCCCAGCTGGATATAGGAAAGGATTTTATCTTTCTGAATCTGTGAAGCCTGTGCACCCATCATCACGGTTTTGTCCAATGGATTTCCTACTTTGATTGCTTTTACCCTTTCAATCACTCTTTCAATAAAGGCATCTGCAATACCTTCCTGGACCAGTAACCTTGAAGGACACGTACAGATTTCTCCCTGATTAAGGGCGAAAAGAACAGCTCCCTCTATAGCTTTATCTAAAAATTCATCATCTGCATCCATTACTGAATTGAAGAAAACATTAGGGGATTTTCCTCCCAATTCCAGGGTTACAGGAATGATGTTTTCTGTTGCGTACTGCATTACCAGACGTCCTGTCGCAGTAGATCCGGTAAACGCTGCTTTGGCGACTTTCGGATTGGTCACCAGGGCCCTTCCAAGTTCTGCTCCAAATCCGTTGACAATATTAACTACTCCTGACGGTAAAAGATCTCCGATGAGTTCCATTAAAACCATAATGGAAACAGGGGTACTTTCTGCCGGTTTTAAAACTACGCAGTTTCCTGCTGCCAATGCGGGAGCCAGCTTCCACACAGCCATTAGTATCGGGAAATTCCATGGGATGATCTGTGCGATTACTCCAAGAGGTTCATGAACAATCAAAGATACAGTATCTTTGTCCAGCTCGTTATGGGATCCCTCTTCGGCGCGGATCACAGAAGCGAAATATCTGAAATGGTCTATTGCCAGAGGTAAATCTGCCGCCAGCGTTTCTCTTACAGCTTTACCGTTATCAATGGTTTCTACTGTTGCAAGGTATTCCAGGTTCTGTTCCATCCTGTCTGCAATTTTATTCAGGATGATACTTCTTTCTGTAGATGAAGTATTCTTCCATGTCTGAAATGCTTTTGAAGCCGCATCTACTGCCAATTCCAAATCTTCTCTGGAAGAATGGGCCACCTGAGTAAAATTTTTCCCGTCCACCGGAGAGACTACATCAAAGTACTGTCCTTTAACGGGGGGCGTAAACTTTCCATCGATGTAGTTATCGTATCTGTTTTTAAACTGAGGACGCTGTAAAAGTGTCGTAGATCTTGGTTCTGTAATAGTGCTCATATTAGTTTGTTTTTATTTTTTCGTTAATGCCAAATTACACTGAGAAGCCTGAAAGAGTATAGCACAATCGTATAAAAAAAGTGTAAAATAGTGCAGAGGGGTTAATTTTAGTATTTTATTAACAGCAACGTACTGTCAAATTTTCTATATTTGAGTTACCTCCTTCAGAAAAAAATTTAGAAATGAATAACAATAGTAAGATTTTATTAAATACTCCTGAATTACGTAAGGAAAGCCAGCTATTGAGTCTTGTTGAACACCAGACAAAATTCAATCTAAACAATTGTGAATTCAGCATTTATGAGACCCATAAGGCTGCTTTTGATGTAAAACTGCATTTTGAAAATATTGCATTCACAGCAATGCTGAGAGGGAAAAAACATATGAAACTGGATAATAAGACCAGTTATTTTGATTATTATCCGGGAGAAAGCATTCTGGTAGCACCGGGGGAAACCATGGTCATTGATTTTCCGGAGGCTGATGAGATACCTACACAATGTATTTCTTTAAGCCTTAATCCCGATTTTATTGAAGATTCTCTCAACTATCTGAATTATCATCTCCCCAAAGTGGATGAAGCCTCACAATGGAATATTCAGCTGGATGAATATTTTCTGTTTAATAATAAAGCTCTTGCTTCTGCTACCCACAATATTATGAGAATTGCAATGGATGATAATTCTCAAAAGGATATCATGGCCGATTTTGCATTGAAGGAGCTCCTGATCAGACTGATGCAGACCCAGGCAAGAAGCATGGTAGAAAAAAATATTGTTAAGAATAAATCCAGAATAGGTTTTGTAGTGGATTATATTAAAAGGAATCTGCACCAGAAATTGTCGATCGACAGTATCGCCAAGCTGGCTTATGTAAGCAAATCCAATTTCTTTAAAATGTTCAAAGATGAGTTGGGAACTTCTCCGAATGATTTTATTTTACAGGAAAGAATCAATAGGGCAAAAGAGCTGCTGGCCAGCCAGACCAGCATCAAGGAGACCGCATTTCAGACCGGATTTTCAGATACAAATTATTTTACAAGGGTATTTAAGCAGCTGGAAGGTGTAACTCCGAAAAGTTATCAAGACAGGATACTTGTGAGGTAACATCGAATGAAGAATGGAGGCCTGTCTCTTCAGGCAGATAAACTCTGATCTTATTTTATGATATATCGAGAAGATTCTTATCCTTAAAAACGAATCTTTCTTACCTTCATGAGCAGACCTCCAATCCAACATCATCCATTACAAGGTGTCATAGTTTTTCATCACATACTCAAAGTAGTGTATCATTTTCAGATAATTTTCAATACTAAGGTATTCGTTGGTACTGTGGATACTTTGCTGCTCTGCGCTATTGGTTTTCACGGGTAAAAACCGGTAGATATTTTTACTTAGGCTTTCATATTTCACGGCATCTGTGCCAGCCATGGTAAGATAGGGTGTTACAACCACATCGGGGTATATTTCTTTTACCCCTGCTTCTATTATTCTGAAAGCCTTTGTGTCAACAGGAGATACTGCGGATGCCTCTCTTGCCGTATCAATATCCTCTATTTCTACATCAAAACCCCTTACCGCCTTTGTAATATGGTCTCTGACATCATGAATATTGTTTCCGGGAAGAAGTCTGAAATTAACTACAAATTCAACTTCCGGTGAAAGAATGTTGGACCGGCTGCTACCTTTCATCATGGTTAAAGCAGTGGTGGTTCTTACCAATGAATTGGTTATATTATTTTGAGAGAGCTTTGAGATCAACATCGACTTTAGGAGCCACTGATTGGCGATAATGAATCTCTCAGCCCAAGGCATCTGACCTCCGGTATTTTTGAGAAACCCCTGTATCAAAGGGGTGATCACCGGCTTCATCTGTTGGTCTTCCAGACGCTTCATAATGACTGCAGCTTTTCCCATTGCACTTTCCGCGGGAGGCATAGAAGAATGTCCTCCAAGTCCTTTCACCTTTATTCTGACTGAAAGAAAACCCTTTTCAGCACATCCTACAACAGCAAGATCTGTATTGACCCCTGGAATGTTGCCTTTTCTCATTATCAGGCCTCCTTCATCATAAACAGCATCAAATTTCAGCTTTTGTTTCCCGAAGTACTCTGCAATCTGTGCGGCTCCATTTTTACCGCCCAATTCTTCATCAAACCCGAAAGCCAGATAAATATCCCGTTGAGGAATTTGCCTGTTTTTAATCAGATTGTTCACTGATTCCATTAAAGAAAAAAGCATCCCTTTCATATCTATTGCTCCCCTCCCATAGATTCTACCGTTGGCAACGGCTCCTGAAAAAGGAGCATAATCCCAATTTTCAGCAACCTTGGAAACGGGATTTAGTGGTTGATCATCCACTCTGAATATATTTTTTTCATTATTCTTTATACCTGCATCTCCGGGAGGTACTACATCCATATGAGAAAGGAATAAAATGGGTTGTAATCCCGGATTCGTTCCTTTAAGTATGAATACCAAACCGTACTGATTTACCTCTACATATTCGGTATTATGATAAACAAGAGGATACCTTACTTTTAAATACTGTTTAAACTGTTCAAATGCATTTTCCTGACCTCCCCCGGAAATTGTTGGGATCTTTAAACCTCCTGAAAAACGCATGACTGCCGAATCATTTTTTAGGGGTTTCCACCCTTGTGCTACAGTTTGAATCTCATGGCCCCTGAAATTGTAGGTATAGGTTTTGAATAACATGACGCTACCAAGCGCCACTACAAGAACTGGAATAATTAAAATATTTTTTTTCATAATAGGGAATTTGTATCGTATAATGTGCTAAAAACATTCTGAAAGTGAAAATTTCTTAAACTGCATCGTGTTTTCTGTGATTATTTCCGGCCTTATAACTTTTGCCGCAGGTCTTGACATCTAAACACCAAGCATTGTAAATAACATATCATAATTAAGGTGCATAATGATTTTGTTTTAATATCCGGGGTTTTGTTTTACCTTTGGGTTATTGATTAACTGCCAGGCCGGAATTGGCCATAAATCCATTCTCTGACTAAAATAAGGACGTCCCTTGCTTTCAATCACCTGTTTTGCTTTTCCTGATCTTTTCACAGAGAACCATCTGTCTGCCTCACCATACAACTCTTTTCTGCGTTCCAGTAAAATATCTTCCAGTGTTACCGTTGTTAATGGTGCAATTCCAGCTCTTGCTCTAACCATATTAACCGGAGCTAAGGCATCACCGGAGGTTTTCAATCTGCATTCTGCCAAAGAAAGCAATACATCAGCATATCTTATAACCGGAACATTATCAGCTCCGCTTCCGGGATTACTATATTTTGTAAAATAGTTTCTTCCCTGGGCAGCTGCAAACATTCTTCGCTTGTCATCTGCGCTGAAAATAGTAATGAAAGTATCCCTCAAAGAGACTTCTCCAATTCCTCCCACAGCAGCGGGATAGAAAAAAGAAGCCTGTTTTCCGCCGTCCGTATTGGTAAAATTAATTTTGAAAATATCTTCTTCCGGTGAACCTGAGACGGAAAATAATGTTGGATAGCTGGGAGCGAGTGAGTAGCCTTTAATGGATTCGAGTAATAATTTTGCTTCATCAAATAATTTCATTTCCATATACACTTTAGCCAGTAAGACCTGGGCGGCATCCAGATTTAAAAAAGTTTTAGACTTATGATCATTTTGTTTGAAAAATTCAGCTGATTTTTTCAGATCTTTCACAATAGACTCATACACCAGATGCTGGGAATCTCTTGCAGGAGTTATCACTTCATCAGCTTTATAAACCGGAGTTGTAACATAAGCCACATCTCCAAACAAGCGTGTTAAATTAAAATGCATTAATGCTCTTCCTGCATACGCTTCTCCTAAAACCTGTTTTTTCACAGGTTCTGTAATTGCAGTTTCCGGAACAGGTCTGGTTTCTACCTGATCAATAATAATATTACATGTTCTTATTACTGCATAATGACCGCCAAATATGCGTCTCAGAGACAAATTGATATCCAGAAAATTACTGGCTCCTGCTTCAGCAAATTCGGGATAGGTACCTGTATGTATAAAATCATCAGCAAAAAGACCTTCAAAGAAGTGCATTTCGCCTCCATACACATACCGGTTTTGCATGGCATTATAGATTCCTACTGCAGCAGCTCTGGCGACTGCATCATTATGTATGAATGTTTCCCCTTCGAGCCTTCCGTTATCCAATGTTTCAACACCCACCATATCTCTTCCACAGCTTACCGTTGTAAACAAAACCGAAGACAGCCACATATATTTTACTATTTTTTTTTTCATTTGTACGTTAAAAGTTTAAATTAATACCGAACTTGACAGTCCTGTTCATTCCTTGTGTAAAAAAGTCGGTTCCTGTTGCTACATTCGACTGTCCAAAAGCATTCACTTCGGGTTCCGGTCCGCTATAATTCGTCCAGGTCCATAGATTATCTGCTGAAATGAAGAATCTCAGGGTCATGTCACCTATATCCAGCGTTTTTTTGGGTATTGTATATCCTAGCTGAATTTCCCGTAATCTGATATAAGAGGATCTTTCTACAAAGCGTGACGAAGGCTGATTATTCCAGGACTGCACAAATCCTCTAACGGGGCGAGGCAGCTCTGCATCAGGATTATCCGGAGTCCAATATCCTGTCTGGTCCGATAATTTTCCATAGAGAGGATTTCCGGAAATCCCGGCAAATCTTTTGGAAGCATTAAACATATCTTGTCCAAATACGAATATCACATTGGCGGAAAAGTCCAGGTTTCTGTATCTGAAAGAATTACGGAAATTACCAAAGAAGTCAGGTTGTGCTTTTCCTAAAAACACCCTGTCATTGGAATCAATCTTTCCATCCCCGTTTACGTCTTCATACGCTACGTCCCCGGCTCTGATTCCCTGATCGTATAAATACTGAGGAATCTCCTGATCCAATCTGTATATGCCTGTAGCTTTAAGCCCGAAAAAAGCACCTACCGGTTGTCCCACGTCAATTCTGGTAGAGAAGCCAAAATCAATGGGAACCGGTTGATTTCCCAAAAGTCTGGTCACCTCATTTTTATTGAAAGTAATATTGAACTGGGAATTCCAGTCAAGATCTGAAGTTTTAAGTACCACTGCATTAATACCAATTTCATGTCCTCTGTTGTACATCTCGGCTGCATTTGAGTTATAGAACTCAACCCCATTGTCTAGGGAGGTTGTAGCACCTACAAGGAGTTTCTTTGATCTTTTATCATAAAAATCATAGGTGATACTGATTCTATTGTTTAAAAAACCTATTTCAAGACCAGTATCTGTTTGTGAAGTTCTTTCCCAGACCAGGTTAGGATTGGCAAGAAAGCCTGAATCGTAGAGTGGATTCACGTTGTAAGCAGGAAGCAGACCATACGCATACACTTGTGCTGACGGAGAGAAGTCAAAATCTCCCAATCCTGACTGATTTCCCAATTCTCCCCAGCCAGCCTTTACCTTAAGAAAATTAACTATTTTATTTTTAAACCATTTATTATCGGAAACAATATATCCTGCAGAAACTGAAGGAAAAAATTCAGTCCTGTTAGCGTAGGAAAGCTTTGAGGAAGAGTCTGCCCTGAAGGTACCATCTATAAACAATTTGTTGAATAATTCCAGACTCAGTCTTGAGAAATAGGAAAATGTCCTGTTTCCCAACGAGGGATAATAGGAAGCGATTGTCTTGACAGCACCGGCATCCGCTGAAGTCCCCCCTAAAGGCAGGCTTTGGGTCTGGATATCAGTAAAAGTTGTTTTTCTGTTAAAGTATTCCAGCCCTCCCATAAGGGTATATCTGAACTGAGCACTTACCTTTCCTTTATAGGTCAGCGTATTAAATACGGTAAAAGTATTGTATAAACGTGCATTGTAATCGGCCTTTCCATTTGCTCCTCTTCCCTGATAAGTATCCAATGGGAACAGGCGTGATTCGTCATAATTTATCCTTTCAAGGTTGAACCTTGTCTCCATACTAAATTTGGAAGAAAATCTTGATTCCAGGCCGAGCGAGGTATTTACTCCAAAAGTTTTGGTTAAACTTTTAATATCTGTTGCACTTTGTAAAGGATTGGAGAAGAGCCATGTTTTGGTATTATAACTTCCATCAGGGTTCCACAGGTTCTGTCCCGGTGCTTCAGCCGCAGCTGCAGTTAAAGGGGCATATCTGTCATTATCACCATTTATTCTTCTATTGGTTTCATTGGAGATTCTCACCGAAGAAACCACTTTAAAGATCTCGTGTAATTTTTGGCTGAGATTTAATGTAAACGTCTGCCTGTTATATTCCTGACCTATAATTGCTCCGGACTGATCAAAATTGGAAAAACCAAGATAAAAATTTCCGCGCTCATTTCCGCCGGAAGCACTGGCGCTTAATTCATAGACAGGCTGATTATTTCTATAAATTTTCTTCAGATAGTCATCTCCGAAATCTGATGTATAAAAATCTTCAATACGCTGTCCGGAACCGGGTTTCCATACTCCATTGGCAAGAGACCAGTAGTTTTTGCCATGAGAAGGATTTGTATTAAATTCTGCAATATCAAGCATTCGATAATATTCTCCTGCTTTCATTTTTTCAAATTTCTTAATGGGGTTTTGAAAACCTATTACCGAATTAAGATTAAAGTTTACTCTTCCTTTTTTCCCTTTTTTAGTGGTGATAAGGACTACTCCGTTTGCCGCTCTGGAACCATATATAGCAGCTGCAGCCGCATCCTTCAGGACCTCTATACTTTCTACATCGGCTAAATTCAGCTGAGACAACAGGTTCACTGTTTGTCCTCCATAGCCTGTAGTACCGGTGGGGGAATTTGAAGAAACAGGAATTCCATCTACTACATACAGAGGATCATTGCTTGAGCTGATACTTGAAACACCTCTTAGTCTTACATTGAAACCTGCACCGGGAGCTCCTGAGGTAGGAGAAACCTGCAAGCCTGTAGCAGCACCTTGTAGTAAGGCATCTGCCCCGGCAGCAGAAACCTTGGTTAGTTCTTCTGCCTTTATCCGGGACACGGAAGTGGTCACTTTTTTTACTGATTTTGTACCGTATCCTACGACGACAATTCCTTCAATATCTTTGGTGGAAGCTGTATCTTTTTTTAGTGTTTGTGCCGATACAGCCTGGCCGATAAAAAACACAGCCCCAATACTTAGCACGTTTAATTTCAGATTCATATTGTATGTTCTGCAAACAAAAATGCCAATAAAAAACACTTAAACAAAAGAATCAAAACCACTAATCAACAACCACTTAGAGTATAATTTCCGTTTATAATGGCTAATAATGATCTAAAAATAATGACATTTCAAAATAAATTAAAAAAATAAAACTCAATATCTTAATAAGAAGAATTCTATCTTACTAAAAAAACATCCGGCATGTCATTGTAATTACAGAAAAACAAAAAAAATAATAATAAAGAAAATTATTCTTGATTAAAAAAATCAAGAATAACAACACCGTAAAATTGCATTATTGTATTGAAATCCTAAGCTTTTTATCATACAATATCAGTTCCAATCATGGATAAATACTTGTATTTCAGGAGAGCATAAACGAAAAAAAAGGATGAGCCAGACCGGCATCAAAGAAATTGCTTTTCAGACCGGGGTTTCAGATACAAATTATTTCACTAGAATATTTAAGCAGCTGGAAGGAGTAACTCCGAAAAGTTATCAGGACAGAATGGTGATGAGATCGTTCAGTAATAATATAAAAAAGAGCCCCATTTTTGGGGCTCTTCTTAAAAAATATATTAAAATTAAATCTTAATAATTGGCATTCTGCTTAATATTTGGGTTTGCAGAGATTTCTCTGATTGGAATAGGTAATGTATATCTGTAATCCCCATTTGGAAGGTTTTTCACATCGATAATATCATCCGTAGGGTTTCTGTCCATACTTACATTAGCTAACACAGCAAGTCTCTTCAAGTCGATGAAACGGTGACCTTCAAGCGCCAATTCAATTCTACGCTCTTTCAAAATATCAGCATAAGCAAACTGTGCAGATGTGTAAGCAGGTGTTGTTGCTGTTCCAAGATAATTTCTTGCTGCTCTTACCTGTTGAATCAAATCATGAGCTACTGTAAGATTTCCTGCTGCTACCTCGGCTTCTGCCAAGATGAAATACATTTCCGATAACCTGAAGACTTTTACGTCGTTTCTTGTAGCTGTACTTGTTTTGCCAGGGTATTTGTCAATAACTAATGCATCATTTCTGGTATTTCCTGCCGTAGCACTCGCATAGTTAGGATTTTCTTTAGATGTAGGATCTACATAAGCATACCTTCTGATATCTCCTGGAGTACTCTTGAATAAATTATATAAGTTTCTTCCCCAGAACCACATTGGAGAACCTGTGATGTTTGACTGGTTGGTATTCCATCTTGAGCCAATTGCCCCTCCGGCACCTAGAGGAAGTCTGTTTAGAGAGAAGATTATTTCTCCTCTTGAAGAGTCATTCCAAAGGTTTCTATATGGATTGAAAGAACCTGCAACACCATAAAATGCGGCATTCCAATCATCAGATCCAACAGCAAAATCATTAACAGTAGATGGAGTCGCCTGAGTTAATGATAGAGTTGAATTTGTTATTACTTCCTGTGCGTATTGTTTCGCTAAAGTAGTATTTCCTCTATACAAATTGAAACGTGCAGAAACAGCGTTTACAAAAATTTTATCTGTCAAATATCTTCCTTCGGCAGGATAACCTGTTTGACCTGGATATAATAAAATATTTCTTGCGTAATCCAAATCAGCGTTGATGAAATCATACACCTCCTGATTCTTAGCTCTTGGTAACTGAGCATCTGTAGCAGGAACATCTTTTAGAAGAATCACTCCTAATGCATTAGGATCCTTCATATCAGAAGAAAAATAAGCTTCTAACTGTACATAACAATACGCTCTGATTGCTCTTGCCTGGGCAAGAATCGCATTGTATTGCGCTTGTTCCTTTGCATTAGAAGGCGTAATATTTTTTGCTCCTTCAAGAAGTCTGTTAACTCTGTTAATTACTTTATAATTATTCATCCAGATTCCGTCACTTGAAGCTGTACTTACAGTTCCTCCTGTTACAACAGCACTGGATGGATCAAGAAAAAATCTGTGTAGAGAATATTCCTGTCCTCCACTACCAGATCCAGGTTTTACCTCATCTGTAAAAACAGCTGTGAAGTAAACCTCATCAATCGGATCTAACTGAGCATAAACGGATCCATTTAAAACTTCACCTAAATTAGCAACACTTGTATACAGATCCTGTTCCTGTAATTCTCCCGGCTGCTTTATATCTAATGCGTCCTGACAGCTGTTCAGCGTAAATGCAGCAGATGATAAGGTTGCTACAACTAATATTGTATTTATAATTCTTTTCATAATTCTTCTCTATTAAAAATCAACATTTAAACCTACAGATACGGTTTTTGGGTTAGGGTAAACATTTAGTGAATACGAAGTAATTGGCTCCGGATCAAATCCTTTCCAATCTGTCCAAGTATACAAGTTTTCTGCCTGAATAAATATTTTGATTCCTTTTACCGGCAGTTTACCTAACTGACTTTTGCTGAAATTATATCCTACAGAAATATTCTTAAGTCTGATAAAGTCTGATCGGTGTAAGAATCTGTCTGAAGAACCTAAGCTTAGGTTACTGGCCTTCAATCCAGGTACATCAGTATCTCTATTGTCAGGAGTCCAGGCGTTTAATAAGTCAGCTGAAAGGTTTCTGGTTGCCGCAGCACTTGGGTCCATAATCCATGATTGTAGGTTATCATAGATCCATCCTCCTTGTTGGAAAGAGAACAAAGTATCAAGGAACCAGCCTTTGTGTTGTAAATTGAATCCAAAACCTCCTGTAAACTTAGCATATCTTGATTTTCCAGTCAATACTCTGTCTGCAGACGTTGGAGCTTCAGTGATGTTTCCGTTTTTATCAAGGAACTGTAAGTTTCCGTTATCGCGGTTTACTCCTACATATGAATATAGCTGATACTGACCAGCTGGCCCACCAATAGCGTTTACTACGTCCCCTGCAAGATTTTCGCTATTCATAGAAACAATCTTGTTAGAGTTGTATGCTGCGTTTGCGAAAACGGATAATTTTGTATTTTCGTTTCTGATCACATTATATCTGATCGTTCCTTCAATACCTTTATTATCTAGAACACCGTCATTACCTCTGATTGAGTAGTAACCGGTAACAGATGATCTTTGAAGGTCATTGAACATTCTCGATGTTCTTTTCTGGTAGTAATCAACACTACCTTCGATCAATCCTTTAAAGTTAAAGTCTAATCCAATGTTACTTTGTTTTACCTGCTCCCATTCTAGGTAAGGGTTTGATAAATTAACAAAGTTATATCCTAATAAGTTCTGATATCCTGAGAAGCCATTATAAAGATCAAGGAAGTTATTCGGAAGAAGAGCCAACGGATTGGCATTATCAGTTGCAATTCCTAAGTTCTGGTTACCAGTAGTACCGATTGAAGCTCTTAATTTAAGCAATCTGAATCCTGAATCAGCCATGAATTCTTCTTTGTCGATATTCCATCTTGCTGCAACTGACCAGAAAGTCTCCCATCTGTTGGTAGGAAGGAAACGGTAAGAGCCATCTCTTCTCACAACTCCACTTACTCCATATTTATCTTTGTAATCGTAGTCAGCTGTTGCAAAATAAGCTAAAGTACCTGCAGTTACTTTTGTAGCACTGTTAGAAGGTCTGTAGATGTTTGGAGTATCCGGGTTAAAAGGAATATAACCGGTTCCGGCACCGAATTCCCATTGTAATGGGTTCAGACCATTCTGTCTTTGAGTGGTTGAGCTCACATGAGCTTTGATATAATCTAAGTAGGCGCCGGCACTAATCGTGTGATCTCCAAAAGATTTATTGAATGTAATATTCGTAATACTATTGAAAGTCAGATCTCTTGTGGTTGAGAAGTCTTCGAATCCACCATATTTTGAACCATCTCCTTTTGCTACACTGATTGAAAGATATCCCAGTGGTGATCTTGCAAAGTTTCTTTCGTACTGTTTGTACTCAATCCCAGTCCTGTTTCCAACGCTTAAATAATCTGTAATTTTATAATTTACGTTAGCATTAGCAGAGATGCTTAGTTCTGTAAATCTGTTTCTGATTCCTCCATTGATATTATCCTGAAGGATCCATTGTCTGTTATTTGATGCATCTGCTCCGATAGCATTATATAACTCTTGCCCGTTTGCATATGGAGAAGGTCCGATATACGGTCTTGAAAGAACACCTCCGAATAATGGATTCTGAAGAGTATTGTTTGCAATACCTGTATTTGTTTCATCATCAAGCTGGTTTCTTCTGGAATATCCTAACCCCATGATAGCCCCAAAAGATAATTTCCCGTCCTTGGATTTACCATTAAGATTGTTTCTCATTGTAAATCTCTTAAAATCTGTAGATTTTACAGTACCTTCGCTATCAAGGTATCCTAAAGATAAGAAATTATTGATATTTTCTCCACCACCTGTGATTGACAGGTTGTGCTGCTGGGAAATTCCAATACGGGTAAATTGCTTATTCCAGTCTGTATTAGTAGCCCAGTTGTCAATCTCTTGTTGTGATAAACTACCACCTTTACCAGTTTGTAAATTCTTTTGAATCTGTAAAAGTTGTCTACCATCTGACATGTTATAGTCAGAAGTAGGTAATTTACTGAACGAAGTCAATGCATCGTAAGAAACCTTCAAACCAGAGTTGAATTTTCCTCCTTTAGTAGTAATTACAACAACTCCATTAGCAGCTCTGTTACCATAGATCGCAGTTGCCTGAGCATCTTTCAGAATACTGAAGGTATCAATATCATAAGAGTTCAGGTTTCTGAACTGAGAACCGGAAGTAATTACTCCATCCACAACGTATAGAGGATCTGTAGAACCATTAAGGGAGCTAGCACCTCTGATCAAAATATTGAATTTTCCGGAACCTGGAGATCCTGATGCCGAATTTACTACAATCCCGGGAGCGGTACCCTGAATCGAGTTTAGTACCGAGATATTAGGTCTGTTTTCTAAGGTTTCAGAACCAACAGTTACTGATGATGTAGTAGTTTTAGCTTTAGTAGCAGTTTTACTATACCCTAAAACAACAACTTCCTCAAGTTTTGTCTCTTTGTCCTTACTGTTCTTAGAGTCCTTTTCCTGAGCTAGTACAGTCTGTCCTGTAAAAAACAGAACTCCGACTGTCAAAACGCTTAATTTCACATTCATATTAACAGATTTTAATATATTCAAGCGACAAATATGTCAATAAATATTTGTAACATCAATTCATTAAACTCTGAAAACAGGCTTCCACAAAGGAGAGATTCACATTGATACTTAAAAAATGATGGAGAATCATTTTAATTGTATTTAAAAAATTAACAAAAAATAGGTCAATTTATGTATTAACAGAATTTTAATAAATTTTAAAATTAAAATCAACTTTCATTCATTTGAAATAAATAATTAAAAAAATTAATACTAAAACTAATTTTAGTGAAAAATATAAATAAAAACAATTCTTAATTTTAGCGAAAACAGAGAAAAAATTAGCCTTTTTTCTTAAATTTTATATTAAAAACACAATCTAAAAAGCAGAAAACCCTCTTGAAAGAGGGTCCTGCTTATATTAAAATTAAAAAAACGTTAACGTACTATATCTCCTAATCTGTTTATACCTTTTAATTTTTTCATAAATATTATTAAATTTTTTCTACTGTTTCATTATTATTCATACAATAATATATCTGCTTTATCGGGTAGTTATATTGACTGCTACCAGCCTGGATTTTGTTGGGCTGCAAGCGTTGGGTTATTGATTACTTCTTCATTAGGAATCGGCCATAAAATCCTGAAATCTGTTTTGGGAATCAAAGGAACGCCCAATGGTCCTGTATAGGGGGATCCCAAGGTAAAAGCTGATCCTGCAGGGGTAGCATTGGCCATTTTTGCAGGAATCCCGGGAGTAGGTACCCAATCATCATACAGTAATCGGTGAATATCTCCCCATCTCATTCCTTCTCCGAGAAACTCAATCCGTCTTTCTGTCATAATAGCATCTAACAAAGATGCCACATTATTAAATGAAGCAGCAGTATATTGTTGTGAGGCAACATTGCTTAAAGATCTGTTTCTGACCTTGTTTAAATCATTAATCGAATTTGCAGTATGACCAAGCCTCGCATTAGCTTCTGCCATTGATAAAAGAATTTCTGCATATCTTATAATGGGCGTACCATCGGCCAGGTTTGTGACATCTTTATATTTATTGACATATTTAACCCCAGAACTGGAAGTTCTCACCATAGCCGGATTTCTTCTCTTATCATCCGGCAACCACTTAGGGTTTCTCCAGATAACAGGACTAATACATACTAATAATCTGTTATTGTACATAGCTGCTAATCCTGCATTGGTTCCGGGATTTGTATTCTTCGAATTTTCAATGGAAAAAATTGATTCAGGATTATTATAATTACTGGCTAATTCAAACGGTGTATCCGGAGATGAAGTAAGTGAATAAGCTGATTTGAGTTTTATGCCTTCGTCAAGTACTTTGGTCCAGTTTCTCATATTCAGATATGCTCTAACCTTCAAAGCTACGGCTGCTTCCTTAGATGCTCGTGTAATTTTGCTATTACCGCTTCTGACGGCCACACTTTCACATAATTGCTCCGCCTTATCTAAATCCAAAAGAATTTTAGTATATGTTTCTGCTACTGTTCCTCTCCCTACTTTGAGCGCTTCCTCAATCTTGCCTGGACTATTAATAGCTGTTATACGGTAAGGAAGTCCCGCATGATTGGCATTGGCCGTAAAATTATAGGGTTGTGAAAAATGCTTTAGCAGCTCCAGATGTGCCAATCCACGTAAGAAAAACATTTCTCCTAAATATTGATCCCGCACAGCTGTACTAATTACGCCATTATTTCCTGCCTGGTTTAGTCCTTCAATAGCAATATTGGCTTTATTAATCAACCCGTATGCATTCATCCAGTAATAAACATTATTTGCTGTTCCCCCGTCATATGTTGCTGTATAGGTAAGCTGATAAAAAGTAGCTGTATTCACCATATCCTCACCCCTCAAGTCATTTTGTTCTACATAAGCTGCTCCAAACACATATCCTCTAGGAGTATTACCTGCAGAAGGTGAAGTATTGTAAAACCCATTTTGTGCTGCATTGTAAACCCCCATTATAGAGAGGTCAATATTCATAGCAGTAGAAAAAGCTAAATTTTCATCTATGCTGTTAAAAGGCCGTAAATCCAAGACCTCAGCTTCTGAACAGGAATAAACTATTGTCAGTAATGACAGGGAGAGAATTGAAACTCCTCTTTGTATTATTTTATTTTTTTTCATTGTTATATTATTTTATAATGAAACGTTAATGCCCATACTGAATACCCTCTGGCGTGGTGTGCCATTCAAGTCTACTCCGGAAGATTCCATCTCAGGGTCCAGTCCTCTATATCTGGTAATAATAAAAGCATTCTGAGCCTGACAATAAATTCTTGCACTTTTCACTCCAATTGAATTAAGAATATTCTTTGGAAAATTATACCCTAAACTTATGATATCGAACTTAATAAAACTTGCGTCTTCAAGGAATCTGGATGAAGCATTACTGGTTAAATTGCTAAGAGTATTATCTGCAAAAAACAGTTTAGGAGTATTCCCATCCCCTGGGTTAGAAGGACTTTGCCATCTTCCTAAAATTTCTGTTGAATTATTATTAAAGTTCAAAGTCATTAAATCTCTTCTCGTGGCATTAAATATTTTATTACCCCCGCTGAATCTTATAGTGGTGCCAAAATCAAAATCATAAAATCTAAATTTTACATTAAATGCTCCAAAATACTTTGGTAAAGAGTTTCCTAATATCTTTCGGTCTTTAAGGTTGTCTAAAACAGCTGCCTTTGATACATTTTCGGGATCAGAAGGATTAAACACCGCATACTTTCCGACTCCTACAAGCCCCTGGACCAGGCTGCCGTCTGCTTTATAATATACAGGATTACCATTGGCTCTATTCACCCCCCAGTATTCGAATCCATAAATTGATCTTAAAGATTCGCCAACCCGTATTATCGTATTCGTTGAAAGCATATCTGCATTATTATTTGCCAGGGCAAGAACTTTATTTTTCATCAGCGTGAGATTGGCATTTATCTCTAAACCGAAATTTTTGGTATTAAAAAGTTCATAGTCAACAGAAAACTCCAGTCCCGTATTGTTCATATCTCCAATATTCCGGGAAATACTATTACCGGGAACTCCGAGTGAAGAGGCTAAAGGGGCGTCCAGAATCATATCTGAAATCTTATTTTCAAAATAATCAAAAGTAATTTTCAACTTATTTTTGAACAGGGCCATATCTGCTCCATAATCAGTCTTTGCACTTGTTTCCCAGATTAATTCATCATTCCCTATCTGTGAAAAGGTAATACCATTATAATCGGCATATTTTGAATTGCTATACAGTCCCATATAAGGATAATTTCCAATATTCGTATTTCCTACTTTTGCATAAGAGACTCTTAATTTAAGATCCGGTATAACATCACGAAATGCATGCATGAAGTTTTCTTTACTTAGTGTCCAGCCTGCAGATATTCCCGGAAAATTACCCCATTTATTTTTTAATGGGAGTGCAGATAGCCCGTCCCTTCTTAAGGACGCTTGTAAAAAGTACTTGCCTTGATAGTTATAATTCAATCGACCACCGTATGATAATATTGCCTGCTCTGATATACTGCCTCCCGCCTGCATGGTCCCTATAGATCCTGCTATGATTCCATTGTTAAAAAAAGGATGTGATAAATCTCTTCCTCCACCGTAGAAACTTTGTATTTTTTGCTTTTGATACTCATTAACCAATACAAAGGTGACATTGTGTTTTTCAGCAAATGTTCTGTTAAATGTCAGGATATTTTGAAGATTGTTTCGTAAAAGATCTGAAAAATCATTTCTTATCTCTCCATTCCCTCTTTCTCCGTCACCATGCACCGGATTATAATAATAAAACCCTTTGGTCTGGGCCTGATCCATACTGAACTGCACTCTGTAACTAAGAAAAGGAAACAGCCTGACATCAGAAAATACAGCTCCGATAAACCTATTGACATTGGATTGTAATTTATTATGGTCAAGTACATATTTGATATTCGTAATATTATCTCCCGCCTGTAATGCGTTCTGCCATCTTCCTACAATTCTGGGATCAATCAGATCAATATTGTATCCTGTGGGATGATTGGTATTATAAATGGGGGTATTAGGCAATTGCCGGGCTGCATTGAAAATATTCCCGGAAAGTGAGTTTGTTCCGGTATTCAACCCGTCGTAATCTGTTTTTGTAAAGCTTAAATTCGTTCCAATCTTCAGCCAATCAAAAGCCTGATGATCTACGTTGGCCCTGATAGACAATCTCTTCATCTCGTTGGGAATAGCAACTCCTTCCTGACTTGTATATCCTACTGAAGTATAATAATTAGATTTTCCAAATGCACCTGAGGCGGACAGCACATTATCGGTCTGAAAAGCAGCAGATCTTAGAACAGCTTTTTGCCAATTGGTATTATATTCTGTCCCAAATGCTATAGGAGATTGGTTGGCATTCGCTCTCTTTTCATTGGAAATCATTATAAATTCCGGAGTCTGCAGCAAGTTATATAATCCTACGGGCAATGCGTATCCTCCGTAATGATTAAAATTAACACTTAATCTCCCTCCTTTTCCTTTTTTCGTTGTAATCAGGATGACTCCATTTGCAGCCCTTGATCCATAAATTGCTGTAGCAGCACCATCTTTTAAAACTTCAAAAGATTCAATATCATTCGGATTAATATCAGCCAATCCATTTGTAGAGGTTTGCCCTCCTATATCTCCTGAAAAAATTGGAATACCATCCACAATATAAAGCGGAGCAGTTCCTGAATTTATAGAGGCTATTCCTCTGATCCTGACCCTTGGAGCTTCACCCAAAATACCTGTATTACTGGTAATCTGAACACCCGCAGCCCTTCCTGCTAATTGTTGCTCAAAACTTGGTGCTGCAATATTAGATATTTCTGAAGCCTTCACAGATGACAAAGAACCTGTAACTTCTTTTTTCTTTTGGGTACCATATCCTATCAATACAACTTCATCAATCTTAGTCTCTTTAGCCAATGTATCGTTATTCACCTTCTGTGCCGAGATTGCCTGTCCTAAAAAAAACAGGGCTCCGACCCCTAATGCACTTCGTTTCATATCCATTTTAAGAGTTTTTTAATTATCAGAAGTAAATCTGTTAATAAAAACTAAAAAAACAAATCTTTAAAAACCTGTAAAACAACCAATTAAACAGCAATTATTTCACTTAAAGAACAAATTATCAACTGCATCTCCAAGCAATATGATTTAAAAAATTAAAATATTCAACAAATAAGTGGCATCACAGGAATATTAACAAGCATTGAAAAATATCAGCAACACAAATAAAAGTCTTATAATCATAGAACAATATTTATTCATATTGCATTTTATATAAATAACATGAATAGCACAAAAGGATTGTTCTGCCAAAAAACGGGTAAAACAAATAAAAAAATCCTCTGCAGATCTCAAAAATAAAGCATCCCGGGTTGAGATGCTTTTATTTTGCCAGTGAATGTATAAAGGATCTTACGGATGTAGCGGGAGTATCCGAATCTGTTGACTGGCAGAAGTACTGGTATAAAATAGCGTATATAAACCTATCCTATCAAACAGATTTGATTCTATCACGAAATCATTTGAACCTTTTTCGACCCTGATCTCCTTTTCATAAACTTTAATCCGATTATCATTGAAGATTACAATTTTTCCTTTTTCTGCCTTATCAGAAACCACTTTTACAATATAATCTCCGTTTTTAGAAGAAGGGTATATCATTCTGACAGAAAGACCGGGAATTTCCGGGGCTGCTTTTCTTCTCATTTCACCATGCCTCAGATCTGTTATAGAAAAGTTGATTACATCCGGATTCACACGGGGATCAGTATCATAGACATTCAGAGTGCTGAACAGGCTGGATTTTGTATTGATCCGGTCAGTGATCCGGTCAGCCTGGCCTTTGGTAAAAAGCCATCTGCAGGGTCCGTAGTCCATAATATTTTCTACCTGCCTTCTGGTTCCGCTGCATGAGGGAAAGTTCTGGCAGGGATTATCAATTCCCCTTTCATTGGGGGTGCCAGCATCCAACATGTACCACATTCCATCTTCAGCAGGAGGGGTATCTGCCACCTGATCTCCACCATTCCTTTGGGAGCAGCCACCTCCGAACGTATGATACAGACTGAAATAATGTCCGAATTCATGAGCCACAGTAAGCCCAAAGGATCCATACACCTGACTGTTATCACTCCATCTGCTGTAGGAACAAACAGTATAATCTGAATTCTGAATCAGGGTTTCCAAATTTGTTGAATATCCACGTATCACCCGGGTATTGGTAGTACCGGGCGGATAAAATATTGAAAAAGAATGGATAAACAGAAGCTGCATTGTCTCACCATCATTATTGTTTACCCCGGCATCTGACTCCAAAAGATTATTTTCTGCCGGTACCTCACGATTGTAGTTTTCCCTGCTTGCCTTCTTAATAATCAAATCAACATTTTTAAAAAGAATTCTTGGATTACCCACTTCCGCATTCATCAGAGGATGTTTAACATTTCCTGTTTTTGCTGAGTAATACCGGTTGGTTTCTTTGAGCTGGTCTTCCACCATCTCTTTATAAAAAGCTACTGATTTACTGTCATTAGGTGATTCTAAAATGGTAACCTTAAGCTTTTTGATTATTTTGTATTCCTCCAGCCTTTTTAAATTAAATGCAACATTATTTGCTATTCCAGGGATTTTATAATCATATAAAGTAGCATCTTTAATGGTAATTTTTAAAATGACAGGCTGCTTTCCCGTTCGGAACTTTGTGACCACCTCATTGCAGGCGTCCGGCACCTCCCAGAACAGAGACTTTATATTCCATGCCATCCATGAAAAATACCTTACAGGCAGCCAGCTACAGGCAGTTGAGCTCCACCAGCTGTTTTGAGAAGTTCCTCCCAATAGTTTTATATTATTAGAGGTCGTATTTTTGAGTACCTTGAATCTTCTGTCGTTATTCGCATCAAAACCATACGGTACATTAATCGTTTTTTCGATGTATTTATTAACATTGCTTTCATCACTATATGTACTGTATACTATTTTTTTACGATTCCAAACCTGATCCAGAGACACCAGTTTCTGGAATCCATCTGCCTCATTACCATCATAAGGATAGACTTCCACTGTAATTTTTCCGCCGGGTTTATCAATGGTTCCTTTAATTCCCCCTGACAAATCCGCACCTAAAGCTAGCAGGCTGCTGTAGTTAAGGTGTACCATATCATCCTCAGAAGTTCCGGAATCGGTTTTGGCATTAACAGAATAGAATACTTTTTCCCCGGTTACCTTCATCTTTTTACTGGTATATACCCGGGGTGCATCCGCAAAGCCCCGGATCTCATTAAAAGGAGCTTCCAGAATATATTTCGGACTATAATAAAACCCAATTTTCTGCAATTCGTTTTCTAATCTCTGAACATCCGGATCAGTAGCATTAAATCCATATATAATAATTTTTCCAAGCCCGTCTTTCCGGATCATTCTGCCCATTTCCTCTGCGGTGTTTTGCCGAATACCCACGCCCATCAAAGTAATAGCACTTACTTTATCATCTGCAATATACTTTGAAAGATTTAAATAATTGTAGTCCTTAACAGGTATCCTGTTGGGTATTTTGCGGTTTTTATCAGGCCCGTCACTGTTTACCAGTCGATATTGATGATTAATGTTATAAGCATTTTTGAAGCCTGTAGTCACAGACCCATGTACGATTCGTCCTTCCCCGTAAAAATCAATAAGGTCAATGAATGAAGACTGAACAGGTATTTGGATTACAGCTCCCTCTGAATATTCTTGATTGGAACAGGCATAGGCCAGATTAATATTATCAGTATAATTCGGACCGCTGGCCGCCAGCCACTGCGCTCTTTGCTGTGAAAAAAAAAGCGTTGCACTTACCAGCATGAGCATTAAAAATAAACACTTTTTCATTATGCCTTATTTATTTTTTGTTTTCTATCCTCTCCAGCTTCTCTTCGAGCTTTTTTATTTTCTCATGCAAAGAAATAGTATGTAAAGTGAGCTCTTCTATTTTCTCCATAAAGATCATATTCATCTGATGCGCTGTATACCCTTTCTCTTTTATGACTTTCTCTGAAGGAACACCAGGTAAGTGTTTATGATGTTTAATATGCTCCCTGAGGTCCTCCAGATTCATCAGAGGATATTCCGGATCCAATACTTCATCCTTCCAGGCAGCAACATTGGCAAACGCAAAATCCTCAGAAACGATCCCTTTTTCTACCCACAGGCTGTACCTGTCGAGATATTCGGATTTAAATTTAGAGAGCGCACCTGCAGCAGCAAGATCTGCCTTCGGGCCGATATAGGTAGCTCCTGCTACAGTAAGTACCGCATGATCGACTTGTTTATCCGTATTCATTGAAATCTGTGCAAGATCAGTATCTCTACCATTATCCAGGACCACTTTCTGGATATCCGTTTTAAAAACTGTGTTTGTCAGGGTTAGTTCATGCTTTGAATCACCGTTGGCATCGAAGCGCAGATGCTGATACCCTTTCAGTTCATCGATATTCACAATATCCGATTCTGTAATAGTCCCACCTTTTTGACCCAGAGTAATCGTTCCATTTTCTGAGATGTGCAATGCGGACTGCCCGACAGAGTTAGTTGTAGAATTTACAAATATTTGAAATGATCCACCCCCCATTGCCAGTAATCCTTGCTGAGGAGTCAAAATGTCCGGTATACCAGGTTGGCTGGGTGCTGAATACGCTCCAAACAGATGTATCCAGCTATAGCTGTTTCTAGGATTGCTGTTATAAAAAATCCCAAAACCTTTGGGTATTAAAGCATTAAAAACAAGATTGCCTGTAACATTCTGGTTTACAAGCCGTATCTGAGCAATGGTAAGTGAAAATGATAACAGGAAAAAAAACATTAATAAAAACTGTAATTTTGTTTTGCTATTTTTCATATGATTTGTTTTTATGTTAGTATTGTCAATCATCTGCGTCAGCTCTTCCCCGAAGGCCTGATATATAAAAACAGAAGGACATCAATGGGGATAATTATCAGACTATCATGGCCTCCACATGAATATCACCATAAAGATGTAAATAAAAACCAACAAATAAAACACCCAAAACACTATAAAACAGCACTTTAAAACTTAATGATTTTATTAAAAAATAAAAAAACGATACATCTCAGTAAGTGATATATTATTAAAAATTAAACTATTTAATGAAAAAATAGTCCGGTCGGAATTTCCGCAGGTATTAAAAATATTGTAACATCACATAAAAGTTTTAAAATCAAAGTACAATATTTTACTGATACATTATTTCAGATTAAAAATATGAACAGCTGCAGGAGATCATGTCCTACAAAAACGATAAAATCAACAACAAAATCAACAGAAAAATACAAAAAAAGCATCCCGGATGAGATGCTTTACAATGATGATGCTGTCAATCATTTTATTTCTGATAGCTATAATATCTTGCTCCGGTTAAAACAGGATTTTCCGCTTCTACAGAGACAAGCCCGAAGCCTTTGTAATCTTTGTTTACAGACGCGTTCAACTGCTTTCTGTGGAGTTTTTCATAAGTTTCAAAATCAACAGCTGTTCTTTGTTTCAAACTTTCGAATAAATCCCATTTTTCCACTACCTTTTTCCAGTTCGCCGAAACTTTCCCTGCAAAAACCTTTGATTTCGAACCACTTCCGTACCCTACAAAACCAATTTCTTTCCCTGAAAGGTCATCATTTTCATTAAAAGCAGTCTCCAACGCAGAAAGAAGTGCCATAAATATAGATGCCGTGTACATATTTCCTATTTCGGAAGAAGCTCTCTGAGTTTTTTCTATCTTCTCATTAATTAATTTCAGATAGTTTTCAGATTTGGCAACCGCTTTCTGCTCATCTGCTGTTTCATAGGAAAGATTGTTCTCAAGGCTGTAAATTTCAGTAAAGACCCTTTTCCCGTGGAAAGCATAGGGAAGATGGAAAATAATATATTCCCAGTTTTCATAAGGCTTTTCCTTTCCTGTTATCTCCTTATAATGATTATAAGCTTCTCTTATTCTGTCCTGATAGCATTGGTTGGAATATTGTCCGTCAAAAACCGGTTCATCTGTAAAAATTTCAATTTTTTCGGGATATGTTTCCGGAGCTCCGTTCAGGTCCTCCTTTTTATATAATCTTCTGGGTTTGAAAAAGTCAAAGACACTTTCTGAAGCCACCCCCCAGTTATTTTCAATTTCAAGAAGATCTGGTTTTGATGAAACCAAAAGAGCTACTGCTCCGCCTCCCTGCGTATATTCGCCAGAAGAAGCCAGTTCATATTTTGCGTAATCACTGGCAATGACTACTGCTTTTTTATCAGGGTTTACTCTTATAAAATCCAGAGCATTATGCAATGCATCTACTCCTCCTACACAGGCAAAAGTCATATCAAGAACATCACAGTTTCTGAAACATCTGGATCCAAATTCTTCTTCCAGGACTTTTTCCACCATCTGTACAGCGTAGGAAGCTGTAGGTTTTGCAGCATCCAAAGCACTTTCTGTTCCCAGATACACTCTTGCTATTTCTTTCGGATTGATATGATAATCTTGTATAAGCTTCAGTAATGCTTCTGCTGCAAAGGTTGCAGCATCCTCATGGACATCAGAAAGTCCCATTTTATGAAGACCTAAGCCTTTCTCCAATTTTGCCGGTTCTATTCCTCTTTTCTCTGCTAAATCCTTAATCTCCAAATATAAACCAGGCACATAATAGCCCGCTGCCTCAATTCCAAAACTCATAATTGTCTAAATTTTGAACGAATTTATGAAAGATAACGCAAAAAACAGCAGGAAAAAGTACTGATTTTTATAACATCGTTAAAAATCAATATATTTTAAATGATAATCCGCCAATTTAATGTCAAGCAATAAAAATAAAGCCGGTAATCTACCGGCTTCTTTATTTATTTATAGTTTTCAATAGCTTTATTGAGAACATCTATCTGCTTGTTGATGCTTGCTGCGTTCTGCGGATTCTGTTTCAGCAGTTCCATTTTTTTGCTTAAGCCATCTTTCAGCATCTGAACCATCATCATTTTAGCCTGTGGATTATCTGCCATCTGATTTTTGGCATATCCTGCTATTTTCGTAATGCTTTCCGTAGCTTTCAGATTATCGGAAGTCATGATCCAGTTGAAACCGTCTTCCGCTGCTTTTCCCAATTCCGGGTTCTGGAATTTAATAAACGGATAAAAAGTAGCAAGGGGCGCAATATTTTCTATCTGGGAAGTAATTCTGTTCTTCACAATCACAGGAAGCAATTGTGCCTGCAATTCTTCTGAAGCTCCTTTCATATCAATTTTATCAGCCAGGCTGTTTGCCCTTGATGGATCGATGGTAAGAATTGCACTCATTGAACTTCCTCTCACTGCATTGGAAACGGCATTTATTCCTTTTTCAAATAATGGAAGGTATTTTTTGTCTTTTGTCTTTCCTAAAGCTGTAATAGCGGCAGCCTGGGTTAAAGTTTTCGGATCATTGGAAGCCAGTTTTTCAACTTCAGCACCCAGTACTTTCATCTGTTCAGGGTTGGTAAGGTCTATTAAGTTTAAAGCTTTTATTCTTACTCTGAAGAAAGGATCTTTCAGTGCAGCAGCCAATAATTTTGTCGCAGCAGGGCTTTTTCCAGCCTGATCTTTAATTCCGGTTAAAGCAAGGTACCTGCTTTTAAACTCCTTAGCATTGGTAAACTGCATCAGATTCTGTTCCGGAGTTTTAGTATCGGTAATATCAGCCAGTAAAACTCCATCTGCATTGATGTTAACGAGATCCGGTGTTTTAGAAACATCAAAACTGAATGTGTTTTTCGCTTCTGCATTTACCCAGACATTGTATCTTTTAGGTTTTCCATTGTCATATACATCTATAGCCAGAGGAAATTCAAATGGTTTTTCCTGAGTTTGATTAATGGTTACGGCAACCTGTTTTTTTACCGGCTCAAATGTAGATGAGTAATTAATCTTCGGGTTTCCGCTTCCAAAATACCATTGGTTAAAGAACCAGTTTAAGTCTTTACCCGATACTTTTTCAAAAGATAATCTTAATTGATGTGCTTCTGCATTCTGATATTCATTGGTTTTCAGATAATCATTCATTCCGGCAAAGAAGGCATCATCGCCAAGATAATTTCTCAGCATATTCAGAATTCCTCCTCCTTTCTGGTATGTTACGAGGTCAAAAACATCTTCACGGGATTCGTAATTGAATCTTACCAGGTTCTTATTAAAATCGGTTGGGTTATGAAGATAATTATTCACATCAGTCATCAGGTGATAATCTGCCTGGTCTTTTCCGTATTTGTATTCATTCCAAAGGTATTCGGAATAGTTGGCAAAGGACTCGTTCACTGTAAGATTACTCCAGCTTTCTGCCGTAACCAGGTCTCCAAACCAATGGTGGAACAATTCGTGAGCAATGGTATCTTCCCATGTATTCTCATCGATAAGCTGTCCCGGCTTTTGAAGAATATCGCTTCCGTGAAGTGTTGCAGTCGTATTTTCCATCGCTCCGCTTACATAATCTCTTCCGGAAATCTGAGCATATTTTGCCCACGGATAATCATAGTTCAGTTTTTTAGAGAAAAAGTCGATCATTTCCGGAGTATTTCCGTAGATCTGCTTAGCATACGGCTCATATTCTTTTTCAATATAATAATCAACCGGAATATTTTTCCATTTGTCTTTTACAACGGCATATTCTCCTACTCCCATAAAGAACAGATAGGTAGAATGCCTTTTATCCATCATCCAGTGATCGGTTCTAAGTCCGTTGGATTCTTTTTTGGATTCTTTCAGAATACCATTGGAAAGGGTAACGTATTTATCAGGAACTGTCATGTAAATTTCCTGTGTGGTCTTTTGATTAGGCTTATCGATAGTTGGAAACCATGCAGAAGAAGATTCTGTTTCTCCCTGTGTCCATATCTGTGTCGGCATATCCGGGTCTGTTCCCTGAGCATTAATGAAATACAGTCCTTTTGCATCATTGATCGCCATACTTCCCTGTTGTTTTACTTCATTGGGCCGGGCTGTGTATTTGATATAAACTGTATAATCCTGATTTCTCTGGTATGTCTTATCCAGAGTAATTTTCAGAATATCGTCTTTGTATTCGTATTTTAAAGGAGATTTTTTGCCGTTATTATCGAGAGACACTTCATGGATCAGCATTCCTTTTGCGTCAAGAGTAAGTTCGTTGGTTGCATAGAAGTAAGGTGAGGCGGTAAGCCATTCTTCTCCGTTCATCTGTTCTTTCTGGTAATCGAAATTTACTTTCAGTTTGGTATGCTTCAGTTCTGTTACTTTGGTATGGGTAGCTCTGTATACTTTTTCCCTTCCTGAAGTTTCAGTTTGTGCTGATACATTTGCGGAAATTAAAATTCCAAGTACAGCAATTGATAAAATGGCCTTTCTCATCGGTCTACTTTATTTTTTTAGAATTATTTTTTAATGATTATATCGAAAATATCATTGACTAAAGTTTCATAATCTCCCTTTTTAAGCTGTTCCTTTGTTTTTGCGAAGGCTTTTTTGAGCTCGCTTTCAGGGTTTTCGTCATCCACTATTTCTGCTGAAGCAACTCCTTTCAACTGCTGTACAGCATTTTTCAGCGCTTCAATATCTGCATGTTCTTCTATATTGATTTTTAAATACCTCATGATTTATGTTTAAGCATTTGAATTGATGTTCTCTTATCGGTCAATGGATTTATCGAATGAACCGGGTTTGTTTCTTTCAAATTTAAGAAACAATTGCGAAAAGAAGGTATGCTGAAGTATTTATATTCTGATTTCCCAGCTTATGGGCACAGATAATGCCTCTATTAATGTTAAAATAACAGAAGTAATAAAAAATTAAAGTGAGATAAGAATATTAAATGGCTACAGGAGCTTTAATCCCTGGATGGGGATCATAATTTTCTAAGGTAAAATCTTCGAAATCGAAATCAAAAATATTTTTAACATCAGGATTCAGTTTCATTGTCGGAAGAACTCTCGGTTCTCTGGCAAGTTGTCTGTTTACCTGCTCAAAGTGATTGTTATAGATATGGACATCTCCAAAGCTGTGAACATAATCTCCAACTTCCAGATCACAAACCTGTGCTACCATCATCAGCAGCAATGCATAGCTTGCAATATTGAACGGTACCCCAAGGAAAACATCAGCACTTCTCTGATACAGCTGTAAGGATAATTTACCGTCTGCTACGTAAAACTGGAACAAGGCATGACAAGGTGCCAAAGCCATATTCGGGATTTCCGCAACATTCCATGCTGATACAATCAGTCTTCTGGAATCCGGGTTCTTTTTGATCTGGTCGATTACTTCTGTGATCTGGTCTACTACTTTTCCGTCAGCGCCGTTCCAGCTTCTCCATTGTGCCCCGTAAACAGGTCCAAGATCTCCGTTTTCATCTGCCCATTCATCCCAGATACTTACTCCGTTATCTTTTAGGTATTTGATATTGGTATCTCCTTTCAGAAACCAAAGCAGTTCATAAATAATAGATTTTAAATGCACTTTTTTTGTGGTTACCAAAGGAAATCCTTTTGACAAATCATATCTCAGCTGATATCCGAAAACACTTCTTGTTCCGGTGCCTGTTCTATCGGTTTTATCAGTTCCGTTGTCTAAAATATGCTGTAAAAGGTCCAGGTAGTTTTGCATTTTGATAAGGAATTTATGGACCAAATTTAGTAAAAAAAAAGCATCCAGCCTATGGATACTTTTTATAAGAGATATATGTTTTTTCCGATAAATGAATGTATAACCTACACTATCAGTCTTTTAAGACAACAGAAGGATTACAATACAGAGACACTGATTTTTTCGCTGTTTCCGTTAATGGATTTCAGCTGTCCGTTTCTGCTTTCGTCCATAAAGCTATCAGTATAATAATCAAGACTCACGGGACCGAATTTTATAAGCTTTTTATATTTACTCTGATCAATCACATCTTTTGCTCCATAATCTATAGCAATAGATCCTATTGTTTTCAGTTTTCCCATTTTGCTGTTATCTAGTATATCATTAGGCCAATAATCTATAGCAATATTTCCTATTTTCTTTACTTTACCTGCTTTTTCTTCAGTAAAGGCCGAATCTTCCCAATAGTCTACGGAAATATTTCCTAAACTTTTCAGCTTACCGGCTTTTTCCTTTGTGAAAGCAGAATCTTCCCAGTAATCTATTTTAACGTTTCCAATGCTTTTAAGTTTTCCATATTTTACTTTATCAAAAACCTGATCATCATAGTATTCCAGCTTACCATTAAGGTCTGGAGCATTGAAATCAGCAATTGATCCGTCTGCATTAAGTGTAAATACAAAACCATCTACAGTAAATTTAACTGTTTCCAGATCATATGTCTTTGACGAAACGGTGGCACGAACCTGTGCATTGACCGCCAGACCTGCCCATAAAAAGACAAGGAAAAGTAAATTTTTAAATTTCATATTATTAAAGATTGATTACCAGATATGCTCAATATCCTGACTGATATTGTTGATGGTAAATATCTCTCCCATTTTCTTGCCAAACATTGCCTTTACCAAGGGAGATTCTGCAGAAACCGTCATAATCTTCTGTTTTTCATACATAATTTCTCCCATGGAAGCAGCCACATAAAATAATCCTTTACTGGTTTTCACCAATGCCCCGTTCTGTACTTTTTCTGAGGGGTCTGAAGTTATTTTCTGCAATACAGCCTGCTGGTTCAGGACTTCGTTAAGCTGTCTCTGCAGATTATTAATTTCCTGCTGAAGCATTTCCCTGCCGGTTTCATATTTGTCTCCCATGGAACTTTTCGTATCATTATTGGAAGCCCGGGTTTCTGCAATAAGTTTTTCGAAATACTGGATTTTGTCAGCGGCTTTCGCTTTAATAATATTGATGATTTCCTGTTTGTTCATTGTAATGGTGGATTTTTATTGTAGGGCAGATAAAACCACCCCGTCAAAATCATAGATTTCGACACCCCTCCGGCGGAGGGGAATTGCGTACAACTTAGTGACTATTCATGAAGGTATTAAAATATAAGCCGAAAATTTAAATATTACTTTTCAAATACAGCATAATCAGAAACTTTGAAAGTAAAGTCTTTTCCATTACTGAAATCCCTTTTGGTCTTATCAAAAACATTTCTGAATATTCCCGACAGGTGCTCATCTTCAATAGAAAAATTAACGGGTTCTTTTGACATATTCAGGACTACCAGTACTTCATCTTTCCCGTTTTTTCTTACATAAGCCAGAATCTTGTCATTGGCGGTCGTATTGAGAAGATAGGTGGTCACATTGGAATCTCCTCCTCTCAATGCAGGATTTGATGTTTTTAAATCCAATAATGTTTTATAGAAATCGGCAACCTGATAGGTATTTGTCCATTTGATGGCATCTTTTTCGAAGAATTCCAGTCTCTTCATATTCGGAAGTTCCTGGCCTGAATATAATAACGGAACGCCATTCCATGTTGCAGAGAATACTGCCATAGGCTTTGTGATGACTCCGTATTTTTCATATTCGGTACCGTTCCATGAGTTTTCATCATGATTGGTGGTAAACCATGCTCTCATTGAAGCGTCTCCGATATTGGAATATTGTCTCAACAGATCCTTCAACTCCTGAAGAGGCTCATTGTTTTTATAATAGTCAGCCGATTTATGCATCCATTTCCAGGAATAGCTGGCATCAAATACTTTTCCGTACTCCGGACTTTCCAGTTCATCAAACTCTCCCAGCCAGAAAAGCGGCTTCACTTTTTCCACTTCAGGACGTGCCTGTTCCCAGAAATCTACTTCCACCCATGAGGCAAGGTCACATCGGAAGCCATCAATATTGGTTTCCTGTACCCAGAATTTCATGGCATCAATCATTGCCTGCCGCATTTCCTGATTTTTGTAATCAAGTTCGATAATGTCATCCATTCCGGAGGCAATATGAAATTTACCGTCCGGATCTTTCAGGTAAAACTCAGGGTGTGTTTTTGTCCATACATGGTCCCATCCCGTATGGTTCGCTACCCAGTCAAGAATCACCTTAAATCCTAATCTGTGGGCCTCATTCACCATATCTTTAAAATCCTGCAGCGTTCCGAATTCCGGATTGACAGAGGTATAATCTGCTGCTGCGTAAGGACTTCCCAGGCTTCCTTTTTTATTCTGCTGGGCAATTGGAGTAACCGGCATAAACCAAAGTGTTTTTACTCCCATAGATTTCAGGCGGGGCATTTCTTTTGCAAAGGCTTTGAAAGTTCCTTCCTGAGTATATTGTCTTATGTTTACTTCGTAGATATTTGTGTTATGTTTCCAATCTTTTGGCAGTTCTGTCATCCTTCTGGTATTTTTTTGAGTGGTACAGGAAACAATTCCCAGACCAATTACAGCTAACAAAATTAATTTTTTCATTAAACTATTTTTAACAAAAGTAAGGATTGTTTTTGGGGTAAAAGGGTAAAAAAGGCAAAATCATTAAGAGCAGAAGGACTGTTCACTTTACCAGCCATAAAAAAAGCCCCGGGTCAAAACCCGGGGCCTATATTGTGCTGATTATCTTTCATCATCATTGTCATCCTCATCATCAAAGACATCGTCATTGTAGTCTTCTTCTTCCTCGTCATCGAAACTGTCGTCTTCATCTACAAAGTTTCCTCCTGCTACGAAATCATCATCAAAACCGAACTCATCATCTACCAACGGCAATGTTGATTTCTTCTTACCTCCTGAATTTCCGTTTTTGCTAGGAGCCTTCAATGGAACATTTCCAAATCTGTATACTGTGATCGGGTAGTTTACACCTTTTGTTTCCTCAATCACTTCTACAAGCTCACAGAAGAATTCCCAAAGATCAAGAAGCCCATATTGGAACTGTGCTTTGTCACCTACATTTTCAAAAGCCTCATCAATGTAAACATCTGACATGATCTCGCCATCACCATCATCACTCATATCTTCCAATGGGACACTTTTTACGATCGTTCCGTCATCTTCCAACAGATTAAAAGTAGAAAGCTCATCTCCCTGCAGACTGAATGCACTTTTAATTCCTAAATGTAAGTTCCATAACGTTTGTTTTCCCTTAACTTCAACATCACGGAAAATATCCTCTTTCGCATCTAATATTACGCGGATTTTGTAAACCATATCAGTTTCTTAAATTACTTTTTTGCCTTTATAATTATGATAAATCTCTGTTGCAAATATATAATAAATGACATGTGACAAAAAAATATTTCAGGATTTTTTAAAATATTTTTTTTTCTTACATTTTGCCGGAATTATTTACTTTTTTCGAGCATAAAACTGAACTTCGTCCCTTCCAGGTAAACGCTTTCCACGGTAATGTTTTCGTTGTGTGCTTCAAGGATGTGCTTTACGATAGCAAGACCAAGTCCGGAGCCGCCCTCTCTCCTGCTTCTGCTGGTTTCCACACGGTAAAATCTTTCAAAGATTCTTGGGAGAATTTCAGATTTGATTCCCATTCCATTGTCTATCACCTCTATCAGCACCTTATTTTTAAGGATACTGGTTTTTACAATTACTTTTGCTTCCTGTCTGTTGGCATAATGAATGGCATTGGAAATAAGGTTAATGAAAACCTGTGAAATTTTCTGTTTATCAGCTTCCACAAAGATCTGTGGATGAAGGGTCTGGATCTGTAATGTTGTATTTCTTTTTTCGGCTTCAAGGTCAAGAAGGTCGAAGATCTCTTTGATCAGAAGATTGACATCAAATTTCGAAACGGTAAGATTGATTTCGCCGGCCTCCAGCCTGTTGATCATATCCAGATCTGTCACAATGGCAATCAGTCTTTCTACCGATTTATCAATTCTTTCCAGATACTTATCTCTGATGGTAAGGTTGTCTACTCCGCCGTCTCTTAAGGTTTCCACATACCCCTGGATGGAAAATAAGGGAGTCTTAAGCTCATGGGAAACATTTCCGATGTATTCTTTACGGTAGCTTTCCATCTCTTTCATCATATCAATCTCTGATACCTGCTGCTGGTTGAGATCTGAAAACCTTTCCCCTAATTCTTTGATGGTGATATTTTCGTCCTGATTCTGTACTATTTCCTGCGGAAGAAATCCTGAGAGACCTTTTACCTGCTTCCTGCCGTAGTAATTGAAAAGCAGTTCCAGCACTACACAATTGATGAGGAAGATCAGGACAATACAGATGAAAAGACCCGTTTTGAACAAAGGGGTCTCATAATAGATATCTTTCAGTGAATCGAATACGACTACCAAAAGGAACATTACCAGTGTCAGCAGACATGAGGCAACGAGGGTAAGTCTGTAAAATTTCAATTTTACAACGTTTTAATGATTGAACGTAAAGTTAAGGTTTTTAAATAATTAAACGATCAGTTTATACCCAATCCCTTTTAATGTCTGAATCGTATTGATTCCTAACTTTTCTCTCAGTCTTCTGATATGAACATCAATCGTTCTTTCCCCTACAATCACATCATTACCCCAGACTTTTTCAAGAATTTCCTCTCTTTTGAAAACCTTCTCCGTATTGGAAGCCAAGAGGTAAAGCAGATCAAACTCTTTTTTAGGAAGAAGAAATTGCTGTCCGCTTTTGGAAACTCTGAAGTTATCTTTATCGATAACAAGGTCTCCGATTTCGATGAGTTTGGCATTGTCTGAAACCTGAGAGGTCAGCTGTAATAATGCGTTCACTTTAGAGATAAGGATTTTCGGTTTGATCAGTTTCACGATGTAATCATTGGCTCCAGCCTGAAAACCTGCTAACTGAGAAAATTCTTCGCTTCTTGCAGAAAGGAACACGATAAGTGTTTTTTGTAGTTCTTTCACTTTACGAAGTTCCTGACATGTTTCTATACCATCTTTCTCAGGCATCATGACATCCAATAAGATAAGGTCCGGAACAATTTCCTTTGCTTTTTCTATACCTTCATTACCATTGGTAGCAGTATAGATATCATACCCTTCTTTTTCCAAATTGTAAGACAGAATCTCTAAAATGTCCAGTTCATCGTCTATTAAAAGAATTTTTTTGCTCATCTTCTAGTTTAAGAATTCCCACAAAATTAATTATTTCCATTGGTTTCATCTATCCGGCAAATGTTAACTAATTATTAAAAAATTACATTTTAAATCCAAATTACAAAATCAATAAAAAAAACAACAAATAAATATACACAAATCAAATATAAGGAATAATATTTGAAATTAAAACAAAAATTATAATTATATAAATTAAACATCGATAAGTATAAATTTCATTCAGCCGTTAATACAAACTTCATAATTAATTAAGATTCTCCTAAAGTTTTCTTAAAAACTTAGCCTTTATTTTGCCCTTGAAAAAGAAGTAAAAGAAGTAAAATGAAAAAACAACTCCACAAGAGCATTATGCTACTTGCCTTGTTTTCTGCTGGCTATGCTTTTGCACAAAGTCAGATTCTGGAAGGTAGGGTATTGGACGAGAAAGACAACACTCCTATAGAAGGAGTAAAAGTAAAAGTAAATGGTCAGGAAGTTACCACTGACATTTCCGGATACTACTCTATCAACCTTTCCCCTGGTACCAATTACATTGTAACAGTAAGCTCCAACGGGTATAACAGAAAAGAGATCAGCGAGGTAGTTATCAAAAATGAAGGTAATACGCATCTTGATATCATTCTGGATAAGCCATCTGCCAAAGAAAAAGAAATTGAGGGAGTTGTCATAAAATCAAACGCAAGAAAAGAAACCATAGCTTCTACCATCGGTTTACAAAAGAATGCCGGTGTAGTTTCTCAGGTTATCGGTGTTGAAGCTATCAAAAGAAGTCCGGACAGAAACACCGGTGAAGTTCTGAAAAGAGTTTCGGGGGTGAGTTTATTTGACGGAAAATATATCGTAGTAAGAGGTTTATCTGACCGTTATAACCAGGCGATGCTGAACGGTATTCAGCTATCCAGTACAGAACCGGACAGAAAAACCTTCTCTTTTGACCTTTTCCCTGCCAACGTTATCGAAACACTTGTTATCAACAAAACTTTCATTCCTGAATATACCGGTGAATGGGGAGGAGCATTGATTCAGGTAAATACAAAGGATATTCCTAATAAAAACTTCTTCAACGTTCAGGTAGGTGTAGGAGGAAATACAGCTACTATGGGACAGGAATTCCATATGCAGAAAGGCGGAAAATGGGACTTCTTAGGTATAGATGACGGCTACAGAAAACTTCCTTCGAATATGCCTGCAAAAAATGCGTTCAGCATTCTGACCGAGGCACAAAAAACGGAGATCGGTAAAGGGTATACAAAGAATTTGGGATACAACAGTATCGGTTATCCGGAAAATTTAAGCTTACAGCTTGACGGAGGTTTCAATACAAAAGTTTTCGGAAAGGATTTAGGGGTAATTGCTGTTTTAAACTACAGTAACAACAAAAGAAGAACTGAATCTACCAACCGTTTCTTTACCATTAACGACCAGCTTGCTGATACCAATTTCGATTATTTTACAGAAAAATACAGCAATGATATTATTTTAGGAGGAATGTTGAACCTTGCTTTAAAGCTGAACAACAACAATAAAATTTCCTTAAAGAATATCATTACCAACAATACGGTAAACCACATGTCCTTCAGAACAGGAAAGGACTTTGAATTTGATCCGATCAACGGAACAAACATCATGGCAAGGGAGATAGGGTTTAAAGAAACTACTTTCTACAACTCAACCCTTAGTGGTAACCATAAAATTGATGCTCTTGGCGGATTGACCATAAACTGGTACGGAAGCTTCGGAATTCTTGATCAGTATATTCCTTTGCTGCAGCGTTTACAGTATAACCAATACACCAACATGCCGGGAAGTCCTTATCTGGCATTAATTTCCAATGGTCTTTCCCAAAAATCAGGGAGTGTATTCTACTCTACGCTAAGCGACTATTTATATAATGCCGGAGGTGATGTTTCCAAGACATTTACGATGTTCGGACAAAAGCAAACGATCAAGGGAGGGTATTTATTCCAGGTAAAAGACAGAATATACAATTCAAGGCCGTTCTCTGTAAGACTTGAAAATTTCAACCAGGGACTGCTTTCCCAGCCTTTTGAAACGATCTTCAATCCTCAGAATTTCGGAACTAACGGAGGGTTTACATTCGATGAAATTGCAGGAAACCAGTACAGATATATTGCCAATACAATCCTTAACGCAGGGTATTTACAGTTTGACAATAACTTTACACCTTGGTTAAGAGCAGTTTGGGGATTAAGAGTTGAAAACTTTGACCAGTTGGTCGGAAGCACGAAAAAGAGTGATGACCGTTTTGTAAATACACGTGTTACAGACTTCCTGCCTGCTGTTAACTTAACATTCAAGGTAAATCCTAAAATGAACATTCGTCTTGCCGGTTCACAAACTGTTGTAAGACCGGAATTCAGAGAGGTTTCTCCTTTAGCTTATTATGATTTTGATCTTGGAGCAACCGTAATCGGTAACAAATCTATTGAAAGAACAAAAATCACGAGTGCTGACCTTCGTTGGGAATATTACCCGAGAAACGGTGAAATCTTCTCAGTGGCAGCTTTCTATAAAAACTTCAAAAAGCCTATCGAATTATACTTCAACCAATCAGGGGTAGGAACCAGTAACACCTTCAACTATCTTAACGTAGATAAAGCTGATGCTTACGGATTGGAAGTGGAAGCCAGAAAAAAACTGGATTTTGTAAGTGCTCTTAAAAACTTTACGCTGGGTGGAAACGTAGCATTAATCAAAAACAGAGTAACAGACGAAGCTACCAAGATTGACAGGCCAATGCAGGGGCAGTCTCCATATACGGTAAACGTAAGCCTTCAGTATGATACTGAGAAATCAGGATGGTCTTCTACAGTATTATTCAACATGATCGGAAGAAGAATCCTGTATGTAGGAAATGACCAGGTGCCACCAATCTGGGAAGCACCAAGACCACTTCTTGATTTCCAGCTTGCTAAAAAATTATGGAGCAACAAAGGAGAGATCAAGCTGAATGTTTCAGATATCCTGAACCGTCGTGCCAAATTCTACCATGACCTGAACGACAACGGTAAGTATGACAGCAAAGATGCTCTTGCTATTGAAAGACTTACAGGAACCAATATCAGTTTAACACTGGGATACAATTTTTAATTCACTCAACAAATAATCTAATAAAAATAATTTAATTCTTTATAACATGAAAAAGTTCGTTTTATATTCTTTAATGCTTGGCGCTCTAGTATCAACTACCGCATGTAGAAATATAGAAGAAGATGGACCTACCATTATTCAAAATGGAGGTAGCGGAAACGGAGAAACTGAAAACCTTATTCTTTCAGGAAAAATCACTTCCAATACAACACTTAAAGCCAATAAAATCTATAAGCTGAGAGGACTGGTATATGTAACCAACGGAGCAACTTTAACGATCGAGCCAGGTACAAAGATTGTAGGTGAAGCTGATAAAAACGGTGCTTTGATCATTACAAGAGGAAGTAAAATCATGGCAGAAGGTACTGCTGCCAATCCTATTATCTTCACTTCTGAAAAACCAAGTCCAAAAAGAGGAGACTGGGCAGGTGTCGTAATTTTAGGAAATGCTCCTACCAACTCATCTTTCGGTGGAGCAAACGGAGTTGGAGAAATTGAAGGAGGAATCAACAACTCTGAAGGTCTTGGACTTTACGGTGGAACAAATGCTGCTGACAACAGTGGTGTATTAAAATATGTAAGAATTGAATATGCAGGATATGCATTCTTACCGGATAAAGAAATCAACGGGCTTACTTTCGGTGGTGTAGGTAGCGGAACTACAGTAGATTATGTAGAAGTTGCTTATGCTAATGATGACAGTTTTGAATGGTTCGGAGGAACGGTAAACTGTTCTCACCTTATTTCTTATAAAGGTTTAGATGATGATTTCGATACAGATAACGGTTATTCAGGAAAGGTACAGTTTGGTATTGCTGTAAGAGATTCTCAGGTAGCGGACGTTTCAGGCTCCAACGCATTTGAATCTGATAATGATGCCAACGGTTCTACTTTAACGCCTCAGACATCTGCTACATTCTCTAACATGACGATTATCGGGCCAATCAACTCTGCGGCTCCGGGGTCTATCAACGCGTTATTCCAGAATGCATTACAGATCAGAAGAAACTCTTCTATCTCAGTATTTAACTCTGTATTTACAGGATTCCCTGTTGGTTTATTCATCGATGCTACAAAAGGTTCTCCAACAGATAACAATATTGTAGGTAATAAACTATTCTTTGAAAACAACGTATTGGCAGGAAATACAACTCCTTTAAAATTCGGACCATCTACATCTACTCCTACAACGTATACGTTGGCTGATCTTACAACATGGTTCAATGCTAAAGGAAACACAATCCTTGCTTCTACAGCTGATGTAAAACTTGCCGGCGCATGGGCTCCAGCAGGAACTACACCAAACTTTACTCCTACTGCGGGTTCTCCATTATTAACAGGAGGAGCCTTTACTAACCCTAAGTTAGCGACTTGGTTTACACAGGTAACTTATAAAGGAGCTGTAAAGGATGCTACAGATACATGGTATGCAGGCTGGACTAACTTCAACTTATAAAACAATATAGTAGTTAGATTAATTTCATTTAAATTTAAAAAGCCTTCGGAACATTTTCCGAAGGCTTTTTTCTTCATTATTCCCTGGTTTTACAAAAGTCTGCCGGTTTCAATATGAACATCTGTTCATATTGAAAAAAACTGAAAACAGCAATTTGAACAGTTGTTTTTACAGCAGATGACAAAGATTTTCACAGCCGTTTACAGATAAGTTCAGGCTAAAGCCAGAGGAATGAATTTGTTTTTACATAACGGGCTAAAAACCCGAAATCAACTCGAAACTCGAAATGCGTAATCTCGAAACCTGCGGCTACAAAAAATGCCACCGGAAAGACTCCGATGGCATTCACAAAAAACAAGTGTATAAAAATATATATACTTCAATTAATTTCTCCAGAATAAATTCCCGCCGTTCATCAGGGCTTTTATTCCGGACATTCTGGAAACGGCTTCCGCAGAACAGGAAGCATCCGTCAGAACGATCGCAGCGTCATCACCTGCTTTTGGCCATTGCTGATTTCCTTTGTCATCCAGAGGAAGAATACTTTGAGTTGCAAACTGCAAGGTTCTCGACAACGCGTATTCTGTGGCGTACCCATAGAGCTCAGCAATCAGATTCGCTTTCTGTAACATATTTCCGGATCCGAATGTACTCCAGTAATCCTGCACATTATCATTTCCGATCAGTACATTTACCCCGTATTTTTTTAAGGTTGGAATTGGCATTACTTTTCCTTTAAAAGGTATGGAAGAAGCAATTCCTACTTTTGCTGCAGCCAGTTTTTCTGCAACCTGCTCCGTTTCTTTTGGTGAGAGATAAGCTAAAGCAAATGCATGACTAACAAATGTTTTTCCCTGAAGTTCAGGATTTTCGATCGCTTTATCAATCAGGTAATTGATTGTTTTCATTCCGGACTCTCCCGTTTCATGCAGGTGAATATCAATTCCTTTATGATGGTCTAAAGCCAGCTGAACAGTAAAATCCATTACTTTTTCAATGCTTCCGTCAATACTTAAAGGATCCAGCCCTCCAATAAATTTCACATTTTTCAGTTGTGCGGCTTCTTTCATCAAAGGTGCAGATTCTGTATGGTAAACACCATGCTGCGGGAAGGCAACCAGCTCCGCTTTGAAGGATTCTTTTTTATTTTCAAGCGCCTGCTCAAGGTGTTCCAGGGATTTCAACCCTGAAGTAGGATCAATATTGAAATGAGTTCTCACAAAATGAGTTCCGTAATGCTGCAACAGGCTGATCAGCTGTTCTGCTCTGCTTACAGAAGTTTTCAACAGCTCAGGAATGATCTGCTGCTCATAAGCGATCATATCTTTTACAGTCTTTCTTTTCGGAGAAAGGGCCTGCCACGGAAGCCCATATAATGTCTTGTCAAGATGGATGTGCATATCCCTGAAAGCAGGAAGCATCAGATATCCTTTAGCATCTATAGCTTCAGAAGCGTGGTCATTGGCTTTCACTGTTTTTATTTTTCCGTCCTCAATTTCAATACTGAAAAGGCCGGTCTTTGTTCCTATAACCTCTTCATTTTCGTATTCAAAACCTGTTTCAAGGCGGACATTTTTCAGGGTATATTTTCCTTTTGCAGTTAATTGATAGGGAAATTGCATGATTTAAATTTTAACAATACAAAATTAACCTGGCTTAAGGATAAAACCGGTGTATCAATTATGTCTTGTTTTGTACAGATTATTCTTTGAACTGGGAAGGTGTCATTCCCGTTTGTGCTTTAAAGAATTTGGAAAAGCTGGCATGATCATAGAAACCCAGGTCATATACAATATCCTTTACGGACATTTCAGAAACTTTTAAGAGTCTTTTTGCTTCCAGTAAAATACGGTTCTGAATGAGGGAAGAAGCCGAAACATTGAGACTTTTCTTGCAGACAATATTCAGATAATTGGCAGAGATATTCAGTTTTTCAGCGTAAAAAGAAACTGATCTTTCCGTTTTAAAATGTTCGTCAATAAGATGCAGAAACTTTGAAATAATAGGGTTTGAGTTGTAGACTTCAAAATCCTTAAAAACCCCTTCCACAGATTTGCTCACCAAAAGGCCAATCAATTCGCTTCTTTTTTGAATAAGTTCCCAGAATATTTTCTCCTCGCCCAGTTCTTTCCGGATTTCTTTGAATTCATACAGAAACATGTCAAACACTTCTTTGGAAAGGTTGATCACCGGATGATTCTGGTAATAAGAAGCTGAGAACCTTAACGACGGCAGAAAACTTTCAAACCAATCTCTACTGATCATCAGCTGGTATCCTATGGTTTCTTTTTCAATGACCCACTGATGCACCTGATCAGGAAAAACAAGATGAATCTGATAGTCTTTTACCTGATATTCTGTAAAATCTATGGTATGTGAGCCTACTCCGTGCTCAAAAAGATTAATGATAAAAAAGTCATGCTTGTGGGGTTCATCAATAGAACGCGCTCCGTAAAGTTCATTAAACAGCAGATTACAGCCCTTCAGCTGATTCTCGCTGAATTCCTGAATTCCTAAAACCGGAAAATGATCTGTATGGTAACCCACTCTGCCTGATTTTCTCCTAAAATTACTAAAAATTGTGAGAGAAAACTAAAAATAACCACAAAAGGATAAAAGCATTACCTTCACTCTTACTTCAGTCTCAGTCCGCATTCACTTCTATACCCTTTGTGGTCAAAAAACACAACTAGATTATATTTATATCTTTATTTAATCAACTCTTATTTGAATTAAAAAACAACGTTTCCATCATGTACCAATGATTCCACCTCTGAAATTCTTGATACCGCTTCTGCTGAACAGCTGGCATTGATCAGTACAAAATCTGCCTTATCTCCGGCTTTAGGCCACTGTTGGTGTCCTTTGTCATCCAGCGGAAGGATATTTCCTGTGGCCAGCTTTAAGCTTCTTGATAGTAAGAATTCTGTTGAATATCCATACAATTGAGCCATTAAATTAGCTTTCTGAAGTACACTTCCTGTACCGAAAGTATTCCAGTGATCCACAATGCTGTCATTCCCTGTAAGAACTGTGACATTATGTTTGTAAAGCGTTGGTATTGGCATGACCAGTCTTCCGAAAGGGATTGTAGAAACAATTCCGATTTGAGCTTCAGATAATTTTTCAGCAATTTCTTCCTGTTTTACGGCTTCTAATTTCCCAAGAACAAAACAGTGGCTCAAATAGGTTTTTCCTTTCAGAGAAGGGTTTTCATTTACTTTTTTAATCAGATATTCTACTGTTCTCAATCCGGAATCTCCGGTTTCATGCAGGTGGATATCAATCCCTTTTTTATGGTCTGTAGCAAGCTGGACGGTAAAATCCAGTACTTTTTCAATATCTCCATCGATGTTGAACGGATCTACTCCACCGATAAAATCGATGTCCATTTTTGCCGCTTCTTTCAGATAAGGCACTGAATCCGTATAAAACACACCGTGCTGTGGAAAAGCCACCAACTCGGCTCCAAAACCTTTCTTTTTATTTTCTAAAGCCTTCTGCAGATTTTTTAATGACTGAAGCTTGGAAGTAGGCTCAATATTTACATGGCTTCTTGCGAAGGAAGTTCCTTTTGACTGTAACAATTCAATTAGCTTTTCAGCCTTAAAGGTTGAATTCTTAAGCATCTCCGGAAGCATTTTCTGCTCCAGTTCGATCATTCCCTTGACTCCTCCGTTCCTTTTTCTAACAGCCTGCCACCGGTCTCCATAAAAAGTTTTGTCAAGATGAATATGCATATCCCTGAAAGCAGGAAGCATCAACAATCCTTTTGCATCTATGGCTTTGGCATTGGGCTGATTCGGTGAAATCTTTGTGATTTTTCCGTTTTCAATTTCTACACAGAACAGATCTGTTTTGGTAGAAGCCACTTCCCCATCCTGATATTCAAAACCTGTTTCCAGACGAACATTTTTAAGGCTCATTTTTCCTTTTGCTGAAATACTGTTTTCATCAAAAAAAGGGGATGCGGTCATGATAGTAGGCATTAAAGTTAATCCCGCTACAGCCAATGCTGAATTCCGGATAAAGTCTTTACGGGAGATGGTAGGGTCTGAGGTCTTCATTTCCAATCTGTTTATGGCAAAATTAAAAAGAAGCGTCCTGAACAAAGTGTATGGTTTATTACAAAATCTGTATGATTTATGCTTTGTGGCAATTACTTTCTAAATGCTAAGTTTATCTTTTCTGTATCACGATCAAAAGATTTTACGGTAATTCTCATCCGCAGGAATCCAGGTTACTGTCTACGTTGCAGAGACTCCTACGGAGTGACGAACTATGCGCATATTTTGTAATAAAATCACTTAAGATTTACGGAAAGTATTACCATAACGCTTGCCATTCCGCAGGAATCCAGGTTATACTGTCTACGTTGCAGAGACTTCTACGGAGTGACAAACTATGCGCCTACTTTGTAATAAAATCACTTAAGATTTACGGAAAGTATTACCGGCACCCTTGTCATTCCGCAGGAATCCAGGTTACTGTCTACGTTGCAGAGACTCCTACGGAGTGATAAACTATCCGCATATTTTGTAATAAAATCACTTAAGATTTACGGAAAGTATTACCATAACGCTTGTCATTCCGCAGGAATCCAGGTTACTGTTTACGTTGCAGAGACTCCTACGGAGTGACGAACTATGCACATATTTTGTAATAAAATCACTTAAGATTTACGGAAAGTATTACCGGCTCCCTTGCCATTCCGCAGGAATCCAGGTTATACTGTCTACGTTGCAGAGACTCCTACGGAGTGACGAACTATGCACATATTTTGTAATAAAATCACTTAAGATTTAAGGAAAGTATTACCGGCTCCCTTGCCATTCCGCAGGAATACAAATGATGTTGTTTTACGTTGCAGAGACTCCTACGGAGTGACGAACTATGCGCCTATTTTGTAATAAAATCACTTAAGATTTACGGAAAGTATTGCCGGCAACCTTGTCATTCCGCAGGAATCCAGGTTACTGTTTACGTTGCAGAGACTCCTAGGAGTGACAAACTATGCGCATATTTTGTAATAAAATCACTTAAGATTTACGGAAAGTATTACCGGCTCCCTTGTCATTCCGCAGGAATCCAGGTTACTGTTTACGTTGCAGAGACTCCTACGGAGTGACGAACTATGCGCATATTTTGTAATAAAATCACTTAAGATTTACGGAAAGTATTACCGGCTCCCTTATCATTCCGCAGGAATCCAGGTTACTGTTTACGTTGCAGAGACTCCTACGGAGTGACGAACTATGTGTATATTTTCATTTTTATTTACCCATAAGCACCTGAATTTTTTTACAAAAAAAACCGGATCTAAAATCCGGTTTTGTTTATATTTATTTATTTGAATATTCAAATTTTCTTACTGCTTCTAAGGTCATATCAATTTCTTTATCCTTGATGGCATCACTGATGAAATACGTTTCGTATCCACTTGGTGGTAAATACACCCCATTCTGCAGCATCTGGTGGAAGAAATTATTAAACAATGAATGGTTAGCTTCCTGAGCCTCATCAAAATTAGAAACTCTGTTGATATGGAAGAATACAGACATCATAGAACCTTTTCTGTTGATTTTATGGGCAATTCCTTTTTCATTCAGAATTTTTCCGATCTCGAAATCCAATGTTTCTGTTGTTGTATGTAATCTGTTGAAAAATTCAGGATCGTTTTTAATAAGCTGAAGTGTTTTTAATCCTGCTCTCATGGCCAAAGGATTTCCACTTAACGTCCCAGCCTGGTAAACTCCTCCTTTTGGTGCAAGGTGGTCCATAATTTCATTTCTTCCGGCGAAAGCTCCTACCGGAAGTCCTCCTCCGATTACTTTTCCGTAAGTCACTAAATCTGCTTTTACGTTGAAAAGCTCCTGAGCTCCTCCGAATGCTAATCTGAAACCGGTCATTACCTCATCAAAGATCAATAAGGCTCCGTTTTCATCACAGATTTTTCTAAGGTTTTGTAAGAAGTCATTTTCAGGCAGGACGCATCCCATATTTCCGGCAACCGGCTCTATAATTACCGCTGCAATTTCTCCCTGATTGTGACGGAATAAATCCTCGACCTGTTCAAAATCATTGTAACGTGCCAGTAATGTATCTTTGGCGGTTCCGGCTGTTACTCCCGGAGAATTTGGATTTCCGAATGTAGCGGCACCACTTCCGGCTTTAATCAGGAATGAATCTGAATGTCCGTGATAACAGCCTTCAAATTTTACAATTTTATCTCTTCCTGTATATCCTCTTGCCAGCCTGATGGCACTCATACACGCTTCCGTTCCCGAAGAAACCATTCTGATCTGGTCAATATTAGGAACATTTTCGATGATAAATTTTGCAATTTCTGTTTCCAGTTCGGTAGGAGCACCAAAAGAGAACCCTTTCTCTGCCTGTATCTTCAGTTCTTCCAGTACTTCAGGATGTGTATGTCCTAAAATGGCCGGGCCCCATGAGTTGATATAATCGATGTAAGTATTGTCATCTGCATCAGTAAGGTAAGCACCTTTTGCCGATTTCATGAAAACGGGCACTCCTCCTACGGATTTGAATGCTCTTACCGGAGAGTTTACCCCTCCCGGAATGTATTTGTAGGCTTCATCAAACAAAGCCGAACTTCTTTGATACTTCATATATATTTAGTTGGTGTTGACAGCTGCGGGTTGGCATATACTGTCAACGGTAGTCTCTCAACAAAGAATTAAATTAGTTTCGTGGTTTTTTATCTATTAAATAAATCAGCTGTCCTGCAGATGGCTGCTGTCCTTCATCCATTCTGTTTTTAGCATATAATTTATTTAATTTGATTCCGAATTTCTGGGCGATATCATGCATATCTTCTCCGTATTCGGCTTTATAGGTAGCTGTATTTCCTGTAGAATTTTTAGATTCAAGGAAAACGATGTCATTTTTCTTTAAAGTTTCACTTTCCAGTTCATTCCACTTCATCAGCCTGCTTTCGCTGACTTTGAATTTATTGGCAATGAATTTTACATCGGTATCTTCAGGAATAATGATATATTTCAGGCCGTCATTCGGATGGCTTTTGATAAGAATGGAATTAAGGATTTCAGCTTTCGTTTTGATTCTTTCCACTCTTTTTTGCTGCTGCGCATACGAAGTCTGTTTGTAAGGGACTTCTACAGTAACCGGTTCTTTAGCTTTTTTAACTGCTTTTGAAGGGTCCAGTTGTGCCATGAACGTTCTGTCATCCTTCAGATCCGGATACATTTTAAGAACGGCGTACAATACTTCATTGGAATTTGTATTGTCATATTCGTATAGTCTGTACTTTTCAATTTTAGTGATAAGAATTGAAGCATAACGGGGATTGGTAGCATAGCCTGCTTTTTTCAAACCATAAGCCCATGCTCTGTAATCTTTCATATCCAGCTTGAAAAGGTTTGCGTAGTATTTTCTGGTGGATAAAAATATGGAATGGTCTTCATAAGACTGTCTTGGATCTTCATACACACGGAAGCATTCGTTAGGTGCATCATCGGTATGTTTCATCGTTTTACCGGTCCAGTCTTCTTTACATTTTATACCGAAGTGGTTTTTACCTTCCAGTGCCAGTCTGCTCTGCCCGCCCCCGGTTTCCAGTAATCCCTGGGCAAGGGTAATAGAAGCCGGAATTTTATATTTTTCCATTTCTTCTACGGCATATTTAGCAAACTTCTGAATATACTGATCTTCGGTTGCCCAAGTCTGGGCTGAAAATTTTGATAAAACTAAAAGGCTTATGGATAGGAAAAGTCTTTTCATGTTTTTCAATTTTACTTATATAATTAAATTTCTATTCTGTTTTTCCAACAGCAGATTTGCTCCTTCAATTCCCTGTAATCCACCAGTGTGAAAACACAAAATCTTACTGTTTTCAGGAAAATATCCTTCTTCAATCAAATCAAAAATCTTCTCCAGCATCTTTCCTGTATAAACCGGTTCCAAAGGAATACCGTACCTCTCTTTAAAATCATTGATAAAACGGACGTTTCCGTCATTTATTTTACCATAACCTCCAAAACATGAATCTATTAGATTAAAATTCTGTTTCAAAGTTAATTCAAAAATTTTATTTTCGAGTGAAGCATCGTCAACGGCTTTAAATCCTATAACTTTCTGATTCTCTTCACAAAATTTTGAAATACCTGCAACGGTACCGCCGGTTCCAACTGCGGTGCAAAGATAGTCAAAATCTTTTGTTTGTTCATTGAGCATCATTCTCACCCCTTCTACGGCCTCTTCATTGGTTCCTCCTTCAGGAATGATTAATGCTTCCGGGAACTCCTGCTGAAGGAATTCTGTCAGTTTTTCTTTGTGGCGGTATTCTTCCCGGGTGACAAATTTCAGGTTCATTCCGTTTCTCTTTGCGAAAAGTAAGGTTGGATTATCCCGCCATTTATGCTGCAATTCTTCTCCTCTGATAATTCCCAATGTTGGAATACCTGCCAGGTTCCCTACGGCTGAAACCGCTGCAATATGATTGGAAAAGGCGCCTCCGAAAGTAATAATATAAGAGTTTCCCTGATTTTTTTCAAGATAGTTATTGACATTGTGAAACAGCTTCCAGTATTTGTTGCCTGAAATCAGCGGATGAATCTGATCTTCCCTTTTAATGAAAAGCCTAATATTTTTCTGAATGGGAATTTCCTGGATAGGAACAGGTTTTGTGGGAGGTTTTAATAGCATTTCAGTTTTACAACTAAAGGTTTATTCTTTACAAAAGTAGGAAAAGATTTAGTGTTGTGGCAATTTGTTGTTTTTATAGATTCTTTTTACCACAGATAATATGGATTTTCACAGATGATTGTGTTAAGAATGTGCGAATTTTGTATAATAAGATAAGGATTATAATTTAAGTTTCGGCTAAAGCCGGATGAATTCGGATTTTTTGATAAACGGGCTAAAGCCCGTTCCTATTGAATTATAGATAATATTGAAGCCAGAATCCACAACCCGGAACCCGAATCTCGTAACCGGAACTCCGACGCATCATGCACTTATTCTAAAGATATTTTCTGAAGCTCCAGAATTTTCTTTTTCTGAGATAATTCAGGTTGTTTTCATTGGCATATGCTTCCCTTTCAAAGGAAATTCTTCTGTAGGCCAGATAACCGTCCTTAAGTCTGAAGAACCAATAATAGTACTCAATACCATAGAAGATATAAAAAAAAATGATGAGCATTTCCAATTGTTGACGCAGATGGATTTTTTCGTGATTGATCAATACATTATTTTCCTTATCTTCGGGTTTCCTAATGAAGATAAAGGGAAAGAGAGCGATGCCATTAATTTTTAATTTTTTTAAAGGCTTTTGGCATACAATTATCATAGTAACAAATATAAAAAGTTTTTTGACTAGCATTTAACTTATGGCCCATTATGACATCAAAGAAGGTGAAGACTTCTACTATAATGAACAGGGGTACAAGGTTTTTACAGAAAAATTCCATCTGAAAAGAGGCTATTGCTGTAAAAGCGGCTGCAGACACTGTCCTTACGGGTACGATAAAAAGACTGATACATTCATTAAAAGTGATAAAAAAAAATAAATAAAATGAAAAAATATATTTTTATTTTGTTGGCATCTGCTACTTTAGGCTTAACTTCTTGTAGCCCTTTTCAGGTACGTTCCGATTATGCTGAAACCGCCAATTTCAATTCTTACAAAACCTATAAAATAAGAATTGATGATCTAAAACTGAATGATATTGATAAAGACAGAGTATTGAATGAACTGTCCAGACAGCTTCAGAGCAAAGGACTTCAGTCCGGAGAAAATCCTGATCTGATTATCAATGTAAAAGCGAATCATAAAAAGATTACTGATATCAACTCGTCTTCTCCTTACGGAATGTGGGGATGGGGCGGACCATTCGGATGGGGTGTTGGCATGAACAGAACATGGACAACAAATTATAATGAAGGAGCATTAATTGTTGATCTTATTGATGCAAAAACCAATAAATTAGTTTGGCAGGGTATCGGAAGCGGAATTTCTGTAGATTCTCCGAAAGCAAAACAAAGACAGATTCCTGAGATTATGGCTGAGATTATGAAGAATTATCCGCCACAAAGAAAATAAAATGTAAGTCATCCATTATATAAGCCGGTACTTTTTGTACTGGCTTTTTTATGTTTTATTAGCTGGAATTTCCTGATGGGAATAGTCTTTAATTATAATGGCAGAGTTTTTACCGCAGATTATACGGAATTGCACGGATAATTGTTAAAAATTACCTTATTATTTAAGTTTTGGCTTAAGCCAAAGGGAAACGTTTTATTTTTAAACCGGGCTAAAGCCCGGTTCTATTGAATATCCAATATTGAGGATAAACCATAGAAAAGTATCTGCTTATGGGTAATTATTTTGTTTATCCCGCAGATAGCACAGATTTGCACAGATGATTGTTGAAAATTACCTTGTTATTTAAGTTTTGGCTTAAGCCAAAGGAAAACATTTTATTTTTAAACCGGCCTAAAGCCCGGTTCTATTGAATATCCAATATTGAGGTTAAACCATAGAAAGTATCTGCTTATGGTAATTATTTTGTTTATCCCGCAGATAGCACAGATTTGCAAGGATAATTGTTAAAAATGACCTTGTTATTTAAGTTTTGGCTTAAGCCAAAGGAAAACGTTTTATTTTTAAACCGGCCTAAAGCCCGGTTCTATTGAATATCCAATATTGAGGATAAACCATAGAAAAGTATCTGCTTATGGGTAATTATTTTGTTTATCCCGCAGATAGCACAGATTTGCACAGATGATTGTTGAAAATTACCTTGTTATTTAAGTTTTGGCTTAAGCCAAAGGAAAACATTTTATTTTTAAACCGGGCTAAAGCCCGGTTCTATTGAATATCCAATATTGAGGATAAACCATAGAAAAGTATCTGCTTATGGGTAATTATTTTGTTTATCCCGCAGATAGCACAGATTTGCACAGATGA